>NZ_JAVDSH010000020.1:0-1042 GCF_031455195.1 Paenarthrobacter nitroguajacolicus | reverse complement strand
GTTCCCGAACAACAACCCAGGAACCAACAACTAAATAACAACCAAGCACCACAGTTGTAACCACAAAACTTCCCACCCACCCCCACAAACGGGGCCGGGACGGGTAACAAGGTTACGGCGGTCATAGCGTGGGGGAAACGCCCGGTCCCATTCCGAACCCGGAAGCTAAGACCCACAGCGCCGATGGTACTGCACCCGGGAGGGTGTGGGAGAGTAGGACACCGCCGGACACACATTAACAGGGGAGCCCCGACCACGACGGTCGGGGCTCCACCCATTTAAACCCACACAACACAGCGTCAACCCACAAAACACGGCCAATATGGGTACCAGGCGGCTTGGCTTCAGAATGGGCAGAGCCGGGCCGCGAGTTGCACAGCAAGGCACTTACTTGGCTGTGAGACTTGCCACGAGGGGCCGTTTAGTCTCTCCCGACGTACTGCCGCCGCGGCGGCGTCGAATAGAATTGGATAAGACAAACGAGCCGGCAGCTTGGCGCTGCCGGCGGCGTGACAACGAAATAAGGGTTATGAGCGACTACGCACGCGCCAGTGGTCGGCTCGCAACAGGAGGAATCCACCATGGCTGAGCACAACGGCGGCAATCGCGGCGGCAATCGCGGAAATTTCGGCGGGAACCGTGACGACCGCGGTTCGTACCGCCCCAACAATAATTCCGGAGGGGATCCTCGCGGATTCCGGTCCAGGGACAACAGGGACGGTAGCGATCGTCCGGCTCGTGATGGTGACC
Source organism: Paenarthrobacter nitroguajacolicus (assembly GCF_031455195.1). Classification (GTDB taxonomy): domain Bacteria; phylum Actinomycetota; class Actinomycetes; order Actinomycetales; family Micrococcaceae; genus Arthrobacter; species Arthrobacter nitroguajacolicus_D. The sequence continues at coordinate 292 of NZ_JAVDSH010000020.1, read as the reverse complement.
GGCGTCCGTTCAACAACGACCGTGGTGACCGGAAGCCCTTCGGTGACCGTAACGATCGTCCGGCCCGCGATGGTGAGCGCCGTCCGTTCAACAACGACCGTGGCGACCGCAAACCGTTCGGCGACCGTCCTGAGCGTGGCCCGCGGAACTTCGATGGCCCCCGCCGCGACAGCGACGAGCGCCGTCCGTTCAACAACGACCGTGGCGACCGGAAGCCATTCGGTGACCGCGACCGGAAGCCCTTCGGTGACCGTGGTGACCGTCCGGCCCGTGATGGTGAGCGCCGTCCGTT
>NZ_JAVDSH010000019.1:0-1740 GCF_031455195.1 Paenarthrobacter nitroguajacolicus | reverse complement strand
GAGAGTAGGACACCGCCGGACACACATTAACAGGGGAGCCCCGACCACGACGGTCGGGGCTCCACCCATTTAACCCACACAACACAACCCATGTATGAGCCCACCATCGGGGAAGCCCCCGGCCGCTTAAGCGCAGGACGGGCTTCCCGCCGTCATGTTTTCACGACGTCGCCCCGCGCCAATGCGAAAGGCAAGCGGTCGAAGATAATTCGGATCTCTACGATCTGACCGTCTTGGACTCGATGGAGTTCTGCGCCGGGGGCGCTCGGCACCGCGTCATTTCCTGTGCTGTACATAAGGAGCGTTTCGTCACCGGCGCCGAATGCTGCCAAGAGCGTGGATCCTGTAAGCGAGGCGGCGAAGGGTTCCATAAACGCACGTACGGCGTCCCTGCCGTTCAGTTCGCCTGCGGGCGCGCTGCAGATGACATTCTCGGCCAAGTATGAGGACGCTGAGTCGAGCATGCCGGCTGTCCACGAGCGGTAGTACGCAACGGAGATATCGACGGCGGCGCCTTTATTGTCAGTCATGGCTGGGTTCCCTTTCGTAGATGGTTACATCGGTATAGACACCGCAGCCAGGCAGATCGGAACGGTGCGTCGGGAACGCGTGTCAGGATGGAGGCGTGACATCTGCGGAGTTGGAAGCCGCCTGGGCCGGCGATGAAGGGGCATTCGCTTCACTCATGTCGCCCTTCCTGCGGGAACTTCACGTGCACTGTTACAGGATCACTGGGTCCGTTGATGATGCCGACGACGTTCTGCAGGAGGTATTGCTCGCCGCGTGGAAGGGCCTTCGTGGTTTTTCCGGGCGATCATCGTTGCGGACGTGGCTGTATCGGATTGCGACAAACTGTTCGTTGAACCTCCTGCGGGATCGCAGCCGTCGAGCTCGTCCGGCACCCCTTCCTCCGTTCGATCCGCCGACTCCAAGCGATCTGTTCGATCAACCACATTTCCAGCCGTACCCGGATGCTTGGGTCAACGAACTTGATCCCGCTGCGCAGGCAATTGCCCGTGAAAGTGTTGAGCTTGCCTTTGTGCTGGCTCTTCAACGCATGCCTCCGCGCCAAGCTGCGGTGCTGATGCTGTGCGACGTATTGGATTTCACCGTCAGTGAGGCTGCCGAGATGCTCTCGATTGGTAAAAGTGCGGCTAAGGGTCTCTTGCAGCGGGCCCGCGCTGGACGGCCTTCTTCGCCTCCCCAGGCCACGGAAGCGGCGCAATGGGACATCGCCCGCAGGTTTGCCGAGGCCTTCTCCCGGGATGACATTGATGCCCTCGTTGGGCTCCTTACTGATCAGTGCTGGCTTGCTATGCCGCCCGCAACCGAACGCTACGTTGGCCGTACCGCCGTCGAGGGTTTCCTGCGCGCAAGTGCGGCGGGACGGCCCGGCGGCAGCTACGCGCTCTCTGCAGCCAGGGCGGGAGGCAGGCCGGCATTTGTCTGCTACCTCGACGGCCGGGCCCGGGGGCTGTTGATTATCGAACCGACATGGGACGGCAGCAAGATCGCCTCAATCATGCGGATCCTTGACGACGGATTTCACAGGCATTTGGGGGCGCCCGACCTTCTCGAATGAAGGGGCATCGAGCCCGGCCGCGTTGTTCAGGAATGAAGGTTCGACGGCGGTTTGGTGGGGGTGTGGGGGTGGATTTGCGTTGGTGGTGTGGGGCGTGTATTGTTTTCTGAGTCGCCGGGTGCGAAACGGAAAGCCGGAAGGTGTGTACGGTTCGGTAG
>NZ_JAVDSH010000018.1:0-1873 GCF_031455195.1 Paenarthrobacter nitroguajacolicus | reverse complement strand
CTGTTGTTTGAGAACTCAATAGTGTGCCAAGTTTGTTGATACCGATTGTTTTATTGATTGGTTGAAATTATGGCTGGATCATTGCGCACCCCCGTGTGTGGTGGTCTGGTTTTCAGCTGGTTTCGAATTTTGTGCAGCCGCGTTTTGCCGTTATTTCCGGTGGGTGTGGTTGTGTCTGTTTGATTTGTTTTACTTCAACGGAGAGTTTGATCCTGGCTCAGGATGAACGCTGGCGGCGTGCTTAACACATGCAAGTCGAACGATGATCCCAGCTTGCTGGGGGATTAGTGGCGAACGGGTGAGTAACACGTGAGTAACCTGCCCTTGACTCTGGGATAAGCCTGGGAAACTGGGTCTAATACCGGATACGACCATCTGGCGCATGTCATGGTGGTGGAAAGCTTTTGTGGTTTTGGATGGACTCGCGGCCTATCAGCTTGTTGGTGGGGTAATGGCCTACCAAGGCGACGACGGGTAGCCGGCCTGAGAGGGTGACCGGCCACACTGGGACTGAGACACGGCCCAGACTCCTACGGGAGGCAGCAGTGGGGAATATTGCACAATGGGCGCAAGCCTGATGCAGCGACGCCGCGTGAGGGATGACGGCCTTCGGGTTGTAAACCTCTTTCAGTAGGGAAGAAGCGAAAGTGACGGTACCTGCAGAAGAAGCGCCGGCTAACTACGTGCCAGCAGCCGCGGTAATACGTAGGGCGCAAGCGTTATCCGGAATTATTGGGCGTAAAGAGCTCGTAGGCGGTTTGTCGCGTCTGCTGTGAAAGACCGGGGCTCAACTCCGGTTCTGCAGTGGGTACGGGCAGACTAGAGTGCAGTAGGGGAGACTGGAATTCCTGGTGTAGCGGTGAAATGCGCAGATATCAGGAGGAACACCGATGGCGAAGGCAGGTCTCTGGGCTGTAACTGACGCTGAGGAGCGAAAGCATGGGGAGCGAACAGGATTAGATACCCTGGTAGTCCATGCCGTAAACGTTGGGCACTAGGTGTGGGGGACATTCCACGTTTTCCGCGCCGTAGCTAACGCATTAAGTGCCCCGCCTGGGGAGTACGGCCGCAAGGCTAAAACTCAAAGGAATTGACGGGGGCCCGCACAAGCGGCGGAGCATGCGGATTAATTCGATGCAACGCGAAGAACCTTACCAAGGCTTGACATGAACCGGTAATACCTGGAAACAGGTGCCCCGCTTGCGGTCGGTTTACAGGTGGTGCATGGTTGTCGTCAGCTCGTGTCGTGAGATGTTGGGTTAAGTCCCGCAACGAGCGCAACCCTCGTTCTATGTTGCCAGCGGTTCGGCCGGGGACTCATAGGAGACTGCCGGGGTCAACTCGGAGGAAGGTGGGGACGACGTCAAATCATCATGCCCCTTATGTCTTGGGCTTCACGCATGCTACAATGGCCGGTACAAAGGGTTGCGATACTGTGAGGTGGAGCTAATCCCAAAAAGCCGGTCTCAGTTCGGATTGGGGTCTGCAACTCGACCCCATGAAGTCGGAGTCGCTAGTAATCGCAGATCAGCAACGCTGCGGTGAATACGTTCCCGGGCCTTGTACACACCGCCCGTCAAGTCACGAAAGTTGGTAACACCCGAAGCCGGTGGCCTAACCCTTGTGGGGGGAGCCGTCGAAGGTGGGACCGGCGATTGGGACTAAGTCGTAACAAGGTAGCCGTACCGGAAGGTGCGGCTGGATCACCTCCTTTCTAAGGAGCTGCTAGCAACTGGTTGCTGTGCCTGTATGGGTGTGGTGGTGGTTGTCAGTGTTGCCCATTGCGCAGGCGTCTGTTCTGCGGTGGGTGCTCATGGGTGGAATATCAACGAATCATTTTTTTGGCATGGCCTGTGTGGTTGTGTCCTGGTGC
>NZ_JAVDSH010000017.1:0-2379 GCF_031455195.1 Paenarthrobacter nitroguajacolicus | reverse complement strand
GGGGGTGCGCAATGATCCAGCCATAATTTCAACCAATCAATAAAACAATCGGTATCAACAAACTTGGCACACTATTGAGTTCTCAAACAACAGACCCCCCAAAACATCACCCCACCGGAACACCACACAAAGCAGCGCACCACAACAGGGCCATTGGAAAAGAAGAGTTATTTTTGGCCGCCTACCGAACCGTACACACCTTCCGGCTTTCCGTTTCGCACCCGGCGACTCAGAAAACAATACACGCCCCACACCACCAACGCAAATCCACCCCCAAACCCCCACCCCAACCACCCACCAAACCCCCACCAAACCGCCGTCGAACCTTATACAGAAGCCGCCATGACGCCGGCTCTCAGTGGTGGGAGGATGGGACCCATGGAACTGCACATCACAGGCGATGCCGCCGCCGACCAACTTCTCAGCGATGACGCCTTTGCGCTGCTGACAGGCATGTTGCTTGATCAACAGGTGACCATGGAATCGGCCTTCGCCGGTCCGGAGAAGATCCGCACACGCCTTGGATCCTTGAAGCCCGAAACGATTGCCGAGTACGACCCCGCTGGCTTCGTTGAAGTCTTCAAAGAAAGGCCGGCCGTCCACAGGTTCCCCGGTTCCATGGCGGGCAGGGTCCAAGCTCTGGCGGAAACCGTCCACCACGAATGGAACGGAGACGCTGCGTCAATCTGGACAAGCGGCTCCCCCGACGGCGCTGAGGTACTGCGCCGCCTGAAGGCCCTGCCCGGGTTCGGCGAACAAAAGGCGAAGATCTTCCTGGCCCTCCTTGGCAAGCAGTGCGGGCTTCAAGCCGAAGGGTGGCGGGAAGCCGCTGGCCACTACGGCGAGCAGGGCTCGTACCTTTCCGTCGCCGACATCGTGGATCCAGAGTCCTTGGTCAAGGTGCGCGCCAGCAAACAGGCCGCCAAAGCAGCAGCCAAAGCTGCAAAGGCGCCCAGCGCGTAAGACCACCCCTCACAGCAGCCAGACAGAGGAGGGCTCCCACCATTGGTGGGAGCCTTCCTTCATCTCATCGCCAGAACTCGCCAAGCCTCCCTGCCAGGGCCGTGCCCTGGTCGTAGCCAGCTTGGGCAGCGGCAGGACGCAAGGAAATATCCATCGCGTTCGCACCAAACAGGTGCTCGGCATCAGGGCGCGGGAAAATGGTCTCCACCCTGCTGCCGCCTGCACGTAGAGCTTCAACCTGCGTCACCAGGTGCATGCCCCACTCCACGGGCTGAAGGGACCGGCCGCCGAATGGTGACAGCACCAGTACCCGCCCATAGCCGGCTGCCAGGTCGGCATTCTCGGCGTTCGACCGATAGCCGCCGTCGAGGTACCAATTGTCCCCGATCCTGTATGGCCTGGAGCTGGAACAGCTGGCCGCAACGGCATCCACCAGCTCGACACCGCTTCCGCGATCGAAAACGGCAGGTTCACCGGTTTCGGCATCGACGGCCGTGATCAGTACCTGCCGGTCCGGCCAACGTTGATCCGGCAGCCGGGACGCAACGACAGCACGCCATTTTGATTGCCAGGAATCGTCCGCCGCTGCGTCCGACTCCATGGCGGCCGCCCCCATTCGACGGCGCATTTCGGCCGCATCATTGGAGGAGGAGATGATGTGGTTCATCCTGGCCAAGTGGCTCGATACAGCCAACGGGCGGCCGCGGTCAGATCCGGCCGCGCCCGGCCGCCGCTGGGCTTCAGGCACAGGTGCGACGGCGGCCGCGAACAGTTCCGCTGGGGACGATGCGGCCAACTGGGCCGCTGCCGTTGATCCAGCCGACGTTCCGACAGTAAGATCCGGGGTGGTCACATCAAGCCCGGACCCGTAAAGGCCGGCTATCACGCCGATGAGCCACGCGTTGCCGGTGGATCCCCCTCCCCCGAGGACCAACGCACGCCCGCCCTCTGAACTCAGTGGGCCCGTGGCGAGGAGTCGCTGCTGATCAGGGTCGGACAACGGGGGCGCCGAAACGCCCGTTTGGGGAGTACCTACCGTTGAAGAAGATGTTGTGTCCATGGGAGTTGCCTTTCGCGAATTGCGGATCGCGGCACTCCCGGAGGCGACTACTTCAGTCGCCCGATCGTGGACAACAAGGGAGCGCCCACTATGGATACTGCGTTCATGGGTCTCACCTCCTGTCGACGAATCACGATCACTTGAAAAATAGCACGCCCCCGATCCACACGCCATGGAACGTTAACGACAAAAGGCCCCCACTTGCGTGGAGGCCCAGGCAGTTGCCGGTGTGAGCGTTGATCGCTGCCGGCACACCCTCACTGTTGTGTGGGTTAAATGGGTGGAGCCCCGACCGTCGTGGTCGGGGCTCCCCTGTTAATGTGTGTCCGGCGGTGTCCTACTCTCCCACACCCTCC
>NZ_JAVDSH010000016.1:0-2653 GCF_031455195.1 Paenarthrobacter nitroguajacolicus | reverse complement strand
CTGTAGGAGAAGAGACCTCACACATCCTCAGCGGGTTGACTGCCCAGCTGCCTGATCGTGATCCGGAAGAGACTGCGGAGTGGATTGAGTCCCTTGATGCGTTGATCGCCGAGCAGGGTACTGAGCGTGCGCAGTTCATTATGCGTTCGTTGTTGCAGCGTGCTGGTGCCCGGTCGGTGGGTGTGCCGATGGTGACGACCACTGATTACGTGAACACGATCCCGGTGGACCAGGAAGCGCCGTTCCCGGGGAACGAGGAGTTCGAGCGCCGGTACCGGGCGTATATGCGCTGGAACGCGGCGGTGATGGTTCACCGTGCGCAGCGGGCCGATATTGGTGTGGGCGGGCATATCTCCACGTATGCCGGTGCCGCGACCCTGTACGAGGTGGGCTTTAACCACTTCTTCCGCGGCAAGGACCACCCCTCCGGCGGTGACCAGGTCTTCTTCCAGGGCCACGCCTCCCCGGGGATGTACGCCCGGGCGTTCATGGAAGGCCGCCTCACTGAAGAGGATCTGGACGGGTTCCGGCAGGAGAAGTCCAAGGCCGGGCACGCGTTGTCCTCGTACCCGCACCCGCGCCTGATGCCGGACTTCTGGGAGTTCCCGACCGTGTCGATGGGTATCGGCCCGATGAACGCGATCTACCAGGCCCAGTCCAACCGGTACCTGCAGAACCGTGGGATCAAAGACACCTCCGACCAGCAGGTCTGGGCGTTCCTTGGTGACGGGGAAATGGACGAGCCCGAGTCCCGTGGTTTGCTCCAGCTCGCCGCGAACGAGAACCTGGACAACCTGAACTTCGTGGTCAACTGCAACCTCCAGCGCCTGGACGGACCGGTCCGCGGTAACGGCAAGATCATGCAGGAACTCGAAGCGTTCTTCCGCGGCGCGGGCTGGAACGTGATCAAGGTCGTCTGGGGCCGTGAGTGGGACTCCCTGCTCGAGGCCGACACCGACGGGGCGTTGGTGAAAATCATGAACGAAACCCCCGATGGTGACTACCAGACCTACAAGGCCGAGTCCGGCGGGTTCGTGCGGGAACACTTCTTCGGGAAGAACCCGGCCACCAAGGACATGGTCGCGGACCTGAACGACGAACAGATCTGGGGCCTCAAACGCGGCGGTCACGACTACCGCAAGGTCTACGCCGCCTATAAGGCAGCGACCGAGTTCAAGGGCAAACCCACCGTGATCCTGGCCAAAACCGTCAAGGGCTACGGCCTGGGCCCGCACTTCGAGGGCCGCAACGCGACCCACCAAATGAAGAAACTGACCATGGAAGACCTCAAAGCCTTCCGTGACCACCTCCGGATCCCCATCACGGACGAACAACTCGACGCGGACCTCTACCGGCCCCCGTACTACCACCCCGGCATGGACGCCCCGGAAATCAAATACCTCATGGAACGCCGCGCCGAACTGGGCGGGTTCGTACCCGAACGGCGCCGCACCCACACCCCCGTGACCCTCCCGGACGCGAAGTCCTACGAAGTGGCCAAACGCGGATCCGGGAAACAACAAGCCGCGACCACCATGGCCTTCGTGAGGCTCCTCAAAGACCTCATGCGCGACAAAAACTTCGGCGCCCGGTTCGTGCCCGTGGTCCCGGACGAATCCCGGACCTTCGGGATGGACGCGTTCTTCCCGACCGCGAAAATCTACAACCCCAAAGGCCAGAACTACCTCTCCGTGGACCGCGACCTCGTCCTGGCCTACAAAGAATCACCCGCCGGACAACTGATCCACCCCGGCATCAACGAAGCCGGCGCCGTCGCAGCGTTCACCGCCGCCGGAACCTCCTACGCCACCCACGGCGAACCCCTGGTCCCGATCTACGTGTTCTACTCCATGTTCGGCTTCCAACGCACCGGGGACTCCTTCTGGGCCGCAGCAGACCAAATGACCCGCGGGTTCATCATCGGCGCGACCGCAGGACGGACCACCCTCACCGGCGAAGGACTCCAACACGCCGACGGGCACTCCCCCATCCTGGCCTCCACCAACCCCGCCGTACGCACCTACGACCCCGCCTACGGCTACGAAATCGGCCACATCATCCGCCACGGACTCGAACAAATGTACGGACCCGACGCTGACGCGCAAGGAACCAGAACTGCGTCAGATAAAAACGTGATGTACTACCTCACCGTCTACAACGAACCCATCACCCAACCGGCGGAACCGGAAAACCTCGACACCAACGCACTGATCAAGGGCATCTACCACCTCGCCGACGCCCCCGAGGGCGATAACAACCGGCCCACCGCGCAGATCCTCGCCTCCGGCGTCTCCGTGCCCTGGGCCCTGGAAGCCGCCCGGATCCTCAACGAAGACTGGAACGTCGCAGCCGACGTCTGGTCCGTGACCTCCTGGAACGAACTCCGACGCGACGGACTCGCCGCCGAAGAACACGCCTTCCTCAACCCCGGCCAACCCGCACCCACCCCCTTCATCACCGAACAACTCGCAGGCAAAACCGGGCCCGTCATCGCCGTCACCGACTACATGAAAGCCGTCCCCGACCAAATCCGCCAATACATCCCCAACGACTTCGCCTCCCTCGGAGCAGACGGCTTCGGCTTCTCCGACACCCGCCAAGCCGCACGCCGCTACTTCAAAAACGACACCCACTCCATCGTCGCCAAAACCCT
>NZ_JAVDSH010000015.1:0-3688 GCF_031455195.1 Paenarthrobacter nitroguajacolicus | reverse complement strand
AGTACGGTGACTCCTTTTGGGGGGTTGTTGGGAACGTGTCCGGGGCGTGGTCTGTGTGGGTTGTGTTTGGCGCACTGTTGGGTCCTGAGGCAACAGGACCTTTTTGCAGCAATGCAGGGGGGCACTTCTGGTGTTTCTTTTGTTCCTGCGGCCGGCATTCCATGACTGTGTCAGTCCCGCTTTTGTGTGGGGTTGTGGTGGTGGGTGTGGTTGATGGGGTTGTTGTTTGAGAACTACATAGTGGACGCGAGCATCTAGGACATACACGTGGCTGGCCCTTTTTTGGGGGTTGGTGTGTGTGTTCTATACAGCAATTTCTTATGAATGAACCTTGGGCCCAAGTGGCGCATGGTTCTCTCGATATGAATGATGCATCGTAGACCGGCGGGCCCTTTTGTGGGGTTTGTTGGTTTGTGTGTGGTCAAGTTTTTAAGGGCACACGGTGGATGCCTTGGCATTAGGAGCCGAAGAAGGACGTAGGAATCTGCGATAAGCCTGGGGGAGTTGATAACCGAGCGTTGATCCCAGGATGTCCGAATGGGGAAACCCCGCACAACGCTGTCATGGTGATTGTGTGACCCGCATCTGAACACATAGGGTGCGTGGGGGGAACGCGGGGAAGTGAAACATCTCAGTACCCGCAGGAAGAGAAAACAAGAGTGATTCCGTTAGTAGTGGCGAGCGAACGCGGATCAGGCTAAACCGTTCCATGTGTGATAGCCGGCGGGCGTTGCATGGGCGGGGTTGTGGGACTTTCCGTATTGGTTCTGCCGGACCGGTGGGGTGTGATGTGCAGGCATAGGTGAACGGTCTTGAAAGGCCGGCCAGAGAGGGTGTGAGCCCCGTAACCGTAATGTTTTGTGCCGCCTGGAGAGGATCCCAAGTAGCACGGGGCCCGAGAAATCCCGTGCGAATCTGTCAGGACCACCTGATAAGCCTAAATACTTCCTAATGACCGATAGCGGACCAGTACCGTGAGGGAAAGGTGAAAAGTACCCCGGGAGGGGAGTGAAACAGTACCTGAAACCGTGTGCTTACAATCCGTCGGAGCAACCTTGTAGTTGTGACGGCGTGCCTTTTGAAGAATGAGCCTGCGAGTTAGTGTTACGTCGCGAGGTTAACCCGTGTGGGGTAGCCGTAGCGAAAGCGAGTCTGAATAGGGCGAGTGTAGTGGCGTGATCTAGACCCGAAGCGGAGTGATCTACCCATGGCCAGGTTGAAGCGACGGTAAGACGTCGTGGAGGACCGAACCCACTTCAGTTGAAAATGGAGGGGATGAGCTGTGGGTAGGGGTGAAAGGCCAATCAAACTCCGTGATAGCTGGTTCTCCCCGAAATGCATTTAGGTGCAGCGTTGCGTGTTTCTTGCCGGAGGTAGAGCTACTGGATGGCCGATGGGCCCTACAAGGTTACTGACGTCAGCCAAACTCCGAATGCCGGTAAGTCAGAGCGCAGCAGTGAGACTGTGGGGGATAAGCTTCATAGTCGAGAGGGAAACAGCCCAGACCACCAACTAAGGCCCCTAAGCGTGTGCTAAGTGGGAAAGGATGTGGAGTTGCGAAGACAACCAGGAGGTTGGCTTAGAAGCAGCCATCCTTGAAAGAGTGCGTAATAGCTCACTGGTCAAGTGATTCCGCGCCGACAATGTAGCGGGGCTCAAGTACACCGCCGAAGTTGTGGATTTCACACAGTACCCTAGCCTTCGTGGTTCAGGGGTGTGGAGTGGTAGGGGAGCGTCGTGTGGGCAGTGAAGTCGCGGTGGAAACCAGCGGTGGAGCCTACACGAGTGAGAATGCAGGCATGAGTAGCGAAAGACGGGTGAGAAACCCGTCCGCCGAATGATCAAGGGTTCCAGGGTCAAGCTAATCTGCCCTGGGTAAGTCGGGACCTAAGGCGAGGCCGACAGGCGTAGTCGATGGACAACGGGTTGATATTCCCGTACCGGCGAAAAACCGCCCATGCCAAGCGGGGGATACTAACCGCCCGGAGCCTGCCCGCTCACCCTTGTGGTGTTGTGGGTTTTGGCCGAGCGCGGGACCTGATCCCGGGAGGTAAGCGTATTAACAGGTGTGACGCAGGAAGGTAGCCGGGCCGGGCGATGGTTGCCCCGGTCTAAGGATGTAGGGTCAGGGATAGGCAAATCCGTTCCTGTGTGCTTCGAGCACGATCCTGAGATCTGATGGGACTCCCGTAAGGGGGGATCCGGTGATCCTATGCTGCCAAGAAAAGCATCGACGCGAGGTTTTAGCCGCCCGTACCCCAAACCGACACAGGTGATCAGGTAGAGAATACCAAGGCGATCGAGAGAATTATGGTTAAGGAACTCGGCAAAATGCCCCCGTAACTTCGGGAGAAGGGGGGCCTGCCCCGTGATGGAGACTTGCTCTCCGTGAGCGGGTGTGGGCCGCAGAGACCAGGGGGAAGCGACTGTTTACTAAAAACACAGGTCCGTGCGAAGTCGCAAGACGATGTATACGGACTGACTCCTGCCCGGTGCTGGAAGGTTAAGAGGACCGGTTAGCCCACTTGTGGGCGAAGCTGAGAATTTAAGCCCCAGTAAACGGCGGTGGTAACTATAACCATCCTAAGGTAGCGAAATTCCTTGTCGGGTAAGTTCCGACCTGCACGAATGGAGTAACGACTTCCCCGCTGTCTCAACCATAAACTCGGCGAAATTGCAGTACGAGTAAAGATGCTCGTTACGCGCAGCAGGACGGAAAGACCCCGAGACCTTTACTATAGTTTGGTATTGGTGTTCGGAGTGGCTTGTGTAGGATAGGTGGGAGACGTTGAAACCCGGACGCCAGTTCGGGTGGAGTCATCGTTGAAATACCACTCTGGTCACTTTGGACATCTAACTTCGGCCCGTGATCCGGGTCAGGGACAGTGCCTGATGGGTAGTTTAACTGGGGCGGTTGCCTCCTAAAAAGTAACGGAGGCGCCCAAAGGTTCCCTCAGCCTGGTTGGCAATCAGGTGTCGAGTGTAAGTGCACAAGGGAGCTTGACTGTGAGAGAGACATCTCAAGCAGGGACGAAAGTCGGGACTAGTGATCCGGCGGTACATTGTGGAATGGCCGTCGCTCAACGGATAAAAGGTACCTCGGGGATAACAGGCTGATCTTGCCCAAGAGTCCATATCGACGGCATGGTTTGGCACCTCGATGTCGGCTCGTCGCATCCTGGGGCTGGAGTAGGTCCCAAGGGTTGGGCTGTTCGCCCATTAAAGCGGTACGCGAGCTGGGTTTAGAACGTCGTGAGACAGTTCGGTCCCTATCCGCTGCGCGCGCAGGAAATTTGAGAAGGGCTGTCCTTAGTACGAGAGGACCGGGACGGACGAACCTCTGGTGTGTCAGTTGTACTGCCAAGTGCATCGCTGATTAGCTACGTTCGGATGGGATAACCGCTGAAAGCATCTAAGCGGGAAGCTCGCTTCAAGATGAGATTTCCATACACATTATGTGTGAGAGGCCCCCAGCCAGACCACTGGGTTGATAGGCCGGATGTGGAAGCGAGGACTAAAGACTCGTGAAGCTGACCGGTACTAATAGGCCAACAACTTACACCACACAACACACTGCACGCGTCCACTATGTGGTTCCCGAACAACAACCCAGGAACCAACAACTAAATAACAACCAAGCACCACAGTTGTAACCACAAAACTTCCCACCCACCCCCACAAACGGGGC
>NZ_JAVDSH010000014.1:0-103827 GCF_031455195.1 Paenarthrobacter nitroguajacolicus | reverse complement strand
ACGGGGGTGCGCAATGATCCAGCCATAATTTCAACCAATCAATAAAACAATCGGTATCAACAAACTTGGCACACTATTGAGTTCTCAAACAACAGGTCACTATTCCAAAGCACTACCACCAGCCTCAACTGGATCGCTCCGGAGCAACTTTTCAAACTTACCCGATCAACCAGATCTTGGCAAATCAACGTTTCCGTGATTTCTGATCCAGTCTTCGGCCCCACCCAACTCAGGCACGCTCGGAAGCGCACCATATTTCAGGCTGTTTTGAAGGAGGTTGGCCTCCGCGGTTCTCAGCTCCAAGCTGTCTCACTCGCGGCGACTCAGAAGACATTACACGTCAACGACCCCGCACACAAATCGCCCCCAACACCCAGCTCTTCCCCTGCAAACAAGGGCCAAAACCCCCCAAACCTCCTCCCCACCACCAAAAACAACCCCGCATCAGGAGGAGTGAGGCCCGTCACAACAGTCTCCACCCACCACACCGCACGCCAACAGCGAACCACCCCACCGCCGTCGAACGCCAAAGGACCTGAGCGAGCGCCGGGCCCAACCCGGCGGGACCTGAGCGAGCGCCGGGCCCAACCCGGCGGGACCTGAGAGAGCGTCGGAAGGCGGCGGCGGTTATCCGGCAGCGCGCATCCTGGGGAGGAACGACCGAGCGCGCCGAGGATCACCGCCCCCGGCACCACTCACCACGCAACCGCCTCCCTCCGCCACACCCGGAAAGCACGCTTAAACACAAAAAGGGCCGGCAACCATAACGGTTGCCGGCCCTTTCAGAGCTTCGTGATTACCAGGAAGACTTGGTGATGCCCGGGAGCTCACCACGGTGAGCCATGTCGCGGAAGCGAACACGGGAGATACCGAACTTCTGGAGCGTGCCACGGGGACGGCCGTCGATCTGGTCGCGGTTACGCAGACGGATCGGGGAGGCGTTGCGGGGCAGCTTCTGCAGGCCGAGGCGTGCAGCTTCGCGTGCTTCGTCAGTCGCGTTGGGGTCAACCAGGGTCTTCTTCAGTTCGAGACGCTTGGCAGCGTAACGCTCAACAATGACCTTGCGCTGCTCGTTGCGAGCAATCTTGGACTTCTTTGCCATGTGTTTAGCGCTCCTCTCGGAATTCGACGTGCTGGCGGATCTTGGGGTCGTACTTCTTCAAGACCAGGCGGTCAGGGTCGTTACGACGGTTCTTGCGGGTTACGTAGGTGTAACCGGTGCCCGCGGTGGACTTCAGCTTGATGATCGGACGTACGTCCTTGTCCTTTGCCATTAGAGCTTTACTCCTCGTGCCAGGATGTCAGCAACGACTGAGTCGATGCCGCGTACGTCGATGGTCTTGATGCCACGGGCTGACAGGGTCAGCGTGACATTACGGCGCAGGGACGGAACCCAGTAGCGCTTCTTCTGAATGTTCGGGTCGAACCGACGCTTGTTGCGACGGTGCGAGTGCGAAATGCTGTGTCCAAAGCCCGGCTCGGCTCCGGTCACTTGGCAGTGTGCTGCCATGACTCTCCTCCAAAGTTTGAATGTAACGGCGTGCAGATGTTCCTGCGTTACCGTGCGACAGGCAGCGTCCGCATCCGGCCCAAACCATTTCGGTAGTTTCCGCAACTGGTGCGGCGAAGAAGGTTGGCCTCAGGACAGAGCAGTGGAAACCACTGAAACATGTCCTGGGATACCGGGCGAATACAGGAATGCACGCAACTTGAGCCCCTAACTACCGGCCATCGGGAGGTCAGTAGACTGACACTCACCGCCGACCGGAGCAATTGCACACGATCCGCACTACCTAGCGCCTAACTATTCTACGGGCCAAGCCAAATTAAGACCAATCAGGCATCATACGCCCCCTAAAGCTCTTTCACAGCAGAACCAAAGGATGCTTGGCGAGTCTTGAGTCATGACCTCGTTATTGAACCCTGATACGTCAGCGGACAGCATGCCGGCGCCGCCACCGGCGGGGCGGCCACCCGCCGTCGACCGCTTCCGTACCCAATCACGACGGCGGCTGGCCCGGGCAGATTTACTCGGGGCCGCGGGTTGGTTGTCGGGTGCTGCGGCGGTGGCTCTTTGGCTGGCCGATGGCGGGGCCAGCGGCTTCTCGAGCTTCGCTGGAACCATGACTGCCCTTGGTATCGTCGCTGGACTGATCGGCATGGACCTTGTTCTTTTGATGCTGTTACTGGCGGCAAGGATTCCTGTGGTCGACAACGCGATCGGACATGATCGTGCCTTGGAGATCCATAAATCCCTCGGGAAGCCGGCACTCTATCTTCTCCTGGCGCACGGGCTGTTCGTAGCTATTGGATACGGCGCCGCAGAAGGACTTGACCCGTTGAGCGAGTCCATCTCGCTCTGGATCAACGTTCCTGACATGTGGCTGGCTTTTGTGTCCATGGCACTGTTCATCGCTGTCGTGGTGACGTCCCTGGTGGCGGTCCGCCGCAAGTTCCCTTACGAGTTCTGGTATGTGGTGCATCTGCTGACGTACGCGGCTGTTGGTACTGCCATCCCCCACCAGTTCAGTGTGGGCGGGCTGTTTGCCGAAGGGACGTGGCAACGCTGGTATTGGCTGGCGCTGTGCATCGGCACGGGGTTGGCACTGGCCTGGTTCCGCGTATACCAGCCCCTAGCAGCAAGCTTCAGGCACCAACTCACTGTCAGTCGCGTGGTCCGGGTTTCACCGGATGTCTTCAGCATCGAAATGACGGGCAGGAATCTGGAGCGCCTATCCGGGGCTGGCGGCCGGTTCTTCTTGTGGCGCTTCCTGGCACCTGGCCAGTGGTGGCAGTCGCACCCGTTCAGCCTTTCCGCGGAACCAGTCCCCGGAGACCGAAACCGACCCGGCAAACTGCGTATCACTGTCCGCAACCTGGGCGAGGGTTCTGCCCGCCTGGCACGCATCAGGCCGGGAACCAAGGTGGCGATCGAGGGACCTTACGGCTTGTTCAGCACCGCAGCCCGATCCCGCGATGACGTGGTGATGATCGGTGCCGGCATCGGGATCACGCCACTGCGGTCGCTGTTGGAAACCACGCCGTTCGAACCTGGTCACGCGACCGTCCTGATCCGCGGCCATGACGAATCCGAACTCTTTCTTGGGCAGGAAATCATGGCGCTTTGCCAAGCCCGGGGCGTCACCCTCTTCCACCTGCTGGGGCCACGTTCGCACGGCGATCACGCGTGGCTTCCGCGGGAGGTGGCCCAGGCCGGTTTTGGACTCCACTCCTATGTTCAGGGCATCGCGGACGCCGATGTGTATGTTTGCGGCCCGTCCCCTTGGGCGGCGTCCGTTATCCGGGACGTCGAATTGGCAGGCGTCCCCGCGGAGCAACTCCACTACGAAAGGTTCGACTGGTGAGAATTCGAGCAGCCTTGGCAACCGCCGTCGCATTGGCAGGCATTCTTCTGGCCGGCTGGCAGTCCGGCTCGCATATCGCCGAAACCGGCGCGGCGACCACCACCAGCCTCAGTAGCAGCGCAACGAGCGGCGGCACAAGTTCCGGCGGAGGCACCAACACCGGGTCCTCCTCCTCAGGAACCGGCAGCAGTTCCGGTAACACCGGAACCGGCAGCAGTTCCGGCACCAACACGGGAAGTACGACGGCGGCAACTTTCGACGGCACGCAGGTCCAGACCCGCTTCGGGACCGTGCAGGTTCGGGTCACCATCCAGGACGGCAAGATTACCGAAGTCACACCCCTCCAGCTCACGGATGCGGAACGGAAATCCGCGCAGATCAGCAGCCGGGCCGCGCCTGTGCTGAGGTCTGAAGTACTGCAAGCCCAATCAGCCAACGTCCAAACCATCGGCGGCGCGACTGTCACCAGCGACGCTTACCTCACTTCCCTCCAGGCGGCCCTCGATGCAGCAAACTTCTAAAGTGCAGCGGCTCCGGGCCCGTACGTTCCCCAGCATGGGCACCGTGGTGAGCCTGACCGTGGCAAGCACAGCGCCGGCCGAGACCGCCGTCGACGAGGTCGAGTCCGCCGTCGAGGTCGTGGAAGGAATTTTCACCCACCTGGACCTGACGTTCAGCCTTTACAGGGCAGGATCGGAGGCGAGCCGTTTGGACCGCGGTGAGCTGACCCTGGCGTACGCCTCCGAATCAATGCAGGAGCTTTACGCCGAAGCATCCGAGTGGCGGCTCGCGACGGAAGGGGCCTTCACGGCAGAGCGGCCTGATGGCGGTCTGGACCTGTCCGGGATCGTGAAAGCACATGCCATGCGCGAAGCGGCGTTATCGCTGAGGGCACTTGGGTTGCGGGACTGGTGCGTCAACGCCGGCGGGGACGTGCTGGTGAGTGGGTCGCCCGATCCCGGCCACTCAGCCCCGGACACCAAGGAACCGTGGCTTGCCGGCATCGTGGATCCTTTGGACCGGCAGGCGCTATTGGGAGCTTTCCCCTTGAAATCCATGAGCGCCCTGGCAACGTCGGGGTCAGCGGAACGTGGGGAACATATCTGGGCGGTTGGCTCGAACAGGCCGGAATTCGCGCAGGTGTCCGTTGCCGCATCGGACATAGTGACTGCCGACGTCCTTGCAACGGCCATCGTTGCCGGTGGCGCGGGCGCCTTGGATCGGGCCGTGGACAGGTGGGGCGTTGAGGTGCTCGCGGTTCGCCGGGACGGAACCCTTCTTTCGACGCCCGGTTTCAGGAAAGCCGCTTAGAGCGGCCTGACCAGTTGGGCGTACTTCGGGCTCAGGCCGTCCCCCGAAGAGACCCCCCGCAGGCGGCGCGATACCCAGGGTGCAGCAGATTCCCGCAGCCATCGGGCGTTGGCCTTGAGGGACTCCACCCGGTTCGCCAGCCGCAACGGGGCCAGTTCCGGCACCTCGATCACGTGCTCGTGCTCAAGGACGTCCAGCACCCGCTTTGCCATATTGACGTGACCGGCAGTGGACATGTGCATCCGGTCCTCGCCCCACATGCGCCAGTCGTCGTATTCGTCGAATCGCCAGTAGTCCACCAGCAAGGCGCCGTGGTTTTCTGCGATTTCACGGACCAGTTCGTTGTAGATCGCCGTACGCCCGCGCATGGCGCTGAAGACTTTTGAGCCTTTCGCATCAAAGCCAGTGAAGAGGACTACGGTGGCGCCCGTCGCGCTCAACTTAGCGATGCCGGCGTCGTACTCCTCCAAGAGCGAATCGATATCAATCTTGGGCCGCAGGATGTCGTTGGCCCCCGCGTACAGCGTCACCAGGGTTGGATTCATGGCGACGGCGGCATCCACTTGCTCTGCCATGATCTGGCGGAGTTTCCGGCCGCGGATGGCGAGGTTAGCGTAGCCGAAGCCCGCGTTGCTGTGGGCGAGCTGCTGGGCCACAACATCGGCCCAGCCGCGAACGCCGTTGGGACGGGTGGGGTCGTCGTCGCCGACACCCTCTGTGAACGAGTCCCCCAGTGCAACATAACGGGCAGAAAAATCCATGCCGTCAGTTTGCCACTTCACCTGTCACGGCCACAAAGCAGCGTTTATTCGTCCGCTTAGGAGTCCCGAAGGATCCAGTGGTTGTTGTCCAGCCGGGCCACGATCTTTTCACCGATGCGCGCGAGGTCGGCGACGTCGTCCGGGCTCAGCGAATCCAGCATCAACGTGCGCACGGATTCCACGTGTCCCGGGGCAAGGGACACGATGGTGGACATTCCTGCGTCGGTCAGGTGCGCGACCGTGACGCGGGCATCGCCGGGGTGCGCCTGCCGTTCGACCCAGCCGCGTTTCTGCAACTTGGTGACCACATGCGAGAGCCGCGACAAAGAGGCACTTGTCCGCGCAGCGAGCTCGCTCATGGGGAGGTAACGGCCTTCAGTTTCGGAAAGCATGGCCAGCACGTTGTAGTCGAAAAGGGAGAGCTTACCGGCCGACTGCAGCTGGGTGTCCAACGCCGAGGGGAGCAGGGTGTTGATGCTGAGCAGCGCCAGCCAGGCGCGGCGTTCGTCGGCGTTGAGCCAGCGGGGTTGAGTCATGCACCCATCTTATGAGAATCCACAGCTTCCTTAGGTCTCCTTGGCGGCCCAACAGATAGGCTGTGCGCATGTTCGTTGTCTCATTGACCTACAAGGTTCCCGACGAAATTGTCGACTTTCACCGACCCGGCCACATGGCCTGGCTTAAGGAAGCGTTCGACGGCGGGATCTTCCTCGCGTCGGGCCGTCGCGTCCCAGCCACGGGAGGCGTGCTTCTGTCCAAAGTTGACCGGGCCACGCTGGACGCGTCCTTGGCCGAGGACCCGTTCTACAGCAATGGCGTGGCCGACTTCGAGATCATCGAATTCACCGCCACCAGCGTCGCTGAAGGCTACGAAAACCTGCTCGACAGCTGAACTTCCCGGGCTTTTGCGGTACCCAGCCGTTCGGGCAGCACCACGGGCATCAGCTCCGGCCAACGCGCACCCAAGTGGTCGCCGCTTGAGACGCCCCGGAGCCGACGCGAGAACCACGGTCCGACGTCGCGCTTCAGCCAGGCGACGTCGTCGACGATGTTCTTAGCCAAGGACCCCTGACGGGGAACGGCGAGCGCTGGCGGCTGGAGCGAGTGCGGCGCACGCAGGACCTCAAGGACCTTTTTGGCCATATAACTGTGGCCGGGAGAGGCCATGTGCAGGCGGTCCGGAGCCCACATACCAGCGTCCTGGAACTTCTCGAAGCACCAGTAGTCCACCAGGAGCGTCTGGTATTTCGCGGCCAGCCGTCGAATGCTGCGGTTGTAGATAGCCGTGCGGACCTTGAGGGGCTCAAGCAAAGGAGACAAGGGGACGTTGTAGCCCGTGAATAGCAGCAGGGTAGCTCCACTGGCTTTGAGGCGGCTCACGGCATGCTCGTAGTCCCGCATGAGCTGGGCCATGTTCAGCCTTGCCATCAAGAGGTCGTTGCCGCCTGCGTAGAAGCTGACCAACGTTGGACTCATGGCCAGGGCGGGCTCGATTTGTTCGTCGATGATCCGCTGAAGCCGGCGCCCTCGGATGGCAAGGTTGGCGTACTGTGTGCGGTCATCGTGCCGGGCGAGTTCCTCGGCCACCCGGTCCGCCCAGCCACGGCAATTGTTCGGCAGCCTAAGGTCGATGTCGCCAACCCCCTCTGTGAAGGAGTCTCCGAGTGCCACGAACCTGGTCTGTTCCTTCACTGCATTGCCTCCCGGTCTTGCACCAGCTTCTTCAGCCCGCCTTTGCGTGGGACCTTCACAGGCTGCGGCCAGCGTGGGCTGAGGGTGTCCCCCAGCGTGATGCCCCGCAGTTTGCGTCCGAACAAAGGCACCACCCAGTCGTTGACCCAACGGCGCTGCCGGCGTTCCCATTCGCGCACTGACATGCGGGTAGGCGGGTCCCACTCCTTGGGCGAGATCTTGTGCGGCACGTTGAGGTGGTCCAGGACCTGGGCGGCCAGGTATTTGTGGCCGGCCTTGGACATGTGGAGCCGGTCCGGGGCCCACATCCGTGAATCCTTGTAGGCGTCGAAGCACCAGTAATCAACCAGGACGGCATCGTATTTGGCTGCGATGTCGCGAACGCGTTGGTTATAGAGGGTGTTGCGCTTCTTGAAGGGCTCCAGCACGGCGGACACCTTCACATCAAAGCCGGTGAACAGCACCAACGTAGCGCCTGTTCCGCTCAACCGCGCGACCAACAGTTCGTAGTCATTCAGGAGCGCATCCATGTCGGTTCCGAAGTCGAGGATGTCGTTACCGCCGGCGTACAGCGTGATCAGCGTCGGTTCCATGGACAGCGCGGGCTCGAGCTGTTCGTCGATGATGTGCCGGAGCCTCTTGCTGCGCACGGCCAGGTTGGCGTACTCCCAGCCCGGCTCGGCCTTGGCCAACTTCTCGGCCACCCGATCGGCCCAGCCACGGACCCCATTGGGCAGGATCTTACTCGGGTCCCCCACGCCTTCGGTGAAGGAATCCCCCAAGGCGACAAACCGCCGTCGTACGTTCTCCCCAGCCACCACCTGCCCGACGCTACCGCCGCGCGGTTAAGTGCGAGCCAACCCCAAGTGAACTCGGGAAACGGGATGTGAGAGAGCGTCAGCGGGAAGCAGGAGGCATGTGAGAGAGCGTCGGAAGTGGGCCGGTTGGCGGGCATCCGGCAGCGCGCGTCTAAGGGAGGAACGACCGAGCGCGCAGAGGATGGCTGCCAAGCGGCCACCCAGCGGAGAGGATCAGCCCTCGGCTTTGCCCCGCCGCCAGTACCCCATGAACGCAACTTGCTTGCGGTCGATGCCCACATCCCGCACCAGGTACCGCCGCATTTCCTTGATGACGAACGCCTCGCCTGCAATCCAGGCGTAGAACGGCAGCGCGCCGGCGGGCAGCGTGGGGTTCTTGGTGGCTTCGATGGCTGCGGCGTCCATGCGTTGGGGGGTCTCCCAGAGGATGTCCTGGTCCACGTTGACGTCTTCGGGCTCGGGGCCGGCGGCCGTCCCGGTCCCTTTGAGGCCTACCCAGCCGGGCACTGGTACGGCTTTGGCCACGGCTTCTTTGAGGAGCTCGCCGTGCGGACGGGATCGTCCGATGGCCGCACCTCGGGCCAGCCACGTGATTTCGATGTCGGCGGCCGTGGAGATGTCCTGGAAATCTGCCGCCGAGGGTACTTCGAGGAACGCGTGGCCGGTCATGTCGGCGGGGAGGCTTTCCAAAATGGCGCTGATGGCGGGCACCGCGGTTTCGTCGCCCGCGAGGAGGACACGCTGGGCGAGGCCGGGTCGCCATTCGATGCCACCGTAGGCGCCGGCCGTGGTGCACTGTGCTGCGCGGTTGTTGGGTCCGATGATGGTGAGCGCGTCACCGGGTTTCGCGGCTACGGCCCAGTTGGCTGCGGGCCCGCCGTGGCCGTCGTCGTCGAAATGCATGACGAAATCGATGTCGATTTCGGGGTACACGGCGTCGAGTCTTTCGGAGCGGACCGTGTAGGTGCGCATGTCCCCGCGGACGGCGGGATCCATGGCCAGCCATTCCCGGTACCAGCCGGCTTCTTCCATCTTGAAGGGTGGCAGCGGAATCTGCTGCCCGGAGGCGTCGAAGGAGGGAATCATCAGCTTCACCCGCAGGTCCAGGGTGTCCCCTGCTACGCCAAAGTCGCGCAGGGAGTAACCGCCAAACGTGATCCGGCGGAAGTTGGGGCTCAGCTCCTGCACGGCCGTAACGGTGACGTCGAAGGCGAGGGTCATGGGTTCCACTGCGGCACTTGCCTTAGCCTGGGTGGGTTGTGCACTCATGAGGCGATCTCCAGTTCGTTGGTTGAAGCGGGGCGAGCATGGTGGCGTCCGATGGGGACGATCAGCGGTGTACCTGAAATTGGGTCCGGAACCACACGGGATTCCAAGCCGAAGACGTTGAACACGAGTTCCTCGGTCACCACTTCCGGGGCGGGACCTTCGGCTACGATGCACCCGCCCTTCATGGCGATGACGTGGTCTGCATAGCGGGCGGCGAGGTTGAGGTCGTGAAGCACAATGGCCACCGTGGTGCCGCGGCTACGGTTGAGGTCGGTAATCAGGTCCAGGACTTCAACCTGGTGCGCGAGGTCCAGGTAGGTAGTGGGTTCGTCCAGGAGCAAGACGTCGGTTTCCTGGGCCAGGGCCATGGCGATCCACACACGCTGGCGCTGCCCGCCGGACAGTTCGTCGATGCTTCGCTCAGCGAGTCCAAGCGTGTCGGTGGCGTCGAGCGCGCGCTGCACTGCGGCGTCGTCCCTCGCGCTCCAGCTGCGGAAGAAGCCTTGGTGCGGATACCGCCCGCGGCCCACGAGGTCGCGCACGGTGATGCCGTCAGGGGCGGTGGGGTGCTGCGGAAGCAGGCCGAGCGTGCGGGCGAGTTCGCGTGCGGGACGGGTGTGGATGTCCTTGCCGTCGAGCGTCACGGTGCCGCCGGCTGGCTTCAGGAGCCGTGAGAGTCCGCGAAGGAGCGTGGATTTGCCGCAGGCGTTGGCGCCCACGATCATAGTCACTTTGCCCTCGGGGATCTCAGTGGTGAGCCCCTCCACCACCTTGCGTGCCTCGTATTGGAGCGTAAGGTCCTTGGCATTAAGGACGGCCATCTCAGGCCTCCTTTCGGTTCGACGTGACCAGCAGCCACAGCAGGAAGGGTGCACCGAGGGCGCCTGTGATGACGCCGACCGGGAGGACGGTTCCGTCGAGGATGACGGGGGCAATATTGGAAGCGAAGAAATCTGCGAGCAGCACGATCAGCGCACCGGTGAGGGCCGACGCCGGGAGGCTGGGTTTGCGGACGACGCGGCGGGCGATGGGGCCGGCGAGGAACGCGACGAATGCTACCGGGCCGGCCGCGGCGGTTGCGACGGCGGCAAATCCGACGGCGGTCAGCACCAGTCCCAGCCGGGTTGCGTTGACCTTGATGCCAAGTCCGGCTGCAGCGTCATCACCGAGTTCGAGGATCCGCAACGGGCCAGCCAGTGCAATGACAGCAGGGATCAGGACCAGCAACGAGACTGCGAGAACTCCGGCACGGTCCCAGGTGGAGGAGTTCAGGGAGCCGTTGAGCCAGATGAGGGCGTCGGCGGCCGTGCGGATATCTGCGCGGGTCATGAGGAAGTTGACCACCGCGTGGAGGGCTGCGGCGATCCCCACTCCGGCGAGGATGAGGCGGTTGCCTGCCGCGTTGCCCCGGCTGCCACCGCCCGAGCCTGAGCCAGTGCCTCGGGAGATTGCGTAGATGATGGCTGCGACACCGAGCGCTCCGCCCAGCGCAGCCCAGGAAACAACAGCGCCGGACGCGCCGAAGATCACGATCGCCGTCACGGCTGCCGCGCTGGCGCCGTAGCTGATGCCGATGATGTCCGGGCTTGCCAGCGGGTTCCGGAGCATGGTTTGGAACAGCGCCCCGGCAAGGCCGAACGCGATGCCGATCATGGTTCCAACTACGGCGCGTGGCAGTTTGTGCTCCATGACGATGAAGCTAGCGCCGGGGATTTTCTCCCCACCGGTCAAGTGGTTGATGACGATGGTGAAGAAGTCCGGAATGGTCACTGTGTAGCTGCCCAGGAGGACGTACACGGCGAACACGACCACGAGGGCCAGCCCAAGGAAGAAGGTGGGGCTCGGTACTCGCCGAAGTGACAATTGATGAAGGTGTTTGGGGGCAGTAAGTTCCAACTCGGTGGGGAGCTTGTGGACGGTGCTCATAGCCCGGCCCCCTTGCCACGGCGGATGAGCCACACGAAGACAGGCGCGCCGATGATTGCGGTCATGATGCCCGCCGGAACCTCGCCGGGGAGCAAGATCACGCGGCCAATAATGTCGGCGGTGATGAGCAGAATGGGTGCCGAGACCAAGGAGAAGGGAAGGATCCAGCGGTAGTCGGGTCCAGTAAGGGAGCGGACGGCGTGCGGGATGACCAAGCCGAGGAAGCCGATCGGTCCAGCCAGCGCAGTGGCTGATCCGCAGAGGAGCACAATGCCTAGTCCGGTGATTCCGCGGGCCAAGGCGACGTTCTGGCCGAGGCCACGGGCGATGTCGTCACCCAGGGCGAGGCTGTTCAGGACGCGGCCACCCGCGAGGATGATCACTGCCCCGACGGCAAGAAACGGCAATGCGGGGAGGAGGACGGACCAGTCACGACCTCCGATGCTGCCTACCTGCCAAAAGCGGAAACGGTCGAAGGTGTCCTGGCTCGAAACCAGAATGACGTTCATCAGAGAGAACAGGCCGGCGCTCAAGGCCGCACCCGCGAGGGCGAGTTTGACCGGCGTCGCACCGTCACGTCCCAAGGACGCAACGGCATAAACAACGACGGCGGCCGCTGCGGCGCCGATGAAAGCGAACCAGATGTAGCCCGACAGCGAGCCGACACCGAAAACGTAGATACCCACCACCACCGCGAGGGCTGCACCGGCGTTCAGTCCAAGGATGCCGGGGTCGGCCAACGGGTTGCGGGCCACGCCCTGCATGGCTGCGCCGGCCAAGCCAAGTGCGGCTCCGGCCAGGAGTCCAAGGACGGTGCGGGGAATACGGGCGATAACTACCGCGTGGTTGCCGTCTGCGGGATCGAAGTTGGTGAGGGCTTCCCACACGGCGTTAAGGGGAAGTCCGCGTGCGCCGATCGCCAAGGAGGCGGCGCATACTGCGGCGAGTACGACGACGGCCACCAGCAGCCACGCAGAGCGCTTGGCTGTGGCACCCCGGGAACCGGTGACAGCTCCGGTTCCCTTGCCATCAGGGGTGATGCCTCCCGGGCCGGCCGCCACCAAAGTGCCGTCGCCCCGCCCCTGAAGTGCCGTCGTCGTACTCATCTTCATCGCAGTTACTTACCTGCTGCGTCTGCTGCTTTACCCAGCTGCGGCAGGAAGGTGTCCAGCGCCCACGGCAGGCTCAGCGGCGAGGAAGCCGAGATGGAGAGCGTCAGGG
Source organism: Paenarthrobacter nitroguajacolicus (assembly GCF_031455195.1). Classification (GTDB taxonomy): domain Bacteria; phylum Actinomycetota; class Actinomycetes; order Actinomycetales; family Micrococcaceae; genus Arthrobacter; species Arthrobacter nitroguajacolicus_D. The sequence continues at coordinate 91,464 of NZ_JAVDSH010000014.1, read as the reverse complement.
TCTGGTCCGAATCGGCAACCAGCGCGCCCTTCTTGATGGCGGGGATCTGGCCGAGCAGCGGGTCGGCCTTGATGGCGTCCGCCGTGGTGGCATCCGGAACCCAGGTCACGAAGACGTCGGACTCGAGCTCGTTGGCCTTCTCAGCGGACCACGGGATGAAGAATTCGGTCTTGCTCTTGGTGTTCTGCTCCACCACCGGAGCGAGTTTCATGCCGATTTCCGAGAGGAAACGGGGACGGTTGTCGATGGCGGTGTAGACGTTGGCGCCGTCACCCTTGGCGGGCTCAAGGTTGCCGTAGATGAAGGTCTTGTCCTTGATCTGCGGGTACTTGGACACCTTGTCCTCGACGGTGGCTTCGGTGTCTTCGATCAGCTTCTTGGCTTCGGCTTCCTTGCCCAGTGCCTTGCCGATCAGCGTGGTGCTTTCCTGCCACGGCGTGCCGTAGGCGAGCTCCGGCTGCGCCACAACGGGGGCGATTTCGCTGAGCTTCTTATAGTCAGCTTCTTCCAGGCCCGAGTAAGCGGCCAGGATAACGTCCGGGTTGAGCTTGGCGATTTCGGTGAAGTTGATGCCGTCTGCCTCGGAGAACTGGACCGGAGCCTTGTCGGTTCCAAAGCCGGCGCCGAGCTTCTCCAGTGCTGCGTCCTTCCACGGGGTGGAGCCCTTGTCGTTATTGCCCCATTCGTTCTTCGGAACGCCAACCGGGACAACGCCCAGGGCGATCGCGACGTCATCGTTGACCCACGAGACAGTGACTACGCGCTTGGGCTGTTCCTTGATGGTGGTCTCACCAAAGACGTTTTTGATGGTTACCGGGAAAGCTGCGGATTCTGCCTGCTCGGTTGCCGGAGTGGAGGTTGCCGGGCCAGTGGAGCAGCCGGTGAGGGTGAGGGCGACGGCGGCAAGCGCGGCCGTCGCGGTACCTGCTGTTTTGAGCAGGGCGCGGCGTGGGAGAAGGGAAGCCACGGGACTCCTTAGGTAAGTGATGCGAACCTAAGTAAGGCTAGCCTAGCCTGACGAGAATTAAGAAACATTTACGTCACCTATTCCCAATTGAGGCGCAGATCACAGCCCCGACGCTCACTCACATCCCACCCCCTGCACCCCGCCCCTCACTCACATTGGGTGGACAGCGCCCCCCGGCTTTTGGGAGGATAGCGGCAGCGGACTACCGCTTCCACGGAAAACGACGAGGGGTTGAGCATGCGCACTGCATCAGTTGCTGCTGCCACGGTTAGCGAGGTGGCCACTTTGGCCTGCTTGGCACTCCCCCATACGTCGGCATCCCTCTAGGCATTTCAGGCATCACGGACCGCCCCGGCTTATAGCGGGCGCGCGTTGCTGTGCCCTTCGCGCTGATGACCGACGTACCGAGCCATCCCGCGCCATCTTCGGCGCGGGCGTCGACCATTTCCAAGGAAGCATTGCCATGCAGAAAATCACTGCCCAACAGGTCCGTTCATCCTTTATCAACGCCAGCCGTTCCGAGGCTGCGAAACTCAACCTCCCCTCCACCTTTGACACCCTCGACTGGGAGAACCTCGAGTTCCTGGGTTGGCGGGACGAGAAGATGCCGCAGCGTGGATACCTTGTAGTTCACCACCAGGGAAAGCTCACCGGAGTGCTGCTCCGGGCGCCTGAGGGTGGATCCGGGAAAAGACGCGTGGTGCTTTGCGAACTGTGCCGCGACGTGTTCTCCAAAGAGGACGTCTACCTGTGGGTCGCCAAGAAGGCCGGGCAATCCGGCAAGGACGGGAACACGGTGGGAACCCTGATTTGTGCTGAGTTCGGCTGCAGCGCCAATGTGCGCAAGGAACCACCCGTCAACGAGATCAACCCGGACCCGGCCGTCGTCGTACTCCGGCAGATCGCCGGGCTGGAGTCCCGGACGGCGCTGTTCCTTGACCGGGTCCGCGGCGACTCAAAGTAGCGCCCAGGAACAACGCGGGGTCACTTTTGGCCCATAAAGGGCCTCCCAAAGGGCCATAAGTGACCCCGCGTTGCTTTTCTAGCGCAGGACGATGTCCACAGGGTTTGCCTCTGACCGCCAGGCCCCAGGCTCGCCGGGTCCGGCGATGACTGGCGCTGTGAGCACACCCGAGCGGTTGGTCCGCTTGTCCCGCAGGATTTCAGTGACGGAGCCAAGGTGCCGGGACAGGTCGATCACGTTTTCAGGAGCAGCCAACAGCAACTGGAAGCCGAACTCGTGAAGGGCCTTGATGCCGGCACCAGCGAACTCCTCCGAGGCCAGCACGAACGCTTCGTCCATCATCACGGTGCCGTACGTCGTGAACCCCTGCTCTGCAATGCCCAGCTGGTAGCTCAGCGCAGCAGCCATGATGAACGCCGTAAAGCGCTGGCGCTCACCGCCGGACATGGAGCCGGTATCAGCATGCATGAAGACTTCGGTCTTCTTCTTGCCGGCCTTGCCGGACTTCGCAGGCACCTCCCGGTGTTCCTTGCATTGGATGAACAAATGCCCGCGAACGTCCAGCACCTCGGCACGCCACCGACGATCCTCCGGCGTCTGCGATCCGAGCCGCTTAACCAGGGTTTCGAGCGACTTATAGCGGGCGGTGAGCTCCGCATCGTCGTCGTTTTCGGTTGTCGGCGAAGCGCCGCGTGACGGCCGGGTGTGCTTGGCCTTCAAAGCGTTCTGGATTGCGTCCTTGAACACCTTGGCGGTCGGGGGGAGGGTCTGCTTGATGTCCAGTTCCAGGAAGCTGCCCTCATGGAAGTTCACCTGCGACAGAATCCCGTTGAGCGGGAGGATGCGGCTGGTGATGCTGCGGCGTTCCTCATCCAGCAAATGCAGCAGCGTGCTGAAAGACTCGTGCGTGCGCTGGTTGAAGAACCGCCGGAACTCGGCTTCCTGCGCCGGCAAACCATCGCTCACGATCGCGTGGTAGCGGGATTCGAAATCGCCGGCAGCGCCGATTGACGTGCCGTGGTCCGCGCTGATGGCACTCCCCCAGTCGCGGACGAAAGCCTCGAACATGCGAGTCAGCCGCTCGGCTGTCGCCTGGCCGCGCGACTCCGCACCGCGAAGCTCATCGAGCAGCGTGTTCCGGACGCTGTTTGCGAGATTGTCCAGCTCGTACAGCTCAGACACCTCCGCGGCACCCGCGAAGTACGGCTCCAGCGCGGTGACAGTAGAGGCCGACGGCGGCGCCTGCTCAAGCTTCAGCCTCGCCGCATCGAGCAGGCCGTCAGCGGTGGTCATCTGATGGTCAAGCGCCTTGTATTCGCTCTGCAGCACAGCGGCCGCACCTGTTGAGGACTGGTGCTTTTCGCGGACTGCCTCGATGGTGGCCCGCAGTGGTTCAAGGTCTGCCTGGGCTGCCAATGCATCCGTCAGGCGCTGTTCGATCCGGGCCAGCTCATCCGCAGCAACTGCCGCGGAAACCTGCTCCCACGGCCGCTCGTCTTCAGCAACCCGGCGGAGCGCTTCGAGCTGGCGGGCCATGCCCTGGTGTGAGTCTTCGCGACTCTGCGCCAACTCCGCAGCCTTGGCCAACTCGTTTTCGAGTTCTCCGACGCGGGCTGCGACAAGTTCGAGTTTCGAAGCGTTGTCGAAGCCGAGCACGTAATCCTGACGGCTGGTGAACCGGTCGTCCTTCTCCACGGTGTGCCGGTTGCGTTTCACCACCCCGCCCAGGCTGAGACCCTTGTCCATTGAGGCCAGTTCGTCCGGATTCTCCACGCACGGGTACGCGAAGTCCAAGGCGATCCGCTCGCGGATCCATTCCCCGGCGTCGGCATTGGCGCCCGAGGTGAGGATGCTCAACTTAGTCAACAGGTCGCCGTCGGACACGTCCTCCACAGCCAGGGCGCCGCCGGCCAGGGGTTTGGACACGTCCACCGCGCGCAGGGCCCCGCGGACGGTGTTGTCGTTCAAGTACCGGGTGACCGCCGCGAAGTGTTCGCCCGGAACCAGCAACGTGGTGGCCAGGTTCCGCAACGCGCGCTCGGCTGCGGGGCGCCACTGATCCTGCCCCTCGGCGAGGTCGATCAGCTCGCCGCCGAACGGCATCCGCTCTTCCGGGACACCAGTCGCCGCTGCGATGGCGGCCCGGTTTTCAATGCTCGACGGCGGCAGCAACGACTTGCGCGACCGCAACGACAGCAGTTCCTGCTGGGCAGCCGCCAGCTCACGCTTCTTGGTGGCATGGCCATCGAAAGCTTCAAAGCGGAGTTCCTTCAAGGCCTCCGAATCATCCTTCAACTCAGCAGACCGGGCGGCTGCCTGCTCATGCGCCTGATCCCAGCCCTCGGCGGACCATTCAAGGTTCAGGCCGGCGTCAGCCAACGCCTTCTTGGCCGAATCCTCCACCTGCTGGCGCAGCTTCAAGCCAACCCTGGCGTTCTCCAGCGACTGCTCTATGGCCGAAATGGCGTTGCCGCCCCGGTTGTTGTAGTCCAGCTCAAGGTCGCGGAGCTCCTTGGAGAGGGCATCCCGGACCGTACGCTCGGCGGCCAGCTCCTGCGCTTTGGACTGCGCAAGCTCCTTGAACCGGGCCAGCGTCTTGGCATGCACTGTGACGGCAAGCTGCTGCTTATATGCCTCAAACTCCTCGCCGGCCAACTCCCGGAGGCGGTTCGCGTCCAGCAACGCCTGTGCGTACTCCTTGTTCAACCCAGGAACCGGTGCCAGCTGGTCACGCTGCTGCCGGACGTCCTCCAGCCGCTGCCGAATGGACATCAGGTTGCTGAACTCTTCCACCACATCGTCCGCGGCCGCCAACGTGGTCGGCGCGTCAAGAACCTGCTCGCGGAAGAACGTGTTCACGCTGCCGCCCAAGCCCTTACCGGCCTGGATCACCCGAAGCAGCGGCAACGCCTGGTCCGAATTGATGCCCAGGAGCCTGCGGAAACGCTCCGCGAACGCCTTGTGGACATCGAACACCTGGCCGTCCGGAAAAATCCCCTCCAGCGCACCCTTGGTGAAGCGCTTCTGCGCTATCCCCTCGATGGCTTCAAGGTCCAAAGGCTTGCTGTCGATGACATAGAAACGCCCCACGCTGGATTCCGTGCCGTTTTTCGGCAGGTCAAACAGCGCGGACACCGTCACCTTCGTGCCGGCTGCGTTATCAAACGTCAGCGCGACGGCGGACCACGTGGCACCCGGCCGCTGGAAGGCACTGGCCGAGCTATCGCCCACCGCCTTATCACCGACCTTGCCGCGCATGTACGTGAACGTGGTCCTCTTGTCCTCCACAGCGCCGCCGGAACGCTGGGCCGCGGCCTCATTGGAGCGCGGGCGGGCATCGAATACGCGAAGCATGGCATCGAAGAGCGTGGACTTGCCAACGCCCGAGTTGCCCGTCAGGAGGGTGCCCTTGCGGTCGACGTGCATGGTGTGGGCGCCATGGAACGTGCCCCAGTTGACCACCTGCACCAACGCCAAACGCATCTGGCCGGGGTTCGTGAGCTCGCCGAGCGGGAGCATGCTTGCGATGGTCACTTGGCTTGTCCTTCAGTTGTTGCGTCCCCGGCGGTACCAGACACATGCTCCTCATGCTCGGTCGTTCCTCCCTTGGACGCATGCTGCCGCATGTCTCCGGCATCGCCGCTTGTGCGGTCCCCTGCCTCGGCGTCGTTCCCAGAGTCGTCGTCGTCGCTGGAGTCGGAGTCAGGGTCCAGGTCCAGGAGGGGTTCTGTGCCTGATTCGTCGGCGGCTACTGCCACGAGCGCTTCGATTTGGGCCGGGATGTCGCCGATGTTTTCGAAGGGCAGTGCCAGGGGCAGCGCGTTGCTGATCGTGTAGCTGTCGTCCAAGGGCGTGGGGAGGAGCAGTTGGCGGGCCAGGAGTTTGGTGATGGTGCGGGTGACCACGTCGGAATCGCGCAGGGCATCCTGTTGGCCGGCGGGGGTGTAGTTGGCCACCAGGTCCGAGATCTCCTCACGGGTGATCGTCGGGTCCGTCTGGGCAGTGACGTGGCGGTCCAGGAGGAGGCGGAGCCTCAACAGCACAATGGTTTCGACGCGGCTCAAGGCACGCTGCTGACGGAGGATGCTGGAGCGGGAGCTTGCGCCGATGATCTCCGGATCGACGGGGCGGAGGACAGCGATTTTGCGGTCGTGGTCCAGCTGCAAGGTGAGGAAGAGTTCCGAGAGTCGGCTGCGGAGAATCAACTGGTTGTCCAGCAGGGTGGTCCACAGCTTCTCCTCCCGGCCGCCATCAATGTACGGGCCTTTGAGGAGCTTCACCAATGCTTGGCGGACCTTCATGGGGAGCACGCCCGTATCGCCCGGGAACAAGGCAGCACCGTCGACGAAGGAGTCGCGCGGGGTGACCCGGAACGGATCGGCATGGCTGGCTTCCACGGTGACCCCCTCCGGTACGGTGACCTCGCCCGCGTCGGTGATATCCGTCGTCGTGATTTCCTCAGTCGTGATTTCCTCAGTCATCAGAATCCTCATTCAGCGTGACGACAGGCAGGTACGCAGTGCGGATGCTGCCGTCGATTTGTTCGAAGTCAATGTGTTCCCAGGCGGCGCGGTCGAAGGCAGCGCCCGACTGGAGTGCAACGGAGAGCAGGGTACGGACAGTGTTGATGTGCCGTTCCTCGGCGGGGAGGTTCTCCCATGCCTCGGCCAAGGTGGCGGATCCCGCCATCGCGGCCCGGACAACCGCGGGTTTGGCCTTGCCGGTGCGGGCCGAGCGAACCCGGTCCGAGTCGCTGAAAGCGATGGGATCGGCCAGGCGCGGAGGCGTGGCGAACTCGTCGGGGTCGAACAGCTTGACCATGGCCAGCGACTCGAACCCGGCGTTGAACAGGACAGGTCCACGGACCAGGCCGGGCCGGTCGCGCTCGTAGGGCAGTGAGCGGATAGCTTGCTCGGCCTCGGCGAGGACCTTGCGCAAGCTGACCGACTGCCGCACGTCGTCGCTTTGAATGTACGTGTTGAGGCTCTCCGAGAGCTTGCCGTAGATCCGCTGGATTTGGCTGTGCTGATACCGCAACTCCGCCACGAGGTTCTTGAGGGTTTCGCGATCCTCAGGGGAAAGGTCGTCCGCGAACTGCCGGCTCAGCACTTCGCCGATTGCCGACCGGAAGCGCAGCTGCTGCTGCGGGTCTTCCAGGAAAGCCGTGAAAGAGCGGAAAGTGCGTCCCTCGGGGCTTTGCCGCAGCCGCTTGTCGGCCTCCAGGACCTGGGCCATGGTGGCACCCTTGCTCAACGACTCCTCGATGATCTGGTTGCGGAGTTCGCCCACCAGTTCCTCGATACGGTCACGCATCTTCTTGTAGTCCGCGGGCAGGCTGGCGGCGAGGTCCAGGATGTTGCCGGCAGCTTCCACGGCTTCCTCGTCGTCAAGCAGGCCATCGAACTCGCCTGAACTGATGTCCTCCACGAGTTGCTGGCGTTCCTGGATCTCCTCTTCGAGGGCTTCCAGTCGGGCGCTCTGATCCGGGTTGGTCTCGTTGGCGAGCTTCTCCACGTCGCCCAACAGGGTGCCCAGCCGCGAACCATTGAGCGTGGACCGCTCGCTCGACAGGCTGTCAAGGAATGCCAGCACGCGGGCCGCAGGTTCTGTGACTTCGTAGACGATCTGGCCCGACTGGTTGCGACGGGTCAGGAATTGCTTGCGGGTCCATTCGTCACCGAACAGCTTGCCGTTCTGCTGGCCGCCCAGCGCCGGGTCCTGCCGGCGGAGCTGCTCAAGGAAGGCGTCGACGTCGGCATGGAACTCTTCGAGCGGAAGCTGCGGCCGGGTGCGGGTGAAGGATGCCTGAAGCACCGCGATCACCCACGGCGCGGACCGCGTCAGAGCCCATGCCGGGCCCTTGGTTAACAGTTCGAGATCACGGAGCCTCGCACCGATGGCGTCCGCTGAGGACATGGCTGAACGGGACAACTACTCTCCTTCAGCTGCTGCGAAACCTGGCTGGCAGCGGAAACTGCCCCGTACAAGGTTAACGCAGAGCGTCGCGGGGGCGTCGGGCGGCACTGAAGTACCGCCGTCGAACGCGCGGCGCGGGCCGCTGTCGCAACCATTCCGTAACCTACCGTCTGGTATGGTTTCGATCCCGTATCAACGCGTCCGCGGCGCGCGTCTGCACTGGCCGGAATGCGCCCCCACCCCTAATGTCAGAGCATCGACGCAGCCACGCCGCGCCGTCCCACGCACCGTCGCCCCGGGGGGAACCATGGATCTCGATGTCACTGCGCTTGAAACTGGCACGTACGTAGTTCTTGGAACACTATTTTTCGCCGTACTTTTGGCCGCTTTCATAGCGGCCGCTGCAATGGCGACCATCATCCTTATTGGGACCATGGGCATGGCCTGGTACGCCGTGAAGGGCGTACTGGGAGGCCTCGTCCATGGCATCAACTTTGCGTGGGACAGCCTGGTCCACCACGCTGGCCAAGTGGAAATTCCGGCCGAATTCCAGCCGCAGATTTCCCCTAGCACGGGTAGCTACTCGCGGGTAGCATTGAGGGACAGCTGAAGGGTTCCCACCCGAGGCGGACCCTGGCTCCATCCGGCACAACCGGCTAGAGGAGTTACCCCATGACGTCCGCCACTGATAACAGTCTCACTGCCGCAAGCGTCAACGCCACCGCGGAAGAAGCCCGCGCCGTCGCTGAGGCCGCGCGTGAAACGGAATGGAACCGGCCCAGCTTCGCGAAGGGCCTCTACCTGGGCAGCTTCGACCTCAGCCTCATCCATCCGTGGCCGCAGGCCAAGGCAGAGGATGTGGACCGGGGCGAAGAGTTCATGGAACGCTTGGTCGCGTTTGCCAAGACCATGTCGGGGCGGGTCATCGAGCACGACGCCCGGATCCCGGACGACTACCTGGCCGGGCTCGCGGATTTGGGCGTCTTTGGCATGAAGATCCCCCGCGAATACGGCGGTCTGGGCCTGTCCCTGGTCTACTACGGACGCGCCCTGGCTTTGCTGGGCTCAGTGCACCCGAGCCTCGGCGCGCTGATCTCGGCACACCAATCCATCGGCGTTCCGGAGCCCGTCAAGGAATTCGGCACAGCCGAGCAGAAAAAAGAGTACCTGCCGCGCTGCGCCGCCGGCGCCATCACCGCGTTCCTCCTGACAGAGCCCGACGTCGGCAGCGACCCGGCGCGCATGGGTGCCACTGCCGTACTGGCCGACGACGGCGGGTCCTACCTTTTGGACGGCGTCAAACTGTGGACCACCAACGGCGTGATCGCCGAACTGGTGGTGGTCATGGCCAGGGTCCCTTCGCACACGGATGCCGATGGAACGGAGCACAAAGGCGGCATCTCCGCCTTCGTTGTTGAGATGGACTCCCCCGGAATCACGGTGGAAAACCGGAACGCCTTCATGGGCCTGCGCGGTATTGAAAACGGTGTGACCCGTTTCCATCAGGTCCGTGTGCCCGCCGCGAACCGCCTGGGCAGGGAGGGCCAAGGACTCAAGATTGCCCTCACCACTTTGAACACCGGCCGGCTTTCCATTCCGGGGCTTTGTGTCGCCGCAGGAAAGTGGAGCCTGAAGATCTCGCGTGAATGGTCCAACGCCCGGACCCAATGGGGCCGCCCGGTTGGTCAGCACGAAGCCGTGAGCAAGAAAATCGCGTTCATTGCCGCAACCACGTTCGCTCTGGAAGCCGTGTTTGAGCTGTCTGCGGAGATGGCCGACGCCGGACTGAAGGACATCCGCATCGAAGCGGCCCTGGCCAAGCTGTGGTCCACGGAACTGAGCTGCCGGATCGCCGACGAACTCGTACAGATCCGTGGCGGCAGGGGTTTCGAAACCGCCGAGTCCTTGGAGGCCCGCGGGGAACGTGCCGTACCTGCCGAGCAGCTGCTCCGAGACCTCCGCATCAACCGCATCTTTGAAGGTTCCAGCGAGATCATGAAACTCCTGATCGCCCGCGAAGCCGTGGATGCGCACCTTGCCGCGGCTGGCGACCTCGCCGCGGCGGACGCGAGCCTGCAGGACAAGGCGAGGGCCGCCGTCGGAGCCTCCGGTTTCTATGCGCGTTGGTTGCCCAAGCTGGTAGCTGGAGCCGGCATGGACCCGCGATCCTTCTCGGAGTTCGGTCGCCTCGGCAAGCATTTGCGATTCGTGGAGCGGTCCTCCCGGCGACTCGCCCGGCAGACCTTTTACGGGATGGGCAGGTGGCAGGCGAAGCTCGAGTTCAAGCAGGCGTTCCTGGGCAGGATCGTTGACATTGGTGCGGAGCTGTTTGCGATGGCCGCCTGCTGTTCACGGGCCGAGATGATCCTCCGAACCAACCCGGCGGAGGGGGCTGGCGCGTTCGAACTCGCTGATGCCTTCTGTGAACAGGCCAGGGTCCGCGTGGACGAGTACTTCGACCAGTTGTGGCGAAACACCGACGACGGTGACCACCATCTCTCCCGCAAAGTGCTCGCCGGCGACTACGTCTGGCTGGAGGAAGGCGTGCTGGACCAGTCGGAGGGCACCGGGCCATGGATTGGTGATGCCGCGCCGGGCGTTTCGACCAAGGAAAACCTGCACCGCAAGTACCGGTGAGTCCCGCACCTTGGCCGGGGCTGTCGGGCAGCGGCGTCAGCGCACGTCGCCGTCAACGTAGAACCAGCGCTTGCCCTCCCGCACAAAACGGCTGAGTTCCCGCTGGAGCCCGCGTTCGCCGTCGTGCCTGTAGTGGGCAGCGAACTCCACGGTGCCCTTCGAGTCCAGGGGACCGCCGCTTGATGTGTCCAGGATGTCCAGGCGCCGCCACTGGATGTCCGGGTCCAGGTCCATGGAGTCGGGGCGGGTGGAGGCGTGCCAGGTCCTGAGCAGGTATTCCGGATCCAGGACAACGAACGCCGAATACCGGGAGCGCATGAGTTGAACGGCCGTCGGTGCATCGGACTCGCCGCGGTGAAAACGCCCGCAGCAATCGTTGTACTGGTCCCCGGAGAGACACGGGCACGCTCCGCTGCGGAGGCGGGTCAAGTCAGGGGTCACGGAGTCCCAATCTGAGGCTGTAAATGAGAGCTGGGCAACATATTTTCCCATGCGAGATAACAGCTTTGAAACAACCCGCCCAGAGTGAGGGGCGGGGCGTGATTCCGTCGGTGCTGGACCTTAGGCTAGGTAAGCAAGCGAGGTGGGCAATGCGCGCATCACAAAACGACAGCCAGGGGGGCTACGTGGAGGATCCGACAACACTCGCCATCAACCTGACGTACTTGGGAACGCTGGGACTCGCTGTCCTGATGTTCCTGGGTCTCGGGTTGATCGTCATTATCACTCTGGTGGTTGCCGGAGTTGGGCGGCTACTGTCGATCATTCTCCTGGCGATGGTTGGAATTTTCCCGAAGAAGGCCACGACCCCCATCGTTCATTTGCCTCCCCACCCTGCCCGGGTCCCGGCTCATGAAGGGGCCGACGTCCTGGAATCGGCCTTTAACACCGCCCCGTCTCCCGTGGCACCAGCCAAAGCCCCGGCTACTGTCTCTGTCCCCACACCCGGAGCTCCCGGGGCACCTAAGCGGGACCTCCTGGGAGACGTCCGACGGCGGCTCTCCGGCGCGTCCGCCGCTGTCTCCGGCGCGTCCGCCGCAGTCAAGGACGGCGCGTGGAAAGCCAAAGTGGACCCCCGCAAGCTGCCCAAGCCCGCGGAAGTGAAGTCCGTGGTGGAACACCAGACCGCTCACCATCCGATGGTTGTGGCTGCCGCCAAGGAACCACCTGTCCTGGCTAAGGATTGGGCAGATGCCGTGGCAGAAGCAGACCGCCGGGCCGCCGCACGCGCGAAAGCCGGTCAACCGCCGGCCATTAAGGTCACCGTCCGGGATCTGGATGACTCCGCCCCGTCGCCCAATGGAAAGACGCCTGCCCCGAAGAACCCGGAATCGCCAGGCGGTGCATCCAAGCCTGAGGCCTCCCCTAAACCGGGCACAGGAAACGGCGCCAAGAAAACGGGCCCGAACACTTCCAAGAATGGAAAGTCTCCGAGCCCGATCCGTAAAGGTTCGTTGAGCGCCAGCCGCAACTCTTAGTTGAGGCCTTAGGCGGCCAGCTGCCGGAAAGCCGCGCCGTGGTAGATCAGCGGCTTTGATTCGTGGTTGATGGTGGTTGCCTTGACCTCCAGGACAACGATTGCGTGGTCCCCGGCCGGTGTCTCGGACACAACTTCGCATTCGAACCCCAGCACCGCACCGTCGATCAGGACTGCGCCCGAGTCACTCACGCTGGTGTCCAGTCCGGCGAAGCGATCGCGCGTTTTCGAGGCCAGCTGGAGTGCGGCACCTTCCTGTCCTTCAGCGAGGACGGAGACTCCCAAACGCTGCGCCTGCCGGAGCTTCGGCCAGGTTGTGGAGGAGTTCTGAACTGCGAACATCACCAACGGCGGCTCGAGCGAAACACCTACAGTGAACGACGATGCCACCAGGGCTTCCGGCGTGAAGTCCACCATCGCGCTGAACGCTGCGACTCCTGACGGGAACTGCGCAAAGGCAGCCTTGATGGCCGCCGTTTCTTCCACTGTGGTTTGTGTCATTCCGCTGTCCCCTTCGTGTGTGGCTTGAGTTCCCTTCCCATAATTCACCTGCGCGGGAGAACGGCAATATTTGTTGATCCGAAAGACATTTGTGTTGCCGCATGTCAAGAAATGTCGCGGAATATGGCTCCTTCCGTTACCTCGCAAGACGAAAAACGAAGAAGTTCTACCGCTTGCGTTTATGCCGTCGACGGCCGTGTGTAGCCTCGATTGAACATCCCAGCACTGCCCCTCCACAGGAAGCCAACATGAGCCTCAACGAGCTACGTACGCTTGGGCGCACTGGCGCCCTGATCAGCCCCCTCACACTGGGCACCCTGAACTTCGGCACCGGCGCCGCGCCCACAGGTCCTGCCGAGAGCATCCGCATCATCAAAGCAGCGCTCGACGCCGGTATCACCAGTGTGGACACCGCGGACATCTACTCCCAAGGCGAGGCCGAGACCGTGGTTGGCCAGGCCATCCACAGCCGGCGCGACGACGTATTCCTTGCCACAAAGTTCCATGGTCAGATGGGTTCCAACCCTGCCCATGCCGGAAATTCCAGGCGATGGATCGTCCGGGCTGTGGAGGACAGCTTGCGGCGCCTGAACACGGACCGGATCGACCTTTATCAGGCGCACCGGCCGGACTACAACACCGACCTCCTTGAAACCATCACTGCGCTGAACGACCTCATCCGGCAGGGCAAGATCCTGTACTACGGCACGTCTGTGTTCAGCCCAGCCCAGCTCGTTGAGGCCCAGTGGATCGCCAACACCAACCACCTGACGCCGCCCGTGGTCGACCAGGTTCCCTATTCGCTGTTGGTGCGTGCCAACGAACGCGACGTCTTCCCCATCACCCAGCAGTACGGCGTCGGGGTTTTGAGTTATGGACCGCTCGACGGCGGCTGGCTGGCAGGTGGTTACCGCGTTGGCTCCGGGCAGCCGGAAAGTTCGCGCTTCTCAGCTCTTCCCGGCCGTTTCGATGTAAACGCTCCGTTCAACCAGGGCAAGCTGCACGCCGCCGATGCTTTGGCCCAGTTGGCAGCACGGCACGGATTGACCCTCATCCAACTCGCTGTTGCGTTCGCACTGAACCACCCTGCCGTGACCAGCGTGATCATCGGGCCGCGCACCGAAGACCATCTGACCGACTACCTCAAGGCAGCGGACGTGGTCCTGAGCGAGACGATCCTCGACGAAATAGACGACATCGTGGCGCCCGCCGTCAATTTCCTGGAACGCGACGCCGGCACCGTCGCGCCGCATCTTGAGTACCCGGAACTACGACGCCGGTAGTCGCCCTTCCGTTGTGAGGCCCGCTCCGCAGAGTATTGGGCTCGTTTACCCTGCAAAGTGGGCCTCACAACGAGCTATTGACGGAGTTCCGCCCGCGGCGTGATCCTTGTCCTAAGTGCTGCGGCACTCCGCAGCGTTTAGCTTCCAGTAGAACGCCGCCGTCCCATGTCCAAGCACCACGTCAAGCAAAAAGCCTCTACTTCCGGCCAACCCACCGACGGTCCGCTGACCCACGAGGAACTGCAACTGTCCGGGCGGAACCACTCCATGCCATTGGAGGCCCTGCACGACGACATCACCCCGGCCGGCCTTCACTACCTGCTCATCCACTTCGACATCCCCCACGTGCCCGCTGAGACCTGGTGTTTGCGGTTGGGTGGAGCTGTTGAGCGCAGTGTTGAACTGAGCCTCGAAGACATCAAAGCCCGGCCTGCCGTCAGCATGCCTGTCACGTTGGAGTGCGCCGGTAATGGGCGGTCGCTCCTGCAACCTCGTCCGCTTAGCCAGCCCTGGGGCTTAGGGGCAGTAGGCACAGCGGAGTGGACGGGAACTCCCTTGGCACCCCTGCTGGAGGAGGCTGGGTTGGCGAGTGACGCCGTCGAGCTTGTCTTTACCGGTGCTGACAGCGGCATTCAAAACGGGGTCGAAGAGCCGTATGCGCGCAGCCTGTCGATAGCCGGGGCCATGCATCCCGAGGTCATGCTGGTGTACGCCATGAACGGAAGTCCGTTGCCACCGCAGCACGGATTTCCCCTGAGGTTGCTCGTGCCGGGTTGGTACGGAATGGCGAGCGTGAAGTGGTTGACGTCGATCGAAGCTGTGACATCCCGGTTCATGGGATTTCAGCAGGCCGTCGCCTATCACTACCTGCAGGGGCCCGACGGGCCCGGCCTGCCCGTGACGCATATCCGCGTGCGCTCCCTGATGGTTCCTCCCGGCATTCCTGATTTCTTCACACGTCGCCGCGTGGTTGATGCCGGACCAGTGATGCTGCACGGCCGGGCATGGTCAGGTCACGGCGAAGTGGAGCGGGTCGAAGTGGGGATCGACGGCGAGTGGATGCCCGCACACGTGGATCCGGCGCTGGGTGATTTTGCATGGCGACACTGGTCCATGGTGTGGGTCGCAAGCCCGGGTGAGCACGTACTGCGGTGCCGGGCGATGGATACAACAGGTGCGCTGCAGCCCACGGAGCAGGTGTGGAATTACCAAGGCATCGGGAACAACATGGCCCAGCGGGTTGAAGTGACGGTGCGGTAGTTTGGGTTGGACAACGCGCTTCAACCGGCGCAGATGGGCAACATGGTTTGGGGAAGCGATTGAGCCAGCACTTGGCAGGCATGGCCCTTCCAGCAATAACTTTGGGCACCGGATTACGCCCACCCGAGGATGTCCAGCGCTTGGTTGGGTGGGCACTGGACATGGGCTACCGCTCGTTCGATACGGCTGCGCTGTACGGTACTGAAGCCGCTATTGGACGTGCCATCCGCGACTCCGGCATCGATCGGCGCGAGCTGTTCATCACGGTGAAAGTGCGCGGAAATGAGTACGGGAGCCGGGAGCGCGTTCATCAGGCAATCGAACGGAGCCTCGACTCGCTCGACACCAGCTTCGCTGACATGGTTGTTCCGCACTGGCCCCTGCCCATGCTCAGGGCCTTGCCCTCCACTTTCACCCAGATGCTGGACGCACGTGAAGAGGGGCTGGTTCGCGGCGTTGGGGTGAGCAACGCTTCCGCAGCAATGGTCCGCGCCGTAAGAACGGAGACAGGCGAGTGGCCGGCTATGAACCAGCTTCACCTATCGCCGATCGTTGGGCAGGCGGATTTCACCCGCTTTGCTGGGACGGTCCCGGTCCGGATTCAGGCCTACCGCGTCTTGGAAGCAGGTTCAGGGCTCATGCAGAGCCGTGTCATTTCGGAGCTCTCGCAGCAGTACGGCTGTTCACCCGCTCAGCTGCTGGTCGGGTGGCAACTCGGACGGGGCCACAAAGTGGTGCTTGGAGCCAGCAACCTAGAGCAACTGCGTGCCAATCTTGACTCCCGTCCGCTGCAGTTAACGCCCGCAGACAGTCATCGCTTAAGCCGGTTGGACCGGTTCTCCTTGGCTAAGCCGGATCCGGTGACTCACTTCGAACTGTAATGAGGCTGCCTGTGGGTTGCTCCATAAAAGGTGAAGTACGCGGGGACGTCCAGCAGCGGCGGCCGATCAGTGCCCATCAGGGCGGCAGCTCCGACGCCGGTGATGGCGGCAGATGCCGACTCAATCCCCCCGATGACATAACGCCACGGGCCCTGTGAAGTCTCGTCCTGGGCAACGTCAATCAAGTTATCCGTGAAATCAATGACGGCCCCCGGATGACCGTCCGATGCGCTGTGCCACAGTTGCCCATAGGTTTCCTGGTCCCCGGTGGCAACTGCCAGGGCGAGACGGGCGGCCTGACCCCTGGAAGGCGCGGTCAAACGTTGTGTCATCATGTTCACGATCCGCGCCGTTTGGATAGCCTCTTCAACGCAGGGCCGGCCAATCACCGCCGGAATGTCGGCTGCGAAAGCCCCCTTCTCCAGGAAAAGGCTGACTGTCTCGCTGGCTTCCGGGAGTATGCCTTCCAAACCCGCAACGTTCACCGCCCCCTCTTTCGGCCATGCGTGCTGCAACGCATGGCCCAGTTCGTGGAGCAAGCTCAGGAGGTTCTGAAACGACAACTCCAAAGCCTTGCCTGCCGAACGCGTCACACCACACGAAATTGCAGAACTGGCAGGAATCCAACCGCCGAAAAGAGACACCCGGTTTCGCACCGGCTGCGTATAGTTCTGCCTGAACCTGCGCGACGTGCCTGCGAACTCTACCCTGATGAGGGCAAGCTGGGTCTCGGCCTTGGACAGCGAGACAGACCAGACCTCGGGGCCCGCGGGCGCAACTGTCAATGAGACATCGGCCGTCACCGCCATAATGTGCTGGGCCACCTGAAATGCCTCTTCGACAGAGAAAAGGCGGGACTTTTCGCCGCGGATTTTCCGCTGAAGTACGTAGGGTACGTCCGCGTACAGATCAGCCGAAGGACCTGTAGCAGCACGGAGAAGCTCCACATCGTGAATCGCAGCCTCGTGAAATTGGGCCAAGACCTCACGAAGTTCCCGGTCTGGAAGCTTGGTCTGGTGGCCTTCTGCCCAAAGGGCACGCTGTAGATCCCCGGCATGATCACGTGCAATCCGGCTCCATGCCTCGACCAACCGTTTCCTGGTCAGGCTGGAATCTATCGTGGCCAAGAGCTGACGGTACGTCACGGCGGGATCATCGGCGCCACCTCCTGAGACCAGCGAACCTACCAGCGTCCGTTGCCGGCTACGGATTTCCCCGATAATGGCAGCCGTCTGCCGTTTGCTGGAAGCCGGTGAACCGGCGTCGTTGACCATCTTCTGTTGCAGCTGATCCCGTAACGTCCTGCGCGCAGCATCCATCGTGGAAGACTCAGGAGCGGCGTCGTCCAACCATTGAATGAACGCCAGGTCATCCTTTGCATTCGAATAGAACAGATCCCTGATGTCCTGCAGTTCTGCCAGGTCTGAGTCCCGGTGTACTTCACGGAGCGCAAGGAACCAGGACTCAACCACATTATTGATGGCAAGGACGTCCGCTATTTCAGCGTCGGATCCGATGCGGGATCCAGCCCGGATGGCACGGAGCGCGTACAGTTGCCGCATCCGTTCAGCGATGGAGTGCCTGTCCGGAAGCGCGAAGGGGTCTAATCCATAAGCCGCGGCCAGCAGGCTGCTATGCGGTGAATCAGCGGAAGGCACCGCCGGAACCTCCGTCCAGGCGGAATGAGCCTCCATTGGCAATGTCGCCCAAATCGAAGCCGCAGGAAATCAGACGGGCGCACTCCGAAGGTTCGATGAACCTTCTGATCCTGGACTCCGGGTTGGCCCGCGCCAACGTTCGTGAGACGAGCTCGCCAATTCCCACCTTGTACTTGACTGACGCAGCCGCGAACTCCTCACCACGCTGTTCACTGTTCAGCGCACCGAAAATCACTTCGAAGACGGCCCCACCACGGGTCCGGCATAGGTCCGTGAGGGCACCCGTTAGAACTTTGAGCGCGGCTTTGCCGGCAGCATAACCAGCCGAGCCGGCATCCGGCGTGTAGATCGCTTCCGATCCAACAACAGCGATGGATAAAGGGCTGTCCGACTTTTCAATCAAAAGCCTGAGAATGTCATATCCACCAGCACCGTTGACCAAGAGCGACTGAGTGATGCCATCCCGTCCGCCTGAAGAAGGGTGATCCGACCTGGGGTCGAAGGCCGCAGCAAAGATGATCTTGGAGGGGACCACATCAAGGGACTCGACAGCCTGCCGGCGCGCTCCGCTCTCCGTTAGGTCACACTCGATCCATCTCATGCCCTCCACGGGTTTGGGCTCGGACGCGCCGGAATGCATGCCAATGACGGCACTGCCCTGCTGGATGAACAACTTGGCCAGGTCAAAGCCCAGGCCGCGGGAAGCACCAATGATGAGTACCTGGTTATTCATCATCACTTCCTTGCTTCACAGCGAGCAGCATCCCGTGCTCCGTGCCGAGGAACGATGCAGTGACCCGCTGTGACTTGGCGAGGGCGCCCACCACTTGACGGATTGATTCCCCCAAGCGGTCATCTTCGCCACCTTCATGGGCTGCGTAGCTTCCACCGGCAAAGGCATCATCGATCAGGAGCGCCCCTCCTGCCCGCAAAAGGGGGAAGGCAGCCTTCACGTATTCGACGTATTCGGTCTTGGCACCATCAATGAAGATCAGATCAGCACTGTCCGGTGCCATGCGGGAAAGGGCCGTCACGGCATCCTCCGTGGATATCCGGACCCTGTCATCCAGCCCGAACCGCGACACATTTTCCCGGGCGATCTCTGCTGATCTCGGATCGATCTCGAAGGAAATAAGCTGGCCACCCTTTTTAAGCCCCCGCGCAAGATGGATGGTCGAGTATCCAAAAAGTGCGCCGATTTCGATGACCAGTTGCGGCCGTGCAAGCAGGGTGAGGCACTCAAGAAGCTTGGCAGCGTTGTCGTCCACTTGGATGGGTGGAAGCTGCTCATCAACTATCGCCTGCCTCAACATGCTGGTCAGTTCCGGGTCCCGGGCTGGAAGCATCGCAGCAATGTAGTCGGAGGGATACTCACGCGTAGAGCTCATCGGGTTTCCTTTGTCAGATGCTAAGGGGTCTTGGGTGTCCGCTCCCACAGCCTGCTCCAGGAAGGAAATCAGCTTCATGGGATCCGGTGCCTGGTGGGGTTCGTTTCCGAGGATCCTTCCGAACCAGGCTGCGGGCGGGGTCTGATCGTGCGACGCAGACCCATGACGTTGCATCCACGTCCCGGCGACCTCCGACATCGCCCAGAACAGTCCATACTCCGCACCGGGACGGGTTACAGGAATCGGCCATGTCAGCCTATGCAAGGCCTCCAGGTACGTTGACGCATGAATGGCCGGGTCGGAATCAGTGACCTGCCGCCACACATCCTGGTAATCAGATTCCGGATGCATCAGCCATTCCCGGTCCAGTTCCATGACCAGTGCACGCAGGGGCAATTCCTTGAGCGCCTCAAGCCGGAGGATGCCCTGCCACTCAACCAGGCCCTTGCCGGACGGTTCCCCAGCCGCAGAAAGAGCGCACGCGCCCCATCCGGCATCGAAGACCGTCCATTCAAGCCAGAGGCTCAGCAGGTCTATTTCGGTTTCTCCAGCCGATTCAAGTCCGTGCCTGAGGGGCTCACGGGAAGCTGTGAGTCCATGATGCATGGCGTGGCCCAGCTCGTGGAGCGTGGCCTTCAAATCCCGGAGGTGCATGACAAGGCGTCCATCAGGGCGCGAAGAACACCGCAGGCCTACATGCGCTGTGGGTACTCCGGGACCGGTCAGCGGGGTGGCTCGCCGTGCCGACTCCTGGAAATCAGGATTGCGGCCGTTCAGAGGCCAGATGACGACGCCGGAAGAGGGCACCTTCCCGTCGGAGGAACCCCCAAAGAGAACTTCCCATCGGTCGCCGGCAAAGGAGGCACGCACCGTCGAATCGGTGGTGACTTCCAGCCGTCGTCGTATTTCTTCGATGACTCTGCCAACGTCAAGCATCGGTTCCCGGGTCCTGAAGGCAAGCGCCATCATCTTGGCTGGCGTTTCCTCCATGGCAAGCTCAGCACAGGAGACCAACGATGAGGATGCGGAAGAACCGTATGTGCCAAAGATCCTGGACGTGGCGTCGATGACTGCTCCGGAAAACGTCTCAACGAAATTGTCTGCCGCTATGCCTCGGGATGAAGGATCAGAGGCTTCCGCCCTCAGGCTGCGGACTGCAACCGCCAAGTCGTGGACGGCCCGTGATTCCACATCCAGTGCGGTGTCCCAAGCAGCGCGGATCGCAATGCGGTGTGAGCGCGTTGGCGCGTGGGCAAGGGACCGTTCCACCGTGACAAACGCGGGCAGCCTGTCGTCTTCGGCGGGAGGAACGCCACCCCCGAAGGTCCAGCGTCGTTCTTCTTCACGGAGCACTCTGGCGGCTTTCTCAACAGCCACCCTGGAATCGGCCGGCCCACCCAGTGACCCGCTCGGTTGTCCGTTGAGCGAGGCACGGAAAGCGTGGTCGAAGAGGTCGTCATTGGCTTCGAGGAACGCCATCAGATATGCGGTGTTGTTGCGCTCCACCAGGCTGTCCCCGGACGCGGACATTCGTGAGTTCCGCTCTTGCAACCAGTTCCGAAGGCCAACCTTGTAGCCGGGCTCAGTCATTGCCGCCACGTTCGTCATGATCATTGCCCACTTTCCGGGTTGTCCAGTCTGGGATGTTCAAAGCGGTAGCAATCGCCGTCGTAGGAAGCCACGTACAGGCTGCCGTCGCCGCAAGGCATGGGTGACGTGTGCACCTCGGTGGGGTGATCGGGCCGCCCAATAATCTGCGACGACTCCCATAAGAACCCTCCGATGGATGCATCGAGACAGCAAACAGTTCCCCTGTCGCTGGTGAAAAGCACCGTCTGGTCCTCACCCATGACCAGGGATGTGTACTCGAAGAGCCCACCACCCGACCATTGCCATTCCTGGATTCCTGCCACTGCGTCCACCGCTACGATTCCCTGGCCCCGGACGGGCACAATGACGAGTTCCCGCGACGATGCGAGGCTGCCATCGATCCGTCCACCCATCCTCAGGTCTGCCAGCGGCTCTCCGTTTCGGGTCCATCGATGGAGGACTCCTTCTGTGGTTGCGCAGACCACCATGTCCTTGCAGATCGTGGGCGACGACCTGATGATCCCGCTGGCCCTGGCACGCCACTGGAGCAAACCGCCCGCTTGCAGGCAGGCCACATCGTCGTGGTCCACCACCACCACGTCTCCGGACTCGAAAACCACGGGCGAGGCGTAGGGCGCACGGCCGTATGCATAAGAGTTCTTATATGTAGCGGACTCTGTGTTGAAGGTCCACTCCACATTTCCCGATGCCACATCGAGGGCCACCAGGCAGTGGCCGAAAACCGGGACATAGGCCTTCCCACCGTCAGGTGAAAAAGCGATGGTGCCCAGGACCGGGCCGGAGAGGGCCACCATCCACACAGCACGGCCCCTGAGATCGAAGCGGACAACCATCCCACCCGTGCTGGCAACCAGGAAATCCACAGTTCCCGGAACAGCAACAGGGGAAGAGTAGATTCCTGCGTCCAGACGGCGAACCCAGAACTCGCGCTGCATGGTCGTGTTCAGGAACCGGACACGGCCGTCCTCTCCTCCGATGACCACACCTATGCCCGCCACAGGGAGGGGGCTCGCATTAAAGGCGACCGGAACGTGGTCATCCGAAAGCAGGCTTTTCTCGATGACGGTGCGGAGCGCAACCACCTGCGGTTCCCGACGGCGGGATCCCGACCAGGTGGTTTGGGCCGTGCATTCCATGGAGGTCTTGCCCATGGCATGCCGTGAATGGAGACCCAGTGTTGCTGATACAGCATCCAGCGTCATCTAGGCCCCTCCAATAATCCGGTATCCGAGCTGCCGGGTCCGCATGCTGTACCTCAGGGCCAGGAGAAGCGACGCGACTGCTGCGGATGCAACGGCCACCAGTGCCGATTCCCAGATCAGGATCCCGACGATTGCAATAGGAATGGTGACCAGGTACGTGACAACCGTCGATGGCAACGAAAGCCATGCAGCCCGTTGTTCCACCGTCAGGATCTCACCGCACAGATTCTCCACGACGTAGGCGGGAACCGCGATGAGATACGCGGCAGTCAGTAACCACACCAGACCGACGTCGACCTCGTCACCGCCCAAAACTTTTGCCAGGACGGGGACGGTCGCTGCCACACCCACAGCGGCGATAAAACTGGGCCACACAACATATTTACGCGAACGTTGCACGACGGCGTGGGCGTCTTGTTGGCTGCGGCCCCTGGAGTATCCGACAAAGACACCGACTGCGCTGAGGGTCGCTTGCGGTACCCGGCAGTAGAGAGTCCAGATCCTCGTTGCCACCGCTGCGGCGGCGACAGTGCCTACATCTAAACGGCTGATAAGCATGAAGGGCACCACGGCAGCCGCGTAGTTATTCATCTGCCTTAGTCCGACGCCGAGGCTCGTCGTGAACATCTCGCGGGTCAACGGAATGATCCGCTCTTGGTCGGTACCGGCAACTCTTTCCCCCCGGACGCGGGAGAAATGCCGTGCGAGGACAACAAACCCACAGGCGGCAGTCAGAACCTGGGCGATCACCGTCGCAATGGCCACTGCCATCACCGGGTTGGCTGCCAGGACTTTCAGCGGGCCGTAAACCAAAGCGGCGTTGAAGGCCGCGTTCAGCACAAACACCGTGGCGATGAGGACTATCGAAGCGCGTTGTCGCCCCACGATTCGGAGGGTGATCGAAACGGCAGCCAGGGCCAACGTGAATGGGATGCCAACCATCCGCACCGTCAAGTAGTCCGTTGCTATGGCAGCCACAGCCGGCTCCGAGCCCACAACGTCAAATATCAGTGGGACAGTCCGGCTGACCAGGATTCCGGCAGCAGTCCAAAGGGCGGCAACCAGAAGCAGGGCGGCAAACAATTTGGGCAACAGCTTGCTGGCGTCTCCACGGCCCTCGGCCCGGGCCAAGTTCACGGCAAAAACGTCGATGATCCCCGCAAAGAACGCCATGAACAGTGCGGTCACCAGATCGCCCAGACCTATACCAGCCACCATAAGTGCCCCAAACGGGGCCACAAAGGCCAAGTCAATGGCTCCATTTCCCGCGCTCAGGAGATCGACGGCGAACATGGTCCCGGCCAAGGAGACAAACGTCCGTGGCGAAAGGATGGTGTGGGACGCAGCGCCCGACGCCGCTGTGTCCTCAGTTGAATTGACCCGCTGCGACATCAGCTCAGCTTGCTGTCAGCTGCTGCCGCACGGCTACCAGCGCCGCATCGGTGCTTTTGTCCAACATGTTATCTACCGTGTCCAACACTTCAGAGGGGTCCGGAAGCATGCTGGCGAGGAGCAGATACCGGGCTATTGCCTTGTCCGCCATTCCTGCCTTGGTGTACTGCTGCGCTGCCTTGCGCAAGTGGTGGGTTACGTAAGGGGCTCCAAGGGAGGTGGCACGATCGTAGGTTTCTGCAGCCAACTCAGCCTTACCGAAAGCTGCGAGCACATCTGCGTACTCACCGGCGCTCACCGACCACAGCGGATCCCAAGCGACCAGGTCCTTGGCAGCCTGAAGCGCCTTCTCCTCGTCACGTGAGACGTATAGATGTTCCTTCACGGAAGATTCAAGGTATGTCTTGTGCAGATTGCGGGCGAAGGGAGCATCGCTGTCTTCCATAGCCCTCTGAGCCGAAACAGCCGCTTCATTCATCAGTGCACGAGTGCGGGAAACGTCACCGATCTCGGCAGGGATCATCGCCACGCCGCGGTACCAAGCTGACGTCGAAACGGCGGGTATCTTCTTTCCTTGCTCCAGAACCACCGTGTTTCCTGTTCTGGCGAACCACTCAAAATCTTCTTTGGTGACTCCGACGCCCTTCAGATACCACACGACGGCGATGCTGCATGCGTCGAGCAAGCGGTGGGGCGGGACCTCTTGGGATGCAGCCGTCCTGCGAACCTCTGACATGAGGTTCACGTCCAGCCCACGTCCTTGGGTGCGGTTTCCAATAATGTAGCGAAGCAAAGCAGCCTCGAACTGGAAACGTGCTCCCCGCTCTCCTGCCCGCGCCAACACGCTATGTGCAAGGTCGAAACGCGACAAGGTGACCAAAGCGCTGGCTAGGACTATAACGTCAGCATCATCCATCGTCTCAACGCGGTCCATACGATCGCGAAGCTCGCTCAGGCGTTCACCTCCATGGGCGCGCAGCGTCTTCACGTCGGAGTAGTTCAGTCCGTGAAGGTCGCACACCTCCCGAACCACGTCCGGCTCGAAAACCTGCCCTATGGGGTAGTAGTAGTCCCCTGGGATGGTGGCCGAGAACGCCGCAACGTTCTCGCGTGAGAATTCCACCACCTCGTCCTGCTGCGAGGGCAAATCAAATTTTATAATTGTCTCCGTGAAAGAGTTCCAATGATCCCATCCATCAATCTCCGAAATATTAAGGGCTTGGCTGATGGATTTCGCCTGGGTGATACGTGATATCAATCTGTGCTCCTCATTTCAGGACGTCAAAAGTGAAATTGCACCCATTAGCAAATCGGCTGCCCGCATGGCATCAGACAACACGGCGGGTTCCCGCGCTCCGCGCTCGGCACTGAACTCCACAACATCCAGGCCAACTATGGGATTGTTGCGCAGGACCACCTCCAAGACCCTGATGAGGTCGGTTGTGTCCATCCCAAGATGCGCAGGGTACCCAGTGGAACCCATTTGGGCCTGTTGAATGACATCCACGTCAATCGACACGTAGGTTGGCATCTCAGATCCGAGCGCCTCAACCAAACCCGCTTCATCCCGAAGCAGTTGGGACGTGGCAGGAATGATGCCCGCACTGACATCCATGCGCCCTGATACCTCTGCCGTCGACGCCGCGCTGATCGCGATAAATGGATCAATTCCCACCTGGAGCACGCTTCGACGACCAAGTTGCTCGCCGACATGGGTGATGACGTTTGTGTTGAACAAAGGGTCCACACGCGTAGAAGTCACCGGTTCCCACAGTTGAATGTCCAGGTGCTGGTCGAACTGAATAACCCGGACTGGTGGAGTTCCCCTGGCTATGAGACCGCCAACGACTCCGGCAGTAATGCTGTGGTCACCCCCAATGACGCAAGGGATAGAGCGCGGATCCAAGCGAGCCACGACGCCGTTGATTTCTTCCGCCACTTCCTGGGCAGAGGAACCCTCCGGAACGATGTCCCCCAGATCAACGGCTGC
Source organism: Paenarthrobacter nitroguajacolicus (assembly GCF_031455195.1). Taxonomy (GTDB): domain Bacteria; phylum Actinomycetota; class Actinomycetes; order Actinomycetales; family Micrococcaceae; genus Arthrobacter; species Arthrobacter nitroguajacolicus_D. The sequence goes on along the minus strand of NZ_JAVDSH010000014.1, from coordinate 66,337 downwards.
AAAACCAGTCCGACCGGTTTCCGCGTTCATGAGGCAGCCATCCGGGTAGCCCCAGGTATACCGCCGGGAAGCGGCGCGAAGGAACGCCGGGCCATTTTCCGCGCCGTGATGAGGTGAGCCCACCGAGGACGCCACACCCAGAACCGCCACGCGAGCACTGCCAAGATCACTTGGGTCAGCGCCGACAGGAAGTCCAGCAAACCCGCGGGGAGGTTGTTTAAGCATCACGTTCCGTGTTGGTAGGGCGAAGATGGGCCGGTCGGGCGCTTGCCCAACCGGCCCACTGAATTACTTGGCCAGGATGGCTTCGAGCTCAGCATCAATCGACTGGACGGCCACAAGACCTTCGGTTGCGGATTCGGTACCGAATTCCTCTTCGAAGAAGATGCCCGGAGTTGCTGCACGGAAGAAAGCAGGGCTCTTCTCATAGTTCTTGTCAGTCATTTAATTCCCCTCCAATTAAAAAATCGCCAATCAGATTTTGATTGAACTCCAGCAATACGTACTGATCAGTACGAGAAACACGCTAACACATGATTTGGACTTGAAACAGAGGTTGCGCTGGATTTCTAAATCAACTTTATCGCATAACCCACCTGTATTTTTATTGCAAGTCAAGTTCTTCAATCTACGTCTATTGCTGGCGTATACGAGTTTTTGAATTGCTGCAAGTCAAATCTTCATGTCCGTTTGTCGACGGCGCCCCAAGCGTCCGCCGGCCTGTCGTGTGTCTGCCGCGCGCTCACCCCTGTCATCGGGGACAATTCATGGATGAGTATCCCGTCTTCAGCTCCAGCGAATGTCCGTGTTGACGCGTGGTTGTGGGCAATCCGCGCCTACAAGACCCGGTCAGCGGCAACAGCTGCCTGCCGGGCCGGGCACATCCGGATCAACGGGAACCCGGTGAAGGCCTCGCAAAGCGTCATCGTTGGCGACACCATCCGCGTACGTGAATCCGGCTGGGAACGGATTCTGGAGGTGCGGCGGCTCATCGCGAAGCGCGTCGGAGCCGAAGCAGCGTCGCACTGCTTTACCGACCACACTCCCCCTCGACCCGTAGCCCCCAAGCTCGGCCTGCCCCAGCGCGACCGTGGCGCGGGCCGACCCACCAAGAAGGACCGCCGGGACATGGAGAAGCTGCGGGGATAGCCCTTTCACAGTTTTCCACAGGCCGCTTTTTCTGACATGAAACCCGCACCCACCCCGGCCTAGACTGACCGGCACACCGCCGAACAGCAGCTGGGGAGCTTGTCATGTCTCGCGTTTCATCGTCTACGTTTTCGTCTCCGTACGCCCGGACTTCAGTCATGGGCATCGTCCTTGCACTGCTGCTGGGAGGCTGCGAGTACGGCACGACTCCCAGTGAACCGCCCTCCGCCACCAGTACGACGACGGCGTCACCCACCACCAGCGCGCCGGTTGCCTCGGTTTCGGCTACTCCGTCTTCTTCCGGTGCTTATAAGCCTGCCGATGCGAAGGGGAAGGCCCAGAACGTGCCGGTTCCCGTGATGCCGGAGCTAGCGAAGGAGAACACGAAGGCCGGGCTGGAGGCGTTTATTGGGTACTGGTACGCGACATACTCATATGCAACGGAGACTGGCGATCTGGGGCCTTGGAGTCTTTCAACCGACACGACGACGGTCTCGGGCGCCGCCTATAAGCGAGCTGTGGAGCTCAACTACACATCAGGCCGTTGGGTGGTCGGCGGTCGCATAACTACACCAGTCGTAGAGGTGCTCTGGAAGGACGGTTCAGACCCGCAGTCGGCGAAAGCGCAGGTTGTCCAGGAGCAAATACAATACTTTGACGCCGACGGGAGTCCGGGGCAGCAGACGACACCTGCCTACAACACTGCCGAGGCTGTCATGGTCTCTTATCGACACGGCCTTTGGCAGGTCGTCGACAATGGCTTGATCGTCGGTTAGCTGTGAGAGCGTCTCTACTTGCCCTACTCGGATCAGTTCTTCTGGTGACGCACACTTTGTTGATCGGCGTCCCATCATTTGCGGATGACGACCCGCACGTCAGCATCGGAAAACACGACACAGCCATAGACATCAACGCCAAGTTCACTCTCGATCCAGTCACCGGTGTTCCATCCACGAACATGGGCCCGAATGGTGCCGCCGAGGACCCGAACCAGTACATGGCCGATGTCCATTGCCGCTCGGGTGGTTCGGACACCCCGGACAGGGGTTGCCTCACCCTGGACTGCCCACCGAAAACACCCGGCGGAGAGCAAGGCACGCCCGTGATCTGGCGGCAGGCGCCGAAGTACATCACCAACCCGGTGTGGACAGACTACCCGGCGGTCAGCGGACCAACGTGCCTCTACGACGCCAAACCCGAAGACGTCCTGGCCAACATCGCCGCCCGGATCCTCAACGACTTCCGCCAACTCCCCGTCAACCCAGGAACCCTCGAAGTCCAACCCTTCCCCAACACGCTCAAAGGCGGACCCACCAACTTCTACGCCACACCAGGGCAACAAACCTTCGACCTCACCATCCTCGGCCAAGCAGTCCACCTCACCGCCACCCCCGCAAACTACACCTACGCCTACGGCGACGGCACCAAACTCGGACCCACACCCCTAGCCGGCTACCCCATACCCCAAACCCAATGGCTCACCACCGAGACCCGCAACAGCCACACCTACACCCAAACCGGCAACTACCCAGCCACCCTCACCACCAGCTTCACCGGAACCTACTCCGTCAACAACGGACCACCACTACCCATCAACGGAACCCTCGACCTCACCACACCACCCAAAACCATCCACGTCTGGAAAACCGAAAAAGCACTCGTCGCCGACACCTGCGAGCAAAACCCCACATCCTGGGGCTGCCCCAAAGCAGACCGCTAGCGAACCACCAATTGCTGACGACGGGCCCAGGGGCCTGGTGCCGCCATTCCCTTCGGACCCCGTGTCGACCATCTTCCGCAACCGATCTAAGCCGATCGACCAACCACACAAAACAGCTAGGAGTACCCGAATGATTCGAGACTTTCACCCCCGCAGTAGTACAGCCACGCGTCTTGGTACGGTGGCGATGGCAGTTTCCTGCCTGTTTGTTATCTGTGGGTGCCAAGGCGGCGAAGACCGACCCGGTTCGACAAGTCCAGCACCCCTTTCGACAGAGTTGTCGTCACCTATGCCGGCTTCGGCGCAAGGCGTCATTATTTCTGCCGATGGTTTGTATCAGCTGATGCCGGACTTTCATTGCCGCGATGACGGTCCGGATTCTGAGGACAACCGATGCCTGACGCTGGAGTGCCCGGCCACTACCGACAGCGAGGCCGAGGGGAGACCTGTCATCTGGAAGAAGGCGTTACGAACAGTGGTCAACCCAGGATGGCAGGACTGGGTTCCAGTAAGCGGTCCGACGTGCTTCTACGATCCCAAAGCCTGATCAAGGCTGCAGGAAGTATCCGTATCAGGGGGTAAGAGAACCAGGTATCGGGAGGGCCCATGAACAGCAGGAAGCTGAAGACCGCGCCCACAGCGACAAGAGTGACAACCACTGCGACGATCGGGTTCCTCAAGACCCAAGCTTGGGCTTTCTCAAATCCTCCTTGAGGCGAATCGCCCCCAGCAGCCAAGCGCCAGCCTCCGGCAAGGAGACCGCGACGATCGAGCGACTTCTCCACGGGGATGGTGGCATAAGGAATGACCGCCGAGACGATGGCAAGCAGACCGGTACGTGTGGACCATTTCTGGTTTATCCATGTGAAGGCAGCCGTGGCGGCATAGCAAAGGAACACGAATCCATGGATGCCTCCGGCGATACTCACCCCGACATCGGTGGTGCGAGTGACGTACTTAAGGAAGAGCCCGATCAGCAACAGCGTCCAAGTCACGGCCTCGGCAAAAGCGACGGTACGGAACAGGGTGCGCGGCTGCATGGGAGTCCTCAGGTAGAAAACGGGAGACGCATCATATTCTACGGGCTGTAGAACTTCCCGCGCGTCAACTGCCAACAACAATTCATTTTGCCGAGGGCAGCGCCTGCCCGTTCCGGATCCGGGAATCACCAAACTCGATTGCCACAGGAGCTATTTCGATAGGCTCTTCGTGTCGGGACTTTGCCTTGCCGACGGCAATATGGGGCAGCCACCGCGGTGATCTGTAGCCCAAGGCAGGTGAGCTGAGAATAAAGTCGTCGATGTTGTCGAGGCCAAGTTCGTCCAGAAGCACGTGGAGCCCCTGAACCAAAAGGGCCTGATAATCGTGGACTTCTTGGGGTACGTCCACTTCGAAGCCCATCAGGCGCCCACCGCCCAAGGGGATCAGTCGGTCTGTTTTGCCAAGGAATCCTTCCAGAACCGGCAGTTCGGTCAGCCAGCTCACGATTTCCGGAAGCACCTTATCCGCCGTCGAGAGTCCTCTGGTCCACTTCTCGATGTCCGCCAGAAGATGGTCCAGGATCCCGACGTGAAGGAGTGTCATGTGGAGTCCAGACGGTTTGCGGAGCGAATCGACGTAGCGTCCGAGCCCTTCATAGTCGGCAAGGCCGGCGCCGAGGCTAAGAACCGGCACCTCGACGGTGATGCGAAGCCCTTCCGGTTTGCCGCGAGCGGGTTCACTGGCCGTCATGGATCACATTATGCGCCGGATCCGAAGCGGGCGGGAGGTCGACAGCGTCAGCCGACCGTCCGCCGCCGAACGCTAACCCCTATTTCCGGGCTCGCGCCTGGACGAGGTTGGCGAACGGAAGCCTGCCAAAGGTGGCGATAAAGTCAGCGTGATAGGCGGCTTCGGCCGCATTTACCTCGGACGCGGGGAGTTCCTTCCATGCGATCACCAAGTCGAGGGCGTCCCGCAACTGCCAGATGAGTCGGGCATCCCACACGACGGTCGGACGCCCACGACCGTAGTCCATGAACTCTTGGATCTTCTTACGAAGCCCGCGATTGCCTTGGCTGCCGGCGCCGGCCTTGCCCACGTAAAGTACGGAAGCTTCCGGGAGCCACTCGGTTTCCAGCGCTTCCCGTTTGAGGGAGGGGTCCTTTTTCTTGAACGTCCCGGCAGTGCTCTTACTAAGGAATGCGGGCTCAAAATCTGCTGGGCGAAGGACCACGAAGATGCCGGGTCCCTGGGGAATCCGCATCGGATCGAGTTCGTCGAGCGGCCTGAACCCGGTGAAGCCATCCGCGGTGAGGGACTTTTTGGTGAAGAGCATGGTCCATTGTGACAAGCAGGGGTCACAATATCTCCGCCGGCCATGCTAAACCGGCGGATGGTGAGTTGTAGCTTAAAGTGATTTCGGCTGCTGAGCAGCCAACTCATCACTCCATTCGCATAATAGGGGGACTATTTGCGCGCCCAACCCAGGCTGCCCCACATCCATCATCCATTGCACCTCCCCTTGGGAGGCCCGACATCATGCGGAAACTAATTATTGGAGCAACAGCCGCTGTAGCCGTCGTTACCGGCTCGCTGATTGCTGCGGCCGCTGCGAACGCCGACTCTGGCACTGTCGTCAGGGTAGTTGACGGAGACACGGTGGTGGTTTCCATCAACAACAACGATCAGACGATCCGGCTGCTGAATATCAACACGCCGGAGACCAAGGACCCAAACAAACCCACCGAATGCCTGGGCCCAGAGGCCTCGAAGCATTTGGAGGAGGTACTTCCGGTGGGCAGCAAGGTCCGGTTGGAGTTCGACGTCGAACGCCATGACAAATACGGACGCACCTTGGCGGGTATCTTCAATGCCAAGAATCAGCTGGTCAACGCCGAGATCGCCCGTCGCGGACTGGGCGTTCCGATGGTCGTAGGCGAAAACCGCAAGTTCCTGCCGCCGGTCGAAGCTGCCTTTGAGGAAGCGCGTACTGCCAAGTCCGGGCTCTTCGCAGAGGACATCGAGTGCACCCTCCCTGCACAACTGACAGCTGCCAACGAAGCACTGACAGCGGCCCAAAGTGCGGCGCCAGCAACGACGTCGGCCGAAGCAGGAGCATCCGCTACTGGACTGGCAACTGCGATTCTTGCTGCCAAATCAGCCAAGGACTTGCTGTCCGCGGCGAGGGACACAGAAAACTCGATCCTCTGGGCCGCCTACTCTGCCAGCGAATCAACCGCCAAGATGACCGCCCTGACGGCTGTAATAACCCGGGCTGAGTCTACGCACAACCAGCTCAAGGATCAGGAGAAGACACTCGCAGCGGCCGAGAAGAAGGCCGAAGAGGAACGGGTGGCCGCTGCCGCGCGAGCGGAGGCAGAACGAAAGGCCGCCGCGGAAGCAGAGGCAGCAGCAAAGAAGGCTGCCGATGAGGCCGCCGCAGCAGAACAGGCGCGGGCAGCCGCAGCAGCTGCCGAGGCAGAGCGGATACGCAACCTCCCGGCACCCTATGTGCCTCCTGCCCAGCAGTACGTTCCGCCGGCCCAAAACTACGTGCCGCCGGCGCCACCGGCCCAATCGAATCCCTACCCGGGGTACACGGGTCCACGCTGCTACGCTCCCGGCGGCAAGTCCTGGCGTCCCTGCTGACAAACCCGTAGGCCAGGCCTGGCGCCGCCGGATCCGGCGGTGCCAGGCCTTCGCTGTCGTCGGGCTCAGCGCCTCAAAAAACGCACTAAACTCGCATGAGTGATCACAGGTGAAATCAAGTCCCAAGTAGACAAAGTCTGGAATACGTTCTGGAGCGGCGGTATCTCGAACCCGCTGGAAGTCATCGAGCAGATCACGTACCTTCTGTTCCTCAAGCGCCTGGACGAGAACCAGACTCGGGCGGAGAAGCAGGCCAACATCTTAGGCGAGCCGATCGAGAACGCAGTGTTCCCCGAGGGTGTTGACCCCCAGGGCCGCCCCTATTCGGACCTCCGCTGGTCGAAGTTCAAGGACTTTGGTCAGATTGAGATGTTCACGGTCTTCCAGCAGAACATCTTCCCGTTCCTCCGAACTGAGCTGACCAAGCAGTCCAACGGCGAAGACTCCACTTATAGCCACCACATGAAGGATGCGCAGTTCAAGATTCCGAACGCGGGTGTCTTGAAGCAGGTGGTGGATGTCATCGACTCCATCAACATGGAGGGCCGCGACACCAAGGGCGATCTCTACGAGTACATGTTGTCTAAGCTGGCATCGGCGGGTACCAACGGACAGTTCCGAACCCCACGGCACATCATCGACCTCATGGTCGCGATGACAGCACCCCAGCCGCTCGAAGCCATCTGTGATCCGGCCGCTGGCACCTGCGGCTTCCTGGTTCAGGCCGGCGAATACCTCCGTAAGAACAACAGCAATCTCCTCACCAATGACGAGACCAGTAAGTTCTTCCATCACGAGCAGTTCCATGGCTTCGACTTCGACTCCACCATGCTCCGCATCGGTTCAATGAACATGCTCCTCCATGGTGTCGAGAACCCGGACGTCTCCTACCGCGATTCCCTTGCCGACCTGCACTCTGTCGAGGAAGAAAAGTACAACGTCATCCTCGCCAACCCGCCGTTCGCTGGCAGCTTGGACTACGAGAATGTGTCCAAGGAGTTGCTGAACGTCGTCAAGACGAAGAAGACTGAACTCCTCTTCCTGGCACTGTTCATCAAGCTGCTCAAGCCGGGCGGACGAGCTGCCGTTATCGTCCCTGACGGCGTCCTGTTCGGCTCCACCGGCGCGCACAAGTCCCTCCGCAAGACACTGGTCGAGGGGCACAAGCTCGACGCCGTGGTCAAACTCCCGTCCGGGGTCTTCAAGCCCTACGCCGGAGTCTCCACCGCCATCCTCTTCTTCACTAAAACGAACTCCGGCGGAACCGCCAACGTCTGGTTCTACGACGTAAAATCCGACGGTTTCAGCCTCGACGATAAGCGCACGCCGCTCGGCTCTTCCGACCTTGAGGACGTCCTCTCGCGTTGGAATCAGCGCACGACGACGGAACTTGAGCGGGCGCGCACGGACCAGTCGTTCTGCGTTCCAGTTTCGGAGATTGAGGCGAACGACTACGACCTTTCTCTGAACCGGTACAAGGAGATCGAGCACGAAGAGATCGAGCATGCTGTCCCAGAGGAAATCTTGGCTGCGCTTGACGAGCTCGAAGCTGAGATCACCGAGGGCATGAATGACCTGCGGGAGCTGCTGAAGTGAGCCCGATTTTTGGAGATGTACTTAGCCAAGGCAACAAGACAGAGCGCATTTCCGATCCTTCCAGAGAGCTGTTTGTTACCCTAAAACTAAACGGCAATGGCGCGATCAAGCGTAGGATCGGCGAAGGCAAAACTCCTCAGCCCTTTAGCGGTTATCGGGTAAGGGAAGGCCAATTCATATACTCACGGATTGATGCCCGCAACGGAGCGTTCGCGATCGTCCCTCCTGAACTTGATGGAGCTGTAGTTTCTAAAGATTTTCCAGTGTTCGACCTCGACAGACAGCGGATCGATCCGCAGTTCCTGATTCGTTATGTTTCCACGGATCAGTTCGTCGATGAGATTCGCTCACTGAGCTTCGGCGCAACCAACCGTCAACGCGTCAAGGAAGAGGTATTTCTCAAGCTTCCTCTCTTTCTGCCGCCCATAAACAGGCAGCGACGGATCGCGGCGATTTTGGACAAGGCCGACGAGCTCCGAGCCAAGCGCCGCAAAGCCATCGCCCGCCTTGACGCGCTCACCCAATCGATCTTCCACTCCATGTTCGGGGACCCCACTCGTGATTCGAAATGGGGTTCAGCCCGGCTCGATGACCTCGGGCGTTGGCAGAGCGGCGGGACGCCAAGTAGATCTGTGCCGGCTTACTTCTCGGGTACTATCCCCTGGTATAGCTCGGGCGAACTCGGAGAGAGGCGGCTAGGGGCCTCTGCCGAGCGAATCAACCAAGCCGCCCTAAGTAACTCGTCTGCAAAGATGATCCCGCCGGGCGCCCTGCTTTTGGGGATGTACGACACGGCTGCCCTCAAGTCCGGTATAACTTCTGTTCCTAGCGCCTGCAACCAAGCCATCGCGTTTTCGAAGCTAAACGACCGCGTTGTGACCGACTACGTTTACTACGCCATACAAATCGGAAGAAGCCACTTCATGCGGCTCCAACGCGGAGTACGTCAGAAGAACTTGAATCTTTCAATGATCAGAGCCCTCCGGGTTCCTCTTCCTCCTATCGAACTGCAGCAGGCCTTCGCAACCCGCGTTGCTGCCGTCGAACGTTTGAAGGAAACCCACCGCAAGCATCTGGCGGAACTGGACGCGCTCTTCGCGTCGCTCCAAAGCCGCGCATTCAAGGGCGAACTCTAAGCATTAACTCAGCTCGAAAGAGACCTGTCGCCGTACGGCAACAACTGCTAAAGTCGGCGTACGGCGACATAAGTGGAAGTTGCCGTACGGCGACAGGAGACTCTAGTGCGCACAGTCCGCGAGGCCGGGCCGCTTGTACGTGAATTGCGTGAAGAACGCGCATGGTCGCAGGCAGAGTTGGCCCGGCGAGCCAGCGTCTCACGCACTTTCGTCATCGATCTTGAATCCGGTAAAGCGTCGGTGGAAACGTCCAAGTTCATGGATGTCTTTCAAGCCCTCGGTTTCGAAATCGCCATACGCGACAGCGAAACGGGCGCGGTCCGGTGGTGAGTTCCCGCGCTCTCGATGTTTTTATGGACGGTACGCTGTGCGGCCGCGTTGAACAGTCGCCGTCGGGAAATCTGACCTTCCGCTACGACCCCGAATACCAGGCAGCCCCGAATGGGACACCGTTGTCCTTATCCATGCCGCTGGCCGCCACCCTGCACAAGAAGCGCAGTGTGCTCCCCTTTCTGCAAGGACTCCTCCCAGATAGCGAAGGTGCCCTGCAGACGATTGCCCGACGGTTCCGGGTTTCCCCGTCCAACCCTTTCGCCATCCTCGAACACATCGGTGCCGACGTCGCGGGTGCGCTTCAATTCATGGCGCCCGGCACAGGTTCTTCAGATGGCACTCTTCCCAGAACGGCCGTGAAGGCCGTTTCGGACGCAGAGGTGTCGGAGATGCTGGATCATGTGGTGACTGAATACAAGGACGGCACACCCTACGACGACGCAGCAGGACGTTTCAGCCTAGCTGGGGCACAGCCGAAGATTGCCCTGTATCAACTTCCAAACGGCAAGTGGGCAGTTCCGGAAGACGCGACTCCCACAACGCACATCCTAAAACCCGCGGCAGGCAACTTCAGCCGCCTGGATGTTGTGGAGCAGCTGACCATGAGGGCGGCAGCTTTTCTTGGGCTCGAAGTGGCCAAATCCGAACTGACCCGCATCGGCGACTGGGACGTTTTTGTAACACGCCGTTATGACCGCCAGGAAGTAAATGGAACCTGGCGTCGCCTCCACCAAGAAGACTTTTGCCAGGCGTTAGGTGTTTCTCCAGCCAAGAAATACCAGCACCGTGACGGCGGGCCGGGCGCGAGCGATTTAGCCGCTCTTGTACGATCACTTCCTTTTGAAGCAGACCGCCGTGCAGCAGGAGAAGGGCTGTACCGGGCCTTCGTTTTCAACACCGTGGCGGGTTGCACCGATGCGCATGCCAAAAACTACTCCCTACTCCTCAACGGCAATCGGGCACAGCTATCGCCGCTCTACGACCTCGCCACCTACGCGCCGTATTGGGATGGGGACTCTAGCATCGACTTGGCCATGAGCGTGAAAGGCGAGTACAGGCTCCAGAGAATCAGCAAGCAGATGCTGGCCTCGACAAGCGTCCAATTTGGCGTTGGTGCAGACGCTGCCCGGGACATAATCGAACACTATTGTGGCGGCTTTGTGGAAGCATTCGAAGCTGCCCGCGAAGAGCTGAAATCCCAGCTGGGCTCCCTGCCGAAAATCGCCGATGACACTATTGCAAAAGTACAACGGTTGCCATTGGTCGGGGCCACCGGTCTGAAATGAAGACTAAACAGTCGCAGTGTCGTGATTGACTACTTCCAGGACAACGGAGCAACGGATCGGAGACGGCTGCATGGGGGCAGTTACCAGCAACTTTGGGTTCATGCTGGGCGAGTGGCCCGAGTTGGCCAAACAAGCACGCCGGGCCGAACAATTCGCCCGGGTCGATCCTCGCGCATCCGTGTTCTACGCCCGCTACACCATCGAACGCATAGTTGAGTGGCTTTACCAAGTAGAGCCAGGTTTGGTTACCCCCTACAAAGATGACCTCAATGCCTTACTGAACGAGCCCACGTTCAAGAATCTTGTGGGCGCTCCAATTGCCAACAAGCTCACGATCATCCGCAAAGCCGGCAACAATGCGGTCCATAACTCCGTTGGCCCCACCATCCAAGGTGCTGAGCTCGTGCTTCGCGAACTGCACCACGTTTGCTATTGGCTCGCCAGGAACTACGCCAAAACCGGTAACCAGCTGCCGCCGTCGTTGGTTTTCGACGCCTCGGCCCTGACCCCGAAACCTAAGACTCCGGTCCAGCAGCAGTCGCCCGAAGAACTCCAAGCACTCGAAAGTCAGCTCAAAGCAAAGGACGAGGCGCTCGCACAGGCAGCTGCCGACTCTGCTGACCTCAAGGCCCAGCTGGAGATTCTGCAGGCCGAAGTTGCCGAGGCCAAGAAGCAGAACCAGACGGTCCCCGACCACCATGACTATGACGAGGCCCTGACCCGCAGGCACCTCATCGACCTGGAACTCCACGAGGCGGGCTGGCCGCTCAGCAACACAGAAGACCGCGAATTCAAGGTCGACACCATGCCCACGGCAAGCGGCACGCTCAGTGGCGTCGGCTACGTGGATTACGTGCTGTGGGGCGCTGACGGACTGCCTCTGGCGGTGGTCGAAGCGAAGCGGACCACCAAAGATCCCCATGTTGGAAAGCACCAGGCCAAGCTGTACGCCGACTGCCTGGAGCGTCGATACGGCCGGCGCCCCATCATCTACTACACCTCCGGTTACGAGACTTGGATGTGGGACGACACCATGTACCCGGAACGCGCGGTGCAGGGATTCCACACGAGAGATCAACTGCAACTACTGGTCAACCGCCGACAGAGCCGAAAGCCCCTGGCTGAACAGGCAATCGACAACTCGATCGTCGAACGCCCCTACCAGCACAACGCCATCCGGGCCGTCACGGAAGCTTACGAGAAGGACTTCGAGCGCAAGGCGCTTGTAGTAATGGCGACAGGCACGGGCAAGACGCGCACCGTCGTCGCACTCGCCAAGCTCCTGCAGGAAGCCAACTGGGCCAAACGCGTTCTATTCCTCGCCGACCGGGTTGCCTTGGTCAAGCAAGCGGCAAATGCGTTCAAGGCCCACCTGCCCGGTTCCAGTCCCGTCATTCTCGGCTCGGGCGAAGAAGCAGACAGCCGCATCCACGTGGCGACATATCCGACCATGATGAACCTCATCAACAGGACCGAGGGAAAGCTCGGACAGCGGACCTTTGGCATTGGCCACTACGACCTCATCATCGTCGATGAAGCCCACCGGTCCGTCTACCAAAAGTACAGGACAATTTTCCAGTACTTCGATTCGCTCCTCATCGGGCTGACGGCCACGCCACAGTCAGAGGTGGACCGCAACACCTACAGCCTCTTCGGCATCGAGGACAACGTTCCGACGTTTGCCTATGAACTCAGCGAAGCCATCGAGGCCGGATATCTCGTGCCGCCGCGAGTCGTTCCGGTTCCGCTGAAGTTTCCCGATCAAGGTATTTCGTACGAGGACCTTTCTGAGGCTGCCAAAGAAGAGTGGGACGAGCTCGAGTGGGATGAAGACGGCGAAATCCCGGATTCCGTGGACGCCACCGCGATCAACACTTGGCTCTTCAACGCCGACACAGTGGATAAGGCGTTGGAAGTCCTTATGACCCGCGGCCACAAGGTTGCCGGCGGGGATCGCTTGGGCAAAACCATTATCTTCGCAAAGAACAACAGGCACGCGGAGTACATTGCTGAACGCTTTGACAAGAACTACCCGGCTTACAAGGGCCAGTTTGCTCGCGTCATCACCTATCAGGTGAACTACGCCCAGAATCTCATCGACGAATTCTCGACCACCGAGAGCAACCCCCACATCGCCATTTCAGTAGACATGCTGGACACCGGCGTTGACGTGCCGGACGTCGTCAACCTTGTCTTCTTCAAGATGGTCAGGTCCAAGACCAAGTTCTGGCAAATGGTGGGCCGCGGTACGCGCTTGCGCCCGGAACTGTACGGGCCGGGCGAGGACAAGAAGGACTTCTTCATCTTCGACCTCTGCCGCAATGCCGAATTTTTCAATGCAGGCATGCCCAGCAACGAAGGGTCGCTGGGCAAATCACTTGCGGAGACAACGTTTGCTGCACGCGTCCGGCTCCTCCAAACATTTGCTGACCTTCAATGGGATCCTCAAGCGCCAGTCGTTACCGACCTTCGACAAACCCTGAAACACACAGTTGACCGGCTTCCGCTGGACAACTTCCTCGTCAAGCCAGCGCGCAAATGGGTGGACAGGTTCACCGAGGAAACGGCGTGGACTTCCTTGGCGGCCGAGGACTTCCAGGCTTTGCAAACCGAGATCGCCAAGCTCGCTTCCATTGGCGCGCCCGCGGACACTGAAGAGGCCAAGCGCTTTGACTATCTGATGCTCCAGACAGAATTGGCGTCCCTGCAACAATCGGCGGTTGGGCCGTTCCGGATAAAGATCCAAGCAATAGCCTCCGCCCTGCAAGACCAGCAGAGCATCCCGGCCATCGCCGCCCAACTGCCATTGCTGGAAACAATCCTCCACGACGAAGAATGGGAATCTGTTTCCTTGGAGTGGCTGGAGGAAATCCGTCGGCGGCTCCGGGGATTGGTCCATCTCATCGAAAAGCGGAAACGCAAGGTGGTCTACACAAACTTCCAGGACGAGCTCGGCGTGCTTGAGGAAGTTGAACTGGTGGGTGCAACGAACGGCTTCGTGGACCTCCCCCGTTACAAAGAGAAAATGCGTTCGTACTTGGCACAATACGAGGAGCACGCAACCATCCAACGGCTGCGACGCAACAAGCAACTCACCGAGTTGGACCTCGAAGAGCTAGAACGCATACTCCTGGAAAGCGGCTTGGGTTCGCTCGAAGACTTGAATCGCGCCGCCCACGATGGGCTCGGCCTTTTTGTCCGTTCCCTGGTTGGTTTGGACCGCGAAGCGGTCGAGGAAGCGTTGTCTGAGTTTGTAGCCGGTACAACGCTCACGGCCCAACAGCTGAACTTCCTCAACGTTCTGACCACTCATCTGATGGAAAACGGAAAAGTCAGCCCAAAAGCCTTGTTCAACTCTCCATACAACGAGCTGGCCCCGTCCGGCCCGGATGTGCTGTTCGGCGATGAGAAAATTGGGCAGCTGATCAGCATTCTTCGCTCCATCGAGAACCATGCGAAGGTGAGCTGAACGGCAGTGGCGATTGCCGCCGTCGTTCACCAAAGCGTGAAGCGGTTCTTTCAGCGTTGACAGTGCCTTGTGACCCGTGCCATATTCAAAGCGTGAACCTGTCAGACAGCCGGACAGCTGGACAACCCGAATTCCCGGGTAACGCCGCTGCGCACACCCCGATCTCCCGCATTTCCGCAGCTGAGGCGGTCTTCGCGGCCCTGAGGCGTGCCATCGAAGGCGGCCAGTTCGATATCGGCACCAAGCTGAGCTCCGAAGCGACGCTCGCCGCGCAGTACGGCGTGAGCCGCTCGGTCATCAGGGAGGCGTTGAGGTCCTGCAACACCTTGGGCCTCACCATGACCAAAACCGGCAAGGGCACGTTCATTGTGGCCAACAAGGTCGCCAACGACCTTACCTTGGGACAGTACAGCGCACGCGATCTTAACGAAGCACGTCCCCACATCGAGATCCCCGCCGCCGGGCTGGCGGCCCAACGAAGGACCGACGAGGAACTCGAGCACCTCAAGGACATCGTCCAGGAAATGCTCAACGAGAACGATCCCGAAGCCTGGGTCAACCTGGACGCCACTTTCCACTCCGCCGTCGCCCGTGCAAGCGGAAACCGTGTGTTCGCCAGCGTTGTTTCCGACATTCGCGAGGCCTTGGCCCACCAGTCCGAAACCCTCAACCTCGTGGCTGACCGGCAGCACCGCTCGGATGAGGAACATGTAGCCATCCTCAATGCCATTGAGGCCGGCGATGAAAAAGCCGCAACCAACGCTATGGCCGCCCACCTTCAGGCCGTCAGCGTTGCCCTGGACACGATCCTCAGCAAATGACACACCCAAAGGACACCATGACCGTCCCCGCAGCACCGGCCCACCGAGCCGACGCGCAGACCGCGCCCAACCACGTCCCCCTCGTCGAGGTAACCCGCGACGGGTTGGTGGAGAGCATCCACTACGGGTCTCTAATTGCCCTGAACAAGAACGGCACCACCGCAGTAGAGGCCGGCCAGCCGGACGCGCCGATGTACCCGCGTTCAAGCCTGAAGCCGCTCCAGGCAGTTGCGCTCCTGAAAGCCGGTTTGGATATCCCGGAGAAACTTCTCGCGCTCACCGCGGCAAGCCACTCCGGCGCGGAAATGCACCGCGATGGTGCAGTCGAAATCTTGAAGCTGCACGGCCTCACGGACGCGGCGTTGGCCAACAGCACCGACCTTCCCTACGGAGTCACAGAACGAGAAGAGTGGCTGCGTGCCGGCAACGGCCCCACCCAGATCGCGCAGAACTGCTCAGGCAAGCACGCTTCCATGACCGCCGTTTGCGTCATCAACGGCTGGCCTGTGGACGGGTACTTACACCCCGAGCACCCGTTGCAGGTACTGGTCCGCGACACCATTACCGAACTGACGGGCGAGGAAGCCGCAGCAGTCAGTACTGACGGCTGCGGAACTCCGCTTTTCGCCCACTCACTGCACGGGATGGCCCGGGCCTATGGCCGCCTGGCCGCTGCAGAGGTAAGCACCTACGAGGGCAAGGTGGCGCACGCCATGCGCCGTTACCCGGAGATGGTTGCCGGCGAAGGCCGCGACGTCACAGCCCTGATGCGCGCCGTTCCAGGCCTGCTTGCGAAGGACGGCTTCGAGGGCCTCCAACTGGTGGGCCTCCCCGACGGCACTGGCGTTGCCGTGAAAATTTCCGACGGCGGTGATCGCGCCCGCATGCCCGTCACCGTTGAGGTTCTCCGCCGGTTGGGTGTCGACGGCGGCAGCTTGGACTCTCTTCAAAGCCCACCTGTGCTGGGCGGCGGCCTTCCGGTCGGCGAACTCCGTGCAGCCCGAAATTTCAGCAACTAAACCAAGGACAGCTATGACCACCGTCGATCAGGCGATCCCCCTCCGTTCCGAACACGACCTTCTGGGTGACCGCGATGTTCCCGCGGACGCCTACTGGGGCGTCCACACCCTCCGCGCCATCGAGAACTTCCCCATTACCGGGCAGCCGCTCTCCACGAATAAGCACCTTGTCAGGGGCCTGGCCGCGGTGAAGCAGGCCGCAGCCCGCACCAACCACGAGCTCGGACTCCTGGATGCCGAACGCGCAGGGGCCATTGAGCAGGCCTGCCAGGACATCATGGACGGCATGTTGCAGGACCAGTTCATGGTGGACGTGATCCAGGGCGGCGCTGGCACCAGCTCCAACATGAATGCCAACGAGGTCATAGCCAACCGTGCGCTGGAAATCCTGGGCCACCCCAAGGGTGACTACTCCAAGCTGCACCCGAATGACCACGTCAACCTGAGCCAGTCCACCAACGATGTCTACCCAACAGCGGTGAACCTCGCCACGATCTTCTCGGTCAAGGAACTGCTGCTGGCCCTCGAGGAGCTCGAGGTGGCCTTCGCCGAAAAGGGCCGTGAGTTCCGGACCGTGGTGAAGATGGGACGCACCCAGCTTCAGGATGCGGTCCCCATGACGTTGGGCCAGGAGTTCGGCGGTTACGCCGTCACCATCGGCGAAGACCGGGCCCGCCTGGACGAGTCGCACATGCTCATCCACGAGATCAACCTGGGCGCCACCGCCATCGGCACAGGCTTGAACGCCCCGGCCGGCTACGCGGAGGCTGCATGCCGCCACCTGGCCGAGATTACCGGCCTTCCCCTGCTCACCGCCGCGGATCTGATCGAAGCCACCCAGGACGTGGGCGCGTTCGTCCACTTGTCCGGTGTGCTGAAGCGCGTGGCCGTGAAGCTCTCCAAGATTTGCAACGACCTCCGCCTGCTGTCCTCGGGACCGCGCGCGGGTTTGGGCGAGATCAACCTGCCGGCTGTGCAGTCCGGTTCGTCGATCATGCCCGGCAAGATCAATCCGGTGATCCCGGAAGTGGTCAGCCAGGTGGCGTACGAGGTCATCGGCAACGATGTCACCGTCACCATGGCCGCGGAGGCCGGCCAGCTTCAGCTGAACGCCTTCGAACCGATCATTGTGCACAGCCTGCACAAGAGCATCTCCCACCTGGAAGCAGCGTGCCGCACCCTTACGGCCCGCTGTGTCCGGGGAATCACCGCAAACACCGAACGGCTACGGCTTACCGTGGAGCAGTCGATCGGCCTAGTCACGGCATTGAACCCCCATATCGGTTACGCCTCCGCCACTGCTATTGCGCAGGAGGCACTGGCAACGGGCAAGGGCGTCGCAGAACTCGTTCTGGAACACGGTCTGCTGACCGCGTCCCAGCTTGAGGAACTGCTCAGCCCCGAACGTCTGGCGAACCTGAGCAAATAGGCCCAAACTGGCCAATAACCCCAGCGGCTTCCGCCAGCCGTTCAGCCCGGTGAGGCATACCCCCACGCGGCACTGTCCAGCGAGCCCGGATCCCCGACCGGACACTTCCATGGACACCCCAACAGGACACCCCTAAGGATTCCAATGACCAACCCCATCACGGACCACACGGTCCCGGCCCAAGCGCATGCCAGCGAGAAATCCCTCCACAAGGAGGACAGTGGCTATCACAAGGACCTCAAGCCGCGCCAGATCCAGATGATCGCGATCGGTGGCGCCATCGGCACCGGCCTGTTCCTGGGCGCCGGCGGCAGGCTCAACGCAGCTGGCCCGTCCCTCGTCATCGCCTACGCGGTCTGCGGCTTTTTCGCCTTCCTGATCCTTCGCGCACTCGGTGAGCTCGTTCTGCACCGCCCGTCGTCGGGATCCTTCGTTTCCTACGCCCGCGAATTCTATGGTGAGAAGGCAGCCTTCGTCTCTGGCTGGTTCTACTGGATCAACTGGGCCACCACCACCATTGTGGACATCACCGCGGCCGCGCTTTACATGAACTTCTTCGGCAAGTACATCCCCTGGATGGGCGCCGTTCCGCAGTGGGCGTGGGCTTTGATCGCGTTGGTCGTCGTCCTCAGCCTCAACCTGGTGTCGGTGAAGGTCTTCGGCGAAATGGAGTTCTGGTTCGCGCTGATCAAGGTGGCCGCGCTGGTGGCCTTCCTCCTGGTGGGCACGTACTTCGTCATCTTCGGTACCCCTGTTGATGGCCAGACGGTCGGTTTCAGCCTCATTTCCGATAACGGCGGCGTCTTCCCGAACGGTGTCCTGCCGATGATCATCCTTATGCAGGGTGTGCTGTTCGCGTACGCTTCCATCGAACTCGTGGGTACCGCGGCCGGTGAAACACCCAACCCGGAGAAGATCATGCCCAAGGCCATCAACTCCGTGGTCTTCCGCATCGCAGTCTTCTACGTTGGCTCCGTCATCCTCCTGGCACTGCTCCTCCCGTACACCTCGTACGAGAAGGGCGTCAGCCCCTTCGTGACGTTCTTCGGTTCCATCGGCGTTGAGGGCGTGGACGTCATCATGAACCTCGTGGTCCTCACGGCAGCCCTGTCGTCACTGAACGCCGGCCTCTACTCCACGGGCCGTATCCTTCGCTCCATGTCCGTGGCCGGTTCGGCCCCGAAGTTCGCGCAGCGCATGAATAAGGCAGGCGTCCCCTACGGCGGCATCGCCATCACCGCAGGCGTCTCGCTCCTTGGTGTTCCGCTGAACTACCTGGTCCCGTCCGACGCCTTTGAAATCGTCCTTAACGTCGCGTCCGTGGGCATCATCGTCACCTGGGCCACCATCGTCCTCTGCCAGATGCAACTGAAACGCTGGTCCGACAAGGGTTGGGTGAAGCGCCCGTCCTTCCGCCTATTCGGGGCTCCGTATACCGGTTGGCTGTCGCTGATCTTCCTCGCCGGCGTCCTGGTCATGGTGTTTATCGAGTCACCGCTCACCATGCTGGTCACCGCGATAGCCTGTGGACTCATGGTCTGGGGCTGGTTCCTGTGCCGCAAGCAGATCCACGAGCTTGCCGCCACCCGCGACGGCTACACCGGCAGCGCGCCCGTTATCGCCAATCGCCCCCTCCCGGGCGCCGATAAGTAACAGTCCCACTAAGTAACGCCCGACGGCGGCACCAGGGTTCCGTAACAGCGGAACCCTGGGGCCGCCGTCGTTGGTTAACGCCCCGGTTGGGTGAGCCCCGCGGCGGAAACAGACATCCGATCATTCGTAGCTACTATTGGTCCATGGCTGTCACAGATGAGGCGATCAGCAAGATCAAAGACATGCTGATCCGTGGGGAACTCAAAGCCGGCGATCGACTCCCGCCGGAAAAGGAACTGAGCGAAAGGCTTGGTCTTTCACGGAGTTCACTGCGCGAAGCGGTGAAGGCCCTCGAACTGATCCGCGTGCTGGACGTCCGCCGCGGCGATGGAACCTACGTGACCAGCCTCGACGCCAAACTCCTCAATGAAGCTGTCGCATTCGTGGTCGACCTGCATCAGGACCGTTCCGTTCTTGAACTCTTTGAAGTCCGACGAATCCTTGAACCCGCCACCGCACACTTGGCCGCAGGGAAAATCACCGCCGAAGATCTCAAGAGGCTGCGGGGCAGCATGAATGGCATCGACGAGTACACGGACGTCGAGGAACTCGTGGCCCATGACCTCGAATTCCACAGCATCATCACCGAAGCTGCGGGAAACGACTACCTCGGCAGCCTGCTGGAAGCCCTGTCCAGCAGCACAGTACGGGCGAGGATTTGGCGGGGGCTGACGCAGGAGAAAGCCGTCGCGCACACCCTGTCCGAGCATCGGGCCATTACGGCTGCATTGGAACGCGGCGACGCCGAACTGGTGCGGGCACTGGTTACCGTGCACATCAGCGGCGTGGAGAACTGGTTGCGCCAGGCCCTCTAACCGTCTGGCTCCGGAGTCACGGCCAGCCCGTACGTCCGGATCGCTGTCCCCTCCAGGACCTCGTCCTGTTCCGAAGGACTCAGCGTGGAAACAAGTTCCAGCAGGACATCCAGCGTCCGGCCGTAAGGAACCCCGGCCGTACTGACAGGCCAGTCACCGCCAATCATGAGGCGCCCAGGACCGAACGCCTGCACGGCTTCCTCGAACACGGGCCGCAGGGAATCGTCCGAGTACTCCAGGCCCGGCACGTGAAGGCCGGAGAGTTTGGCCACCGAGTTGGGACATGCTGCGAGCGCCCGGAAGTGGGCGCGCCACAATTCCATGGCTTCGGGATCGCCCAGCGGCGGCTTGCCCAGATGGTCCAACACCACGGTCAGGTCCGGCATGTCCCGGGCCAGCCGTACGGTTGCACCCAGATGCCGCGGGTAAGCGTCCGGGACGTCAAAAGCCAGCCCGCGCTGTGCCACCACGGCCAACGACTCCCGCACGCCGGGAAGGTCCAGGAAGTCAGTCCGTGGATCGTCATGCACCAGGTGCCGGACGCCCCTGAAGACAGGTTGAGCCGCGAACCGGGCCAACTGCTCTGCAGCCTCTGCCGGCGATTCGAGCCGGACCCAGCCCACCACGCCCAGCACCCACGGGTTGCGCGATGCGACCGACAGCATGCTCTCCGTGTCGGCAACGGTATCGTCGGCCTGGATCAGTACGGCACCCCTGACGCCGGCAGCCTCCAATGTCTCCCGCGCCTCGTCTTCGCCGAAACTCCGGAAGAGCGGACCGTGCTGCGGGCCGAGCCACGGGTAGTGGCGCTCACCGCCGGTGACGAAAGTGTCCAAGGTCCACAGATGCAGGTGCGAATCAATCACGGCCAACGGCCTCCAAGGCGCCCCAAAGCTCTTCGGGCACAGGCTCCTCCATCCGCGCGGCGTTCGCGGCCACCTGTTCAGGAGAAGTCGCCCCGGCTGTCACGTTCACCACGGCCGGATGGCGCAGCGGGAACTGGAGCGCCGCCGTCGGAAGTTCCACCCCGAAGTCACGGCAGGTTGCCGCCAGCCGCCGCGCCCGCTCCAGCACTGGCGGTGGCGCTTGATCGTAGTTGTAGTGCGCATCGTCCGGGACGTCGGATCGGGCCAGGAGGCCCGAGTTGTAGACGCCAACATTGACGACGCCGGTGCGGCGCTCCATGCAGCGCTCAAGCAGCGGAACTTTGGGCTGCTCCAGCAGGGTGAAGCGGCCGGCGAGCATGACGAGGTCCAGGTGGGCGGCTTCGACGCATTCGAGGGCCGCCTCGGCCGAGTTGAGGCCAACGCCGATGGCTTTGACTACGCCTTCGGACCTTAGCTTTTCCAATGCCGGCAGGCCCTGGTCGATCCCGGCCCGGAGGTCGTGGACGTCGGCATCGTGGAGGTAGGCGATGTCCATGTGGGTGAGGCCAAGCCGGTCCAGCGAATCCTCGATGCTGCGGCGAATGCCCGCCTCGGAAAAGTCCCACACGCGCCTGGTGGTGGCCGGAACGTCGAAGCCCTCTGGGTCCTGGCCCCCGGCGGCGTTCGGCTCAAGCAGCCGGCCCACCTTGGTGGAGATCACGAAGTCGTCCCTCGGCTTGTCCCGGAGGACCGCACCCAACCGTTGCTCAGAGAGGCCCAGGCCATAGTGCGGGGCGGTATCGAAGTACCGGATGCCGGCGTCCCAGGCAGCAAGAACGGTGGCGAGTGCTTCCCCGTCCGGGATGGCCCGGTACAGGTTACCGATTCCAGCTCCGCCGAAGCCAAGCTTGCCGAGGTTCAGTGGTGTCATGGCAACTCCCATACTTTGTGGATACCCGTATCCTCCCCCGGGTAATCGTCCGGGCGCGCTAAAAGTTCAGCTGTCCTTACCGGCCGTGCGCTAAGCGCGATCGCCCTGCTCAACGGGCGCGCCGGGCTTCAGGAAAAGTTCAAGCACCGGAACCGCGACATCGGGCCGCTGCACAGGGAGCTTGATTGTCAGCGTTCCCGGGGGCTGGCCACCAGGGGTCATGTTCATTGCCTGCTGCTGGGGATCGAGTTCACGGAGGAACACCTCGGAGGCGTCGTTCAGCAACTGCGCGTACTCAACCTTGCCGGCCAGGCCTGGGAGATGGACGTATTCGAACGGCCACGCGAACAGGTGCACGTACAGCCTGTCACCGCGCTGCGTGTAGCGGGCATCGGGCGGAGCCGTGAACTGTGAGGGCCCGGCGCCGTAAATGGCGCGTGAGTGCAGCTTCATCCACTCGCCAATTCCGTGCAGCGAAGCCAACGCCCGGGGGTCGATGTTACCCCTGCCTGTCGGGCCGACGTTCAGGAGCAGGTTGCCGCCCTTGGACACCCCGTCCACGAGCATCCGGATCAGCATGTCGACGGACTTGTAATCGAGGTTGTCGCGGTCGTACCCCCAGCTTCCGTTGAGGGTCTGGCAAGCCTCCCAGGTGACCGGTACGCCGTCGAGCATCATGGGGCCGGCGGGCTGGTACTGCTCCGGCGTGATGAAGTCTCCCGGGATATCTAGCCTGTCATTGACGATAATGCCGGGCTGCAGCTCCCGCACCATGGCGAGCAGGGCCTCGGAGTCCCAGTCCTTCCGGCCTTTGCCACCCCAGAACTCCTCCTGCCCGAGGCCCGCGTAGGAGAAGTCGAAGAACAGGTAATCGATGGTGCCGTAATTGCTCAAGAGCTCACGCACCTGGCCATGCAGGTACTCCCGGTAGCGGGCCATGTCCCGCCCGCTGTTCATGCTTTCGACGTCGGCCGCGTTACGTTGCGGGTGCACGCCGTCGATGGTGAAGTGGGGGTGATGCCAGTCGACGAGCGAGTGGTAGAAACCAACTTTCAGTCCCTCAGCCCTGAGTGCTTCCACGTAAGGTGTGATCAGGTCCCGGCCGGCGGGCGTGTTGGTGGCCTTGTACTCCGTCAGGGCCGAGTCCCACAAACAAAAGCCATCGTGGTGCTTGGTGGTGAGGACCACGTACTTCATTCCCGCGTAGCGGGCGGCACGGGCCCATTCACACGGATCGTAGAGATCGGGATCGAAGCGCCGGAAGTACTGCCCATAAGCTTCGACACTGAGTTCCTCCCGGTTCATCACCCACTCGTGCCGGGCAGGCAGTGCATAGAGCCCCCAATGCACGAACATCCCCAAACGGGCCTCTTCAAACCAAGGTGCGTGCTGGATCAACGGGTTTCCTTCCATACCGGGCGGTTCGGATGCTGCTCCATTCGACTCCTGAAGTAGGTCACGGTTCTTAATCGACCCTAAAGATCTGATGTCTTAGTTGTCAACGGGTCACATTTCCGTATCTTGAGTGCCGACACCACACTAGAGTTCGGATGTTGGTCCCGAACGCACGGAGGAAGCCATGACCTTGAAATTCGCCAGGCTGGGTACGGCCGGAAACGAACAACCGGCCGTCATCGCCCAGGACGCCGACGGCACCGAGAAGTACTTCAGCCTCACGGCCATGACCAACGACATCGACGGCGGTTTCCTCGCCTCAGACGGCATCGCACGCACCCGGGAAGCCCTGGACAAGGGCGAACTTCCCGAAATTTCGGCAGCTGGCCTGCGCGTCGGTGCACCCGTGGCCCGGCCCGGCGCCGTGGTGGCCATCGGCCTGAACTACACCGCCCACGCAGCCGAATCCGGGGCAACCCCGCCCGAGGTGCCCGTGGTGTTCCTCAAGCCGAGCAACACCATAGTCGGCCCTTTCGATGCTGCCCCGATCCCGCCGTCGTCGGAAAAGTACGACTACGAAGTGGAACTGGCGATCGTGATCGGCCGGGAAGCGTCATACCTTTCCTCCCTTGAGGAGGCGGAAAACTGCATCGCAGGCTACGCAGTGGCAAACGACCTCTCCGAGCGCGACTACCAAATCCCGGGCGCAGCCGGACAATGGACCAAGGGCAAATCCCTCCCGGCCTCCACTCCCCTGGGCCCGTGGCTGGTCCCCGCCGCCGACATCGACCCGGACAGCCTGCGCCTCCAGACTGTGGTCAACGGCGAATCCCGCCAGGACTCCAACACCTCGGACATGATCTTCGACCCCGCCACGATCGTCCACCACCTCAGCCAGTACATGGTCCTGGAACCCGGCGACGTCATCATCACGGGCACACCCGAAGGGGTGGCAATGTCTGGCCGGTTCCCCTTCATCCAGCCGGGTGACGTGGTTGAGGTGGAAATTGAGCGCCTGGGACGCCAGCGCCAGGAGTACTTCCGGGCCACCGCCGGCAGCACCCCGGGAGTGCAGTTGCATCCGGTTTCGTAACGCAACGGGCTCGCAACGTCCTGCGGCGACGGTTCGCCTATGCTCAACTCCAAGGCATCAACGGCGATCCACCGAGGAGTTACACGCATGACGAACTGGCGCATCAGGGACTTCCACTCGTCCGATTTGGACGGCATCCTGCACCTCTGGGAGTCGCTCAAGGCTGACGGAGTGGAGCCCGTGTACGCATTGTCGGAGGTCCTCGCCTCGTGCGAAAAGGACCATGCGGTGGTTGCGGTGCAGGGCGAGCAGGTGGTGGGCGCCGCCGTCGGACGTGCCGCGCACGATCAAGGCTGGATCGTTTTCCTCGCCACCCTGACCGAGTTCCGCGGTCGCGGCATCGGCACCTCCCTGCTGTCCGCCGTCGAAAACCGCATGGCCCCGCATGGGCTCAACAAGCTCTCCGCCCTGATGCCGGAAACGGAAACGCGGGTGGAGGCGTTCCTGGGCCGCGGCTTCGTCGTCAAGAAAAACCTGCGCTACTTCGAGCGGACCATCCCGGTGCAACGCCAGGAACTTGGCGCGTTGGGGCTGCTCGGCGGTCGCATCCTGGCCCGTGATCTCTGGGAAAACGTCGCGGGTATGCGGAGGGAAAAGGAACTGCTGGAACGCCGGCTGGTGCTGCCGCTGGCCGAAGCGGACCTCGCCGACGAATACGGCGTCGTACCGCCGCGCGCGGTGGTGCTCTTCGGTCCGCCGGGCACCGGCAAGACCACCTTCGCCAAGGCCATCGCATCGAGGTTGGAGTGGCCGTTCGTGGAGGTCTTCCCCTCCCGGTTGGCCTCCGATCCCAAGGGCCTGGCCGGAGCCTTGCGCGAGACGTTCCTGGAAATTGCCGAGCTCGAACACGCCGTCGTGTTCATCGACGAGGTCGAAGAGATCGCCTCGCAGCGTGCCGGTGATCCGCCGTCGCCGCTGCAGGGCGTCACCAACGAGCTCCTCAAAATCATCCCGGCCTTCCGCGAGCAACCCGGGCGACTCCTGGTGTGCGCCACCAACTTCATCCGCGCCCTGGACACTGCCTTCCTGCGCCACGGCCGCTTCGACTACGTCATTCCAATCGGCCTGCCGGACGTCCACGCCCGCGAAGCCATGTGGCAGCGCTTCATCCCAGCCACGGTGGTGGACTCGGTGGACATTCCATTGTTGGTTTCCCGGACTGAGGGATTCTCGCCCGCGGATATCGAGTTCGCGGCCCGCAGCGCCTCCCAGCGCGCCCTGGAGAAAGCAGTGTACGACGACGGTGCTGCTTCGGTCGGGGCGAACGGACGAAAGGGGCCCGTCACACAGGACTACCTCGACGCGATCGCTGACACCCGCACGACCGTCAGCGCCGAAGTCCACCAGGACTTCCTGGAAGACATCGACGCCCTGGGCCGCGTCTAGGTCCAGCTGCCGCCGAGTTCGTGGGAACGGTAATCTTTGAGCCATGTCCACAAACCCACTTCGCCATGCCCTGTCCAAAATGGGCGGCCGCGATCCCCACGAAAAGCACCGCACAGCCACACCGCTGGAGCTGTTTTTCGATCTGACCTTCGTTATCGCTTTCGGTGTTGCCGGTAACCAGTTCGCGCACGCCGTCGCCGAGGCGCATTTCGGCGCGGGCCTGCTGGGTTTCGGCTTTGCGATGTTCGCGGTGATTTGGGCCTGGATCAACTTCACGTGGTTCGCCAGCGCCTACGACACCGATGACTGGGTTTTCCGGGTGGTCACCATGGTCCAGATGGTGGGTGTCCTCATTCTCGCCATGGGCATCGAGCCGATGTTCCACTCCATCGTGGAGGGCGACCACGTAAACAACGTCGCCATCCTCATCGGCTACATCATCATGCGCGTCGCCTTGATCTTCCAGTGGTTGCGCGCCGCGCGACAGGACCCGGAACGACGGGAAACATGCTTGCGCTACGCCAAGTATCTTGCAGTTGTGCAGATCGGCTGGGTCCTTGCCCTGGTGATCGAAACGGATGTCCTCACCACGTTCCTAATGGCAGCTCCCCTCTTCGTGCTGGAGATGGCAACCCCGTACTTCGCCGAACGCAAGATCCGGACGCCGTGGCATGCGCACCACATCGCCGAAAGGTACGGGCTGTTGGCGATCATTGCCCTGGGGGAGTGCCTGATCGGTGCTATTGAAACGCTGCGGGCCATCGTCGCAACCCACGGATGGTCGGTGGATGCTGCCCTGGTGGGGTTCAGCGGCACGGGGTTGGCGTTCGCCATGTGGTGGATCTACTTCATCCTGCCCGCAGGCCCGGCGCTCCACGTCCAGCGGCATCGCTCATGGGTGTTCGGCTATGGGCACATGCCGGTCTTCGCTGCCATCGCGGCCACCGGCGCAGGACTCCATATTGCTGCCTACTTCATCGACCACGAAGCCCACGTCCCGGCGGCAGGTGCCGTGGCCTCGATCGCCATCCCGATCATCCTCTTCAAGGTTTCACTCACCACGCTGTACAGCATCATGCTCGGCCGTGACCGCGACCTCCTTGTGAGCACGGCCGTGGTGGTCCTCGCCTTGGCAGGAAGCATTGCAATGGCCGCGGCTGGCGCCTCTGTCCCTCTGTGCATGATGGAAATGATGGCGGTCCTGGGCCTGTCCATCGCGTTCGACGAACGACGCGGGCACAAGGGCCGGGCCGCTGCGCTTCGGCGGCTGGAAAACGCCGCGGGCTGACGCGTTGCGAGGCCCGCTCTGCACCCCAAATCGCCTTCATGGCGTGCATAGCGGGCCCCGCAACGGCAGGTCAGCCTATTCGGGAACGATCTCGTCCAGCTCCTGGAGCAGGTGCGGGTTGATCCGCTGCAGGATCAGCTCCACTTCCTCCCGGGGAACGGCCGTGTACAGGACCGGACGGGCATCGGCGTACCGCGTTGTGGGCGGCTTGTCAGGCCACTTTTCCGCGAGCGCCCTGACCCTTTCAGGCAGCGAGTTGTGTGCGTTGTCGGCGATTTTCACCAACGTGGCGTCGTGGTCCTCCGCTACGAAGCGTATGCCGGCGTCGTAATCGTCCGGATCGTCGTGGAAACGGCGCGTGACCCGTTCGATAATGTCCACGGCACGTTCGGAAACCCCCATGTCCAGCAGTGCTTGCCTGGTGATGGGCGTGTCCTCGGCGATGTCGTGAAGGTAGCCGGCGATCTGGATGTCCTCGTCAAAATCCGCGAGCGCGTCGCCAACGGCCAGGACATGCTCGCGATACGGGCGCTTGAGCTTGTCCTTCTGCCGGTTATGGGCCACCTCCGCCAGGACTTGGGCGGTCTCTACGGTGAAGCGTGGTTCGGTCATGTTGGCCTTCGGATGGGTGCGGCGCCGATGATGCTCGGTCCTGTCTTCAGGCTATCTGCTTCCCCGCAGGGACAACACCGGCGGGTCAGTCCTGGACAGCCCGCGCCGCGATGGCAACAGTGACAGCCCTGGGCAGGCGCTGCGCGAAACCGGCCGCGATGCGGTTGGCCCAGCCGGACACCACGCTGCCGGGTGTGCCCTTGCGGTCGAGTGCCTTGAGCGCGGTTCCGACAACCTGCCCGGAGGACTGCATGCGGCCTGCTGCTGCGGACTGGCTTCCCACGACGTCGAAGAATTCCGTGCGCGTTGCCCCGGGGCATAGGGCCAGGACGTTGAGCCCGGAATCCTTGGTCTCGTGGGCAACAGCTTCCGTGAAACTGAGAACGAATGCCTTGGTGGCTCCGTACACTGCCATTCCGGGGATGGGCTGGAACGCGGCAGTGCTGGCCACGTTGACCAGGGCTCCGGTTCCGGAGGTGAGCATACCGGGAAGGAAGGACCGGGTGATGCCGACCAAAGCGGCCACGTTGAGGGATATTTCGGAGGCAATGACATCCGGCACTTCCTCGACGAACGCCGAGTGGGTTCCGAAGCCGGCGTTATTGATCAGCGTGTCCACGGTGATTCCACGGCGGCTGACTTCCTCGAAGAGTTCCTGGCCCACGCCTGGGCGACCCAGGTCCATGGGAAGCACCGTGACCGTGACGCCGTGCTTGGAGCGGAGTTCCTTTGCAAGCTCTTCCATGCGGTCCGCACGCCGGGCGACCAGGACGAGGTTCGCACCCCGGGAAGCAAACTGCTGGGCGAACTCGGCACCGAGTCCTGAGCTGGCGCCTGTGATGAGCGCAGTGGTGCCTGAGTAGGTCATGGCCATGGTGAATCCAATCGGTTGAGGAGTAAGTGAAGTAGTCGCTGTCTACATGGTAGGCAGTGCCTACTTTGTTGTCAATGACTACTTTCATTTAGACTGGACTCATGACCCAGCAGCCCTACCATCACGGAAAGCTCCGCGAGGCCCTGCTGGCGCGCGCCATGGAGTCCATCGAGGAAGTCGGCGTGGATGGCTTGTCCCTGCGCCAGTTGGCGCGGGACGTGAACGTCAGCCACGGTGCCCCGGCCAAGCATTTCCGCGACAAACAGGCCCTGATCGATGCCTTGGCCCTGGCCGGCTTTGAGTTGATGAACAGCCTCATTCGTAACGCCTCGCAATCCAACCTTGAGCTGCGAAGCCGCTTCGTCGGCGTCGGGAAAGCGTACGTGGAGTTCGCCGTAGCCCATCCGGCCCTCCTGACCGTCATGTACTCCAGCAAGCACCATCCGGATTCCAGCGCTGAACTGCGAAGCACGGGCGAACAAGGAATCCATTTGGCCCAGGCCATGATCGTCGAAGGTCAGAAGGCCGGAGAGCTGGCCGAAGGCGACCCCGGGATATTGGCCACCGTGTGCTTCGTCAGCCTGCACGGAGCCGCCGTCCTTGCCGCAGGGAAACACTTGGACGGCACAACCGTGGACGACATCGTGAACGCCACCACGGACACACTGTGGGCCGGAATGGCCGCCGGTGTCCGCGCAGCGCAGTTCACGCCGTAGCTTTCCTACGCGGCGCATCCCTCGATCGCCTGGCGCACGGCTGAACTGAGCAGGAAGTTGCGGCAGCCCACTCCCCCAGGCTCGGCCTGCTGCGGCACGTATCCAAAGCCGAGTTCATACACAGGGTCCGCGAACCCCAAAGATGCGCTGGCGCCGTCGTGCCCGAACGCGAGGTAGCTGCCGAACGGCATCCGGCTGTGCGACTTCATGAAAACTGTGGCAAAGCAGCCGGTCTCCCCGAACACGCGGTCAATGCCGAACACCTGCTCAGCTGTCACTGTACGAATGGTTTCCTCCGTCAGGAGCGGTCCGACGGCGGGCTGGCCGCCACCCGCTGCGGCGTCACCGTCGCCGGCCAAACCAGTCAGCGCGGCAGCATAAATTCTGGCCATACCATCGGCGCTCGCGACACCCGCCGCGGAGCTCAGCCCCGCGGCCCGCACTTCCGGGATGTTCGGCAGGTCCAGAATGTCGCCCACTGCAGAATTCGCCGCCAGGCCGAAGTGGCTGGCAGGATCCACCCACGGCCATGACGGATCCGCGGCCCACCGGAAACGCGCAAACTTGGCGTCGTCGGTTTCCGGCAGACCCAAGTAGAAGTCCGCACCCGCAAGAGACCGGATTCGCTGCTCGAAGACCTGCTGCAGCTTGTAACCAGTGATTCGACGGCACAGCTCTTCCATGAAGATCCCGATGGTGAGCGCGTGGTAACCGAAGGCGGCCCCTGGCTTCCATAGCGGAGCAAGCGCTGCCAGCTTGGCCGCAGCGAGTTCAGAGTTGTTGACCTCCGCCAGAGTCAGTCCGCCTTCCACCCCCAGTAGCCCGGCCTGGTGGGACAGCAGCTGCGCGACGGTGATGGACTCCTTGCCTTGCGCACCAAACTCGGGCCAGTACTTGACCACCTCCGCGTCAAGATCCAGCACGCCATCCTGCACCAGCAACGCGATCACCAATCCAGCCATACCTTTTGAACAGGAGAAGACTCCGGTGACCGAATCAGGCCGGATGTGCGGACCGCCGCTGAGGTCCAGCACCTTAACGCCCCGATGGTAGGCCGCCACCTGCGCGGAATACTCGGGATCCTGGTCAAGAAAACGACCGAAGAGCTCGGCAACTGGTTCGAAACCCGGGGCGATCACTTGAGAGTGCATCCAGACAGCCTACTGGGACTGCGCTTCAGGCTGCGGGAGTTTTCCACACCCACGGCTCCCGGGGCAGCCGTGTGGGGTCGAAAAACGGGAGCGCACCCTGCAATGGACCTGCCGGCAGGCCGAGTGAATCGAGTATCAGGTCGCGAACACGTTCGGCAGGGATTCCGACGGCGGCGAGGTCGCCCAGCGTCACTGCGCCGTCGCGCTTGGCCAGCCTCACGCCGTCGTGGTTTACCACCAGGGGAACGTGGGCATATTCAGGCACCTGCAAACCAAGCAGCGTGGCCAGGTACGCCTGACGGGGGGTGGATGGGAGGAGGTCGTCTCCGCGCACCACTTGGTCGATTCCCTGATCGGCGTCGTCCACCACCACGGCCAGGTTGTAGGCCGTGACGCCATCGTTCCGGCGGAGGACGAAGTCGTCCACCATGCCCACGAATTTCCCGTTCAACTGGTCCTCAACAGCCCATTCCGCAACGTCCGAACGCAGGCGTATGGACGCCGGACGCGACGCCCTGCGGATCTCCCGTTCAGCGTGCGACAGCCGTCGGCACGTCCCCGGATACGCGCCCTGCGGAGCGTGCGGGGCCGAGGGAGCCTCCTGGATTTCCCGGCGCGTGCAGAAGCACTCGTAGGTGCGGCCCTCGGCCGTCAAGCGGGCGATCGCGTCGTCGTAGAGAGTGGTGCGCTCGGTCTGACGCACGACGGCGGCGTCCCACCCCACACCGACAGCCTGCAGATCGCGGAGCTGCTCAGCCTCCGCGCCAGACCGCGCACGGTCAAGGTCCTCGACGCGCAGCAGGAACGTCCGGGCGGTGGATTTCGCGAACAGCCAGGCAAGAACCGCCGTACGAAGGTTACCGACGTGCAGTTCGCCCGAAGGGCTCGGGGCGAAGCGTCCAGCGGAAGTCATGGTCCAAGCCTATGCGGCGGGGCGCGCGGGCCAGGCAACGCAAGAGCCCCTCAGCTACCGCAACGATCCGGTAGCTCAGGGGCTCTTACTTGCTGCCCGCACGAACGGGCGAGTGCAGAATGACAATGCTGTGAACAAGAGTCAATCAGCGGCTGCTTCTTTGCGGGAAGCCTGTACAGGGCTCCGGGTGGTGTTCCGGGTGCCTTGGCGCCGGGCCGGGATCAGCGGTAGCCTCTCCCTGCTTCGTTGCCACCATTTCAGCAGAAGGCATACAGTTGGAGCAACGGACAGTGACTTGATTGGTCGATTTGACCAGTCGGGCCAGGATAAGACGGCAGGAAGTGGTCACTTTGCAGGAACTGGATGCGACAGACCGTCGAATCCTCTCCGCGTTGGACGAAGACCCCCGGGTTCCCATCATGGTGCTTGCCCAAAAATTGCACCTTGCGCGCGGGACCGTTCAGTCCCGGCTGGAACGAATGACCGCATCCGGAGCCCTCCGCGCCAACAGCAGCCGTGTCCTGCCATCGGCCCTTGGCCGCGGGGTGGCGGCAGCGGTCAGTGCCGAACTCGACCAAAGCCATCTGAACGAAGCCATCGCCGCGCTGCGGAAGATCCCCGAAGTCCTGGAATGCCATGCTCCTGCAGGCGACACAGACCTCATCATCAGGGTTGTCGCCAAAAGCCCTGACGATCTCTACCGCGTATCCGAGGAAATCCGGCTATGTCCGGGGATCGTGCGCACCTCCACCAGCATGTTCCTCAGGGAAGTGATTCCGTACAGGACCACTGGCCTGTTGTCGGAGTAGTCACTAAACAGGCGGCCCGATGTTGGTCTTCAGGTTCTTCATGACCAGCGTCGACGTCAGCCGCTCCACCGCTGGCAGCGCTGCGAGTTCATCGTCGTAAAAGCGCTGGTAGGCAGGCAAGTCCGCTGCGATGACTTTCAGCAGATAGTCCGGAGAGCCGAAAAGCCGCTGCGCCTCCACAATGTTGGGGCTTGCTGTGACGCGCTCCTCGAACTCCGCCATGATGGTGCGCTCGACCTGGCGCAGGGTGACGAAGACGATGGCCTCAAATCCCAGGCCCAGAGCCGCGGGATCGATATCCGCACGGTACCCGCGAATCACTCCGGTGGTCTCCAGATCCCGCAACCGGCGATGGCACGGCGCCACGGTCAAGCCCACCTTCGAGGCGAGGGCCGTGGCAGTCATTCTGCCGTCTTCGCGAAGGTGCCGCAAAATACTTCTGTCTATTCCATCGATCACGCAATGATCTTACTCAAGTATCCGGATTTTGAGCGAAATAGGGGAACACTTATGGTCCTGTTTTGCCTAGAGTTTTCCTAGCTCAACAATCTTTGGAGAACCCCGTGAATCCGCAGCTCTTCCTCGCCTTCATCCTCGTGGCGGTCACCTTGGCCTGCACCCCAGGCGTCGACTGGGCGTACTCCATTTCCGCAGGGCTACGCCAGCGCAGCTTCGTCCCGGCAGTCGCCGGATTGTGCAGCGGCTACGTCATCCACACTCTGCTGATGGCGGCAGGTTTGGCAGCACTCTTGGCGGGTGTTCCCGGACTTCTGGGCTGGCTCACCGTCGCGGGGGCCGGTTACCTGTTGTGGCTCGGCGTCTCAACCATCCGCTCATGGCGAGGCGCCAGCTTCAGTGCGGAAGACGGCGTCGTGCATTCCGGCAACCAGCTCCGGACGTTCCTGCAAGGGATGGGCACCAGCGGCATCAACCCCAAAGGCCTGCTGTTCTTCGTGGCGCTGGTGCCGCAGTTCGTGAGCCCCGAAGCAGCGCTTCCCGTCCCCGTACAGTCCGGCTTGCTGGGCCTGACATTCGTGCTCCTTGCGGCAATGGTCTACACCGCTGTGGCTTTGACATCGCGGAAACTGCTGGCGTCACGGCCCGGCGCCGCCAGGGTGGTCACTCTGGTCAGCGGGATCATCATGATCGGACTGGGGGCAGTGCTGTTGTCCGAACAACTGCTTCCGTTGACGCAGGCCTGGGCAAACGCTCCAGCCTAGGCGGCAAGCAACTCGTCGAGCCGCTCATAGCCCTCGATCACGCCGTAGTTCATCCCGGTTGCCAGTGCCATGTCGCGCGCTTCCACCGAGGGGTAGACCTCGTGGGCCTGCATCCGGGTACGGCCGTCCACCTCTTCGAAAGTCGTGGTGCTGATAACCACCTGGTTCGGAGCGCCGTCAAACTCCGACGTCATGATGATCAGTGCGTCAGCTTCCACCGTGTGGAAGACGCCGCGGAAAGAAAACGGGTTGGTGACGTCGCCGTTTTCGTAGCGCCAGCTGCCACCGGTCACCGCGTTGTACTGGGTGATGTTCATGGACGTGCTGCGGGGGCCCAGCCATTTGGCCAGGAGATCCGGATCCACATGGGCCTTGAAAACCGCACTGATCGGTGCATCAAAGTCCCGGACCGTGTCGACGAACGGAACGCCGTCGCTTGCGGGGATGGTGGTTGGATTGCTCATTTCAGTTCCTCTTCCCTATTTCTCCGCGGCCCCCGCGGGACGGTTGTCAGCCAGGAGTTCGTCGAGTAGCCGAAAGCGACGCTCGGCGATCAACCGGTACTGGTCCAGCCAGGCCGTCAGCCGCTCAAGGGCAGCGGAGTCGAGGTGCACGGGGCGGCGCTGCGCGTCGCGTGAACGCGTCACCAACCCTGCCTGCTCGAGGACCTGGATGTGCTTGGAAACCGCTTGTTTAGTAATGGCGAAAGGTTCTGCGAGTTCATTGACTGTGGCGTCACTCCGGGAAAGACGGGCCACAATCGCCCGCCGCACGGGATCGGCCAAGGCCATGAAGGCCCTGTCCAACGCTTCAGGGCCCAGTTCTGCCGGGTCCATACCCCACTCAACCTTTCGTAATCAACCTTCGGCTTTATCAACCTCTAGGTTGAATACAACTTTACGCCTGTGTCCACAGGTACGCAATGGGCGTTACTCGCCGCCGAGCTGCCTAAAATCGTTCTCCCACAAGCGACGCATCTCCGCGTCCTTGCGGATGACTTCCAGCGTCTCCAGTTCCTCAGGAGGAGCAGGCCGTTTGGACCACGGCGTCAAGGTTCGACGCCCCTGGTCCAGCGCCAACAAAGCCCGATCAGTCAGGGCGTCATTCCGCAGCACCAGGCTGGTCTTACGGCGGCGAAGGACTTCCTTCAGGGCAGCCTGCGCGGAGTCCATATCACCCCGCGCGCGTTGCGACCGCGCCCGGATGAGGAGCAACGCTGCCGAGAGATCGTCCGTATTCAACAAACCCTCGGTCCACAACACCACGTCACGGTGGCGACCCAGCGAATAGGCCGCCGTGCAGCGCGCCAACGCAGAAGGCAACGACGGCGGCAAACCCACCACCGCTTCCAAGGCCGACTCCGTCATCCCCATCTCCCTGAGGCAATGGGACAACGACAGGAACACTGACTCCTCGCTGAACAAAACCGGCACCTCAATGCGTTCGGCAACCTCCACCCGGGTGACCACCTGCCCAAGGTAGATGGACGAGAACTGGCTCGCGTCGTCGTCGATCCTTGTTGTTAAGCCGCGCTGCAACAGTTCCGAAGCGCGCAGGTAACCGCCATGCTTGTAGGTCAACAGCCCAGCCATCACAAGGCACAACCCCGCCCACCCCGGATACATCCGGCCAAGGGCGAGGAGCCGCTCGGGCTCCGTGGACGTGAAAACGGCGTCATGCATGGCCTTGGCGGGCCTGGACGACAACACCCTCAGCCGGGGGACGTTTCCAATCACGGAAATCCTCGCCTGATCCCTTCCACTGAGCACCCCGGACAGCACTCCGCCCACGCCATCCGCGAGTCCCCGGACAGGGGTGCGGACATGGCCGTCGCGGAAAGGCGTGAAATCCCGGGTGTCGTGGAAGATCGTGTGCACGCGTCCATGGGGAGCTTGGCTCATAAAACCATGCTAACCGTCGCTGAACCGGGCCCATGCCCCCTGCTATCGGAGGCATTTCAGGAGTATTATGGCGGCGTCGGCAAGGTTTTGCCACACCCCTTGCCGCAGGTCGGCTCTCCATGAGAAGAGCCGGATAACCGCGTGAAAGGGAGGACTGATGACCACCGCTTCGCACCCCGCCGAACACCACCACATGATGGGGTTGACACTTCGCAACACCGCCATGGGCGTTGGCATTGTATTTCTGCTGGTTGGTGTCCTGGGCTTCATCCCGGGAATTACCACCAATTACGGCGCCATGACCTTTGCGGGACATGATTCCGGCGCCATGCTGCTTGGAGTCTTCCAAGTGTCCATACTCCACAACATCGTCCATCTGCTGTTTGGCGCGGCCGGCTTGGCCATGGCAAGGAACGCACGCATGGCCCGCCTGTTCCTCCTCGGCGGCGGCGCCGTGTACATCGTTCTTTGGATCTACGGCCTGGTCATCAACCAGGAAACAGGCGCCAACTTCGTCCCGTTCAACACTGCTGACAACTGGCTGCACCTGATCCTTGGCGTTGCCATGATCGGTTTGGGCGTTTGGCTCGGCCGGGATGCAATGGACGAGGCACCCTCTGCGCGAAGGAGCATGTAGGTCTTCCGCGCGCCATATTAATCAACGACGGCGGCTGCTCCCCCTTAGCGGGACGGCCGCCGTACCGTTGGGCTACCCCCCAACGCTCACTCACATCCCACCGGCTTCCCCCCAACGCTTACTCACATCCCACCGGCTTCCGCCCAACGCTCACTCACACCCACCTAGCGCGGGGCGCGCCCACCCAGGCGGGCAGTGACCTTGGCCGCCGCCCCGGCACACGCCTCCCCCAAGCTGGCCAGGACGTCTTGCGAGACCCGGAACTTGGGGGCAGGGATCAGTACGGAGGCCACAATGTCGCCGCGGTGATCGTAGACCGGGGAAGCCACGCCTACTTCCTCAATTGACGTCTCCCCAAAGTTCACTGACCACCCACGCTGCGCCGATTCCTCTAACCGGCCAAGGTAGGCCTCCATGGCGGCATCATCCAATCCAGGAAGAGTAATCGAACCACTACGCAGCAGTTGACGCACCCGGTCCTTGTTCTCCGCCGCCAGGAACACCTGGACCGAGGAGCTCAGTGCCTCGCTATAGCGCGCTCCCAGCGGGGCAAGGTGCTTGACCTGGTGCCGGCTGGGGATCTGCTCCACGCACATGGACTCGACGCCGTTCCACACCATCAGCGCACTGGTCTCACCTGTGCGTTCAGTCAGTTCGCGCAGAACGGGGTAGGCGACGCGGCGCTCTTCGAGTTCCGCCAGGAGGGGGCCTGCCATGGCGATCATCCCCAGCCCCAAGCGGAACCGGCGCGAATCGGCGTCGCGCTCCACCAGGTTCTCCTGCTCCAAAGTGGCCAGGATCCTTGACACGGTGCTCTTGTGCAGACCGACGCGGCCCGCGATTTCCGTAACCCCCAGAAGCGGTTCGTCGGCGGTAAAGCTCCGGAGCACGGCGATGGCGTTGACAATGACCGAGGTGCTTTTGCTGTCACCATTGCTGTTGCTGTTTTCAGGAGCGTCGCTGGATTCCGTGGGAGTCATGGGTTCACTATATTTCGCTGGTGAAGGGGCGAATGGCCGGTGGACACCACGCCGTGTCCACCGGCCTGGTCACTAGGCTCCGATGATGTTGTGTTCGGGACCGAACGGGAACTTGGTGATGTTCTCCGCGCCGCCCTCACCCACCACCAGGATGTCGTGCTCGCGGTAGCCACCGGCGCCCGGCTGTCCGTCCAGCACCGTGATCATCGGCTCCATGGAAACCACCATGCCCGGTTCCAGCACAGTGTCGATGTCCTCGCGGAGTTCAAGACCGGCTTCGCGTCCGTAGTAGTGGCTGAGCACACCGAACGAGTGGCCGTAGCCGAACGTCCTATTGGCCAGGAGTCCATGGCTGATGTAGATCTCGTTAAGCTCGGCGGCAATGTCCTTGCACACTGCGCCCGGCTTGATGAGTTCCAAACCACGCTTGTGGACTTCTACGTTGATGTTCCACAGCTCCAGTGAGCGGGCATCCGGTTCGCCGTAGAACAGGGTACGTTCCAGTGCGGTGTAGTAGCCGCTGGTCATGGGGAAGCAGTTCAAGGACAGGATGTCGTGTTCCTGGATCTTGCGGGTTGTTGCCCAGTTGTGGGCGCCGTCGGTGTTGATGCCGGACTGGAACCAAACCCACGTATCGCGGATTTCGGAGTCCGGGAAGGTGCGGGCGATCTCGTGGACCATGGCTTCGGTGCCGATCAAGGCAACCTCGTACTCGGTAATGCCGGCCGTGATGGCGTTGCGGACGGCTTCGCCACCGAGATCGCCGATCCGGGCTCCGTGCTTGATGACCGCGATTTCTTCGTCGGACTTGATCATGCGCTGGCGCATGGCAGCCTGGGCAACGTCCACCAGCGTCGTTCCGGAGAACGCGGCTTGGATTTTGTTGCGGTTATCCAGCGGCAGGGAGTCATCTTCAACGCCGATGCGGCGCGGGTTGATGCCGCGGGTCCGCAGGACCTCCTGGATGGCGTGGATGTAGTTGTCACGGCGCCAGTCCGTATACACGAGGTTGTCGCCGTAGCTGCGGCGCCAAGGCATACCGGCGTCGATGTTTGCCGTGATGGTGACGGTGTCATCCTTGGTGACCACCATGCCGTAGGAACGTCCGAAGTAGGTGAAGAGGAAATCGGAGTAGTACTTGATGGAGTGGTAGCTGGTGAGGATGACGGCGTCGAGGTCCTTCTCGGCCATGATTCCCCGGAGGCCGGCGAGGCGACGTTCGAACTCGGCGTCGGAGAAGGTCAGCGAAACTTTTTCGCCGTTGTTCAGGACCTTGGTGCGCTCTAGTTTGGCGACATCGTTGACGGACTCGTTCTGGGTGATGGTCATGATCTTTCCTTTCAATGGGTTGGTTGTTCTAGTCCTGGAGCAGGGGCTTCTTGGAGGACTCCGTGGCAAACAGGACCGCGATGAGGGAAACCAGGGCGGCAGCCACGAGGTACCAACCGGGAGCCAGTTGGTTGTGGGTCATGCCGATAAGAAGGGTGGCCATGAACGGCGCGGTGCCACCGAACAGGGCGTTGGAGAGGTTGAAGCTGACGGCAAATCCGGTGTAGCGGACTTTGGTGGGGAAAAGTTCGGCGAGGAAGCTCGGGAG
Organism: Paenarthrobacter nitroguajacolicus; assembly: GCF_031455195.1. Classification (GTDB taxonomy): domain Bacteria; phylum Actinomycetota; class Actinomycetes; order Actinomycetales; family Micrococcaceae; genus Arthrobacter; species Arthrobacter nitroguajacolicus_D. Next base: position 27,912 of record NZ_JAVDSH010000014.1, on the reverse strand, counting down.
CGTGCCGTCATTGAGCGTGAGCATTCCACCCAACAGGATCTGCACCAGCACGATCACCAGGAAGTTGCGGGTGTCCAGGAGCATGAACGCCGGCACCGTCAGCAGCACGAACAGAACCGAGGCAGTGATGAGCATCCGCTTCCGGCCGAACTTGTCCGACGCCATGCCGGTCAGGAAGATGAAGCCGATGTAACTGGCCAGGGCGATGGTGGTGGCAAGGAACGACTCCGTTGCGCCAAAGCCCAGCTCCTCCGAGAGATAAGTGGGCATGTAGCTGAGGATCACGTAGAAGCCCACCGCGTTCAGCAACACCGCGCCCGTGGCAATGATGAGTTGCGTCCGGTACGTCCTGAACATGGCGAAAGCGGGGGCCTTGACCGCGTTGTCCTTGGCCGCGAGCTCCCGGAACGCTGGAGTGTCCTCAAGCTTGGTCCGGATATACCGGCCGATCAATCCCATGGGCGCAGCCAACAGGAACGGCAGGCGCCAGCCCCACTCGTTCAGCTGTTCTGTGGTGAGGATTGAACTCAGCAGGGCGGCCAGTAACGATCCCAGCAGCAGGCCCGCTGCGGTACTGGCAGGCACGACGGCGGCATAGAGTCCGCGACGGTTCGCCGGCGCATACTCCACCAGGAAAGCTGACGCCCCGGCGTACTCCCCTGCTGCGGAGAAGCCTTGGATGACGCGCACCAGCAGGAGCAGGATGGGCGCCATCACGCCAATAGTGGCGTAGCCGGGTATAAGTGCGATGCAGAACGTGGCTATTGACATCAGGACGATTGACAGGCTTAGCGCTTGCTTGCGGCCCAGCTTGTCCCCGATGTGGCCCCAGATGAAACCACCCAGGGGTCGGACAAAGAAGCTGATGGCAAAGACGCCGAAAGTTGCGAGCAGGGCCGTCTGGCGGTCCGACTCGGGGAAGAAAACAGAAGAAATGATGCCGGCCAGGTATCCGTACACCGCGTAGTCGAACCACTCGACAAAGTTGCCGATGAAGCTCGCGGTGACCACTCGCCGTCGAGTGTCCTTGCTGACTGTGTTGTTGGGGCTGTGTTTGAGGGTGTGGTTGGGGCCGGAGGCGGAGGAAGTGCCTTGCTCGGCTGCCACAGAGGGTTCATTGCTCATGTGTCCACCAAAATCATTGGGGTTGCATTCAACGCAACGCTGTTGCACCAGAGTATGTGTGTGGTGGATCACGGTCAAGGGGAACTTCTAGATCAGTTTGTGAGTGAATCCAGTTTCAGAGCGCTAAGAGATTGGCGCAAAGGTTGCACTGAACGGTTCCATGTTGCACTTATCGCTCGATCCCACTCCAGGCCCCACGGCTTGGCAACGTCAGATCCGATGCTGCAGCCCGTGTGGACCCGCGGTATGTGAGAGAGCGATCAGCTCAAGCAGGCGGGATGCGAGAGAGCGATCAGCTCAAACAGGCGGGATGTGAGAGAGCGATCAGCCCAAACAGGCGGAACCTGAGAGAGCGATCAGCTCAAGCAGGCGGGATGTGAGAGAGCGTCGGAAGGGGGCGGGGGTATCCGGCAGCGCGCGCCTAAGGGAGGAACGACCGAGCGCGCAGAGGATAGCCCCGCCCTCTTAGCCCCCACCGACACGGGACCTGAGAGAGCGATCGGCTCAAGCCGGCGGGATGTGAGGGAGGGTCAGAGGACCTTGCGGATGGTCTCTTCGAAGCTGACTACGTGGTGCAGGGCGAGGTCGGCGGCGCGGTCTTCGTCGCCGTCGGCAATGGCGGTGAGCAAGTCGGCATGCTCGGAGATGTGCCCTGAGACGGAGGGCATTTTCTCGAGCATGTGGCACCAGATGCGGGTGGCAAGGTTGTCATAGCGAATGAGGACGTCCTCGAGGTGCGCGTTGGCCGAAGCTTTGTAAATGAGCCGGTGCACCTGGATGTCGTAGCGCATGAGTTCCTGCGAGGTGTTGTCCTGCCCTTCAAGCTCCCGGATCGCAGTGGCAACGGAGCGTAGCTCCGCGCGCATCGCAGGGCTGGCCATGCGCGCGGCTTTCCGGGAGGCCAACGGCTCCAGCAGCTCACGGATTTCGGACACTTCAGCCAGCTGGGTGATGTCCACGCCGGTGGCGAACGTTCCGCGCCGGGGATAGGAGACCACCAGGTGATCGCTTTCGAGGCGTTTGATGGCTTCGCGCACAGGGGTGCGCCCAATACCGAGTTCGGTGGCGATTTGTCCGTCATTGATGGGATCGCCGGGTTTGATGTCGAGCATGATGAGCCTGTCGCGCAGCAGCAGGTAGGCGTTCTCGGCGAGGGACGTACCCTGCGGAGCTGATTCCAGTGCTTCCAAAGCTGCGCTCATTGCTCTCTCCCGTTGTCGCAATCCTTGTCTGTTGGATGAGTTACCCAAGACCTGTTGACGACTATGTGATCTCCAACATACTATGGCAACAGTTCTAATATATCAGTTGCCGAACAGACGGCCACTAGACACTCGTCGAAGGAGAACACCATGGTTGAACCGCTGATCCGGCCGCTCGCACAGGCGGACCCGGAGGTCGATCAGGCGATCGCCCGCGAACTCATCCGCCAGCAGTCCACCCTGGAAATGATCGCCTCTGAAAACTTCGCCCCCACGGCCGTCATGGAAGCCCAAGGCTCGGTGCTGACCAACAAGTACGCCGAGGGCTACCCTGGCAAGCGCTACTACGGCGGCTGCGAACACGTCGATGTCATTGAACAACTGGCCATCGACCGCCTGAAGTCCTTGTTTGGCGCGGAATTCGCGAACGTCCAGCCGCACTCAGGCGCCCAGGCCAACGCTTCGGCGATGCACGCACTGATCAACGCGGGCGACACCATCATGGGCCTCAACCTTGCCCACGGTGGCCACCTGACCCACGGCATGCGGATCAACTTCTCCGGCAAGCTCTACAAGGTTGTTCCTTACGGCGTCCGTGAGGACACCCACACCGTAGACATGGCAGAGGTTGAAGCGCTGGCACAGGAGCACAAGCCTCAGTTGATCGTGGCTGGCTGGTCCGCGTACTCCCGCCACCTCGACTTCGCCGAGTTCCGCCGCATCGCCGACTCCGTAGGCGCCTACCTCATGGTGGACATGGCCCACTTCGCCGGTCTCGTCGCGGCCGGCTTGCACCCCAGCCCGGTCCCGCACGCACACATCGTCACCAGCACCACCCACAAGACCCTTGGCGGCCCACGCGGTGGCGTGATCCTGACCAACGACGCCGACATCGCCAAGAAGGTTAACTCGGCAGTCTTCCCCGGCCAGCAGGGCGGCCCGCTGGAACACGTCATCGCTGCCAAGGCCGTTGCTTTCAAGATGGCTGCGGAACCCGAGTTCCAGGAACGCCAGGTCCGCGTCCTTGAAGGCTCCAAGCTCTTGGCCCAGCGCCTCCTGCAAGACGACGTAGCCGCGGCGGGAATTTCCGTGGTCAGCGGCGGAACCGACGTCCACCTGGTGCTCGCTGACCTCCGTCATTCGGTACTCAACGGCCAGCAGGCCGAGGACACGCTGCATCGCATCGGCATCACGGTCAACCGCAACGCCGTCCCGTTCGATCCCCGCCCGCCGATGGTCTCCTCCGGCCTTCGCATCGGCACTCCGGCACTCGCCGCCCGCGGCTTCGCCGCTGACGACTTCGCTGAAGTCGCGGACATTATTGCGACGGCGTTGATCGCCGCAGCAAACAACAGCACCACGGCGGACGGTACACAAGAAGGCGACGACACCTTGGACGAGGCCACCGCCGTCGAACTCCGCAACCGCGTCACCGCCTTGGCGGACAAGTTCCCCCTCTACCCGCACCTGAACAACGGCAATGGCGCCGAACGTGAAGCAGAACTGATTGGAGCAGCCAAGTGAGTGCAGACCACCTCCCCGAACACCCGGACTTCCTCTGGCGCAACCCGGACCCGAAGAAGAGCTACGACGCCGTGATTGTGGGCGGCGGCGGGCACGGCCTGGCCACTGCGTACTTCCTGGCCAAGAACCACGGGATGACGAACATCGCCATCCTGGAAAAGGGCTGGCTGGCCGGTGGAAACATGGCCCGAAACACCACCATCATCCGTTCCAACTACCTCTGGGACGAGAGCGCGGCCATCTACGAGCACGCCCTCAAGCTCTGGGAGATCCTGCCCGAAGAGCTCGAGTATGACTTCCTGTTCAGCCAGCGCGGCGTCATGAACCTTGCCCACACCCTGGGTGATGTCCGCGAAAGCGTTCGCCGTGTGGGTGCCAACCGGCTCAACGGCGTGGACGCAGAATGGCTGGACCCGCAGCAGGTCAAGGAACTCTGCCCCATCCTGAACATCAAAGACAACATCCGCTACCCCGTCATGGGTGCCACGTACCAGCCACGCGCAGGCATCGCCAAGCACGACCACGTGGCGTGGGCCTTCGCACGCAAGTGCGATGAACTCGGCGTGGACATCATCCAGAACTGCGAAGTCACCGGCTTCATCAAGGACGGCAACCGCGTCACTGGAGTCCAGACCACCCGCGGAACCATCAACACCGAAAAGGTGGGCCTCTGCGCCGCCGGCCACAGCTCAGTCCTGGCCGAGATGGCCGGCTTCCGCCTGCCGATCCAGTCGCACCCGCTCCAGGCACTGGTGTCCGAACTGCACGAGCCGGTCCACCCCACAGTCGTCATGTCCAACCACGTCCACGTCTACGTCTCCCAGGCTCACAAGGGCGAACTGGTGATGGGCGCCGGCGTGGACTCCTACAACGGCTACGGACAGCGCGGCTCGTTCCACGTGATCGAAGAGCAGATGGCAGCAGCTGTTGAGCTCTTCCCGATCTTCGCCCGGGCACACGTCCTCCGGACCTGGGGCGGCATTGTGGACACCACACTGGACGCCTCGCCGATCGTGGGGCTGAGCCCCGTGGAGAACATGTTCGTCAACTGTGGTTGGGGAACCGGCGGTTTCAAGGGCACTCCCGCGGCGGGCCTGACCTTCGCGCACACCATTGCTACCGGCGCTCCGCACCAGCTGAACAAGCCGTTTGCACTGGAACGCTTCGAGACCGGCGCCCTGATCGACGAACACGGCGCCGCAGCCGTAGCCCACTAGCCAGCACAGGACAGGAAAGACATGCTCCTCATTTCATGCCCCAACTGCGGGCCACGCGACGAAACCGAATTCCACTACGGCGGCCAGGCCCACATCGCCTACCCCGAAAATCCGAACGACCTCAGCGACCGTGAATGGGCTGAATACCTTTTCTACCGCGAAAACACCAAGGGCACTTTCGCCGAGCGCTGGGTCCACAGCACCGGCTGCCGACAGTGGTTCAACATGCTGCGCGACACCGTGAGCTACGACATCCACTCGATCTACGCGATGGGCCAGCCCCGCCCGGATACGCAATCGGGCCTCGCCCCCGGAGCCGCAACCACCGGCGCCACCGCCCCCACCTCCTCGGAAGGAGTCTAGAAGTGACCAGCAAGAACGCACGTCTCGCCACCGGCGGACGCATCGATCGCAGCATCTCTTGGCGCTTCACCGTGGACGGCCAGGCATTCACCGGCCACCCGGGCGACACCATCGCTTCGGCGTTGCTGGCGAACGGCCACATCAACGCCGGTAACTCCCTCTATGAGGACCGCCCCCGCGGCATCATGGCCGCAGGCGTGGAAGAGTCCAACGCCCTGGTCAAGATCGCACCCCGCTTCCGTGGGCATGTTGCCGAGTCCATGCTTCCCGCCACCGCGGTTTCGCTGGTGGATGGCATGAACATTGAGCTCCTTTCCGGCTTGGGCAAGCTTGATCCCAACGAGGACAAGGCCGAGTACGACAAGAAGTACGTCCACACCGACGTCCTGGTGGTCGGCGGCGGTATCGCCGGTTTGGCTGCAGCCCGCGAAGCCGTCCGCACCGGTGCCCGCGTCATCCTGATCGACGACCAGCCCGAACTCGGCGGTTCGTTGCTCTCCGGTTCCACCGCTGAGGGACTCGCCGAAACCATCGAGGGCCAGCCCACCCTTGAGTGGGTCGCGGACGTAGAGGCAGAGCTGGTTTCTGCCGCTGAATGCACTGTGCTGAACCGCACCACGGCATTCGGATCCTACGACTCCAACTACTTCATCGCAGCCCAGAACCGCACGGACCACCTCAGCGTTCCGGCAGCATCGGGTGTCTCGCGCCAGCGTATTTGGCACATCCGTGCCAAGCAGGTTGTCCTGGCTCCCGGCGCCCACGAACGTCCGTTGGTGTTCGAGAACAACGACCGCCCGGGCATCATGCTCGCCTCGGCGGCCCGCACCTACCTGAACCGTTACGCCGTTGCAGCCGGTTCGCGGGTGGTCATCAGCACCACCAACGATTCCGCCTACGCACTTGCTGCGGACCTGAAGGCAGCAGGCGTGGCGGTTGCCGCCGTCGTCGATGCCCGTCCGCAAATCAGCGCGAAGGCTGCTGCCGCCGTCGAGTCCGGTATCCGGGTCCTCATCGGCAGTGCCGTGGCCGACACGTCCGCGGATGAGAGTGGCCGCCTGAACGGCGTCACCGTCCGCAGCATTAACGACGACGGCGAACTCACCTCGGGCGTCGAACAGTTGGCTGCCGATTTGCTGGCAGTTTCCGGTGGCTGGAGCCCTGTGGTCCACCTCCACAGTCAGCGCCAAGGCAAGCTGCGCTGGGATGACGAGCTCGCAGCGTTCATTCCCGCCAAGCCCGTCCGCGACCAGCAGGTTGTCGGCGCAGGCCGCGGCAGCTACGAACTCCAGGACTGCCTCGCAGAAGGTATCTCGGCGGGAGCTGCAGCCTCCATCGCTGCGGGCTTCGAGTCCGCAACCAAGCCCGTAGAACTGCAGGCGCCGGTTGCAAGCGCTCCGAGCCGCCAGCTCTGGTTGGTCCCCGGGCAGAGCGGCGAGCCCGGCGAGTGGCACCACCACTTCGTGGACTTCCAGCGCGACCAGTCCGTGGCCGACGTCCTTCGTTCCACCGGTGCCGGCATGCGGTCCGTAGAACACGTCAAGCGGTACACCTCCATCAGCACCGCCAATGATCAGGGCAAGACCTCCGGCGTCAACGCAATCGGCGTTATCGCCGCGGCGCTGAAGTTCGGCGGAGCCGAGAACGTTCCGGGCGTGGGCGAGATCGGGACCACGGCCTACCGGGCGCCGTTCACTCCCGTGGCTTTCGCAGCGTTGGCCGGCCGCCAGCGCGGCGAGTTGTTCGACCCCGCCCGCGTCACCTCCATCCACCCGTGGCACGTCGCCCAGGGTGCACTGTTCGAAGATGTTGGACAGTGGAAGCGGCCCTGGTACTACCCGCAGGCCGGGGAAGACATGGACACCGCGGTCCTGCGTGAATGCGCAGCCGTCCGCGATTCCGTGGGCTTCATGGACGCCACCACGCTGGGCAAGATCGAAATCCGTGGCAAGGACGCAGGTGAATTCCTGAACCGGGTGTACACCAACGCGTTCAAGAAACTTGCCCCGGGATCCGCCCGCTACGGCGTCATGTGCACCCTGGATGGCATGATCTTCGACGACGGCGTGACGCTTCGCCTGGACGAGGACCGCTACTTCATGACCACCACCACCGGTGGCGCTGCCAAGGTGCTCGACTGGCTTGAAGAGTGGCACCAGACAGAGTGGCCGGACCTCGATGTGGTCTTCACTTCCGTGACCGAACAGTGGAGCACCATCGCCGTCGTCGGGCCGAAGTCCCGCGCCGTGATCGCGAAGGTCGCACCCCAGCTCGCCGAAAACGGCGGGTTGGATGCTGAAGCCTTCCCGTTCATGACCTTCCGCGAGACCACGCTCGCCTCCGGAGTGCAGGCACGCGTTTGCCGCATCTCCTTCTCCGGCGAGCTGGCCTACGAAATCAACGTCCCTTCCTGGTACGGCCTCAACACCTGGGAAGCCGTTGCCGCCGCAGGTGCCGAGTTCAACATCACCCCGTATGGCACCGAAACCATGCACGTGCTCCGCGCCGAGAAGGGCTACCCGATCGTCGGGCAGGACACCGACGGCACGGTCACCCCGCAGGACGCGGGCATGGACTGGATCGTTTCCAAGGCCAAGGACTTCATCGGCAAGCGCTCCTACCTCCGGGAAGACGCCAGCCGCGAGGACCGCAAGCACCTGGTCAGTGTCCTTCCCGTGGACCACTCGCTGAGGTTGCCGGAAGGCACGCAGTTGGTGGAGAAGGGCATCCCGGTCAACCCGGCCAACGGCCCCGTCCCCATGGAAGGCTTCGTGACTTCCAGTTACCACAGCGCCGCACTGGGCCGTTCCTTCGGCTTGGCACTGATCCAAAACGGCCGCAACCGCATCGGCGAAACCCTGGTGGCTTCGTTGGGAGACCAATTGGTGGACGTGGTTGTTGGCGAAACCGTACTTTTCGATGCTGAAGGGACCCGCAAAGATGGCTGAAACAGCAACACCAGCAGAAACCGTGAACAGCGTCCGGGGTGCCCGCCGCAGCCCGGCCGAGCACCTGGCTGAGGCTTTCACCTCCGGCTCGGTGCCGGGAACGGTGACTCTCACAGAGATTCCGTACCAGGCCATGGTGGGGATCCGGGTTGACCGAACGTCCGACGCCGGTGCCCGCGTTGCGTCCGTCATCGGCAGCTTGCCTGCCGCTTGCGGCGAGGTGACGGGCAAGGATTCCGTCAACACCCTGTGGCTCGGCCCCACCGAGTTCCTGGTGGTGGCCCCCGAGGAGGCCCACGATTCCCTGGGCGGATCGCTGGTCAGGGATCTGACCACCGCCTTGGGCGACGACGCGGGCCAGGTGGTGGACTTGTCCGCCAACCGCACCACGTTCGAGCTCTCCGGGAGCCACGCACGCGCCGTGCTGGAAAAGACCTGCTCGTTGGACCTGCACCCGCGCGTTTTCAAGGCCGGCACGGCGGTCTCCACGGAGCTCGCACACATCCCCGTGATGCTGTGGAAGACCTCGGACGAGTCCTACCGGATCTTTCCCCGGGCCTCCTTTGCCGACTTCCTGGGACGCTGGCTCCTCGACGCCATGCGGGAATACGCCTCCCCTGAGGTCCCCTGATGGCACTGAGCGTGCTTGATCTGTTTTCTGTTGGCATCGGGCCGTCGTCTTCACACACGGTGGGCCCCATGCGCGCGGCAAAGCAGTTCACTGACGGCCTCGAATCGTCCGGCCAGCTTCCGGCCACGGTGCGCGTCCAGGCTGAGCTTTTCGGCTCACTGGGCGCCACCGGCCGGGGCCACGGCTCCGACAAGGCCGTGGTGCTGGGGCTGCAAGGCCACTCGCCCGAAACCGTGGACACCACAACGGCCGACGACCAAGTGGCCGCTGCGGCACTCGATGCCGAACTGCAATTGGGCGGCAACCATCGGGTGGACTTCAACTGGGACGAGGACGTTGTCCTGCACCGCCGTAAGTCCCTGCCGGCCCATCCGAACGGCATGACCTTCCGCGCACTGGACCACACCGGAGCAGTGTTGCTGGAGCGCAGCTACTACTCCATCGGCGGCGGCTTCGTGGTGGACGGGGATGCCTCAGGTACCGACAAAGTGGTAGCCGACGACACCGTCCTCCCCTACCCCTTCAGCACCGCCGATGAACTGCTGGCCATCTGTGTCCGCGAAAACAAGTCCATCTCGGACATCATGCTGGCCAACGAACTCGTATGGCGCTCCGAGGAAGAGCTGCGTGAACGGCTCCTCGGCATCTGGGCCGTCATGCAGGAATGCGTGGACAACGGCTGCTCTGCCGAGGGAATCCTGCCGGGTGGTTTGAAGGTGAGGCGACGGGCGCCGTCGTTGTTCAAGACGCTGGCCGCCACTGACGCCGAGCTGAACGGTAAAGGATCACCGGACCCTCTCCTGGCCATGGAATGGGTCAACTTGTTCGCGCTGGCCGTGAACGAGGAGAACGCTGCGGGCGGGCGTATCGTCACCGCTCCTACCAACGGTGCCGCCGGGATCGTCCCGGCCGTGCTGCACTATTACACCAAGTTTGTTCCGGGAGCCAACGACGACGGTGTCGTGCGCTTCCTGCTGGCGGCAGCCGCCGTCGGAATCCTGTTCAAGATCAACGCGTCCATCTCCGGCGCCGAGGTCGGCTGCCAAGGCGAGGTCGGTTCTGCCTGTTCGATGGCCGCTGCCGGCCTCTGCGAAGTCCTGGGCGGAACGCCGGAACAAGTGGAAAACGCCGCGGAAGTGGGCATCGAGCACAACCTGGGCCTCACCTGCGACCCTGTGGGCGGCCTGGTGCAGATTCCGTGCATCGAACGTAATGCCATCGCCAGCGTCAAGGCGATCAACGCCGCCCGCCTGGCCCTGCACGGCGACGGCAGCCACAAAGTGTCCCTCGACAAAGCCATCAAGACAATGCGCGAGACAGGCGCAGACATGAAATCCAAGTACAAGGAGACCTCCCGTGGGGGCCTCGCCGTCAACGTAGTGGAGTGCTAGCCATGACTGCCATCCAAACTGAAACTGCCACTGTGTCCCCTGCCAGGACAACCGTGGAGCACGTCCTGACCCTCGACTGCCCTGAAGGTCCCGGAATCGTGCACGCGGTGTCCGGCTTCCTGCTGGAACACGGTTGCGACATTATCGACAACAAGCAGTTCGGCGATCGCGCCGAGGGCCACTTCTTCATGCGGGTCCACTTCGCGTCCGACGGCGACGAGTCCACGCTGGAGACCCTGCGTTCATCCTTCTGCCCCGTCGGCGAGAAGTACGGCATGAACTGGCAGCTGGAACGCCAGGGGTACAAGCGCCGTGTGTTGATCATGGTCTCCAAGTTCGGGCACTGCCTGAACGACCTGCTGTTCCGGGCCCGGATCGGAGAGTTGCCCATCGACGTGGTGGGCGTCGTGTCCAACCACACCGATCATCAGGGACTTGCCGAGTGGCACGGAATCCCGTTCTTTCACATCCCAGTCACGGCTGCGACAAAACCCGCCGCCGAGGGGCGCCTGCTGGAGATCATCGACGAATTGGACGTGGAACTCATTGTCCTGGCCCGCTACATGCAGGTTCTCAGCGACGATCTCGCCCGGCAGCTCGACGGCCGGGCCATCAACATTCACCACTCATTCCTGCCTAGCTTCAAGGGAGCCAAGCCCTACCACCAGGCCTATGCACGTGGCGTGAAAACTGTGGGCGCCACAGCCCACTACGTGAACGGCGAGTTGGACGAGGGTCCCATCATCGCCCAGCAGGTAGTGGAAGTGGACCACACGTTCGGGCCCGACGATCTGGTAGCCGCCGGCCGGGACACCGAATGCAAGGCCCTCAGCAACGCCGTTCGCTGGCACTGCGAGGGGCGGATCATCCTGAATGGGAACAGGACGATCGTGTTGAAGTAGGGCTTTGCTTTCCCGATTCGACGGCTTACTGCCATATAGACGGTTTGAGCCGTCGAATGCGCAGCGAGCCGTCGAATTGGCTGTTTAAGGACGCCCGTCCTGAGGGGCTTAGCCGTTCACGGCGTCGATCCACACACCGATGATCCAGGTACTCGCCGCAGCGCAGGCGAGTCCGAACTCCACCAGGATGCCGATGCCGGTCGCCTTGAGCGCGGCACCACTGGATTTCAGGGCGGCGGGGAAGTTGCGGGTCCGCTGGACTTCACTGAGGAGAAGCCCGACGGCGAAGCCCACGAAGAGCCCCACGACGGGAATGACGAACATTCCCACGACTCCCAGGATCACGCCAATCAGCACCGACCTGTTGGGAATGCCGTGTTGCTTGAGCTTGCGTCCGGTCAGCACCGCACTGGCGGCCATACCCGCCACCACGAACACCATCCCGACGGCGAAGATCACCCAGCCCACCGGACCGGCACCTCCCCAGATGGCCCAGGCCAGCAGGCTCGCGCCAATGAGGATACTGCCCGGCAGCACGGGAATGATGGTTCCGGCGACACCCACCGCAATGGCCAGGCCGCAGAGGATGGTCACGATGAGTTCGGCATTCATGGGCCCAGTCTAGGTGCGCCCGGCAGCCCAGCCTGACAACCAAAGAACGACGGCGACGCTCCCCAGCACGGGAGGCGTCGCCGTCGTCGGTCTTGTGTTGGTGAACGCTACTCGGCTACAGCGGCAGCAACTGCCGCGGTGACGGCGGGTGCCACGCGTGCATCCAGCGGGCTCGGCACGATGTAGTCGGCGGAGAGGTCCTCTGCGGCAAGCTCAGCAATGGCGTTGGCAGCGGCGATCTTCATGGCTGGCGTGATGCGGCGGGCGCCAGCGTCCAGTGCCCCACGGAAGATGCCCGGGAAGGCAAGGACGTTGTTGATCTGGTTGGGGAAGTCGCTGCGGCCGGTGGCAACAACGGCAGCGTACTTCTGGGCTACCTCGGGCAGTACTTCCGGATCCGGGTTGGACAGCGCGAACACGATCGACTGATCGTTCATGAGCTTCAGGTGCTCTTCGTCCAGCTTGGAGGAGGAGACGCCAACGAAGACGTCGGCGCCGGTGAGGCCTTCGCCCGGGCCGCCGGTGACCCCACGGGGGTTGGTGCGTGCGGCCATCCGGGCTTTGACACTGCCGGGATCAGCCACGAGGTCGGCACGCTCAGCGTTCACCACACCCTTGGAATCGAGCAGGATGACGTCCTTGATGCCAACCGCCAGCAGGATTTCGGCGATGGCGATGCCTGCGGCACCGGCGCCGGAAACAACCACCTTGAGGCCGGCGAGTTCGCGCTGGGTCACTTTGGCGGCGTTGGTCAACGCTGCGAGGACCACGACGGCGGTGCCGTGCTGGTCATCGTGCATGACGGGGCAATCCAGTGCTTCGATGAGGCGCTCTTCCAGCTCGAAGCAGCGGGGAGCCGAAATGTCCTCGAGGTTGACTGCGCCGAAGCTCGGACGGAGGCGGACCAGGGTCTCGATGATCTCATCGACATTGGTGGTGTTCAGTACCAACGGAATGGAGTCGAGATCGCCAAAGGACTTGAACAGGGCAGACTTGCCCTCCATGACGGGCAGGGAAGCACTGGGCCCAATGTTGCCGAGGCCGAGGACTGCGGTGCCATCGCTGACAACCACAACAAGGCGCTCTGCCCAGGTGTGCGTGCGGGCGAGCTCCGGGTTGGCGTGGATTGCGCGGCTGACCTGCGCAACTCCGGGGGTGTAGGCGATGGAAAGATCGCGCTTGTTATCCAGGGGTACGGTGCTGGAGATGGTCAGTTTGCCGCCCTCATGGGCTGCAAAGATCTCTTCTTCGCTCAGTACCAGGGCGTCGTTGTCAGTAGCAATTGTCTCGATGGACACGTCGTTGTCTCCTCAGGCTAGCCGTGGTCCCACGGCACGATGTCAGGGCAGGAACAGAACTGCTGTGCGGGCCAAGGGTGGCTGGCCCGGCGTTGCTTCTGCAGGTAAGGGGGCTGCTAGCCGCTTCGGTCCTTCCAGCCTAGGGAACGGCGAAGGGTACAAGATTCAATACCAAGAGAGACGATTCAAGAGTAAAACGTTCAACCAGCCGAAAGTGTGAGCCACGTCATGCCATAAAGCGGCTTCTCGGAGGGGATCGGTCTAGACCACCGGGTAGCTTTGCTAATCGCCGGTCAGCAGCGTGCAGGCCTTCTTAAGGTCCTTTTCTGCCTCAAACAGGGACAATCGACGGCACCGGACAGCCTGGACGAGACCACTCACCAGGTGCAGCAGGATGCGGGCCCGCACGGTGTCCTTACCGGTGTCCTTGCTCAGGGAACCAACGACTTCCTCGGACAAGGCATCGATTTCACGCAGCAGCTGCGCCGTATCCTCATCCTTGCCTGCGGGACGGATCAGGCAGTGCTCCACGCCGGGCTGCATCACCCTCAAGTGGAAGATCTCCATCATCAAACCCGCGAGCGCGTGCCCCTTGCCTTCCCGGCGACGGACGCCATCCCTGAGCTCTCTCAGCTGTTGCCGGTAGACGGCGAGCATGAGGTGTGCGGTCGAGGGAAAATACCGGTACAGCGTGCCCAGCGGGACGTCGGCGCGCGCAGCGACGTCGGAGAGGCTCAGGGTATCGAACTGCCGCTGGGCAAAGCCGGCAGCTGTCTTGAGGATGCGGGCATAGCGCAGCTGCTGTCGCGGTGTGGTGGGCGCGGCAGCCATACGGGGCAACCCCGTGGTCAGGTCAAGGGAGTACGGTTCCAGTGAGTTTGATACGGGCATTTCCGGCGATCTCTTGGCAGGCTGACAAGGAAACGGCCGGCTGCGTAAAGACCCGCGGCTGGCCGATCGCATCAATGATACGGGAGCTAAATGACCGTTTCCTGAGAGCTGGCCCAACGCCGCAGCATGCATGCCGCTCCCCCGTATTGTGGCCGCCCCCACATACACTTCTCAACAGGTCTGGTACACGGGAGGAAACACATGCAGGGATTTCGACGTCGGGTGGCAGCAGCTCTGCTGGCCGCCACTGTGGCGGCCATGGCACTTGGCGCAATGCCGGCGTCGGCAGCTCCCAGCGGTCCCGATCCCATACTGACGGGAGACGCGTTCGTCGGGCAGAAGCTGACTACGGAGATCGGCCCCTACACCTTTTACGGCTGCGGCGGCGGGAAGGGCCCGGACTTCACCGTCTATTGGACCCGGGACGGTTTCCTGGTGGCAGGCGAAACGGCTCAAAGCTACACGCTGAAACCGCAAGACACCGGCGCCCGCATGGCAGTGCACGTCACGGCCAGCAAAACCGCCTGCGGAGGCGAGTCGCTGCACAGCAATGAAACCAAACCTGTGGGCGCGGTCAACAGGGCAGCCGGCTTCTCCGGCCGCAGTTTTGAACTCCTTACGCGGACCACCGACGGTTCCCTGCAGCTGTTCGGCCGCCAAGGCAGCGCGTGGGATGCTCCCCGCACGGTGGGCTGGGGCTGGGGTGGCTTCAACCTTGTCCTTTCGCCTGGCGACTTTGACGGCGACGGCAAGTCCGATGTCCTGGCCAGGGACGCAGCCGGGACTTTGTACCTTTACTCCGGAGACGGAACCGGCGGATGGAAGCCCGGCCAGGTGATTGGCAGGGGCTGGAACGTTTTTGACCAGATCGTCAGTCCCGGCGATTTCAACGGTGATGGCACCAACGACATTCTGGCCCGCGAACCGGGCGGCGCCCTGTACCTGTACCCCGGCAATGGCTCCGGGGGCTGGTTGGCGCGTACCGCCGTCGGGCAGGGCTGGCAGGTGATGGACGCCTTGCTGACGCCGGGTGACTTCAACGGCGACGGCTCCGTGGACGTGCTCGCCAGGGACCGCAACGGCTACCTCTACTTTTACGGCGGCAACGGCGCCGGCGGATGGACGCGGTCCTGGCTGATCGGCGTCGGCTGGAATGCCCTGAAGTCGGTGGGCGCTGCGGGCGACTACAACAACGACGGCTTCAACGACGTTTACGGCGTGGACCAACAGGGCCGCCTGGTGGTGTACTTCGGCAACGGCCGGACGGGATGGAAGGACTCCGTGGTTGCCGGGAACGGCTGGGGTAACTTCACAGCGATCTTCTAGGGAAAGCCCAGCCGCGCTAGAATTGTCCTCATAAAGTCTGGGGAGGACACCATGAAGGCTTCAAAGCGCCCGACGTCCGGCGTGCGCCGGATCGTGGCGGGTTTCGCCGCGGCTGTGGTTGCCGCGATGGCCGTATCACCCGCACCCGCCATGGCCACCATGGATCCGGACAATCCCGTGATCCACGGCGCTCCGTATGTGGGCTCCACGCTCACGCTGGAGATTGAGCCGGGCACCTACTCTGGCTGCGGCGCTGCGGCGGGCCCGGACTACCGGGTCTACTGGACACGCGACGGTGTCCTTGCCACCGACCATCCGAACTTCTATCAGTACACCCTTGACGAAAAAGACCGCGGGAAGACCATCGCCGGACACGTGGTGGCCAGCCAGAACGGCTGTGACGCCCAAGAGGTCAGCAGCGAAGAAACCGCACCGATCGCAGCGTCCAACCGTGCCAACGGGTTCACCGGCCGCGGCGCCCACGAGCTCCTGGCCCGCCGGACTGATGGCACCCTCATGCTGTACTCACGCGTCAACAACACCTGGGAATCCCCTAGAACAGTGGGCCCGGGATGGAACAGCTTCACCACTGTCCTCTCCCCCGGAGACTTCACGGGCGACGGCGTCAACGACATCCTGGCAAGGGACGCAGCGGGCAACCTCTTCGTCTACGCAGGCACGGGCAACGGCGGGTTCTACGCAGGCCGGCAGGTCGGCAGTGGCTGGAACGCATTCACCATGATCGTGGCCCCCGGCGACTTCAACGGCGACGGTAACAACGATCTCCTGGCCCGGGACGCCAATGGCCTCCTGTATCTGTACCCCGGCAACGGAAAGGGCGGCTGGCTGCCACGTTCCTTGGCGGGCAGCGGCTGGAATGTGGTCAACAAGATCATCACTCCGGGAGATTTCGACGGCGACAACACAGTGGACCTCCTGGCGCGCGATTCCTCCGGAGCACTTCGCCTCTACCGTGGCAACGGCGACGGCGGCTTTACCACCATGACCGTTGTTGGCCAAGGCTGGGGAGGTATGAGCGCCATAGGCTCTGCAGGGGACATCGACGCCAATGGCAACGTGGACGTCTACGCTGTGGACGGCTCGGGACAACTGGTGGCTTATTACGGCGACGGCGACGGCGGCTGGAACGGTTCCGGCGTCATCGGCTGGGGCTGGGGCGGGTTCACGGCCGTCTTCTAAGCCTATTTCGGTTGATATGCGCACTTGAGGTGCGTCACATTGATACCAATTTCGGTATTTCATTCTCATCTGCTTTTCCCGGGGCCACGTGGCTGTATCCTCATCTCAATTGGCCTCTACAGGCCGCGCTGGCCTGTACTTCTGGGGGAATCTTTGGGGTCTCATCCTGCTGCGCACCTTGGTGCTGCGCGCTCTCATTCTGCGTCCACATCAGCCCGTACTCTGCTGATCGCCGTGGTGGTCGCCCTGACCGCTCTCTTGTTGACCCCGGCGCCTCCGGCGCACGCGGCAGGTCCCGTTCTCTCCGCCTTCGCGCGGACGTCGGCGGCTACTGTGGATGCCGGCGCTCCCGTGATTTTCAGTTTTGCCACCTCTGTGCCCGTGAAGCGGGTGGAAGTCGGGTTGCGGAGCATAGCCGGCAGCCACACCTTGGCATGGGTTGAACCGGCGGGTGCCCAAAAGGGCCTGGTGTCCGGCGTGGCTTCTGCTTCCTCATGGCCATCCGGGGCGATCGAGGTCAGCTACGTCCAGGTAATTACGACGGCGGGCGCCTCCCAGGTCTATTACCGGGGAGGCAGCGTTTATCCACCAGGCACAGGGACCACGCCCTTCGGTGATCCAGCCGCACAGGACTTCAAAGTCAAGAACCCATTGCTCCCCTACGTGGCACCGGTCCCGGTGTCCCTGGTTCCCGCAAAGGCCACGTTCGCTCCCGGACAGACGGCAGGAGTCCAGATCAAGCTATCCCAGCTTGCCCAGGCTGTCAGGCTGGTTTATCGGGATCCGTCCGAGGTAACCACCTTCGAGCTGGCGTGGGGAGGGAACCCCTTGTCCGGGCCGCAAACGGTCACGGCAACAGCAGCGGTTACGGCCGCGCAGGCAGCAGGTGCTTACACTCTGGAACGCGTGGAGGTCACCTACTTCGATGGGCTGGCCAAGGACACCTACCACCGTGACGGATCCTTGGAACGGACATCGGCCGTACCCACAGGCAACGTAGCCCGCGCAGAACTCGCCGGAGGCAACTTCGCAGTCAGCAACCCAGCAAATGTACTGCCGAAACTCACACCAACTGTGGCCCCGGGCATCAATGGAGCATTGGTGTACAACACGGTTCTCGGCATCAATTCGGGGACGTGGCCGGTGGAACCTTCTTTCTCCGACTACCAGTGGTACAGGAATGGCTCTCCCATCGACTACGCCATCCATAACACCTACCAGTCCAATATGACCGTGGACCCAGGAAACATGATCTGGGTGCGCTTCACCGCCCGGGCAGCCGGGTACCTACCCGCCGTCGTCTCCTTGACCCCTGTTGGGCCCATGCCGCGCCGCGCCTGGGTGGGTAATTTGAACATCAACGGCGATGCGTCCGTTGGCGGCCTGCTGAGGCTGGACCATGGGCCCGCAGGGGTTGACCCCGTTGGCGGACAGCCCAGTTACACCTACGTCTGGAAGCGCAACGGAACTCCTATTCCCGGCGCAACCTCCAGGGAATACAAGCCCACGCTGGCGGACAAGGGCGTCATCATCACGGCCGGGGTCACGGCACGCTTCGACGCAGGCACTGTGGTCACCGAAGTGGTGGATCTCAGGGGCCGCATCGCAGACAAGACCCGGGGCAAGGGATTCAACGCGGACGGCACTGGCGACATATTTGCTCGTGACGCCGCCGGCAACCTCTGGCTGTACCCCAGCAATGGAAGCGGCGGCTGGTTGCCGGCACAGAAAATCGGCCAAGGATGGGGCGGCTTCACATCCCTGCTTTCGCCCGGCGACTTCGACGGCGACGGAAACGTGGATGTCATGGCGAGGGACAGTGCCGGAAGACTATTCCTCTACCAGGGCAACGGCCAAGGTGGCTGGCTCCGCTCCTACCAGATTGGCCAAGGGTGGGGCGCCGTGAAGGACATTGTGGCCCCTGGCGACTTCAACGGGGACGGAACGGCTGATCTCATTGTCAGGGATTCGTCCAACACCATGGTGATGTATCCCGGAAACGGTCGGGGCGGCTTCCTCGCTCCATACACGCTCAGCGGCGGCTGGGGTGAGTTCAATGCCTTTGTCTCCCCGTCCACCAGCTCCATATTCGCCCGTGACCGCGACGGCAACCTCAGGAAGTACTCGGGGGCCGGCAACGGATACTTCGCCGACAACGTGTGGACACCTAACGCCTTCAGTGCTTACGCGGGGTATGGCTGGGGAGGCTTCACCCGCATTGGAGCGCCCGGTGACTTCGACAGCGATGGGGTTCCGGAAGTGTTCGGAATATCCCCCGATGGACGGCTCACCATGTTCTACGGGCTGGGCCACATCGCGCTGAAACGCCAAGCCACCATCGGTTGGGGCTGGAACGCCTTCAACACCGTCTTCTAACCCATGCCCAGCCCGCACCGACTTCTCATCCCCGGGGGATCCCTTGACCATAACCAGCCCAGCACAGACTGGTCGTAAACGTACAGCGCATCGACTTCTTGGATTCCTCATGGGGCTGACCATGTCCGCAGCCCTGGTTGCGCCAGGGGCCGTGTTGACGGGCCCGCCGGCTATGGCGGCTGACCAACCCGCGCCGCAGGTCACGGCCATGAAACGCGCTTCGCCGGAAACTGTTACCCCTGGCTCGGCAGTTCAAATCAACTTCACCTTGGCCCAGCGCGCCCAGCGGGTGGTCTTCGTCTTCAAAGACGGATCCCTGGCGACCGAAAACCGCCTTGAATGGACAGGTACGCCCGCTGCTGGTCCACTCACGGCAACCGCATCAACTCCGGTCACCGGCGCTTTCTCCCATGGTCTGCACAAGCTTCAGAGCGTGGTCATTTATTACGGCTCCGACTCCCTGGCGTACTACCGCGGCTCCCCCAATCAACCCACTCTGCCGGTGTCGTGGGAAAGCCTCGACTTCACTGTGAACAACCCCGGTAGTGTCCTGGTTCCCAATTCCAATCTGGTTCCACCCAGACTTGGCATCCGCAAAGAGGCCGGATACTCCTACGCCTCGTTCTCCGTTGATCACGGGACATGGTCGGCGCCGCCGTCATCGTACAGCTACGAGTGGTTCAGGGATGGCGTCCGGCAGAACGCTGACGCCGGGGAGTTCTACGTTCCGGACACTTATGCAGGCACGGGGTCCGGCCTGACCCTGAAGCTCACAGCCATGGCACCGGGACGCCTTCCCGAAACCGTGGAAACCGCACCCTTCTACCTGGTGGATGCAACCGAACCTCATCTGGCTCCCAATGTCTCGGTCCGCACCCCCACCAAAGCAGTGTTCGATGCCTCAACCATCAAAGGACTGCCGGCAGGAGCCAAACCATCGGTGAGCTACCAATGGCTTATGGACAAGGTAAAGCCCATAGCCGGGGCCACCGGCGACACATACGTCCCCAAGCCCTATGAGGTCGGTAAGCAAATCGGCGTCGCGGCGGTGGTCAGCTACGGCGGCAGTGTGGTGGGCATCTTCCGCAGCCCATCGGACCCGACGGTCAGGATGCACTCGCTCCTGCGCGACTTCGATGGCGACTCTCGGCCGGATGTGATCACCAGGAAGCCGAATGGCACGCTGACGCTGTTTTCCGGCGCCCCTGGAGGAGATTTCACGAGCGGAAGCAAGGACATAGGGTGGGGCTGGGCCGGCTTCACGTCCCTCTCATCTCCCGGCGACTTTGACGGTGATGGCTTCATGGACGTCCTGGCCCGGGACACCTCAGGACAGCTGTGGCTGTACCGGGGCAATGGACGCGCCGGCTGGCTGGGCTCCTCAGTGATTGGTACCGGTTGGGGTGTCTTCAGCGAGATCATTCCCGCCAGTGACTTCAACGGTGACGGTACCAGCGACATCCTGGCCCGCGACGCCCAGGGAAGGCTCTTCCTCTACCCCGGCAACGGCCGTGGTGGATGGCTTCCGGCATCGCAAGTCGGGCAGGGGTGGAATATCTTCAACAAGGTGTTTACCCCGGGCGATTTCAGCGGCGACGGGGTCTCCGACATCCTTGCGAGAGGAACCGACGGAAGGCTGAACGCCTACTATCCCGATGGCAAGGGTGGATGGACTTCTTCCCGGGTTCTGGACGGAAACTACGCTTCCAACCGGTACATGGGTCCCTTGGGCGGCTTCAATCCAGGAGAGATTTATAACTACTTCTTCAGTGTGACTGACCAAGGCGTTTTCCGCGGCGAAGAAATGAGCACAGACAGCTACTCGTACCGGCAGTCGTACCAGATCGGCACTGGCTGGGGCTATCTCACCGCCGTCTTCTAGCCACTTGGGGGGAAACTTTGGAGCATGTAAATATCCTGCGATCGTCCGCAACCAGCCGGGTGCGCCGCGTCCTCGCACTACTGACAACATCGGTGATTGCCGGTGCCGGAGCCTTGGCCGCTCCTGTTGCAGCCGGTCCGGCCACCGCCGCGCCGTCATCCACTCCGGCTCATGCGGCTTCCTTCGTGGCAGCCTCGCCCCGGCAGGTATTCATGGGCCAGCCGCAGCTCAAGGGGGACCCCACAGTGGGTGGCGTGCTCAGCGCCGAGTTGGGAGGCTACGCACCCTTTGTGGTTCCAGCGGGCGGAACGCCTGCCTTCAGCTACAAATGGACACGGGACGGCCAAGTAATCCCCGGCGCTACGGGCTCGACCTACCGGGCCACAGCTGCTGACCTCGGCAGGGTGGTCGGCGTTCTTGTCACCGTCTCCTACGACGCGGAATCACGCCTGACACTGCAAGCGGACTATCCGCTGCGAATCGCGGCGAAACCGCGGGCACGGGGCTTCAACGGCGACGACACCCTGGACATTTTTGCGCGTGACGCCGCCGGCCGGCTTCTCCTTTACCCCACGGATGGCAGGGGCAACTGGCGTCCGGCACAAGTTCTCGGCACCGGTTGGAACGTCTTCAACACCCTGTTCTCGCCCGGAGACTTTGATGGTGACGGCACAGTGGACGTTATTGGCCGCGACGCGCAAGGACGACTCTTCCTTTACCAGGGCAACGGCACAGGAGGCTGGAAGAACGCCTTCCAGATCGGCCAGGGCTGGCAGGACTTCAGTGCCATCTCAGGGGCCGGCGACTTCAACGGCGATGGGACCAATGATCTGCTTGTTGTTGATCGCTGGTATCAAGCGATTCTGTACCCGGGCAACGGACGGGGCGGATTCCTGCAGCCCTACGGGGTGGACACCTATTGGATCAACCAGAGTCCTGTATTCGCGATTGGCCACTTCGGAGGGACGAGCAAACTGGGTGTTGTCTCCCGTGACATCTATGGGGACCTGACGCTGCATGAGTCCTCCCGCAACGGATGGTTTGCCGGCAGAGAGCGCATCGGTACAGGGTTTGGCGGTATGACCACCGTGGGTTCAGCCGGCGACTTCAATGGGGACAACAAGATGGACGCTTACAGCATCAATTCCACAGGGCAGTTGACCATGTATTACGGCAACGGTTCCGATTACCTGACCAGCGGGCGACCGGACATCCGGTGGTACGGACAATCCGTCGTTGGTTGGGGCTGGGGTGGCTTCACGGCCGTCTTCTAGGCCTAGTCGACGCTCTTGATCTTCACAACGAACACGGCACCGAGGAGCCCAATGACTGCGGCGGCTATGTACAACGAGACGTAGCCGCCCAAGGAGTCAACAAACAGGAAGGCAATCGCCGGGGCGAGCACTTGGGGCAGGGAATTCGCGATGTTGATGACACCGAGGTCGCGGCCGCGGTCCAACGCCGTTGGGAGGACCTGGGTGATGAGCGCGAAGTCCACCGCAAGGTAGGCTCCGAAACCGATTCCAAGTACCGCCGCGCCTGCAAGTCCCCCAATCCAGGTAGGGGCAAAAGCAAGGATCAGAGACGCTGCAGCGATGATGACTGACGATGCTATGACCAGGGGCTTCCGCCTGCCCATCCGGTCACTCAGCCGTCCGCCCAGCACGCTGGTGATGATGACGGTCACCGCGTAAAGGCCGGTCAGGACCAGCACGCCAAATTCCGGCTCAATACCCTCCGTTTCCTTAAGCCGGACGACATCGCTGAGGAAAAAGAGCAGATACAGCGTGACCATGTGGTTACCGGTGCTGACCAGGAGCCGGGTCAGCCAAGCCCAGGCGAAATCCGGATAGCGTTTGGGCGAAACCCAGAAGCCCCCGACGAACCGCCACAGGCTGAACGGCGGCCGCTCCTGCTGCGGCAGTGGTTGGTCGTCGCTCTTGAACAGGTAAAGCACGACGCCGGCCAACAGCGCCGCGGCGCACACCCAGTAACCGGCCGCAAAGTTTCCAGCTACGACGGCCGCAATGACTGCACCAACGAGGATTCCCACGGTTTGGCCCATGGCAGCCAGCCCGCCGACCGTTCCCCGCTGTGGCACGGGAACGCGGTCCGGTACAGCGGCTGTTATTGCGGCGTACATGGCATTGGCTCCGGCCTGCACCAAGCACCACAACAACGCCATCACGGCAACGTTCGGAGCACCGGCCAGAGCCACAAGGGCGACTGCGCCAAGTATGGCGCCCATGAGGACCCAGGGAACACGGCGTCCAAACCGGGAGGTAGTCCGGTCGCTGAAGGCGCCGAACAAGGGGTTGGCCACCATGGAAACGGCCGCACCGCACCCTGTCACCAGCGCGAGGATCGCTTCCTTCTGACCCTCGTCAAAATGCGCGGCCTGTTGCCCCAGAAGCACCTGCAGGGGACCAAAAAACGCAGCGTTGATACCCAGGTTAACCAGCACTACGCCCGTAACCCAGAGCGGCCGGACCCGATCAACCGGTTCGGCCAGTGCCGTCGTGGCACCGCCGTGGACGGCGGTTGGGTCCGGCACCGGGCCCGGAAGGTCGGACAGGCTCATGGAAGATTCCCCCTCATATCAATCTTTGGATTCAGCCTAGCGTGGCAGGACGACACCGGACCGCCATCCAGCGCTTTATCCACATATGCCCGAAAAGTACGCGGTGGGAGTGTGCGCGGGAGGTTAGTGTGGCCTTGAACCGACGAAGGAGCAGCACTGTGAACGAGCAACCCAATACAGCCGACCTCTACGATGAACGCGGCGAAGAACTTGAGTCCATTGCCCTGCAGTTCCAGGACCTTGGCGGGCACTCCCACTTCAGCGGGCGTGTGCGCACCGTTCGGTGCTTCGAGGACAATGCCCTGGTGAAGACCGTGCTGGGCACGCCAGGAGAGGGAGCCGTCCTGGTAATCGACGGCCAAGGATCCCTGCGAACGGCACTCATGGGCGACATGATCGCTGAAAGCGCCGTAGCCAACGGGTGGGCCGGGGTGGTCATCAACGGTGCTGTGCGCGACAGAATGGCCATCGCCCACTTGCCCTTGGGCGTCAAAGCCCTCGGCAGCAACCCCAGGAAGAGCGCCAAAACCGGCGGGGGCGAGACAGATGTGGATCTTGTCCTCGATGGGGTGCGCATACAGCCCGGCGTGATGATCTACTGCGACCCGGACGGCATCCTGGTGGAGCGCTGACACCGGCCAGCGCGTCACCGACCATCCCTGCCAAGGAAATATTCTCGCTCCGGGAATCAAACAGGCATTAGGATAGTTACTGAAAGCAACTATCCTGCTTAATCCCTTTTCTGCCATCTCTGGAGAAGATATGTCCAAATCCACGCCCGTGCGGGCCGCCGGTGAGGTGCTGACGCATCGTCAGACGCTCACCGTCATGGTGGGACTCATGCTCGGCATGTTCCTGTCCTCACTGGACCAGACCATTGTGTCCACGTCCATCTACACCATCGCCAACGACCTCGATGGTTTGTCACTTCAGGCGTGGGCCACCACGGCGTACCTCATCACTTCCACGGTCAGCACGCCGCTCTATGGCAAGCTCAGCGACATCTTCGGCCGTCGGCCCCTGTACCTCATAGCCATCCTGGTGTTCCTGGCCGGCTCCCTGTACGCGGGATCGGTCCACTCCATGACGGAGCTCGCCATTGCCCGCGGCATCCAGGGGCTTGGCGCCGGCGGCTTGCTGGCACTGGCGTTGACCATCATCGGCGACATCGTTGCGCTGAAGGACAGGGCGAAATACCAGGGCTATTTCATGTCCGTCTTCGGCATTTCCTCGGTTCTTGGCCCCGTGATTGGCGGCGCTTTCGCCGGCTCGGCCAACATCCTGGGCTTCGACGGCTGGCGCTGGGTCTTCTTCATCAACCTGCCTATCGGCCTCGCAGCGCTGGTTGTGGTCTTCATGTACCTGCACCTGCCCGCGCGGCACGTGAAACAGAAGATCGACTACTGGGGCGCTGCCGCCATCACCTTGGCCATCGTTCCGCTGCTGCTGGTGGCTGAGCAGGGCCGCACGTGGGGTTGGTCCTCTGCGGGATCATGGCTTTGCTACGGCCTGGGCGTCATCGGTATTGTGGCGTTCCTGCTGGCCGAGAAGCGTGCCGGCGACTACGCGTTGATTCCGTTGCGCCTCTTCAAGAACACCACCTTCGGCTTGTCCTCGCTGTTGAACTTCATCATCGGTATCGGCATGTTCGGCGCGATTGCCATGCTGCCCATGTACTTACAGCTGGTGAAGGGCCTCACCCCCACCGAGGCTGGCCTGATGATGATCACCTTCACCGTAGGCATCCTCTTCGGTTCCATCTCCGCCGGACGGACCATCTCCTCATCCGGCGTCTACAGGATCTTCCCCATCATGGGAACGGCAGTCCTGGCAGCCGCGGCAACCGTCATGGGCTTCGTACTCGGAGTCGACACGGGCCTCTGGGTTCCCGGATTGATTGCTGTGTTCTTCGGCGTCGGCCTGGGCTTCTGCATGCAGCCGCTCACGCTCGCCATGCAGGTCTCCGTCCCACCCAAGGACATGGGCGTGGGTACTTCCACGGCTGCGTTCTTCCGCTCGATGGGTGGCGCAGTGGGCACGGCCGTGTTCATCTCGATGCTGTTCAGCACGGCAGCTGACAAGATCGCTGATGGCATGAAGACAGCCGCCTCCAGCCCGGATTACCAAGCCGTCATGCGGGATCCGGCCGTCGCCTCCGACCCCGCGAATGCCAAGCTTTTTGATTTCTTCAAAAACGGCGCCAATAACGACTCACTGAATGACACCAGCTGGCTGCATTCGGCCAACAGCACGCTCACCCGGCCCATCACCGAGGGTTTTGCCCAAGCCATTGATGTGGTCATGCTGACCGCGGCTGGGCTCATGATCATCGCATTCCTGATCAGCTTCGCATTGCCCAACAAGAAGCTCACGGATCCCAAGGCTGCGGCCAAGGATTCTGTTCCGGCGCACTAACACCGGAACACGCTCTTTACGGCAAGAAGAACGGCAGGCAGTCCACGGACTGCCTGCCGTTCTTTGTCATGGCAAGACCGGTCAGTGCACAGTCGACGTCAGTTGGCGGCGCGAACAAGCTGAAGGGCCCGTTCAACATCGCCCCGCAGGTCACGGTCGCCCATCTCGGACGGCAACGTGAATCCGGCCTCCAACATGGCGCGCAGCTTCGGGCTGCTGAACTCGTCGGCTCTCCGCTTTTGCAGTCTCATGGCCCGCGCAGCACAAACCAGTTCGACGGCGGTGATGGTCGCCAGGGCTTCCGCCGTGGACTCCAGCTGAGCCGAGGCCAGGCTCGCGAAGCTTGCGTCTTCCTCAGAGCCTAAGGACAGCACGACGGTCTGCAGACTTGTTGGCTGCGCATTGGCGCGGATCTTTCCCGCTGCAGCCGCTGCAACGTACTCCAGCATCATGACGCCGGACTGACCCGTTGCATCTTCAGCCAGGAAGGGGTGCATGCCCGTGTAGTTGGGGTCGCAAAGGAGATCAATCCTTCGCAAGTGAGTTGCGCACGCGGCACCCACAGCCACCTGCAGGGCATCGATGCGCCTGGCGAGGTTGGTCATCTGGAAGAGCCCATGATGGGCCACATCGTTGCTGCCCTCGGCCGGGGAGCCATGAACCATAGGGTTCTCGTTGCCTGCGGTAACCAGACGGCGCAGCAAAGAACCCAGCGCCGCCAATTCCTCCCATTGGGAACCGAAAATTTGCGGCAGGGTCCGCAGGCAGTACGGGTCCTGGATTCGAGCCGGTGTGCCACTGCCCTGGACCAGCCCATGGAACGCGTTGGCTGCCTGTGCCACAGCCGGGGTGTCCGCCGCCGCTGCCACCGCCGGGCTCAGCGCCTCTGCATTGCCGGACATCGCTACGAAGGACATCGCGGCCACGGAGGCAGCGTTGTCCAGGAGCCTGGACAACTCCTGATGAACCAGTACCGCCCGGGCAATGGTCAATGCGCTGGAGCTGATGAAGGGGAGGGCATCGGCCGTAGCCCAGCGGTCCACAAGGCGTGGCACTTCTCCCCCACCCAAAGGCTCGCGTTCACCGAGCATCGTCAGGGCCGTACCGGCCAAAGCTTGTAAATCGGCCGTCCCGATGCCGCCGAACTCCCGGATTTCGGGAACGACATCAGCGTTGATCAGCTCAGCAAGCGCCTCGGCAATTGCTGGATTGATCCCTGAGGCGCCAGCGGCCAATTGGGAGAGCCGGACAACCAACATGGCTCGGACGGTGCGCCGTTCCAGCGGCTTCCCGGCATCCACGGCATGGCTGCGCAGGAGCTTGAGCCCGTGGCTGTCTCCACCATCAACCTCAGCCAGCGACACCGTCCGGTTCGCCCCAACACCCGTGGAGCGACCATAGACGGGTCGTCGCAAAGCAGTGGCCTCCGCGGACCGTCGCGACTCTTCCATGCGTGCCAAGGCTTCCGGAGAAAGCGCAACCTGTTCGCCGTCCGCTACGGAGACGATGTCCCGGAAATCCAACCGCTGGCCATCAATCACGATCATGGATCGGTCCTTTCATTCGCGGTCAAAGGTGGAGCAGCAACAGACCGGCGGTGGTGGTCAGGTTGTTTCGCGACGACCACCACCACGGCCGGCTAATCCGTTTCCGGGGCAAACCGGACAGGGTTCCAATCTGTGACAGCGCGGGCAGGAGCCTGCTGCCGTGAAGCCGGCTGCATCGTGGGCACGGCTTCAGTTTGCCGCGTCTCCGAATCGGAGCACACCCGCGATGTTTGAGGCCTAGTGGACAAGGTCATTTGCTTGCTTCCGAGGAGACGACCTGGTTCATGGGGATGCGGACGCCGCGTTCGTTGGCGACGTCGATGGCGCGGTCGTAACCGGCGTCGACGTGGCGGATGACGCCCATACCGGGGTCGTTGGTCAGGAGCCGTTCGAGCTTCTCCGCGGCGAGGTCTGTGCCGTCCGCGACGGAGACCTGCCCGGCGTGGAGTGACCGTCCGATGCCGACGCCGCCACCGTGATG
>NZ_JAVDSH010000013.1:0-148960 GCF_031455195.1 Paenarthrobacter nitroguajacolicus | reverse complement strand
CGACGACGTCACATTCACCGCGGGGAAAGCGAAACCGCCAGCCTTCGCACGATCGATCATCTCGGAGTAAATCTCTGGGGTTGCAATGGGCATGGTGACTCCTATGCTGAATTCGTCTGTGGGTTGGTAACCCTGGAGTAGACCGCTTACGGCTAGCACCCATCCTAGCGATATCCGCCGGGGCCCCGTGTTTCGGGTCACTGAGGCTCTTAACACTTCCGCCGAGTTGGTCAGGACACCGGCTGCTGGAACACGTGCCGGCGGACCCAGGCGTGCATGGCGATCGCCGCGGCCGACGCCGCGTTCATGGAACGTGTGGACCCAAACTGCTCAATGGACAGCGTTGCGACGGCGGCGTCGTGCACCTCGGGTGTGAGGCCGGGGCCTTCCTGTCCGAACACCAGGACGCACTTCCTTGGGAGGTCGTAGGTTTCCAGCGGCACGGAATCCGGGAAGATGTCGACGCCGATGACCGCCAGCCCCTCCCCCTCAGCCCACTGGACAAAGTCCTCAACCGTGGGGTGATGGCGGACGTGCTGGTAGCGATCGGTGACCATGGCCCCACGACGGTTCCACCGCCGTCGTCCAATGATGTGGACCTCCTTGGCGAGGAACGCGTTGGCGGTCCGCACCACTGTGCCGATGTTGAGGTCGTGCTGCCAATTCTCAATGGCGATGTGGAAGTCGTGGCGCTTGGAGTCGAGGTCCGCCACGATGGCCTCGTGCTTCCAGTACCGGTACTGGTCCACAACATTGCGGCGGTCACCGTCCCTCAACAGGTCCGGGTCCCAGTGCTCACCTTCGGGCAACTCGCCTTCCCAGGGCCCGACGCCGACCTCGGGTTTCGCTTCTGCCTCGCCATCAGATGTTGTCCCGATTGGGACCTCGGCAGGGGCGGGCAGGGCAGCGTTGGGGGGAAGGTCAGTCACCCCTCAACTTTAGCCCTGCCCATGCTCCCGTTCGGCCGGACCTAGCCCATCTTCCACTTGTTGATGCGGTAGGAGTTGGCCAACTGCTCAAAGAGGCCCGGGTGGGCATCCCAGTATTCCTTGTGTCCGCTGACCCCGAGCATCTGCGGGGTACCCCACGGCGTCACGGAGAACAGGTTCACGGCCTGGATCGCTTCGCCACGTGCGTTGCTGCAGGTGAAACCGATGACAACTGCGGCACCACGGCGGAACTCGCGTACTTCCGGCATGCTGGTCTTGAAGTCCGAGGCGCACTTGTGGCCCACCAGGTTCTGGGGAAGTTCGGTAGCGGTCATGCCCTTGTAACGGGCTTCGATGTCCTGGATGGCCTTCTTGATCTCTGCAGGATCCTTGCCGAACTTGCCCTCTTCGGACTCAGCGAAGAAAGCGTAGGCGAGCGCGATTCCGTCGCCGTCGGCCTCAACCGTCCCTTGGGCCTTCTTCTGGATTTCCTCGCCGGTGGTCGGATCCTTGGTAATGCCGAACGACTCGTCGTGTGTCCATTCCGCAAGGTACTGGAAGGACGATTCGCCCGTTACCCACTTGCTGAAGAGCGGGTCGCCGTCGGCCGGAACGTTCGTGGGGCCGGCGAACCCTTCCCATACTGCAGGCAACGGAATGGCGTCGGCGGGCATGTCGGTGGACGCGGACGGGTCGCTGGACGGTTCGCTTTCCGCGGACGGCTCGGCCGCTGCTTCTGAGGCCTCGTCGGATGAGGTCACGGAGGGAGCCGGGGTGTTTTCCGCGACCGGCTTGGTCATGGAGGGAATCAGCCAAGTGAACGCCACCACCAGGGCAACAATCACGACGACTGCCACGCCGCCCAGGATGAGGAACAGGGACTTCTTGTTGTGGTCGCCCGGGTTCTGGCCGGGTCCGCCGGGGTAGCCGGGCTGCGCGGGTCCGCCGGGGTAGCCGGGCTGCGCGGGTCCGCCGGGGTAGCCGGGCTGCGCGGGTCCGCCGGGGTAGCCGGGCTGGTTGGGCTGCGCGGGGAAAGCCTGGGTGGGTGCTGGCTGTGTTGGGAAGGCCTCGGTTTGGCCCTCCTGCGCCTGGCCGGGTTGGTATTGCTGTCCCGGCTGGTACTGGCGATAAGGTTCCTGACCGGATCCATAGCGTGGCTGTGGCACGCCTTCCGGGTTGTAGGGAGGCTGGGGTGCCCCGTTGTCGTTGCTCATGGCTGGCCCTTTCAGATGCTGTGGGACATCGGTTTGGTCTGGGAAACCGATGGACAATCAGGAAAAAGGGGACCTGCTGTAGCACGGGCGGCTTCTGGATCCACTGTGTCGATCCCCCGACCCACGGTGGCAGCATGCATGCGCCGCACCCAAGCGTAGTTCAGTCCCAGCAACACAGCACAAGTCACAGCCGTTATCCACATGGGTAGAACTATCCACATAGGCGGCATCCCGGGATGTCTGTCTGCCGGAATGATGGAAGACTGGGACGCAGTGCATGAACAACCCCAGTCGGAGGCAAATATGGCAGAAGAATCCACGCCCCACACGTCCACGTCGGTTTACCGAAACGGTCACGAGATCGAATGTTGGCTCACGGACATGGACGGCGTCCTGGTACATGAAAACCAGGCGATCCCCGGCGCGGCCGAGCTCATCCAGCGCTGGGTCGACACCTCCAAGCGCTTCCTGGTGCTGACCAACAACTCCATCTTCACCCCGCGCGACCTCGCAGCCCGCCTCCGCGCTTCCGGCCTGGAAGTCCCGGAAGAGAACATCTGGACGTCAGCGCTGGCCACTGCGCAGTTCCTCAAGGACCAGGTCCAGTCCTCGGATTCGGGCAACCGCGCCTACACGATTGGCGAAGCCGGACTCACTACCGCACTGCACGAAGCCGGGTTCATCCTCACGGACACCGACCCCGACTTCGTGGTGCTCGGCGAAACGCGCACGTACTCCTTCGAAGCGATCACCATGGCCGTCCGCCACATCCTGGCCGGTGCCCGCTTCATCGCCACCAACCCGGACGCCACGGGGCCCTCCAAGGACGGGCCCATGCCGGCGACCGGGGCCATCGCGGCCATGATCACCAAGGCCACGGGCCGCGAGCCGTACATCGTGGGCAAGCCCAACCCCATGATGTTCCGCTCGGCAATGAACCAGATCGATGCGCACTCCGAGACCACCGCAATGATCGGTGACCGCATGGACACAGACATTGTTGCGGGCATGGAAGCGGGCCTTCACACGGTCCTGGTGCTTAGCGGCATCACGCAGCGGGAAGAAATAGTGTCCTTCCCGTTCCGGCCCAACCAGATCCTGAACTCCGTGGCCGACCTCAAGAGCCAAATCTAGAAGGATAGAACCATGGCTGTGCTCAATCTGCGTCCCTTGGCCGGTGGCCGGATACTCAGGGGGAGCCAGCCATTCGGTTTGGATGCCGCTGCAACGTCGGGTTTCCTTGCGGCGCACGGCATCCAAACCATCGTGGACCTGCGGAGCGAGCTTGAGCGTTCTTTGGTCCCATGGCTCGTGGGTGATGTCGGAACTGCTTCGGGCAGCATCGAGTCGCCGGACGTGGCCGGGCCCGACGACGGCGGTAGGCTTGCCGCCGTCGTGCCGCCCGACGTCGAGCTCATCAACAATCCGCTGGACCCGAATACCGTGGCCGGGTCGCTGCAGGCTGTTGAAACGGCCGAGGACCTCGGTGAACTGTACCTGGGCTGGGTCCGGTTGCGACCGGAGTGGGTAGCCGACGCGTTGCGGCCCGTCGCCCGCGGCAAGCGCACCCTGGTGCATTGCTCGTTGGGTAAGGACAGGACGGGAGTGGTGTCCGCCATTGGCCTCCTGGCAACCGGCGGCACCGAGGACCAAGTGGTGGAAGACTACACGGCAACCACCGCCAACCTGCCCACGGTCCTGGAGGTCATGGCTGAAACGTGGCGCCTGAGTGTGCCCTCAACACCTGCCAGCTATTTCAGCCCTGACCTCATGATCCTGCAAAGTCCGGAGGCAGCGATGAGGCACTTCCTGGCCGGCTTCACTCACGAGTTCGGGGATGTCCGCGGTTTCCTGCAGCACGCCGGCCTCACCGCCGACGAGGTCCAAGCGCTCCGGAACGGCCATTAATGGCTAGGCAGGCCTGATGACTTTGCCATTCGGTTCCTTGTAGGACGGTATCTCGGGTTCAGGAGGCAGCGGCTCAAGTTCGTTCTGGACTTTCTCCAGCAACGGCCGGTAGAGGCCGCCGTTCCATTGCGGGCTGGCATGCGCGGGCCGCGCACCCTCGGTGCTGAGCGTGGGCAGTGCCATGTTGGCTCCGAACACTTTGCTCCAGCCAGCGCGCGCCGACTCGTAATTCACGGTGCCGTCGTCGGAGTTGCCCAGGAAAGCCATCCGGGCTCCACCGATCTTGCCCGCGAACCGCAGCCCGTCAAAGTGGTAAATATAGGCCGACTCCGTCTGGATAAGAACGCTGGACGGCGCGATCGGGGACAACTGTTCCATGGTTTGGTCCAGGATCTGCCGCCAGGTCCGTTCGTCCTTATGAGCCACCCGCTCCCCCAGTTCGTAGCCGCCACGCAGGACCGATGGAATGCGGAAACCGTTCTCGTAAAGAAACACCACACCGTCGAACCAACTCTGGTCCAGCACGTCGGCACGGCTGAAGGGGCTCGAGTCCAGGACGATCAGCTGTGTTTCCACGCCGTGGAGCTCCAGCAGCCGGGCGGCAACCTGGGTTGCGAGCATGCCGCCGAAACTGTGTCCGTAGAAGTACAGCTTCTCCAGCCCGAGCTCGCGGACATGGAGGATGAGTTCGCGGACGATCTCGTCCACGTCCAGTCCCAGGTTGGAATATCCGATCGCCGCGAGCCGTCCGCGCTGGTGCAGTGCGGGGCGGAGCGAGTTGAGGATCCATTGGGCCTCTTCCCAGCTGGTCTTGTACCCAGGGAACAGGATCCAGCTGGCCTTCGGGAAATACAGGTCCGAGTAGGAGTCGGGCACGCGCAGGATCTTGGTGGCCCTCCGTTCTGCCTGCACATGCCGGGTGAAGAGCATGTCCCCGGCCAGTGCGGCCGATACCCCGGCCGTCACAAGGAAGTTCCGGCGGGACGTCTTCTTTAGCCTGGCAGCGTAAGGCAGGATCCGGGCCCAGGAGCCCGGATCCTCGATTTTC
Organism: Paenarthrobacter nitroguajacolicus; assembly: GCF_031455195.1. GTDB lineage: Bacteria > Actinomycetota > Actinomycetes > Actinomycetales > Micrococcaceae > Arthrobacter > Arthrobacter nitroguajacolicus_D. The sequence goes on along the minus strand of NZ_JAVDSH010000013.1, from coordinate 143,861 downwards.
GCCGGCTGCGGAGCCACCGGCGTCGGGAGGTCTTCATTCACCTCCGGTGGCGCCGGGAGCTTCCCTACTTGAACGTCCACGCAGCAAGCATAGGCTTCGCGGGCACCGCCTCGCAGCCCCGTGGATTATGTACAGCCAATGCCCTTAAGATGCCCCTGTCAGGGCATCGGGTGCACAGAAACTCTTTAGTCGAGGCCCAGCTCGTCCTTGCCAAAAGCGAAGAGGTACGGCACGCCGGTTTCGGCTTCGATTTTCTCCTTGGCGCCGGTGTTGCGGTCTACAATCACTGCGACGGCCACGACGTTGCCGCCGGCTTTCCGGACACCCTCGACGGCGGTCAGCGCGGACCCGCCCGTGGTTGACGTGTCTTCGAGGACAACAATGTTGCGTCCCTCCACCGAGGGTCCTTCAACCTGGCGACCCATGCCGTAGGACTTCTGTGCCTTGCGGACAACGAAGGCGTCCACGGCACGGCCGGCGTCTGCGGCCGCGTGCATGACGGCGGTACCGACGGGGTCGGCCCCCATGGTGAGACCGCCAGCGCACTCAACTGAAACGCCGGCGTCGTCAATCATCGCCAGCATGACCTGTCCCACCAGTTTGGACGCTTCGTGGTGGAGCGTGATGCGGCGCAGGTCGATGTAGTAGTCGGCTTCCTTTCCGCTGGAAAGGATCACTTTGCCGCGGACAACCGCCAGCTCTTTGATGAGTTCAAGAAGGCGGGCACGGGCAGCGGCAGTGTCAGGCGTGGAAGTCATGGGTCCTAGTTTAGTGGGGACGGAGCCAGGTCGACGTCGGGGCCCGGGGCAGCTGTTGTGGAACGGACCACCAGCCGGGGGCTGACGATTTGCGCTTCGCTGCCGCTTTCGCCGCCGAGCTGTTCCAGCACAGCCTCCATGCATCGTCTGCCGAGTTCTTCAAAGTCCTGCTTGACGGTGGTTAGCGGTGGTATGAAGAACTCCGCCTCTGGCTGGTCGTCGTAGCCCACTACGCTGATATCGCCGGGTACCCGAAGCCCGGCCTCCTGGACTGCACGGAGGACACCCACAGCCATTTGGTCGTTGGCGACGAACACGGCAGTGACGGTACGGTGTTCCACGAGGGCCACGCCTGCTCGGTAGCCCGAAGCAGCGTCCCATCCGCCCTGGAGAAGCACAGCGGCGTCCAGGCCGGCGCTCCCAAGGGCTTCCTGCCATCCCTTGATGCGTTCGGCGGCGTCGATCCAGTGCGGCGGTCCGGATATGTGCGCAATACGACGATGCCCCAGCCCGATCAGGTGCTCAACGGCGAGGCGGGCGCCCATGCGCTGATCGAGGGAAGCACCAGCCAGCTGGGTTCCGGCCCCGGAGCCGGCCGCCACAATTGGAACGGGCACCGAAACGTCCCGCATGACCGCGAGGACATCGGGGTGCGGAACCAGGATGACTATGCCGTCCACGGATTGGTTGCGGAAGTGTGCGATGGCGTCGTTGATGCTCTCACTGGTCACCTCCCGGAGATTGGCGATGCTCACAAAGTAGCCCGCTTCCCTGCCGGCCTGCTCCACTCCGAGGAGGGTATTCGCGGGCCCGAACTGGCCCGTTTCGCAGGCCAGGACCCCGATGGTCCGGGACCGTCGGGTGACCAGGCTGCGTGCGGCCGTGTTGCGGCGGTAGCCAAGGTTCGCGATGGCGGATTCCACGCGTTCCTTGGTCTTGCTGCTGACGTTAGGGTGGTTGTTCAGCACCCGGGAGACGGTTTGGTGCGAGACGCCGGCCATCCTGGCAACGTCGCCCATCACGGGAGCCCGGCCGGGGGATGCATCCGGAGACATCCGTACCTCGCTTCTGCGTTGAAGGAGCAGGATCGGCCCGCGTTTCGCTCCGTGATTACGGAACGGAACGCGGGCCACCCTGGACGCTGCGCCTATTTGGCGTCGACACCGACCGGTTCGGCCTTGGCCGCCGGAGCAGCTTCGGTGGCCGGGGGTGTGGTCTTCCATTTGAAGCGACGGCCCATACCGGAGCCTCCCCCGGTCCCGGTCCGGTTCTTGTTGAAGATGTCGAAACCGACGGCGAGCAGGAGCACCAGGCCCTTGATGAGCTGCTGGTAGTCCGTGCCAAGGCCAAGGATGGACATGCCGTTGTTGAGGACGCCCATGATCAGGCCGCCGATCATGGCTCCGGCCACGGTGCCGATGCCGCCCTGGACTGCCGCCCCGCCAATGAAGGCTGCAGCGATGGAGTCGAGCTCGAAGCCGGTGCCGCCTGCCGGTTGTGCTGAGTTCAGGCGTGCGGTGAACACCAGGCCGGCCAGTGCGGCGAGGACGCCCATGTTGACGAAGAGCCGGAAGGTGACCTTTTTGGTTTTGATGCCGGACAGTTCGGCTGCGTGCAGGTTGCCACCGATCGCGTACGTGTGCCGCCCGAAAATGCTGTTGTTCATCAGAGCCGAGTAGAGGATCACCAGGACTGCCAGGACAATGAGGACGATCGGGGTTCCGCGGTAGCTGGCCAGCAGGAAGGTGATGATGAGCATCAGCACTGCGATGAACCCGTTCTTGACGGCAAACCAGGCCATCGGCTCATTTTCCAGGTTGAACTTGCGGCGCACCCGGCGTTCCTTCAGGGCCTGGAACAGGATGGCTGCCGTACCGCCGACACCCAGGATGACCGTCAACCATTCAAGGACGGACGTGCCGCCGGAAATGTCCGGGAGGAAGCCACCGCCGAGGGCCCGCAATTCGCTGGGGAACGGGGTGATCTGCTGGTTTTTCAGGGTGATCAGGGTCAGGCCACGGAAAATCAGCATGCCTGCCAAGGTGACGATGAAGGCCGGGATGCCTACGTAGGCAATCCAGTAACCCTGCCATGCTCCCACCAGTGCACCCACCAGGAGGCAGGCCGGGATGGCAAGCCACCACGCCCAGCCCCAGTGCACGATCATCACGCCCGCCACTGCACCGATGAAGCCGGCGATGGACCCCACGGAAAGGTCAATGTGGCCGGCAATGATGACCATCACCATGCCGATGGCGAGGATCAGGATGTAGCTGTTCTGTACTACCAGGTTGGTGACGTTCTGCGGTTCCAACAGGATGCCGTTGGTCAGGACCTGGAAGAGGATGACGATGAGGATCAGTGCGACGAAGATGCCAACCTGGCGGAGGCGGCTTGTAAGGAAGCCAAGGGATTCTCGTAGGGCGGACATATTCGCTATTCCTTCTCTTTGGTCATGTAGTGCATGAGGGTTTCCTGGGTGGCTTCGGCGATGGGAACTTCGCCGGTGATGTGGCCTGCAGACAGCGTGTAAATCCTGTCGCAGATGCCCAGGAGCTCCGGAAGCTCAGATGAGATCACAATGACGGCTTTGCCCGCCGCTGCAAGCTCGGCAATGATCGTGTAGATCTCGAACTTGGCGCCGACGTCGATGCCACGGGTGGGTTCGTCCAGAATCAGGACGTCCGGGTCTGAGAACATCCATTTGCTCAGCACCACCTTCTGCTGGTTGCCGCCCGAGAGCTTGCCCGTGATGGCGGCAACGGAAGGGGCTTTGATGTTCATGCTCTTCCGGTACTGGTTGGCTACCGTGGTTTCTTTGTTGCCGTCCACCCAGCCTCGCTTGGCGAGCTTGCCCAGCGACGCCATGGAGATGTTCCGCTTGATGTCCTCGATCAGGTTGAGGCCGTAGTGCTTCCGGTCCTCGGTGGCGTAGGCAATACCGTTATCGATGGCGTCGGACACCGTGGAAGTGTTGATTTCCTTGCCGTACTTGTAAACCTTGCCCGAAACGGCGCGGCCATAGGTTCGGCCGAAGACGCTCATGGCCAGTTCTGTTCGGCCTGCTCCCATGAGTCCCGCCAAGCCAACAACCTCGCCCTTACGAACACTTAGGTTGGCGTTGTTGACCACCATGCGGGAGTGGTCCTGAGGGTGCTGGACAGTCCAGTCTTCAATACGGAGGACTTCCTCACCGATCTTGGGAGTCCGTTCCGGATAGAGGCTTTCGAGGTCGCGGCCCACCATTCCCCGGATGATGCGCTCCTGGGTGATCTGGCCTTGGTCGAGCCGCAGGGTCTCGATGGACTTGCCGTCGCGGATGATGGTGACGGCGTCGGCAACCTTGCGGATTTCGTTGAGTTTGTGGCTGATGATGATGCTGGTGACGCCCTGTCCCTTGAGGTGCAGGATAAGGTCCAGCAGGTGGTCCGAGTCTTCATCGTTAAGGGCAGCCGTGGGCTCGTCCAGGATGAGGAGCTTCACCTCTTTGGAGAGCGCCTTGGCAATTTCAACCAGCTGCTGCTTGCCAACGCTGATGTGCTGGATGGGGGTAACCGGGTTTTCGCTGAGGCCTACCCGGGCCAGCAGCTTTGCGGCTTCCAGGTTGGTTTTACGCCAGTCCACCCAGCCGTTGTTGGCCAACTCGTTGCCGAGGTAGATGTTCTCTGCGATCGACAGGTAGGGGCTCAGGGCCAGTTCCTGGTGGATGATCACGATGCCGCGCTTCTCGCTGTCCGTGATGCTGGAGAAATCGCAGGGTTCGTTCTCGAAGAGGATGTCGCCGTCGAAAGTGTTGTGGGCGTAGACGCCGGACAGCACTTTCATGAGGGTGGACTTCCCGGCTCCGTTCTCACCGCAGATGGCGTGGACTTCACCTCTGTTGACGTCCAGGGTGACGTCCTGAAGGGCTTTCACCCCGGGGAAGGTCTTGGTGATTCCTCGCATTTGAAGAATGGGTACGTTCATCGTCAATTCCCGCTGACTGGTTGAAACTTGGCCGGGCCGAGGACTCGACAGGCTCTAAGGGAGGCGCGGCTCCGCCGTACTGCTGGACGGCGGAGCCACGCAGGGTGCTACTTGACGTCGGATTCCTTGTAGTAGCCCGAGTCGATGAGTTCCTTCTGGAAGTTGTCCTTGGTGATGATGACGGACTTCAGGAGGAAAGCCGGGACAACCTTGACCTTGTTGTTGTAGGTCTTGGTGTCGTTGGTTTCCGGCTCAGTTCCCTTGAGGACCGCGTCAACCATCTTCACGGCCTGTGCGCCGAGCTGGCGGGTGTCCTTGAAGATCGTGGAGTACTGCTCACCGGCGATGATGGACTTCACTGAGCCCTTCTCAGCGTCCTGGCCCGTTACTACGGGCAGGCTTCCGGTGGAGTAACCGCCGGTGCTGGTCAGTGCGGAGATGATGCCGATGGACAGGCCGTCGTACGGGGACAGCACACCGTTGAGCTTGGTGCCCGAGCTGTACGCCGAGGTGAGGATGTCTTCCATTCGCTTCTGGGCTACGGGTGCCTGCCAGCGGAGGATGGCTGCCTGTTCGAACTTGGTCTGGCCACTGGGAACCTTCAACGTGCCTGCATCCAGGTAGGGCTTGAGGGTGTCCATGGCGCCAGTCCAGAAGAAGTTGGCGTTGTTGTCATCCGGGCTGCCGGCGAAGAGCTCAACGTTGAACGGGCCCTTGCCTTCAACCTTCTTGCCGCTTGCGTCAACAAGACCCAGGCCGGTCAGCAGGGACGTAGCCTGCTGGACGCCCACGGTGTAGTTGTCGAAGGTGGTGTAGTAGTCCACGTTTGGTGTTCCGTTGATGAGGCGGTCATACGCGATGACCTTGACGTTCTGCTCTTTGGCCTTGGCCAGGACATCGGTCAGGGTGGTGCCATCGATCGCGGCGATGATGAGTGCCTTGGCACCCTTCGTCAGCATGTTCTCGATCTGGGAAACCTGGGTGGGAATGTCATCGTTGGCGAACTGAAGGTCGGTCTTGTATCCGAGGTCCTTCAAGGACTTCTCAACGTTGGCGCCGTCAGCGATCCAGCGCTCGGACGTCTGCGTCGGCATCGAAATGCCCACCAGCGAATCGGCGGGTTTCGCGGTGCTGCTGGATTCGGCACCGCCTCCACGGCTGCCGCAGCCCGTGGCTCCCACGGTCAAGGTGAGGACAACCGCTACGGCGCCCAGGAGTTTCTTCAATCTCACGTTGCTCTCCTTCCGCGGCAGCATTGCCGCGAACTCTGATGCAGCCGGAGCATCTGCGCGTCCGGCACGGTAACGCTTTGGTGGGCCTGTGGGCTTGGGGGCGGCACATGCCACTTCAAGGTGGTGCGACTGCCATTGTGAACGCTAACAATACCGTCGGTCAAGTGCTGTAGATCACGAAATGGTTGCAAGCTACTGCTGGGTACCCAACCCTTGACTTGAAACGTTGTTAGCGTTCACAATTAGCGTCCGATTCTTCGCGGAACGCCAAAAACCCGGCACCCCCTTGTGGGCGGTACCGGGTTCAGGCGTTCCTCCGTGATGGCACGAGGAACTCTCCCCTGCTGGGAACAGGGAATCAGAGGCGGGTGTCGAACGAATCGCAGAAGACGTTCTGGTTGAACGTCCCCTGGAACCCGGACTTGCCCTGGATCTTCTGGATGGTTGCCCGGATGGCTTCGAGCGAATCCGCGTGCGCATGGATTGCGGTCTTGACCATGGGAACGTCGATCAGATGGTTCGGCTGGTTCAAGGAGACGAACACCGTGGGGACCTCGGTGGCGTACCAAGGAATTTCAGCAGCCATGGGCGAAGACCACTTGATGCGGATAGCCGCCTCCTGGGCAAAGCCCTTGACGTTGGCGAACACGAAAGCAGCGTCGAACCGCTCCGCGTAGTCACCTGTGGCTTCCTCGGAAAGGACCCGCATGAAGTTCATGCCGGATTCCCCCGCTGCTTCGCGCTGCTCAGCGGTCTTGAACACGCTGACCTCAAAGCCTGCAGCTTCAAGCTCTTCCCGGACGGTGTCCAGATAGCCCAACGGATCGGCGCGGGTGAAGTCGGCTCCTCCAGAAATCCCGTAGAGGCGGATCCTGGGATGCGTCTGGGGAGTGAGGGGCAGGTTGCGGGCCGTGTCCTTCACCAGGGTGACGGTCTTGTCAGCCACCTCGGCGGCGACTGCACGATGAGCTTCACTGCCGATGACGGAGAGGGCATCCGCGGAAGGAACCAACGATTCCCGGGAAGCGAGGTGCAGTCCCAGACTCGCCTTCAGGCCCAGAATCCGCCGAAGTGCATCCTGGAGGCGGGACTCGGAGATCACGCCGGACTTGTAGCCGTCCAGCATGTACTGGAAGTCTTCCTCGGGGTTGCGGAAGAACAGGAACATGTCGCAGCCGGCTGCGATGGTTGCAGGCACTAAATCGCGCCGCTTCATGGCCTGAGTCAGTCCGACCATCAAGGAGGCGTCCGTGAGGACCAGCCCGTTGAATCCAAGCTCGCCGCGCAGCAGATCCTGCAGCAGCTCCGGAGCCAGCGTCGCGGGCAGAACCTCGGCGTCAGTCAACCCAGGCCGGAAATGCCTGGACACCTCGGGCGCGCCGATGTGGCCCACCATGATGGACTGCACGCCGTGGCCAATCATTTCGCGGTAGACGTGCCCGTACGTCTTGTTCCACTCGTCGTAGGCGAGCGTGTTGTAGGACGTGACCACGTGCTGGTCGCGCTCATCGATGCCGTCGCCCGGGAAGTGCTTCATGGCGCAGGTAGTGGGTGATTCGCTGATGCCGTCGAAGTACTCCTTGGCCCGCTCCACAACGATCTCCGGAGTGTTGCCAAACGCCCGCGTCGAGATCACGGTGTTCCGCCAGTTGTAGTGGATATCCACGATCGGCGCGAAGGCCCAATTGCAACCTAGCGCAGCAGTTTCGACGCCGGCAACCTGGCCCATGCGCCGCGCGATCGACTTGTCCGGGTGCGAACCCGCCTGCAGGTGCGTGGACACGAAGGTGCCGTCGTCGCAGCTGCCCGCGCCGCCCATTTCCGGGTTGGAGGCTATGAGCAGCGGGATGCGGGTCTTGGATTGCGCGTAGCGGATATGTTCCTGAACGGCTGAGGACGGACCTGGCCGGTACCGCATGCCGCCCACATGGAAGTTCTCCAGCACGCCGTCGAGGTACTCCGGGGAGTAATCGTTGTTGTGGTTGATGAACAGCTGGCCGATCTTCTCTTCCAGCGTCATGGAGCCGATAGTGCTCTCCACCCACTCCATAGCGGCATCGTCAAGGTTGAACGGGGCCGCTTTGAGGTCCACCAGGAACGGGCCGGAACCTTCCTTCAGCCAGGTGTTGATCTGATCCACCATGTCCTCCACGGGTTGGGCGATGTCCACAACAATCCCTGCTTCATCGGCCCGCAGCAGCTCGAGCGTTGCCAATTGGGAGTCCAGCAAAGATGCCGGCATGAAGTGCCCGGGTCGGGCGTTCATGCGCTGGTTCAGCAGGTCGCGCGTGCCTTGCAGGTGTACGAACACCACCGACGGATCAGCGCTGCGGATGATGTCCCGGTAAGAACGCTTGAGCGCGCTGCACGCGATGATCAAAGAAACGTCCGACGCCGGGAATCGCCTGCCGATTTCCGCCAGCCAAGGTGCGCGGTCGTCGTCGTTCAGCGGAGTACCCGAAGCCATCTTGTCGATGTTCGCCTGGGGGTGCAGGGAATCGCCGTCGAGAAATTCAGCACCGATCCGCTCGGCGAGGGCGGCACCAATGGTGCTCTTGCCACAGCCGGCTACTCCCATCACCACAATGTGGTGGCGAGCGCCGAAGCCCGGTTTACCAATCATGAACCGTACCGTCCACGAGGCGGTTGTAGGGCAGGTAGGCCTGCTGGTACGGGAAGGCCGCTGCGGCTTCCTCGTTGAACTCGACGCCGATGCCCGGCTCGTCGCCGGGGTGCAGGTAGCCGTCCTTGAAGGTCATGGACTGCTGGAAGACCTCGTTGGTCTTGTCCGAGTGCTGCATGTATTCCTGGATGCCGTAGTTGTGGATGGCCAGGCCAACATGCAACTGGGCGGCGAAGCCCACCGGGGAGATGTCCGTGGGGCCGTGGAAGCCGGACTTGATCTGGTATTGGGCAGCGAAGTCCATGACCTTCTTCAGCGGGGAGATTCCGCCGAAGTGGGTGGAGGCGGCGCGGACGTAGTCGATCAGCTGTTCCTTGATGATGGTCTGGTAGTCGTACACGGTGTTGAAGATTTCGCCGATAGCCAGTGGCGTGGTGGTGTGCTGGCGGACCAGGCGCAAGGCTTCCTGGTTTTCAGCCGGAGTGCAATCCTCCAGCCAGAAGAGGTCGTATGGTTCCAGCGCCTTGCCGAGCTTGGCCGCCTGGATGGGAGTCATGCGGTGGTGGCCGTCGTGCAGCAGCGGGATTTCAGGGCCGAACTCATTGCGTACGGCTTCGAACACGGTGGGCAGGTGGCGGAGGTAAGCGCGGGTGTCCCAGTCTTCTTCCTGCGGGAACGCGCCTCGTCCGGCGGGCTCGTAGTCGTAACGTTCGCCTGAGGCCTGGGCCTGCGCGGCAACACCGTACACGGCCTTGATGCCGGGAATGGCGGTCTGGATGCGGATGGACTTGTAGCCCAGTTCCAGGTGCTCACGAACGGAATCAAACAGCGACGGGATGTCCGCCCCGGAGGCGTGGCCGTAGGCACGGAGCCCGTTGCGCGATGCGCCGCCCAGCAGCTGGTAGACCGGCATCCCGGCCAACTTGCCCTTGATGTCCCACAACGCCATGTCGACGGCGGCAATGGCCGCCATGGTGACCGGGCCCCGGCGCCAGTAGGAGCTGCGGTAGAGGAACTGCCAGGTGTCCTCGATCCGGTGCGGATCCTTGCCGATGAGCAGCTGCGCTACGTGTTCTTTGAGGTACGCGGCGACGGCGAGTTCGCGGCCATTGAGGGTGGCGTCGCCGATGCCCGTCACTCCGTCCTCGGTGGTGATCCGGAGGGTAACGAAGTTTCGGGACGGGCTGGTCACGAAGACTTCAGCGGCAATGATTTTCACAGCTTTTCCTTTCGGGATTCTGCTGGGTGAAGCGTTGCACTCGCATCGACGCGATGCGCGCTTCAGAGATTAAGTAGGATTTTAGTTTGGATTGCAGTTAATGGCAACCGGTTGCCGTTGGTTTTTGATAAATTTAGAGCCTCGACGTTTTGCCCAGTGGGGCAGGGTCAGAAGTGCCGGCGCCGGGTTCATCCGAAGCATGGGCCGCCGGCTCCCCGTGCTGCTCCAGCGAGCGGCGCGCCCGGATCTCCCCCACGATCTGCGCGTGCAGAACATCCGTGAGCTTGTACCTGGACATCACTGCAATGGCCAGAATCGTCATGATGGCTGGGAGCGCACCGGCGGCAAACTGGATGCCCAAGACGGCTTCGGCACTCTGCGCCGCGCCGGACTTGTAGCCTCCGAAGGCGAGGCAATAAGCGGCGAGGGCGCCGCCAACAGCCTGGCCGGTCTTCCTCGTGAAGGAGAACAGCGCGTAGGTGATCCCCTCGGTGCGGACGCCCGTTTTCCACTCGCCATATTCAACGGTGTCCGCTTCCAGTGCCCACACCACAATGTTGACGGCCATGACACCCATCAGGCTGATGACCAGTCCCGAGAATCCCACCCAAGTCATGAATGCGGGCGCGAAGAAGACGATGATGCCGCCGACCATGGAGAGGATGCCCGCGGTGATGTACACGTTCTTCTTACCCAGTTTCCGGACTAACCTCGGCATCATCGGCGCCATTGCCAGCGTCATGACAAGTTGGACAATTGCCAGCACCGGGTACAGATCCAAGCGGCCCAGGACGTCGCGCAGATAGTAGAGCTGCACGGACGACAGGGCCATGTAACCGGTCAGGAAGAGGAACGAACTCATGCACAGCATGAGCAGCGGACGGTTGGTCTTCAGGGTGTCCATACTCTGCTTGAAGGAAACATTCGGCACCGGGCGGTGGACGCGCTCCTTGGCCGTGAGCACCGTGAAGAAGTACAGCGCAGCGCCGACCACCACGAAAATCAGGGTGATAGTGGTGAACGTTGACTGAAGGTCGGCACCCGGCTTGATCAGCGGAGCCACGAAGATTCCCAGCGCAGAACCCACCAGCAGTGCGCCCACCGCACGGGCCGAGCCAAGCTTGGCGCGATCCCCCGGGTCCTGCGTCATGGCGCCGGCCAGGGAGCCGTACGGAATATTGACCAGCGAATACGCCAGGCCCAGCGCCGCGTAGGTTACGTACGCGTAGAGCAGCGTCCCCGTCTCGCCCAGTTGGGGCACGGAGAACGTGGCCACGCTGAGGAGCAGGAGCGGGATGGACCCAAACATGATGAAGGGCCGGAACTTGCCGAACTTCTTACTGTAACTACGGTCAACCAGGCGTCCAGCGAAAACGTCGGCGAAGGCGTCGAAGACCCTGACCACCAGGAGCAGCGTGCCTGCTGCGGCAGCCGAAATTCCTGCGACGTCAGTGTAGTAAACGAGCAGGAACATGGTGGCGGTAGTGAAGGCCAGGTTGTTGGCGGCGTCGCCTGCACCGTAGCCGGCGATGCTGAGTTTGCTGAGCTTTTTCAATTCGGGCTCCTTTACCCTTCGCGTCATTGCGGTCCGAGTCGACTCAACATGGGCAAGGGCCAACGGAATCGGGGGTTCGGCTTGTGCAGCTGTTGTAATTCTAATCACTTTGGCAAGCCGTTGGCAATCGGTTGCCGCAAATTTCCTTGAAAGTTTTACCAAGGCGTGCGGAGTTGCGAGGCCCGCCTTGGGCTCCACAACGACACCGGACCCGCTCGCCAAGCCCCACGATGCGCGTGCTGGCAGCCGGCTAACGCTTGCAGAGGGTAAAACAACAGCGGCCCAGACCCCGTGAAATACCAGGGCTGAGCCGCTTCGTCATGTGTAGCCAGAGCTTAGGCCGCCGTCTCCGAGACCCCGGCGTTGGAGGCGGGAGCAAAGGCAATGCTGAGCCTATGGACAAGCTCAACGACGGCGGGATCACCGGCAAGTTCCGGGTCCAGCAGCGCCAACAACGCGGAAGTCCGGGCTTCACCGGAGAGCTGGTTCGCGTCAGCCACGGACTCGGACTGCGGGTCCTGCAAACCGGGGCTGGTTGCCACGAACGCCGCCCAGACGGCAATCATCCTCGCAGCCGCAGCCCCTTCCCGCCCTGCAGTTCTCTCCGCGCGCAGCACAGGAATCGCGCGCATCCGCAGCTTAGTGGTTGCGTCCATGGCGATCTGCGCCAAATGGTGCGCGATCCGCGAGTTACCAAAGCGCTCCAGCAACGCGGCCCGGTAGCCGGGTACCCCCAGCTCATCACCGGGAAGGTGGCGGGACGCCTCGTCCCAGAACTCCTCCACCGCCTTGCGGCACACTGAGTCGTTCAACGCCTCGGCCACTGTCGTGTGACCCCGCAACTGCCCGGCATACGCCAGGATCGAATGCGCGCCGTTCAGGAGCCACAGCTTGCGGTTCTCGTACGGTTCGATGTCATCCACGAAGACCGCGCCAGCGTCCTCCCACCGCGGTCGGCCAGCGGGAAAGTCACCGCTGAGAACCCAATTATGGAACGGCTCGGTGACCACAGGGGCTTCGTCCCGGTACCCGCACGAGGCCGCTACGGCGTCGAGGTCCGCCTCGGTGGTGCGCGGCGTAATCCGGTCCACGGAGGTGCTGACGAAACTGGCGTTTTCCTCAATCCAGGCGGCAAGTCCGGCGTCGAAGGCCCCGGCGATGCCCAGCACCCCATTCCGGGCGACGTTGCCGTTGTCGGAGAGGTTGTCGCAAGAGACCACGGCGAGCGGTCCGGCGTCGGCGTCCCTGCGTGCGGCGAGGCCAAGGACCAAGCGGCCCAACGGCGTCGTGGGCTTTTCACCGGCAAGCAGCAGCGGAACGTCGTCGTCACCGAGCCCGTAGGCTGCTTCAGTGATGGTCAGCGTGACCACCGCAGTCCGCGGCGCGGCGAGCAGTTCCACAAGGCGGTCCATGTTGGCGCCATCGGCGGCTTCTACGATGCTGCCAACAACCTCAAAGGCATCACCGGAATCTGCGCGTTCAACAAGGGTGAACAACCCTTCCTGCGCGGCGAGGACTTCAGCGGCATCCGGGCGCCGACCGGTGAAGGAAGCGATGCCCCACTCCCCCGAATCGCCGGCGTGCTGCGTGTACCAGGCCTGGTGGGAGCGGTGGAACGCACCCAGACCGAGGTGCACTATGCGAACGGGTGCTTTGTCGGCAGGCGAAACGCCCCGGTTAAGGCGGGGCAGGTTACCGGCGGTCACAGCTTGAACACCCTGCGCGGCGAGGAATCGACGACGTCGAGGATCAGCTCGTGCGCGCGGTCTTCCGTCACGCGGTGCTCGGCGACAAGGCGTGCCAGGAACGATGCTTCAATCCTGCGGGAAGCGTCGTGCCGGGCAGGGATGGAGCAAAACGCGCGGGTGTCATCGATGAAGCCTGATGACCGCGAGAATCCGGCGGTTTCCGTGACTGCTGAGCGGAACCGCAGCATGGCGTCCGGTGCGTCAAGGAACCACCACGGCGCCCCGATGTACACGGAGGGGTAGAAACCGGCCAGCGGCGCCAGTTCGCGGGAAAAAACGGTCTCGTCCAGCGTGAAGAGCACCAGGTGGAAGTCCTTGGCCGTGCCGAAGTCCTGCAGCAGCGGACGGATGGCCTCGGTGTAGTTCACCGCGAACGGAATGTCATGGCCGGTGTCGGCCCCGAATTCACTGAAGGTGGGCCCGTGGTGGTTTCGGTAGGAACCCGGGTGGATGGTCATGACCAGCCCGTCCTGCACGGACATCCGGGCCATCTGGTACATCATGTGCGCCTCGAACGCATCCCGGTCCTGTGCCGTGGCCTGACCGGCACGCGCCTTCTCGAAGAGCGCCCCGGCCTCAGCTGCGTCCAGTTTGAGCGTGGCAGGAGTGCGGACGCCGTGGTCCGCGGACACCGCGCCATGCTCCACGAAATAACGACGGCGGTTTTCCAGGGCTGCGATGTAGCCGGCGTAGCCGCTTGCGCCCTCACCGGCGGTTTCGATCAACGCGTCAACGTTGGCGCTCCAGCTGGGGTGGGCCACGTTGAGATAGGCATCCGGGCGGAAAGTGGGCAGGACGCGGCCGTTGAAACTGGGGTCCTCGGTGAGGGCCCGGTGGCTCGCCAGGTTATCCAAGGGATCGTCCGTGGTGGCCAGGACCTCAATGTTGAAGTCCTTGAAGAGCTGCCGCGGACGGAAGTCCGGCTCCACCAGCTTTGCCGCGATCGCGTCGTAGCTCGCATCGGCTGTCATGTCGCTGAGGTCGGCTCCGAGCTTGAATACGTCGTCGAACTGGGTGCGCAGCCAATAGCCGGAGGCGGTGCCATCAAAGAGCGGCCAGGCCTCTACGAACTGCCGCCAGATTTCGCGTGATTCCGGTGCGGAGGCAGTGCCAGTCAGCAACTGGCCCATCGGAACACCATTGGCGTGGATCAGGCGGGTGACGTAATGGTCGGGGCTGACCAGCAGTGCGGCGGGATCGGGGAACGGCGTGTTCTGCTCGATGACAGCGGCGTCAACGTGGCCGTGCGGGGAGATGATGGGCAGGTCCTGAACGCGCTCCAGCAAGGAGCGCGCAATGCTGCGGGTCCCGGGATCTGCGGGCAGGAGCCTGTCAGGGTGTGCGGCAATGGACTGTGACATAGGTCAATCTTGCGACCCGCTTGCCATCCTTGTCAACCGGTTGCCAAAAATTGCCAACTAGTTGCTACGAGGTACTTCCTGAGCGGGGTTGCCTAGGTGAGCAGCCTGCCGCTGGAGCCGCGCACCACGAGTTCGGTTTCCACGCTCACTGCCTCTTCTGGAGCATCGTGACCTTGGAGGACGTCCAGCAGGATAGTCACGGCGCGGGTGCCGCACTCCCCCAAAGGTGAACGCACCGTGGTCAGTGCAGGGGTGGTGAAGTCCGCGCCAAAGATGTCATCGAAGCCAACAATGCTGATCTGGTCGGGAACACGCATGCCTCCGGCCTGCAGCTCCTGCATCAAACCGATGGCAAGGAGATCGTTGTAGGTGATGACCGCCGTCGCCCCGCTTTCCAGGACTTCGCGCGCAACCTGCCTGCCGCCGTCGACCGTTGGCTTGGACGATTCAAGGCGCGCGGCGCTGAGCTTGGACCATTCCGCAGCGGCTTTGACACCTTCCCAACGGCGGCCCGTCATCCACGATTGCGCCGGCCCGGCGACATACGCGAGCTTCTGGTGGCCATTGGCTGCAAGGCTCCGGACGGCCTCGCTGATGCCCTTGTTGACGTCCGGAACCACGCACGGCACGCCTTCGATTTCGCGGTTGATGACCACCACCGGCTTGTCCGCTGACAAGGCGCGGATATGGTCGTCGTCCATGCGTGGACTCGCCAGGATGAGGCCGTCTACCGTGCTCAGGAGGCGTCGGGCAGCGGTAACTTCGGTCTCCGGTGACTCTGCGGATTCAGCCAGGACCAGCGTGTAATCGCGGGCTGATCCGGTGGTTTCCGCGCCACGGATGATGTCAAAGAAGGTGGGGTTGGTGATGTCCGCGACAATCAGCCCGATGGTCTGGGTGCGCCCCGTCGGCAACGCGCGGGCGAACGGGTTCACCTGGTAGTTCAATTGCTCAGCCGCGTCCTCGATGATTTTCTGTGTCTTCGCGCTGACCCTGCCCGGCTTACTCAAGGCGCGCGACACCGTGGATGGGTTCACCCCTGCGAGCTTTGCGATGTCATAGATGGTGGCCGAGGACTTTTCCCCTCGGCCACGCTTGGTGGGGGCGGTTGCTGCTCCGGGGCTCGTCACGTCGGTCACCGCTCCATCGTAGACCGCGTGGCAACAAAACAGGCCGGTTGCCAGAAGAATGTTGACAACCGGCCCGCTTCGAATGGGCTAGGAACGCTCGGGGAACTTGCCTTCTTCAGCGATGCGCTTGTTCAGCTCCTGCAGGAACTCGTCCTCGTCGAAGTCCAGGGCGACTTCCTTTCCGGTCCAGCTGGAGAGGTGGATGGCGTTGGCCAGGCGGACACCGTTGATGCCGTCGGAACCCGGGGCAAGCAAAGGCGTGCCGTCGAGGATGTTGGCAGCGAAGTTCTCCAAAACACCTGCGTGTTGACCGCCCCATACCGACTCAAACTCAATCACTTCAGTGCTGTACAACTCTTCGCGGTTCAACTGGCCCATGAAGAGCTTCCGAACGTCGTCCATGCCCATGGAGTCGCTGATCTCACGTTCAGGTTTGACCAGGCGGGTGACAGTGGCAACCTTGCTGTCCTCCACGACGATCTTGCCTTGGTCGCCAAGGATTTCGAACCTGTCGGTTCCCACAATGTCGTGGGTCGCCGTGACGAAAACGCCAGTGGCGCCGTCGCCATAATCCACTACCGCGGTAACTTCATCCTCGACGGCGATGTCCCGCCGGAAGCCGAACGCCACCTTGGAATACACGGACTTGGGGACCCCGCAGATCCACTGCCACAGGTCCAGCTGGTGCGGGGCCTGGTTGACCAGGACGCCGCCGCCTTCGCCGCCCCACGTGGCGCGCCATTCGCTGGAGTTGTAGTAACCCTGCGGACGCCACCAGTTGGTGATGATCCAGTTGGTGCGGCGAATGCTGCCGATCTCGCCGTTGTCGACGATTTCCTTGAGCTTCTTGTAGAGGGGGTTGTTGCGCTGGTTGAACATGATCCCGAAGGACAGCTCTGGTTTGGAAGCAGCGAACTCATTCAGTTCCTTGACCTGCTTGGTGTGAACGCCGGCGGGCTTCTCGACAAGGGCGTGAACGTTGCGCTTGAGGGTTTCAATGCCCATCTCGGGGTGCAGGAAATGCGGCACGCAGGTGACGATAGCGTCTACGGAACCACTGTCCAGCATCGCGATGTAGTCGTCGTAGAACGGAACCTCCGGGTACTGGGACTCGGCGAGTTCCTTCTTGGCAGGGTCAACGTCGCAGATGGCACCGATCTCCATGTTCGGTACGAGTCCGTCTTTGATGAACCTGGCGTACGCGCCACCCTGCTGGCCCAGGCCGATAATGCCAAGGCGTACTTTCTTGCTCATGAGTGTTTTCTCCTGTGTTGGAAAGGTCTAGAAAAGGTCGCCGTGGCCCATGGCCACCAGGTTGTCGTACGAGGTTTGGAGCGCGTCCCAAACGGTGCGGCCGTACAGCTCGTCCTGTTCCACGAGCAGGTACTGGGCGCCTGCAGCCACAGCGGCGGGCACGATCGATGGGAAGTCCAGGTTGCCCTCGCCCACTTCGGCGAACTGGACAACATTCTTGAACTCGGCCATGAAGGCCGGGAAGTCGCCCTTCTCCAGGAGCCCGAACGCGGCCTCCGGCATTTGTCCGATCCGGTAGTCCTTAAGGTGCACCATGGCCGTGTTGCCCGCGTACTTTTCCAGTGTGCGGACCGGATCCAGGCCTCCCCGTTGGACCCAGTGGACATCGATTTCCATCCCCATCGCCGGGGAGTTGTCCGCGATGATGTCCAGCATGTATTTACCGTCAAACTTCGCGAACTCGATGTGGTGGTTGTGGTAGTAAAGACCGATCCCGTGTTCCTGCAACCGCTCGGCGTACCCGTTGGCCTGCTTGGCGAACTCCACCACGGCGTCCAGGGACTTCATGGCCGGGAACGGCAACATACCGATACGCAGCAGCGAGGTGTCCAGCCGCTTCGCATCGTCCACAATCTTGTCGAAATTCTCTGCCAGGGATTCCACCGGCATTCCCTTGCGGCCTTCCACGTTGACCGAGAGCGCGGCGATGTCCATGCCCAGCTCCGAGCGTGAGCGGCCGAGTTCTTCAACGTTTTCCGGGGT
This sequence comes from Paenarthrobacter nitroguajacolicus, assembly GCF_031455195.1. Classification (GTDB taxonomy): domain Bacteria; phylum Actinomycetota; class Actinomycetes; order Actinomycetales; family Micrococcaceae; genus Arthrobacter; species Arthrobacter nitroguajacolicus_D. The sequence goes on along the minus strand of NZ_JAVDSH010000013.1, from coordinate 126,253 downwards.
CATGGGGATCTGGGAGATCTCCACTGCGTTGTATCCGATTGCGTTGACTTTCCGCAGGGTTTCGAAAGCTCCGACTTCGGCGAAGCTATCCTTCAACATCATCGCCTGTACGCCTATTTTTGCCACTGTGTTCCTCCGTGGTGTTGTGGGCCCGCGAGGACCCTTTGGTATCCGCTGGCTGTCGTTGCCCTCAGGCCACGGCACCTGCCTGTTCGTTTTGACGTTGTTGGTTGGCCAGCAGCCGGTGCCTGTCTGCCCGGCGTTGTTCCTGCCGGTCGGGGTCGGGCACGGGTGAGGCGAGCAGGAGCCGCTGCGTATAGGGGTGTTCGGGATCCCGGGTGACAACCTCCGCCGGGCCCTGCTCCACGATTTCGCCGTGGTACATGACGGCAACCCGGTGGCTGATGTGCCGTACGACGTCGAGGTCGTGGGACACAAACAGGTAGGAAACGCCGGTGTCCCTCTGGATCTGCAGGAACAGGTCAAGGACACGGGCCTGGGTGGAAAGGTCCAGTGCGCTGACGGGTTCGTCGCACACGATCAGCTTGGGAGAGAGCGCCAACGCCCGGGCAATCGCGACGCGCTGCCGCTGACCGCCGCTGAATTCACGGGGGAGACGGTGGATCGCGTCCGATGGCAACCCCACCTGGTCCAGCAGCTCCCTGACCCGCTTCTTGGCTGCCGCCGGCTCCATGCCCTGCACGGCCAGCGGTTCGGCGAGGATGTCGCCGATTTCCAGCGCCGGGTTCAGCGAGGTGTAGGGGTCCTGGAAGACCACCTGCAGGTCGCGGCTGAGGGTTCGGCGCTCCTTGCGCGAAGCATTGCTGATGTCGTTGCCTTCGAAGACGACCTTACCGGCGGTCACCGGTGCAAGGCCCAGGACAGCGCGGCCAAGGGTGGTCTTCCCGGAACCTGACTCCCCCACCAGCCCCAGGGTCTCTCCTTGGCCAATAGTGATGTTGATGTCGGTCAGGGCGCGGAATGGCTTGGCCCGGAATCGCTTGCTTGGGTACTCGACCACCAGGTTTTCCACTGACAACAGTGGCGCATTTTTCGGTGCTTCAACAGAGGTACTCATGCCACCGGCTCCTTCTGTGGGGTGACAAGCATGGTCATGGGGGTCTTTCCTTCAAGCATGGATCCCAGGAGTGTCTGCGTGTACTGCTCTTTCGGGTTGCGGAGAATGTCCCGGACTGTGCCTTCTTCCACCAACCTGCCGTTCTGCATCACGGCCACGCGGTCGCAGAGGTCGGCGACTACACCGAAGTTGTGGGTCACCAGGATGACGCCGATGTTGAGCCGCTGCTGCAGCTCGCGAAGGAGGTCCAACACATCCGCCTGGACAGTGACGTCCAGCGCGGTGGTCGGTTCGTCCGCTATCACCAGGTCCGGTTCGCAGCTGATGGCGCCGGCGATGAGCACACGCTGTGCCATACCGCCGGAGACCTCGTGCGGGTAGGCATCGAAGGTGCGTTCCGGGTTGGCGATTCCGACGTCGGTGAGCAGCTTGAGTGCCCGGGTCCGGGCCTCGGCTTTGGTGATCCCAAGGACGCGCACCATCGGGGTGACCAGTTGATAGCCGATGGTGAAAGCGGGATCCAGGTTGCTCATGGGTTCCTGCGGAATATAGGAGATCCGCTTGCCGCGCAGCTTGGACAGCCGCTCCTGGTTGACGCGGTCATCGCCGGGAGCCACCGTGTAGTTGCCGTCGAACTGGATGGAGCCACCCACAATCCGGGCGTTGTCCGGCAGCAGGCCAAGGATGGAGAACGCGGTTTGGGACTTGCCCGAACCCGACTCGCCAACGATGCCCAGGATCTCGCCACGGTCCACGTGGAACGAGACATCGTCCACAACCTTCTTGACCGAACCGTCCGCCTGCGGATAGCCGACGCCGAGGTTTGTCACCTTGATCAGGTGGTGCTCGGTTCCAAGCTCGACGGCGGCCACGGACTTCCGTGACGGGCGTGCCTTGGCGGGTTCCGCCGTCGTGCCTTCAGCTGTTGCAACCGACCGCTTCTTGCGGTGCTTGATCTTTTCGCCGTCTTCCAGGGCGTCACGGATGGCGTTGCCTAAGAGGACGAGTCCACCGATGGTCAGTGCCATGGCCAGGGCCGGCCAGAGCAGCAAGGTGGGAGTGAGGTAGACGTTCTTGAAGCCTTCGGAGAGCATGACGCCCCACGTGGCCTTGGTGGGATCGCCCAGGCCAAGGAACTCAAGGCCGGACTGGATGGCGATGGCCACACCGGCGATCGCCGCGGTCTGGATGATGATGGGGGCGCGGACCACGGAGAAGATGTGCCGGGCGATGATGCTCAGGTCCGAGAGCCCGGAGACCCTGGCTGCGTCGACGTAGAGCTCGTTGCGGACCGACTGGACCGCGGTACGGGTCAAGCGGAAGTACGACGGACTGATCAGGACACCGAAAGCGATCATCGAAATCCATACCGAGGGCCCGAAGGCAGCACGAATGGTGAGCAGGACAATCAGGCCGGGCAGGCTCATGAGAATGCTGACCACCCAGTTGGAGACGGCCTCGAACTTTCCGGCGTAGTAGCCGGCGATCAGGCCGGCCGGCAGGCCGATGGCGATAGCGACGCCGGCACAAAGCAGCGCGGACAGCAGAGTGAGTTGGGCACCGAAGAGCAGGCGGCTCCAGGTGTCACGGCCGGCGCTGTCCGTGCCCAGGATGTTTACGGAGTCTGCAGGGGCAAGGGTCTTGGAGATGTTGGCGAAGTTCTCCTCGAACGGCGCAAGGACCGGAGCGAAGATGGCCAGGATGGCGATGGTCCCCAGGATGACCAGCGAGGCTATACCCAGCGGGTTCCTGATCAGGCGGCGCATCACGGTGGAGCGGACCACTGTGCCGCTCTGGCCGGTTCCCGGCTTCGCCGCAAGGCCTGCGGCGTCCGCGGTTACTGCTGATGAATCTATGGAGTCGCTCATGAGACACGTACTTTCGGGTTGAGCCAACCATTGAGGATGTCCACCAGGAGATTGACGACGATGACCACTACCACGGTGTACATCACCACCCCCATGACGACGGGAAGGTCGGACTGGCCGGTCGCTGCTACCGCGAGGGGGCCCATTCCGGGGAGGGCGAAGATCTGTTCGATGATCACCACGCCGCCCAGCATGCCGATCAACTGCAGGCTCAACACCGTCAGGCCTGCCGGAGCAGCGCTGCGCAGCACGTGCTTGAAGAGGATTTCCCGCTCGCCGATACCGCGGCTGCGCAGGGTCCGGACGTAGTCACGTTCGAGCTGCTTGATCACGGCGCTGCGGATTTGCTGCGCTCCGCCGGTGACCCCGTTGATGAGCAAGGCAATGACGGGAAGCGTCATGGACACCACCCACGCTTCGGGTCCCACTTCCGGAGAGATGGTGCTGGTTGCCGGGAAGAGGCCCAGCTGGATGGCCAGGATGGTCACCAGGAAGACGCCGATGACATACCCCGGGATGGAGTCGCCAACGATTGCGCCGATCTGGACCACCCTGTCCACCCAGCCGCGCTTCACGGCTGCGGCAACGCCGATAAGCGCTGCGCAAAGGGCGATCAGGATCATTGCGGTGAAGACCATGGTCATGGTCACGGGGATCCGGGTGGCCAGTGAGTTGGCCACAGGCTCGGACGTGAACCACGAGGCTCCAAGGTTTCCTGTCAGGGCATCACCCAACCAGGCGAAGTAACGGGTCACAAGCGGCTGGTCGAGCCCCAGTTCCTGTTCCTTCAGGGCAACTTGTTCCGGGGTGGCTTGGTCGCCAAGGATGTTCTGGGCGATGCTTCCGCTGGAGATGTAGAGCAGCGTGAAGGTGAGCGCCGAGACGACGAACAGCACCACCAGACCGCTTCCCAGCCTTTTCGCAATGAACTTGATCATGGGGTCCTACTTGGCAGGCGAGTAGTTGTAGATGGAGGGAACGGCTTGCTGGGCCTGCGGCGTGACGTTCACTTTGTCGTTGTGGTAGTACATCTGGTTCACGCGGAACAGAGGAGCGAACCATGCCTGTTCAACCACGTACTTGTTGACTTCCTGCGCCAGCTTGCCGGCATCTGCCCCACCGGTGCGCACAGCCTGGATCTTGGCCTCGAGCTCGGGGCTGGTGGTCTTGAACGGGTTGTAGAGGGCCTTGGTGGAGACGATCTGGTCGATCGCTACCGTGGGCTCGCCCTGGAAGAGGTTGAAGTACATCGCGTTGTACTTCTGCGCTGCGACATCTGCGGTGAACGTGTTGGTAATGGCGGCGCCGGGGTTCAGGGTGATTCCGACATCCGCCAGCTGCTGCTTGAGCACGGAGATCAAGGTTTCGGCGCCGGGCAGGGTGGGAACATCGATGCTGACCTTGCCCTCAAAGCCGGATTCCTTCAGGAGCTCCTTGGCCTTGGCGGGATCGTAGGTGTAGTAGTTCTCCAGTTCCTCGGTCCAGGCGCCGCTATCCTTGCCAAAGGGCTGGGACGTGGGGGTACCTTGGCCCAGCATGACCTGGTCGAGGATGGTTTTGCGGTCGAAAGCGTAGTTGATGGCCTGGCGGACCTTCACGTTGCCCAGGGCCGGGTTCTTGGTGCCATCGCGGTCCAGGAGAAGCAAGCCTGCCCAGTCAACCTGGTTGGCTTCGAGCTTCATCTTGGCGCCCTCAGCCTGCTTGCCGTTCTTCGGGTCCAGCAGCGTGGCGTCGATCTGGCCGGACACCAGCGCGTTGGTGCGGGCTGTGGGATCCAGGAGGACCTTGAGGGTGAGCTTCTTGTATTTCTGGAGGTCCTTGTTCCAGTAGCCTTCCCGGGCGGTGAAGACAGTCTGGGAATCCTTCACAGAAGCTGCCTTGTCCATGACGTAGGGGCCGGAACCCACGGGCACGGTCTTGATGGCGTCGGTACCCAGCGCGGCGGGGCTTCCCATGAGACCGGCCGCCTGGCTGAGGAAGAATTCCAGTGCCGGCTCGGGAGCGCTGAGGTTGATGTCGATCGTGTCGGCGTCCACCACGGCAACGTCGGAGACTGAGCTCAACTGTGCCATCTGCGGGCCGTTGGCCTTCTTGAAGTGATCCAGGTTGGCTTTGGCCGCGGTGGCGTCGAACTTGGCGCCGTCGCTGAAGGTGACATCCGTGCGGAGGTCCACTGTGAGCTTGGTGTTGGTGTCGTTGTACTTCCACGCGGTTGCCAGCATGGGGCTGAGCTTGCCGTCCGGTTCACGCAGGATCAGGGAGTCGTAGGCAGCCTGGTACGGCTGAAGTGCGTGGCCGACGTGGGCCTGGGCCGGATCCCACGAAGTGAGGTCTCGGAGGGTGCCCAGCGTCAGCGCCGTGATGGTTTTTCCGCCGCCGGCGTTCGAACCAGCTCCGGCCGCGCCGCCGCCACCGCATGCGGTGAGCGCCAGGGAGGCACTGAGTACGATGGCGGCTGCTGCCGCCTTGGGACCTAACTTCATTGTCGGCTCCTACTATGTTCTTGCCTGATGCGAGTCAGAGCATTTGGGTGTGGTCTGCACCACATATTTCCGGGTGTGGGATTTACAGTACGGACTTATTGGGGGCTTGGCAACCGATTGTCAAAAGTTTCTTAACTTGTTGCCAAGCCGCTGATGAAAGTGAGACAAGATCGCGGAGGTGGGCACGAAAATGGCCGGAACCCCCAACGGTTTCCGGCCCCAATCGCCAAACGGTTGCACTGGATCTCAGGCCACACGCCCGGGCATGTCCGGGTAGCTTTGCGCGTAGATGTCCTTAATGATCGCCAGTGATTTTCCGGCCTCAGCCGGGTTGATCCAGAAGGGTCCAGGCTCTCCAAGGCGTGCATAGAAATCGGTAATGAGTAGCTCATGCGAGACACCCCAGTAGGCGCGGCCGCCTGATTCTGCCACCCGCTCACGAACAACCTCCACGGTCCCGTCGGCGTAAGTAATGGTCAGGTCGCCGCGCAGGCTGAGCGTCGCCTTCTCCGTCACGATGTCCAGCGTCACCGGAGCGTTAACCGCGTTGGCCAGCGTCGCGTAGAAGACGCTCCGGGCCCCGCCAACGTGCTCCGCCACGAATTCGGCAGTGTCCTCCACCTCGATGACACCACTCAACGACCGGGTCGATGCACGACCCTCCACCTTGGCAACATCGCCCACCAACCACTGCAGCAGGTCCACGGTATGGATCGCCTGGTTCATCATCAGGCCACCCCCACCCCCGGCCCAGGTTCCACGCCACGGCCGGCTCCGGTAATAGTCACCGTTCCGGTGCCACATGACGGTGGCGGACGCGCCGATCACTTGACCCAGCCCGCCGTCGTCGAGCATTTTACGCATAGCCTGCGACGTCGCGTTGTAGCGGTTCTGGAAGCAAACGGCGATTTTCGCCGGACTGCGCTCGGCCACCTCGATTAGCCGCTTGCCCTCCGCCAGCGTGTGCGCGAGCGGCTTCTCGACGATCACATTGACGCCGCGCTCAAGGCAGTCGGCGGCCACTGAAGCGTGAAGATGGTGCGGCGTACAGATATGCACGACGTCGGGCCGCACCTCGTTGAGCATCTCCAGGTAGGCCGCGTACCCGGGTACGTCGTGGGCGGCTGCCGCCGCCTTCAGCCGCGCCGGGTCGGTGTCGCACACCGCCACGAGTTGGACGTCGTCCATTGTGGCGATCGCTGCAAAGTGGACGGTTGAGATGTCACCGCAACCAATGATTGCCGCTGTAGTCATTCCTGCTCCTTCGAAGGATGCTGCTTGAGTGGGTCAGGCGAGGGTGACGCCGTTCTTTGCTGCGAGTCCAGCGAAGGCGCGGGCCGCGACGCCAAAGGCGACCGGGCCGGAGTAGCCGCCCAGCTCGTGGGCACTGGCAAGGTGCGGTTCCAGCGAAGCGAAGCCCGCGTACCCGTCAGCTGCGAGCGCGGCAATGGTTGCATCCAGTTCCCCGTCGCCCTCACCGGACGGAACCACTTCACCGGTGGTAGCGATCGCATCCTTGACCTGGAGGTATTCAAGGTACGGGCGCAGCATGGCGTAGCCCTCGGTGTACGGCTTGACTCCCACCTGGACAAAGTTCGCGTTGTCCCAGGCAACCCGAAGCGCCGGCGAGTTGACCGTTTCCATGATGTCCAGGACGCGGTCCGGCGTATCACCGAAGATGCCCTTTTCATTCTCGTGAAGAAGGACGACGCCGGCCGCCGCTGCTACCCCTGCCAGTGCAGACATCCGCTCCATGACTGCATCGCGAATGTCTTCCTGGCTCTGGCCCTCAGCGCGATAGAAGGAGAAAATCCGAATGTACTTGGTCTCCAGCGCTTGGGCGACCGAAATGATCTGACGGAGCCGGGCCACCTCGTGTTCCACCGGCAGGGTGACATCCACCTTGCCGATCGGACTGGCGACGGCGGAGACTTTGAGGCCCTTTTCATCGAGGATGGCCTTAAGCCGTTCGACGTCGGCCGGCGCAAGTTCGGAGACGTTGGTGCCCCACGCGCTACGAACCTCGATGTGGCTGGCACCGAGGGCCAGCAGCACGGCGGCCTGGATTGTGGGATCGGGATCTACTTCGTCGCCGAAACCGGACAGGTTCCACACGGCATGGGGTTGAGTCACGAAATCTCCTAAGTAGTCCTGTGGCAGCTCCGGCGGGGCCCGGTGACGCAGTTCACAGGCAAGTCATGTTCCCCACGAGTTTAGCCACCTTGGCACGGCCTTGACAACCGATTGCCATTCTCTGCCAAGTTGTGGCACTCTTGATCAACGGTGTGGCACTTGTCACAGCCGCATGATCTGACGTTCAGAGAGGAACGCCCATGGCGACGCAGCCCGTGGCTGCAGGCAGGCCTGCAACCATCCATGACATTGCCGCCCTATGCGGCGTCGCGGCATCAACCGTTTCCAGGGCCCTCGCCAATCCGGACCGCGTCAACATCCGCACCCGTGAGCGCATCCAGGCAGCCGCCGCCGAACTCAATTACACCCCCAACTCCCAAGCTAAAGCGCTGAGCTCAGGCCGGACCGGAGCCGTGGGGGTCCTTGTACCGGACATCACCAACCCGTTCTACTTCGACCTCATCCGGGGAACGCAGCTCCAACTCAAGGCAGCCGGGTACACGCAGCTGCTGGTGGACACCGAAGAATCTGACGAAGTCGAGGCAAGCACGCTGGAGCAGCTGCGCAAGAGCGCTGACGGCGTGATCGTTGCAGCGTCCCGACTCAACGACGAAGCCCTCGCCGATGCTGCCGCGCGGATGCCCATGGTCACCGTCAACCGCGACGTCGACGGCGTCCCGGCAGTCCTTATCGACACCCCCTCGGCCATGCCTCAGGCCCTGGACCATCTGATTTCACTGGGGCACACGTCCGTTGCCTACGTAGGCGGGCCGGCTGTATCGCAGTCCAGTGCCCGACGCTGGGGTGCCCTGTCCGCGGCCGCGGAAAGCCGCGGCGTCGAGGTCCGCAGCCTCGGTCCGTTCGCCCCCAAAACCCAGTCCGGTGCCGCCGCCGCCGACGCCGCCGTACACAGCGGCGTCACGGCGTGCATCGTATTCAACGACCTCATTGCCATTGGCATGCTGCAGAGACTCCGGGAACGGGGACTGCGGGTGCCGGAGGATATGAGCATCGTGGGATGCGATGACATCTTCGGCGCGGACTTCTGCAATCCACCTCTAACCACCATGAGCTCGCCCATCGAACAGGCCGGACGGGTGGCAGTTTCCATGCTCCTGGCCCAGTTGAACCCGCTGGCCGGCGGCGGAAACCGCAGCCGCTCCATCATGCCTACACATCTCACAGTCCGCGGCTCAACAGGTGCGGCACCCTCCGTATAGGCCGAATCACGACGCAATATGGTTGAGCCTTTGTGACCGGGCTGACTAGTGTGGAACACATGCGCGAACTCCAGGCCAAGATCATTGAGGAAATGGGCGTCCAGCCCCGGATCGATCCTGCGGAGGAGATCCGCAAGCGGGTCGCCTTCCTGAAGGACTACCTGAAAGCTACCGGCACCAAAGGGTTCGTTTTAGGTATCTCAGGGGGCATCGACTCTTCGCTTGCCGGCCGCCTGGCCCAATTGGCCGTGGAGGAACTGGAAGCCGACGGCGTGGACGCGAACTTCGTTGCGGTCCGTCTCCCCTACGGCATCCAGCATGATGAAGACGACGCCCAGGCAGCTTTGGACTTCATCAAGGCCAAGACCGAATGGACCTACAACATCTCCCAGGCCGTGGATGGCTTCGAGGAAGAGTTCGAAAAGACCACCGGTGCGCCCATCTCCGACTTCCACAAGGGAAACACCAAGGCCCGCGCCCGCATGATCGCCCAGTATGCGTTGGCCGGCGAGCATAACTACCTGGTGATCGGCACGGACCACGGCGCAGAGTCCGTCACCGGCTTCTTCACAAAATTCGGCGACGGCGGCGCGGACATCCTGCCGCTGTTCGGCCTGAACAAACGACAGAACCGCGCACTCCTCGCAGAACTCGGTGCTCCGTCCCGCGTCTGGGAAAAGGTGCCCACCGCCGATCTCCTGGACGACAAGCCCGGCCGCACCGACGAGGATGAGCTCGGCATCACCTACGACCAGATCGACGATTACCTCGAGGGCCGCGACATCCCCGAGGGCGCCGCTGAGCTGATCGAGCAGAAGTACCTCCGGACACGCCACAAGCGCACGGTTCCGGTGACGATCTTCGATACGTGGTGGAAATAGCTACCCACTAACCACAACTGCTCAACCTACGACGGCGGGTGCCGGCTTCCGTACGGAAGTCCGCATCCGCCGTCGTACTTTAAGACGCTCTCTCACATCCCACCCCCTTCCCCCGAACGCTCACTCACAAACCCTTGACGTCACGATAGTTACCGATATATCGTTAACTATCACCGATACTCCTTCGGCGTACCAACAACCGAAAGGACGATGCTGCTATGAAAGGCATCAACGAACACGACAACAACTTCCCGGAACACGGCCACGGACACCCTGAACACGAGCATGGCCGGGGTCGCTTCAATCGAGGCAAGGGGCGCCGCGGACCGGGCGGACACGGTGGCGGCGGATTTGGTCCAGGGTTCGGCCCCGGCGGTTTCGGCCCTGGCTTTGGTCCCGGTTTCGGACCAAGGGGCTTTGGGCCTGGCGGCTCCCGTCGAGCAAACCGCGGCGACGTCCGCGCCGCGATCCTCTCGCTTTTGGCGGAGGCTCCGTCAAACGGCTATGGCCTCATCAAGACCATCGCCGAGAAAACATCCGGAGCCTGGCGCCCCAGCCCGGGTTCGGTCTACCCTACGCTGCAGCAGCTGGTCGATGAGGAACTGATCGTCGCCGTCGGCGAAGGCCGGCGCACCGAATTCACGCTTACTGACGACGGCAAGGCCTACATCGCCGAGCATGAGGAAGAACTCGCCAACGCCTGGAACACCGAGGCCGATGGAACCGGGGCCGCATTCCACCAAAGCGTCGGAAAGCTCATGGGCGTCATCCACCAGTTCCGGGCAGCGGCCACCGACGAACAGCGCCAGGCTGCAATCGAAAAGCTGGACGAAACCCGCAGGGCGCTCTACCTGATCCTGGCTGACTAGTGATCGCCACAGTCCCCTTGACCTTGACGTAGCGTCAACCTCTACTGTCGAAGAACAAGGCTAGGACGGAGGACTGATGGACTGGTCAATCCAGGAAATCGCAAAGATCGCAGGCACCACCAGCCGCACGTTGCGTCACTACGACGACATCGGGCTGCTGAAACCAAGCCGGACCGGCCATAACGGCTATCGCTACTATGACGGTCCGGCCCTGGTTCAACTCCAGCGCATCCTCCTGCTACGGGAGCTGGGTCTCGGCCTGCCGGCTATCGCCGAAGTGCTCAATCGCGAGACGGACACCGTCAAAGCGTTGAGCGGCCATCTGGAATGGCTCGCCAGCGAGCAGGACCGGCTGTCACGGCAGGTCGCCTCCGTCCGGCAAACCATCGACACATTGAAAGGGGATGGAAAGTACATGGCACAGGACATGTTTGATGGCTTCGACCACACGCAATACAAGGACGAGGTGGAGGAGCGTTGGGGTAAGGACGCCTACGCCGCCAGTGATTCGTGGTGGCGAGGCATGAGCACCGACGAGAAGCAGCAGTGGAAAGATCGTCTGCAGAAGCTGGGTGCCGACTGGATTGCTGCAGCCGAATCCGGGGTTTCGCCTGAGAGCGCTGGGGCGCAGGACCTCGCCCGACGTCACTTTGAGTGGCTGCGCGGCATACCGGGAACCCCGACGGCGGTACCCGGCGGAGACGTCAAAGGTTACGTCACGGGACTCGGCGAAATGTATGTCGCGGATCCGCGTTTTGCCGCTAATTATGGCGGGGAGACAGGAGCGTCATTCGTCCGGGATGCACTGCGGTTCTACGCGGAGAAGAACCTCTAGGCGACCGGGATGCGCCGATGCCGGTTTGGCAATAGTCTGGCCGAATGGGTACAAGCACCGTTAAATCCGGCGAACAGGCTGACAGGCAGACGCGCATCCTCGAAGCGGCCCTGGAACTACTGTCCCGCCACGGCATTTCGGGCATCAACATGCGTGCTGTGGCACGTGAAGCCGGTGTCGCCCTGGGACTTGTGAACTACTACTACGAAGACAAATCGAGCCTGATCAGCGCGGTGCTCCACCAGATTGAAGAGCACGATCTCCTGCTGGTAGCGCCGGCACCCACGTCAACCCCGGACGAGCAACTCCGGGAGTCGCTTCGACGGGTCGCCGACCCCGAACTCCTGACGACGCCATATCTGTCACTTCGCCTCCACCTGTGGGCCCTCGCCCAAGCAAATGAGGACTTTGCGCAGATCAACGCCGCGGCCTTTGACAGATACCTTCAAGGGCTCGCGGCCCTGATCGGCAACGCCGTTCCCGGGCTCTCCCCGGATGAATGCAAGGATCGGGCAGCCGATGTTGTCGTCGTGCAAAACGGTATGTGGCTCACCACGTTGCTTGGTATAGACAAAGCAGCCATCGAGAGGGGAATTGCGCGCACGGAAGAGATCGCATTCGCGCCAACGCAACACGACAACCTCGGATAACGGTGGCACCCGGCAGGGGGTTGACGCCTTACTTGCATTTTGCAAGTATGGACCGCATGAGCCTCTTCATAACCTGCCCGGTCGAGAACGTCGAACGCGCGACTACCTTCTATACAGCCCTCGGCTGGACCCTGAACACCAAGATGTCCGATCACAACGTGTCATGCTTCGAAATCGCGCCCGAGCAGTACGTCATGCTCGGTAGCCGCGAGATGTACGCAAGCGTCGGCGGCGCCGAGGAGTTGGTAGGCGGACCCGACACCCCCTCAAAAGTCACGGTCTCGTTCGACCTTGGCAGCCGCGAGGCAGTGGACGAGCTCACCGAACGTGCCGGCGCCGCCGGCGGGCGGATCGGTGACACCGACGACTACCCCTTCATGTACCAGCGCCAGTTCGACGACCCCGACGGTTATCACTACTCGCCGTTTTGGATGAAGCCGGACGCCGATCCGACCGCGTGAGCAACCTCGCCGCGGCCCTCGACATTGTCGGATCGCGGTGGGCCCTGCTCATCGTGGAGCGGCTGCTCGACGGGCCACAGCGTTACGGCGATCTGCAGCGCGACCTCGGAGTGCCGACCAACATGCTCGCCACCCGCTTGCGCGAACTCGAGACCGCGGGCGTACTGTCCCGTTTGCCCCTCCGGCACAACACCCGAGCCTATGCGCTGACCGATCGCGGGCTTGCCTTGAGAGAGGCGATAGCCGCGCTTGCACGCTGGGGCGACGAGCAGTAGCCGGGGTGTGGCGCGCTCACTCAACCGTCACCATCACCGACGGCCACCCCGAGGCTCCGTCGGGCACCGGGTCGGCTCGCTTCTCCGTCTGGACTTCGCCGGTGCCGTCAGTGGCCCTGGCCTTGACGTAGTGAATACCTGGAGTGGCGTCCCATTCGTAGGACCACTGGCGCCACGTAATAGTGGAAGCCTCGGTGGACAGGGTTGCCTCGACCCACTCGCCGTCGTCGATCTGGACTTCAACCTTGGTGATGCCCCGTGTCTGGGCCCATGCGGTGCCGCCCACGGCGACCTTCCCTGGCGGGAACTTCGCGAAGGACTTCGGTACGTCCACACGTGCCATGGTCTTGATGGGCCCACGCTCTGACCAGCCACGTTCAGTCCAGTAGGCCTTGCTGTCCGCGAAACGGGTAACTTCCAACTCCACCACCCATTTGGTAGCGGAGACGAAACCGTACAGCCCCGGAACCACCATCCTCACGGGGTATCCGTGTTCCACCGGGAGCGGCTCCCCATTCATTCCGATTGCCAGCATGGCATCGCGGTCATCCTGCAGTACCTCCAGCGGGGTGGAAGCGCTGAAGCCGTCAATGGATCGCGAGAGCACCATGTCCGCCCCCTCCTTGGGCTTGGCCCTTTTCAGGACTTCACGGATGGGGAGGCCCAGCCACTTGGCGTTGCCGGCCAGCTTTCCGCCCACAGGGTTGGATACGCAGGTGAGGGTGACGTGCGATTCGATCAGTTCCGCGTCGAGCAGGTCCTGGAACGTGAGGGTGACCTCCTGCTCAACCATGCCGTGCACCCGCAGTTCCCAATCCTTGACGTTGATTTCCGGGACGCTCAAAGCCGTGTCGATGCGGTAGAACTCGTTGTTCGGTGTCAGCCAAGAAGAGACTCCCGAGACCGGCGACTGGACGCCCACCGGCACTGGGGCGGCGGCCCTGGCCGGTGTCGGCAGCCGGAGGGCATCCCGGGCTTGGGCCACGTTGTTGCGCGCTGCGCTCAGCAGCCGTCCACCGGTCGCCGCTATTCCAGCGGCCACAGCGGTGACCCCGGCGGCGGCAAAGAAACGACGGCGGCTGGCGCCGGCGCCGCCAACCTGGGCGTCGGCGTCGGCTGCTACATCGGCGGGAGCCTCGGGCCAGGATTTCAATCCCCACAACGGCACCATCAGGCGGCGAAGGACGATGAGGCCGGCAATGGTTCCGATGACCGAAGGGATGGCGTCGACGGGGCCCACACCGGCACGGGTCAGGACGCAAGCCACGATCACTGCGCCCATGAAGAGCACGCCCAAGGCGCCCAGCGCCCATTTCCGGTAAGCCACTATGCCCAAAACGCAAGCCAGCAAAGCGATGGTGACGCCCATGCCCACGAACAGCGCAGCCTTGTCGTTGGTGCCGAACGTGGCAATGGCAAAGTCTTTCAGCGGCGGCGGCGTGAAGTCGATGAACGTGGAACCCAGGGCGAACAACGGTGTTGCCCTGGCGGTGAAAAACGCGCCGATCAACTCGGCGACTGCCAGCACGACGGCGGCCGACACCACGCCTGCCAGCGCTGCCATGGTTTGGGTACCTCTGGTGCGGTCTCCGAGCTTTTTCATGTCAATGGTTCGTAGCGGCAGGGAGCAAGGATGGGTGAGTCACTTTGAACATCTGTTCATAATTTTCCTTGAACAGATGTTCAAAGTGCACTAACCTGCTTCGTATGACCCAAGCCACATTTTCCGATTCCGCCTCCACTCTTTTCATCAATGGCTCATGGCAGCCGGCAGCATCCGGCGCGGTCCGCGAAATCCGCAACCCGGCCGACGGCGAACTGGTCGCCACCGTGTCCGAAGCTGGACGCGAGGATGCCGAGCGCGCCATTTCCGCAGCCCGCGCAGCGTTCGATTCCGGCGTTTGGTCCTCGGTCCCCGCTCCCGACAGGGGCGCGTTCCTGCTCAAGGTCGCCGCTGAACTTCGCGAGCGCCGGGAGAAGTTCGCCCGTGCCGAATCGCTGGACACCGGCAAGCGGATCATCGAGAGCCGCATCGACATGGATGACATCGCCGCCTGCTTTGAATACTTTGGAAGGCTCGCCGGCCAGCAGCCGGGCCGTGTAGTGGACGCCGGAAATCCCGACGTCGTCAGCCGGATTGTGTACGAACCCGTTGGTGTTTGCGGCTTGATCACGCCGTGGAACTACCCGCTGCTGCAGGCCGCCTGGAAGATCGCGCCCGCACTGGCGGCTGGATGCACCTTCGTCCTGAAGCCCGCCGAGCTGACCCCATCCACCGCAATCCTTGCCATGCAGCTGCTGAAGGACCTCGGCCTGCCGGACGGCGTCGCCAACCTGGTGACCGGCCCCGGCGCGAAAGCGGGCGTGCCACTGACAGAACACCCCGACATTGACCTGGTTTCCTTCACGGGCGGCCTGGAAACCGGCAAGCGCATCGCAGCAGCCGCAGCCGGCACCGTGAAAAAGGTGGCGCTGGAGCTCGGCGGCAAGAACCCCAACGTCGTGTTTGCGGACGCTGACTTCGACGCCGCCGTCGACAATGCACTCAACGGTGCCTTCGTCCACTCAGGACAGGTTTGCTCCGCCGGAGCGCGCCTGGTGGTGGAGGAATCCATCGCCGAGCGATTCGTCGACGAACTGGTCCGCAAGGCCAACAACATCCGCCTCGGTGGTCCCTTCGACGAATCCGCCGAAACCGGGCCCCTGATTTCCGCGGCACACCGCGAGAAGGTGGACGCCTACGTCCAGCGCGGCGTGGCAGAAGGCGCGCGGTTGCGGTGCGGCGGCGCGGCACCTGAAGGTGAGAAGTTCGACGCCGGGTTCTACTACCAGCCCACCATCCTGGACCGCGTCCAACGGGGAATGTCGGTAGTGGTCGACGAAGCCTTCGGCCCGGTAGTGACGGTGGAGACCTTCCGTACAGAAGACGAAGCGGTAGCCACTGCCAACGACACCATCTACGGGTTGGCCGGTGCCGTCTGGACCCAGGATGCCGGCAAGGCCCAGCGGGTAGCGGGCCGTTTGCGTCACGGCACGGTGTGGATCAACGACTACCACCCCTACCTTCCGCAGGCCGAATGGGGCGGCTTCGGCCAGTCCGGCGTGGGCCGCGAGCTGGGTCCCACGGGGCTCGCCGAATACCAGGAAGCCAAGCACATCTACCAGAACACCAGCCCGCAGGTGACCGGCTGGTTTGCTGACCACGGCAAGGAGAACTAGATGCACATCGACAACATCGGGAACCTCAGTGAGCGCGGTTTCGACTACGTCGTCATTGGCGGCGGATCTGCCGGAGCTGCCGTCGCCGCCAGGCTAAGCGAAGACCCCGCCGTCACCGTGGCGTTGGTGGAAGCCGGCCCGGATGACCGCGGCCTCCCGGAGATCCTGCAGCTTGACCGCTGGATGGAACTGCTGGAGTCAGGGTACGACTGGGACTACCCGGTGGAACCCCAGGAAAACGGCAACTCCTTCATGCGCCACGCCCGCGCCAAGGTCATGGGTGGCTGCTCCAGCCATAACTCCTGCATCGCTTTCTGGGCTCCCCGCGAGGACCTGGACGAGTGGGAGTCGAAGTACGGTGCCACCGGCTGGAACGCTGCCGCAGCCTGGCCCTTGTACCAGCGGCTGGAAACCAACGAGGACGCCGGACCGGACGCTCCCCACCACGGTGACTCGGGACCGGTGCACCTCATGAACGTGCCCCCGGCGGACCCCGCTGGCGTCGCGCTCCTCGATGCCTGCGAGCAGACCGGTATTCCCCGCGCAAAGTTCAATGACGGCACCACCGTGGTCAACGGTGCCAATTTCTTCCAGATCAACCGCCGCTCGGACGGGACACGTTCCTCCAGCTCGGTCTCCTACATCCACCCGATCATCGATCGCGCCAACTTCACGCTGCTGACCGGCCTGCGGGCCCGCCAGCTGGTTTTCGACGCCGACAAGCGCTGCACCGGCGTCGACGTCGTCGACTCGGCGTTCGGCCGGACGCACAGGCTGAACGCGCATCGCGAGGTCATCCTGTCCACCGGCGCCATCGACTCCCCCAAGCTCCTCATGCTCTCCGGCATAGGCCCGGCTGAGCATCTGCTCTCGCACGGCATCGAGGTGATTGTGGATTCCCCCGGCGTGGGCGAACACCTCCAGGACCACCCCGAAGGCGTCGTACAGTTCGAGGCCAAGCAGCCCATGGTGGAGACCTCCACGCAGTGGTGGGAGATCGGCATCTTCACTCCCACCCAAGAGGGCCTGGACCGCCCGGACCTGATGATGCACTACGGCTCGGTGCCCTTCGATATGAACACTCTGCGGTACGGCTACCCCACCACGGAGAACGGCTTCAGCCTGACTCCCAATGTCACCCATGCACGTTCGCGCGGGACGGTTCGGCTGCGGAGCCGGGACTTCCGCGACAAGCCCATGGTTGACCCCCGCTATTTCACCGACCCCGAGGGCCACGACATGCGCGTCATGGTGGCCGGCATCCGCAAGGCCCGGGAAATAGCTGCCCAACCGGCCATGGCCGAATGGACCGGGCGGGAGCTCTCCCCCGGTATCGAGGCACAGACCGACGAGGAACTGCAGGATTACATCCGCAAGACGCACAACACCGTTTATCACCCTGTGGGCACGGTCCGCATGGGACCTGTGGGCGACGATATGTCACCACTGGATCCCGAACTCCGCGTCAAGGGCGTCACCGGACTGCGGGTGGCCGACGCCTCCGTCATGCCCGAACACGTCACCGTGAACCCCAACATCACGGTCATGATGATTGGCGAGCGATGCGCTGACCTCATCCGGGCCGGCAGGACGGAGGAAACCACGACGACGGAGGCGGACTTCAGCCTGTCACTTGCCTAAACAGGGGTGACAGCCGGGCAAAAACCACGGTGGAGGGTGTCCGAACTCCCACCGCGGTTTTCCGCGCCCTCACGCGCATCCACACAGGCGTTGGGGGCCGAAAGGGCCCACGCATTATTCTTGAACATTTGTTCATTAGCAAGTCTTGAACGCATGTTCAAACTCAACTAACCTGCTTCTATGACCCACGCCACACCTGAACGGTTGCGGCTTGGCGGCCATGGCCTGGACCTCGAATACCTCGATTGCCCCAGCCAGCCACGCAATAACTTGGGGGAAAAACAGCCGGAGGCACAAAGCGGTGCCCGGTCTTTTGATTTCGACTGCGTCCAATGGCGGCCGCAGGTCAGCACCATTCGCGCATGTCTGAGTTAGGAGTTCGAATGTCAGAACCCAGCAAATTAGGACCCCGCAAGAGCGACGCAAGCGGCATGGACGAGTTTGGCTACGCCCAAACCCTTGACCGCAGCATCGGTAAGTTCGCCAGCTTCGCGGCCGGCGTCAGCTACATCTCCATCCTCACCGGCGTTTTCCAACTGTTCTACTTCGGATTTTCGACGGCGGGACCCGCCTACGCCTGGTCGTGGCCCATCGTCTTTGTCGGCCAGTTGATGGTCGCCTTGTGCTTTGCCGAACTGGCCGGACGCTATCCCGTGGCCGGATCGGTCTACAACTGGGCCAAGAGGCTCTCCAGCGGAACGTGGGCCTGGCTGGCCGGGTGGCTACTGCTGCTCTCCTCGATCATGGCCCTGGGGTCCGTTGCCCTGGCCCTCCAAATCACCTTGCCGCAGATCTGGAGCGGCTTCCAACTGGTGGGCGACGGAACCGGCCCTTACGACTTCGCGGTGAACGGGGTCATCCTCGCCAGCATCATGATCGGCATCTCCACACTCATCAACGCTTTCGGCGTGAAACTCATGACCATGATCAACAGCGTGGGTGTGTTCGTGGAACTGGTTGCGGCCGTCCTGCTCATCGTGGCGCTCATCTGGCACGCGGTGCGGGGGCCGGAAGTCCTCCTGGACACGGCCGGATTCGGTGAGGAGCACCCCTTGGGCTTCTTCGGCGTGTTCCTGATCGCCGCCATGGCTTCCGGTTACGTCATGTACGGATTCGATACTGCCAGCTCCTTGGGTGAAGAAACCAAGGACCCCAAGAAGACGGCTCCCAAGGCTATCCTGCGTGCCGTTACGGCGTCCTTCCTCCTGGGCGGACTGCTCCTCCTGGGCGGAATGCTGGCCGCGCCCGATCTTTCCGATCCCAAGCTCGGAGCGGCCGACGGCGGGCTGCAGTACATTGTGCTTTCGGTGCTCGGCGGACCCTTCGGCAAGGCGTTCCTGGCGTGCATCGTGGTGGCCGTCGTGGTCTGCACGCTGGCCGTCCACGCTGCGGCCATCCGGATGATGTTTGCCATGGCCAGGGATAACAACCTTCCCTTCAGCCGTCAGCTCAGCAGGGTGCACCCCACGCGGAAAACTCCGACAGTGGCGGCCATTGTTATTGGTGTGGTGGCAGTGGTTCCCCTGCTCGTCAACATCTCCCAGCCAGCCATCTTCACCATTCTTTCCAGCATCAGCATCGTCCTGATCTACCTCTCCTACCTGCTGGTCACGGTACCGATGCTGCGGCGCCGGTTCCTCAAGAAGTGGCCACTGAAGGACGACGGATCGGAACCCGGATTCAGCCTGGGCAAATGGGGACTGCCGGTGAACATCCTGGCCGTGCTCTGGGGCGGGGCCATGACACTGAACCTGGTGTGGCCGCGGCCGGAGATCTACAACTCAGTGCCACCCTTTGAGTGGTACCTGCAATGGGGCGGCGTCATGTTCGTTGGGGCAGTCGTCATCGGCGGAACTCTGCTCTACCGCCTCCGCATCAGGCACCGGACCGGAGTCCTGGCTGAACACGCAGCCGCGGCCCCCTCCCCGGACCCGGACCTGGTGGCAGCCCAAAACTCCTAGCGTGCAGCCTCAGACGAACGCCGACTTTCCCGTCACTGCCCGGGCAACAATGAGCGAGTTGATCTCGTAACTGCCCTCATATGTATAGAGGATCTCGGCGTCTCCGAAGAGCTTGCCCATCTCGTAATCCGTGGTGATCCCGTTCCCACCCAACAATGAGCGGCCCATGGCCACCGAGGAGCGTGCCAGCCGGGTGGTGGTGGCCTTGCACATGGCAGCCTGGACCATTTCGAGCTTGCCTGCCTGCTGGATCCGGGCCAGTTCCACCATCATGGACAGCGACGCGTTGGCGTTGCCGAGGATGTCCGCGAGCTGCTGTTGGACCAACTGAAACTTGGCCAGTTCCTTGCCGAACTGCCGACGCTCCAGCGCGTAGGCACGGGCAATGTCGAAAGCGGCGAGCTGGATTCCCGCGGCCTGCCAGCCAACCCAGGCCCGGGAATCACGCAAGAGGTCATTGGCCCGGGAGAATTCCGAGGCCCCGGGAAGGAGATTTGATTCAGGAATGCGGACATCATCCAGCATGATGTCCGCATTCTGCATGATGCGAAGGCCGATCTTGTTGGAGATCTTGGTGGCCGTGAAGCCGGCCCGGTCCGTTTCCACGATGAAACCCTTGATGTGCCCGTCGCCCTCATCGCGGGCCCAGACCAAGGCGAAGTCTGCAATGGTAGCTGCCCCGATCCAGCGCTTGGCACCGTTGATGACCCATTCGCCGCCGTCGCGCCGCGCCGTCGTCGAGAGTCCTCCGGCGATGTCGGAGCCGTGGTCCGGTTCGGTGAGCGCGAAAGCACCCAGCTGGGTAAAGGATTCGAGGCCTGGCAACCACTTGCGCTTCTGCTCGTCAGAACCGAGCTCGTTGATCATGCCCACGATGAGTTCGTTGTGGATGCCCACCAAAGCCGAGAGGGATACGTCAGCCCGGGCAATTTCGGTGTACATGAGGCCCTTGAACAGCTTGGTGGAACCGTCAGTCTGAAGCCCGCCGAGCCCGAACTTGGCCATATCGGCGAGCAACCCGAACGGGAATTCCTCGCGGTTCCAGTAGTCGATGCTGGCCGATCGGATGCGCGTTTGCAGGAACTCCCGGATCTCGAGGTACCGTGCGCGCTCCCCTTCGGGCAACAGATCGATGACGTGCATCAGGTCCGCCTCCGGATAGGGAGGGAGGACGTGTTCTGTTGCCGTGCCACTTGTAGTGGTGCCGGCAGCTTTTTCGTCGAGCATTGGACCCCTTCGTCATGTCCCGTGCAGGCTCTTCCAAACCCTTGGATGTCCTAGTATATTGCAAGGTGATGTGGATCACTAGGCGGGGACATCGGCGAGGATGCCAGGTCAACCCGAAGGCGAAAGGCGGACTATGACAGTCACAGAAGACTTCCGTGCGGCCCGCGACCGGCTGCTGGAACTGCGCGAAGACTACAAACTGGCGCACGCAGAATTCGAGTGGCCGCGCTTTGAGTACTTCAACTTCGCCCTCGACTGGTTCGATCACATCGCTGCGGATGAGACCAGTGGTACCAAGCCGGCATTGGTGATCGTAGAACAGGACGGCAGCTCAACCCGGCGCACATACCGCGATCTATCGGAGCGGTCGTCCCAGGTCGCCAACTGGCTTCGGAGCCAGGGCGTCAAGCGCGGCGACCATATGATCATCATGCTCGGCAACCAGGTGGAACTCTGGGAACTCATGTTGGCCGGCATCAAGCTGGGCATCGTCATGATTCCCACCACCACCCTCATGGGCGCCCGCGACCTCCAGGACCGGGTGGAGCGCGGAGGGGCGGGCTGGGTGGCCGTCGGAAGCGCCAACATCGGCAAGTTTGATTCTGTGCATGGCGATTACACCCTGATTGAGGTGGGCGCGAATAGCGCCAATCAGCAGGCAAAACAGTACGCGGATTCGTACGACGCCGGCAGCGACTTCACGCCCGATGCCCCCACCCGCGCCGATGAGACCCTGCTCCTCTACTTCACCTCCGGCACCACCTCGCGCGCCAAACTGGTGGAGCACACGCACACCTCATACCCCGTGGGCCATCTGTCCACGATGTACTGGATCGGGTTGGAACCCGGCGATGTCCACCTCAACGTCGCCTCTCCCGGCTGGGCCAAACACGCCTGGTCCAACGTCTTTACGCCCTGGATTGCCGAGGCGTGCGTCTTCATCTACAACTACGAACGCTTCGACGCAGCTGCGCTCATGAACCAGATGGGCCGTGAGGGCGTGACGAGTTTCTGCGCTCCCCCAACTGTCTGGCGGATGCTCATCCAAGCAGACCTCACGCAGCTCACCAGCCCGCCCAGCAAGGTGGTTTCGGCCGGCGAGCCCCTGAACGCTGAAGTGATTGGCCAGGTGGAGAAAGCCTGGGGCGTCACCATCCGTGACGGTTTCGGGCAGACAGAGTCCACGGTCCAGATCGCCAATACGCCCACCCAAGCGGTAAAGATCGGCTCGATGGGACGGCCATTGCCCGGGTACGACGTCGTCCTTGTGGACCCGGTCACCGGGCAGGAAGCCGACGACGGCGAACTCTGCCTGCGTTTGGACCCCCGGCCCGTGGGGCTCATGAAGAGCTACTTCGGCGACGAAGCGAAAACAGCCGAAGCCTTCCGTGACGGCTACTATCACACAGGCGACATGGCCAGCCGGGACGCGGACGGCGTCATCACCTACGTTGGCCGGGACGATGACGTGTTCAAGTCCTCCGACTACCGCTTGTCGCCTTTCGAACTCGAAAGCGTCCTGATCGAACACCCCGCAGTGGCGGAAGCCGCCGTCGTACCTTCACCTGACGCGGTGAAGCTGTCGGTGCCCAAGGCCTTCGTGGTGCTGGCCGCCGGCTACGAACCCGGTCCCGGCGTCGCAGAGGACATCCTCCGCTACTGCCGCGAACACCTGGCCCCCTTCAAGCGCATCCGACGGCTCGAATTCGGTGAGCTGCCCAAGACGATCTCGGGCAAGATCCGGCGCGTGGAGTTGCGCGGGACGGAAGTGGCCCGGCATGGCGACGGTCCGCTGCCTGCCGGTCTGGGCGTGGAATATACCGAGGAAGAGTTCCCGAATCTGAAAGACTAACCACCCGGGATACTAGGCCAGCAACCGAAGGAGGCCCATGGGCACCCCACTCCCCCGCGATCCCATTGCCGATGCCCAGCGCAACTGGGAACGGCATGGTTGGGGCGATGTCGCCGCGCCCATGGCAGCCATCACCGCGATCATGCGGACCCAGCAAATCCTGTTGGCACGCATCGAGACGGTGCTCAAGCCTTTTGGCCTGACCTTCGCGCGCTACGAGCTGCTGGCACTGCTCAGTTTCGCCCGCAGCGGCGCCCTGCCCATGAACAAAGCCAGCGCGCTCCTGCAGGTCCATCCGACGTCGGTGACCAACGCCGTCGACCGTCTCGAAAAGGCCGCCCTGGTGGCCCGCTCGCCGCACCCAACAGACGGCCGCACCACCCTGATCGAGCTCACCGCTGATGGCCGCAGCCTGGCCAAGAAGGCGACGGCGGCGCTGAACGCCGAGGTTTTCGGCAAGTCCGGTTTCGGGGACGACGACGTCGATCACCTCATCCGCGTACTGGGCACCTTCCGCAGGGATGCCGGGGATTTCACGGACGACTAACGTCAGGTCAGCGCCGTGGCGTTGGCAGGAGAACCGGTCCCGCCAACGATGTTGAGCGGCTTAATGCTGACGAAAGCATCCCAGTGGCCGGCACTTCGCAGGTGCCGCGCGAGGGGGCCCAGCTTCCACAACTCGCCTAACGGCATGCCGAGCTTGGCCAGGAGTTGCTGGTGCATCATCCCGTTGTCGTTTGGCGCCGACTCCATAAACGGGCTATCCGAAACCGGGGGCAGGCATTCGAACGCAAAGTTGTCCGCCGCGAGCACGGAGAGCTGGTTGTCCCAGGCCCAGGCCACGAATTCTTCGGATTGCTCCACCCCTGAAGCCTTCCGGCTGGCCCGGACCTCCTGCTTCCGGTCCGACGGCAGCGCGAGGAACCACTCGCACCAGCCAGTATGCAGCATGAGGATATCTCCCGGCTTCAATGTGAGGCCCTGCGCCAGGATGGCGGCCTGGATCAGCGCAAAACCCAACTGCTCCCCTGCCGCATGGTCAATGGGCTGGCCCGCCGCAGAGCGGTAACCGTCGAGGTCCACCAACACTCCACGCCCCACGATGGGTTGCTCCGCCCACTCCTGGATGCCAAGCTCCGCGGTCCCTTCGCAGACCAGGCCATCAGGGGTGCCGTTGTAGAAACCCACGTCATCGGCACGGCGGTGCCTGAGGCCGTCGATCTGGGTGGAACCCTGAAGGTAGTAGCCATCCAGGTAATCGTCACGGTGGGCCGGGTGCGCCGAGTAGATGATGTGCCGGGGGGCTCCACGCTTGAGCGACATCCCGGGGTCGAAATCATCGGCTGCGTAGTCCAACCCGAAAACTGTTCCCGTCCGGATACAGTCCTTCGCCGTGAGGACGGCTTCGGGGGTGATGAAGGACGGCGTTCCCCGGTCTTTCTCCCGGAACAGCTCCCACGAGGTGCCCGCCAGCCTGCCCTCCCGTTGCAGTAGCTGCGCGTAGGAAGGGTAGCTCATTGCGCTGCCGCCTTCTGTTTTACGTCCGCGTCCTGTGTCTTGTTGTAACTCAGCAGGAACCCGGCCACGGCACACACGGAAGCCATAATGCACATGCCCGGTTTGAAGAACTCGTTGAAGAACGCCAGCCATGCGCCCTGCCCGGCAACCAGGCCCGCGGCCTGGCCAACCACGAACACCACACCTCCCACCAGGAGAAGGGCGAGGGTGATGACGAAGGTCGCCTGGATGGTCCGTCGAATCTGCTGCATGGATATTCCTTAGATGGGGAGGACGCCCAGGATGATCAGCACACCGATCCCCAGCAGGGGCAAGGCATAGTGCGTGAGGAGCCTGGAGAAGGTCTTGATCGGGTTGACGTCAGCGATGCCGCAGGCCACGTACAGCGGGGCACCCCCGGGCGGGACCGCCGCCTCACAGGAGGAGAAAACGAGCACCGCCACTGCTGCGGTCGTGGCCGGCACACCGGCCGCTACAAGGGTGGCGACTCCGACAGTTCCGACGGCGGCCATGGTTGCGGTCGCGCTGAGCGGCGCAGCGACAGCTATGACGATCAAGCCGATGAGGATGGCCAGGAGCCACAAGGGCAGGTTCATTTGGCCCAACAGCGCCGTCATCTGCTTGGGCAGTCCGGTCGCGGCCAAGGCGTTGGCACCGGCGAAAGCGAACACCACGGTAATTCCCACCACTCCGAAGCGCGGAGCGGAGCCCTGCAGCAGGTCCCACCACGCCCGGCCATTCCGGGGAAGCGCCTTCTGGCCGAGCAATGCTCCGGTAATGATGAGCACCACGGGAATCCAGACGATGATGCTGAGTGACTTGGTGATGTCTCCTCCGGTCCAGTCGGACAACGCCGAAGCAATGGCGCCGGAGGTGATGACCAGGGGAACTGCCACCACGACGAAGAGAAGAAGCGTGGCCCAGCCCTGGCCGAACGCCGTCCGTACAGCCAACCTGTGCGCGGGATCC
The DNA here is from genome assembly GCF_031455195.1 of Paenarthrobacter nitroguajacolicus. GTDB lineage: Bacteria > Actinomycetota > Actinomycetes > Actinomycetales > Micrococcaceae > Arthrobacter > Arthrobacter nitroguajacolicus_D. The sequence continues at coordinate 101,113 of NZ_JAVDSH010000013.1, read as the reverse complement.
AGGGGCGTCATGCTGCTCTTCCGTACCAGCAGCCAAGTGACGAACAGCCGGTGGAGGAAGCACCACAGCCCACCAGCCAGCAGTGGCAGCACCAGGTCGTTGATGTCCAGCAGGGGCCCTACAGTAGCCGATCCGACCAGTACGAACATCGACGCACTGAAAGGAAACGTGATGCCCATGCCCGCATTGCCTGCTACGAGCGTGGCCGCAGCGGGCTTGTCCAGTTTGGACTTCTCCATCCACGGAATCGTCACCGACCCAACAGTTGCAGCGATTGCTGCCTGGTTATGGACCACGCCGCCAAGCCCGGCGGAAGCCACGGTGGAAACCCATGCAGGTCCTCCCTTCACGCCGCCGATCACCGAATTCAGCAGGTCGATCAGCTTGTCCAGCACGCCTGTCTTGTCCAGGAGATACCCCATGAACACGAAAGCAACGGTGGCATAGACGATTTCGTCGGTGACCGCAGAGTAGAGCGCAGACCAACCAACCTGCGCCGCGGCAGCCCCGGTAAAGGGCAGGACCACCAGGAATCCAATGATCATCGCCTCCCCCACGCTGCGCTTGAACAGCGTGGTCCAGAGCAGGATGACGGCAAGGTAGGCGCCGAGGGCCCAGATGCCGATCATGGTGCTGCTCCTGACAGGACTTGCGATGCCGGTGAGTACTTCATTGTTCTCTTATTCCAATTCTTCAGTTCTTCCGCGCAAGGCGCCAGCTCAGCGCAGCGCAGCTTCCCGCTCTGCAGATTCGCCGGCCATGCGCACCAAGGCCGCAGCAGCCGCCGTCGTCATTTCTGCCGGCACGTTGAGGTCGTCCGCGAGGTAGCTCGCCGTGTCCTGCATTTCCTTGGAACGCCGCTGCGCATGTTTGGCCGTCCCCACCAGGAACCGGTCAATGACTGCTTGACCGTCACCGGCCAGCTGGCGCGCAATCTGGTCCCGGATCCACCCTTCCAATCCGGCAGCCCGGCCCGCGGTGACGGCCTCGACCACAACCGAAGCCAGGCCCTTCATCAGGACGCTCCGCAGAAGCTTATGCGCCATGGCGGCCCCCGGTTCGCCGTCGGCAATTTCGACGACGGCACCCAGCGGAGCGAGCAGCGCGGCCACCGCAGCGGATCCGGGGCCGCTCACCATCAAGGGCGTCTTCACACCCTGTGTGGGCACCGGACCAAGAATCGCGACGTCGGCGAATGCGGCCTCGGACGGGATCCGGCCCAGTTCCTGCATGACCTGCGGAGAGGAGGAAGTGAAGTCCGCGTAGCAACCGCCCTTGGCCAGCACCGGCAGGCACTCCGCGGCGACAGCGGGGGCTGCCGCCGCGCCTGTCAGGACCAGAACAATGTCCGCCCCGACGGCTGCTTCAGCAGCGGTGGCTGCGCGGACAACTCCTTCCGGAGCGGAGGGTGCCACGGGGTCGAACCCCTTGACGTGGTGACCGGCGGCAACGAGGGCTGCCGCGTAGGTGGCTCCGGCCTCGCCGAGGCCAATGACCGTGCAAACTGTCATGATCGTGTCTTTCCTGTGTGGTGTTCTGCGGGCACGCCGGCATCGCCCTGCCGGGCCGGGGGTTCGGTCCGGCAGGGCAATGCGTGGCGCGGTGCTTACTTGTGGCGTTCCGCGACGATCGCGGAGCGGCGGTTGGTTTCGTCGGCGAAGACGGCCTCGGCAGCTTCGGCGACGGCGGCGGCCTGCTCCCGGGGGACCACCACCACGCCATCGGAATCACCAATGATGATGTCGCCCGGCATTACCGGCACACCGCCGAAAGCGACCGGGCTTCCCAGCCGTGAGGGACCGTTCTTGTACGGACCGGCAGGAGTTATGGCCCGGGCGAAGACGGGCATCCCGATCTCGCCCAGGGCTTCAGCATCGCGGACGGCACCGTCCAGGGCGAAGCCGGCTATACCGAGGTTGATGGCACGTTCGCCAATCAGTTCGCCAAGCAGGGCACGGGATTCATCCCCGCCGCCGGCCACCACGATCACATCCCCGGAACGCGCCAACTGGAGAGCACGGTGGATTCCTTGGTTGTCACCGGGGCGGGTCCACACGGTAAACGCGGGACCGGCCAGGCGGGCGCCCGGCCAAACGGCCTGGATGGCGGAGTCCGCTACGCCCAGGCGGTCCATGGCATCGCCGATGTTGGCTGCCGGGAGCTTGGCGAGGCGGTCAATGACGTCCTGGTCGGGGCGGGGGAAGTCAGCGTCAAGGTCTTCGAGGACAGGAGCACTCATGGGTGTCTTCGCTTTCTGTGAGGTGGGTGGGAGCCGTTGGGGCTAGTCCTTCTTCTGGACCAGTGGCAGGACTTTCTTGAACCCGTCTTCCTGGCCGGCCCAGAACTCCTTGTAATCAGCGCCGTTGAGGTAGCTGGTCTGCAAGCCAAGGTCCTTCATCTTCTGGACCACAGTGGGATCCTCGATCGCCTTCTGGAGGGCTGCTTCGAGCTTCTTTGCGACGGCGTCCGGCAAACCTGCCGGTGCGGAGTAGCCGCGGACCGTGCCGGCTTCGATTTCATAGCCGGACTCCTTGAACGTCGGAACGTCAGGCAGTGACGGAGCGCGCTCGGCTGTCATCACGCCAAGGACGCGCGCCTTCCCCTGCTTGGTCAGGTCCGTCACGTCGCTGACGTTGGCAACCAGCACGTCCACGTGCTTGCCCAGGAAAGCCGTGGTGGCCTGCGACGCACCTTCGGAGAAGTGGACCGGGGCGAACTCGGCTCCCGTGGTTTGCTGAATCTGTGCGAGCGCGAAGTGTTCACCGGTCTGCAGGCCGGTGGTGCTGGCCGTCATGGACTTCGGTTTTGCCTTGGCAGCCTCAAGGAGTTCCTTGAGGGTCTTATACGGGCTGTCCGGTTGCACGGCGATCACGGTGGGGTCGATCACCTGGCGGCCGAGGGGCTGGAAGCTGTCGCGTGTGTACTTCGCGCCGCGCGCCGGGTCCAGCGGGGATACCACGACAGACGGCGAGCCCGTGGCGCCGATGGTGTAGCCGTCCGGCTTGGCACTGGTCAGCTGCGTGTAGCCGATCTGCCCGCCGGCACCGGGCTTGTTGATCACCTCAACATTGGTGCCCAGTTCCTTTTCAAGGATGGGTTGTACCAGGCGGGCCGCTGTGTCCACGGCCCCTCCGGATGAGAAGGAAACAATCAGGTCGATCGACTTGCCCTTCTTGGGGAAATCGTCAGCGGCTGTGTTTGCGGCGCCGGCATTGGCTCCGCAGCCGGTGAGGGCAACGAGGGTTACTGCAGCGAAGGCTGCGATGATGCGTGCACGAGGCATGGTCTTCTCCTTTGAAGTGAGGGGGATCTTGCGGGCGGGGCTTGTTTACGTTTCGGGGTCTTCCGTGAGCGCCTTGGGTTTGCGGAGCTTCAGGAGCGGGCTGAGGACAATCAGGAGTCCGATGCCGATCAGCACCATGGAGATGGGCCGGTTGACGAAGATTCCGAAGTCCCCCTGCGAGATCTCCAGCGATTCGCGCAGCGACCGTTCCATCAGCGGGCCGAGCACCAGCGTGAGCACCATGGGGGCCAACGGGATGTCCAAGTGCCTCAAGCCCAGGCCGAGGAGCCCGAACCCGATCATGACGAACACATCGAACACGTTGAAGTTGATGGTGTAGGCACCAATGACCATAAAGAGCAGGATCAGAGCGGTGAGGATGGAGGCAGGGACCCTGAGGATCGAGGTCCACAATCCCACCAGCGGAACGTTCAGGAGCAGCAGCAAAAGGTTGCCAATAAAGAGGCTGGCGATGATGGCCCAGGCAATTTCCGAGTGCTCGGTAAAGAGCGTAGGTCCCGGGGTGAGGCCCTGCTGGAGGAATGCGCCCATCAAAACCGCGATGGTGGGTGAGGCCGGGATACCCAGGGTGAACAGCGGAATGAGCGCGGCGTTGGCGTGTGCGTTGTTGGCCGTCTCCGGTCCCGCGACGCCCTCAATCGCTCCACTGCCCAGCTGCTTGCGGTGCTTCGAGAACTTCTTCTCCGCGCCGTAGGCAAGGAGGGAGGAGACAGATCCGGTCATGCCGGGAATGAGGCCCAGACCGAAACCGATGCCTGTGCCGCGTGCCATGGACGGCACACTGCGGCGCCACTCTGCCCGGTTGGGCAGCAAGGATCGCAGGCCGGGCGCGTGGACGACGTCGGCTTTGTCGCCTTTCCGGTAGGACAGGATTTCGGAGAGTCCGAAGACACCGACGATCACGGCGACGAAGCTGACGCCATCCAAAAGGTTGTCCGAGCCGAAGGTGAAGCGCGGCGCTCCCGCAACGGGATCGATGCCCACCATGGAGATCAACAAACCCAGGGCTCCGGAAATGAGCGCCTTGACCATGGACTTGCCTGCCAATGCCACCAGCAGGGAGATGCCCACCACCATCAGTGCGAAGAATTCGGGCGGACCCACCAGGAGACCCAGCTCGCCCAGCGGTTTCGCCGCGGCTACGAGGCCAAGGGTGGCTATGGTCCCGCCAACAAAGGATCCGACGGCGGCAATGGTGAGTGCCGCTCCGGCCTTGCCGATCTTGGTCATCGCATAACCATCAATGGTGGTGATCGCGGACGCTGCCTCACCCGGAGTGTTCAGCAGGACGCTGGTGATGGTTCCCCCGTATGCGGTGCCGTAGAAGATGGCACAGAGCATGATGATGGCTCCGGTCGCATCAAGGTTCATGGTCAGGGGGATGAGCAGCGCGACGCCGGCTACCGGTCCGATACCTGGCAGCACACCAATGATGGTGCCCAGGAGGCAGCCCAGGAAGGCGAAGATCAGGTTCTGCCACGTCATGGCAGCGGCAAAACCGCCAAGGAGCTCGTTAAGAGTGTCCACGTCTAAAGTCCGATCGAGTTCAAAAGGGAAATACCGGCCGGGGGAAGGGTGACGTTGAGCCCGTAGTTGAAGGCGTAGAACGCCCCGACGCTCCCGGCCAGCGCAATGATCAGGGATGAGGCCCAGCCCCTGCGTCCCCGCACCTTCAGGTGGTACATCAGGAACAGGAACATGCTGAGTTGGAAGCCGATCAAATCGAGCACGGCGGCAAGGACCGCGAGGCTCACGACGACGGAGATCACCACACCGCCGTCAACTCCCTGGGGCGTTTCGCTGGGATTTTTGAGCTCCTGGAACAGCCAGACCACGGCCATCGCGACCAACAGTCCGCCCATGGCGAAGGGGAACAACCCTGGCCCTGGACCCAGGCTGGTCCACAGGCCAAGGCCGATGGAACTGACCAGTACATAAACACCCACCGCGGCGAACGCGGCAATACCCGCCAGCACGGACTTCGCCACGCGACCCCGCGTTGTGGGCTCAACCCTGAGTGACTCCGTTGTCATGGATTCCTTCTCACGTATTTCTTGGCTCTTCCACTCCGCGATCCCCTTCGTTGCGGGATTTTGTGTTTCATAGAATGAAAGAACATTGCGTATAGAGAAATAGTGACAGGAGCCACAATGCCTGTCAAGCACAAGGAAGTTACATAGAATGAAAGGATGACTGTCAGCTCCACGCATTCCGCCAGCTCAGCCGAAGAAGGGCCCAAGGCTGCGAACATGCGCTCGCTATCCCGGGCCATGGAAGTTTTCGCGGAGCTCCAGCGCGCCGAACGCCCGCAGCGGCTCAGTGATTTAGCCAGGACCTGCGGGATGAGCCTGCCGACCACGCTCCGGATCCTCCGGGTGCTGCAGGACTTCGGCATGGTGAGCCAAACGGACAAGTCGTACCGAGTGGGGCCGGCAGTTCTCCCGGCCGCCCGGAGTTACATCGAGAACGACCCCTTGGTGGTTGCGGCCCGCCCCATACTTCAACAGGTGGCCTCACAGACGCGCCTCACTGCGTCTTTGTACACAAGGCTTGGCTTTGAGCGCATCCTGGTAGCCCGCGTTGATGGCGAGTCCCCGCTCCGCTACGACCTCCCTCTGGGCAAGCGACTTCCGCTGACGGTCGGTGCAGCCGGGAAGATCCTCCTGACCACGGCCTCGAAGGATGAGCTGGAACAGGTCGCAGCTGCAGCCGTGGCCGGTGGGCAGGAAAAGGACACCTTCACAGTGGACGAACTTCGTTCGCGGCTGCCACAGGACGGGGAGGATTATGCCTACTCGGAAGACGAGCGTGCCACGGGAGTCCTCTCTGTGGCCGTGGCGGTCCCCAACCCACATGGACGTCCCAGCGAATCCATCGCCCTGACCAGCCCCGTGGAATCAGCCAACGAGGCAGCGCTCAAGTCCGGAGTGCCCGAACTCCGGCGTGCTGCCGGCCGGCTCTCGGAACTCCTTCAGGGGTCGGTGTACTGAACCAGCACCGAAAGCCCACATCGAGGGGCGACATCCCACCCCAAAGCGCGCAGCGAGAGTGCCGAGAGGTCGCCCCTCGGCGGCCGGCGCTAGGACGCTGCGGAGGTGACGGCGAAGATCAGCGCGGAGCCGAGGGAAAGGATCCCGATGCCGTAGCCCACAACCAAAGCGCCGATGGCGAACGCACGTCCCCGTTCGCCACGCTGCTGTATCTGGTTCAAGGCGACGTGGCCTGCACCCACGACGAAGATCGCGATGACAGCCATGCCTGCGAAGAACAGGCCGACGATCGCGAGCACGGCCATGGCGGCGGCCACGATGGCTTGGCGGTTGACCGGCTGCAAGGACGTATCAGCTGGCACGGTGTGAACGATCTCCGTTGACATGTTCTCTCCCCATTCGTAAGTGCCCCGAGTCTATCCACGCTGCACCCAAATACCGGGCAGCCCCGCCTGTGGCGTGCGAGGACGTTGCCGGCCCGCTATTCCGTTGCTGGCCAACGACGAAATAGCGGGCCGGCGACGGGGAGTCGCGGGTTACCTGTGCTTGAACTCAGGTTGGCGCTTCTCGCTGAAGGCGGCCATGCCTTCCTTCTGGTCCTCGGTGGCGAAGAGCGAGTGGAACACCCGGCGTTCAAACACCACGCCCTGGGCCAGGCCCATCTCAAAGGCCGCATTGACCACTTCCTTGGCAACCATCGCAGCGGGCTTCGACTTGGACGCGATGGCTTCGGCTGCCTTCAGGGCCTCTTCGATCACTTCGGCCGCAGGAACCACCCGTGAGACCAACCCTGAACGCTCGGCTTCTTCCGCATCCATGAAGCGACCCGTCAGGATCATGTCCATGGCCTTTGCTTTGCCCACGGCCCGTGTCAGCCGCTGCGAGCCGCCCATGCCCGGGATCACTCCCAGGTTGATCTCCGGCTGGCCGAACTTGGCGTTGTCTCCGGCGATGATGAAGTCGGCCATCATGGCCAGCTCGCATCCTCCGCCCAAGGCAAACCCGGAGACTGCGGCGATCACGGGAATCCGCAGCCGGGTGAGGTCCTCCCAATGCCGGAACCAATCCGCGGCATACATCTCCATATAGCTCTTGGAGGACATCTCCTTGATGTCGGCCCCGGCAGCGAAGGCCTTGGCCGAGCCGGTGATCACCACGGCGCCGATGCCGGGATCGGTATCCATGTCCCGCACCGCGGAAACGAGTTCGTTCATGAGTGCCGTGTTGAGCGCATTCAACGCCGAGGGCCGGTTCAACGTCACCAAACCAACCCGTCCCCGCTGCTCCACCACGATGTTCTGGTACTGCTCCGTCATGCGCTCCCTCTCGCTAATGCTCATCAGGCCAGACTCTCACACGGACTTTTCGCGGATATCGGTGATGATGCCCGAGAAATCCCTGCCAGCACCTTCCCCGGCCGCATAGGCGTCGTAGATCCGGGACGCCAGCGGCCCCATTTCCGCGGCAACGCCCGTGCTCTCCAGCGCGTTCAGTGCCAGGCGCAGGTCCTTGGCCATCAATGCACCGGCAAAACCCGGTTGGTAGTCGCGGTTGGCGGGGCTCGTAGGGACAGGACCGGGAACCGGACAGTTGGTGGTCAGCGCCCAGCACTGCCCGGAAGCATTGGAAGCGACGTCGAACAACGCCTGGTGTGTGAGCCCCAGCTTCTCGCCCAGCACGAAGGCCTCTGAGACGGCAATCATGGACACACCCAGAATCATGTTGTTGCAGACCTTCGCAGCCTGTCCGGCGCCGTGGTCACCGCAGTGCACAATCCGTTTGCCCATCAGTTCCAGGATCGGCTTCACCGTTTCGAAGTCTTCCAGCAAGGCCCCCACCATGAAGGTCAAGGTCCCCGCTTCGGCCCCCACCACACCGCCGGAAACCGGGGCGTCCACGGAACGGTGGCCGGCTTCCACAGCGATGACGGCCGCCTCGCGTGCCTCGTCCACGTTGATGGTTGAGCAGTCCAGGAACAGCGTGTTCGGGCGCGCCACCGTCAACAAGCCGGCCCCTCCAACACCCCGGTAAGCGTCCAGGACGTGCTTCCCGCTGGGCAACATTGTCAGCACTACGGATGCCTCCGCGACGGCCTCCGCCGGGGTGGCGGCCATGGGTATTCCGTGCGCCGCGGCTGCTTCGACGGCCGCTGGTACGGGATCAAAGCCGATGACGTCATGCCCGGCCTTGATCAGGTTGGCAGCCATTGGCCCACCCATATGGCCGAGTCCCAGGAAAGCGATGAGTCCCGTTGCCGATTCTGCGTTCTCTGTCATGTGGTCTCCTTTAACTGGCTGCTGGACACTCTGCTGGTCACTTGGCTTCGACGGACGCGATGGCGAGTCCCAGCTCGCGTTCGCCGAGCGGTGCGAAGTACCCTTCGACGTCGGACCGCTGGACTTCTGCGAGCGTCGGCGGTTTCCACTGCGGGTTGCGGTCTTTGTCCACCACCTGCGCACGGATGCCTTCGCGGAAGTCGGGTCCGGCCAGGCAGCGAAGCCCCACCCGGTACTCCTGGTCCAGCGCTTCCTCGAGGGACAACCCCCGGACCCGCCGCAGCGATTCCAAGGTGACCTTCACGGACGTCGGCGACTTCGCCTCGATGGTGTCGGCCGCGGCAGCAGCTTCAGCACCCGCAGTGCGCAGGCTCCGGACGATCTCTTCGGCGTCGTCATGCGAGTAGGCGGCGTCGATCCACTCACGCTGGGCCGCCAGTGGCGAGTCCGGCGCGGCTTGGGCAAAGCGCTCGACGGCGGCAGCCGCCGTCGAGCTTTCCAGCGCTTCCGCCAGCGCGGGGAGGCTTTCGGACGGGACGAAGTGGTCCGCCAGCCCAAGGAACAAGGCGTCCGCACCGGAAAGGTGCGCGCCCGTCAGCGCCGCGTGGGTTCCGGTCTCCCCCGGTGACCGTGACAGCAGCAGGGTGCCCCCGACGTCGGGCACGAACCCAATGGTGGTTTCGGGCATGCCGGTGCGGGTCCGTTCGGTCACCACACGCACCGAACCGTGCGCCGAAACACCCACCCCGCCGCCCAGTACCAGCCCGTCCATGAAGGCGACATACGGCTTGGGATACTGCGAGATCAGCGCGTTCAGGCGGTATTCGTCGGCCCAGAACGCTGCTGTTTCCGTCCCGCCGTGGAGCATGTCCTTGTAGATGGCCACGATGTCGCCGCCGGCGCACAACCCGCGGTCGCCGGCTCCGCGCACCAAAACTGTGGCGATGGCTTCGTCGTCAGCCCAGTCGGTGAGCTGCTGGAGCATGGCCTTCACCATCCCGGCATTCAACGCGTTGACTGCCTTGGGGCGGTTGAGCGTGACAATGCCGAGGTGCCCACGGCGCTCAAACAGGACGTCTTCTTCCGTCTCCGCCAACCCCATCAGCTGCCTGCCGGCATCACGAAGCTGGCGCCCTGGCGGATGCCGGAGGGCCACCGTGACGTCACGGTCTTGGTCTTGGTGTAGAAACGGAAAGCGTCGGCTCCGTGCTGGTTCAGGTCACCGAAGCCGGAGGCCTTCCAGCCGCCGAAGGTGTAGTACGCGATCGGCACGGGAATGGGCACGTTGATGCCCACCATGCCCACCTCCACGCGGCTGGCGAAGTCGCGGGCGGAGTCGCCGTCGCGGGTGAAAATTGCGACGCCGTTACCGAACTCGTGCTCGCTGCAGAGCCTGAGCGCTTCGTCATAGTCAGCTGCGCGCAGCACGCTGAGGACGGGGCCGAAGATCTCTTCCTTGTAGATCTTCATGTCCTTGGTGACGTTGTCGAAGAGCGTGGGACCCACCCAGAAGCCGCCGTCGTAGCCGTCCACGGTGAGGCCGCGACCATCGGTAACCAGGGTGGCGCCCTCGTCCACGCCGGACTGGATGTAGCCCTCGATCCGTTCCTTCGCCGACGCTGCCACCACTGGCCCGAAGTCCGAGTCCTTGTCCAGGCTGTGGCCCACCTTCAGGTCCTTGACGCGCTCGGTCAGCTTGGCCACCAAGGCATCTGCTGTCTCCTGCCCCACTGGAACGGCAACGGAGATTGCCATGCACCGTTCACCCGCGGAACCGTAGCCGGCACCAATGAGGGCGTCGGCGGCCATGTCCAGGTCGGCGTCGGGCATGATCACCATGTGGTTCTTTGCCCCGCCGAAGCACTGTGCCCGTTTGCCGTGCGCTGCTGCGGTGGCGTAGATGTACTGGGCAATCGGAGTGGAGCCCACGAAGCCGATTGCCTTCACCCGCGGATCCTCCAGGAGTGCGTCAACGGCTTCCTTGTCGCCGTTAATGACGTTGAAGACACCGTTGGGCACGCCCGCTTCGCTGTACAGCTCGGCCAGGCGCAGCGGCACGGAAGGATCGCGCTCGGAGGGCTTGAGGATGAAGGCATTACCGGCTGCGAGGGCCGGGCCGGACTTCCACAGCGGGATCATGGCCGGGAAGTTGAATGGCGTGATGCCCGCGACGACGCCCAAGGGCTGGCGCAGCGAGTGGACATCGATCCCCTGGCCGGCGTTGTCCGAGAATTCGCCCTTGAGCAGATGCGGCGCACCTGCGGAGAATTCGACGACTTCGATGCCGCGCTGGATATCGCCTTTGGCGTCCGCGAACGTCTTGCCGTGCTCGGAGGATAGGAGCTTGGCGAGCTCGTCCATGTTCTCGTTGACCAGGTCCACGAATTTGAGCAGGATGCGTCCCCGTCGTTGCGGGTTCATGGCAGCCCATTCGAGCTGGCCCTTCTCGGCATTTGCGACGGCGTCGCGGACCTCGTCAGCGCTGGCCAGCGGGAGCCGGGCCTGGACTTCGCCCGTGCAGGGGTCATAGACGTCGCTGAACCGGCCGGATGTGCCGTCGATCCTCTGTCCGTCTACGTAGTGTGAAAGCTCGCGCACCATGGTGGAATGCTCCTTTGCATCGTGAATGACTGCCGTGCCGCTGGGTCTGGGACCTAGGCGGGGAACACGTGACCAACTGTGATCCAGGTCATCTCTGAACCCGAATATACTCGGACTTCCTACTAATTTCCAGAGGGCTGTTTTCCGGGCGTGGCAGCCCCTAGTGGACCTCCTTCATCCCCTTGTAGGCCTCCAGCGCCTCCGCCCGGGTGGTCTTGAGGTCCACGATCCCCTCCGGATAGTCGGGCGTGCCGAACTCGGGAATCCAGTGGGCGATGTACTTTCCCTGGGGATCGAACTTGACGCGCTGGGCCTCCGGGTTGAAAATCCGGAAGAACGGGGAAGCGTCTGCTCCGGAGCCGGCCACCCACTGCCAGTTGGCGGGGTTCGACGCCGGATCTGCATCCACCAGGGTGTCCCAGAACCACTGCTCGCCCAGTTGCCAATGGATGCCAAGGTTCTTCACCAGGAAGCTGGCAGCAACCATGCGTACCCTGTTGTGCATCCAGCCGGTGCGCCACAGTTGCCGCTGCCCCGCGTCAACCATGGGGAAACCGGTGCGGCCTTTCTGCCAGGCACGGAACTCCTCAGGGGCGGACTCGTGGCCCGGGTGCTGGCCGCCGCTCCCGTCGGAGCCGGGCCAGGCCCACGGGAACCGGTCAAATTCAGTGCGAAGGTTGGCCGTAGCCAGGTCTGGATTGTGGAAGTACTGGTGCCAGCAAAACTCCCGCCAGCCCAACTCCGAAGCGTAGATCGAAGCGCTTTCCGAGCGTCGGGAACCCAGGGCGTGCCACACCTGGAATGGGCTCAGCTCACCCCACCGCAGATAGGGCGACAGGCAGCTGCTGCCATCGGTATCGGGACGATTACGTCCCTCGCTGTAGTTGGAAAGCCCCTGGTCCACGAACTCCGCCAGGCGCTTGTGCCCTGCGGCTGCCCCGGGCGTCCACATTTCCGCCAGCCCTCCGGCCCAGTCGGGGCTGGTGGGCAGCAAGGACCACGATTCGAGGTCATCGTAGGCCGGCAGCTCACCGCCGAAGCCATGGCCCTTCTCCGGGACAGCCAAGGGTTCACGGAATTCCTGCGCGGAAATCGTCCGCCAAAAGGGAGTGAAGACCTTGTACTGGCCACCGGTCTTGGTAGTCACCTCCCAAGGCTCATGGAGCAACGAGGCCTGAGAACTTGAGGCATGCAGTCCGGCGTCGCCCGCCCACGACTTGATGCCGGCGTCGACTGTTCGCTCGGCGGAACCGTAACGGCGGTTCCAGTACAACGCGCCGGCACCTATCGCCGTCGCGGTTTGCTGGACAACCTCACCGGCCGGTCCGCGGCGGAGCAGCAAAGGAATGCCAAGGGCGGCGAGGTCTTCGCGCAGGGCTGTGAGCGAATGGTGCAGCCACCAGCGCGCCGCACCGCCATGGGGACGGATGCCGGGCGATTCTTCATCAAGGACGTACAGGGCAACAGCCGCCCCATCATCGACTGCGGCACGCAATGCTGGATTGTCGGCCACGCGGAGGTCGTCACGGAACCAAACGACGGAAGGCTTCACATCTTTCCTTTCAGCGGGCGGCCGGGAAATGGGAACAGCCCGTACCCCTATCAAATCCTAGGGGTACGGGCTGTTCGGGTATTCAGGTCAAGTCCGGTCAGGCGATGGAAGCGACAGCTTCCTGGTCGATGAGCTCTTGCACCGGCACGTCGGTGGCGGTCTCGGTCCACATGGGAACGGAGTTCACCACGTAGTCCCGTGCAGCGGCGCCAACCATGCTCATGCCCGGGTAGATCCGCTGTCCGTTTTCCTTGACCTGCTTGAGTCCTTCGAGGGCCAGCGCGGTCTTGAAGGCGGAGTCAGGAATCGGGACTTTCCGGCCGAGTACGCACCAACTGATGTACAGGCCGTAGAGTGTGTCAAAATCCAAGCCCTTCTCAGTGTCGTCCTCGAACACCACGGAGTCGCTCAGAAATATGCTGATTTGGGTGTCGGTCATTTTTCGGGGCCTCTTCTTAGAGAAGTAGGGGCCGCCGGGCTGCATCAGCGAATGTCCTATTTGCCTACTATAGCCCCTTTTTGGCCACCCAGAAGAGGAAAGCAGATTAACTCTGGATGACGGACCGGCACATCCTTGCGTTGAGAGGTCATAAAGAGCGGCCGGGATCTGGCGCCGCCCCTCGCGTCGGCGTAGCGTCGACTTCATCTCCACAAGCGGCCGAACAGGCGGCAGCGGCGGCAGCTCAAGCGGATCGGTAAGGAGCGTCTCGTGGCTGGATGGAACGCTGACACAGCAGCCGGACCGCTTGGTGCCGGGACAGTGACCTTGGTGGAAGGCTCGTCTTTCTGCATCTCCTCCGCCAACGGAGACATCCATCCTGAATTGCCCCAGGGCGTCTTCCATTTGGACACCCGGATCCTGTCCAAATGGGAGCTCACTGTCAACGGACAAGTCATCGAACCCTTGGCGGCAGAAACCAGGGAACCGTACCGGGCGTCGTTTGTCGGGAGGGTTCCCCGTCCGGATGGGCACGCCGACAGCCCCTTGCTGGTGGAGCGGCTTCGGGAAGTCGGTAACGGAATCCGCGAAGAAATCACCGTCCGGAATTACTCAAACCAAGCGACGCAATGCCGCATCCTGCTTTCTGCCGAATCAGATTTCGCCGATCTTTTCGAAGTCAAGGAAGCCCGGATTACGCGGCAATGGACCGAAACCCACCTGCCTGACGGCGATTCCCTGGAAATCCGCGGAAAATGGGAGGAAATCCGGAAAAGTGTGGTGATCCGGGCCGATGGCGCCGGTGCAGGTGCCAGGGCACTGGGTTTCACGGCCAAAATTCCCGCGTTCGGGAGCTGGAGTACGCGTGCCAGCGTGGTGCCAAAGCAACAAAGCGCCGGGGCCGCTTTTACCCATCAGGATCCGGTCGGACTCTCGCCCAGCGATCAGCGCAGGCAGGATTGGGTAGCCCGGATCCCCGTCGTGCAGCTCAGCAACCGGTCAATCGAAGACACCCTCCGCCGCAGCTACGAGGACCTCGGCGCGCTCCGCATCCAGGATCCGGACCACCCCGAAAGGGTGGTGGTGGCCGCCGGCGCCCCGTGGTTCATGACGCTGTTCGGCCGGGACTCCCTGTGGGCGTCCGAAATGGCCCTCCCCGTAGACCCCTCCCTGGCCTTGGGCACCCTCCGGACGCTGGCCGACCGCCAGGGCACGGTGGTGGATCCGGCCACCGAAGAAGAACCCGGGAAGATCCTGCACGAGGTCCGGCTGGGGGTCTCCGGGGGCCTGGCCTTGGGCGGCAAATCCGCTTATTACGGGAGCGTGGACGCCACCCCGCTGTTTGTGGTGGTCCTTGGCTCGGTGAGCCGCTGGGGTTTCGGCAAAGACGCGATCTCGGGCCTGCTCCCCCACGCGGACCGTGCCCTGGAGTGGATCCGGACCTACGGCGACCGGGACGGCGACGGGTTCGTGGAGTACGGGCGGCCCAACGAGCACGGACTCATCAACCAGGGCTGGAAAGACTCGTGGGACGGCATCAATTTTGCGGACGGCACCTTGGCTGAACCGCCCCTGGCGCTGTGCGAGGTCCAGGCGTACGTGCATGGCGCCTATGTGGCGCGCGCCTGGATGGCGTACGACGACGGCGACCTCACCTTGGCGGAAAGCCTGCGGGAACGCGCGGAGGACCTCAAGAAGCGGTTCAACGAACAGTTCTGGATGCCCGACAAGGGCTACTACGCTGTGGCACTCGACCGCGACAAGCGCCCCGTGGACGCTTGTGCTTCCAATATGGGCCACTGCCTGTGGTTCGGTTTGATTGACGACGACAAGGCCCCCGCCGTGGTGGAGCGGCTGATGTCCCCCGAAATGTTCAGCGGATGGGGTGTCCGGACGCTCGCCAAAGACATGGGTGCCTACAACCCCGCCAGCTATCACAACGGCTCCGTATGGCCGCATGACAACGCGCTGATCGTTTCCGGGCTGCTCCGCTATGGCTTCGTGGAGGAAGCCCAACGGATAGCAACCGCAATGCTGGAAGCCGCCGAGATCTCAGGCGACCGCCTACCCGAGCTCTTCTGCGGATTCGATCGCACTCAATTCCGGGAGCCCGTCCCTTATCCGACGGCCTGCTCGCCGCAGGCGTGGGCCGCCACCACGCCCATCCACCTGGTCATGAGCCTGCTGCGCTACGACACCCACATCTCACTGGGCGGCATCTGGCTGGACCCGGTGCTGCCGCCGTCGTTCGGGGACCTGCACATCCGCAACGCGCCCATGGGCAGCGGGCGGATCACCATTGACGCCGCAGGCACGCAAGCCACGGTCAAGGGTATTCCCGAAGGCCTCACAGTCCATCACGGGCAACGGCCGTGGATGACCGACCTTGTTGAGCGGGCCCATCACCGGACTCCCGACAAAACCTAGGCACGGAAGTCTGTTACTGGATGGCTGCCTTGAGTTCCTTCGCTGCCAGTTCCGGAAGCTGGACGTCCGGTCCCGCACTGAGGCCATTGCTCTGGCCCACAGCGCGGGACTCCGGTAATAGCTAGGCGTCGATCACCATATCGGTGCGTGCCGTGGAGCAGCAGGGCAGGAACTTGCCGGCGTCGATTTCCCGCGACCGGATTCCGCCCTGGTGGTTCATTTCCACCTCGCCTGACAACTTGACCACCTTGCACGAACCGCACATTCCTTCCTTGCAGTTGGCACCTATCCTGACACCCGCGCGCTGGGCCGGCCCGAGGATATGTTCGCTGGGGTCGATGCGCACATTGATGCCGGTCCGCATGAAGGACAGGGTGAGGCTTCCGGTTCCAACGGTCTCGAAGCTCGAAGCATCAGGTGCTGCAGCCTCGGGCGCGGTCGCCACGCCGTCCCCGGTCCCGCCGTCATTCGCTTCGGAAGCCGAGGCTCCGGCGTCGACGGTTTCCAGGGTGAGCCCGGACGCTTCCAGTGTCCCTTCCGCGTCGTAGCCGGGCTCGTAGAGACCGAACGCGGCTGGCTGGCTTTCAAAGTAATCCTCGGCAGAATCGGCGATCTCGTCCGCGATTTCCTCGGCAATGTCGGCCGCGATGGCCAATTCTGCCTGGTACTCCAGGAGCGTTTGGCGGTCGCCGGTGAAGAACTCCATGTAGATGGACGTGTCGTCGACGCCCACCTTCTTCAGGAGCTCCGTGGCTGTATTCAGGTAGCCCTCCGGACCACAGGCATAGACCTGCCTGCCGTTGGCATCAGGGGCCACCTCATCGAGCATGGCCGCCGTCAGCCGTCCGCTGAACCCTTCCCATCCTTCCGGCTTGCTGCGGTCGCCCAAGGAGTAGAAGACCTTGACGCGGGAATCCACGGAGGCGATGTACGCCAGCTCCCGGTGAAACGCGAAGCCCCCGGCCTCAGCTCCGTGGTACAGCACCACAACGTCGGCGTGGCCGGGCAGGGAATGGATGGTCCGGACCATGGACATGATGGGGGTAATGCCTGCGCCGGCCGCCAGCAGCAGGTAGCGGGCGCGCCGGTCGGCGTCGGGCAGGTGGAAGGCTCCCACGGGACCGAGCATCTCCAGCACCGTGCCGGGCTTGACGTTCTCATGCACCCACGGCGAAACCAGACCCCCGGCGTCGCGCTTGACGCTGATGCTGAAAGTCCACGGCTCGGTGGGGGAACTGGACAACGAGTAGCTGCGGTCCACCGGCTCCTGGTCCTCGCCGTTCACTGGGAATGCGATGTTGACGTACTGTCCGGCACGGAACGCCAAGGGCGCACCATCGCAGCGCCGGAAGACGAAGGTCATGAGGCCGCCCGCTTCGGGAACAGTCTCCACGCATTCAGCCATGAACTCCTGGGGATGCCACGGGCCCAGCGCACGGGCCGCACGGGCTGGCGCCTCAGCGCTTCCCATCACCCTGTTCCAGGGCATCTCGAGGCCGCGGATGCGTTGAGGTTCCTGGATGGCGGTCTCAGTGAGGAGTTCCATCATGCCAAGTGCTCCTGGACCCGCTGCACGTACCAGTTGATGAAGGCCTCCACCTGGTATTCGCTCTTCATGTACGGGCCGGGCTCGTAGGCGGGGCTGCCGGCGCCCTTCTGGCAGAGCTCCACGAACGCCTTGTCCTGCAGGTTGGTTTGCTTCCAGGTGTACGTGAGTTTGTCCAGATCGTAGTCGACGCCTTCAACGGCGTCGTCGGCCACCAGCCACGTAGTACGGACAAGGCTCTGGTGTTCGTTGATGGGGAAGACTCCGAAGGTGATCACGTGGTCACCGAGGAAATGGAACCAGCTGTTGGGCTGCAGGTGCATCGAACAGCGGCCAAGGCGGAAGTCCCTCAAGTCGCCGAGCAACTTTTTGGAAAGCCTCCGGCCATCGGGCGAGAACGATTCGCCTTCACCGTCCAGCGATTCGCGTGAGATGCGGATTCCTGCGATGCGCGTGTCCAGCTCTTCGACCACTTCATAGGGAAGGCCGTAGCGGCGGCAGCGCTCTTCCAGCGAGGACTGTGCTTCCTTGTTGCGGTCCCACACTTCCTCGAGGTGTGCCGGGATCAGTCCCTCAGTGAGGCCCCAGGTAGGGAAGAGGGAGCAGGCGAGCTCCGGGTGCCCGTCACAGTGGTAGCACTCACGGTTGTTCTCCATGACGAGCTTCCAGTTGCCCTCTTCGATGATGTTCTGCTGATAGGCAATCTTCGTTTTGGACAGATCGTGGGGCGCGAGGTACGGCTCGAAGATCTTGGAGGTCTCGTCGAAGTCGGTGGGGGGCTCGTCGGCGATGCAGACAAAGATGAGTCCGGCGACCTCACGGCTGTGGGCACGCTTGAGGGCGAAGCAGTTCTTGTCGAACTTGGCCTCACCGGGTGCTGAAGCGTGGATCAGGTTGCCCTCGGGCGAGTAGGTCCAGGAGTGGTAGCCGCACACCAGGTTTCCCGTGGAGCCGGTGGATTCGGTCAGGACGCGGGCGCCGCGGTGGCGGCACACATTGTGCAGGACGTTGACGCCACCATCGTCGTTGCGCAGCACGATCAGGGAGTAGGGTCCGTAATCCACCGTGATGTAGTCACCGGGCTCGGGCAGTTCGGCAACGCTTCCGGCAAAGATCCAGTGCTGGCCGAAGATGGCTTCCATGTCGATGTTGAAGATCGTGGAGTCCGTGTAGAAGGGGGCGTCCAGGGAATACCCCGGGCGGCGGAACTCGAACAACTCCGTAATTTCAGCGAGCTGCTCGGCGGGCAATGTGGAGGCGAGTTTTCCGCGTGCTTTGAGGGGTGAGTTCACTGGAGCAGTCATGGGGTTCCTCCCGGGAGGCTGGGTGAGTACGTGTTTGGGGGATGCCGCGGGTGCTTCTTTGCGCCCGGCGTTTTCGAAGTCTTCGTAGTAAGAGATTAGGGACGATCGACCTGCAACAAAAGCGCAACATTTAGGAGATAACTCTGCACTTTAGGTGCATGATGGGTGCATGATCGATCCACGGCTGATTACCCTCCGGGTGTTTGCCCGCTGCGGCACCGTCGGGGCAACCGCGGAACTCACCGGCTACTCTCCCTCCGCAGTTTCCGCCCAGCTGCGCGAGCTCCAACGCATGCTGGGGATGCAACTGCTCACCAAGGACGGCCGGGGCGTGCGCCTGACGGCTACGGGCCGCTTCCTCGTCTCCGGCTCGGACACCCTGATTGCGGATTGGGAAAACCTGCGGGCCGCGGCCATGAAGGCCGGCGACCAGGTCCAGTCCCACTTCGGCCTCGGCGGATTTTCGACGGCGGCCGCCCAGTTGCTCGCGCCGCTGGCCGCCACGCTCCGCACAACCCGGCCCCTCCTGGAAGTGCAGGTTTTGGAGGCCAACCCCTCACGCTGCTTCGATTTGCTGGTTGCCGAGCGAATCGATCTCGCAGTCATTGTTGCCATGCAGTCCGACACCTACGGGGAAGACGATCCGCGTTTCGAGCAAACCGTCCTGCTGGACGATCCCCTGGACGTCATCATTCCCGCCGACCACCCACTGGCGACCCGTGCAACGGTGACACTCGAAGAGCTGGCATCCGAACCATGGATCACCGAGGCGGCCGGCTCCACCTACCATTCCTTGTTCACGGCGGCATTCACCGCCGTCGGAGTCACACCGCGGATAGCCCATGAGGCCGTGGAATGGGAGACCCAGATCGCCTTCGTGGGAGCAGGTCTGGGCGTGGGCCTGTTGCCGAGGCTGGCACCATTGCACGGTGCCGAAAACGTGGTCCGGCTACGCATTACGGGCAAGGGCAAGCCTGCACGCCGCATCGTCGCTGCGGTGCGCAGGGGAAGCATGGCCTCGCCCCTCATCAAGGAGTCACTGGATATCCTCCAGAAGACGGCGCAGCGCATCCTCACGGCCCGGCCCGAGGATGAGGCCTGAGCCTGGCGCGTTCGCTGTTCGGCTAGGCCCACACCTCGTACCCGGTGGACTGATCAAAAAGCTTCCGCCGATCGGCTCCGTGCGCTGCGATCCAAAGGACGGAGTCATCAGCCGCCGCCTGTTCCACCACCCCGGTCATTACGCGGTCGCCCTCGAGCCACACTTCCACCACATGTCCTGTCAGCTGGGCCCAGTCCTTGCGCAAGGCCCGCCCATCCACCGTCCTGGGCTGCGTCGTCTGCGGCATCCCACTCACCAGCCGCGCTCGGCGAGGCGGTGGGGCTGCGGGATCTCGTCGACATTGCTGCCGGCCATCGTGCCGCCCGTGAAGCGAATGTGTTCCAAAAGCGGGTCTCGTGTAGTCATGTGATACTCCGGGGAATTGGGGGGATTCCATCTCAAGCACCGGATGGACGCTGGGTAGCTGCCAGCCGACCCCTGATATACGGATGATATATTAGTAGAAGGATCCAGTATGCTGGGCCGTTAGCGCCGCGTCAACCGTCCCCACGGGAGCTGTCGCGTCAGTGGAACTACTGCCCCTATGCCGCGAACAATGCCTGACGGACGGCGCGCTCAAACCCGTTGACATGGACCCTGGCGAGCTCGGCGGCCTCATCTTCTTTGCCATCGATAACTGCCTTCAGAAGGTCCAGATGCTCGCGGACGTGATGTTCCAGGTCCGGCAAGCGGTCCAGCACCATGCACCAGATGCGCGTCGCCAGGTTGTCGTAACGGATCAGGATGTCTTCCAGGTGCGGGTTGGCAGCCGCCGCGTAAATGCCCTGGTGAACGCTTGCGTCGAGCCGTAGCGTCTCCACAACCGAGGCGGCACTGACATCAAAGTCCTCCACAGCACCCATCACGCTCCGCAGCCGCTCCCTGGTGGCGGCCGAGGCGACCCGTGCCGCACGGGCTGCGGCAAGGGGCTCCAATTGCGCCCGGATTTCGGAGATGAAGGCCAGGTCGGTCACTTCCACACGGGTGGCAAATGTTCCCCGCCGCGGGTAGGTAATCACCAGGCGGTCCAGCTCCAACCGCTTCAGGGCTTCCCGAACGGGAGTGCGCCCGACTTCCAGTTCCTTGGCGAGTTGCTCGTCGTTGAGGATATCCCCCGGTTTGATCTCAAGCATCAGGAGTCGATCACGCAACCGTTCATATGCCACGTCAGCCAGCGATTTCCTGGTGGCGTCGCCGATGCTTGCAAGAGTTCCAGTAGCCACCGAGCCAACTCCTTTTTCAAGAACGGGAAATCTATTGACCTGCTCTGGACACCAGTATACGCTGATTTCCAATCCTAATATATCAGTTCACGTCCCAAGAATATATCTAGGCAAACATCCCAGGAGGACCCATGACCCTCGTAGCTTCAGACCCCCACCTCAGCACTCTTCCGGCTGAACGCGGCCAGCTCAAGGACGAGCAGGCGCAGAAGTTCGTACTCACATTGTCGTGCGTCGAACAGCCCGGCATCGTGCAGGCAGTCACCACT
This sequence comes from Paenarthrobacter nitroguajacolicus, assembly GCF_031455195.1. Taxonomy (GTDB): domain Bacteria; phylum Actinomycetota; class Actinomycetes; order Actinomycetales; family Micrococcaceae; genus Arthrobacter; species Arthrobacter nitroguajacolicus_D. The sequence continues at coordinate 80,080 of NZ_JAVDSH010000013.1, read as the reverse complement.
TTCCTCTTCGACCGAGGCTTCAATATCGAAGAACACCAGCAGTTTGACGACAGCCTCCGCCAGACCCTGCACCTCCGCACGGCCTTCTCTGGGGCCAAGAACTACACACCGGAGCAGCTTGAGGACGAGTTCCGCTCCATCGCGGACCGCTTCGACATGAAGTTCAGCTTCCACGGCGAAACCAAGCAGCGGGTCCTGGTGATGGTCTCCAAGTTTGGCCACTGCCTCAACGACCTCATCTTCCGCTGGCGCGGGGGCAGCCTTGGCGGTGAGCTGGTAGCAGTTGTCTCCAATCACGAGACTCACCGCGCGATGGCCGAGGCAGCGGGCCTGCCCTTCATCCACGTTCCCGTCACCGCGGACACCAAGGCCGAAGCGGAGCAGAGGCTCCTGGATCTGGTGGACGAATACGAGGCCGACCTCGTGGTCCTGGCCCGCTACATGCAGGTCCTCTCTGACGACCTGTGCCGCAAGCTCGAAGGCCGGGCGATCAACATCCACCACTCCTTCCTGCCCGGCTTCAAGGGTGCCCGCCCCTACCACCAGGCCTATGACCGCGGAGTAAAGCAGGTGGGCGCAACAGCCCACTACGTCACTGCCGAACTGGACGAGGGACCGATCATCGAGCAGGAAGTCATCCGCGTGGACCACAGCTACGGCCCCAACGCGCTCTCCACCGTGGGCCAGGATGCCGAAGCCCTTGCGCTTTCCCGTGCCGTCCGCTGGCACTGCGAACACCGCGTCCTCCTGGACCAGACCAGCACGATCGTCTTCCGCTAACCAGCCCGTCCAGCCCCAGACCCACGAACTTCAGCAGGAGAATTCTTCATGGCAACCACGCCTCGCATTGTCATCATCGGAGCCGGGATCGTCGGCACCAACCTCGCCGACGAACTCGTCACCCGTGGTTGGAACAACATCACCGTCCTGGACCAGGGACCACTGAACATGCCTGGCGGGTCCACCTCGCACGCACCGGGCCTGGTCTTCCAGACAAACCCCTCCAAGTCCATGGCCCTCTTCGCCAAGTACACGGTGGAGAAGCTCCTGTCCCTCACGGAGGACGGCCAAAGCTGCTTCAACCAGGTAGGCGGCCTTGAAGTTGCCACCACCGAAACCCGCTTGGCGGACCTCAAGCGCAAGCTCGGCTATGCGCAGGCGTGGGGCATTGATGGCAAGATCCTCTCCCGGGAAGAGTGCAAGGAGCTTTACCCGCTCATCAACGAGGAAGACATCCTCGGCGGACTCCACGTCCCCAGCGATGGTTTGGCCCTTGCCGCCCGCGCAGTCCAGTTGCTCATCAAGCGCACTGAGGCCGCAGGCGTCACCTACCTGGGCAACACCACCGTCACCGGAATCGAGCAGGAGGACCGCCGCGTTACGGGTGTCCAGACCGCGGACGGCGTCATCCCCGCCGACATCGTGGTTTCCTGCGCCGGTTTCTGGGGTGCCAAGATCGGCGAGATGATCGGCATGTCCGTGCCGCTCCTGCCGCTGGCACACCAGTACGTCAAGACCACTCCGGTGCCGGCCCAGAAGGGTAAGAACCCGCAGCCCAACGGTGCTTCGCTGCCCATCCTGCGCCACCAGGACCAGGACCTTTACTACCGCGAGCACGGCGAGCGCTACGGCATCGGCTCCTACGCACACCGCCCCATGCCGGTGGACCTGGATGAGCTTGGCGACTACGAGCCCAGCAGCATCAGCGAACACAACATGCCGTCACGCCTGGACTTCACGCTCGAAGACTTCCTCCCCGCGTGGGAAGCAACCAAGCAAATCCTCCCGGCATTGCGCGAAAGCGAAATCGAGGACGGCTTCAACGGCATCTTCTCCTTCACCCCGGACGGCGGCTCCCTGGTGGGCGAGTCCAAGGAAGTGGATGGTTTCTTCGTTGCCGAGGCCGTGTGGGTCACCCACTCCGCCGGCATCGCCCGCGCGGTGGCAGAGCTCCTGGTTGACGGGAAATCGAAGATTGATCTTGGCGATTGCGACATCCACCGCTTCGAAGAGGTCCAGCTCACGCCGGAGTACGTCAGCGAGACGTCCCAGCAGAACTTCGTGGAAATCTACGATGTCATGCACCCGCTCCAGCCCAAGCTCTCCCCCCGCAACCTCCGCGTCAGCCCCTTCCACGCCCGCCACAAGCAGCTCGGCGGCTACTTCCTGGAAGGCGCCGGCTGGGAACGCCCTTACTGGTTCGAGGCCAACGCCGAACTGCTGAAGGAAATGCCGGACGAGTGGCAGCCACCTGCACGTGACGCCTGGTCCGGGATGTTCAGCTCCCCCATCGCTGCAGCGGAAGCCTGGAAGACCCGCACGGCAGTTGCCATGTACGATATGACGCCGCTGAAGCGCCTGGAAGTTTCCGGCCCCGGAGCCCTGAAGCTCCTGCAGGAACTGACCACCGGCGACCTCGCCAAGAAGCCCGGTGCCGTCACCTACACCCTGCTCCTGGATGAAGCCGGCGGGATCCGAAGCGACATCACGGTTGCCCGCCTGGATGAGGAGACCTTCCAGCTGGGTGCCAACGGCAACATCGACACCGCCTACTTTGAGCGCGCGGCCCGTCACCAGACCAAGAACGGAAGCGCCAGCGACTGGGTCCAGGTCCGCGACACCACTGGTGGCACGTGCTGCATCGGCCTGTGGGGTCCGCTTGCCCGCGACCTGATGAGCAACGCCAGCAGCGACGACTTCACCAACGACGGCCTGAAGTATTTCCGCGCCAAGAAGGTCACCATCGGCGGCGTCACTGTTACGGCCATGCGCCTTTCCTACGTAGGTGAACTCGGCTGGGAGCTTTACACCAGCGCGGACAACGGCCAGCGCCTCTGGGATGCGCTCTGGAAGGCCGGCCAGCCATTCGGTGTCATTGCCGCAGGCCGTGCCGCGTTCAGCTCGCTGCGCCTCGAGAAGGGCTACCGCTCGTGGGGAAGCGACATGACCACCGAGCACGACCCCTACGAATCCGGCCTGGGCTTCGCCGTGAAGATGACCAAGGAGAACTTCATCGGCAAGGCCGCCCTTGAAGGACGCACCGAGGAAGGCTCCGCGCGCCGCTTGCGCTGCTTGACGGTCGACGACGGCAGGAGCCTGGTGTTGGGCAAGGAACCGGTGTTCTACAAGGACCAGGCTGTTGGTTACGTCACCAGTGCCGCTTACGGCTACACGGTGAGGAAGCCGATTGCCTACGCCTACCTGCCAGCCGCTGTGTCCCTCGGCGACTCAGTGGAAATCGAGTACTTCGGACGCCGTATCCAGGCCACCGTCACCGAAGATCCGCTGTACGACCCCACCATGAGCAGGCTCCGCGGCTAAAGCCCGGCGCCCCAGTCGGCCAGCGGCCCGGACCCAACCCAGCGCAACCAGGTCCGGGCCGCTGCCATTCCATGCTTCTCCACCTCAGCCCAGGAAGACTCATGATCAGTTCAGAATCCATCACCGACTACCTCGCGAGGCTCGCTTCACGCCAGCCCACCCCGGGAGGGGGTGCTGCCGCAGCAGTTCACGCTGCCCAAGGTGCGGCGCTGGTGGGAATGGTGGCCAGGTACACCACCGGTCCGAAATACGAGCAGTACGCCGATCACGTCGCCCGCATCACCACCGAGGCGGACCAATTGGTGGTTGAAGCGTTGCGCCTCGCCGACGCCGACGAGCATGCTTTCCAAGGCGTCATTGACTCCTACAAGCTCCCCTCGGGTACGGACGAACTCAAAGCTGCACGAACGGCGGCCATCCAGGACGCGTTGGTCCAAGCCGCCCAAACTCCCGCGCAGCTCATCACGCTTGCCGGAAACGTAGTGGACCTTGCAGCCGAGCTCTTTGACGTGGCAAATCCCAATGTCATCAGCGACATCGCCGCAGCAGCGGATGCCGCCCGCGCTGCGGCCACCACGGCCCGCGTGAACATAGACATCAACGTAGTTGCCATCAAGGATGGTGCTGCCCGGTCCCGCTTGGCTGAACAGACCGACGGACTCGAGGACAAGGTGGTCCTCGCGGCCGATTCCCTGACGAAGCGCGTCCGCGAAAGGATCCTCGCTTGAATACCTCAGTACTGTCCGGCAAGAGGCTCGCCGGCCTCATCCAGCAGCGGGCACAGGACGAAGCCCGCCCCCTTGAGGCCAGTGGCCTGCGCCCCGTCCTGGCGGTGGTAGTGGCTACGGAGGACGAGTCCACACATTGGTATGTCCGATCCATTGAGCGTTCAGCCGCACGCGCAGGAATCGACTGCCGGATCGTCGACCTTGGCCACGACGCCACCGAAGAAGTGCTCGCCGGGGTGTTGAGGGACCTGAGCGCGGAACCTTCCGTCAACGGCATCATCCTCCAGACGCCGCTGCCTGCCGGCGTCCGGGCTGACGGACTGGTGGGCCTCATAGCTCCGGATAAGGACATCGACGGCGCCAATCCCCTTAGTCTCGGACGCCTGGCTGTCGGCCAGCCCGCGTTCGCTCCGGCCACGGCACGCGCCGTTGTTGAACTTTTGGACCACTACGAGGTTCCCGTCGCTGGAAGAAGCGTGGCCGTCGTCGGGCGTTCCGCCGTAGTAGGCAAGCCGCTGTCCCTGCTGCTCCTCCAACGGGACGCAACCGTCACCATCTGCCACTCGAAATCGGGCGAGCTGGGGCGCTTTACCCAGCCAGCCGACGTCGTGGTTGTTGCCGCCGGACGGACCGGGCTGCTGAAGGGCAGCCATGTGACGCCGGGGACGGTAGTGGTGGACGTCGGCACCAATGTCCTGCCCGACGGTTCCCTTGTAGGGGATGTTGACGAAGCCACCGTCACCGGGGTTGCAGCCGCATTGAGCCCGGTTCCGGGCGGCGTCGGGTCAGTGACCACCGCACTCTTGCTGCTGCACACCGTCGAAGCTGCCCGGCAGCAGTCCCGCAGCGGATTGCTGACCACTTGCACGTCCCGGATCTGAAGGGATTCCCATGCATTCCAAAGCTCCCCGTGAAAACATCGACGAGTCGAAGCTGACCGTCACCAAACCCAAAACCAAGGCTGTGGGCATCCCCGCCGTGGCCAATGCCCTGAAGATCTCGCTGGAACAGATGGGTCCGATCCGCAGCGTCCAGACCTTGTTGGCGGTCAACCAGCTCGATGGATTCGACTGCATGGGCTGCGCTTGGCCCGAACACGAAAAGCGCAACGCGGCCGAATTCTGCGAGAACGGCGCCAAGGCCGTCGCCGAGGAAGCCACCCGACGCCGGGTCACTCCAGAATTCTTCGCCCAGCACTCGGTGGCTGAGCTGAAAACCCGCGATGACTTCTGGCTGGGCCAGCAAGGTCGGCTCACCCATCCCATGTTCCTTGATCAGGGTGCCAGCCACTACCGTCCCATCGGGTGGGACGAAGCCTACGACCTCATGGCCGAGGAGCTTCGAGGCATGGACCATCCGGACCAAGCCGTGTTTTATACCTCCGGCAGGACCTCGAATGAGGCAGCTTTCGTGTACCAACTCCTGGTGCGGGGCCTGGGCACCAACAACCTCCCTGACTGTTCCAACATGTGCCACGAATCCTCCGGCTCGGCCCTGGTCGAAACGATTGGCATCGGGAAAGGCTCCGTCAGCCTGACAGACCTGGAAACGGCGTCACTGATCTTTGTCGCGGGCCAGAATCCCGGCACCAACCACCCCCGCATGCTCAGTGCCCTGGAAAAGGCCAAGAAGAACGGCGCGGTGATCGTGTCCGTCAATCCCCTCCCCGAAGCCGGGCTCCTGCACTTCGAGAATCCGCAGCACGTCGCCGGGATGGTGGTAGGAACGCAGCTGACTGACGATTTCCTGCAGATCCGCGCCGGCGGAGACCAGGCCCTCTTCCAGGGCCTGGGAAAGTACCTGCTGGAGGCCGAAGCGGCCGGGCGGAAAACTCCGGGCATGCAAACCGTGCTGGACCACGAGTTCATCACCAACCACACCGTGGGAATCGACGACTACCTGCGTTACCTGGAGAAAGTGGAGTGGGAGGACATCGTGGAGGCAACAGGCCTCACGCTGGAACAGATCCATTCCACCGGGGAACGGCTGCTCGCCTCAAATGCCACGATCGTGTGCTGGGCCATGGGCCTTACGCAACACAAACACTCCGTTCCCACCCTCCGCGACGTAGTCAACGTCCTGCTCCTTCAAGGCAACATCGGCAAACCCGGGGCAGGCGTTTGCCCGGTGCGTGGGCACTCCAACGTCCAGGGCGACCGCACCATGGGAATTTTCGAGAAGATGCCGGAGGCGTTCCACGACCGGCTGGATCACGAATTCGAATTCCGCTCCCCCAGGGAACACGGCTACGACACCGTGGCAGCGATCCGGGCCATGCGTGACGGCAAGGTAAGGGTGTTCATGGGAATGGGCGGGAACTTCGTCCGTGCGGCCCCCGACTCGGATGTCACCGAACAAGCGCTGGCCAACACACGATTGAGCGTCCAGATCTCCACCAAGCTGAACCACTCCCACCTGTCCACGGGACAACGGGCGCTGATCCTGCCCACCCTTGGACGGACCGAGAAGGACACCCAGCTGACCGGCGACCAACGCGTCACCGTGGAGGACTCCATGAGCGCGGTCCACGCATCGCGCGGACGCCTCAAGCCGGCCAGCGAGCACCTGCATTCCGAAGTGGCAATAGTCTGCAACCTCGCCCACAGGCTCTTCACCGATGACAGCGTCCGCCGGCCCAACACTCCCAGGGCAGCGTGGCTGTCCATGCGGGATGACTACACCCTCATCCGCCAGCACATCGAGGCAGTCTTTGACGGTTTCAAGGATTTCGAAGACCGGATCCAGCATCCCGGAGGTTTTGTCCTTCCGCACCCGCCGCGCGACGCCCGGAAGTTCGACACCGCCTCCGGCAAAGCCCATTTCACGGGCAACGAGCTGGAATACATCAAGATCCCGGCCGGCCGGTTGGTACTTCAGACCCTCCGTTCACACGACCAGTACAACACCACCATCTACGGCAAGGATGACCGCTACCGCGGCATTCACGGCGGCAGACGCGTGGTCCTCATCAACGCCGACGACATCCACGAGCTCGGGTTCGCGGACGGGGACATGGTCAACCTGGTGTCCGAGTTCCAAGGCACCGATCGGATTGCGGAGAACTTCAGGATCGTTGCCTACTCCACCCCCAAAGGCTGTGCTGCGGCCTACTACCCCGAAACCAACGTCCTTGTACCGCTGGACTCCGTCGCAGACACCAGCGGAACGCCGACGTCCAAGTCCGTGATCATCAGGCTGGAACGGCCCATCGCCAGCCCATAAGCCCAGAAAGACAGCTGATCAGTTGCCCGTAAAAGGTGCTTCGATGCCTGAAACCTGGGGAGGTATTTCCTCATCGGAGCACCGCTTTCGGGCAACTGGCCAGCCCCACATTTCCGCACCACCAAACACCCTAAGGAGTGTCATGTCAGGAAACAGAGCAGTCGCCTACAAGGAACCCGGTGTCGTAGAAATCATCAATACCGAGTACCCCACGTTCGAACTCAAGGACGGGCCAGGGGTCAATCCGGCCAACGTCGGCCGGAAGGTACCCCACGGCGTCATCCTGCGCACCGTGACCACCAACATTTGCGGCTCGGACCAGCACATGGTCCGAGGCCGCACCACCGCGCCGAAAGACCTGGTCCTTGGCCACGAAATCACGGGCGAAGTGGTGGAGGTGGGTCCCGACGTCGAGTTCATCAAGGTGGGCGACATCGTCTCGGTGCCGTTCAACATTTCCTGTGGCCGCTGCCGGAATTGCAAGGAACAAAAGACCGGGATCTGCCTCAACGTCAACCCGGACCGCCCAGGCAGTGCCTACGGTTACGTGGACATGGGTGGCTGGGTGGGCGGACAAGCCGAGTACGTGCTGGTCCCCTACGCTGACTGGAACCTGCTTCGCTTCCCCGACCGTGACCAGGCCCTGGAAAAGATCATGGACCTCACCATGCTCTCGGACATTTTCCCCACCGGCTTCCACGGTGCCGTCACTGCCGGCGTGGGCGTCGGTTCCACCGTGTACGTCGCCGGGGCCGGACCCGTGGGAATCGCGGCTGCCGTCGGCGCGCAACTGCTGGGTGCCGCCGTCGTCATTGTGGGTGACATGAACGAAGACCGCCTCGCACAAGCGCGCTCCTTCGGCTGCGAAACCGTCAACGTATCCAAGGGCGATCCGAAGGACCAGATCGAACAGCTCCTCGGCGTGCCGGAAGTCGACTGCGGCGTGGACGCCGTGGGCTTCGAAGCCCGCGGACACGGCAAGGACGCATCGCATGAGGCACCAGCCACCGTGCTGAACTCGCTGATGGACATCACAGCGGCCGGAGGGTCATTGGGCATCCCGGGCCTGTACGTCACGGGCGATCCGGGCGGAATCGATGAAGCAGCCAAGCACGGTTCGCTCTCGCTGTCCTTGGGGACCGGCTGGGCCAAGTCCCTGTCCTTCACCACCGGGCAATGCCCAGTCATGAAGTACAACCGTCAACTCATGATGGCCATCCTTCATGACAAGGTCCAGATCGCCAAGGCCGTCAACGCCCAGGCTATTCCGCTCGAAGACGCGCCACGCGGCTACGCAGAGTTCGACGCCGGGGCGGCAACAAAGTTCGTACTGAACCCCAACGGCTACGTGAAGAACTAAAGTACCCCGAGGTTAAGTACGCACTCAACGGATGCCGGGGGCGGCGCGGCAGTAATTACGGGAAGGCCGAGCTGCCCCCGGCATCCACCACACGAGGAAATGGGCAGCATGCTCGCACAAGCAATATCCGACGTCGGGACCTTCCGCATGCCTTGCGTGACGAAGGGCGCCACGTGGTCCGAAGCGCGTCGATTGGCCTTTCGATCCGCAACGCCGCTCGGGTCCGTCTTGGTGCCGCTTGAGAAGGGCATCGGATCGGTACTGACCTCCGGGGTGTCCGCGCGTCGGGACATCCCGCATTACGCCTCCTCCGCCATGGATGGTTGGGCCTTCAGCGGTGACGGGCCATGGACCCTCACCGCCCCGAACTCGCCACTCACCCCCGGCCAAGCAAGCGTCATCGCCACAGGAGGGTTGGTTCCGGCCGGCACCTCAGGCATCCTCCGCAAGGAAAGCGGCCTCGTATCCGGGGACGCACCAGGAACCCAACAGCTCACGCTGAAGCCCGACGCCGGACGCGGCGAAGCGCTCCCGGGCCGCCACATCCGCCCTGCCGGCGAAGAAGCATCCGCCGGCGAAGTCCTCATACCGGCCGGCACCCTCCTGAACCCGGCACACATCGCCCTCGCAGCCGTAGCAGGCCACGACCAGGTGCGGGTGCAGCGTAAGCCCGTCGTCGCCGTCGTACTTACGGGCTCCGAAGTGGTGACCTCGGGCGAACCGGCACCGGGGCAGGTTCGCGACACCTTTGGGCCGCAACTGGGCGCAGTCCTCACCCAGCTCGGGGCGGTGCCGGGCGGGCAGCGAAGGATTGGCGATTCGTACCAGGAATGGTTGTCCGCCCTTGCCGTGGCGCCCGATGGCCCACGGGCGGACGTAACTGTCACCACCGGTGGCACCGGAAAATCCGGAACCGACCACTTCCGTGCTGCAATCGAGGCCATGGGCGGGCACCTTCTGCTTGACGGGATCGCGATGAAGCCGGGCCACCCTGCGGTGCTGGGGAAACTTCCCGACGGCCGGTTCGTCCTTGGGCTTCCGGGAAATCCCCTGGCCGCCATGATGGCCCTCCTCACCCTTGGCGAGCCTTTGCTGGCCGCCCTCGGCAACCGACAGCTGGCCGTGGCCGGGCAGCTGACTTCCGGAGCCGACGTCGAACCGGACCCCGGCAGGACGAGGCTGGTCCCCTGCATCTTTAGCCACGGACTGGCCGTCCCTGTCGCGCACACCGGGCCCGCCATGATGCGGGGCCTCGCCCAGGCTGATGGCTTCATGGTTGTGCCAGCTGAAGGCGTCCAAGCCGGTGCTCCCGTTCCTGTCATGCCGCTGCCATGGACGACGCCACCGGAGGCTCGCATGAGCCCGTAGCCCCGAACCGGCCCTGGGCGTCCGTCTAGGATGAGGTCCATGGCCGCACGCATCAACCCGGACATCGACAAGGACGCTGACGCCCAGGGCGGCGGCGTCCAGTCAGTGGACCGCGCACTTCAGATCATGGAAATCCTGGCCCGGAAGGGCGATGCTGGCGTCAGCGAGATCGCCGAGGAAATGGGCGTCCACAAATCCACCGTGTCCAGGCTGATGGGCTCGTTGGTGAGCCGGGAACTCGTCCGGCAGAACAGCGAACGGGGCAAGTACCAGCTGGGCTTTGGAATCCTCCGCTTGGCTTCGTCCATTCCCGGCAGACTCAGCGTGGTGCATGAGGCACGGGAGGTCATGGAAGCCCTCGCGTCCGAATACAAGGAAACTGTCAACCTGGCGGTGTTGCGCTCCAATTACGCAGTGAACGTGGACCAAGCCATGGGGCCTTCGACGCTTGCCACCCATGACTGGGTGGGCAGCCTCACCCCGCTGCATGCCACGTCCAGCGGCAAGGTGCTCTTGGCTGCCCTGAGCGCCGATGAAAGGAGCCGGGTGTTCAAAGCCGTGGGCCTGCCTGCGCGAACGCCCCGCACCATCACCAACCGCGACGAGTTGGAGAAACAGTTGCTCGACGTTGCCCGGGACGGGTTCGCCTCGGTCCACGAAGAATTTGAAATCGGACTCAATGCTGTCGCAGCGCCCATCTACAACCACACGGGAAGCGTCATTGCGGCGATCAGTATTTCCGGACCTGCGTTCCGCTTTGCGCCGGAGGACCAGCCGGGACTTATCGATGCCCTCCGTGAGGCGGGGCTGACCATCAGCGCCAAGATGGGTTTCCGGGGTCGGTAAACGCCAACCCACACTCGAAGCCAATTGATATATCAATTTAACTTCAAAGAGCCGAAAACTCTTGACTTTGCCTGTGACGGAGCGCACTCTGTTGCATACCGCGAATGTTGTTGATTCCTGCGGAACACCTGCCGGGCTTTGAGTCCCAGCACCAACACCCCCAACCAGTAATTAACCGAAAGCCCATGACTCGCCGAGCAAAGGACCCGCTCATGGCTACAAACAGTGACACAAAATCCTTGGTACCCGAGGATTTACCTGCCAACGCAGCACCCAACCCCGTCCACGTGGAGATCAGTGTCTCCCCCGATGCAACAGCCCTCAACGATGAGGACGGAGGCGCAGCAGCTCTCCCGGATTCCGAAGAATACGAACAGATCCTGGTAGAACTGCGCAACGCCAAGACCGAGCAGGCCGTTTCGGCCCGCCGGAACCAGAAACTTACCCTCGACAAAGTCACCTTCGGAATCACGGGCGCCATCGCCGTCGCCTTCGTGGTCTGGGGCTTTGTGGGGCGCGACAGCCTTTCGGAAACATCCAAGGGTGCCCTGAACTGGGTCATGGAATACACCGGCTGGCTGTTCATGGTCCTCGCATCATTGTTCGTTGTCTTCGTGCTGTGGCTGGCCCTGGGCAAGTTCGGCAACATCCCGCTGGGCAAGGACGGCGAGAAGCCGGAATTCCGCACCGTCTCATGGGTGGCCATGATGTTCGCCGCAGGCATGGGCATCGGCCTCATGTTCTACGGCGTAGCCGAGCCGCTCTACCACTACATCTCGCCCCCGCCCGGAACCGTGGATGGGCGCACTCCCGCCGCCATCCAGACCGCCATGGCCACCTCGATCTTCCACTGGACCCTCCACCCGTGGGCCATGTACGCAGTAGTCGGCATTGCCATGGCCTACGGTACGTACCGTCTGGGCCGCAAGCAGCTGGTCTCCGCAGCGTTCACGTCGCTGTTCGGTATCAGGATGGTGGAAGGGCCCGTTGGCAAGTTCATCAACATCCTGGCTATCTTCGCCACGCTGTTCGGAACCGCCGCGTCCCTCGGCCTCGGCGCCCTCCAGATCGGCAGCGGCATGACGTCCAACGGCTGGATGGGCGAGATTGGCACTCCGGTGCTGGTAGTCATCGTGGCCATCCTGACCTTCTGTTTCGTCGCATCAGCGGTCTCCGGCATCAGCCGCGGAATCCAGTGGCTGTCCAACATCAACATGGTGCTGGCCGTGGTGCTGGCACTTATTGTCTTCATTGCCGGCCCCACCCTTTTCATCCTCAACCTGATTCCCTCCGCCATCGGCGACTACGCCCGCGACCTCGCCGAAATGTCATCCCGGACCGAAGCCGTGGGCGACGATGCACTGCGCAGCTGGATGACCAGCTGGACCATCTTCTACTGGGCATGGTGGATCTCCTGGACGCCGTTCGTTGGCCTGTTCATCGCACGCATCAGCCGGGGCCGCACCATCCGCCAGTTCGTCACCGGCGTCCTCCTGGTCCCCAGTGTTGTCAGCGTGATCTGGTTCGGCATCTTCGGCGGAGCCGCTTTCCAAGTCCAACAGGAAGCGGACAAGGCAGGCACACCTGGGCTGGTAACCACCACCAACGGGGTGCCCTCCGTCAACTTCGACGGTGCTCTCTTCGACCTGGTCAAGAACCTTGGGATGCCCGGATGGGCCACAGCCGCTGTCATTGTCCTGGCCATGGTGCTCGTAGCTATCTTCTTCATCACCGGAGCCGACGCGGCCTCGATCGTCATGGGTTCGCTCAGCTCCAACGGGGCTGAGCACCCGCGGCGCGCCGTCGTCATCTTCTGGGGAAGCCTCACCGGTGCTGTTGCCGCCGTCATGCTCCTGGCCGGTGGTGACGAACCATCGGAGGCTTTAGCCGGGTTGCAAAGAGTCACCATCGTGGCGGCGCTGCCGTTCGTGATCGTCATGCTGTTGCTCTGTTTCGCGCTGACCAAGGACCTGAGGCGCGATCCCCTGTCGCTGCACAAGCGCTTGGCCACGTCCGTGGTGGAACGTGCCATCCGCACCGGGGTGGAGCAACACGGCGGTGTCCAATTCGACCTCGTCACCAAGCATGAGTGTGCCGAGAGCTGCACCGAGTCGGATTGCCCAGGAGGGACGGCCACAGGGACCATCCCGTTGGTTGGACAGCCCCCGCTGAACTCCAGCGAAAAGTAGCAGCGGCTCGGAACACAACCGGCCCGGCTCCTACGTCGACACCGACGTGAGCAGCTAACACCGCAACATAACAACAAAGCAGGCGCCGGATCCCGGCGCCTGCTTTGTTGTTACCAAAGGCGGTAAGGCCTACTTGGGCATCAGTACCGAATCAACCAGGTAAACCGTTGCGTTGGCGGTGTGAACGCCACCGCAGATCACCTTGGCGCCGTCAACCGTGAGGGCGTCCTTGGAGCCGGCTACGGTCACTTCTCCACCCTGGACGGTCTTGTGGGTGCCAGCGATCTTGTCCGGGCTCAGCTGGCCGGGGACTACGTGGTAGGTGAGGATCTTGCTCAGCAGGGCATCGTCCGTCTTGAGCGTCTCAATGGTTGCGGGGTCGATCTTGGCGAACGCGTCGTCAACCGGCGCGAACACCGTGAATTCGCTGCCGTTCAGGGTGGAAACCAGGTCCACCTTGGGGTTGAGCTTGCCCGAAACAGCGGCGGTCAGCGTCTTCAGCAGCGGGTTGTTGGACGCAGCTACTGCTACCGGGTCCTGGGCCATGCCCGTAACGGAACCGGCGCCGTCGGGAACCTGTGAGGCGTAACCGGCGCAGCCGGGGCCAACCAGGTCACGGGCCGGATCCATGGCGGTGCTTGCCATGGCCGAGGACGATGGCGACGGTGCCATGGAAGAAGGAGCCGCGGATGACGGCGCGGCTGCCGACGAAGAAGCGGGGGTGCTGGAGGTGCTTGAACCACCACAGGCCGTGAGTCCGAGAAGGGCGGCTGCAGTGAGGCCAACGAAGGCGAGGGCGGGGCGCTTTGTGGACAACATGTCATTCTCCTTGTTTTTGGAACCAGGGCGTTGGATCCATTCGGTAGTGGGACACGGGCGGCCCGGCGTTGCTTCTGCGCCACCGGTTGTTTGTGTCTCACCAGCTATTCGGAGGGTGGGGCTGGGTGGATGGGTGGGGATTGAAAAAGTTTTTTTATCGGTCCCAGCCCGGTCTGCGACGGCTTGGTTACGTACGCAGCGTTCGACGCCGGTCCCGCCACAGGCGCGAAGGCTGCGGACCGCGGCTGGTTCAGGGTGCGTTGAGCTCGCGTGGTTGCTCAGGAAACAGCTCCTGGAGTTTTCGGCTGACGAGTCCTGGGAAGAAGATTGGATAAGAGTTAGTTCGGGATCTTCTTGCCATCCTCGGGCTTCTGCCACTTGTAGTAGCCCTCGGCGGGAACGATTTCCCTGCGCTTGACCGCAGCTGAGCGGAACGACGGGCTCTCCAGGATGCTCTCGCTGCGAGCATTGATCAGCTTGGAGCCGAGCTTGATGTCCTTGGCCCAGGATGGGATCAGGCCCCACCGGCGATCAGCAGGCGCCGGTCGATGGTGCCTTCATCCAGGCATTCGGCCACGATGGGCACGTTCTGGGTCGGGGCGACGTTCCAGCTCGGCCCGGCGGGCTGCCTTCGATCTCCTTGGCCTCGAAGTGGCTTAGAAGGTCACTGGTTGCTTTGGACATCACGTATCTGCCGCACATGAGCCTATTCTGCCCACAAAACAGTCACCCGAAACCCTGACGGCACAGGGCCTTGCCGGGTTTTGCCGAGGGCCAAGGCAGAGCCGCCAGATGCAGCTCTCCGTTAGGGAGAGGGCGTGTGCAGAAGCCAATTCATCGCCTCATCACGGGAAGTGAAGAAGCGGGTAGGGCAAGGAAGAGTACGACGTGACATGGCGAAATTTGCGATGACACGATTGACCGGACTTGATCCGAGCAAGGCAATCCTCGACGCAGCACACTTGGTGCTGAACGCGGCCTTGGCTTGCCGGGTGATTGACCGGGTATGCGTGATGTCGATCAACATCGGGTACTCAGCACCGTGGGCCAGCTCGTTGATTGCTTCTATCGCCGCGTGCACGTCCTCAACGGCCAATGCGGTCTCTGGCTTCCACACCAGATGGAAGAATCCCCCCGCATCGAGCCCTACGGTTCCCTTGCCGCCATCAACAGTGATTGATTCCATTCACGCCCCCATATCGTATGGATCGCCATGCTACCTCTGTCCATTGAAAAGAACCTACGGTTTCGTTCCCGTTGTCTCCAGCAAATAGCAAACCAGAACGTCGAAAGAGTCTTCGGGCAGACCCGTCAGGATCGCCGTCGTCTCTCTGACCACGCGCGGAATGTCCTCAACCGCTCGGGCATGAACCTCAAGCTCAGGCAACTCGATCACATAGAGTTCCAGCCTGCGTCCGTCGCTTTACGAATCTTCGCCGTAAGTACCACAACGTCCTCCTAGCCCTCCACCCCCCCCCCCAACGCCACTTTACGGATGCATTCGAACAAGATGCGCCTTCTTACCCCTGTTCCTGTTTGATCGACGGCAACAGGTATCCCACTTCCTTGGAACTGGGACACAGTTTCATTCAGGCTTCAAGCCTGAATGGTTGCCGGTGGCGCCGTTCCCTGTTAGGTTTCCCCTAATCGTTGGGGGAACAATGAATAATCGGCTCCGTCTCGTTCTAGGCACTCTAATTCTCTGTGTCGGAACGCTATCTATTCCTGCTTGCGCGCAACCAAGCGAACCAGCATGTGAAGCGCCTACGCCGACCCCTTCCGCTAACTCTCAGTCAGCCGTCGACGTGCCCGCTCCCTCGGCTGCTTCGCCGAGCCCTTCACCTTCTGACACGTGCAAGGACTACACACTAATAAGTAGATAGAAATTCATATTGGGGGAAATTGAAGATTCAAAAGTATGCTGCACTGGTGGTGGCGACGTCGTTGCTGCTGATCACCGGGCCCTTCGCTCCTTCGGCCAGCCAGGCCGACGTGCCCAAGACGTGTCAGCTGCCCGCCTCACCTCACGAGCAGGCCACACGCGTCATAGAAGCCCGCAACCTGCCCTTGGATGACTCGACCTCGTGCGCTCTTGTTGGCGCGAAAGTCAGGCTACCCTCGGGGGCACTTATGACGGTGCCTCGCCCTGGGGATACCGTCACCCTCAGTGCCATGACCGCGGCCGGTTACGAAGAGTTCCCCGAAGTAATCGCCCACACAAGTGCAGAGGGGACCCTAGCCGTCATGGAACGGTATTCCGATGGCAGAGAGAGGATCCACGGCTCACGAAAGTTGGAATCGAAGCTAAAGAAGAAAGATATCGACGACAACCCGTTCGCATCCATAGGGACGGGAGTTCCAACTGCGGTTACGAACACCAAGTGCGCCTACAACAAGGTGAACATCGGCCCTAAGAGCTGGACCGATGTGGATTACATCTGGAAAATGACCTCAAGCGCGTCCTACCCACTACCCGGCCCCCAACAGGTTGTTGAAGCCAACCTCACCCAGCCATCAGCTGTTTGGGAGAATAGGGGAACGGATTGCAATGTCAATTACCCAATCATGAAGATCGAGACCTTTTACCAGGGAACAACATCTAGTATCGCCAGCGTCAACTCAGATAGAACCTGCGGACTACTCCCTGACCATCGAAATACAGTGACGTTCAAAGCGATCAATGACCCCGGGACGCTCGCCGTGACATGCGCCTATGCTGATGCCACTCGCATTTACGACGCTGATATCGCTTTTGACAGCTCAAACAGAAACTGGGCGCTTAATCAAAACGGAAGCTCCCTATGTTCAGGCACCACCTACGTCCTGGGCGGAGTGGCGGCTCACGAATTTGGGCACGCATATGGCATGGCTCACGCTGGTTTGCACCAAGAGACAGAGCAAGTGATGCGGCCAGAAATGGGAACCTGTATGTGGTCAGATTATTCACTCGGTGCCGGTGACCTAGCGTCCTACTACGCGCATTACCACTTCTAGGCGGACACGAGCTTCAGTGATACTGACGAAGTCCAGAAGCCATTGTCCAGCACCCATGGATCAATTCTGCTCCCACTGCATAGAAATTTGATTCCGTAAGCGCGGGGCAGTTGCCGGTCAATAATGATGACTGAGACCTACTTACACTGGGTGTCCCAGTTCCTTGGGAGTGGGACGGTGGCAGTTTCGGTATCTCCGACGCATCCCGGGGACTCCGCGTAGAGTCTGAGAATGAATACCCTGGTGCAGCCTGTACTCGTCGCGTCTCCTTACAGGCTCCGCCCGTTTACGGCGGCCGATGTTCCCGTGGTCCAGGAAGCCTCGAGCGATCCACTGATTCCTCCCATCACGACGGTTCCCGCCAGCGGTTCACACCAGGCAGCTCTGGCCTTCATCGAAAGACAGCAGCAACGCTTAGTTGATGGCACCGGGCACTCCTTCGCTATTGCTGATTCCTCCTCTGATCAGGCGGTTGGCCAAATCGGACTGTGGCTGAAGAACCTTAGCCAGGGCCGGGCGAGCATTGGCTATTGGGTGGCACCCGCCCATCGAGGGAAGGGAGCTGCTTCCTCTGCTTTAGGTGCCCTCGCCGCCTGGGGTCTTGCCCAGCCCGGGATTCATCGGCTGGAACTCTACGTCGAGCCGTGGAATGAGGGATCCTGGCGCGCAGCCGAGCGCAGCGGGTTCGCACGTGAAGGGACGATGAGGAGCTGGCTAGAGATTGGCGGCCAACGCAAGGACATGTACATGTACTCGCGCCTTCCTGCTCATTAGGAATCACGCTAACCGGACCTCGCTGCTCTGCCGCGGTTTCGGTGTTCCCACTTCCTTGGAAGTGGAACAGTCCCGGTGGATTACCCCCGTCGCCGGTAGTGATCGTGTATGCGGATGGTCGCGATGACTGACGTCTGGCTTCTGAGCGACGAGGTAATGGTGAACCAATCAGGGCTTGTCAGAAGGAACAGAAAAGGCCGGCACCGGTCAGGTCCGGTGCCGGCCTTTCATCCGTTTAGGGTCTTATCATTTGGCTAGTCCCGGTAGGCGTGCGCCAACTTGGATTGACGGCTGAGCTGGCCTGGCTTGCCTTGCGCGGACCGCTTCTCACGCCGGTCGATCACTATCTCGTTGATCGAGAAGGGGATCAGCACGATCAAAGGCAGCAGAATTCCCTGCCAGAAAGGCCACAGCGAGAGCACAAGCGGGATGAAGGAAGCGACGAATAAGACACTATGCACGTATCGGTACCACTTCATGTCATTGCGTCCTTTCAGTGACGGGTTTCATCAGAACCCGCAGTCCCGTGCAGGCATTGAGCGTAGGCCCCACCCTGGATTGGTTATGTACACTCCGTAGCAGCCTAGCGGTTGGACGCTAGAGTTCGAATAGGTGTTGCTCACATAATTGACCACTCCTGCGACTCCGCCTACGCCAACAACGGTGCAGATTTGGCTCACGATCTTGGCGGCAACTCCGGTGACCTTGCTGAACGTGCAACCAGCCCACGCGCCGCCAGCTCCGATTGCAACCGCGATCGAAGAGAACATCTTGATTTCGATACCGCTCACTGCCAGGACCGGCCAAGGAACCCATTGGATACTCGGATCGGCCACTACCGGATAGACCGTTGACGAGCTGTGCTGAACGGTTTGTACCAGGACGGAACCATCGAGCGAGAACTTGGTGGGCACGGCGACCCCGTTAGCGTCGTAAGCCCAAGGTGCGTCTATCTGCCCCAGCGTCTCGCCGCTGGCAGCAGTGATTGCGATGCTTCCGTTAGCACTGATTGCCGTGGAGACGCCCTCCGGAAGATCCATTGCGAATCGGTATTCCTGCGGGGCGTCCTCTCCAGTGATGGAGATGAGTGACTGGGTTCCCTTTTCCGTCGCGTAGCTGGTGATCGTGGAATCCGGCAGGGCAGTCTTCAGAAGAGGATCGCCTTCGCCCTTGAAAAGTCCTGAAGGAACGTGACGTGTATCTGCCTGCTGAGAAGTAATGATTGTTCCAGGAACCAAGACGGAGAGATTCTCTGCGCCTGCAGGTCCCGTCAGAATGGTTGCGGAATCCTTTAGCACCTCTGCTTTGTCGATGACATGAAGTCCCGCATCCTGTACCGCAGGAGCGGGGACCGGCGCAGCTGCAGCCGAATTGATCCCGGCAGCCAGAGCTGCGACCGTCATGAGGCCAGCGACAACCGACCTCAAAAAATGATGCTTCAAAATACCCCCAAAATGATAACGTTCCGCCGCCTGAGCTGCGGAAACGTTCCGGCGCTGTGCCGAACCCACAGTATCGATGGCTAACTTTCACTTCGCAAGTCAAGTGTCCAGAGAACCCCATAGGGAACATTGGTACCCCAGCGCGGCTCTGCCAGGTACTCCGCGCTAGTTGCGGTCACACTGCCTCGGAGGGTTTGCTGACAGAGGTGTTCCAGTTCCTTAGGACTGGAACACCTCGTTAGGACGCTCTCGCCCCGGCGTTGGCTGCGGCACCTTCGTATATTGGACCCAACTCTGTTCCCTTAGCTTTGCGAGGGAAGCGGATCCCCGGTGATCCTGGCCGGACCGTTCAGGTGATGTTGACGGTGTCCATGAATTGGGTGGCCAGACGGGTATCGCCTTCCCATGAGACCTCAGCGTCAACTAACGAAACTCGCTGAGTGCCCCAGCTTGGGAGGGAGATGCCCGGAGCCGTCATGCGTGCCGAAGGAATCCCGTCTCCTGGCTCCGGGTCGACGGCCCAGGTTACGCTCGTCATCCTCAGAGATCAGGAACCGCGGGACCTCTGTTCGGATCCCAGAAAGGAACCATGTTGTCTTCCCACCAGCCCATGAGTGCTTCTACGCCGTAGCTACGTTTAAATATCAGCTCCGACTCATGCAATGGAATGGCTTGTAGAAAATGAACATGGGATCCATCGGACAGCTGCGACTTTGGGATAACTTCCTCCTGCTCCAGAATCAGGAACGCCATCATTTCCGTTCCTGGCCAAAGCGGGCCGTCGGAAGGTACCGTGTCCCCACTCTTTATAGTGGCGCCAACCTTCAGTTCATAAATACCTAACGACGCCAACGAGCCGACCACAGCATCTTGTGCCGGATGAAGGCCTAGCAAAAACTCGGTTCGATGTTTTGCCGTGTTTTCGTTCTTTAGGTTTCCGATACCGGAGCCAACAGTTACGTAGATGTCCACGCCCTCACCGGTGGCTTCGGCATCCCATTTCAAAATCTCGATGGAGAGATCTTGGCCTTCGAAAGTTGCTCTTCTGGCGGGCTCACCCCACCGGGAGAGTAGATGTGCTGGGGTTGCTTCGCGCGTCATTTATGGACCTCCAAATGGCCACCATACGCCCTTTGGCCAGGCGGATGGCCACCATTGGCCCGCACCTTCTCCAAGATCCTTCGCTCCTTTGCTTCCATTGCAGGGTTGGCAAGCACCCGATCTGGAGATCGGAAATCCGCAAGTTGGATTCGTCTTACGCGAGCAGCTCGAAGGTTCCCATCAAAGGATCTATTGATGACATAAACGCAGGAAGCTGACAAATTGCGGAACTCCCCGTCATTGCGCATTTCACCGCACGGGGGTGCGTACATGCCGGGGATCGTGATCCAACGACGTCCCGGATACGCCTTCGTTGATGAACGTTGAGGGCCGGCGTACGGGCGGGCTAGCTAGGTTAGCCCCCGTAAATCACAATCAATGCCGCCAAGCCATCCAGTTCTAGAGTGCCGCTATCCGGCCCGCCATGATTTAGGGCACGGCTGCTTCTCGCCGCTCCAGCACAGCCTCAGGAAGCATTTAGTTTCCAAGACAATCACGCACACATGCGGCACCGAATCTACGTGACTCCTGCCGATCGCAGTGGGTTGCCCCGGCCGCCCAGCCTGAGGCGCGTTTGTCCGACGTCGGCCTGCCGCCATGGGCGGCCCTCTCAACCAGGTGCACGGCACGTTTCCGAACGTGAGTACCGACACCCATTTTCGATGTTGATCCAACCAGAGCGGCGTCCTCTCCGGACCCGGCCTCAGCGGATGAGGAAGTAGGCAATCGAAAAGAGAAGTCCCAGCACGAAACCCACAATTCCCAGGACCTTCCCGGCAGTGGCTTCCACGCCGTAAGCCTCTGCCTTTCGAGCAGTCGCAAACGCCATCACGGCGAAGACATCTTAGAAGTACGGTTTGGTGATCAGCTCCAGCGCGTGCCCCGAGGGGTCTTTAAAGTACACCCCGCGGCCGCCGTGTTCGGTGTTCGTCTCGCCCGGCCGGGTCATTTGCGGATCGGCCCAATGCTCGACGTCGTCACTCACCAGGCGCGCATAGGCGCGGTCGAAGTGCGCCTCATCAACAAGGAACGCATAGTGCTGCATCTGGATCTCCACCGGCGGCTCGGCAAACTGAAGCATCACCCCGCCGGCCAGTGAGAGGTTGGTGAACGGCCCCCAACTCGGAGCGTCAGTTGCTTCGAGGATTGAACGGTAGAACTCGGCTGATGCGGCGCGGTCGACTGAGGCGATGATGGTGTGGTTGAAAAACGCGGGCATGTGTAACTCCTTTTCGGTGGGATCAGTTCGGTGGGGAAATTGATCCACGAAGGAGGTGCCCGGGGCGTGCAAGCGCAGCGGGCGACACAACGAGTCAGAGGTCGGCCGGGTAGCCGATCCGTGCAGGGCCGAGGCCCGATCCGGTCATCACGTCGGTAAGTCTAGCGGAGCAATTTCTCTGGCGGAGCAACCAATCCCGATGGCAGGATGGGCGGATGGCTATCGAAGTTCGCCCCGCCACGGTGTTCGATGACGTCAGGACCATGGTGGGACCCAAGAACCCTGGCTCCAATGTGTGCTGGTGCCTGAGCTACCGCATCCCATCCAAGCTGAACCTGAGCCTCCAACGCGAAGAGCGCGGCGCATACGTTGAAAAGCTGGTCGCCGAGGATCCTCCGCCGGGGGTGTTGGCGTACGACGGCGACGAGGTAGTCGGGTGGGCAGCGGTCCACCCTCGCGCGGACACCAGTTTCGCGAAAAACCGGAAGATCCCGAACGTGGACGATGCAGCGGTGTGGTCCGTGTGGTGCATCCGGGTGCGGCCCGGGCATCGCGGAAAGGGCATCTCGCACGAACTCCTGCGTGGAGCCATCGACTTCGCGAAGGCCCACGGTGCCCCCGCATTAGAGGGCTACCCCGTGGACAACAAGGGCGGAAAGGTGGACCTGACCATGGCCTATGTCGGGACAAGGAGGCTGTTCGAGAAGGCCGGCTTCAAGAAGGTCGCCGAAACCACATCGGTACTCAACGGCTTTCCAAGAGTGCTGATGCGGCTGGAGCTCAGCTAGTTCCTTGCAACCGGGCTGTCATCCGGTGCGCTTCCTCAAGCAGCAGCTTCCCCAGGTATTCCTGGCGTTCCGGGCGGAAGCGTGGTTCGATCCCGGTCAGCGACAAAGCCCACGCCGGCCGGCCCTGCTGGTCGAAGACTGCAGCACCCATCCCCCAACTGCCTTCGAGGATCAAACCGGGATTCACTGAATACCCGGCCAGCCTCGTTTGCTCCAGGTTCTCCCGCACCACGTCAGCAGGATGGCCGTCAGCAAAGTCACCTGCGTGCTCTGCCCATTCGGCCAGCAACGCTTCCTGTTCTTCGGCGGGCAGGAAGGCCAGGATCGCCGTGCCCGCCGAGGCAACGCCCAAGGGAAACCGCACACCTTCATGGAGCACGAACGATCGCACGGGGAACGAGCCCTCCTCGCGCAGCACACATACGGTCTCGTTGCCTCGACGGATGGAGAAGAATGCGCTCTCTCCCGTCTCGGTAGCCAGCCTGCGAAGGGATGGGCGGGCGATGTCCTCCATAGGGAAACGGGCAGCTGCAACAGACCCGAGCAGGAAAATTTCAGGTCCGAGTACCCATTTGCCGGTGCCGGAATCGTGTTCCAGGAAGCCCTCGGCGGCCAGCGACATCAGCAGCCGGTGAACAGTGGGCCGGGTGAGCCCGGATTCGCGGACCAACCCCGCCAAGGAAGTCCCCTCAGGCTTGCGACCCACCAAGCGCAGCAGTATCGCCACCCGACCCACAACCTGCGCTCCCTGAACTGCCACGGTACCCTCCAAGAGATTTCATCCACATTATGGACACGTATCAGTCTATCGTCCACACCGTGGGTGGTTGACACTCCGGCTTCTTGACCCCGGAGGTGACCAAACCTAGGCTCCTAAGCAAGAAGGAAATGTCCACAACGTGGAAGCCAACCAGACTCAAAGAGGAGTTCCCGTGTCCAAGATCCAC
This sequence comes from Paenarthrobacter nitroguajacolicus, assembly GCF_031455195.1. GTDB lineage: Bacteria > Actinomycetota > Actinomycetes > Actinomycetales > Micrococcaceae > Arthrobacter > Arthrobacter nitroguajacolicus_D. The sequence continues at coordinate 56,962 of NZ_JAVDSH010000013.1, read as the reverse complement.
GCGAGCGCAGCCACAGCGCTCCATGACCTCATGGCAGATGGCCTGACCATCGCCGTCGGAGGTTTTGGCCTGAGCGGTATTCCCGCGGACCTGATCGACGCCGTCCGCGAGTCGGGCGCGAAGGACCTGACCATCGTCTCCAACAACATGGGCGTGGACGGTAAGGGGCTCGGGGTGCTGATCGAGGCCGGGCAGGTCCGGAAAGTCATCGCATCCTATGTTGGCGAGAACAAGCTTTTCGCGGAGCAGTACCTGGCCGGACAGTTGGAGGTCGAGTTCACCCCGCAGGGCACACTCGCCGAGCGCCTCCGCGCCGGTGGCGCCGGGATTCCGGCCTTCTACACGCGAACGGGTGCGGGCACCTTGGTTGCCGAAGGCAAGCCGTTGGAAGAGTTCGACGGCGTGACGTACGTCCGCGAGCGCGCCATCACCGCCGACGTTGCGCTGGTCCACGCCCATACGGCGGACACGGACGGCAACCTGATCTACCGCTATACAGCCCGGAACTTCAACCCGGTGGTTGCCACCGCGGGTGCGGTGACCATCGCCGAGGCCGAGGTCATCGTCGAGCCAGGCGAATTGGATCCCAACCACATAGTCACCCCTGGCGTCTACGTCCAGCGGCTTGTCCAGGCAAGCAACAGGGTCAAGGACATCGAACAGCGCACGGTCCGGCAGCGGCCCGAACCCCTGACGGTCTGAAGCAAAGGAGCACACACCATGGCATGGACACGTGACCAGATGGCTGCCATCGCGGCCGAAGAACTGAACGACGGCGACTACGTCAACCTCGGCATCGGCATCCCCACACTGGTAGCGAACAACCTGCCCGACGGCGTGCGGGTGATCCTCCAGAGCGAAAATGGCCTGCTCGGAATGGGCCCGTTCCCGTACGAGGGCGAAGAAGACGCGGACCTCATCAACGCCGGCAAGCAAACGGTGACGATAACTCCGGGTGGCAGCATCTTCGACTCCGCTACCTCGTTCGGCATGATCCGTGGCGGCCACGTGAAGGTAGCCATCCTGGGCGCCATGCAGGTGTCCGGCAGCGGCGACCTCGCCAACTGGACTATCCCCGGCAAGATGGTCAAAGGCATGGGCGGTGCGATGGACCTGGTTGCCGGGACACCGCGCGTTGTGGTGCTCACCGAGCACAACGCCAAGGACGGTACGGCCAAGATCGTCGCCGAATGCACCCTCCCCCTCACGGGGCTCAGCTGCGTGGACCGGATCATCACGGACCTCGCCGTGTTCGACATCGCCCCCGAAACAGAAACGCCCGACGGCGACGCCCGCCTCGTGCTGACCCGGCTCGCCCCCGGCGTCACCGTGGAAGAGATCCGTAGTAAGACGGACGCGGAGTTCACGCTGGCGCTGGACGAAGACGCATGGGAAACAAACCTCGAAGGAGCCAACGCATGAGCCTGCAAGACCAGTTCGGTAAAGACATCCTGCTCACGGGCTGGGGCCACAGCAAGTTCGGCAAGCTGACCGACGAGACCCTGGAATCGCTGATCGTCCAGGTCGCCGGGGAAGCCATCAGCAACTCCGGTTTGGACCCCAAGGACGTCGACGAGATCTACCTGGGGCAGTTCAACTCGGGCATGCAGCCCCTGGGTTTCACATCGTCCTTGGCACTCCAGCTCTCCACGGAACTCGCCAACGTCCCCGCCACCCGTACCGAGAACGCCTGCGCTTCCGGCTCGGCTGCGTTTCAACAGGGAGTCAAGGCCGTGCTCGCCGGAACCGCCCGGAACGTCCTGGTGATCGGTGCCGAGAAGATGACCGACGCCGGAGCCGACGTCGTGGGAGCTGCCCTGCTGGGCGCTTCGTACGAGATGGCCGGAAAGGCGTCATCCACTGGTTTCACGGGCCTGTTCGCTGAAGTCGCCAAGCACTACGAAAAACGCTACGGCTCTTCCATTGCCCGCCCCGGATTCGAAGCAGGTCTCGGCGACGTCCTCGGTTCCATCGCCGCCAAGAACCACCGCAACGGCATGGACAACCCCTATGCCCAGATGCACCGGGACTTCGGCGAGGAGTTCTGCCGGACCATTTCGGACAAGAACCCCATGGTGGCGGAGCCCTTGCGCCGCACCGACTGTTCGCCGGTCTCCGATGGGGCCGCCGCCGTCGTACTGTCCACCCAGGCGACCGGAGGCGCAACCGCAACCGTGCGCCTGGCGGGTTTCGGCCACGCGAACGATTTCTTCCCCGCCGAAAAGCGCGATCCCACGGAGTTCGCCGCCACCAGGGCTTCGTGGGAGCGGGCGTTGGGTATGGCCGGCGTCGGAATTGACGGCCTGGACTTCGCCGAAGTGCACGACTGCTTCACCATCGCCGAGCTCATCATGTACGAGGCAATGGGCCTGACCCCGCGCGGCGAAGGTTCCCGCGCCATCCAGGAGGGGTGGGTATATAAGGACGGCAAGCTTCCCATCAACGTCTCCGGCGGCCTGAAGGCGAAGGGCCACCCCGTCGGCGCCACCGGTGTGTCGCAGCACGTCATCGCCGCCATGCAACTCACGGGCACCGCCGGGGACATGCAGCTCCCCAACGCCCGCCGGGGCGCCGTGCAGAACATGGGCGGCGTGGGCATCGCGAACTACGTGAGCGTGTTGGAGGCGCTTTAACCCCGGATCAGCGCTGCGATCTCCGCGAATCCGAGCCGCTCTGCGTTCTGCAGGGCGGTTCGGCCTTGGGGGTCGCGGATGTCCGGGTTGGCTCCAGCGTCGAGCAGTTGCCGGACCACGTCCTGCTGGTTGGGGCCACCATTGTTGAGCAGGATGGCTTCCTGCATGGCGGTCCATCCCAGGTTGTTGACGTGGTCCACGGGCACCCCTGCAGCAATCAGGATCCGAACGGTTTCCGTGTGCCCGTGTTCGCTGGCCGGGATCAGGGCCGTGCCACCGTACCGGTTAATGCTGCGCACATCTGCCTCGGCGGCCAAGGTGAGCTTGAGAACCTCGTTGAAACCCTCGGCCCCTGCATAGAGGAACGCGGAATCCTGGATCCCGTCCTTGGCGTTGACGTTCCCGCCAGTCGCGATCAGTTCTTTGACCTTCACGGGATCATTGGCTTTCGCAGCAAGGATCAGGAGTCGGTCGGTTTCCAGTTGGGCATCCGGGGACAGTTTGGGTGGCGTCGCCTGGGCAGCAAACGACGACGGCGGGACCGGGCTGGCGCTCGACGGCGCCGTGGACGTGGGGGCTGCTTGCGACGCGGGGGGTGCGGCAGGGCTGGAAGGCGAGGTTCCCGCCGTCGTACATCCAGCCAGCAGCACCTCAACCATCAGCAACCCAACCCCCACCGCCCGTGCTTTCATGGCTACTTCGCTGCCGCGGCCAGGGCGTCCGCACCGGCGGTAGCGCAGGCTTCGTCGAGGGCGCCGTCCGGAGCGCCGCCGACGCCGATACCCGCCACCGAGACGCCGTTCACCTTCAGCGGCACGCCGCCGGACAGGAAGAGGGTGCCGGGGAGGTCGGCGATGGATGGGCCGTTGCCGTTGATGCGCTTGGCAAGCTCGCTGGTGGGCGCACCGAACGCGGCTGCCGTGTAGGCCTTCTGCTTGGCGGCCTCGATGGTGTGCTCGGCGGCGTTGTCGCCGCGGAGGATGGCCTGGACCGTGCCGAAACGGTCCACCAGTGCGACCGTCACGAACGGCAGCTTGTCCGCTTGGCACTTGGCGAGCGCAGCGTTGACGGCCTTGCTCGAGGCACCCACCGTGATGCGGTTCTGGGCAACCACGTTCTCCGGTGCGGGCTGGACGTCAGCCGGAGCTTTGGCCTCGACGGCAGCGGGGGCGGCGGCCGGAGCTACGGCGTTGGCCACAGCCGTGGCGCCACCTGTGAGCAACAATGCTCCAGCAGCGGCAACGGCAATCATCTTGTTGGACTTCTTCACGGCATTCTCCTTGTAGTCAGCATCGGTACACCTTCATGCTCCCGGGGCGGCCCCGGCACCACATCGGCCTGTCGCCGTTCCCAAGCTCAGCCTTTTCGCTGGCCGTATCAGCCAAAAGGTGGAGAGACCACAACCGCGCAGGGACCTAGCATGGAAAGAACGCCTCCACGGGAAACGGATACCGGAACCGATCATGCCTACTGCCCCTCCACAGCCCGCACCAGGCGGCCGTATCGATGGCCGGATCGACGCCGTGGTCCACCTCGGCTTTGCCGTCCTCATGGTGGCCTCCGGGGTCCGCTACGTCATGCGCCACTCCCCCGCGGACAACCTGTGGACGGTGGCCTTGGCGGCCGCGGTTTGCGTGCTCTACGCAGTCACAGCGGCCCTGGCCGGCCCCCGCACACCGGGCCACCGAAACAGGCCATGGATGTTCGCGTTGCTGGCTGCCTGGGCAGCGCTGGTGATTGTCGCCCCGAGCTTCGCATGGTGCTCCTTCGCGATCTTCTTCCTGGCCCGCACGGCTTTCCGCGGCTGGGCAGGATACGTGGCCGGGGGCGCGACGGCGGCGGCCACCGCCGTCGGGCTCTTCCGCATGAGCGACTTCACGGACGTGGCCATGCTACTCGGCCCGCTTGCCGCGGGCGCCCTGCTCACCCTGATCTACGACAAGATCGAGCGCGACGCCGCCCTCCAAAAGAAGCTTTTCGACGACGTCTCACAAGCCCAGGAGCAGCTCGCCGCACGTGAACGGGAGGCCGGGATCGCTACGGAACGCCAGCGTGTTTCCCGCGAAATCCACGACACCGTCACCCAAGGGCTCGCCAGCAGCTTGCTGCTCCTCGAAGCAGCCCAGCGATCCTGGCCAGCCCAGTCCGCCCAGGACGATGTGCGCCACGCGACCGGGCTGTTGCGGCGGAACCTCGCCGACACCCGCAGCCTGGTTCATGAGCTCTCCGCCCCCGGACTGGAATCGGGGCCCCTTCCCGAAGCCCTCGAACAAGCAGCACGCCAGTATGTGGACACCATCCGGGTCCAGGTCACCGGCGAGGCAAGGCCGCTTCCCAACGAGGTGCGGCATGCCCTGCTGCGAGTCACGCAAAGCGCCGCGGCCAACATCAACCTGCACGCCCGCGCCGAGCACGCCAGCGTAACCCTCGGGTACTTGCCGGACGCCGTCACCTTGGACGTGTTCGACGACGGCCTCGGCTTCGATCCCGGAACGGTACCTCCGCCGTCGCCAACCGGAGGATACGGGTTGCGGGCCATGAGGCAACGCGTGAAGCAGTTGGGCGGAGAATTGTCCGTGGAGAGCACACCCGGCGAGGGCACCATCATCGCCGCGCAACTGCCCTTGCCAGCTGCAGGCCCCGAGATGAGGGAGCGACCATGACCACCATTTCCGTGCTGCTCGTGGATGACCACACGGTGGTCCGGAGCGGACTCAAGGCGCTGCTGGGCACCCAAGCCGATATCGCCGTCGTCGGTGAAGCGGCATCAGGCGAGGAAGCGCTGGAAGCCGCCCAACGGCACCAACCCGCGGTGGTCCTCATGGACCTGGCGATGGGCGCCGGGATGGATGGCATCGAGGCAATCAAGCAACTGCGCCAGCGCACCCCGCAACAAGCCATCATCGTGTTCACCACCTACGACTCCGACGCCGACATTGTCCGCGCCGTCGATGCCGGAGCAATGGGGTATCTACTTAAGGACGCCGCGCCTGAGGAGATCTTTGCCGCCGTCCGCGGGGCGGTGCAGGGAAAGAGCGTCATGTCCGCGCCCGTTGCCTCCCGGCTGTTCCAACAACTGCGTCATCCGGACGAGATCCTCACCCCACGCGAAGCCGAACTGCTCAGCCTGCTGACCCAGGGGCTCAGCAACCGTGACCTGGGCAAACGCCTCTTCATCTCCGAAGCAACGGTGAAAACCCACCTTGCGCACATCTACGCCAAACTGGGCGTCGAAACCCGTGCGGCGGCCATCGCCACCGCCATCCGACGCGAGGGGATGCGGTAACCTCCGGTGGTTGGTTACGCTGACCCTATGTCGGACACAGCGGATCGCAGAATGTTCAAAACCCCGGGAACTGCTTTGCTGGTCCGGGGAGCCCTCGCAATCGTTTTTGGCCTCCTAATGCTCGTGCTGCCAAGTGCCACCGCGTTCGTGGTGGTGGTCATGTTCGGTTTCTTCGCGATCATTGACGGCATCACCAGTGTGGCCCACTACTTCTACGACCCCGCCGGCCGGTCGCGCTGGTCAGTGGCGGGTGGCTTCATCTCCATCGCCGCCGGAATCGTGGCCATTGCATGGCCCGGGCTGACAGCTGCAGCCATTGGTGTGCTCATAGGTTTGTGGGCGTTGGTGTTGGGTATCTCGCAAATCATCCTGGCCCTGGCCGCACGGACCTTCGTTCGAAGCTGGGGAATTTGGCTGCTGGTCGGCCTGGTCACCACAGTGTTCGGCATTGTTGTGCTGGTCAACCCCGGGCTCGGATTGCTGGGGCTGGTGGCAATGTTGGCGACATTCGCCATCGTGACAGGGTTGCTGCTGATTGTCTCGGGCATCGGGCTCCGCAAACTCGCCCACACGCAACCGCTGTACGGCCACTGATCCGGCGGTAAAAAGCGGTAGGGGGATGCGCTCAGCGCCAAGTTCGGTAAGTTAGTTGCTGTGAAGATAGCTACCTGGAATGTGAACTCCCTCCGTGCCCGCGCCGACCGGGTGGAAGCCTGGCTTGAGCGCAGCGACTGCGACGTCCTGGCAATCCAGGAAACCAAATGCAAGGACGAGAACTTCCCGTGGGAGCTCTTTGAACGCATGGGTTACGAGGTTGCTCACTTCGGCGTGAACCAGTGGAACGGTGTGGCCATCGCATCCCGCGTCGGCCTGGAGGACGTGGAGCGCACCTTCCTGGACCAGCCAGCGTTCGGGAAGGCGGGCAAGGACCCTGTCCAGGAAGCCCGTGCCATCGCGGCCACCTGCGGCGGCATCCGCATCTGGAGCCTGTACGTTCCCAACGGACGCTCGTTGGATGACGAACACATGCCATACAAGATCAAGTGGCTGGACGTCCTCCAGGGCCACGCCGCCGAATGGGTCAAGTCCGATCCGACCGCGCAGATCGCCCTCATGGGTGACTGGAACATCGCCCCGTTCGACGACGACGTCTGGGACATCCAGCTTTTCCGCGACAACAACTTCACGCACGTCAGCGAACCCGAGCGCGCCGCGTTCCACGCCTTCGAAACCGCGGGTTTCACCGACGTCGTCCGCCCCCACACCCCGGGCCCGGGCGTCTACACGTACTGGGATTACACGCAGCTTCGCTTCCCCAAGAAGGAAGGCATGCGCATCGATTTCTGCCTCGCGTCACCGGCGTTGGCCTCACGGGTCACCGGGGCTTCCATCGACCGGGAAGAACGCAAGGGCAAGGGCGCCTCGGACCACGCACCCGTGATCGTGGAGCTCGCAGACTAGGTACATCCACATCGACGAAAGGGAGGCTGGACATGGCTGGAAACCTGTACCGGGGCCAGGCAGGCCTGCCCTTCTCTTCGTCGCTGCGCGTTTACGAGCCACTCGAAGCGTTTCCGCCCGAGCAGCAGCAACAGCTCGCGGCGGCAGGCGGCAAGACGGGTTCCCGGGCCGCCGTCGAAAATGCGGAGCTCCAAGCTTCGCTGGGCCGCATCACACGGCCCGGAGGCGATCCATTCCCTACCGGTCGTACAGACCTTGTCCGGATGACGCGCGTCCCCGTGGGACGGCACGCCGCCACTGAAAAAGACGGGGACGACGCCGGGCGACTGCTTTACTGCCCCAGTCAACTGGTGATTCGGGCCGGTTTGGCGGCCAACGCCCTAATGGACGGAGTGCACAGTCCGCTGGCTGATTTGCTGATCCCGGTATCGCAAAGGGACAAGCACCAAGTCAGGATAGACCGCCTCAACGCCGGTGACGGCGCCAAACGGGTGCATACCCGGGCGTCCACCTGGGGCATCCCCTTTAGTTGGTTCTCACTTTTCGCCGAGTCCGACCGCAAGGACGTGGTTGAAGCCGACGGGCGTATCCTGACCGTCCGGGTGTGGACGCCCCTCACAGAAGCGTTGGAAAGGGCGCGGTTCGCCGTAGCCCACCTGGCTTTGGCTGCTCCCGACCTGGACATGCTGGACGACCTGACACAGCTCACGGAATGGCTGGAGCTGTTCCATGCGCAGTCAATGGTGGAACTCGATTACGGTGCCGTGGCTGACAAGGTCTATCCGGACGACTCGCCCATGGATGTCCGGCTGGGCATTGAATGCTTGGCCGAAGGCGACATGACAGGAGCTGCGGCCGCGTACCGACGCCTGGCGTCGCGGTGGATTCCCATCAGGCAGCTGGCACGCGCTTCCTAGCCTTGGCTGGCTGTGCTGGGTGGCGCGGTGGTCTCCCGGACGATCAGTTCGTGCGGGGCAACCTGCGAATGAACGGCCCCGGGATTGCCATCGAGTTCGTCCAAAAGCATCTTGGTGGCAAGCTCGGCCTGGTTGTCAGGGCGTTGGCCCACGGTGGTCAGGCCAAGGGACGACGAGAAATCGTGGTCGTCGATGCCAATGACCGACAGATCCTGCGGCACCCTGACACCGTGGCGTCCGGCTTCGAAAATCACGCCCATGGCCATCTCGTCCGACGAACAGAAAATAGCTGTGGGTTTACGGCCGGGCTGGCTCCACAACCGGTTGAAGGCCTGCTGTCCGCTGGCAACGGTGAAGTCCCCCCACTGGTCCCATTCCGGCCGGACTTCCAGGCCGGCGTCGGTCATGACCTCCTGGAAGGCGCGGATCCGCACCCGGGGCACGTCGAAGTTAAGGTCCGTTTCATCGTCGCCGTGGAGCAAGGCAATGTCCTTGTGCCCCAGATCCAGCAGGTGTCGCACGGCGGTGGAAGCGGCGTCGTAATCGTTGATACCGATGTAGGCGCAATCCTCGACGTGACCACCCACCACCACCAGCGGGATGTCGATCTTGTGGAGGTGTTCGAGTTCCTCCTCGGTCAGCGACATGCAGAGCACCAGCAGGGCATCGATCTGCTTGTACACCATGGTGGAGCTGAACAGCCGCTCACGGTTGCTCCCGTGGCCGCCCAGGTTGAACAGGGACAGGTTGTACTTGCGCGAATGCAATTCCCTGTCTGCGCCCTCGATGGCCTTGGAGAAGAACCAGCGGCTTACGAACGGAGCCAGGACGCCGATTGTCCGGGTGCGGCCCGTGGCCAGCCCGGAAGCCGACGACGACGCCACATATCCCAGCGAACTGGCTACCTCCAGGATTTTTTCCCGTGTGGCCGGGGAAACCCTCGGCAGGCCCCTGACCGCCCTCGAAACAGTTGCTGTGGAGACGCCTGCCGCCGTGGCGACGTCCTCGATGCTGACGCCCGTATGGCCGCCGCGTTGGGATCTACCCGTTGTTCGTGACACAGGCTCCCCTCTCCGGCCGCCGTTGCTCCGCATTCACCTTATGTGGGACTTGCCTTCTGCAACGCCCGGTTACGCAACGGCGTAATGCGCTGCGTAACCGGGGCTGCAGTGGTTATCCCTTGAGACCGCCGGACAGAAGGCCCCGAACGAAGTACCGCTGCAGGCCGAAGAACACCAGGAGCGGGATGATGATCGAGACGAATGCCGCCGCCGGGTTCAAGTAATCCCGGGCACCGCGCGTACCGGAAATCTCGGCCAGGCGTTGGGTAATGGGAGCAACGTCCGCTGTTCCACCCGAGAACACCAACGCCACCAGCAGGTCGTTCCACACCCACAGGAACTGGAAGATCGCCAGCGATGCAAGTGCCGGCACCGACAGCGGCAGGATGATCCGCCAGAAGATGGTGCTGTGTCCGGCGCCGTCTACCCGGGCTGCCTCAATCACTTCCCCGGGAATCTCAGAGATGAAGTTGTGGAGGAGGAAGATACCCAGCGGGAGACCGAACATAGTGTGGGCGATCCACAGCTGCGCATAGGAACCGGCAGGCAGGTGGAGCGTCTGCGTGAAGAACTGCAGCAGCGGGATCAGTGCCATCTGGAGCGGGATGATCTGCAGGGCGAAAACGAAGATGAAGAGAGCGTCGCGGCCCTTGAACTTGCCCCAGGCGAACACGTAAGCGGCCATGGAAGCCAGCACCAGCACAAAGATGGTGACCGGAATGACGATCGCTATCGAGTTAACGAAGTACTGCGAGAGATTGGCCGACTGCGAGCCTGCAGGGGTCAGGACGTCCGTGTAGTTCTTGAACGTGAAGTCCCAGTCAACAAAGGCATTCCACCAACCGTTGGAGCGGGGCCCAATCTGCTTCGCAGCAGGACGGAACGACGTAACGAACAGGCCGAAGGTCGGAACGGACCATACGACGGCGATGATGATGGCTGCCGCTGTTGCCCACTTGGAGGTGAGCTTGGTCTTGACGCGCCGCATCATTGGCTGGGCGTCCTCCGTGGGATCGGATCCAGGACGCTGCCGGGTTACGGCCTTCGAGGCCTCTTTCGGGGCTGGCGTGGCTGTCAATGGATCTCCCTTTGCTTGCGAAGGACTCGAGCGTTGTACACGACGATCGGCAGCACCATCAGGAACAGGATCAGGGCCAGAGCCGCACCACGTCCCGGTTCACCGGCACGGAAGGCCTGCGTGTACATTTCGTTGGCCACAACCGAGGTGTCGTAGTTGCCGGCCGTCATGGTCCGGACAATGTCGAACACCTTCAACGTGGCGATCGTGATGGTGGTCAGGACCACCACAAGTGCTCCACGGATGCCGGGCACCGTTACGTTGCGGAACTGCTGCCAGGCGTTCGCACCGTCAAGGCGGGCCGCCTCAATGAGTTCCACCGGGACACCCTTGATGGCTGCCGACAGAATCACCATGGCGAAACCGGTCTGAATCCAGACCATCACGACGATCAGGAAGATCGTGTTTTCCGGGGCGTCCAGGAGGAACTGCTTTGGATCCAGTCCCAGGGCGTCCCTGAGGAAGTTGATGACACCGGTCTGCTCGAGACCAGGGCCGCGGTAGTCATATACGAGCTTCCAAATGATGCCGGCGCCCACGAAGGAGATGGCCATTGGCATGAAGACCAAGGACTTCAGGACCTTCTCGCCGCGTGCCTTATCGATGAAGACTGCGTAGGCCAAGCCGAAGCTCGTAGACAAAAGCGGGACCAGGACGGTCCAAATGACGGTGTTCCGCAGCGTGGTCAAAGCCTCAGGCTGCGTGAACATCCAGACAAAGTTGTCGAAACCATTGCCGTTGCCGCTGGCGTCCGTGAAGGCCAGCATTGATGTGCGCACCGCGGGATACACGAGTCCCACGAGCATAAGGATGGCTGCCGGGGCGAGGAAGCCGGCCACTGTGACCTTGTCCTTCACCGACTTCGGTGCCCTGTCCACCACCAACATGATGATGCCGATAATCGCCGCGAAGATCGCCAGCGCTATCACTACTTGAAGGAGTTTTCCTCCGATAAAATCCATACCCAACCTCCGGGGCGTGAGTGAATCACTGAGTTCCGGGAAAAGCGCTGCCTCCCAGACCAGGCGAAACCCTGGCAGGGAGGCAGCGCTTTCGTAGTTAGCTCTTAGGCCAGCTGGCTTCGATGCTGTCCGTTACCTGCTGGGAGGAGCTTCCATTGATCCAGGAAACAATGCCCTTCCAGAAGGAGTTGGAACCCACTGCACTCGGCATCAGGTCCGAGCCGTCAAACCGGAAAACAGTCTTGGGATCCTGGAGGAGCTGGATGGACTGCTTGTCCAGGGCCGACTGTGCGTTGTTCGGGTCGAGGCCCTTGTTGGCGCTGATGGCACCGCCGAGCTTCACGCGGTTGTTGGCGAAGTCAGCGCTGGCCATGAATGCCAGGTAAGCCTGAACCTCAGGGGTGTCCTTGTAAGCACCAACGGTTTCACCGCCACCGGTGATGGCCGTGCCCTTGGATTCGTCGACGGGAGGGGTCATGAAGGCCCACACGTCGCCGTCCTCGGCAACGTTGGTTCCAGCGGGCCAGTTGGCTGCCTGGAACGATGCCTGGTGGTGCATGGCGCACTGGCCATCAAGAACCGGCTGGCCAGCCTGGGCGAAGGCCGTGCTCAGGATGGAGCGCGGATCGCCGAAGCCACCGTTGACGTAGGCCGGGTTGAGGAGGATGTCGCCAACCTGATCGAATGCCTTGACGATCTTGGGGTCATTGAAAGGAATCTGGTGGTTGACCCACTGGTCATAAACCTCGGGGCCCTGGGCGCGAAGGACGACGTCCTCGATCCAGTCAGTGCCCGGCCAGCCCGTTGCCTCGCCCGATTCGAAACCGGCGCACCATGGCTTCATGGTCTTGTCATCGGCGATCTTCTTGGTGAGGTCCATCATCTGGGCCCAGGTCTTGGGAACTTCCCAGCCCTTGTCCTTGAAGGTCTTGGGTGAGTACCAGACGTAGCCCTTGACGTTCGCGAGCATCGGGGCGCCGTAGTAGGTGCCATCTACGGTGCCGTACTTCTTCCAGTCAGGGGACCAGTTCTTGTCCACCAGGTCGGAGACGGTCTTCGGAGCGGGCTTGAGGTAGCCGGCGCGGGCCTGGGTGGCGAGAAGGCCCGGCTGCGGGAAGATCGCTACGTCAGGAGCCGTTCCGGACTGGGCACGGACGCCGATCTGCGTTTCGAATTCCTTGCTGCCTTCGTACTTGATGGTGATGCCCGTGCACTGCTCGAACTGCTTCCAGGATTCTTCGAGGTTGGTGGCTTCGGTGTCCACGATCGTGGAGTACACCGAGACGGTTTTGCCATCGTGCTTGCCATACGTGTCGTAGGCGGAACAGTCGCTGGATCCGGCGGTGGATCCCCCGCCGCCGCCATCGCCGCTGCAGGCGGACAGGGTAAGTGCCAGAACACCGGCCGTTGCGACCGGTAGCAGGTACTTGGTTTTCTTCATGCTAAAGACTCCTCGCTGAGTACAGGTGATTCGGCGGCGCAATTGATGTGGTGACGCTCACACTAGCCATGATCATCGCACATATGCAAGCGCTTACACGCACCGTAACCACAACGATACAAAGTAGCCTGCCTACTTCTGGATTCGCCCGCGCGCTGGCTTCCTCGGCTCTGGCGTGCCCGGCCATGGAGCAGGTTGCCCATTATCCGATTTGGTTGCCTAATGTTGCCTATGGAAAACTAAGAAGTGTGGATGAACTTGAAGCACTGCAGACCATCGGCCGATTGATCAAGGAAGAACGCCTGGCGCAAGGCCTGAGCCAGGTGCAGTTGGCCAAGCAGGCTGGAACGGCCATCAAGACCGTCCGGACGCTGGAATCGGGAACCCGCCGCGCGCAGGAAATCAACCAACGCAAGCTTGAACACGCCCTGGGCTGGCGCGCCGGCTCGGTGTCCGAGGTCCTCAAAGGGAAGTCAACGTTCGCCCCGGACATGATCACCCCGGACGACATGCGCAACGGAGACGAAACCCGGCCAGGTCCTCCCCGCGTCGCCGTTCCCAGCGCGCCCATTGCGCGGGCCTCGCACCTTTCAGACGAGGAACTCCTCGCCGAGATCACCTACCGAATGATGCACCGCAACAGGGGCTAGTTTCGCGGAGATCAGCCCTTGCGGCGGACCATTTCATTGATCCAGATGGGTGCAAAGGGTGAGGTGCAGTTGGGCGGCGTGGGATAGTCCTTGAGGACCTCCAACCGTTCACCAATGCTGAGCGCCCGGGCCCGATGCCCAGGGTGCTCGATTCCGATCTGCGCCAGGCAGTTGTTCATTGCCCACTGGAGCCGGTCAGGGGCGTCCTTCATGCCAGCCTCGATCAGGTCCAGGAGTTGGTCCAGGTCCAGGCCCTCGGGCTTCTTGACGACCCGTTCGGACGTCAGGGCCCAGCCAGCAGCGGCCACCACAGGGTCCGGGTCGGAGAACCACGACACCCGCAGTTCCTCGCAGTACGGGCTTTTCTTGATCACATAGTTTACGAGCCAGTCGTTGACCTTCGGGGTGTGCGCTTGGCGCAACATGCCGTCCAGCTCGGTCTTCGCAAACGCTTTTGGCCGGCAGATCAGCAATGACAGGAGCCTGGCTGCCGTGTCACCGGTGTCCCAAAGCTCTTGGGCCAGGTCCTGTTGCGTCTTAAGCCTCTTCGCGACGGCGCGCAGCTTGCTGAGGTTCACTCCGTGATCGTCGCCGTGCCTTTCGTTCACTTCACGCGCACGGGGATCCTCCAACGCCGCCAGTTCGGCCATCACCTCGGCCACCGACGCCTCAAGCACCGGCGTTCCAGCCATTGCGGCCTCTCGTCCTGTCTGATTCGTTCCCTAACATCAGCGAACCCGTTCAGCGCGGGTGAACCGGGACCGGGCGCCCGAAACCATATGAACCAGCACAGGGGTTTTCTGCCCAATCACCAGGTCCAGGGCTTCAACCAGTTGGGACACTTCGGCGGCAAGGATGTGGGGTGCTACTCCTTGCCTGGGTTGGATGCGGATGCGCAGCCCCGGCTTTCCCTTCACCTCAAGGGTTGCCACTGATGCGCTGGCGAGGTCCGTCCTCTCGGAAAGAGCGGCCCGCAACGCCTGCTCGGCGACGCCGCCGCCAATCCGAACTTGGCCGTCGACGTCGCTGTCGTCATCACTGGATACCAGGAAGTTGGCCCGGCCTTTGCCTTGCTGGGACACCCAGGCAATCATCGCGACAATGATGGCCACCAGGACAAGGCCAGCCACGATCCACAGCCAGCTCTCTTCCCGCCCCGGAAAGCGGGTGTCCCGGAAGAGCTCTTCTGTCCGCGCCCACGCGGCGGCGGACCAGCCATGCCACCACGTGGCTACTGCCGGAACTGTGGCCAACAGCAGGAGGAGGAGCCCGACAGCAAGGAGTTTCACTCCAATAATGAACAGCAGCACGCGGTTGAGGGCTCTCGGTGTTCCGTTCATGCCCCGATCACCCCCGACGACGCCAGATTGACCCGCACCGAAGGCATCGGTACAGGCGACATCTCCTCAAGTTCAGCCTGGACTGCGGACCGCACAGCCTCTTCGCTCACGCGGCTCCCCGAAGTAGGCCTCACGTTGACGACGACCAACTGCCGCGACACCACCACCATGACCTGTTCCTGCGTGACATTCGCGGCAGTCCGGGCCCTGCGGGCCAGCGCCGAGGCCAGGACCTCGTCATCGATGACGACGGCGGTGCGGGGGTCGCGAAGCAGATGGCGGGCCCGTCGGCCCGGAAGGACGGCGTGGAGGAGGAAAAACAACCCGACCATGGCTATCACAGCACCACTTGCGCCCAGCAGCAACGGCGAGATGCCTGCCGGAAGGGCGATGACGCGTTCCGCCGCCGTGCTGGGATCGATCAACCACGGAGGCTGTCCAACAGCACGGACACCGGATTCGAGCAAAGCGTAGACGCATAGGACAATGACCAGCACTGCCGCGATGGTGGCTGCTCCGGCGCGGGATGAGTGCGTTTCACGGCGCAGGATGCGGGCCATCTCCGGGTCTTCCCCGGCAACCGGACTGGCTCCGGAATCCACTGCGTTCACATTCTGTGTTTCCTGATCCTGCGTCATTGAACGCGCCCTCCCTCCGTGACCTGGGCTCCACTGATCCTGATGTCCACCCTGCTTAGCTGGGAGCCACTGAGCCGGGTGACAATCTCCAGTATTGTTGCCTTGGCCGCAACGGACCGGTCCCAGATCGACCCTCCGAAGCCCTGGACCCGCCTGGGATCTCGAAGGACCTCGGTTAAGGCCGGAATGCTGATAGGTGCCACGATCGACAAAGCCAGCAGGCCGTCGTCGTCTGCCCAATCGGCCCGGATGTCACTGGCCTCAACGCCGAGCGCCTCGGCGGCTGCGGCTCGGGCCAACGATGTCAAAGCCTGGGTACTGATCCGGTTGTGGCCGGCCAGGCTGGTGGTGGATTCCACAGCCTCAGCCACGCTCATGACGAGGAGCGCCGGCCCGTAATGGCGTCCAGCACGCTGCGCAGGTCCAGCTTGCCGTCAGCCGCGCGGCCCAGCAGCGCGCCGATGCCCATGAAAAGCAGGGATATGAGGAAGCCCCACAACCCGAAGGACAGGGACATGAAAGCCACGAAGGCGCCGATCGCGATTCCCACCACGGTCATACTCATTGGAGCGCATCCCTTTCCACTACAACTGTTTTGCCGCCGGGGGCCTTCACAGGCGGGGCGATATAGACGTCCGTGATTTCGATATTGACTTCGATAACCTGCAGTCCCACCAGTTCCTCGACCGCCCTGAAGACAGCGGCCCTGACCTGGTTGGCGACGCCGTGAAGGGGATGGCCATAGAGGGCCACAAGATTGATGTCCACGGCTACCTGGGTCTCGCCGACCTCGGCCCGAACACCTGCTGCATGGTCTGAACTGCCCACGGCGTCGCGGATCGCGCCCAGCGCACGGGACGGGCCCGAACCCAAGGAGTAGACGCCAGGAACCGTCCGGGCAGCGATCCCGGCTACCTTGGCCACCGCAGCTTCGGAGATGACGGTGCGTCCGGTCCCGACGATCTCGCCACCAGGCACGGGCTCAAGCTGCACGTTCTGTTCTTCCATGGAGCACTCCCCTTCTCTTGACTACCACCCTAGCGTCTAGCTCCGACGCTTTGGCCACAAGGGCCAAGAGCCATGCGGTGGGCCCAGGGTCGGGTTATCCACAAGCGCCAAAATTCGACTGGGTAGCGCCCGATCGCTCCACCTAGACTGGCCGACACATCGCCACAACAGCTGCTGGGGAGCCTGTCATGCCATGCCGTCCGATTGCCGCAATATCGTCTGTACGCGCCTCTGTTGCGGCGGTGGTTTTGTGTGTGGTGTGGCTTTTGACGGGCTGCTCCACGCCGGGCAGCGCACCCTCCGAGACAAGCACGACGACGGCGCCACCCGCCTCGAGCGCCTCGGCGGCCACTCCCTCGGCTACCCCTTCAGCTCCGGGTGCCTACAAGCCGGCCGACGCGCACGGCAAGGCCCAAAACGTACCCGTGCCCGTGATGCCGGAACTCGCGAAGGAAAACTCGGAGGCGGGGCTGGAGGCGTTTATTGGGTACTGGTACGCGCAGCTGTCATATGTGGACGAAACAGGCGACTTGTCCGCTTGGCTCCCCCTCAACTCACCGAACTGCAGGCTCTGTGTTCAACTGCAGAAATCTGGCGAAGACGCATACATCAATGGCCGGTGGATAGCTGGTGGCAGGATCACAGTTCCCGTTGTTAACGTGCAATGGTCAGCTGACGATGTCCACGCGTCAACAGTCCAGGTAATCCAAGAGCGAATTGATTACTACAACGCCGACGGAAGCATCGGCCGCGCGAGATCGGAAGCATCCAACGACGCATTCGCATTCTTTGCAAAACACATCGAAGGTGCTTGGACAGTGGTGGACCTTGGTGTCGTCGCATAGAACTCCATCTCGGATCACGGGGACTGGGTTTTGGACTGTAATTTTGGTAATTGCGTGCTGCTATCTGGCGGCACCATCTGCAGCAGGCGACGATGCCTGGGCTGCAAACAATGGAGGCGATCAGGCAATCGATATAGGCGCGAGATTCACGACCAATCCCGCGACAGGAGAGCTCAAGCCAAGCTTGAGCGGATCAGGAAATTCGCCCGCCGTGGAGGATCCGAATCAGTACATGGCTGACACTCACTGCCGAGCCGACGGACCTGACACCAAGGACCCCGGCTGCGATGCCCTGAACTGCCCGCCCAAGTCTCCAGGAGGTGAAGTCGGTATACCGGTGATCTGGAAAGAGGCGCCTAAAGCCATCACCAACCCGGGATGGACCGATTGGGTTCCTGTCAGCGGACCAACCTGCCTCTACGACGCCAAACCCGAAGACGTCCTGGCCAACATCGCCGCCCGAATCCTCAACGACTTCCGCCAACTACCCGTCAACCCCGGAACCCTCCAAGCCCAACCCTTCCCCAACACGCTCAAAGGCGGACCCACCAACTTCTACGCCACACCAGGGCAACAAACCTTCGACCTCACCATCCTCGGCCAGAACGTCCACCTCACCGCCACCCCCGCAAACTACACCTACACCTACGGCGACGGCACCAAACTCGGACCCACACCCCTAGCCGGCTACCCCATCCCCCAAACCCAATGGCTCACCACCGAGACCCGCAACAGCCACACCTACACCCAAACCGGAAACTACCCAGCCACCCTCACCACCAGCTTCACCGGAACCTACTCCGTCAACAACGGCCCACCACTACCCATCAACGGAACCCTCGACCTCACCACACCACCCACAACCATCCACGTCTGGAAAACCGAAAAAGCACTCGTGGCCGACACCTGCGAGCAAAACCCCAAATCCTGGGGCTGCCCCGAAGCCGGTGGAGACTAAACAGGCACCACGTTCAGGGCAGCCTGAACTGAACTTGGACAATCAGCCGCACTACTTACCCACTCCGTCGGCGAGTCCACGGATGAAGTAACGCTGTCCTGCAAAGAAGAGCACGATGACCGGAAGCGCAGCGATCACCATCCCCGCGAACACCACTGGGTAGTCCGTGCCATGTTTGGACATCAGATTCGTCAATCCCACGGGCAGGGTTTGCAAGGCTCCCCCACTGGTGAACACCATGGCGAAGAGGTACTCATTCCAGGTGAAAAGGATGTTTAACAGGACGGTAGAAACCAAGATGGGCTTGCACATTGGCAGGATGATCTGCCAAAAGGCCCTGGACTTCGAAGCACCGTCGACGGCGGCCGCTTCGTCAACTTCGGCTGGCAGGTCCATCATGTAGGCCCGGATCAGAAAGGTAGTAAAAGGAACCCGGAAGGCCGTGTAGAGAATCAGGAGTGCCCAGAGGTTGTTGTAGAGACCCAGGCTTTGAAACATCTTGACCAGAGGGATCAGGGCCACCGTTGGGGCCAGCATTAACCCACCCAGTATGAGCACCAAAACCAGCCGGTTGAAGGGGATATTGACCCTTGTGAGTCCGTACGCGGCCCAAGCGCTGATGAATACGGTGGCAATGGTGGAGGCTACTGTCACCAACACACTGGTGGTGAGGTAGTCCCCTACCCCACGGTTCCAGGCAGTGACGTAGTTATCCCATTTCCAGGCGACTGGCAGGGCGAACGGATTGGAGAACAACTCGGAGTTGGACTTCACTCCGTTCAACGTCATCCACAACAACGGGTAGATAACTACCACGGCCAGCGCCAGTAGGAATGCTTTGACCAGCACCCTTCCCAGAACCAGCAGAACTGATGAACGCGTCACCATTGGACCCTCCTGCGCTTGGAGATGCGAAGCTGAACGACAGCAAGCACCAGCGTGATGATGAAGACAGCGGTGGCGACGGCGGCCGCGTATCCGAAGTCGTTTCGCACAAAGCCACTCCGGTAGAGCCAGGTGCCCAGGACCTGGCTCGAATTGTTGGGCCCGCCGCTGGTCATAACCATGACTTCGTTGAAGACCTGAAACGCACCAGACACAGTGACGATCATCATCAGGCCGGTCATTTCCCTGACAAGCGGCAAGGAGATGGAGAAGAAGCGTTGAAACGCGCCTACACCGTCTATTGAGGCTGCTTCGTAAAGCTCGGACGGTATTCGCTGTAGGGCGACCGAGAAAAGCAGTGTGCAGTACCCAAATCCTTGCCATTGGCTCATTGCGATGATGGCGAAGATCGCCGTGTTTTCCTGACCCAGCCACGCTTGGGCAAATTCGCCCAAGCCGAGGAAGTCCAGAGCCGCATTCAGAATGCCCATCTGGGGTTCGTAGATGAAGTAGAACAAGAGGCCAGCCACGGTCAACGAGATCGCTGAGGGAACGAAGTACACGGCCCGGAGAATTCCGCGCCACCGTTGGCTTCGAAGCCCTTCAATCAGGGCTGCGAGGATCATTGCTCCAAATACTTGGAACGCGATGGAGATAACCGCGTACAGAGTGTTGTTGAGCAGTGACTTCCAAAATATGGGGTCGTTGAACATCCTCACATAGTTGTCCGCCCCAACGAAGGTCTGGCGACCGCTGTATATGTCCCAC
Organism: Paenarthrobacter nitroguajacolicus; assembly: GCF_031455195.1. Classification (GTDB taxonomy): domain Bacteria; phylum Actinomycetota; class Actinomycetes; order Actinomycetales; family Micrococcaceae; genus Arthrobacter; species Arthrobacter nitroguajacolicus_D. The sequence goes on along the minus strand of NZ_JAVDSH010000013.1, from coordinate 37,031 downwards.
TTGAGGAAGCTGAACCCCAGGTTCTGAACCAATGGAAAGTACGCAAAGACGCCCAACAGGAGGATTGCGGGCAAAACCCAGACGAAGCTGAGCCAGCGTCCCGAAGAGAACTTCTTTCCCGGCAGGCTCTTCGGCTTCATCCCGGAAGAAGTTGCCGGCGGCGATGCTGCCGGCTTCCGGGCGGTGTCAAAAACAGTCATGGCGTTGCCCGCTACTTGGCCGCGCTGGAAGCTGCCCGGACGGAAGCGAGAACCTGTTCGGGGCTCTGCGTCCCTGCGACCAAGGCTTCACCACCAGCCAACCAAGCGTCAGCGACGGCGGGAACGGTCACCGAGTCCAACCAGGTTATCGCCGCCGAAGCGTCGTTCACTTGCTTGATCCCTTCAATGACAGGCCCTGAGGAGTTCTGTTCGGAAACTGCGCCCTTGACCGCACTCGGCTGGCCATACGGCGGAGCCGAGAGCTTGGCGGCGTTTTGACTGTTAGTCGCGAACTTCATGAAGTCCGCCGCCAAGGCAACGTTCTTGGACCGCGCATTGATGATGTAACCCTCGGGTGAACCTTCAATCGCCTTCGTGTCACCTTTGGCGTCTGTTGCTGCAGGAAGTTTGAAGATGCCGAGCCCATCGACTTTAAGCTTTGAGTCGGCGGATGCGGTGCTGTCGAACTCGAGCACCTCCTGGTAGTACATACCTGACTTACCTTCTGCCAGTGCCTGCTGGGCCGTGGTGTACAGGACGCCGTTGGAATCCTTGCCGCTGCCGGTGCACTCGTTGACCAAAGATTTGAACTGATCCATGGCCTTGAGATAGCCCTTGTCCTCGAGCTTTGCAGTTTCAGGGCTGAAGTCTGCTTGCAGCGTCTCAGCGGGAACTTCGTAAGCGAAGAGCTGTTGCAGGTAGTGGAGCCCAGGCCAGCCGTCCTTGTTACCGAAAGAGATCGGCTCGTAGCCTGCGCCCTTGAGCACCGAGCAGGAGGAGATGAGTTCCTCGAAAGTTGTGGGTGGGGTCAGACCCAGTTCTTTGAAGATCCTCTGGTTATATCCCATGAATTTTCCGTTGTTGTACAGGGGAACAGCGAAGTACTTACCGTCCTTGGCAAACGCTTTAAGCGCCGACTCCCCGAACTTGTCACCCCACTCCGTGCCCGGCGCGATCGCGGGCGTGAGGTCAGCGGCGAGCCCGCCGTCGATGAAGTCATTGGCCCAACTGCCCGCCCAGGTGAAGTAGATATCAGGCATGGCTTGCGACGCTGTCAACGTCTTTGTTTTGTCCTTGATGCTTTGGTCGGTCTCCTGGATGAGGTCAAAGGACACCTCAGGGTGCAGTTTCTTGTATTCGGCGGCCAGGTCCTCGAAATACGGCTCCAAGGGATCTCCGCCGAACTTCGTGAGGATGCTCAGCGTGCCCGAAAACTGTGGTGCCGCATTCAGGTCCACGGAGGCTGCTGGCTGGCTTCCGCCGTCGGCACAGCCCGCGAGCGCCAAAGCGGCGCCTGCCAGCAATGCCATCATCGTTTGGGTGCTTTTACGCATGGTTTCTTCTTTCGCTCTGTGGCCGTTCAGCCGGCGCTCCACGTTCTGGAGCAGTAGTCATGCCCGCCGTTGGGATGAGGCCGGACTACATGGGACGAGAAGTGTGTGGGTGAAACTTGTGATACCGGTACCACAGTGAATCATGGTTTGGGGCAGCGAGGGAAGAGCCCGGCAAGAATTGCTCGAAGGAAAATTGCTAGCGGCGACTGGCGGCGCGGACAGGCCCGTCCGAAGAGCGTGCGACGAGCAGTGAGGGCAGCACGTGCTTCTGCGCCGCCGACGTGTCGCCGTCGATCCTTGCAATGAGCTGCCGGGAAGCCACCGAACCCATTTCACGCATGGGCTGCTGGATCATGGTCAAAGGCGGCTCCATGACGGCGGCCCATGGGCTGTCATCAAACCCAATTAAGGAAACATCTTCCAACAAGCGGAGGTTCTTCGTGCGCAGGGCATGAAGCGCCCCTACTGTAGCTTCGGTCTCGGTGGTGAAAATCGCAGTAGGAGGATCGGCCAGGGCCAACATACCGCTGATGGCTCGCGCAGCCTGGCCCTCGTTCTTCAAAACATGGGTGATCAGGGCCGTGTCGAAGGGAATTCCCGCCTCCTCCAGCGCGTCCAAGTACCCACGCAGGCGTTCACCATCGCTCCACAGTGCTTCATCCAGGATGCTGTGCATCTGTTTCAAATCCGTAGCCGGACTCAGAGTTACTGGACCCCACGCAAAAGCTATACGCCGATGCCCATTTCTTATGAGGGAGGCCACGGCTGATCGCGCCGCTTCCCTGTTGTCGATCACCACAGAATCTGTTTCCAACCTGTCCACCAGGCGGTCGATGAGGACTACCGGGGTGCCACGATCGATGGCGTTGGACAGATGTGAAACGTCGTCATTCCTTCCAGCGGCAGATGCCACCACGAGTCCGTCCACTTGCTTTGCCAGCAGGACAGCTATCGCGTCACGCTCCAGCTCCAACTTCTCGTCGGTGCTCAGGATGATGGCGTCGTAGCCAGAAGCCTTGGCTGTTTCCGAAATTCCCCTGAGCACGCCCGAGAAGAATGGGTTAGCCAAATCCGCCAGGACGATCCCCAAGGTTTTGGTGACGCCCGTCGTCATGCTCCGCGCCAAGGAGTTTGGTTGGTAGCCCAACTTCTCGGCCGCCCGCATTACCTTGGCGCGGGTAGCATCGCTGACGGACCCGTAGTTCCCGAGGGTGCGGGCCACTGTAGCCCGCCCCACCCCCGCGGCTGCGGCGACTTCGGTGATGGTGGGAGCAGCCGGGTGGTTCTGATGATCCGACGCCATCCGGTCCCCTTTAGTCGTGGAATCCGCCGCTGCGGTTCCTTGCTTTGATTGGTCTCTGCATCAGATCCTAGTTGGTTCCCCGACGGGGCGGCCGTATCCGAATGCCCCCTCCACATAACACTGCGTTGCAGCGGCCTGCGCCCCTCGAGCCAGGGCATTTTGCAGGGCACTGCTCGAGGGCAGGGAACCCCGGGTCCAGCCGGACCCCAACAAGCTGACCACCAGCCCTGCAAGGAAGGCGTCCCCACAGCCCATGGTGTCTGAGAACTGCCGCGGATCCGCAGGTGAGGCCGACTGGGCAAGGAAGCGATCGCCGTCGAACATCAGCGCACCCGACTGACCCCGCGTGCCTATGACCAACGAAGCCCCAGCCGCGTGCACCCGCTTCAGGTCGGTTTTGGCCGCTTCCGCGGACATACCCCCGCAGGAAAGGAGGGCGAGATCCACATAGGGCGCCGTGCGCTGGAGGTACAGGTCCGTCCTCCGCTCTGGCTCGGACGAGTAGTCGAAACTGACCAGGGTTCCAGCAGTCTGGAGAGCCGGAAGTTCGGTTTCGGACGCAGAATAGACGCTCGAATGCACCAGGTTGGCCGACGCCAGGTATGCGAGGTGTTCCGGCCCCAGCTTGAAGGGTTCACTTATGGTGACACCTCCCTCGTTCCAGCCCATGAAGACCCGGTCCCCCTCCACCACCTTGATTTCGGTGACTCCGTTGGGCCCGTCCCGGACAATACATCCGCTGGTGTCCACGCCTTCGGATTCGATGGCATCGCGGACGAAGCAGCCCAAGGCATCCGAGCCGAAAACACCGAGATATGCAGATTCAATGCCCAACCTACGCGCAAAGACGGCGAAGTTGACGCAGTTTCCTCCCGGGTACATCACTTTGCGGTCAACAAATCGGTCGACGATGTTGTCTCCGAACCCGATTACTTTCATGCTCTTCCTGTCTCGATGCTGCGGGTCCGGGACCACCGGACCCGCAGCGCGGGATTTGACGTCCCCAAACGGGGTGCGGCAATTGGTCAGTACTCGACCACCCGGTAATAGCGGCGAAGATCCAGGGAGTGATTGCGTACACGTTCCAGATGCTTGCTGAAGCGGTCAAGGACCGTATCCAGAACAAGTGGGGAAAGCAGCGCACGGAATCGCGGGCTTATGCCCGGAAGCTCGTAATCCTTGCTGTCCAGCAATGTGGTGTTCTTGTTGTAGTTCTCGGCAAACTTGACCACGCGCTCCATGAGCGGGCGGCTCTCATCCTCACCCACAAGAAGCATGAGGCTGGTGTCCTCCTCGATCAGTTCCAGCGAGCCGTGGAAGAACTCTGCGCCGTGAACACGGGTGGTCCGGAGCCACTGCATTTCTTCCAGAATGCACATGGAATACAGGTAGGTGAGGCCCCACAGGTTCCCGGTTCCCACCAGGAAATGGTAGTCAGCGTCCTTGTTCTTCTCCGCGAAGGCTTCAGCCACTGATTCTGCCTGGCGGGCGGCATCGACCAAGCTTTCGGGGACGGTCTGGAGTTCTGCGGCCAGTTCTTCGTATCCTTCAAATTCGCCCCGGGCTGCGAGAAGGCACGCGCTCAAGAGAATCATTGGGATATCGAACGGCCAGGTTTTAGGTTCGGTCACCAAGACGACATCCAAGGCATTGGCGAACGGGCTGTCACCGAATCCAGTGAACCCAACGGTGTATGCGCCCTTGGCCTTGGCAAACTCGATGGCCTCAATGACGTCTTCCGTCGTACCCGAAAGGGAGGCGAAGACAGCCACGGAGCCGGGGCCGAACGTGGGATCCTGGGTCAGCATCAGCTCTTTGCCGATGGACGCACGGACGGGCAACGTGGAGCGGGACCGGATGAAGTGTTCGTACGGCAGCATCGCGGCATAGGTCCCGCCGGCGCCGATGAGGAACAGATTGGTCATCCCGCGCTGCTGGATGGAGTCAACCACCGTTTCGATTTGTCCCTGCAGTGCCAGTGCGCTGCGGGTCTGCGTGAGGAATTCCTCTTCTTTGAAGCCAAGCACGGGTGGTCCTTTCACTATGACGATCTGAGAGAGTTGAAACAAGTTGATACCGGTATCAAGATGTGGTCATCATGGTGTCATGGGGAATCGGGGGCGTCAATAGATTGATCGGCGTGGATTTCGGCAGAACGGAGGTAGCCGGTGCGCACCAAACGTTAGGAGGTGGCCCTACGGGCGAAAAATGGGAACGTACGCAGCACGACGACCGGCCTGATCAGGATGGCAGTTCGCGATGCTTGAGGGGAGGCCCTCGAAATCGCTCTCCGCAGTGTGCGTCATCCGTGGATGGGTTTGGTCAGGTTGAGGCTGATGATCTGGCCGGGGGCTACCTCCCCGGAGGGCAGGTCTGAGAAGGCGTACCAGACACGGTCGGTGCCGGCGAGCGGGCGGTTCGCCGATGATAGATCCGCGATCTCCGGAATTCCAAAGCGGAAAGCGATCTGCCGCTCCGTGTCCCCCGGGGCGGTGGTGTAGGTCAGGGGGATCCCTTCGGCGTCTGCAGTGTATGTGCCTTGCGCACCCTCAATGACGGTTTCGCCGGGCATGAGTCTGAGCTTGGTTCCCGCCGGGATGGTCCGGTCGGCTGTGAGGATCGTGTTCCACCTCAGCAATTGGTCGGTGGTGCACCGGAATTTGTAGCCGATGCTGTCGAAGGAGTCACCGTCGACAGTGGTGTAGAAAATGGCTTGGCCGAAGGAATTGTTGATGCTCGTTCCCCGTCCGGATCTGCTATCCACCGGGTTCTTCTGCAGTTGGATGTGGTTCCCGGCCCGGACGAAATAGACATTCCCCTTCTCGTACGTGAAAGCGACCTTGTTCGCTTCCGCCAGTTGTTCTTCGGTAATTCCGAACCGGTAAGTGATCCCGGCAAGGGTGTCACCGGGCTCGATGGTGTAACTGGTGGGTATGCCGTTCGCGTCCAAGGTGGCCGTCCCTGTTGCTCCGTTGGTTGGACCCGGAGCGGGGAAGAGTCGAAGCGTCGTGTTGGGTGCCAACTCAGCGCCAGCCTGAATCCCGTTGAATTCAGCAAGTTTCTTCTCGTTGATGCGCAGGTGTGCAGCTACTGCCGTTATCGTGTCACCGGGGACTGTGGTGTAGTAGGCGACGTTGCCAAAGGAGTCGGTAATTGTGTTCCCTGCCAGGGAAGATTTTCCAGAACCGGGCGGTGTCGCCGCCGGGATGACTGTTTCTTCTGTGGGGAACGCAGCGGTGTTGTCCGGTTGCGACGTCAGGTTAGCGCCGACCAGGACGGTGGCCGCGACGGCCGCTGCGGCAAGCCCGGCGACTGCGAGACGCCCCCAGTGACGTTTGGCCGGAGCACGGCGGAAGTGGGTGGATCCGCCATCTGCGAGAGAAATGAGATTGGGATCAGCGGAATAGGCGTGGGACTGGCCCGGCAGGACGCCCGGGGTTGTTCCGGGGTCTGGGAGGTGGGGTTTGGCGTTTTTCATGAGTTGTTCGATGCGGTCCATGGTTAGACTTCCCGTTCTGTCATGAGGTGTTGTGGGGCGGCTTTCGCGAAAGCTTTGCGGGCCCTGTGGAGCCGCACGGCCGCTGCGGATGATGTACATCCGAGGCTTTCGGCCAGTTCGGCAGTGGTGAGATCGTCCCAATAGGAGAGCATCAGAATTTCCCTGTCCCGGTCCTTGAGACGGGACAGGATCACGGCGACGCTCCCTTGCTGGCCATCGTCGGGCGCAGTGGCGTCTCGGGTGCGGGCTTCTTCCGCGAGCCGTTCCATAAGTTGTTCGCGGCGGCGTCGGCCTTTGTACTCATTGCCAAGGACGTTCCTGGCTGTGGCGATCAGCCATCCGATTCCGGGGGGCTCGGGTGGTTGTTTCTCCCAGACAATCCGGAACACGTCGTTGGCGAGTTCCTCAGCCCGTTCACGGTCGTTGATCCGATACGCGATGTACTGGTAGATGCGGCTGAAGTGTTCAGCGTGAAGAGCGATCAGTTCCTGCTCTCTGGTAGCCAACATCTAGTTCTGTTCCCCCGGGCTAGTGCGATGTGATCAGTCAACTCTTTAGTGTCCCGGGAACCGTCGTTTCTTACACAAGCGGAGAGAAACTTGGAAATGGCTGATGAGGTCAGCCCGTCATACCGCAGTTGCGTCACCAGGGACCGGGGACGGGCAGTAATTGTTCGGATATTCCTACGGGATCCCTATGCGAGGTGAGCCAATATTTTCTGGCGCTGCCGGGTCAGTGTCTCAGCTTGGGCTTCCAATTCGGTGACTCGCCGTGCGAGGTGTGAACGCAGTTCGGCACACATCTCAAGCTGCGGTGCTCTGCCGCGGGCACACGGAAGGTACTGGCGGACCGCGCCCGAGTCCAGGCCTACCGCGAACAGGCCCTGTATTTGATCGACGATGACGTGAGCCCTTAAGGTCCCATGCTATGAACATAACAACGTCGCCAGTAACGACTCATTCCCTCCGACGCGTCCTCATTGTCCACGGATACGCTGCCGCACCGGATGCACACTGGTTTCCTTTGCTCCGCGACTCACTCGATACCGCCGGCGTTGACGCGACCGTGGTCGCTCTCCCTGCTCCTGATGCTCCCAACGCGGCAGCTTGGACGGACACAGTATCGAAGGCCATCGGTGTACCCGACGCCGGAACATGGATCGTAGCCCACTCCTTGGGAGGCATTACGGTGCTTCGCGCCCTTGCAGCGCTGACCGGGCCGTGGCAGCTCGGCGGGCTTGTCCTCGTCTCCGGTTTCACGGGGGCACTGAAGTCCCTGCCGGTGTTGGACAAGTACTTCAGTGCAGATGTCGACGCGGAGCGAATCGCTAAGAATATTGGCGTACGGGCAATGGTCCGGTCGGACGCCGATGCTTTCGTGCCGACGGCGGCATCCGATGTGCTTGCAGAAAGACTCAAGGCCGAGCTGCACATACAGCCCGGCGCCGGTCACTTCCTCGCAGAAGACGGAGTACACAACCTCCCACTCGTGCTGGATCTGCTGCGACGGTAGTACGGCTCCCTAAAAGGTGCCCGTAGGCCCGCGGGCCCAACGCATCCTCCTGCGTTCGATAGGGGATCCCTGACCGGACCTGTGACATTCACATCGTTTTGGGCGCCCCAATATTCGATGGCCCACCGGTTCGGCTCGCACCCTGCCTGCTGATTGGCCGTCGGGCGGAGCGCAGTCCAGAAACGCATTTGGGTCCTCGGGGCCCCGATTCCCATCTTTTTCGCGAGCTGGTCGCCCACGCCGTCCAGGTCACCGTGCGTTAAAGAAGAAAAGCACCAGTTCCGAAGAACTGATGCTTCCCAGTGGTGGCTCCGACCGGCGTCGATCCGGTGACCTTTCGATTTTCAGTCGAACGCTCTACCAACTGAGCTACAGAGCCTAGGTGACATGTCACCTTGAGAACCGAATTTCTTCGGCGCTCAGAGCGACCCTGACGGGACTTGAACCCGCGACCTCCGCCGTGACAGGGCGGCGCGCTAACCAACTGCGCTACAGGGCCTTGCGTTTGCGGTATCTCTACCGCGTTTTTTTCAAGGCTTCTAGCTTACCAGACTTTTTTCATCCGATTTACCACTTGCCTTGCGTACCCCCAACGGGATTCGAACCCGTGCCGCCGCCGTGAAAGGGCGGTGTCCTAGGCCGCTAGACGATGGGGGCCTGAACTCAATTCGGATTTTGCAAGAAAAAACAACGCTTTACGCGTTCTTTCCGGGTCTCGCTCGTCCGAACTGGACTCTAAAACTTTAGAGCATAGATGGCGATATTCCCAAATCGAGCTCTGCAGACCCCCGGGGCCTCGTCGAAAGAGCCCACAAAGATTGGCAGGATCTTGCCCTGACGCGTCCGAAAACCGCCAGCCGTCCGGTGGCCTCCGCGGCTAGATTGGCTCTATGACAACCACCACCCCGGCCGAACCCGGCCAGCCGTCCCCGGACCTGCCCCCGCGCACCACCCCCGCGCCGGCCGCGGCCATCAGCAAACTCGGCATCGTCGCCGTCATCGTCACAGTGGTCCTTTGGGCTTCAGCGTTTGTGGGCATACGCGCCGTGGGCCCCAGCTTCTCCCCCGGCTCCTTGACGCTCGGACGGTTGGCGGTTGCCGCCGTCGTGCTGGGAATTGTTGTGCTGCCCACCCTGAAGGTCTGGCCGAGCGGCCGCGAGTGGCTGCCGATCCTGGCATACGGGGTGATGTGGTTCGGCGGGTACAACGTTGCGCTGAACGCCGCGGAGCACATGCTCGACGCCGGAACCAGCGCCATGCTGATCAACGTTTCGCCCATCCTGATCGCGATTCTCGCAGGCATCTTCCTCAAAGAAGGCTTCCCAAGGTGGCTGCTGATCGGCAGCGGGGTGGCATTCTGCGGTGTAGCGATGATCGCCTTGGGTTCCGGACAGCGTTCGACGGCGGACGTCGCCGGTGTGCTCTTGTGCTTGCTTGCCGCCGTGCTCGCCTCAGTGAGCGCGATCCTGCAGAAGCCTGTGCTGCGGAAATTCTCGGCCGGCCAGGCGACGTGGTTTGGCATCATGGTGGGTGCCGTTTGCTGCCTGCCATGGACGGGCCAGCTGATCTCGGAGGTGCAGGCGGCACCGCTGCCCGCCACCCTCGGCCTCGTCTACCTGGGCATCTTCCCCACCGCCATCGCCTTCACCACCTGGGCTTACGCGCTGTCCCTGATCTCGGCTGGAAAGCTGGCCGCCACGACGTACCTGGTCCCAGGCACCACCATCCTGATTTCGTGGGCCGTTCTCCAGGAAGTGCCCACCATCTGGGGGCTCATCGGCGGTGTGGTGTGCTTGCTCGGGGTCGGACTGACCCGCCGCAGAAGCCGTTAGCGGGCCATCCCCGCCAGAAGCTCGCGATGTGTTGGCGGATTGGCGCCCGGGCGGCCAACCGTGATGGACGCTGCCATTGAGGCGATGCTGCCGATTCGTTCCAGCACCGTAGGCGCCAGACCGTCGCTCCCCCGCAGCAAAAGGCCCATGATCAGCGCCGACATGTAGGAATCTCCGGCCCCGATAGTGTCGGCCACGGTCGACGGAATCGCGGGAACACTGAGTTGAATGTGCCGGGTGGCCATCAGCGAGCCCTGCGCGCCCTGGGTGATGACCGCCAACCCCGTGCCAAGGGCAAGGAGGTGGCTCGCGGCGTCCTCCAGCGTTTTGTCCGGGTAGAGCCAGCGGGCATCCGAGCCGCTCATCCGGACGACGCTGGTCAACGGCACGATCTCTTCGAAAAGAGACAATGCCTCACGGTGGCTACCCAGTAGATCGGGGCGGATGTTGGGGTCATAGGTGACCATGCAACCGCCCCGTGCCTGCTCCAACAAGCTGCGGACAACTCCTGCACCAGGCTCCAGGAACGTGGCTATGGAGCCGGTGTGCAGGATGCGCGGCGCGTACGGGAGGGCAAGAGGAGCCAGTGCCCAATCAATATCGAACGTGTAGGTTGCCGAACCGTCGGCAGCGATCCGCGCGGTCGCCGTCGCCGTCTCCTGCAACGATTTGGACCCGGGGAGCAGCACGACGCCGGCACTCTGCAGGTGCGCTGCAATGGCGTCGCCCCGTTCGTCCCGGCCGATGGCGGTCAGGAGGCCCGCTTTGACGTCCAGTCGGCCCAGGCCGTAAGCGACGTTGGCCGGCGAACCTCCCGGGTATTCGGCCACCCCGTCGGCGGACTGCACGATGTCGATCAATGCCTCACCCACCACAACGACGTCGAGGGGTTCGGGCGCGAGGGAAGAGGTGGCAGTCATGCGGTTCCTGTGTCTGTGGAAGAAGGATTGAAATCAGTATCCCGCATCACGACGGCGCCAATGCAGTCTCGGCGGACTAAAGTCGAATCATGCCCGCGAACCTTCCTCCCGGCCTGCCCATCGTTCCGGACGGCGACCTTCCTTCGTCCAAGCTGCCGGCGCGGACTCCCGTACACAGTCCCGCTGAAAGTGGCGCCGTTGAGGCCATCCCCGCCGGCGCCCCCTTTAGGATGTCGCCGGAGGATTTCGAAGAAGCCGTCAGCGATGCACTTCAACTCATTCCGCCCAAAGCGGCGAGCGCCATGGATAACGTTGCGATCTTCATCGAGGACGACTACACCCCGCAGCCCGGCGAAGATCCGGGGACTGTGTTGCTGGGACTTTACGAGGGCGTCCCACTGACAGAGCGCGACTCCTGGTGGGAAGCCGGCTCCCTGCCGGACCGGATCACAATCTTCCGCCAGCCCATCCTGGACATCTGCACCACCCGCGAGGAAGTCATCGACGAAGTGGCGATCACGGTAGTCCACGAGATCGCGCATCACTTCGGAATAGACGACGACCGCCTTCATGAGCTCGGCTGGGGCTAGCCTTATAGGCATGGGGCACGACCACAACCACTCCCACGGAGTCACTGCAACCGGCAAGCATCGGAAACGGCTCATTGCCGTCCTGGCCATCACGCTTGGCGTGGTGGGCATCCAGGTGATTGGCGCCGTCGTCTCCGGCTCGCTGGCACTGCTGGCCGACGCCGGACATATGCTTTCCGACGCCGCGGGCGTCTTCATCGCGCTCATGGCAGCCTGGATTGCCACCCGCCCGGCCAGTGACCAGCGGACTTACGGGTACCAGCGCGCTGAGGTACTTGCCGCCCTGGCCAACGCCCTGATCCTCATTGTCATCGCCGTGGTGATCATGATTGAGGCCATCCGGCGATTCGGCGAAACCACCGAGATCCACACGGACGTCATGCTGTGGGCAGCCATTTTGGGCGCCGTCGCCAACCTCGTTTCGCTCCTCATCCTGCAAGGCGCCCAAAAGGAAAGCCTGAACGTGCGCGGGGCCTACCTGGAGGTCCTTGGCGACCTTCTTGGATCCATCGCGGTAATCGTCGCGGCCATCGTGATCATGACCACGGGGTACGCCGCGGCCGACCCCATCGCCTCCGTGCTGATCGCCTTGATGATCATTCCCCGTGCATGGCACCTGCTCCGTGATGTGGTGGACGTGCTGCTTGAGGCAACCCCCAAAGGCGTGGATGTGAACATGATCCGCGAGCACATCATTGCCGTGGACGGTGTAGTGGAAGCCCACGACATCCACATCTGGACCATCACCTCCGGAGTCCCGGTGTTCTCAGCCCACGTGGTGGTGGAAGACGAAGTACTCAACGCCAGGGGCGCGGACCTCATCCTTGACCAGTTGGGATCGTGCCTGGGCCGTCATTTCGATACCGAGCACTGCACGTTTCAATTGGAGCCTGTCAGCCACTCCGAACACGAGTCACACCAGCACGCCTAAGACCTGATATGCCGCGGCGGAACCTGCCTGCGAAGCTCGGCTGACCGGCCCCGGCAAGAGCCCGTCCCCATCCATGTGGCCCGCAGCTCCGAATAACTGATGGCGCGTCACCCCGTGACGCGCGGACAACGTCAGCTATGTACTGGAGAAGATCCCGTGAACAAGCCCACCAGGAACGCCGCACGTTTCGCAGTCGGAACCGTCCTTGCAGCCTCCGCCTTCACCCTTGCTTCCCTCCCCGCACAAGCAGCGACAACAGCTCCTGCAGCCACCGCCGCCATTCCCACCAGCACGAGCACCCTCAGCGGCGGCGTCCTCAACAGCTTCCTCAGCGGCGGCATCCTGAACGGCGGCCTCATCAACGGTCCGCTCATCAATGGACCCCTGATTGATGGAGATGTGCTGGGCCCCCTTCAGCTCGGCCAGTTCCAGTAACCCCCACCCTCCCGACGCGGCAGTCCTGATTCCCAGGGCTGCCGCTGCTTTTCCACGCCTCCCCCCACTGCAGAGAAGGATCATGAACTCCCCTATCCCCGCATCCCCTGACCAGCCCGGCATTTCGGCGCACCAGGCACCAGCCCGGATGGGTTTATCTGCCGCGCAGCGGGGTATCTGGTACGCGCAGAAGTTGGCGCACAGCAGCCCCATGTACCAGATCGGGCAGTTCATCGAAATCTCCGGGCCCTTGGATGTTTCCCGCTTGGAAGCAGCCGTAGCCCGGGCAGTTTCGGAGACTCCGGCGCTGAACCTGGCGTTCGGCGAGGACGACGACGGTCCGTTCCAGTACGCCAAGGCCATGGATGCCCAGGTGCAGTTCATCGACCTCAGCGGATGCGGCGGCGAATCAACGCGTGAACAAACTGCACGCGATCTGATGGACACGGATATGGCGCAGGCGCGCAGTATGGAAGACGGCGGGCTGCTCCACACGGAGGTCATCCGGCTCTCCGAGAACCGTCACTTCTTCTACCAGCGCGTCCACCACCTGCTCCTGGATGGGTACTCCGCGGTGCTGGTACTTCGACGCGTCGCCGCAGTTTACGAGTCCCTGGGCACCGCCAATGAAGCCGACGGGAACGCCAGCCTCGATTTTGCCGCCCTGGACGAACTGATCGCGGACGATCACAGCTATCAGGACTCCGCAGCCGCCGCAGCCGACGCTGCCTACTGGACTGCTGAACTGGACGGACAAGCCACGCCGGCCGGGCTCGCGGGCCGCCCTTCCGGAACGGCAGAGGCCCTGCTGCGGTCAACCCAAACGCTTGCACCATCCGCAGTGGACGCGCTCCTGTCAGCTTCCGGGAGTGCGCCTGCATTGATCCTGACGGCAGTGTCCCTGTACCTGCACCGGATGACCGGCGAGCAGCACGTGTCCTTGGCCCTCCCCGTGACGGCCCGCCGCGGGAAGCTGGCCAAGTCCACAGCGTCCATGCTGTCCAACATTGTCCCCATCCGGCTGGATATCAACCCCGGAGCCACCGTCCAGGACATGGTGGCCACCACTGGCGGCAAGCTGCGTGGAGCCCTGATCCACCAAAGGACCCGCTACGAGTCCATGACCGGACAGGGCAGCTACCTGGGACCATCGGTGAATATCCTTCCGGTTCTGGACGACATCGCTTTCGGTGAAGCCACCGGCACCATGCATATCCTGTCCACCGGCCCCATTGATGACCTGTCCGTCATTGTCCATGGCCTCGGGAACAACGCCTCCGACGGCGTCACTGTGCAGTTCGCCGCCAACGCCGGCCTCTACACCCAAGCAGACCTGGACAAGCACCTGACGCGCTTTGTCCGGCTTCTTGGCGAGCTTCTGGCCAACCCGGAAAATCCGACGGCGGCACTGTCAGTGACGTCGACGTCGGAGGAACGCTCCCTGCTCGCCGAGGGCGACGCAGAGTCGATGGACCTGCCGGGCCACACGGTTGTGGAAGAGTTCCAGGCCGTGGCCTCGGCCTCACCTGGGAGAACTGCCGTAGTGGCTGCTGACGGCCGCCTGAGCTTTGCCGGACTGGAACAGCGCTCCAACCAACTGTCCCGCTTTCTCCGCGAGCGCGGCGCCAAGCCCGGGAGCACGGTGGCCGTCAGGTTGGACCGCAGCGTCCTGCTGCCCGTCGCTATCCTGGCCATCCTGAAGGCGGGCGCCGCCTATGTTCCCCTGGATCCGGACTACCCTGCCGGCCGGGTGGAAGGCATGGTGGAGGACGCTGCACCGGTCCTCCTGCTGACGGAAACGGCCGTAAATGGGGACACTGACCAGGGACGGCCCCGCACCAGTGTGCCCGTGACTGTACTGGATTCCAGCGTGGTGTTGGCCGAGCTGGACAGCAAGGACCCGGCCCCGCCTGCGCCCGTAGCGGGCCAGCATGATCTTGCGTACGTGATCTTCACTTCCGGCTCCACCGGCCGCCCCAAAGGCGTGGGTGTGGAACACCTGGCCCTGCTGAACCTGCTGACCTCGCATCGGGACAGGATTTTTGATCCTGCCGCATCGCGGCTGGGCCGCAGCCTCCGGGTTGCCCACACTGCGGGATTGTCGTTCGATGCCTCCTGGGATCCCATCCTGTGGCTCCTCGCTGGGCATGAGCTGCACATGGTGGATAACCAGACACGGCGCGATCCCGAGGCCCTGAGCCTGTTCCTGGCAAGGGAGCGCATCGATTCGATTGAAACTACGCCGTCATTTGCCAAGGCGCTGCTGGCCGGCGGCCTTTTCGACCAGGACACCCACCCCTCCGTGGTGGCCCTGGGTGGCGAAGCCGTGGACCCGGCCACGTGGCGTGAGTTGGCCGCCCATGAGGGCGTGGTGGCCTACAACTTCTACGGTCCCACCGAAACCACCGTGGACTCGCTGACCGCAGTGATGGAACCCGGCACGGACGTCACCCTGGGTGGATCGGTGGCCAACAGCCGGCACTACATCCTGGACTCGGGCCTTAACCCGGTCCCCACCAATGCCATCGGCGAGCTGTACGTCGCCGGTCCCAACCTCGCACGCGGCTACCTTGCCCAGCCTGGGCTCAGCGCAGGTAAATTCGTGGCCGATCCCTTCGCGCTGGACGGCACGCGCATGTACCGCACAGGGGATGTGGTGCGCCGCCTGGACGATGGGACCCTGCAGTTCCTTGGCCGGATGGACCAGCAGGTGAAGATCCGCGGGTTCCGGATTGAACTGGCGGAAATCGAAGAGGTCCTCCGCGGCATGGAAGGGGTGGCCCAAGCCGCGGTGACGGTGACCAAGAACAAAGCCGGCTACGACCAGCTGCTCGCCTACGTCACCGCCTCCCACCCGGAACAGGAATCCGGGGGCAGCGCAGCCCTGGACTCCGCAGCCATCCGCAAAGAGGCCCGCAGGACGCTGCCGGACTACATGGTCCCCGCAGCGGTGATCGCCATCGACTCCATACCCCTGACAGCAAACGGCAAGCTGGACACCCGCGCCCTGCCAACGCCGGAACCCGAGGCCGCAACCAGTGCGCCGCGCACACCGGCCGAGCGTGTTGTGGCTGATGCTTTCCGCGAAATCCTGGGCCTGGAATCCGTTGGACTTGAGGACGATTTCTTTGAGCTGGGCGGCCACTCCCTGCTGGCTACACGCCTCGCCGCGTTCCTGCGCGACGCCACGGGTTCAGCTCCTGCCCTGCGCACCATCTTTGAAGAGCCCACAGTGGCAGGACTCGCAGCGGCGTTGGAAAGCGACGGAACAGGCGCTCCTGTGCTGAGTGCGACGGAGCGGCCGGACACCATCCCGCTGTCCTTCGCCCAGCGCAGGCTGTGGTTCCTGAACCGTCTGGATCACCAGTCGGGTGCTTACAACATTCCCATTGTGCTGACGTTGAAGGGCCGTTTGGAGGTGGGTGCCCTGGAGGGTGCGCTCACGGATATTGTGGACCGCCACGAGACGCTTCGCACCATTTTCCCGTGGTCCAACGGTGAACCGCGCCAGGAGATCCTGCCGCCGGGAGCCATGCCCGCCAAACTTCTGGCCGTGCAGTGCGATGCGGGGAACCTGGACCGGGCCTTGCAGGCAGAAACCCAGCGCGGCTTCGACATCACCGGGGAACTCCCGGTCCGTACGGTCCTGTTCCAACTGGCGCCGGACCACCACGTCCTGGCCATCACGTTGCACCATGTGGCCGCGGACGGATGGTCCCTGGCTCCGCTGGCGCGTGATCTCTCCGAGGCCTACACTGCCCGGCTGAACGGAGCGGAAGCTCCCTCCAACGAGCTGCCTGTCCAGTACGCCGACTACACCTTGTGGCAGCGCGAAGCCCTGGGACAGGAAGATGATCCGTCCAGCCCCATTTCACGGCAATTGGAATTCTGGGCCCGCGAGCTCAAGGGATCTCCGGAGGAACTCCAGCTGCCCTACGACTTCCCGCGCGGAACCCGCGAAGGCGACCTCCCGGCGTCGTCGATTCCCTTGGAACTGGACGCCGGCACCACGGCGGGCCTGAACGCCCTGGCGAGGAAGCAGAATGCGAGCCTCTTCATGGTGCTCCAGGCCGCGCTTGCTGCGCTGCTGACAAAGTCGGGCGCTGGAGAGGACATCCCGCTGGGCACGCCGGTGGCTGGCCGCACCGACACGCAACTCAACGAACTGGTGGGCTTCTTCGTCAATACCCTGGTGCTGCGGACCAACACGTCCGGCAACCCCACCGCATCCGAGCTGGTGGAAAGCGTCCGGTACACCAACCTGCACGCCTATGGAAACCAGGACGCCCCTTTCGAGCGCGTAGTGGAAGAACTCAACCCCACGCGATCCCGCCACCGCCATCCCCTGTTCCAGGTGATGCTGACGCTGCAAAATACCCCCGATGCGTCGCTGTCCATGGAAGGCCTTGAAGCCACTGCGGACATGGGAAGGGAGCCGGGCGGGGCAAAGTTCGATCTCCTCCTGGACCTGGCCGAAACGGCCAGCGCCGGCATCTCCGGCTCGCTGGCCTACAACCCCGCGCTCTTCAGCCGGAGCACCGTGGAGCGGCTTGTTGAAGGGTTCACGCTGGTTGCCGGGCAGTTTGCCGACCACCCTGCCGTGACACTGGACCGCTTGCGTATTCAGACCCCCAGCCAGCATGCAGAAGTCCTGGTACACAGCTCCGCCACGAAACTCGATGTTCCGTGGCCCACCATCCTGCACGCCTTCGCGCAGACCGCCGCTGCGAATGCGTCCCGCATTGCCGTGGTGGCTGAAGGAACGTCCTGGAGCTTCCATCAATTGCAGGACCGGGTGGAAACCATCGCCAAGGGACTCACTGCCAGGGGCGTCCGTCCCGGTGACCGCGTGGCCGTGGCCATCCCACGATCCGCGGACGTGGTGGCCGCTGCCCTGGGCGTGCTGACTGCCGGTGCCGTATACATACCGATCGACCTCGTCTATCCCTCCGAACGGATCAGGATGATCCTGGAGGACAGCAGCCCGGCGGTAGTGATCGTTCAAGGCCAGGCGGGTACCGGCGTCGAACCTTCCAAGACGGTGACTCTCGCCAACCTGCTGGCGGCCGGGGAAAATGCTCCCGGAACGGCAACGGCAGAGTGCGCCCCCGGCGACCTCGCCTACGTGCTGTACACCTCGGGTTCCACCGGAAGGCCCAAGGGCGTTGCCGTGACCCACGGTGCCTTGGCCAACCTCTACGCACACCATCACCGCACCCTGTTTGCGCCGCGCCTTGCCGCGGACGCGGGAAACCCTGTTGCCGTGGCACACATCGCCGGGCTGGGCTTCGATGCTTCCTGGGACCCGATGCTCTGGATGGTGGCCGGCGCCAAACTGCACATGGTGGCCGACGCGGAGCGCGGCGACGCCGAAAGCCTCAGCCGCTACTGCCTCCAGCACGGAATCGACGTCCTGGAAACAACGCCGTCGTTCGCCGCGCAATTGCTGCAGTATGGCCTGCTTGACCAGCAACGCGAACAGCCACTGATCCTCGCCCTGGGCGGCGAGGCCGTATCCGGTACCCTCTGGGATCGCTTGGCCTCAGACCCTTCCGTCCAGGCGTTGAACTTCTACGGCCCCACCGAGTTCACTGTTGATTCGGTGATGGCGGAGATCACCGGCACCAAGCCAGTGATTGGCAGGGCCGCGGGAAACACGTCCGCGTGGGTGCTGGACGCGTACCTCCAGCCGGTTCCCGCAGGGGTTCCCGGCGAGCTGTACCTGGCCGGCGACGGGATGGCGCAAGGTTATGACCAGCGGCCTGCCGAGACGGCCTCGCGTTTCGTGGCGAATCCCTTCGCGGCCGACGGAAGCCGCATGTACCGGACCGGCGACCTGGTGAGGCGCGACGCCACAGGTGTGCTGGAATTCCTTTCCCGGACCGATGACCAAGTAAAGGTCCGCGGGTTCCGGATCGAACTCGGTGAGGTGGAGTCTGCCCTGTCCAGCCATCCGGAGGTGCAGCACGTTGTTGCCGTCACCGATGGCGTTCCTGCCCAGCGAATCGTCGCCTATGTTGTGGGCGCAGTGGACACCGCCGAGCTACGGGCACACGCGGCCACCAGCCTGCCTGACTACATGGTCCCGGCCCTGATCATGCCTATTCCGACGCTTCCACTGACGTCCCACGGAAAGCTTGACCGCAAGGCCCTTCCGGCGCCCGCGGCAATGGGCGCAGGTGAAGGAAGGGCTCCGTCCACCCCCGAGGAGCACGTCATGGCCGGAATCTTCGGTGAGGTTCTCGGGCTGGAGACGGTGGCCATGGATGATGACTTCTTCCTGCTGGGGGGACACTCCCTCCTGGCCATCACCATCATGGGAAAGATCCGGGAAGCCTTTGGCGCTGCCCTCCCGTTGCGGACGCTCTTCGATCAGCCAACTCCAGGGGCGCTGTTGGGAGCGATCTCGTCCGGACGATCAGCCGGGTCAACGCCCGACGACGGCCCGGCGGCTCCCGCTGGCCTGGCACCTCATGCTGAGCTGGCATCTCATGCCGACCCCGCCCAAGAGACCGGCCCGACGCTCGCTGAGTGGCTGGAAACCGGAACGGCACGCCGCCATGGGAACCCGGCCCTGTCCTTCGCCCAGCAACGCATGTGGTTCCTCAATCAGCTGGATCCAGGCTCCGCCGACTACAACATCTCCCTGGCCGCCCAACTGGAAGGCGACGTGGATGAGCAGGCCCTCTCCGCCGCCGTCGATTCTTTGGTGGCCAGGCACGAGGTCCTGAGGACCAACTACCCGGCAACTGCCGGCACCCCCCACCAACTGGTCCACCCGGCCGGAGATGCGGGTGGGCTGCTGCGGATCATCCCGGTGAGCAGCGAGGATGAGCAAGCCTTTATCCTGGCCGCGGAAGCACGCAAGGGCTTTGACGTCACCACCGACCTCCCCCTGCGCGCGGTCCTGCTGCGCCGCGGTGACGGCCCCGAGCCTTCGTGGATCCTCCAGCTGGTGATCCACCACATCGCCAGCGATGGCGCGTCCCTGGCACCGCTTGCCCGGGACCTTTCCGAGGCCTACTCGGCTGCTGTGACCGGCACCGGGAGCAGCCGCGCCCCGCTCAACCTCCAGTACGCAGACTTCAGCGCGTGGCAGCAGGAAGTCCTTGGTGCCGCAGGAGTGGCGGACAGCAAGGTCCGGTTCTGGCAGGAAACCCTGGCGGGCATACCCACCGAGCTCACCCTTCCAGCCGATCAGCGCCGCCCCCGTGAGCCCCGGCAGCCCGGAAAACAGCGCACCTTTGAGCTCAGTACCGAAACTTTGAAGGCCCTGAACTCCCTGGCGGTTACCTCCAACGCGAGCCTGTTCATGACGCTCCACGGCGTCCTGGCCGGATTCCTGCAGCGGATGGGGGCCGGCGATGACATCGTGATCGGCTCACCCACGGCAGGGCGCGCGGACCCGGCCCTGGCAGACCTGGTGGGATTCTTCGTCAACACCTTGCCGCTGCGGATCAGCGCCGCCGGTTCTCCCACCGTGCGTGCCATGGTTGACCGTGCCCGCACCAGCGTGCTGGCAGCGTTCGATCATGACGACGTCCCGTTTGAACGGCTGGTGGAGGTACTGAACCCCGCCCGTGAGCTGGGACGGCACCCCCTGTTCCAAACGATGCTGACGGTGGACAGCTCCCCCGCTTCCGTTCCGGAACTGCCCGGCGCAACAGTCACAGCCCTGCCGGACAGCAGTTCGGGAGAGGCGAAATTCGATCTCTCCTTCACCTTCCGTCCCGCCGCCTCGGGCCTTTCAGCCACGTTGGAGTACAACGCGGCAATGTTCCAGGACGCCACCATCGAACGGCTGGTCAAAACCTTGGTGCGTTTCGTGGAGTTGGCTGCCGCCGATCCGGAGACGCCTGTTGCGGAGCTGCCCCTGCTTGACCCCGAGGAAGCCGACGCGTTGGCGGGGCTGACAGCGGGACGGCGTTCCGGCGTCGTACATCACCAGGAAGAGGCCGACGGCGTCCTGGCCGCCTTCGCTGCCAGTGTCCAGTCCGCCCCGGACTCCTTAGCGCTGGTCAGCGGGGACAGCAAGGTCACCTTTGTGGAGTTGGCAGACTCCGTGATGCGTGTGGCGGACGGACTTCACATGGAGGGGGTGGCCGCGGGCGATGTTGTCTCGGTGTTCCTGACCCGATCCGCCGGAACCGTCCAAGCGCTGCTGGGCGCAGTTGCGGCCGGCGCGGTTTACAACCCGATCGATACCGAGTACCCGGATGACCGTGTGGTGGCCATCCTGGAGGATGCCGGGCCTGCCGTGGTGGTCAGTTCCGAATCGGAAGCGGACCGCATGGCCGCTTTGCTGTCCACGGTTGCCGCCCGGAAACCTGGCCGTGCTGTTCCGCGCCTGGTGTTGCTGTCCGGACTCCTTGAGACGGCAGGGGCCACGGGTTTCGGCTCGCCCCAGGAACTTCTTGAGCGCCAGCCGGCGGGACGCAACCTCGCCTATGTCATGTTCACCTCGGGATCCACGGGGCGGCCCAAAGGAGTGGAGGTCAGCCACGGCGCGTTGGCAGCCCTGCTGGAATCGCACGGTGAGACCCTCTTTGCGGGACTCGATCCCCACACCACCGGGGCCCAGCAGAAGGTGGCCCACACCACCGGAGTCGGCTTTGATGCATCGTGGGATCCCATCCTGTGGATGGTTGCCGGCCATCAACTGCACATGGTGGGCGAGGACATCCGGCGGGATCCCGCCGCGTTGGCAGGCTACTTTGAAGAGCACCGGATCAGCGTTTGGGAAACAACGCCCGGGTACGCGAGGCATTTGCTGACCGAGCCGGCGTTCACCCGGGTGCTGGACGGAGACGGCTTCAGCCTTGCCCTGGGTGGTGAAGCCTTCGATCCCGCCCTGTGGGACGCACTCTCCGCCAAGGAAAAGGTGACAGCCTGGAACCTTTACGGCCCTACGGAGGCCGCGGTGGATACCGTGATGGCACATGTCAGTGATCATCCGGCACCTGTGTTGGGAGCTGCCACGTCCCGGACCGCGCTGTATGTTCTTGACCCATTGCTGCAACCTGCGCTGCCGGGTGTCTCCGGCGAGCTCTACATCGCAGGCAAGCAGCTGGCCAACGGATACCGGGGCCAGCCTGGACTGACGGCTGAACGCTTTGTGGCCGATCCCTTCAGCGCCGATGGCGGGCGTATGTACCGCACCGGTGACCTGGTGGTGCGGCACGCTGACGGGAACATCGTGTTCTCAGGACGCAATGACAACCAGCTCAAGATCCGCGGATTCCGTGTGGAGCCCGGAGAGATCGAACAGGCCGCCACCACTGCGGCGGACGTCCAGGCCGCCGTGGTCCGGGCGTTGCCCTCAGGGGACAGCGTGCGGTTGGTCGCCTGGGTGGTCCCCGCGGCCGGCGTGTCCGTTGACACAACGGATAACGCGGCAGCCTTCACTGACGGTGTGCGCGCCCACCTCCGGAACCTGGTGCCGGATTACATGGTGCCCGCAGTGGTGCTGGCCATCCAGGAGATCCCCCTGACCCATCACGGCAAAGTGGATGTTGCTGCCCTGCCGGAAGCGGACAGCGCGCCGCGCACGTCCGGCAAGGTTCCCCGGACTCCACGGGAGCAGACGGTGGCCGCTATCTTCGCGGACGTGTTGTCCGTGGATAAGGCCGGAGTGGACGAATCGTTCTTTGAGCTGGGCGGGCATTCGTTCCTGGCGCAACCGTTGATTGCCCGGATCAATGCGGCCCTGGGTACATCGCTGCAGGTGCAGGCCTTGTTCCGTGCACCCACGGTGGAGGGGCTCCTGGCAGAGGCCGATCGTGGCGTGGAGGAAGGCGCCGCCGCGAGCCTGCGCCAGATTCTTCCCCTACGCACCAGTGGCCCCAAAGCGCCCCTGTTCGCCGTCCACCCGGCGTCGGGTATCGCGTGGGGGTATGCCTCAATGCTGGGTTCGCTGGACGCGGAGCGGCCCCTGATCGGGCTGCAGATGCCAGGCATGGAACCGGGCGCCACCCACGCCGTCACCGCGATGGACCTTACGGAACTCGCGGACAGCTACATTGCCCGCATCAAATCCGTTCAACCGTCGGGCCCCTACCATCTGCTGGGCTGGTCCTTCGGTGGGCATCTGGTCCACCGCCTGGCCACCCGGCTCCAGGAACTAGGCGACGAGGTTGCGTCACTGGCCATCCTCGACGCCTTCCCCGGAAACCAGGAGAGCAACGATGACGTAGGTGCAGGCGCCGGAATTTGGGCTGCGTACCTTGA
Organism: Paenarthrobacter nitroguajacolicus; assembly: GCF_031455195.1. Taxonomy (GTDB): domain Bacteria; phylum Actinomycetota; class Actinomycetes; order Actinomycetales; family Micrococcaceae; genus Arthrobacter; species Arthrobacter nitroguajacolicus_D. The sequence goes on along the minus strand of NZ_JAVDSH010000013.1, from coordinate 14,248 downwards.
GGCGCAAGGCTACGCCCTGGACAAATCCGACTACGAGGATCTCGACGCTGCCAAGGCCCAGGAAATCCTCCGCAGGAACCACAACCCGCTGGGCACCGTACCACTGGAGGCCGTGCAGGCCATGGTAGAGAACTTCCCCGTGCTGGCGCGGCTGATCAGGGAACAGGAACCGGCAGTTTTCGACGGCGACCTGCTGCTCTTCAGAGCAACCGTGGAGGTTCCGGTGGGCACGCCGCGAGCCGATGCATGGGAGCCCTACATCACCGGCCGAGTGACCGACGTCGAGGTGCCGGACCGGCACTCCCGAATGTTAAGTGACACAGCTCTCCCGGTAATTATGCCTGCCCTGGCCATCCAGCTGGGGGGTTGAGTCCGAACCACTGGAAACGCTCCGGAACCCGGGGCACTGTTTACGCCGGAACAACCCGAAAGGTCAATCCTCGTGACGAACCCGTTTGATGACACCTCAGCAACCTTCTCCGTCCTGGTCAACGAATACCAACAGCACTCCTTGTGGCCCTCCTTCGCGGCCACGCCCAAGGGGTGGGTGGCAATGTTTGGCCCGGACAGCCGGGAAGCCTGCCTCGATTACGTGTCGCAAACGTGGACCGACATGGCGCCCCGCAAGGTTGCCGAGCTGGCCGCCAGCCAGTGATCCGCGTCGACAATGTCCGCAAGTCCTACGGCTCCTTCACGGCCTTGGATGGCCTGAGCCTGGACGCCCCCGAAGGCACGGTGCTGGGATTGCTAGGGCCCAACGGCTCCGGCAAAACCACTACGGTCAAGGTGCTCACCACCTTGCTGACCCCGGATTCAGGGGACGCCTGGGTGGCCGGCCATTCGGTCGGCGCTGACCCGCAACTGGTGCGCCGCAACCTCGGCCTCTCCGGCCAGTACGCCGCCGTGGATGAAAAGCTCACCGCTTTTGAGAACCTCCACATGGTGGGGCGCCTCTACGGAATGAACCGCCGGAATGCCACGGCACGCGCGCATGAACTGTTGGCGGACTTCCGCCTCACGGATGTGGCCGGCAAACGTGCCGGGGCTTTCTCGGGCGGCATGCGGCGGCGGCTGGACCTTGCCGGCGCAGTAGTGGCCCGACCCAAAGTCGTGGTGCTGGACGAACCCACCACGGGCCTGGACCCACGGGGCAGGCTGGATACCTGGGATGTAGTGGCCGGACTGGTATCGGGAGGTACCACCGTCCTCCTGACCACCCAATACCTTGAGGAAGCAGACCGGTTGGCGGACCACATCGCCGTGATCAACCACGGCTCCGTGATCGCCGAAGGCACTGCCAGCCAGCTCAAAGACCGGGCCGGCTCAGAACGGGTGGACATCACCGTGAAGAATGCGGCCGATCTGCGCAGCGCAACCTCCGTGCTGGTTGAAGCCACCGGCGGGGGTGCCATCCCGGAGGTGGACGAGGCCGCCTTGAGTGTGTCCGTCGCAGCCCCCGGCGGCCACGGCGTGCTGGTGCGGGTCCTGGCCGAGCTGGATGCACGTTCCCTTCCCGTGACCGAGGCCTCCCTCCGGCGCCCTACCCTGGACGACGTCTTCCTCCAGCTCACCGGAGGCTGCACGCAACCGCAGAACCGCGACAGCGATGAAACCAGCAAGGCAGGGGTACCCGCATGAGCGTCATCACCGCCGCTGTCCGGGACAGCTCCGTCATTGCCCACCGCAACCTGCTCAATGTTCTCCGCACCCCCGGTGCACTGGTCACCGGCGTCGTGCAGCCGGTCATGTTCGTCCTTCTGCTGGGCTTCGTCTTCGGCGGCTCCCTGGGCGGCGACCAATACCGCAGCTTCCTCATCGGCGGCATCCTGGCCCAGACCTTGACCTTCAATGCGTCCTTCACGGCCGTATACCTGGCCAAAGACCTCCAACTTGGACTCATTGACCGTTTCCGCTCACTGCCCATGTCCCGGGTGGCAGTCATCCTGGGACGCACCACCTCGGACCTCTACACCAGCGTCATCTCCATTGCGGTGACCCTGGTCTGCGGGATTGCCGTGGGATGGCGGATGAACACGGGGGCCCTGCAACTGCTCGCCGCACTGGCCATCCTGCTGCTATTCGCCTTCGCGGTGTCCTGGATCGGGGCGCTGATTGCCCTCACCGCCCGCAGCGTTGAAGTCGCGCAAAGCCTTGGCCTGGTATGGCTGTTCCCCGTCACCTTCGTGTCCGGCGCATTCGTTTCCACCGCGTCCTTGCCGGGTCCACTGCGGGCCATCGCCGAATGGAACCCTGTCACTTCTGTGGCCACGGCCGTCCGGGAGCTCTTTGGAAATGCTGCACCTTCCGGTTTCATCGCACCGGGCGGTTGGCCCGCCGACAACGCCCTGCTCTACGCCCTCGCATGCAGCCTTGCCATCATCGCGGTCTTCGCGCCCCTGGCGATCATGAAGTACCGGCGCATCAGCAAGCTGTGAACGCCAAAGCGGGGACCCCCGGCGTCGGATACTTGATCATGCCCTCTGCCGGCGTTGAGGCGGCCTGTTCCGGTGTCGGCGGCATGGACCGCTTCCTCACCTCCGAAGAAAAGCACGCACGACGCCGGTACCGCACCGTTGCGGACAGCCGCGACTATGCGGCATCCCATGTGCTGCTTCGGCTGCTCGCCGCGCACCGGCTGGGCGTGGACGCCGCCGATTCGCTGAAGCTGGAGATCACCCGCAACTGCCCCGGATGCGGCAGTTCAACCCACGGGCGGACGGCGATGCCTGGAATGTCGCTGAGCCTTTCCCGCAGCCACGGCCTGGTGATGGCGGCCGTGGGACCGACCGCAGCCGAGGTGGGTGCCGACGTGGAACTGATACCTCCGGCGCTTTTTGACTCTTTCGATAGCTATGTCCTTTCCCCTGGAACGTCGGCTGCCATGGATGTGCGGGAAAAGATGCTTCAGTGGGTTGCCAAGGAAGCCATCCTGAAGGCGGCCGGGCTGGGACTCGCCGTCCAGCCGTCCACCGTGGCGCTGTTCTCCGACGGGGACCTTCCCGGGGTTCTTCGGGCTGAGTGTCCGGAACAACCCTTGGTGCACGGGCTCAGGGTCCATCCCATCCCTGCCGCCCCAACCCACCTGGCTGCTGTGTCTGCCAGGACCATCAACCCACCCGGGTTGATGGATGCGGCCGACGTACTGCCTGCCGGGAGTACCCGGCTGGCTTCATAAAGCTTGCAAATCAGCGAGGCGTAGTGTGGAACACGGACGAAAAGGAGCATTTCATGAAGAAAATCCTCATGGTACTGACCAGCGTTTCCGAGATCGGTGACACCGGAGAAAAGACCGGCTACAACGTGGCCGAGGCAGCACACCCCTGGAAGGTCTTCAAGGATTCCGGGCATTTCGTCGATTTTGCCTCCATCAAGGGCGGCCAGCCACCCCGCGATGAAGTGGACACGGATGACCCCATCCAGGTTGCGTTCACCGAGGACGAGACCACCCGCGCCGGGCTGTACAACACCGCACGCGTGGATGTTGTCGATCCCGGCCAGTACGACGCCGTCTACCTGGTGGGAGGCCACGGCACCATGTGGGACTTCCCGGACAGCGAAGGCCTCCAGAACCTGGTTGCCAGCGTCTACAACGCCGGAGGTCTTGTGGGTGCTGTGTGCCACGGACCAGCGGGTTTGTTGAATGTGGAGTTGGATAACGGCTTCCGGCTGGTCCAGGGCCGCGACGTCGCTGCCTTCACCAACGACGAGGAAGTAGCCGCAGGCAAGGACAAGGTCATCCCCTTCTTCCTGGCAGACCGGCTGGAAGAACAGGGCGCCCGCCACGTATCCGCCGGTGTCTTCGAGGAAAAAGTCGTGGTGGACGAGCGCCTGGTAACCGGCCAGAACCCGGCGTCCGCCGCGGGAGTCGCCAAGGAGATGGAGAAACTCTTCGCGGAGGTTATCCATCAGGAAAAGGCGGAAGAGCAGCAAGAGGCCGAAGCCTTGCGCGCCGAGAAGGATGCCGAGAAAGCGGCCCAGAAGCACGCATCCGCAGAAGGCGAACACTGACCTGTCCCTCGTAGACCGCGGATGTGCTGGCGGCCCCCGTATGGGGGCCGCCCTCATGGATGCTTGTATGGGGATGATCTACAGCAGCAGCTTCCCGGCTTCTACGCCACGCCAAGCATCGGACCGAAGTTGGGCCGATCGGCGAGCCGCGGATCCTCCCGGTCCGGAACCACCATTACCGGCCCTTTCGCGTGATGAAGGACTCCGTCAGAGGTGGAGCCAAGGAGCATCCCGGCGAATCCCCCGCGGCCACGAGTGCCGAGAACCACGAGTTCAACCGCGCGGCTTGTTTCCACCAGGACATCCACCGGAGCACCGTCTCGGAGCTCAGTCTCTATGGTCAGACCCGGGAAGTGGCTCTGAAGCCAGGCAAGCCCGGCATCCAGCTGGACTTTGATGTCCGCAAAGAGGGCATCGCGATCAAGGGGTGCCGGTACCCACGCCAGGGAACCGCTGTACTGCGGAACAGCGCAGATCACACGCAGCTTGGCTCCCATGCGCTGTGCTTGCTCTGCGGCTTCGAGCACAGCTACGCGGGCTTGCTCGGAGCCATCCACCCCGACTGCCACGACGTTCTCAACGGTTCGGGGACCAGCCTTGGCGTGCTCGGCTTTGATGTGTTTGTCCTCGGTGCTCTCCCCGAGGCGGTCCGCGCAGTACAGCGGAACTGTCACCGTGGGGCACTTGGCATGGGCGGGCAAGGCACTGCTTACCGACCCCAGGAGGCGCCCAACGAAGCCGCCCCGGCCCCGGCTTCCAAACACCAGGAGGGCGGCCTCCGCCGAGAGGTCGAGCAGGACACCGGCAGCATCACCGTTTTCCACCGAAGCATCAACGTCGATCGCGTAGGCGGAAACCTTGTCCATCGCCTGCTTGACGATTGCATCGGCGCCCTCACGGATGACCGAGTCGTCCACCGTTGCGTAGCCTCCGTCCAAACCGGACGCGGCAAAAATGGGAACCGAGTAGGCCGTAACGATATGCAAGGGAAGTTGGCGACGCTCTGCTTCACGCGCTGCCCAGACCAAGGCACACTGGCCATGCTCGGATCCGTCCACGCCAACGACGATGCCGCCGGGTGCAACCGCCTCATCCTCGCCATCGCGTGGCACTTCGTTGTGTCTTCCGTGCTGGTCCATGGGGCCCGCCTCTCCACCTACTGCTTGATGTTCCGGCTATTCTGCCAGAGGTTCTCCGCGCCGGATTCCCTGACTCTCCATATGTCAATGGCCGGAGAAGGAGAAACTTGGAATCTCTCCTTCCAATGCCCACTATTCTCGGTCGGAAGTACCGAATCAAGGCGACTTCAGGCTATGTGCATAACGGTCCGGGCTCAGTTCAAACGGCCCGATATTGAGCTGCCGACGAACACGCAAAACACGACCCCGGGAAGGCTACCCATGGCCGAAAAAGTTCGGTAGTGTTCGAGTCACCGAATAGCCGGGCAGGGTGTCTCAGGACACACCCCGGCTGTTAATTTGCGGCCGCTTGGGGAACTCGGACGCGATCCCACGCGATGCCGCAGGGCACACACGTCAAGGAGGAACCAAGCAGTGTCACTCACGCCTGATTCCGGCACGGAACGAACCACCACCGTGGTCATCGGCGCCGGCCTCTCCGGCTTGGCCGTTGCCAGCGAGCTCAGCCGCTACGGGGTGGGCTCCATCGTCGTTGACGGATTCGGATCGTTGTCAGCCACGGGGCCTTCAACCCACACGGGAATGCTCCAGCGCTGCGACATCGCCGATCCCGCCATGAAGGAACGTAGCGAGATTCTCCGCCATCTGCGCAACTACGCTGCCAACCATCATTTGGACGTGCGCAACACTACCCGTGCCGTTCGCCTGGATTTCCTGGGCGCTGACCCGTCACAGCAGATGGGGCACGGCCCCACAGGAAGCATGGCATCGGCCACTCTCCGGGGCAGGATCGTTTCCGGCCCCCTGGAGTCCACGCCCCGTCAGTGGGCGGTCCACACGGCCCATGGTGTCCTGCTGGCAGACCACGTTGTGGTGACGCGCTGCGCCCAGAGCCAGCTGCGCCGGATGCTGGCGGAACTTGGAATCGCCGTGGGCCAAAATCTGGCCGCGGCCATGCGGGCCGTAGGGATGCACCTTGTTGGCGTTGGCGAACTCATCACCCCAACCCCCAAAGAGGTGCTTCGGCAAGCCAAAGCTGTGGGACAAGCCATCTCCGCCAAGGTAGCGTTACCGGTCGGCAACGGCGTAGCCATCGCCTAGCAAGGCAACTACTGCCCACTGGAACTTTTGCGCACAATTCTTAACGCCAAAGGCCGGCACCTTCGAAGAGTGAATCTTCGAGGATGCCGGCCTTTGAACTGAAGCGTGAGGCTTATGCGCCTGCGCGTACGTACGTGATGGGACCAGTTGCGGTCAACCAGCTGATCGGGTGGATGCCCGTCTGGTTGCCGTTGATGCCACCGCTGATGGCCTGGCCGTTGCCGATGTAGATGGCAACGTGGCCGGACTGGACGATCATGTCGCCGGGCTGGGGGTCACTGACAACCTTGCCGTAGTTCAGGAACTGCATGGGAGCCAGGTCACCAACAGGGATGCCTGCGGAGCCGAGGGCCCGCTCCACCATTGCGGTGCAGTCCTGCATGATGCCGATCTGGGCGTAAGCCGAGGCGACCATGGCTGCGTTGACTCCACCGACGGCCGGTGCAGCGGCTGCGGGAGCAGCAGCAGCCGGAGCGGCTGCAACCGAAGCGGCAGCCTTTGCGACAGGAGCGGCCGCAGCGGTTGTTGCCACTGCTGCCTTCTTGGCTACAGGTGCCTCAACAACGGGAGCCGGCTTTTCGATGACCGGAGCTGCTACGGATGCAACAGCAGGGCGCTCGAAGTTGACGGTAGCCGTGGCGGCAGCGGTTACAACCTTGGTGGGGGCCTCGGAAACGGTCTCGGCGACCGTGGCGGGGCTGGAGTCGCGCTGAACCGGGGTTTCGGCTGCGTGTGCAGCGATGGAGCCGGTCAACACAAGGCCCGAGGCTGCTGCGATAACAGCTGCCTGGCGGCCAGCGCCGGAAGCGTTGCTGGCGACTGCCCTGGAGATGGAGATGAACGGATTAGGACGTACGCTGTCCGCCTTACGACGGCCGCGAAGAATGCTTGAAGACATGAAAAAGCCTCTCCCGATGCCTGCGAGGTTAGCTGTCGGATTCGGATGGGAGTCACCCGGCCACTATCCCCCGCTGTTCAGCGGAAGCATCGTGACTTCACCCCAAGGCACACTTGAAAGCGGCCTAAATTGGGTTCCCCGTCTCTGCCGTAAGGTTTGTCTGCGAACGGATTCCGGACTGCGGCAGAGCTAGGCAATCAGGCCGGAAGTGCCCGCTACGTGGAACAGGCACAGGTACTACCGTACGCGATGATCACGCCGAAGTCACATTTAAGTAACGAGAACCGGGCTTTTGGCGTGTCGCGGTAACCATTCCGAGATATTCGCAGCTACGTAGAAAAGCCCGTTATTCCGCGGAATCGCCCGCATCTGAGTCGTTGGAGGCTGCAAGTTTCTTACGTGCGGTAACGGCGAGATAAACAACGAGGCAGATAGCAACCACGGCCAGTCCCACGATGCTCCACGGGAAGGGTTGCGATGCGTCCGCGGCCGGGGTGCTGGTGGCCGTTCCGGGTGCGGCAGTTCCCGCCGTCGGGACCGTATTGGAAGGTGCTGACGACGACGGCGCGGCGCCCGCGGTGCCGCTGGCCGCCGTCGTGCTTCCAGCAGCGGCCGTGAACGTGAACGTGCCTTCGATGGGGTGCGAGTCGGAGCTGACAACACGCCAGACCACTGTGTACTCGCCAGCCGGTGCGCCTTCGCGGATCTTCTGGACCGCCTGGTTATCGATAATTTCGACAGGCCCGTCCGCCCAGTTTTCGCCGCCCGCGGTGACCGTCACGCCTGACCCGATGGCCAGCGGCCTGTTGTTGAACGTGATGGAGACCGACGCTGGGACGGCAGCCACGCTGGAACCGTTGGCCGGCGCTGTGGATTCGGCGACGTCGTGCGCGGAGGCCGGGGCCGCGGAAAACAACAAGGCGGACGCGAAGGCCAAGGCAGCAACGACGGCGGCCAGAAGCGGGCGGATGGTGCGCATGGGGCGGTTTCTCCTAGTGTTGGCTTCCTTACAGACTAGGCGAATCGGCCGGAGGCCCATATCCGACGGCATAGGATTTGAGGGCACACTCCCCTCGATCCCCGGAGTCCTTCATGCTTAAACAAGGTTCTGCCATCGACCGCTACTTCAAAATCTCCGAGCGTGGCTCCACATACTCCCGGGAAATCCGCGGCGGCTTCGCAACCTTCTTCGCCATGAGCTACATCGTGGTCCTTAACCCTTTGATCCTTTCCGGGCCGGATTCCAGCGGAGCTTCCCTGGGATTCACCGCCGTGGCGGCCACCACGGCATTCGTTGCGGGCATCCTGACCATCCTCATGGGTGCCTGGGCCAAGCACCCGTTCGCCGTGGCCACGGGCCTGGGCGTTAATGCTTTCGTGGCTGTCACCGTCGCCTCGCACCCGGGCCTGACGTGGCCGGACATGATGGGCCTTGTGGTGCTCTCGGGCCTGACCATGTTGCTCCTGGTCCTCACCGGTTTCCGGACCGCCGTTTTCAAGGCCGTTCCGGAAGCCCTCAAGACCGCGATCGTGGTGGGCATCGGCCTCTTCATCGCGCTGATCGGCCTGGTCAATGCGGGGTTCGTCCGCCGCATCCCCGACGCCGCCGGCACAACCGTTCCCTTGGGACTGGGCGTCGACGGGAAACTGTTGGGCTGGCCAACCCTGGTGTTTGCCTTTGGCCTGATCCTGACCATCGCACTGGTGGTCCGGAAGGTCCGCGGCGCCATCCTGATCGGCATCGTGGCGTCCACGGCTTTGGCCGCCATCCTTGAGTTCACGCTTCACATCGGCCCCAGCAACGACGGCACCAACATCAACCCGCGCGGTTGGTCCCTCGTTGCCCCGACCCTGACCAAGTGGGGCGCCCCGGACCTGTCCCTTATAGGTAAGGCCAACCCGTTCGGCGCGTTTGAACACCTCGGGTTTATCGCGGCAGCGCTCCTGGCATTCGTGATCCTTTTGAGCATCTTCTTCGACGCGATGGGCACCATGGTTGGCTTGGCCAACGAAGCCGGAACGGTGGACAAGGACGGCAATATCCCCAACGTTGACCGCGTGCTGCAGGTTGATGCCCTCGGCGCGATCGTTGGCGGTGGCGCGTCCGTGTCGTCCAACCAGATCTTCGTTGAGTCCGGCGCAGGCATTGGCGAAGGCGCACGCACTGGTCTCGCCTCAATCGTTACGGGCGTGCTGTTCCTGGTTGCCATGTTCTTCACGCCACTGATCAACCTTGTGCCGTTCGAGGCCGTCGCTCCCGCGCTGGTTGTGGTGGGCTTCATGATGGTTTCCCAAGTGGGCAAGATCGACTGGCAGGACTGGGGCGTGGGTATCCCCGCGTTCCTGACCATCGCCCTCATGCCGTTCACGTACTCCATCGCAAACGGCCTGGGCGCGGGGTTCATCTCCTTCGTCCTGATCCGGACGTTCCAGGGCCGCGCCCGCGAGGTACACCCGCTGATGTGGGCTGTGGCCGCTGCCTTCCTGTTGTTCTTCGGCATCGGAACGGTCGAGGAACTGCTGGGCGTCAAATAGCCCAGTCCGCAATCCCAGACACGCCCCACCCTGAACTGCTGGTTTCGGCAGCTCGGGTGGGGTGTGCTTTAAGAATGCAAACAAGCGTCCCCACAGTAGATGTCAGCCCCACCCCGTGGACCGGACGGTTCGACGGCGACGGCCCTGAGCATCGCCGCTGGTGGCAGGCCGTTGCCCCGCACACGTCCGCAGCATCCGAATCGGCCGTGCGCCCCGCCGTCGTGCTTGGGTTTTGCAGCGACGCCGGGGTACTTCGCAACAAGGGCCGCACAGGTGCAGCGGCGGCCCCTGCCGCTATCCGTTCGGCGCTGGGGCCGCTGGCCTTCCACCTGGACCGGGACGTGTTCGACGCCGGTGACATAGTTGTGGAGGACGACTCACTGGAAGCGGGGCAAGAACGCGCCGGCCGCGCCATTTCGGGACTGCTCGACGCCGGCAACCTCACTGTTGTGTTGGGAGGCGGCCATGAGACCGCGTTCGCCAGCTACCTGGGCGTTGCCGGTTCGGAGGCGCTCCTTGGAAAGCGGCTGGGTGTCCTGAACCTGGACGCCCACTTTGACCTCCGCGATGACACGACACCGAGCTCGGGCACCCCGTTCCTGCAGATGGCCCGCGCGGAAGCTGCCGTGGGACGCGAACTGCAGTACGCCGTCGTCGGAATTTCCGAACCAAACAACACGCGGACGCTATTCGACACGGCGGACCGGCTTGGCGTGAAGTACCTGTTGGACGAACAGTGCTCGGCGGAAGCCGCGGAGCACTTCGTGGCCGACTTCCTGGCCGGCGTCGATGCCCTCTACCTGACGATCGATCTGGACGTGATGCCGGCTTCAGTGGCGCCCGGAGTGAGCGCACCCGCCGCGTACGGCGTGCCCTTGCCGGTGATCAGTGCGATCTGTCGCCAGGTTGCCGCCAGCGGGAAGTTGCTGCACCTGGACGTCGCGGAGCTGAATCCGGAGTTCGACATTGATTCCCGGACGGCGAAAGTTGCGGCCCGGTTGGTGAACACCCTGCTCGCTTAGCTTCGCTGGCCCTTTCCCGTCCGCCCTCCTCCGCTTAGCCTGTGTGGAGGGAAGGATGGCGATGCACGAAGTTCCTGTGCAGGACAAGTGGGCGTGGGTGTCCGGGCTACTCGCTGTTGGGTTGGGGCTGGCCGCCCACATGGCCGCTGGCGGCAGCGCTCCGGCCGTCCCTGTCCTCCTCGGCTTCGCCGCGTTATGTTGCCTGGCTGCGCAGCTCCTGGCCCGCTTGGTTCATGGGCCCCTGCTCTTGCTGCTGGCGTCCGGTGTGGCCCAGCAACTGTTGCACTTCGGGTTCGCCGCGTTCGGAGGCTACTTCCCGGGCAGCGGGCTGGTGGATCACCTGCATGGCGTGGGCCAGGGCCTCGGCGATGCGCCCGCAGCAGCAGGCGCCGGCGGAGGTTCGCCGCACCTCATGCTCTACACGCATATGGCGGCCGCGATTCTTACTCTCCTGCTTGCCGCCGGAGTAACCAGGCTACTCAATCGCGTGTCACTGTCGGCAACCAGGAGCAACACCGCGTAGCCCTGCGTAGCCCCGCGAAAGCCAAGGCAACGAACGTTGAAAACGGTGCGACCGGGCCCCTAGTGTCGTTGGAGCGTGGTGTACCCAAGAGGCCAGGGAGCTGCCTGCAAAGCAGCGCACGCGGGTTCGAATCCCGCCACCACGTCTCTTGGGGGTGCAGGGGAATGAGACCCAGGTCACCGCGCTGCCAGTCATCTTACAAATATATGCCTCCCGCCGACTATGATTGATGGGTCGCCCTCGCATGCGGCACGTAATAGGAGGCCCCCAATGACCCCTGCAATGATTGCAGAACGCGAAATTCGCCTGTGCTTTTCCAAGGCAGACGAGATCCACGACGGACTCGACCGCGCCGTGGATGCACTGATCGAAAACGCAGCAGCAGACGCTAACTGCGGCATTCTGGTGACCCGGCACGAGCCCGGCACCTACACCGTGGCTCTGGACGAATCCGTTCCCTTCGGTCAGACCCGCGAAGTACTCGCTGCCTGATTCCCCAACGAATCCCGGCAGCGACGCCAAAAACCGGGGCTCGTTCCCTTCCGCATCTACTACCCGCGGAAGGGAACGAGCCCCGGTTTTTGGTTTAACGCTTGCCTTCAGGAACTGACACCTACCCCCGGCGGAGAGTCACGCCGTCGGACTTCATGAACAGTTCCTTGCCCTCTTCGGTGACGCCGGGCCCCGAGTGCTCAAGCCACACAACGTTCCCGCTGCTGGAAATCTCCTCGATCCGGCCGGTTGCGATGACGTGGGCATACTTGACCACTTCCACCGACTCACCAACATTCAGCGTCCTCCAGTCGGAAACCGTAGCCGAGTGAGCGCTTCGCCTGGACAGGACTGCTCCGCGTGCCTTCATTGAACTTCTACCCCTTTGTGGATGTTCTCTGTTGTGTATTGAGTTGTGAACGGTTGACCGTCAAGCCCACGGCAACGCTGGCGTGGACGTGACGTACACCATAAGTTCTACTACATTTGCCACGCCCCGGTGGTTGCGTTGCGAACAAAGACCGGGGCGTGACAAATCTGCTCAGGAAATGAGCGTTTTATTCGACGTCAGGCCAAAATCCCGACGGCGGATTCGGCGGCCGCGCGGACCGCGCCGGAACCAACCAAACGGTCGGCCGCTTCCAGCTCCGGTGACAGGAACCGGTCGGTTCCGGGCCCCTGGACCACCTCGCGAAGCACCTCAAGCACGGCCGCACCGGCCGGGCCCGGGGTGAGTTCACCGTCGGACATTTGCGTCCGCATGTCGATGGCGCGGGCGCTGGTGACAAGCTCGACGGCGAGCACCCGGCGGAGGTTCTCCACAGCCTTGCGCAGCTTCCGGGCTGCGTGCCAGCCCATGGACACGTGGTCTTCCTGCATCGCGGAGCTCGGGATGGAGTCCACCGACGCCGGAACGGCCAGCCGCTTGTTGTCCGAAACCAGGCCGGCCTGCGTGTACTGGGCGATCATGAGGCCCGAGTCCACGCCGGGGTCCCCTGCGAGGAAGGCCGGGAGTCCGTGCGAGCGGGCCGGATCCAGCATGCGGTCCGTGCGGCGCTCGGCAATGGAGCTGAGGTCCGCCACTGCGATGGCAAGGAAGTCCAGGACATACGCCACTGGGGCGCCGTGGAAGTTGCCGTTGGACGTGACGCGGCCATCCGGGAGGACCACCGGGTTATCGATCGCAGCTGCGAGCTCGCGGGAAGCGACCAGCGCGGCGTGGTCCACGGTGTCGCGGACGGCGCCCGCAACCTGCGGAGCACAGCGCAGCGAGTAGGCGTCCTGCACCTTGGTGTCGTTGATCCGGTGGGACGCAACAATCGGCGAGTTGGACAGTACTCGCAGCATGTTGTCGGCGCTTGCAGCCTGGCCGGGATGCGGCCGCAGCGCTGCATGGAGCTCGGGCAGGAACACCTGGTCGGTGCCCAACAGGGCCTCGACGCTGAGCGCGGCGGTGACGTCCGCCGTCGCAAGCAACATGCGGATGTCGGCGATGGCCATGAGCAGCATCCCGAGCATTCCTTCGGTGCCGTTGACGAGCGCCAGGCCTTCCTTCTCCGCCAGCGTGACCGGCTCGATGCCGTGCTGGGCGAGGAGTTCAGCCACTGTCTGCTTGCCGGGAACTCCGTAGAGTTCGCCGTCGGGACCGGTCGCTTCACCTTCGCCCATGAGGACCAGGGCGCAGTGGGACAAGGGGGCGAGGTCGCCGGAACAGCCGAGTGAACCGAATTCGCGGACCAGCGGGGTGATCCCCGCGTTGAGGACGTCCACCATGGTCTGCAGGACCACCGGACGGACACCCGTGCGGCCGGAGGCCAGGGTCTTGGCGCGGAGGAACATGATCCCGCGGACCACTTCGCGTTCAACGGCCGGGCCCATGCCCGCTGCGTGGCTGCGGATCAGCGACTTCTGCAGCTGCGTGCGGAGGTCGTTGGGGATGTGGCGGTTGGCCAGCGCGCCGAAGCCCGTGGAGATGCCGTACGCGGGGACATCGCTTGTGGCGAGGCTGTCGATGTGCGCACGGACCTTGGCGACGTTGTCCAGGGCTTCCTGGGAGACTGTCACCTTGGCGTCATGGCGTGCGACGGCGACGACGTCTTCCGGGGTCACGCCGCTGGAGCCGAGGGTGACGGTGAGTTGCTCGTTGGAGGTAATAGTCATGTTCTTACTTCTCGTTCATGGGGATGCGGACGCCGCGTTCGTTGGCGACGTCGATGGCGCGGTCGTAGCCGGCGTCGACGTGGCGGATGACGCCCATGCCGGGGTCGTTGGTCAGGAGTCGTTCGAGCTTCTCCGCGGCGAGGTCTGTGCCGTCCGCGACGGAGACCTGCCCGGCGTGGAGTGACCGTCCGATGCCGACGCCGCCACCGTGATGGATCGAGACCCACGTGGCACCGGAGGAGGTGTTGAGCATGGCGTTGAGCAGCGGCCAGTCAGCAATCGCGTCGGAACCGTCCTTCATGGATTCGGTCTCACGGTATGGGGATGCGACCGAGCCGGAGTCCAGGTGGTCACGGCCGATCACGATCGG
>NZ_JAVDSH010000012.1:0-182007 GCF_031455195.1 Paenarthrobacter nitroguajacolicus | reverse complement strand
GGCGACCGGAAGCCATTCGGTGACCGCGACCGGAAGCCCTTCGGTGACCGTGGTGACCGTCCGGCCCGTGATGGTGAGCGCCGTCCGTTCAACAATGACCGTGGCGACCGGAAGCCATTCGGTGACCGCGACCGGAAGCCCTTCGGTGACCGTGGTGACCGTCCGGCCCGTGATGGTGAGCGCCGTCCGTTCAACAACGACCGTGGCGACCGGAAGCCTTTCGGTGACCGCGACCGTAAGCCCTTCGGTGACCGTGGTGACCGTCCGGCCCGCGATGGTGAGCGCCGTCCCTTCAACAACGACCGTGGTGACCGCAAGCCGTTCGGTGACCGCGACCGGAAGCCCTTCAACAACGACCGTGGCGATCGCCCGGCCCGTGATGGTGACCGCCGGTCGTTCGGCAGTGACCGTAGCGACCGCGGCAACTCCTGGGAAGAGCGTCCGGCGCGGGTTCCCAACGCCAAGGACATCCGCAGCGCGAACCGCCCTGACCGCGAACGTTCCCCTGAGATCGACGACGACGTTACGGGCAAGGAACTTGACCGCGCCACCGGCCACCAGATCAAGACCCTCGAGGAGCAGAGTGCAGGCTGGGTTGCAAAGCACCTGGTCATGGCCGGCCGCCTGATCGACATTGAGCCTGAGCTCGCTTTCCAGCACGCGTTGGCTGCGAGCCGTCGCGGGGGACGCCTTTCCGTGGTCCGCGAAGCTGTCGGGCTGACGGCCTACGCTGCCGGCCACTATGGTGAGGCTTTGCGTGAGTTCCGCACGTACCGGCGCATCAGTGGTTCCAACGTCCACTTGCCGGTGATGGCCGATTGTGAGCGCGGCTTGGGTCGTCCTGATCGGGCCTTGGATATGGTCCGCTCTCCTGAGGCTCAGGACCTGGATGCTCCGGGCAAGGTTGAGCTCGCCATTGTGGCATCGGGCGCCCGTTCGGACCTGAACCAGCTGGATGCTGCCGTCAGTGAGCTTGAGATCCCGCAGCTGGACATCAACAGGGCGTTTTCCTACAGCCCACGCCTTTTCCGTGCCTATGCGGAGGCTTTGGCTGCAGTGGGCCGTACTGAGGAGTCTGAGAAGTGGGCCCGCCAGGCCTTGGTTGCCGAGAATGCCTTGGGCGTCGGGGACTTTGCCGAGCCGGAGATCCTTGACCTCGGCTGGGACGAGCGGGAAGAAGAAGCCGCGCGTAAGCCGCGTTTCGAGAAGCCGGCCCGGGACGCCGACGTCGTGAAGCCGGAGGCTGAGACTGTCATCGTCGAGGCTGCGGCAGCGGATGTTGAGCACGACGACGTGGAACTGGATGACGCCGAGTCGGACTACTTTGAGTCGAACGACGCCGAGTCGGATATCGATTCGGTTGAGGATGACGAAGCTGGCCACGAAGAGGCAGACGACGAGAACGCCGATTCCCGGAATGGCTGATTCTCTGATCTCATTGTTTGATGCTGTCCTCTCCGATTTGGATGGCGTGGTCTATGCAGGACCGCACGCCATCCCTGGAGCCGTGGAGTCGTTGCAGCGTCTCGAAACCGTGGGCGTTGGCCTGGGTTACGTCACGAACAACGCTTCACGGACGCCCGCCCAGGTCGCAGCGCATTTGCGTGAGCTGGGCGCCCCGGCTGAGGACCATCAAGTAGTCAGTTCCTCGCAGGCGGCAGGGGAGCTCCTTGCTTCCATGCTGCCTGCGGGGGCGCATGTCCTTATCACCGGCAGCGCAGCACTGGCACATGAGATCGAACTGGTAGGGCTCAAGCCCGTGCACAGCGCCGATGAGAACCCTGTGGCAGTGGTGCAGGGGTTCAATCCGGAGATCGGTTGGAAGGACCTGGCCGAGGCCTCTTATGTGGTTGCTGGCGGGGCTATGTGGTTCGCGACCAACACTGACATGTCCATTCCGCAGGCCCGGGGCATGGCGCCGGGAAACGGGACTTTGGTGGCCGCTGTAGCTGCTGCCACCGGCAAGGCACCGTTGGTTGCCGGCAAGCCTGAAGCGCCGCTTTTCCATGCTGCTGCGAAACGGCTTAACGCCGATCGCCCATTGGTGGTGGGCGACCGCTTGGACACCGACATCCTGGGTGGAAACCGCGCAGGATTTGCGACGGCGGCCGTCCTCACTGGTGTGGATACGACGCACACCATCCTGGCTGCGCGCTCGGATGAGCGTCCCGACTATTTGTTGGCGGACCTTGAGGGTCTGTATGCCCCTTACCCGGAGGTCGTGAGCGAGGACGGTACGTTCCGTTGCGGTGCAGCCTCAGCTGTTGCCGTGGATGGCACGGTCACGGTCACCGGCGACGAAACTGACATCGACTCTTGGCGGGCGGCGTGTGCCGCTTGGTGGGCGGCGGTTCCGGAGACAGCGGTAGCCCAGGCTCCCAAGCTGGAATGGCAAAGTCACTAGACTGGTGCGATGACCGAATCCAGCAACGCCCCCGTGCATGAGGCGGAGAGCCCGGCGGCGGTCCAGTGGCCTGCCACCGCGACGCCGACAGGTGATGCGCCGGTGGACAAGGCCCTCGGCCCCTTGGCGGATGTTGCGGGGTCCCCGGTTTCTGACCATGGCGAGCTGTACGCCGGCATCCACGACTCCCTGTTGGAGGCCTTGGACGCTGAGCCGGGCCTCCCGTCAGCACCGTCAAACAACCGCCCGGAAGGCGACAGCTAGCACATGGCACGACTTGATCAGGAACTCGTCACCCGGGGGTTGGCGAGGTCCCGGACCCACGCTGCCAAGCTCATCAGCGACGGGAAGGTCAGTTCCGCAGGGACGGTCCTGGCCAAAGCTGCCCTCCAAGTTGACGCTGCAACGGAGCTGCTTGTCGAAGCCCACCTTGAGGACATTTACGCCAGCCGTGCCGGGCATAAGTTGGACGGCGCGCTGAAGGCGTTTCCCGCCGTCGTGGTTGCCGAAAAACGGTGTCTCGACGCCGGTGCCTCCACGGGCGGCTTCACTGACGTTCTGCTGAGGCAAGGGGCCGCGCGAGTGGTTGCCGTGGACGTGGGGCACGGACAGTTGGTTCCGCACCTGCGGGAGGACCCGCGCGTGGACGTTCATGAGGGCCTTAACGTCCGTTACATGACGCCCGAGCAGATCGGCGGACTTGCAGAACTGACGGTCGCGGACTTGTCCTTTATTTCGTTGACCCTGGTGGTGTACCCGCTTGCCCAATGCACCGAACCCGGCGGCGACATGGTCCTGATGGTGAAGCCGCAGTTCGAGGTAGGCAAGGAGCGGCTGAGCCGGTCGGGAGTGGTCACCTCGGAACATGAACGACGCCGGGCCGTTGCCCAAGTGGCCCGTGCGGCCGTGGATGCCGGGCTGGATCTTCAGGACCTGGCGGCCAGTCCGCTGCCTGGCCAGGACGGAAATGTTGAATACTTCCTGTGGATGAAGCGCAGGATGTCCGCGGTGTTGCCTAAGATCGAAGAGCGGGACGCAGCCGTTGCCGCGTTAGTCGAGAAACTCTGGCCGAACCACTAGAAAGCAGAACCCGATGAGCAGGCGTGTACTGGTCCTTGCCCACACAGGGCGGGAGGAATCGCTCCGCGCAGCGTGGGATGCGTGTACGCAGCTGCACTCGTCTGGCTTGGTTCCCGTGCTCCAAAAGTCTGAGCTTGCCGATATTGAGCGGTTCTTCGGCGCCTTGGACACCCCGATCGAGATCCTCAACGACCACGTCAGCCTGGAGGACGTGGAGTTGGTCATGGTCCTGGGCGGTGACGGCACCATCCTGCGCGCGGCCGAGCTGGTCCGTGAGGTTGATGTCCCGCTGCTCGGGGTAAACCTTGGGCACGTGGGCTTCCTTGCTGAAAGCGAACGGGCCGACCTCGCCCAAACGGTCGAGTGGATTGCGAGCCGGCAGTACACGGTGGAAGAACGCATGACCATCGACGTTCAGGTGTGGATCAAGGGCCAGAAGATTTGGCACACGTGGGCTTTGAATGAGGCCGCCATCGAAAAGGCCAACCGCGAACGGATGTTGGAGGTCGTCACGGAGGTGGACGAGCGGCCCCTGACGTCTTTCGGCTGCGATGGCGTGGTCATGGCGACTCCTACGGGTTCCACCGCGTACGCGTTCTCTTCGGGCGGGCCCGTGGTGTGGCCGGAGGTTGAGGCCTTGGTCATCGTTCCCATCAGCGCCCACGCGCTCTTCGCGAAGCCCCTGGTGGTTTCGCCGCGTTCCAAGCTGGCCGTCGAAATCATGAACCGTACCGACGCGTTGGGCGTGCTCTGGTGCGATGGTCGGCGCTCCGTGGACCTGCCTCCGGGTGCCCGCGTGGAAGTGACGCGCTCAGCCACCCCGGTACGGCTCGCCCGCACGCACAAGACCCCGTTCTCCGCCCGGCTCGTGCGCAAGTTCGAGCTTCCCATCCATGGCTGGCGTGGCCCGGCTCCCCGCAGCGGCGAAGTCCACACCGGTCCTATTCCGGTGATCAGGACGCTGTCACCGGCACCTTTGCCCAGCCCGCGGGACCCAGGGCACGGTGAACCCTCCGAACCCACGAATGCGAAGTGAACCATGCTTGAAGAACTCCGAATCCGTGACCTTGGCGTCATCACCGACGCCGCCCTGCCGTTGGGCCCCGGCCTGAGCGTCGTCACAGGCGAAACCGGCGCCGGCAAGACCATGGTGGTGACCGCCGTCGGGCTTCTTCTCGGTGCCCGGTCGGACGCGGGGGCGGTCCGCAGCGGCGCCAAGTCCGCGTCCGCGGAGGCTGTACTGAAGCTTGATCCGGCGCACAGCGCCGTGGAGCGCGCCAAGGAGGCCGGCGGCGAGGCGGAAGAGTTCGACGGCGTTGCTGAACTGTTGCTCGCCCGCACGGTTGGTGCAGACGGGCGCAGCCGTGCCTACGTTGGCGGACGCGCGGCACCTGTAGGGGTGCTGGCCGAGCTGGGGGAGAGCCTGGTGGTGGTCCACGGGCAGTCGGACCAGATCCGGCTCAAGAGCGCAACAGCCCAACGCCATGCTCTGGACCGTTTTGCCGGTGCACCCCTGGCCAAGAGCCTGGGGGAGTACCAAGAGCTGTACAACCACTGGAAAGCCATCCAGACCGAACTTGATACCTTGCGCAGCGAAGCCCGCGAACGGCTCCGCGAGGCTGAGTCCCTGGACGCCGCCCTTACGGAAATCGACGACGTGGATCCGCAGCCGGGCGAGGACGAAACCCTCAAGGCCGAGGCCGTGAAGCTGGCGAATGTTGAAGAGCTGCGGCTGGCTGCGGCGGCAGCCCATGAGTCCCTCATCGCCGAGGAATTTGGCGACGCAGGGGATGCAACGTCCATGGTGGATGCGGCCAAGCGGACGCTGGAGCACGTAGCTGAACACGATGAAGAACTGCGTTCTGCTGCGACCAGGCTGGCGGAGGTCGGGTTCCTCCTGAATGACATCGCCGCCGAGCTGTCCAGCTACCAGGCGGCCCTGGACACCGAGGGACCCGAGCGGCTTTCCGAAATCGAGGAACGGAGGGCGGCGTTGGCCAAGCTGATCCGCAAGTATGCCCCGAGTATTGACGAAGTGCTGGAATGGGCTGCAACCGCAAGGACGCGGTTGGATGAGCTGCAGGACGACTCCACCCGAATCGAATCCTTGGACGCCGAGGTAGCAGCTGCGGAGGCCAGCCTGCGCAAGCAGGCAGCAGCGATCAGCAAAGCCCGCCTCAAGGCTGCCAAAGACCTCTCAGGACGCGTCAGCGCCGAACTGAAGGCCCTGGCCATGGCAGACGCCACCTTGGTCATCGAGGTGGACGGCAGCGACGTGTTGGGTCCGTGGGGTACCGATGAGATCGCGTTCCTCCTCCAGCCCCACTCCGGCGCTCCTGCCCGGCCGCTGGGGAAGGGGGCGTCAGGCGGTGAACTGTCCCGCGTCATGCTTGCCATCGAGGTAGTTCTCGCCGCAGTGGATCCCGTTCCGACATTTGTTTTCGATGAGGTGGACGCAGGGGTAGGCGGCCGCGCCGCCGTGGAGATCGGACGCAGGCTGGCCATGCTGGCCCGGCACGTCCAGGTGCTGGTGGTGACCCACTTGCCGCAGGTGGCGGCTTTTGCCGATCAGCACATCCGTGTGACCAAGACGTCCGTGCGGGGTTCTGACGGGAAGACCACCACCGGATTCACCTCCAGCGACGTGCAGTTGCTTAGCGAGGAGGAGCGGGTCAAGGAACTTGCCAGGATGCTGGCCGGCCAAGAGGACTCCGAATCCGCGCAGGCACACGCCCAGGAATTGTTGGACGACGCGAAGCTCCTGCCGCAGCGGGCCTGAACACGATTGCCCGCAGTGCGAGCACCATCACATCGGTGCACTCCAAACCCCGGTGGCTCTTGATTGCCTCGCAGTCCTGAGCAACTATTGACCATTTGGGGAATCCGAACAGACGCTTGGAAGGCGTAATTGATGATAAGCTCGAATTCCGTGGTGCAGCGATCAAATTCCCGTGTAAATTCCCGGTTCCCGGGCTCGTCCAAGACGACCAAACACATCTTCGTCACCGGTGGTGTGGCGTCCTCGCTCGGTAAGGGTCTGACGGCTTCCAGCCTCGGCCACCTCCTGCGGGCACGCGGTTTGTCTGTAACAATGCAGAAGCTCGATCCCTACTTGAACGTGGATCCGGGCACGATGAACCCCTTCCAGCACGGCGAAGTATTCGTGACGGATGATGGCGCCGAAACCGACCTCGACATCGGACACTACGAGCGCTTCCTCGATGAAAACCTCGAAGGTTCAGCCAACGTCACAACCGGCCAGATCTACTCCACGGTCATCGCCAAGGAACGCCGCGGTGAATACCTCGGAGACACCGTGCAGGTCATTCCGCACATCACCGATGAAATCAAGCGCCGCATGCGTCTGCCCGCCGAGGGCAAGAACGCTCCGGATGTCATCATCACCGAAATCGGTGGCACGGTGGGCGACATCGAGTCGCAGCCGTTCTTGGAGTCGGCCCGCCAGGTCCGCCAGGATGTGGGCCGCAACAACGTCTTCTTCCTGCACGTTTCACTGGTGCCGTACATCGGTCCTTCCCAGGAACTGAAGACCAAGCCGACGCAGCACTCCGTGGCAGCCCTTCGCTCCATCGGCATCCAGCCGGAAGCAATCGTGATCCGTTCGGACCGCGAAGTGCCGGACGCCATGCGGGAGAAGATTGGCCGCATGTGCGACGTCGACATCGACGCCGTGGTCAACGCCGCAGATGCTCCCAGCATCTACGACATCCCCAAGACGCTGCACTCGCAGGGCCTGGACTCCTATATTGTGCGTGCCCTGGACCTGCCGTTCAAGGACGTTGACTGGAGCAAGTGGGACAAGCTGCTTGAAGCTGTCCACAACCCCAAGCATGAGGTCGAGATTGCCCTGGTAGGCAAGTACATCGACCTCCCCGATGCTTACCTTTCGGTGACTGAAGCCCTCCGTGCCGGCGGTTTCGCCAACGAAGCCAAGGTCAAGATCCGTTGGGTCCCTTCGGACGAGTGCGAAACCCTTGAGGGTGCCACCAAGTCCCTGGCCGGCGTGGACGCCATCTGCGTTCCTGGCGGCTTCGGAATCCGTGGCCTCGAAGGCAAGCTCGGGGCTTTGAAGTTCGCCCGCGAATCCAAGCTTCCCGTCCTTGGCCTGTGCCTGGGCCTGCAGTGCATGGTGATCGAGTACGCCCGCAACGTGGTTGGCCTGGAAGGCGCTTCCTCCAGCGAGTTCGAGCCCGATTCCAAGTACCCGGTCATTGCCACCATGGAAGAACAGCTGGACATTGTGGACGGCAAGGGAGACCTTGGCGGCACCATGCGCCTGGGCCTCTACGAAGCCAAACTGGACGAAGGCTCGGTCATCGCCGAGACCTACGGCACCACTACGGTCAGCGAACGCCACCGCCACCGCTACGAGGTCAACAACAAATACCGCGAGCAGATTGCTGCCGAGGGCCTGGTGTTCTCCGGTACCTCTCCGGACGGCAAGCTCGTGGAGTACGTGGAACTTCCCCGCGAAGTGCACCCGTACTACGTTGCGACGCAGGCGCACCCGGAGCTTAGCTCCCGGCCCACGCGTCCCCACCCGCTGTTCGCAGGCCTGGTCAAGGCTGCCCTGGAGCGTCGCGAAGGCGCACCCGTGGCAACGAAGACCGGCGCCCGCGCGGTAGCTGCCAAGTAAACACACGTACTAGCGAAGGACGGCGCGATGCCCGGTATTTCTGAAACCCCCCGCACATCAAGGCAGGTTTCGGACATGCCGAGCCCGCGCCGTCTTTTGTCCACCAGCAAGGTTTACGAAGGCCGCATCTGGGACGTGGTCAGTGACTCGTTCCAGCTCGGCGAAGACACGGACACCCTGGTCCGGGACTATATTGACCACCCAGGCGCCGTCGCTGTGCTTCCCATGAACGTGGACGGCGAGGTCCTGCTGCTCAAGCAGTACCGGCATCCCGTCGGTATGGACCTTTGGGAAATCCCGGCCGGCTTGCTGGACGTGGAAGGCGAAGATTTTGTGGTGGGCGCGGCGCGGGAGTTGGCCGAGGAAGCCGACCTGGTCGCTGCTACGTGGAATGTCCTGGTGGACTTCTTCAATTCGCCGGGCTCTTCCAGTGAAGCGGTCCGAATCTACCTGGCCCGCGGAATTACTGACGTTCCGGAAGCGGACAGGCATGTCAGGACGGACGAAGAGGCCGAGATTGAGCTTCAGTGGGTCCCGCTGGAAGATGCCGTCCAGGCTGTCCTCGAAGGCCGGCTGCACAATCCGTCCGCGGTGCTGGGAATCTTGGCTGCCGCAGCAGCGAAGGCCGATGGGTTCACTAAGCTCCGTCCTGCGAACGCGCCCTGGCCAGCACATCCGAGCCAGCGCTGAGCATGGCCGAGGCCCCTACCCGTACCCTCAATGCCATTGACCGGGCTGTTACCGACTACCTGCAGCACGTCGGCGTGGAAAAGGGTCTGGCAGCGAACACGTTGGCTGCGTACCGTCGCGACCTCGCAAGGTACTCGAACTTCCTGGCGGCGCAAGGGATCGAGCGTCCCGGCAACATCACGCGCCATCATGTAACGGCCTTCGTCCAGGCATTGTCTGACGGCTCGGACGGCGCAACAGTGCTGGGTGTCCGTTCCGCAGCGCGCACAGTGGTGGCCGTCCGCGGCCTGCACAAGTTTTGGGCGCTGGAAGGAACCACGACGGCGGACCCTGCCAGCGATGTCCACCCGCCGATGCCGGGCAAGAGGCTTCCAAAAGCCATCAGCGTTGGCGAAGTCACGCGCATCCTGGAAGCTGCCGGTACGGACACGCCGACGGGGCTCAGGGACCGGGCGCTCCTGGAGTTCCTCTACTCCACCGGGGCGCGCATCAGCGAGGCCGTTGGCCTGGACGTGGATGACGTCTCCCTTGAAGACTCCGGTGGCGATCCCGCGATCGTCAGGTTGTTCGGCAAAGGTTCCAAGGAGCGTTTGGTGCCTCTGGGTTCGTATGGTGCCCGCGCCGTCAGCGCCTATGTAGTCCGCGGCCGGCCGCTGCTGGCGTCCAAGGGGAAAGGGACGCCGGCGTTGTTCCTCAATGCCCGGGGCGGCCGGATCAGCAGGCAGAGTGCGTGGACCATCCTCAAAGCTGCGGCCGAGAAGGCCCAGATCACCAAGGATGTTTCGCCGCACACGCTGCGCCATTCCTTTGCCACCCATCTGCTTGAGGGCGGAGCAGATGTCAGGGTGGTGCAGGAACTCCTGGGCCACGCGTCTGTCACCACTACGCAGGTCTACACCCTGGTCACGGCGGACACTTTGCGGGAAGTCTACGCAGCTGCGCACCCGAGGGCGCTCGGCTAGGCCGTCCTGCCAAGCCGGAGGAGGCTAGCCTATGACGTTCAAGGTCAACTCGACGGCGTCCACAAACAGGGCAAGCAGAGACGTGCCCAGCCCAGCCACCAGCAGGAGGCCCGGGTGGGCCAGGCCGACCACCACCCGCTTGAGCCGGGGCCGGCCGCGGAGGAACTTCTTGGGAACCCGCGTCTTGACCGGCACTTGCCGCCAACCGCGCAGCCGCCGGAGGAACCACGCGCACCGGACAATGAACGCCATCCAGAGGACGGACAGCACCAGGGGAACGGCGGCCAGCATGAGGTTGAAGCCAAGAGCAGTGACTTCCTTTTCCGAGTCGCCAATGACGGACTGGACAGTGGTGGAGATGGACGCGCTCATTACCACCGAAGCCGCCCACACCATGAACGCCGCCACCAACGCCAGGAACCGGACAAAGAAATGTCCGAGTACTGTCGCATCAACCGCCCGGAGATGGCTGCGTGGGGTGGCATGCAGCACCACAAGCGTGGAGATCAGCGTGGGCATCGCTGCCATCAGGACCAGCAGGTACCAGGTCCATCCAGCCAGGTCCACCACTTCGTCCAGGACAATCAGCCCGGCCCACAGGAGGGTCCACGCCCATCCGGCGTACAACGGATGAGCCACCAGCCAACGCGGCAGCCAGGAGTCCCGCTCGGCTTTGGCTTCGGCGTCTATAACAGTCGCCCCGTCCTCGGCGCTTCCCGCCGTAGACGGCGTCCCTCCATCTTCCTCGACGGCGGCCGCTTTGGCGCCCGCGTCACCCCCACCTTCGCTCATGGGCTCACTGTAGCAATGGCGGCTTTGGCTGGGGAGATCAGGTTAAGGTAGGCAGCATGACTGCAGCCCAGGTAACTTTGTGCTTCCTCCTTCGTGATGCCGCGGACGGTGAGCACGTGCTGCTAGGCACCAAGAAGACTGGCTTCGGCCGCGGCAAGGTGGTGGGCGTTGGTGGACACCTGGAAGAGGGCGAAACCGCGGAGCAGGCTGCTTGTCGTGAGGTCATGGAGGAAATTAACGTGGTAGTGGCGCCGGAGGACTTGGTTCCTGCCGGGACAGTTGATTTTGTTTTTCCGGCCCGGCCCGAGTGGAACATGGCTACCACCGTGTTCCTCACCCGCGCCTGGGATGGGGAACCCACCGAAAGCGTTGAAATCGCGCCTGCTTGGTTCCCGGTGGCCCGTCTCCCAGTGGAACGCATGTGGGCGGACGCCGAGCACTGGTTGCCTGCCATGATTTCGGGGCAGCGTATCGCGGTCCGTGTCGCCTTGGCCGCCGACAACGAAAACGTCGCGGAGGTCCGCACCGAGGCGTGGGTGGGTCCGGTTTAGTACCACGGACGACGGCGGTCCGGCCACCTTAGGTGACCGGACCGCCGTCGTTCTTCCTGCTTTGAGGCCTGAGCCCTACGGCACGTGCCGCTCTTCGGGGCCGTTGTATTCGCTCAAAGGCCGGATGAGGGAGTTCGATGCTACCTGCTCCATGATGTGCGCGGTCCAGCCGGTGATGCGGCTGGCCACGAACAGGGGCGTGAATGTCTGGGTGTCGAAGCCCATGAGGTGGTACGTGGGTCCGGCCGGGTAGTCGAGGTTGGGCTTGATGGCCTTGGCCTCGTCCATGGCCTGCTCCAGACCGTTGTAAAGTCCAAGAAGTTCGGGTCGTCCGTAGTGGGCGATCATCTTGTCCAGTGCGGCTTTCATGGTGGGAACACGGGAGTCGCCGTGCTTGTAGACACGGTGTCCGAAGCCCATGACCTTCTTCTTCTGGGACAAGGCGTCTTCCATCCACGTCTTCGCCCTGGATGCGGCCTCTTCAAGGGACTCCTCGCTGCGGATGCCGATTTCGTCAAACGTGTGCATGACGGCTTCGTTGGCGCCTCCGTGCAAGGGGCCTTTGAGGGCGCCGATCGCGGCGGTCACCGCTGAGTGCAGGTCAGCGAGCGTGGAGGTGACCACCCGGGCGGTGAAGGTAGAGGCGTTAAAGGAGTGTTCTGCGTAGAGGATCATCGAGACGTTGAACGCCTCAACCACTTCGGGGACCTGTTCTTCGCCGAACGTCATCCACAGGAAGTTCGCCGAGTAGTCGAGGTCTTCGCGTGGCTCCACGACGTCCTCACCGCGACGGCGGCGCTGGTCATAGGCCACGACGGCGGGCATGGCAGCCCACAGGTCGATGGCCTTCTTCATGTTGGCCTCAGGCGATGAATCCTCGGCCAGTTCGTGCCGGGCGCCCAGCACGGAAGCTGCCGTGCGGCAGACATCCATGGGGTGCGCCGTGGTGGGCAGCGTATCAATAACGGACTTGACAACGGGGTCCAAGGCTCGGCCCGCGCGTTCGCGGGCAGTAAATTCCGCGAGCTGCGATTCGTTGGGCAGTTCGCCGTTCCACAGCAGGTAGGCCACTTCTTCGAAGCTGCATTTGGCGGCCAGTTCCTGAACCGGGTACCCGCGGTACAGCAGCGAGTTGGTGTCCGGGTTGACCTTCGAGACGGCGGTGTAGTCCACCACGACGCCGGCGAGGCCCTTTTTGATGTCAACAGCTGCCATGCTGCTCTCCTTCGTTCATGATGCAGGGCCCGGTAGGGGGACCCTGCGTTCCCCTTGATGAAATTGGAACCTAGCGGATGCCAGGAACCTTGAAGTTGAATACGCCGGTATCGAACTGGTTATATGCCTCGTAGTCCACGAGTTCGTAGAGGCGGGCACGCGTGAGCATGTTCTCCACTTGCGCCTCTTGGGTCCCCGCAGCCTTGATCGATTCCAGAGTACGCTCTGCAGCGCCCATGGCAATGCGGAGGAGCGTGACAGGGTAGATGACCATGTTCACGCCGACGGTTTGGAGCTGGTCGACGGTGAAGAGATCGCTTTTGCCGAACTCGGTCATGTTGGCAAGGATGGGCACGTCCACGGCGTCTCGGATGGCCTGGAACTCGTGCAGGTCCCGCATGGCTTCGGGAAAGATCGCGTCTGCCCCGGCGTCCACCAGTGCTCGGGCGCGGTCTTGTGCGGCCTGGATTCCTTCAACGGCGCGGATATCGGTCCGGGCCATGATGAGGAAGTTCGGGTCCCTGCGGGCGTCTGCTGCAGCGCGGATGCGTTTAGTGGCGGTGTCGATGTCGACGACGTTCTTGCCGTCCAGATGTCCGCAGCGTTTCGGGTTGAACTGGTCCTCAATGTGGCAACCGGCCAGGCCGGCGTTCTCGAGTTCCTGGATGGTGCGGGCCACGTTCATCGGTTCGCCAAATCCGGTGTCGGCATCCACCAACGACGGCAAATCGGTCATACGGGCGATCTGCCCGGCGCGCGTGGCTACCTCGGTGAGGGTGGTCAGGCCGATGTCCGGCAGGCCGAGGTCATTGGCGAGGACGGCGCCGGAGATGTAGACGCCGGCGAAGCCCTTCTCTTCTATGAGCCGGGCCGAGAGCGGGTTGAAGGCTCCCGGGAACTGCTGCACGGTCCCGGAGGCCAGCAGTTCCCGGAGTTTCAGCCGCTTCTGTTCGGGGGTGACTTTGGAGTACAGCATTTAGAACAGTCCCTTGGGTGCGTTGTTGAGGTCGATCACGCCGGGGGCTGCGGTGATGTTCAGCTGGTCCAGTTCGCCTTCGCCCAGTTCAGTGACGCGTTCGACGGCGGCGAGGAACCTTTCGATCTCGGCTTCCTCCACCAGCCCGGCAGCAAGCGTGCGGAACTTGTTGATGTACTGCTCGCGGGCGAACGGCCGGGCGCCGAGCGGGTGGGCGTCGGCCACAGCGATTTCATCGGTGATGACCGTGCCGTCGTTGAGGGTGATTTCAACGGAACCGCCGAACGCCTTCTCTGCGATGTCCAGCGAGTGGTAGCGGCGGGTCCATTCCGGGTCCTCCACGGTGGTGACTTTGTGCCAGAGTTCCACCGTGTCCGGGCGGGCTGCGCGTTCGGGGGCGTAGGAGTCCACGTGGTGCCAGGCGCCGTCCTGTAGTGCGACGGTGAAGATGTATGGGATGGAGTGGTCCAGGGTTTCGCGGGATGCGGTGGGGGAGTACTTCTGGGGGTCGTTCGCGCCCGAGCCGATGACGTAGTGGGTGTGGTGGCTGGTCTTGATCAGCACGGACTTCACGTTGGCGGGATCCGTGGTCTCCGGGTGTTCGCGGTTCAGTTTGCGGGCGAGGTCGATCCACGCCTGGGCCTGGTACTCGGCGGAGTGTTCCTTGGTGTAGGTGTCCAGGATGGCGCGCTTGGCTTCACCGGGCAGCGGCAGCGGAACCTCGTAGGAGGCGTCCGGGCCGTCCAGCATCCAGGCGATCACACCGTCTTCGCCTTCGTAGATCGGCACAGGAGAGGTCTGGCCGCGCATGGAACGGTCCACGGCTTCGACGGCCATCTTGCCGGCGAAGGCTGGTGCGTGGGCTTTCCAGGTGGAGATTTCGCCCTTGCGGGACTGCCGGGTGGCGGTGGTGGTGTGCAGGGCCTGGCCTACGGACTGGAAGATCTTCTCAACATCCAGACCAAGAAGTGTTCCGATGCCAGCGGCGGCGGAGGGGCCCAGGTGGGCGACATGGTCGATCTTGTGCTTGTGCAGGCAGATGGCCTTGACCAGGTTCACCTGGATTTCGTAGCCCGTGGCGATGGCCCGGACCAGGTCGGCGCCGTTGGAGCCAACGTGCTGGGCTACAGCCAAGATCGGCGGGATGTTGTCGCCAGGGTGGGAGTAGTCCGCGGCCAGGAACGTGTCATGGTAGTCCAGCTCACGCACGGCCACGCCGTTCGCCCAAGCGGCCCACTCAGGGGAGACCTGCTCGCTGATACCGAAAACCGAAGAACCCTTGCCGTTGGCAGACGGTGCGTGGGTCAGGGCCTGGGCGCGGGCTGCGACGATCGGTGCACGGTTCAACGACGCGATGGCCACGGAGGCGTTATCGATGATCCGGTTGATCACCATGTCGGTGACCTCGGGGGACACCTCGACGGGGTCGGCGGCGACCACGGCGATCTTGTGCGCCAACTGCTCCTCGCGGGGCAGGTTCTCTTCGCTCTTGTAGACACGGACGTGATGGTTCTTAACCATGGTGCTCCTTCTGGTCAGTGGGTGTATTCAGGCAGGGGTGTGGGTGGCTTTGACGTGGGTGAGACTGCGATGCAGGTGGACTGTGGTGGCTGCTTCTGCCAGCCGGGGGTTGCCGGCGGCGATGGCTTCTGCGATGGCGGCGTGTTCGGCGGCGGCCGCGTGGAGGCGGGCGGCGTCATCGGCCGCCAGGCGGCGTACCCGGACCAAATGGACGCGCAGGCTCCGCATCGCGTGGGCCATGTAGGTGTTTGAAATGGCGGCGTCGATGGCGTCGTCCAACCGGCCCACCAGCGCGTAGTAGTCGTGCCGGGCGGGGTCGTTTTCGCTGAGCAGTTCCGGGGCGAGCAGCAGTTTGGCGTGGAGTTCGGCGAAGATGCCGGGCTCGCCGCGTTGGGCGGCCAGCCCTGCGGCCCGCACTTCGAGTGTTTCGCGCAGTTCGAACAGTTCGTCGATGCTCTCCAGCGAGATATCGGTGACGACGACGCCGCGGCCTCCTGCCGCCGCCGTCAATCCCTCAGCTGTGAGCCTGCCCAGCGCCTCCCGGACCGGTGTGCGGGACACGCCGAGGCGCTCGGACTGCTCAACCTCCGCCAGCACCGTGCCCGGACGAAGGCGCCATTCGATGATGTCTTCCCGGAGGGCAGTATAGGCCCGGTCACTGGCGCGCATGCCCTCAGTGTATACACACAAACAGGCAAAAGCGACAGAATGAGTGTTTTCTGCCCGCTGTGTATACAGAAATTAGCTTCGGTTCCAGCCGTATTCGTTTTCGGGCCGCCCTGGAGTTCCGTACCGGGCCGCCCTGGTAACCGTCCCAGCGTCGGCCAGGTACTCCAGGTACCGGCGGGCGGTGACGCGGGACATACCGAGCGCATCCATGACTTCGCTGGCCGACACAGGCTGTTGCCGCGCCCTGACCAGGTCCTTCACGGACTCCAGTGTCGAGCCGGACAGGCCCTTCGGCAGCGGCAACTCCGTCGGAGCGCGAAGGCTCGCGAACGCCTGGTCCACGTCGCTCTGCGACGCTCCGGCCTTGGAGATCCCGGACATCGACCCAGCCAACTGGTCACGGAACGTCCGGTAGCTGCCCAGCTTGTCGGCGAACGTCGCGTAGGTGAAAGGCTTGATGAGGTACTGCACGACGCCGATCGACACGGCACTGCGCACGATGTTCAGTTCCCGGACGGCGGTAATCGCGATGATGTCCGCAAAAACTCCTGCCGACCGCATGCGGCGTGCCACGTCCAGGCCGTGCAGGTCAGGCAGGTTCATGTCCAGCAGTACCAGGTCAACCGGTGCGCCGGCCGCGGCAAATTCACGAAGGATGCGCAGGGCCGACTGCCCATCGGGTGCCGTACCTACCAAAGTGAAGCCTTCAAGGCGGCCGATGTAGACGGAGTGGGCATCGGATGCTATCGGCTCGTCCTCAACCACCAGGACGCGGATGTCTGTCATTCCTGCTCTTCCTCGGGATCCGGCACGGGCAACACAACATGGAACTGCGCGCCGCCGGGATTGCTGATGGTCATCGTACCGTTCAGCCGCTGCACCGCCTGCCTCACCAACGCCAGTCCGACCCCGCGGCCATGGGCTCCTCCTGCACCGGCTGCCGGTGATTTGGTGCTGAAACCGTACTGGAGTACGTCATCAATGGACCCGGGGTTGATGCCACTGCCGGTGTCCCGCACCGTGAATTCGACGGCGGCAACCCCGGCTTCCACGTCCAACTCCACCGTTCGTGGGGACTCACCAGCGGCTGCCGCGTCGATTGCATTGTCCAGCAGGTTGCCGAGGATGGTCACCAGGTCCTGGATCTCCAGCCCGCGGACACCGGAACTGCCGGAGGTACGGACCGCCAACTCCACCCCACGTTCATGGGCTTCGGCGGCCTTGCCCATGACCAAGGCGCTCATCACCGGCTCGTCCACGGATGCCACCATGTCATCGGTAAGCTGCTGGCTCAACTCGAGGTCCTTCGTGGCGAAATCCAGGGCTTGCGGCGTACGGCCCAGCTCCAACAGCGAAACGATCATGTGCAGCCGGTTTGCGTGTTCGTGGGTCTGGGCCCGCAAGGCATCGGACAACGTCTTCATGGTCTGCAGCTCAGTGCCCAATGATTCGATCTCTGTGCGGTCGCGGATGGTGGCCACCGTGCCGTAGACGGCTGGTTTCACCCTGCTGCGCCCGGGCACCGGCGCCACCGCAGGGGCCTGGTTGACCACCAGGATCCTGGACCCCGTGAGGTGGATTTCATCATGGGCCGGCCTGCCGGACTCGAACAGCGCCCGCAGGCTGCCGTCGAACGGCAGGTCGGCCAACCGTGGGGCAGCATCAGGTGACCGATCGGCGTCGGATGGCTCCAGGCCCAGCAGTTCCGCCGCTTGGTCGTTGTACATGACTGCTTTGCCGCGCGTGTCCACCAGGATGAGTCCCTCGCGCACGGAATGCAGGACTGATTCGTAATAGGCGAAGAGTTGGGCCAGTTGTTCCGGACCCCAGCCGCGCGTCACCGAACGCAGGTATCGCCCAAGCAGCCAGGAAGCGATGGATCCGAAGGTGAGCACCACCAAGGCGATGCCGCCGATCACGCCCAGGCGTTCGGCGACGTCTGTGTCCACGGTCCGCACTGTCACACCAGCCGCTACGAGCGCCTTGACCGTGCCACCTTGGTCTTTGACGGGGGAGATGGTCCGGACCGAGGGGCCAAGTGTCCCGGCTGTGACCTCGGTGAACGTGTTGCCGTTCAAGGCTGGTTCGATGGTTCCTATGTACGGCTTGCCCAGCTCCTCTGCCCGGGGATGGGTCCACCGCGTCCGGTCCGGAGCCATGATGGTGATGAAATCCGCATCAGCCTCACTCATGACCTTCAGGGCGTAGGGCTGAAGTACCGCCGATGGGTCCGCCGTGGATGCAGCCTGGAGGACAAGCGGGTTGTTGGCTATGGACGTTGAGATGGCACGCATTCGGCTGCCCGCGTCGTCGTAAGCACGGTCCCGGGCCTCCAGCACGGAAAACGCACCGAATGCCGCCGTCAGTAC
The DNA here is from genome assembly GCF_031455195.1 of Paenarthrobacter nitroguajacolicus. Taxonomy (GTDB): domain Bacteria; phylum Actinomycetota; class Actinomycetes; order Actinomycetales; family Micrococcaceae; genus Arthrobacter; species Arthrobacter nitroguajacolicus_D. The sequence goes on along the minus strand of NZ_JAVDSH010000012.1, from coordinate 164,121 downwards.
CAGGACGAACAGCAGGTTCGCCACAAACAGACGGCGGGCGATGCTCCAGCTGTGAAACACGTGGGCCTCCCATGACCAATATGACCGCAATGGTGATGTGTGTCACCAGCGACTCAATGATGGATATCACACAAGGGCAGCGGATTGGACATCAGTGCAGGACCGCAGCGCCTTACACAGTATCCAGAAGGAGAATCCTATGACCTCTCAACGAGGAGAGTCGGCAGTCGCTGCCAAAGGTGGACGCAAGGGGCTCGACAAGTCCCACTACCTGTATATCGCCGTCATCCTGGCCGTTGTGCTGGGCGCCGTAGTCGGCCTGCTGTTCCCTGAGGTCGGAAAATCCCTCAAGCCGCTGGGCGACGGTTTCATCAAGCTCATCAAGATGATGATCGCCCCCGTCATTTTCTGCACGATTGTGCTGGGTATCGGTTCGATCGCCAAGGCCGCAACGGTGGGCAAGGTGGGTGGACTGGCGCTGGGCTACTTCGTGGCGATGTCTACGTTCGCCCTTGCCATCGGCTTGGTTGTCGGCAACCTCATCCACCCGGGAGAGGGACTTAAGCTGACCCCCTATGACCCGAACAAGAAGGCCGCAACGGACAGCACCGCGGACTTCCTCCTGGGTATCATCCCGGGCGACATCCCGGTCCTGCCCACCTTGCTGGCCGCTATCCTGGTTGGCTTCGCCCTGCAGAAGATGGGCAAGGAGGGTGCTCCTATCCTGAAGGCCATCGGCCACGGACAGCGGCTCGTCTTCCGCATCCTGATCATGATCATGTGGCTTGCCCCCGTCGGCGCCTTCGGTGCGATCGCCGCCGTCGTCGGTGCAACCGGTGCCCAAGCGATCTTCAGCATGTTCACCCTGATGCTGGCTTTCTACATCACCTGCGCCCTGTTCATCGTGGTCATCCTGGGAACGCTGCTCCGGGTCGTGGCCGGCGTCAACATCTTCCGGCTCATGAAGTACCTGGCCCGCGAGTACCTGCTCATCTTCTCCACGTCCTCCTCCGAAGCTGCCCTTCCGCGCCTCATCGCCAAGATGGAGCACCTTGGTGTCTCCAAGCCGGTTGTTGGTGTCACGGTCCCCACGGGCTACTCCTTCAATCTGGACGGCACAGCCATCTACCTGACCATGGCGTCCCTCTTCGTCGCCAACGCCATGGGCACTCCGCTGGACCTGGGCGCCCAGATCTCGCTGCTCATCTTCATGATCATCGCCTCCAAGGGTGCTGCCGGTGTCACCGGCGCAGGCCTGGCAACACTCGCCGCCGGCCTCCAGGCACACAAGCCGGAACTGCTGGGCGGCGTGGGCATGATTGTGGGAATCGACCGGTTCATGTCCGAGGCCCGCGCCTTGACCAACTTCACCGGCAACGCCGTGGCCACGGTCCTGATCGGCACCTGGGTCAAGGAAATCGACAATGGCCAGGTGGAGCGGGTGCTGTCCGGCAGCGAGCCGTTCGACGAGCAGACCATGATCGCCCACGGCAGTGACGAGGAAACTGTTCCCGAGGGTGGGCCCCGGGAGAAAGCAACCGTCTAGCGCCGCAACGCGAAGCATGCAATGAAACGAAGGCCGGCACCTGTTGGGTGCCGGCCTTCCGTGCTCCCGCTCCGACACAACGCCCCAACCGAAACCTTCGACCTCTACTAGAGGGTCAAGGCTCAATACGCGGCCAATGTCAAGTTCCCCGGAATACCGTGTCGGGGCCTGTAGCCTAAGTGGGTAGTAGCGCTGAAGCCGGGGGCACAGCAGCAGGGAAGATCGTCGTCGAAAGAGTGGTTGGATACGTGAGCATCGAACGGGGTTCCGCAACGTTGGAAGGTACCGGGCTCGATCTGGAAGACGCCATCATGGGGCCCACTGGGCGCCCCCACCGCGAATTTCCGGAACCCGCTCCGTTGGCCTCCCACGGCCCGGCGAGAGTCATCGCCATGGTCAACCAAAAGGGTGGCGTAGGCAAAACCACGTCCACCATCAATCTCGCGGCTGCGCTCGCAGAGTATGGTCGGCGTGTCCTCCTGGTGGACTTCGATCCTCAGGGAGCACTGTCTGCTGGGCTGGGTGCCAATCCGCACGAGCTCGACCTCACCGTCTACAACGTCCTCATGGACCGTAAGGTGAGCATCCGCGACGCCATCCAGCAGACCGGAGTGGACGGCGTGGACCTCCTGCCCGCCAACATCGACCTTTCCGCGGCCGAAGTCCAGCTGGTGAATGAGGTAGCCCGCGAGCAGGTCCTGGACCGCGCACTGAAGAGCGTCGAAGACGATTACGACGTCGTCCTGATCGACTGCCAGCCTTCCCTGGGCCTCCTGACCGTCAACGCCCTGACAGCAGCACACGGAGTCATCATTCCGTTGATCTGCGAGTTCTTTGCATTGCGCGCTGTCGCCCTCCTGGTAGAGACCATCGAAAAGGTGCAGGACCGCCTCAACCCGCGCCTGCAGGTGGACGGCGTCCTGGCAACCATGTACGACGCCCGGACGCTGCACAGCCGCGAAGTGATCTCACGGTTGGTTGAGGCCTTCGGCGACAAAGTCTTCGAAACCGTCATCAAACGCTCCATCAAGTTTGCCGATGCCACCGTGGCGGCTGAGCCGATCACCAGCTATGCCGGCAACCACATTGGCGCAGACGCCTACCGCCGCCTTGCCAAGGAACTGATTTCGCGCGGCGGCGCGCCGTAGGGGACGGTGGGACCATCGCTCGCCCCCATGACTGACACTCCCGCGGCCGCGTCAGCAACCGTGGGGGACACAGCGTCTGACGCCGGTACCTCCGAAGCCCGCAAGCCGGGCTTTGAGGTACGGCTGGCCAACTTCACCGGCCCCTTTGATCTCCTGCTTGGCCTCATTTCCAAGCACAAGATGGACATCACCGAAGTGGCATTGGCTACCGTCACCGATGAGTTCATCAAGTACATTCGCCGCCTGCAGGAACTCGGCGAGGACTGGGCGTTGGACGAGGCCAGCGAGTTCCTGGTGATCGCCGCAACGTTGCTGGACCTTAAGGCCGCGCGCCTCCTTCCGGCCGGCGAAGTAGAAGACGCCGAGGACATCGCGCTCCTCGAGGCCCGGGACCTGCTGTTCGCCCGTCTCCTGCAGTACAAGGCGTTCAAGCAGATCGCCGGGATTCTGGGCGAAACATTGGAACAGGAAGCCCGTCGATACCCCCGCCAGGTTGCTTTGGAAGGTCATTTCGCCGCCCTGCTGCCGGAGCTTGTTTGGCGGCACACCCCGGATCAGTTTGCGGAACTGGCTGCCAAGGCGCTCAAGCCCAAAGACGCCGTGCCCGAGGAAGTGGGCTTGGGCCACCTCCATGCTCCGCCGGTCAGCGTCAAGGAACAGGCCGAAATCATGGGATACCGCCTGAAGTTGGGTGCGCCCTTGTCCTTCCAGGCGTTGATAGCCGATGCCGAAAACACCTTGGTGGTGGTGGCGCGCTTCCTTGCATTGTTGGAAATGTTCCGGGACCGGGTAGTGGCCTTCGAACAGCCCGAGCCTTTGGCGGATTTGACGGTGCGGTGGACCGGTGATGACGCAGACTGGGACAGTTCCAGTCTGAGCGAGGAATACGAAGCGGGACCCGGACAGGGAAGCACGGAGAACAGCGATGAATGAGCAGGAAGCGGCCCAGGATGGCCTGGCTGAACTGGACGTGCTGCCCGGGGGTGCAAAGGCGGCACTGGAAGCAGTCCTCATGGTCATCGACGAGCCCGCCACCACCGAAGAGCTGGCCGCGGGACTGAACGTCACGGTGGCCGTCGTCGAGGGTTTGCTGCATGACCTGCAGCGGGAGTATAGCGGCTATACTGTTAAAGCCCCGGACGTGGATGCTGTCGGCTTTGCCGATGCCAGCACTGCACCCCGGGGTTTTGAATTGCGGAACGTCGCCGGAGGGTGGCGGATCTATTCGCGGTCGGATTTCGCCGACATCGTGGGCAGGTTCGTCCTGGAAGGGCAGACCACCAGGCTGACTCAGGCGGCGCTTGAGACTCTGGCGGTCATTGCCTACCGGCAACCGGTCTCCAGGGCCCGGGTGTCCGCGATTCGCGGCGTTAACGTCGATTCCGTGGTCCGGACTCTTACCCAGCGTGGTTTGATCGAGGACTCCGGAAACGATCCCGAATCCGGGGCGGTCCTGTACAGGACTACCTCCTACTTCCTTGAACGGATGGGCATTGGCTCGGTGGCGGAACTGCCCCAGCTCTCGCCCCACCTTCCTGGTTTGGAAGGGATCGACGAGTACTACGACGCCACCCGGATGTAGCCAACGGCCACAAACGGCGGCACCAGAACTTAATACGGACACACGCACCGCAACAAGGTGCACAGCAACAAGGGGCAGACGATGTCTGTCCGGCTGGCTAGTGTTGATTTCAACACCAAATGCCGGCCATTACTACACAAGGACGGGTCATGACACAGGCGGGACGCCAGAGTTCACCACGTAACGGTTCGGGGCGCAACAGCTCCGGACGCAATGAGGCCAAGGGCGGCGCAGGCCGCTCCAACGCCGGCGGCTTTTCCGGCCGCGGCGGCAGCGCCGGCGCTGGAAAGCGCAACTTCACCCAGGGCGAGGGCCGCCCCTTCAAGGCTTCGAAGCCGCGCGAAGCGGCTCCCTTCGATCCCGACAACCCCACATCGGCCGGCGATTACGATCGTGGCCAGGCCGCCAGGCCAGCCAAGCCTTTCCGTAAGCCCGGCTCCAACAAGCCCGGCTTTGGCAAGGCTCCCGGTACTCCGGGCGCGCTGAAGCCCAAGCCGAAGCAGGCAAAGCAGTTCGGCTCCAAAGCGTTCGGCAGCGAACGCTTCGGCCAGAACCTGGGCCCCATCCGCAAGCCGGGCCGCAACCGCGGCCCGCGACAGGAAGTCCCGCAGTCGGACCTTCACGACGTAGACGGCGTACGCCTGCAGAAGGTCATGGCGCAGGCCGGCGTGGCTTCCCGCCGCGTCTGTGAGGAAATGATCCTCGAAGGACGAGTCGAAGTGGACGGACAGGTCACCACCGAGCTCGGTATGCGCGTGGACCCCACGTCCGCAGTGATCCACGTTGACGGCATCCGGATCCAGCTCGACGAAACGCTGGTCTACATGGTGTTCAACAAGCCCAAGGGCGTCGTCTCCACCATGGAAGACCCCGAGGGCCGGCCCTGCATCAGCGACTTCCTCAAGAACAACAAGAACAAGGGCGAACGACTGTTCCACGTCGGACGCCTCGATGTCGCCACCGAGGGACTGCTGCTGCTGACGAACGACGGCGAACTCGCCAACCGCCTGACGCACCCTTCCTATGAGGTACCCAAGACATACCTGGTGCAGGTGCGTGGCCCGTTCCCGCAGGGCGTCGGCGCCAAGCTCAAGAACGGCGTCGAGCTCGAGGATGGCGTAGCAGCTGTGGACTCGTTCAAGCTGGTTGACTCCACTCCCGGCCACGTCCTGATCGAGGTTGTCCTCCACTCCGGCAAGAACCGTATTGTGCGTCGCATGTTCGACGCCGTCGGTTTCCCGGTGGAGCGGCTGGTCCGTGTCAAGGTAGGTCCCATCGGTTTGGGCGACCAGCGACAGGGCAGCATCCGCAACCTCGGCAGGCAGGAAGTCGGGCACCTCCTGGCATCCGTAGGGCTCTAGGGCATGTCGGCATTCGGTACGCACGGCCGGGGCCATCTCGATGGCCCGGTCGTCGTTCTCGGTACAGGCCTGCTTGGGGCCAGCATAGGCCTGGGCCTGCGCGGCCGCGGGGTTCCCGTCTTCCTTTTTGATCCGTCACCGACCAATCAGGCGGTTGCCGTGGATATCGGTGCGGGGCGTCCGTTGGCGGAGCTGGACCAAGAACCCCAGCTTGTTGTTGTTGCCGCGCCGCCGGACGTCACGGCCGATGTCGTGGAGAAGGCGCTGGGGGACTACCCGTCCGCGGTCGTCGTCGATATTGCCAGCGTGAAAGCCACCATCCAGGCTGAACTGCGTGAGCGGGGCGTTGATCTCACCCGGTACGTGGGCACCCATCCCATGGCCGGCCGGGAAAAGTCGGGCCCGGTCGCGGCGCGCGGTGAGCTTTTCACGTCCATGCCGTGGGTTATTTGTCCGACGGAGGAAACCGGAAGTGCGGCCCTGCAGGCGGCCCGGTCCCTCGCCGGAGATCTCGGGGCGACCGTTTCGCAGTTCACCGCGGACGAGCACGATGAAGCGGTGGCCTTGGTTTCGCATCTGCCGCAGATCATGTCATCCCTGCTCGCCAGCCGACTTCAGGGGACGCCGATGCATGCCTTGTCCCTGGCCGGCAACGGGCTTAGGGACACCACCCGCATCGCGGCCAGCGACCCCACCCTGTGGGTGCAGATCCTGGGCGGCAATGCGAACAAGGTGGTTTCGATTTTGCACGGCGTTCGCGAAGACCTGAACCGCCTGATCGGAACACTGGAAGAACCACTGGCACCCGGAGCCCGGCTTGACCTTGCACAGCTCATCAGCGAGGGCAATGCGGGGCAGGCCCGGATTCCGGGCAAGCACGGCGGCCCGCCGCAGGCCTACTCGTGGCTCACTATCCTGGTGGATGACAAACCGGGCCAGATCGCGCACCTCCTCACGGAGATTGGCGAGATCGGCGTGAATGTCGAAGACCTCCGGCTCGACCATTCGTCGGGTCAGAATGTGGGCATGGTGGAGCTTTCCGTGCTTCCCAGCAAGCACGACCTCCTTGTTGAAGCTTTGACTGACCGTGGATGGCGGGTACTCCAGTAATGACACGAGAATTCTTTGGCCCCGAAACGGTTGCCCGCCCCGGCAAGCCTTTGGTGATTGCCATCGACGGCCCTTCAGGTTCCGGGAAGTCCAGCGTCAGCAAAGAGGTGGCCAGGCGGTTGAAGCTGGCGTACCTCGACACCGGCGCCATGTACCGGGCCCTGACCTGGTATTGCCTGAAGACCGGGGTGGACCTTCACGACGGCGCCGCGGTGGAGGACGCTTCCAAGAAAATCCCGTTGGAAATCAGCACGTCCACAGCCACGGAGTATGTAGCCGTGGACGGAACGGACATCACGGAGGAAATCAGGGACCCCCTCATTTCCTCGTCGGTGAGTGCGGTCGCCACCACGCTTGGGGCGCGCACGGAACTCATTCGCCGGCAGCGGGAGCTTATCGGCCAGCACCACCACCGCATGGTGGTGGAAGGACGCGACATTACTACCGTCGTCGTCCCCAATGCCGAGGTCCGCATGCTGCTGACCGCCAGTGAAGAAGCCAGGCTCCGGCGTCGTGGCATCCAGCTGGGTGGCACGCAAAGCAAGGAACAACTTGCCGCCCAGGTGATCCAGCGTGATGCCAAGGACTCCACGGTGGTGAACTTTACGCAGGCTGCCGACGGCGTAGTGACGCTGGATTCTTCGGACCTGGACTTCGAGGAGACGGTGGATACTGCCCTGGCGATCGTCAGCAAGGTCATCTATGGCGACTGAGAACCAGCTTCCCGCGCCATGGACCCGGCTGTGGAGCCGTCCCATCGGATGGATCATCGATCATCTGTACTACCGGACCGAGGTCACGGGCAAAAGCAACGTGCCCGCCGCCGGCCCGGTGGTTTTCGCCGCCAACCACATCAGCTTCCTCGACGGCCCGGTCATGTTCGGTGCTTCGCCCCGCCCCATGCACATCCTGGTCAAAAAGGAGATGTTCACAGGTATCCTCGGCAAGGTCCTCAGGGGCTCCGGGCAGATTCCCGTGGACCGTACAGGGGACCGCGTGGCCCTGCACACCGCCAAGAAACTGCTCGACGCCGGCCGTTGCGTCGGTATCCTGCCGGAAGGAAGCCGGGGGAGCGGTTCCGCCGAAAGCATCAGCAGTGGAGTTGCCTGGCTGGCACTGAACTCTGCCGCGACAGTCATACCGGTCGCCATTCTTGGAACCCGCCAGGGTGATGAGCATCGGGACCATATCCCCAAACCACGCCGGAAGCTCTATGTCAGCTTCGGCGAACCAGTCACGGTGAAGCGCCGGAAGGGCGAGCCGGGGCGTGTTTCAATGGACAGGGCGGCTGCGGACATCCGCGACGCCCTGGCCGAACACGTCCAGGACGCCATCCGGGCCACGGGCCAGGGCCTCCCCAGCGAGCCTGCGCCCGAAGCATCCACTTCGCAGCACCGCCAAACAGCAGTAGCCGGGACGCCGGCAGACCACCCCTAAGGAAAGTGCAATGAGCGATACGACTCAAAAATCCGGCCTCCATGGAGCCGGCGACGACGAATACACGCCCACCGGCACCGACCAGGTGGCGGAGAACCTGGCTGCCCTGGACGACGACGAGGCCGAACTCCGCGCTGCGTCCCTTCGGGCGGGCCTGGACGATTACGAGCTCGATGAAGAAGACGCGGCGCTGCTGAGCGGCGAGTACGGCGACGAGGGCGACGAAGGCCCCCTGAAGCTGGACCCCGTCCTCGCCATCATCGGCCGGCCGAACGTGGGTAAGTCCACCCTGGTGAACCGCATCCTGGGACGCCGTGAAGCAGTGGTGGAAGACACGCCCGGTGTGACCCGCGATCGCGTCATGTACTCCGCTCACTGGAACGGCCGTAACTTCACCTTGGTGGACACCGGCGGTTGGGAGCACGACGCCAAGGGTATCCACGCCCGGGTCGCCGAGCAGGCCGAGATGGCTGTTGAACTGGCAGACGCCGTGCTTTTCGTCGTGGACTCCGCCGTGGGCGCAACGTCCACGGACGAGGGCGTCATGAAGATGCTCCGCAAGAGCAAGAAGCCGGTCATCATGGTGGCCAACAAGGTTGACGACTTCGCCCAGGAAGCCGACACGGCGACGCTGTGGGGCCTTGGCTTTGGCGAGCCGTACCCCGTGTCCGCACTCCACGGCCGTGGAGTCGCCGACCTCCTTGACCACGTCATGGACACCCTGCCCGAATACTCCCTGGTGGAAGGCGTGGACCGCACCGGCGGACCGCGACGCATCGCGCTGATCGGTCGCCCGAACGTGGGCAAATCCTCGCTGCTGAACAAGCTTGCGGGCTCGGAGCGTGTGGTCGTGGACACCCTCGCCGGCACTACACGTGACCCTGTTGACGAGTTCATCGAACTCGGCGACCGCACGTGGCGCTTCGTGGATACTGCCGGTATCCGCCGTCGCCAGCACATGGCCCAGGGTGCGGACTTCTATGCGTCCCTGCGTACGCAGGCCGCGCTCGAAAAGGCGGAGGTCGCGGTCGTGCTTCTTGCCGTCGACGAGGTCCTCAGTGAGCAGGACGTCCGCATCCTCCAGTTGGCTATCGAGTCCGGCCGTGCGCTGGTTCTCGCGTTCAACAAGTGGGACCTGCTGGACGACGAACGCCGCCGGTACCTTGAGCGTGAAATCGAGCAGGACCTGGCCCACGTTGAGTGGGCACCGCGCGTGAACATCTCAGCCAAGACCGGGTGGCACAAGGACCGCTTGGTTCCTGCGCTGGACACTGCACTGGAGAGCTGGGACCGTCGTATCCCCACCGGACGCCTGAACGCGTTCTTGGGCGAACTGGTTGCCGCGCACCCGCACCCCGTCCGTGGTGGCAAGCAGCCGCGCATCCTCTTCGGCACGCAGGCATCAAGCCGGCCGCCGAAGTTCGTGCTGTTCACCACCGGCTTCCTGGACCCCGGATACCGCCGTTTCATCACCCGCCGCCTCCGCGAAACGTTCGGCTTTGAGGGCACGCCCATCGAGGTCAACATGCGTGTCCGCGAGAAGCGCGGCAAGAAGCGTTGATTGAGACGGGCATCACAGCCGAGTTTGGCTGAGATGGCGTTGGCACCCTCCAACTTCGTGTAAGCTTTTGGAGGTGGTTCGGCCGGACTGCTTAGGTGGGACTCTTCGGAGGAAAACTTAGGCGGAGAACGGTGGAACCAGCGGGCTGTAGCGCAGCTTGGTAGCGCACTTGACTGGGGGTCAAGGGGTCGCAGGTTCAAATCCTGTCAGCCCGACCATAAAGGCCGGAATCACGCGGAAACGCAGTGATTCCGGCCTTTGGTCGTTAACATGCCATGTTCTCCCGGCTTGTCCGTTGGTCCCGGGCGTTCATGCCTGGGAAAACGAACAAGACCGGGATTTTGGCTACACCTTCTGCAGCGCGCCGAGTGCCCGGACCAGGGGTTCAAGCTCCGGCACGGCCTCGGCCGCATCCAGTGCTGCAGCCAGGGTGTCGTCATGGACCGGCTTGGCTGCCTCGAGCAGTTTCTGACCGGCCGCCGTCAGCTCGGTGTAAATGCCCCGACGGTCGTCTGCGCACAGAATGCGGGTGAGGAGCCCGCGGTCTTCAAGCCGGTTGACCAGGCGGGTAGTGGCGCTGCTGGACAGGGCGGTGGCGCGGGCCAGTTGCTGCATCCGCATGTGCCACCCGTCCTGGCGGCTCAGGGCGTCCAGGACCGTGTATTCAACCACGGACAGGTCGTTGGCCGCCTGCAGCGCCTTCTCCAGTTCCGCCTCGATGCTTCCGTGCAGGGCTGCAAGGGTGCGCCAGCCCTGTGCCCGAACCTCGACGGCGTCATCCTTGATGCCCATGTGTGCTGTGCTCCTCAGTTGTTTGGCGGATCTGGGCAGACGCACCAGGAAATGTAGTTGCTTGCGCAAGTATCTAGCGTGTGCAACTATATATAGAGCGTCTGCAAATATTATTCTACGGTTCCCGGCGGCGCACTTCCACTCCCGTGGGAACCACCCAGCTAAGGAGCTTCACATGCCCGCAGGGTTGATTGCCCTTGCCCTAGGCGGATTTGGCATCGGATTGACCGAATTCGTCATCATGGGCCTCCTCCCGGAGGTTGCTTCCGACTTCCAGGTCAGCGAGGCTTCTGCCGGATGGTTCATTTCCGGTTACGCCCTCAGCGTTACTGTCGGTGCCCTGCTGGTGACGGCTGCGGTAACCCGCCTGCCGCGTAAACCTGTCCTCATGGGTTTGCTCGTCCTCTTCATTGCCGGCAATTTCCTTTCCGCCATCGCCGACAGCTACACGGCCATGCTGATTGGCCGCATAGTCGCCGCGCTCTGCCACGGTGCCTTCTTCGGCATCGGGTCGGTGGTGGCCGCGAGCCTGGTCCCGTCCCACAAGAAGGCCGGAGCCATCGCCATCATGTTCACGGGCCTCACGGCCGCCAATGTGCTGGGTGTACCCTTTGGAACCCTCCTGGGCCAGAACTTCGGCTGGCGCTCCACTTTTTGGGCAATCACCGCTATCGGTGTCATCGCCCTCCTCGGTATCGCGCTCATGGTTCCCAAGGCCAGCACGGAACCGACCAAGGGCCTTCGCAGCGAACTGGGTGCCTTCAAGTCCGGCCAGGTCTGGCTCTCCATCGTCGTCACTATCCTGGGCTTCGGCGGAATGTTCGGTGCCTTCACCTACATTGCTTTCACCCTGACGGAGGTCTCCGGTTTCGAGTCGGGTGCGGTGCCGTGGCTCCTGGTGCTGTTCGGAGGCGGACTCTTTGTTGGAAACTTCCTCGGTGGCAAGGCAGCAGACAAGGCCTTGGACAGGACACTCATCGTCATTCTCGCGGGGCTCGTCGTAGTACTGGTGTTCTTTGCCCTCACTGCCTCCAACGGCATTGCCACGTTGATCTCCCTCGCCCTGATGGGCGGGTTTGGGTTCGCGACAGTCCCTGGCCTGCAGATGCGGGTCATGCATTTCGCCTCTACAGCGCCGACGCTTGCGTCCGGGGCGAACATCGGTGCCTTCAACCTGGGCAACGCCCTGGGAGCCTGGCTAGGCGGCGTGACCATCACGGCAGGGCTCGGGTATACGTCACCCATCTGGGCCGGCGCCGGCATCACCGTCGCAGCACTGGTGGTCATGGTTATTGCCGCCGCCGCAGCCAAGCGCGGAGGAGCCGCGCTGCAGACTGCAACGGCCGGCGTCGAACGCGAACCGCGCGGGGCGACTGTCGCCTGAGGCTGGACCGCCCGAAGAAAAGAAACCCGCCACGAACCTTTCCGTGGCGGGTTTCGCTGTCCTATGCCAAGGGCGTTGTGCCCGGCGTTTCCGCGGCTGCGTTCTTGGCGGCCCTTACGCGTTCGTTTTCGGCTTGCTTCAGGGCCTTCATTTGCTTTCCGCGCCTCCTCCATACAGCCCACAGCACAGTGACTCCAATGAAGGCCACCACGGCGGCAATGGCGGAAACCGCGGTCCAAGTGGTGAAGAATCCTGCATCCACGCTCAAGGTCCGCTGGCCCGCATGGGCTGACTCGGTGCTGCCGAAAACTATCCCGGCCGTGAGCAGGTTTGGCGTGGCGATCGCGACAGCTACCAGAACAATGGCGACTTTCCACGGCCAGGTCACGGCTTTGCGGGTGGCCTGCCAAGCCACCAGCAAGGGAAGGAAGGTGAAAGTGAAGCCGTAAAACATGCCCACCAGGACACTCGCTCCAAGGTCACGCCGTATTTGCCCGGCGATGACATCGGACCACCAACGGGGAAGGATGGCACCAAGAACAAAATAGGCGCACACAGCAACAAGCAATGCCACCAGTATCAGAATGACTTTGACCCCCGCATTGCCCTTTTTCCGAGCTGGTACTTGTGCTTGTTCAGTCATGGGTCAATCATGGCAGAGACCCCAAATAGGTGCAGGGGAATTGTGCCTATACTTTCAGCGGTGGCCAGCATTGCGGGCCGCCGTCGAGATTCGTCATTATCCCGATGAAAGGCCACCCGTGAGCAATATTCCAGCAGATCTTTCCTATACCGCAGAACACGAATGGGTGTCTGCGCCGGACTCCGAAGGTGTGGTGCGGATTGGCATCACCGACTTTGCGCAGGACGCGCTGGGGGATGTGGTGTACGCCCAAATGCCCGAGCCCGGCACCAAAGTCACCGGGAACCAAGTGGTGGGGGAGGTCGAGTCGACCAAGAGTGTCAGTGATATCTACGCTCCGGTGACGGGAGAGGTCACTAATCGCAACGACGCCCTTGATACTGATCCTGCCCTCATCAACTCGGACCCTTACGGCGAAGGCTGGCTGATCGAAGTAAAACTGGCCGAAGCTGATGCCGTGGATTCTTTGCTCAGTGCATCGGAGTACGAACAACAGGTAGGCTAAAGTTATCTGGCCCGTCAGGCCGTTTCCCCTTGTGGGAGGGGGTACGGCGGGCCGGGAACCGATTTGCCCGGCGGTACCGGGATGCGGAAGTGCTGGCAGGGTTTGGAACTGTCGGCGGATGAGGAGGAAATTCCATGGTTGGCGGCGAACAGAATCAAGCCAATGTCGGGAACGGCGCGGAGGAGCAGCCTACGTCGGAGACCACCTCGATCAGCATCACGCCAACGTGGGATGAGCCCAGCATCGCCCCCCAGCTGGGCGCCGAGGAACGGGCGTCGGTGGACGCCCTGCCTCCGAACTCGGCTTTGCTGATCGCGCACAGCGGACCCAACGCCGGCGCCAGGTTCCTGCTCGACGCGGACACCACTACGGCCGGACGTCATCCCGATGCGGATATCTTCCTTGACGATGTCACTGTGTCCCGCAAGCACGTCCAGTTCATTCGGACGGCTACCGGTTTCGAGTTGGTGGACATGGGCAGCCTCAATGGAACGTACGTCAACCACGACCGTGTTGACCGCGTGCAGCTCAAGAGTGGCAATGAGGTCCAGATCGGCAAGTTCCGGTTGACTTACTACCTGAGCCCTGTCCGCGCAGCAGGCCAAGTCTGACGGGGTATCTGCCTGTGGCTATTGCCCAGCCGGACCGCCGCGGACCGCAGGTCCTCAACATCGGGGAAGTCCTCGCGCAGCTGAGCGACGACTTCCCGGGGATGTCTGCGTCCAAGATCCGTTTCCTCGAGGAAAAGGGCCTCATTAACCCGAAGAGGACACCTGCCGGGTACAGGCAGTACGCCGATCACGATGTGGAGCGGCTCCGTTTTGTCCTCGCCCTGCAGCGCGACCAGTACTTGCCGCTCAAAGTCATCAAGGATTATCTCGATGCCATCGATCGTGGAGAGCGGCCGGAGAACCTGCCCCCGGGCGTCACGGTTTCTCCCCGGGTGGTTTCGGCGGAAATGGCAGCAGAAGTGCAGGGTCGTGCCCGGGCACTGACGGAGGAGCAATTGCGTGCCGAGTCAGGCGCCAGCGTGCCCTTGTTGGAGTCGCTCCTGAGTTTCGGACTGATCAGCCATAGTGGCGGGAAGTTTGACGAGCACGCCCTGCAGGTCGCCAGGGCATGTGTCCAGTTGGAAAGCCATGGTCTTGAACCACGCCACCTCCGGCCGTTCCAGGCGGCGGCTGAACGCGAATTCGGATTGGTCGAGCGGGCTGTTGCTCCGTTGACCTCCCGACGCGACGCCGCTTCCCAGGCGCGGGCAGCCGAGGCCGCCCGCGAGATCAGCGATCTCTGCCTGACTCTTCACAGGGCACTGGTCCACGGCCACATCTCCCGGATGGACGGCTAATGATCGAGGTCGAAATCGTCGGCGTCCGGATCGAACTGCCGTCCAACCAGCCGCTGGTCCTCCTGCGGGAAATCAATGGCGAGCGTCACGTTCCCATCTGGATAGGTACCCCTGAGGCCAGCGCCATCGCCCTTGCCCAGCAGGGCGTCGTCCCTCCGCGGCCCATGACCCACGATCTCCTGGTGGATGTGGTGGAATCCTTGGGACATTCGATTATCAGCGTCAACATTGTGGCGGTGGAGGACAACATCTTCTATGGCCAACTGCAATTCGACGACGGCACGGTGGTCAGTTCGCGCGCGTCGGATGCGTTGGCACTTGCTTTACGGGCGAAATGCCGTATCTGGTGTGCCGACGCCGTGATGGACGAAGCCGGCGTCCGCATCACCGAACACGACGAAGGCGAAGACTCCGAACCGGATCCAACAGTGGACGAAGAACGTGAAATGCGTCGCTTCCGCGAGTTCCTGGATGACGTTGAGCCCGAGGATTTCGAGGGCTGAAGGCACCCTAAGCCTAAAGTTGAGGGTGAAACTTTCGACACGACTGGAATTCGGGCCCAAGGTCTTTGACCTCGGAGCCCCACGGGCCTAACGTCGAAGGTATCAAGTTCCCGTTGCATCCACTGCCAACGCAAGTCACACTGGAAGGTGCCGCCTTGCGGGAATTACAATGCTGCATTTCGGTGTTGTATCGGTGTGTGCACCGTCCCCAAGGGAACTGAGAACAAGGAGGTCACGTGAGTCCGAAAGGCGAAGCAGGCGAGCTGAAGCAGTCCTCTGCCAGCATTGCTGCGCCCGCATCCGGCGCCCAAGGTTTGCTCTTCACAGAGGACCTTCCTGTGCTGGACGAGGACGCGGGCTACCGCGGCCCCACCGCTTGCAAAGCCGCAGGCATCACGTACCGGCAACTTGACTACTGGGCGCGTACCGGCCTTGTGGAGCCTGCCGTCCGCGGCGCCGCCGGTTCCGGTTCGCAGCGCCTCTATGGCTTCCGGGACATCCTGGTCCTCAAAGTGGTGAAGCGACTTCTCGATACTGGAGTCTCCCTGCAGCAGATCCGGACCGCCGTGGAGCACCTGCGGGAACGCGGCGTTGAGGATCTGGCCCAAATCACCCTGATGAGCGATGGCGCCAGCGTCTATGAATGTACGTCAGCCGACGAGGTCATTGACCTTGTACAGGGCGGACAAGGCGTTTTCGGCATTGCCGTTGGGCGCGTATGGCGGGAAGTTGAGGGAAGCCTGGCTGCTCTTCCAAGCGAGCACGCCGCCGAGCAGTCCTTTCCGGACGACGAACTGAGCAAACGGCGTGTAGCGCGCCGCATCGGCTAGGAACCAGCCACCCAAAGAATTCGCATGACAGAGTAAGAGCCTCTTCCCCGCCGGGGAGAGGCTCTTCCTTTATTGCGAAGTATTGGACCTGGCCTTACCGCTGGCGGCGGTCCCGCAAGGCGGCCTGGCCTTCCAGGAGGTTCTGGAGCAGGGCGTCGAACAGCTTGGCGGAGTTCTTGGCCGAGTCGCCGGGCCAGTGGTGCACCGAATGCGCGGCGCCCTGGATCTGCTGCCAGTTGGCCTGTTCAGGAATGTGGGGCGTCAAGAGCAGCTCCCCGAACATGGATTCCATCTCCGCCAAACGGAACGTGTGCTCAGCCGATCCTGTGCGGACCCGGTTGGCAACGATGCCGGCGGGAGCCAGGTTGGGGGCGAACTCCTGCCGGAACAGCTGAATGGCCCGCATGGTGCGTTCGGTGCCGGCCACGGAGAACAGCCCTGGCTCGGCGACCAGGACCACGCGGTCGCTGGCGCTCCAGGCCATGCGTGTCAGGCCATTCAGGGACGGAGGGCAATCCACCAGGACGAGTTCGTATGCGGTAGTGCCGGCCAGTACCGCGGACAGCCTGCGAAGATCGCGGCGACCCAGGTCCGGGCGGTCATAGATTCCAGTGAAGGCCGAGCCTACTGCGACATCCAACGTGCCGTCGCTGGATCCGTTGGACACCCAGCTGCTGCCGGCAACGTTTTCTTGGATCCTGGCCTTGCGGGGGCTCTTCAGCATCCGGCCGATGTCCAGCTGCGAGCCCGGTTGCACGCCAAGTGCCGTAGTGGCATCGGCATGGGGGTCGAGGTCCACCACCAGGGTGGGGATGCCGGCTGCGAGGGCCGCGGACGCCAGGCCAGTGGTCACGGACGTCTTGCCGACGCCACCTTTGAGGCTGCTGATGCTGACTACTTGCACTTGAAAAACCAAAACCTAACGCCGGTTGCCGTATCGCGCTGATTCGGCTCCGGAAGCACCGGAGCCGGGGTTTGCCGAAGCCCCCTCAACATCATATGGTGCATCGCCGCGGATTCCCGCTTTCTACGCGCCAGGGCGGTGAACGGAGCCTTCCCCGATAGCATGGCGTGCGGTCGCGCGCACGCATATACAGCCCAAATGACGATTCCTTTGTGATGGTTGCCACAAAGATTTGTGTTTGATGCTGGCGGCACTACACACTGTGACCACCGACCGATCCACCCGCAATGATGCAGGAGAAGTATGTTTTCGAAAATTCTGGTGGCCAATCGCGGCGAAATCGCGATCAGGGCGTTTCGCGCTGGTTATGAACTGGGCGCCAAGACCGTAGCCGTCTTTCCGCATGAGGATCGCAACTCGATCCACCGGCAGAAGGCCGACGAAGCTTATTTGATCGGCGAGGTGGGCCACCCCGTCCGCGCCTACCTGGACGTCGAGGAGGTTGTCCGCGTCGCCAAGGAAGCCGGCGCTGACGCCATCTACCCCGGTTACGGGTTCCTCTCGGAAAACCCGGACCTGGCGCGTGCCGCCAAAGCTGCCGGAATCACCTTCGTGGGTCCTCCGGCCGAGGTGCTGGAGTTGGCAGGCAACAAGGTCGCAGCCCTGGAAGCGGCGCGCAAGGCCGGTGTCCCGGTCCTTAAGTCGAGCAAGCCTTCCAAGGACCTCGACGAGCTCATTGCTGCCGCAGATGAGATAGGCTTCCCCATCTTCGCCAAGGCCGTCGCCGGTGGCGGCGGCCGTGGCATGCGCCGCGTGGAAACACGCGAGGCCTTGCCGGAGGCGTTGCAGTCCGCCATGCGCGAGGCTGACGCCGCCTTTGGCGATCCCACGATGTTCCTCGAGCAGGCAGTGCTGCGCCCGCGCCACATTGAGGTGCAGATCCTGGCTGATGCCGAGGGCAACGTCATGCACCTCTTTGAGCGTGACTGTTCACTCCAGCGACGCCACCAGAAGGTAGTGGAGATCGCTCCTGCGCCAAACCTGGACGAGAACATCCGACAGGCGCTATACCGCGATGCTGTCGCTTTCGCGAAGGCCCTCAACTACGTCAACGCCGGAACGGTCGAGTTCCTGGTGGACACCGAGGGTGAACGGGCCGGCCAGCACGTCTTCATCGAAATGAACCCCCGTATCCAGGTGGAACACACGGTGACCGAAGAGATCACGGACGTCGACCTCGTGCAGGCCCAGATGCGGATTGCTTCGGGGGAGACCCTCGCGGATCTCGGACTGAGCCAGGACTCGGTCTCCATCAAGGGAGCGGCTATTCAGTGCCGCATCACCACGGAGGACCCGGCCAACGGCTTCCGCCCGGATGTCGGAAAGATTACCGGATACCGCTCCGCTGGCGGCGCTGGAGTCAGGCTCGACGGCGGTACCGTCTACTCAGGTGCCGAGATCAGCCCGCACTTCGACTCCATGCTGGTCAAACTTAC
Organism: Paenarthrobacter nitroguajacolicus; assembly: GCF_031455195.1. GTDB lineage: Bacteria > Actinomycetota > Actinomycetes > Actinomycetales > Micrococcaceae > Arthrobacter > Arthrobacter nitroguajacolicus_D. Next base: position 145,971 of record NZ_JAVDSH010000012.1, on the reverse strand, counting down.
CTGCCGTGGCCGGGATTATGGCGCTGCGGTAGCCCGCGCACGACGGGCGCTGGCAGAGTTCCGCATCCGCGGCGTTTCCACGAACATTCCCTTCCTTCAGGCTGTTCTCGCGGACCCCGACTTCAACGCGGGCAACGTGGCTACCGACTTCATCGACAAGCGCCCTGAACTGCTCAAGTCGCACATCTCCGCTGACCGCGGCACCAAGCTGCTCACTTGGTTGGCGGAGGTGACAGTGAACAAGCCGAACGGCGAGCTCAAGGTCCACTCCGACCCTGCCAGCAAGCTCCCCGCCGTCGAGGGCCCCGTCCCCACTTCAGGGTCCCGACAGAAGTTGCTGGAGCTGGGTCCGGAGGGCTTCGCGAAGGCTCTTCGCGAGCAGCAGGCCGTGGCGGTTACGGACACGACCTTCCGTGACGCCCACCAGTCCTTGCTGGCCACCCGCGTCCGTACGCGTGACCTGGTGGCTGCCGGCCCCGCAGTGACGGCCCTGATGCCGGAACTCCTCTCCGTCGAAGCCTGGGGTGGGGCGACCTACGACGTCGCGCTCCGCTTCCTTGGCGAGGACCCCTGGGACCGCTTGGCTGCTTTGCGCCAGGCGTTGCCGAATACCTGTATCCAGATGCTCCTCCGCGGACGCAACACCGTGGGTTACACCCCGTACCCGGAAGAGGTGACGGAGGCATTCGTTAACGAGGCCGCCGCCACGGGTATCGACATTTTCCGTATTTTCGACGCCCTCAACGACGTGAACCAGATGGCCCCGGCCATCCGCGCCGTCCGTGCGACGGGTACGGCGGTGGCGGAAGTCGCCCTGTGCTACACGGGCAACCTCCTTGATCCCAACGAGGACCTGTACACGCTTGACTACTACGTGGACCTCGCCCAAAAGATCGTCGACGCCGGGGCACACATCCTCGCGATCAAGGACATGGCTGGCTTGCTGCGTCCCGCAGCTGCCGCGAAGCTGGTTTCGGCATTGCGTGAGCGCTTCGACCTCCCCGTTCACCTGCACACGCACGACACCGCGGGAGGCCAGCTGGCCACCCTGCTTGCTGCCGTGGACGCGGGCGTGGACGCCGTTGACGTCGCTGCTGCCTCCTTGGCCGGTACCACGAGCCAGCCTGCAGCTTCTGCCCTGGTAGCGGCATTGGCCAACACTCCGCGGGACACCGGACTCAGCCTGGCCAACGTCGGCGCCATGGAACCCTACTGGGAAGCTGTCCGGCGCGTATATGCACCCTTCGAGTCCGGCCTGCCGGGCCCCACAGGGCGCGTGTACCGGCACGAGATTCCGGGCGGCCAATTGTCCAACCTCCGCCAGCAGGCCATTGCGCTGGGGCTGGGTGAGCAGTTTGAGGCCATTGAGGACATGTACACGGCAGCGGACCGCATTCTTGGCCGCCTGGTGAAGGTCACGCCGTCTTCCAAGGTGGTCGGCGACCTCGCACTGCACCTGGTAGGCCTCAATGCCGATCCCGCGGACTTCAACGAAAACCCCCAGAACTACGACATCCCGGACTCCGTCATCGGCTTCCTCTCAGGGGAACTCGGTGATCCTCCCGGAGGCTGGCCCGAGCCGTTCCGCACCAAGGCCCTCCAGGGCCGTAGCGTCAAGGTGCGCGACGTGGACATCAGTGCCGAAGACAGCGCTGCGCTGAAGGGTGACTCCAAGACTCGCCAGCACACGCTGAACCGACTCCTCTTCGCCGGGCCCACCAAGGACTACCTGAAGAGTGTTGAAACCTACGGAAACATCTCGGTTCTCGACACCCGCGACTACCTGTACGGGTTCCAGCAGGGCGAAGAACACGTCATCGAGTTGGAGAAGGGCGTCCGCCTGATCGCCCAGCTCGAGGCAGTCTCCGAGGCCGACGAAAAGGGCATGCGCACAGTCATGTGTACGCTCAACGGACAGTCCCGCCCTGTGGTTGTCCGCGACCGTTCCGTGGTCAGCAACGTCAAGGCTGCCGAGAAGGCCGATCCTGCCCAGCAGGGACAGGTAGCCGCCCCGTTCGCCGGTGCCGTCACCGTCACGGTCAAGGCTGGGGACGTCGTCAACGCCGGCGACACCGTTGCCACGATTGAGGCCATGAAGATGGAAGCGTCGATTACGACGCCGGTGGCGGGCACGGTTTCCCGCCTCGCCATTTCTTCGGTCGAGCAGGTCCAGGGCGGCGATTTGCTGCTGGTGATCGGCTAGTTACCGGCCAAAAAAGTACCCCGTCCGCATTGAACAGCTCAATGTGGGACGGGGTACTTTTTTTGTTCGTCGTGGCCCGGGTTTCCTAGGAGGCGCGGGGAGCCGAGTACATCTCCTCGATGATCGCGTCGAAATCCTTCATGACCTGGGCGCGCTTGACCTTCAGCGAGGGCGTGAGGTGGCCCGAGGCCTCCGTGAAGTCCGCGGCAACGATCCGGAAGGACTTGATTGCCTCGGCCTGGGAAACTGACTGGTTGGCCTTGCTGACCAATTCCTGCACTGCGGCCTTCACCACCGCGTGACCGGCGGCCTCATCGAGCGGCATTTGTGCAGGGAGTCCGTGACGTTCCAGCCAACCCGGCAGGGCTTCTTCGTCCAAGGTGACCAACGCGCCAATGAAGGGACGGTTATCGCCGACCACCAGGACCTGGGAGACCAGTGCGTCGGCCCGGATCTGGTCCTCCAGCAAGGCCGGAACCACGTTCTTACCGCCGGCGGTGACAATGATTTCCTTCTTCCGGCCCGTGATCTTCAGGAAGCCGTCGCTGTCCAGTTCGCCGATGTCGCCCGTGCGGAACCAGCCGTCGGTGAAAGTCTCCTCGGTCAGGTCCGGCCGGTTGAAGTAGCCGCGCATGACGCACACACCCTTGGCAAGGATTTCGCCGTCGTCCGCGATCTTCACGGAGTTCCCCGGCAGGGGGGCGCCCACGGTGCCGATCTTGATCATGGATGGCGTATTGACCGAGATGGGGGCCGTGGTCTCCGTGAGCCCGTAGCCTTCCAGGATCTGGAGGCCGATTCCTTGGAAGAAGTGGCCGAGGCGTTCCCCCAGGGGCCCGCCACCGGACACCGCGTGGGCCACATGGCCGCCCATGGCATCCCGGAGCTTTCCATAGACGAGTTTGTCGAACACGGCATGCTTGATCTTCAGGCCGAGCCCCAGGGATCCGGACTGGCGGGCTTTGGAGTAGGCGATCGCCGTGTCCACGGCCCGGTGGAAGATGGCGCCCTTGCCGCCGTCTTCGGCCTTTGTCAGCGCCGAGTTATAAACCTTCTCGAAAACGCGGGGGACAGCGAGGATAAAGGTGGGCTGGAAGCTCTGCAGATCGGCCAGCAGGTTCTTGATATCCGGGGTGTGCGCCACCTTGACGCCACCGGCCACGGCCAGGACGGAGATGAAGCGTGCAAACACGTGGGCCAGGGGCAGGAACATGATGGTCTTGCCGTCCTCGTTGATGATGCCCGGCAGGGAGGCCCGAGCATTCTCCGAAAGCTCCACGAAATTGCCATGGGTCAATTCGCAACCCTTCGGCCGGCCGGTGGTTCCCGACGTGTAGATGATGGTGGCAAGATCGGCCAGCCCCGCAGTGGAGCGTCGTGACTCGAGTTCATCATCGGGTACCCCTGCGCCGGCATTGCGCAGGGCATCCAGGCCTGCGCCCTCCAGCTGCCACACGTTGGCCACTGAGCTGATGTCTTCCGCGGCAACCGCCTGGCGGATGATGTCCTCGTGGTGGGCTGCTTCGCCAAAGGCTGCCACTGCGCCGGAATCGCCCAGGTTCCATGCCACCTGCGAGGGCGAGGACGTTTCATAGATTGGCACCGAGACCGCGCCTGCGAACCAGATGGCAAAGTCCACGAGGGACCATTCATAGCGGGTCCTGGACATGATTCCTACCCGATCGCCCGGCCCCACTCCACTGGCAATGAGGCCCTTGGCCAGTGCCTGGACGTCTGCCAGGAAATCCTTGGCTCGAATGTCCTGCCACTGCGCGTTGCTGTCCAGCTTGGAAAACAGTGCAGGGTTGGATGCCTTCTCCGCTGCCCGGATCACGAAGTCCGTGATGTTGGTTTCCGGAGCGATGCTCACGAGGGGCGGAACACTGATTTCACGCACGGTAGCTCCTTTGATATGCACGGGCCACGAGGGGCTGCTTTCACTCTAGTATGCCTGCTCGTGGAGGTGTGTCCTATTTCACCTACTGGCGAGTAACTTTACGGATTACCCGTCATTTCAAGCAACTCGGGCCCTTCCGGAAGGCCCGTTTCCCGTTGTGTGGCGGCTGCGGAATAGGATGATGGGATGCCCGCAATTAGGTCCAGCTCCCGTGCCCGACTCAGGCCTCCAGCGCCGGTTTTCAAGGATGTGCCCTGGGGTGCGCGCCGCAGCCATATGGGCCGGCGCGGGCTCGCGATCGGGATCGACATTGGCGGTACCAAGGTGGCGGCCGGCGTGGTGGACGCGGAGGGGCGCGTCCTGGCCGAAGCACGCCGCTCGACTCCTGGCGCCGACCCGCGGGCCGTGGAACAGACCATCGTGGAACTCGTGGACGAGCTCAGTGCCGGGCACCGGGTCGCTTCAGTGGGAATCGGGGCTGCCGGGTGGATGGACCTCGACGGCGGCACAGTCCTTTTCAGCCCACACCTGGCATGGCGTAACGAGCCACTGCGGGAGAGCCTGCAGAAGATGCTTCGGCGGCCCGTCCTCCTGACCAACGACGCCGACGCGGCGGCCTGGGCTGAGTGGCGCTTTGGCGCCGGGCGCGGCGAGAGCCGACTGGTGTGCATCACGTTGGGTACCGGCATTGGCGGTGCCATGGTGATGGACGGCAGGGTGGAGCGCGGCCGTTACGGCGTGGCCGGCGAATTCGGTCACCAGATCATTTTCCCGGGCGGACACCGTTGCGAGTGCGGCAACCGAGGGTGCTGGGAGCAGTACGCCTCCGGCAACGCCTTGGGAAGGGAAGCACGGCAGCTGGTCCGGACGAACTCCCCGGAGGGGCGCGCGCTCCTGGAAAGGGCGGGTGGCACAGCCGAGAACATGACCGGGGCCACCGTCACGGCCCTGGCCCTGGCCGGCGACGCCACCTCGCGCGAGCTTTTGGCTGACCAGGGAGAGTGGTTGGGACTTGGGCTGGCCAACCTCGCAGCTGCCCTCGATCCCGGAACTTTCGTGATCGGTGGAGGATTATGCGACGCGGGGGAGTTGTTGGCCGGCCCGGCCCGCGAATCGTTCGCCAAGAACCTTACCGGGCGGGGATTCCGCCCCATGGCCAGGATTGACCTGGCTGCCCTCGGCCCACGGGCCGGGATGATCGGAGCCGCAGACCTTTCGCGGGTCAGCGGCCGCGCGCACAGCTAAGTCCGTGGGGCAGAATCCGGCGCTGGCACCTAGAGGCGGGCGCCGTCGTCGTCCTCATTCTTTTCCTGCGGAAGCCGCATGATGAGGTAGACCACCGAGACCACGAAGGCGGCGACGATCCCCATAATCGCGACGAGCGGGGCGGACCGCCAGAACATGGCCGTGAAAAGCAGTGCGACAGGACCTCCCACTGCGCCCACCCACGCCAGCATGATCAGGGGCTCGGTGCCCGCCAAACTGGGTGGGTCCTCGGGGACAAAAGCATCATCAAGGTCATCAGCCTCAAAATCGCGGGGTCCCAGGGGGCGGCCCGGGCTGTCAGTCGTGGCCGGGACCGCCGACGCGTCGGGCGCAGGTTCTGTCGCAGGCGTCGTCAAACCCAGCGGATCAAAATCCTTGAAAGCCTTGCCGGTTCCGCGCTGCGACGGTCCGACGGCCCCCGGGGCACGGTCCGCAAGCGGTGGGTCCGGCGATTCCGTCGACGAAGAAGGCGTGGACTCCAGCCGGGCCACGAGGTCCAGCCAGACGGCGTCGTCATCCTTGTTCGCGCTTTGATCGGCAGAGTTGGGATCAGGCCTGTTCATGGGCTGTGTCCTTTTCGGGGGAAGGAGCGTGTCCGGCCAGGTTCGCAACGGTCTTTTGGATGAATTCCACCGTGCCCTGGAAGATCTCGGGGGCATCGTTGTCCAGCGTGGCCACATGGTAGCTGTTGGCCAGGTAGTGGATGTCGACGGGTGCGCTTGCGCGGGAACGAAGGAGTTCCAGGCTTGCCTTCGAAATGACGTTGTCCACCGTGGATTTGTACACCCGAACAGGCGCATTGATGCGGGGGAGTAGTGCAGCAGTGTCCTTATACATCTTCTTCAGCTGATGGGCTGCCGCGACAGGAGTTCGGGCGTAGGCACCTTCATCCTGGTCCGGCTTGAGGATGTCATTGGCGATGGCCGGAGTCGACTTCACTACATACTTCAAAGCGGCCACGACGACGGCGCGCGGGTCATCGAGGACCAGTCCCGGGTTGACGACGATGGTGCCGGCTACCGGACGGGTGGCCGCGATCCGCAGGGCCAGGGTGCCGCCCATGGATAGGCCAGCGGTGAAGACGTAGTCGCATTCGGCCGCCAGTTCGAGGTAAGCCTCGTCCACTGCCCGGTGCCACTCCCGCCAGGAACGGGTAGCCATGTCCTGCCAGGTGGTGCCATGGCCTGGAAGCAGCGGCAACCGTACCGCGTAGCCAGCAGCGGCCAAGTGTTCGGCCCACGGCCTGACGCTGTGCGGGCTGCCTGTGAACCCATGCGACATCACGACACCAACGCGCGGCCCAATCCCGCTCCACTGGCTGAGGAACGGCGACAAATCCGGAAGCTTGTTCATGATGACTCTGAGGCTACTCTCTCGCCGGCATACTGACGGAAAAACCCGGCGGATTCTTCGAAAATGGTCGGCGCGTCTACGTCAAGGGTGGCCACGTGCCCGCTATGGGGAAGCGTGACGACTTTCAGGCGGGAGGAAGCGATGTGCCGTTCGATGGTGGCCACGGAACTCGGAGGTATGACGCCGTCCACCGCCGATTTGAACACCAGTGCAGGCGCCTCCACTTCAGGCAGGCCGCGGGCGGCAGCGCGGAAGAGCTTTTTCAGCTCATGCACTGACTTCAAGGGAGTCTTGGAGTAGTCGCCCGTCTCATCGGTGGCCGGCGCCGGTGAGTCTTCCACGATGGGGGTGGTGGTCCGCATCACGTACTTCAGGGCGCCCACGTACCTCACCCGCCGGTCGTAGAAGCTGAGGCCGGGGTTGACAAGGACCAGTCCCGGAACGTCGTGGAGGGCGGCGACCCGAAGAGCCACGGCGCCTCCCATGGACAGCCCGGCAACAAAACAGGTCTTGGTCTGGCCGGCGAGTTCCAGGTAGCTCTGCTCGAAGGTCCGGTACCAGTCCTGCCAGCGTGTGGTAGCGAGATCCCGCCAACTGGTGCCGTGGCCGGGGAGGAGCGGCACCGATACGGCAAATCCCTGGGAAGCCAAGTACTCAGCCCACGGGAGCATGCTCAAGGGGCTGCCCGTGAAGCCGTGGCAGATGGCCACGCCCGTCGAGGCATTGGGTCCATGCCCGGCATGGTGGAAGGCGAGCGGCGCGGCAGGTGAAGGGCGTTCCGTCATGCGTCCCATCGTGTCACTCTTCCTGGATTTTCTCACTGGAGTAGGGTTGCCTTTGAGTGCCGGCCGGGTTGCCGGAAGCATGTCAACCGTCGGCCGTGAGGGGACTAACGTGTTCTATTGGGTCATGAAGAGGATCTTTCTTGGTCCGATCCTCAAGCTTCTGTTCCGCCCCTGGGTCAAAGGACTGGACAACGTTCCCGAAAACGGTGCCGCCATCCTGGCGTCCAACCACTTGTCCTTTTCCGACTCCATCTTCCTTCCGTTGATGGTTCGTCGTCCCGTGATCTTCCTGGCCAAGTCCGAGTACTTCACGGGTAAAGGCATCAAAGGACGCCTCACGGCCCTGTTCTTCCGGTTGAGCAACCAGCTCCCCATGGACCGTTCGGGCGGCGCTGCGTCGGAAATGTCACTGCAAGCGGGTAAGGATGTTCTTGCATCCGGAGGCCTCCTGGGCATCTACCCTGAAGGTACCCGCAGCCCTGATGCCAGGCTCTACCGCGGCAAGGTGGGCGTCGCCAAACTGGCCCTTCAGACACGGGTGCCGGTGGTGCCGGTGGCCATGATCGGGACCGAAAAGGTCCAGCCCATCGGTAAGAGACTGCCGAACATCCGACGGATCGGCATCATCTTCGGGCAGCCAATGGACTTCAGCCGTTACTACGGCATGGAGGACGACCGCCAGGTCCAGCGGGCCGTAACCGATGAAATCATGTCCGGTCTGATGCGCCTCTCCGGCCAGGAGTACGTGGACGAATATGCTGCAGTGGTCAAGGCCCAGCTGGCCGGAAAAGGCCCGGAGCCGGTCCGAAAAGTCGAGGTTGCCGAAGACTCCACCCCAGACATCTCCGAGGACAGGGATGAACCGCGGGGCGGCGGGAACGGATCAGCGGAGAAACTGTGACGCAGCGGCCATCATCGGTTACGGCTGCAGTCCCGCAACCCCGCCGGAGGCTACTACTCTTGAAGGGTGACTGAGCTAACCGCGAACACCGCACCCTCCATTGCAGACCCCCTCGCCAGCACCGCCCAGAGCGGAGCTGCGAACTATCCCGGGCTTGACGCCTGGCGGGACCTGCCGATCTCCCAGCAGCCCACATGGTCGGACGCCGAGGTCTTCAAGGCTTCCGTCAAGGAGCTTTCAGCGGTGCCGCCGCTGGTTTTCGCCGGCGAAGTGGACGTCCTTCGGGAACGGCTCGCCGCCGCGGCCCAGGGCAAGGCCTTCCTCCTGCAGGGTGGAGACTGCGCCGAGACGTTCGAGGCCGCTACGGCGGACAAAATCAGTGCCCGGGTGAAGACCATTCTCCAGATGGCCGTCGTCCTCACTTACGGCGCTGCCATGCCCGTCATCAAGATGGGCCGCATGGCCGGCCAGTTCGCCAAGCCCCGTTCCTCCAACGACGAAACGCGCGACGGCGTGACCCTCCCCGCGTACCGCGGTGACATCGTCAACGGCTACGAATTCACTCCCGAGTCGCGCGCGCATGATGCAGGCCGGATGCTCAAGGCGTACCACACGTCCGCCTCCACCTTGAACCTTATCCGGGCCTTCACGCAGGGTGGCTTTGCCGACCTTCGCCTGGTGCACCAGTGGAACAAGGGATTCACCGAGAACCCCGCCCATGCACGTTACGAGTCCCTGGCGCGGGACATCGACCGGGCCATCAGCTTCATGGATTCATGTGGCGCCGACTTTGAGGCACTCAAGCGCGTCGAATTCTTCGCCAGCCACGAAGCACTGCTGCTGGACTACGAGCGCGCGCTGACACGTATCGACTCACGAACGGGCTTGCCGTACGACACCTCATCGCACTTCCTTTGGATCGGGGAGCGAACCCGCGAACTGGAGCACGCCCACGTGGACTTCCTGTCCCGTGTCCGGAACCCGATCGGCGTCAAGCTTGGCCCGTCCACCAGCGGTGACGACGCCCTTCGCCTGATCGACAAGTTGGACCCCAACCGGGAACCGGGCCGCCTCACGTTCATTACCCGCATGGGTGCCAAGAATATCCGCGAGAAGCTGCCCGCCGTCGTCGAGCGCGTTACCGCCTCTGGCGCCCAGGTCCTGTGGGTCACCGACCCGATGCACGGCAACACAGTTACGTCGCCCAACGGCTACAAGACCCGAAATTTTGATGACGTCATTGACGAGGTCCGCGGCTTCTTCGAGGTCCACCACTCGCTGGGTACGGTCCCGGGCGGCCTTCACGTCGAAATGACGGGCGACGACGTCGCTGAGTGCCTGGGCGGTGCCGATCCGATCGACCAGGACGCGTTCCTGGACCGATACGAGTCGGTCTGCGACCCGCGCCTGAACCACATGCAGTCACTGGAAATGGCGTTCCTGGTCGCGGGCGCCCTCTCCAAGCGCTGACCACGTGAGCTGACAAAACGAAAGGCGCGGTCCGGCTGAATCCGGACCGCGCCTTTTGTCGTTTTCTTGGGTGCTAGACCACCGTCAGCGTGATGAGGGAACCCTCGGCCACTTCTGTGTTGACGGGGTTCTGGTCGCGGACGGTCCCGAAGAAGCCGCCCAGGATTTCGTTGATTTTAACCTCGAACCCCAGGTCCTCAAGCTGTTTGCGGGCTTCTTTGGCCTGCTTGCCGACGAAGCTGGGTACCTTGACCAGGCGTGGCCCATCCGACACGGTGAGGGTCACGGTGTCGCCCTTGACGAGGTTGCCGCCTGCCGGGGCCTGGGAAAGAATGGCGCCTTTCGGTACCTTCTTGTCGTTGACCGCGTCCGGAGCGATCGCTGCCTTCAGCCCCACGTCCTGGAGGGCCTTGATGGCGGCGTCCTTCGTCAAACCCCTGACATCGGGGACGGGAATCGGCTGCGGCCCCTTGGATACCACCAAAGCCACTGGCGTGCCGTGGCGCACTTCCTTGCCGGTTGCGGGGTCCTGTGAAATTACGACGCCGGCCGGCACCTTGTCGTCGAAGGCTTCGGTGACGTTGCCCAAGGCCATTTGTGCTGTGTTGAGGGCGTTCTTAGCCTCTGCCAGGGTGACTCCCGTGAGTGTTGGCAGTGGGAAAAGCTGTGCCCCCTTGGAGACGAAGACTGTGACGGATTGGAACTTCCGGACTTCCGCGCCGGACTCGGGCTCGGTCCCAACAGCGAAACCGGGCATGATGTCGTCGTCGAACACGTCCTGCGGCTCAGACTGGAAGCCGGCGGTGCGAAGCAGCTGCTGGGCTTCAGCCACGGTCTTGTTCTTGACGTCGGGTATGGTTCCGGGAGATCCGGGACCCATGCCGAAGAACCACCCTGCGGAAGCGGCCAGCAATGCCAGGATGACGATCACGATGGTCCAGATGATGCCGCGGCGGCGTGGGTTGCCTTCGCGGAGTTGACGGACCGGAGTTGCCGCGGCCCTGGCGCGGTCTTTTGCTTGCTGCCGTTCAATCCTTTTCAGCTCACGCTTGCCAGGCTGGTTCAGGTCGCGGTCGGTGGCGTCCTGTGCGGAATGTTGGAGCCCCGTGCCAGCGGCGGCCATGATGGTGGTGGGATTGCGCTGGTGGGAGATGAACTCAGTGGGTGAGGCCGTGGCGGCCAATGCCTCCGTCGGATGTCCGGCGGGGTTGCCCACCGGCGTCGTTTCGTTTGCGGTCGCGGGGGAGTGCGGCGTCTGCGCGGGCGACTGCCGGTGGTCCAACTGCTCATCGGTGAGCGTGGTTCGGATGTGGCGCAGCTCCGTCAGCAGGGCAGCACCGTCCACCGGGCGGTTTTCGGCATCTGTGGCGGTGCACCACTGCACCAGTTCATCCAGGTCGTCGGCGAGGCCGGGGGCCACGTCTGAAGGCCGTCCGACAACCGAGTTGACGTGCTGGTACGCCACCTGGATGGGTGAGTCGCCTGCGTAGGGTTGCTTACCGGTCAGCATTTCGTAAAGCATGATGCCGGCCGAGTAAATGTCGCTGCGGGCGTCCGCGGCCTGGCCGAGCACCAGTTCGGGCGCCAGATAAGCCACGGTGCCGATCAGGGCACCCGTGCTGGTGTTGGCTGAGACTGCCCTGGCCAATCCGAAGTCAGCTACTTTGATGCGTCCGTCGTCGGCAATGAGGACGTTCTCGGGCTTGATGTCGCGATGGATCAGTCCGGAGCCGTGGGCGGCGGCGAGTCCTTCGATGACAGGATCGATCAGCGCCAGTGCGAGGCGCGGCGGAAGGGCGCCCTGTTCAGTCATGACGTCGCGAAGGGTGTGCCCCTTGACGTATTCCATGACCAGGTAGGCGATGTGGCCGTCCTCGCCTTGGTCCAGGACTCCCACGATGTGCGGGTGGGAGAGGCTGGCTGCTGCCTTCGCTTCGCGGCTCAGGCGTTGCAGGAAGGTGGGATCGTTGGCCAGGTTCGGGTGCAGGACTTTGAGGGCTACGTCGCGCTCCAGGCGTTGGTCCGTAGCCAAGTACACGGTGGACATTCCGCCTCTCGCGAGGCGTGAACAAACCGTATATCGCCCGTCCACGGTGGTCCCGATGAGGTGGTCCTGCGTTGGTTCTTGCACCATACGATCCTAAACGAGACGGGGAAGGGGCCCGAATCCACGCAGGATGCGGGCCCCTTCCGAGGTGCTGTGCAAGACCTAGCCGAAGGTGCGCTGGCGGGCCTTGATCGACTCGACGTAGCGCTTGGTGTCGTCGTACATTCCGTATTTGCTCACCGAGTACTGGCCCTGGTAATAGCCAGCGATCGCGTTGTCCAGGTCCTTGCTCGTCGCAATGAGCGCCCGGATGATGGCGACACCGGCAGTGGCGTTGTCGTACGGGTCCAGGAGGTTGAGTTTCCGGCCTACAAGGTCGGAGGCCCACTGGCCCGAGGAAGGGATGACCTGCATGGTGCCGATGGCGTTCGCCGGGGAGACAGCGCGCTGGTCAAAGCCGGATTCCTGTTCGGCGAAAGCCAAGGCCAAGGACGGGCTGACGCCCATTCGCCGGGCGGTATCTGCCACAATGCCCTTCATTTCGGCGCGGGTCGGCACCGGGGAGGCATTGAGGAGTGCCTTGTTTTCGTTGGCGGAACTGACTACTGCCGGCGGATAGGTGAAACCCAGGAAGGTGCTGGGAACCAGCGGCTTGGTTTCGCCCGCGGGCTGGAGGCTGCTGCCCGCGCCGGGAATGGTGAGTTTCTGGCCGGGATAAATGACGGTGGTGGCCGTGACGTTGTTGGCACTCATCAGTGCGGCAAGGGAAACACCGTGCCGCGAGGCGATGGAGCTGAGCGTGTCACCGGCCTTGATCACATAGGAACCCGCGCTCGTCACTGGTGCCGGCGTCGGTGCTGCCGGGGCCGACGGTGCTGTCGGCGCTGATCCGCCGCTGACCTTGATTTTCTGGCCCGGGTAGATGATGGAGCTGCCGTTGAGGTTGTTCCAGCTGAAGATGCTGGACAGCGGCACGCCGTGCTTGGCGGCAATGGCGCCCAGGGTGTCTCCGGATACCACTGTGTAGACAGTGGCGTTGCCCGGGGTGCTCGGCGTGCTGGGTGCTGCCGGAGCCGAAGGCTGGGCGGGTGCGGCGGAAGCCGTCCCAGTGAGCTTGATGGTCTGACCGGGGAAGATCAGCGTGGTCGCAGTGAGCTTGTTCAGTTCAAGCACCGCGTTGGTGTCCAGGTTGAAGCGGCGCGCAATCGCACTGATGGTGTCGCCGCGGACGATCGTGTAGGTATCCGGAACCGAGGGCGCCATCGGGCGCAGGGCAGCGGGAAGCGTAGCCGCGACCGCCTGGGCAGGAATCACCGTGCCGGTGTTGACGGCCTGGGCCTTCATGGCCGCCGCAAGGGTGGCCGGAATTTTGCGGGGCTGCGGAGCCGGTGTCGCCATGGAGGGTTGCGCCAAGGCCAGAGAGGACAAAACCACGGCGGGAAGCGCAGCCGTGGTTGCCGCAATGACCGGCATGCTCATGGTTCGTTTCGGCGAGCGGGGCGTCGTCATGAAAGTGTCCTCATCTCAACAGCGGGGGCGATTGTTAGCGCTGTTGTCAGTGTTACCAATGTTACTGATGTTATCAATGGTGCAAGAGTGATCAGTGTGAATCTCTCATACTTATTCCATCGGCACAACAATTCGACGCGTAATGGATTATGCTGACCGATTTATAGGGCAGAAATGGCGACTTCATGGCGATCGGCCCGCACCGCCGTCGTGCTCCGGCTAGGCGAGGGGCGGGGCGGCGTGGCAACCTTGTTCCGTGAGTAATGTAGAAAGCCTTGTTTCCGACTGGCTGCCCTTGCCGGATGTCGCCGAATTGCTGGAAGTTTCCATCACCAAGGTCCACGGACTTTTGGATGAGCGTGCCCTCGTAGCCATCAGGCGGGGAGAACGTAATGTCCGTTCGATCCCGGCCCTGTTTATTCAGGACGGTCACGTCGTTGACAGCCTGAAGGGGACGGTCGCGGTCCTCAGCGACGCCGGATATACGGACGAAGAGTTGATTGTTTGGCTTTTCACCCCCGACGAGTCGTTGCGGGGACGGCCCATCGACGCCTTGCGGGAAGGCCGCAAGACGGAGATCAGGCGCCGCGCCCAGTCACTGGCCTGGTAGGGGCCGCGCCCCCTCGGGGGTAACACACACTTAAACGCGTACGACGACGGTTCCCACCGTCGTCGTACGCGTCATGTCGTGTTACTGCCGGCTGCCGTATGGCAGGAAGGTGCGCCGGCGGTCAGGCCGCGCGGCTCACGGCGGCTTCGGCAAGCCGGCTGAGCGCTGTCAAAGGGACTTCCTGCAGGGGCAAGCGCTCAAGGGCTGCGAAGGCCTGCGAACTCAGTTCGGCAATGAGCGCCTCAGTGGCCTCCAGCGCGCCGCTTTGGACAATGATGCGCCTGATCGCTTCCACTTCTTCCGCCCCCAAGCCGGGATTGCCCAGAGTGCGGTCAAGGTAATCGGCTTCGGCCGGGCTGGCCTGGTTAATGGCGAAACCCACAAGGACGGTTCTTTTTCCTTCGCGGAGGTCGTCCCCAGCTGGCTTGCCAGTGGTTTCGGGATCGCCGAAAACTCCCAGGACGTCATCCCGCATCTGGAATGCCTCGCCGAGCGGCAAGGAGAACTCCGAGTATGCCCTCAGAAGTTCGGCGGGGGCGCCGGCCAAAGCCCCTCCCAGGGCGAGGGGATGTTCGGTGGAATACTTCGCGGACTTGTATCGGATGATCGACTTTGCCCGGTCCACGGAACCCGCACGGTCGCGGACTGGTCCAGCCACTTCTTCGAGGATGTCAAGGTACTGGCCGGCCATCACCTCTGCCCGCATGACGTTGAAGATGCTTCGTGCCGGTGTTCCGGACGCCGCGCGTGGCCCGATGCCGGTGAACGACTCCTCACTGAAGGACAGGCAGAGATCGCCGGTCAGGATGGCGGCGGCGTCCCCGAAACGCCCGCTGTCCAGGGCCCACCCTTGGGCCTCGTGGAGTTGGCTGAATCTCTTATGTACGCTGGGCCCGCCCCGTCGCGTATCCGAACGGTCGATGATGTCGTCGTGGATCAGCGCTGCGGCTTGGAAAAGTTCAAGGGCGCACCCGGCGGTGACGATGTCAGGATCGCCGGCTCCGCCGCCCGCGCCCCGCCAACCCCAGTAGCACAACAGCGCCCTCAGGCGCTTGCCGCCAGTGACCAGCTGCGAAATGGAACCGATGAGCGGTGCGACGTCGGCAGAGACACCCGCCATGAGGTCCTGCTGCCCGGAAAGGAAGCCGTTCAGTTTCCCGGCAACGGCACTGACGAATTCCGCTTGTTCAGAGGAGACCTGGGAGGAAACCGTCACTTGACGGATCCTGCCGCCACGTTGGCGCCAATGGTGAAGGTGGAAACACCCTCCTTCTGCCGGATGGATACGTTGACGGTCTCCCCGTCGCCCCGGATGAAGTCAAGCGAGGTGACGTTGCCGACTGCTTCGGGGCCAGGAACCAGCTTGAAACCTTGCGCTTCAAGAGAGGCCTTGTAGTAGTCCACCACCCCTTCCGGGGGCGCTTTCACCGTTCCGACCAGTGCCACGTTGGTCAGGGAATCTTTTTTGTCCACGCTGCTGGAGCGAACCGAAGTATTGGGCATGACCGGTATGAGTTGCTGGGGGAAGCCGGGGACCAGCGCATTCACGGTGGCAGTTGCATCGGGTACGGGAGCGGTTGTCCCGGTCGAAGCGGTCGCTGAGGGGGCAGCGGAGCCGGACGGAGTCGCGGCAGCGCTTGACGTTGCAGGGGACGACGTCGAGGCCGCGCCGCTTGGAGACGGAGCTGCTGAACCCCCGGTCGACGGTGTGCAGGCTGAGGCCGCCACTGCGACACTTACTGCGAGCAGGGCAAACCCTCGCGATTGAGGAGTTCCAAAGAGCTTCACAGGGTATCCTTCCTGGGGCTGAGCCGGATTGTGCCTCCAGTTTAGTCAGTGGCCGGGCATAGTATTGCCGGTGTGAGGCAGGAAGCATTCGGTGGCACCCAAGGTGCCCCCAACGGATCCGCCCGCAGCGCTGGAGATGCCCTGCGGGAACTGAGGCGAACCAGCATACTTCATGTGGACATGGATGCCTTTTTTGTCTCGGTGGAACTTCGCAGCCGCCCCGAGCTTCGCGGCAAGCCGGTGATAGTGGGTTTCCCGGCTGAGCGCTCAGTGGTCCTGTCCGCGTCGTACGAGGCCCGGGCAACAGGCGTGAAATCGGCGATGCCCATGTCCATTGCCATGAGGCGGTGCCCGGCGGCAGTCATCATCAATCCCCGGCATAAGGCCTACTACGAGGTCTCGGAACAGTTGATGGAGATTTTCGCCTCGATCACCGACCTCGTGGAACCCCTGAGCGTAGACGAGGCCTTCCTTGACGTGGGTGGCGCCATCCGGCGGTTGGGATCGCCGCTGGAGATCGGTCACCTCATCCGCCGGAGGGTCCAATCGGAGCTCGGCATCACCGCCTCTGTGGGCATTGCAGCGTCCAAGTTTGTGGCCAAGATCGCATCAACGCGCTGCAAGCCGGATGGCATCCTTCAAATCGACGCCGATGACACTGTTCCCTACCTGCACAGCTTGCCTGTCAATGCGTTGTGGGGGGTTGGTGGAAAGACCGGAGAAGTCCTGGCCCGCCTGGGTATCCGCACCGTTGCCGACGTGGCCGCGACGCCACTCGCATCCCTCAAGAAGGTGCTCGGAGCAAGTGGCGAGCACGTCCACCGCCTGTCCATGGGAATAGACCCCAGGCCGGTGACCCCTACCCGGCTCGAAAAGAGCATTGGTGCTGAGGAAACGTTTGCCCAAGACACGGGAGACAACGCCTTGCTGCACCGGGAGCTGCTGCGGTTGTCGCATAGGACCGCTTCCCGCCTTCGCAGTTCCGGCATGCTCGCGAGGACAATCGCCCTTAAGCTCCGCTACTCCGATTTCTCCACTGTTTCGCGGAGCCGGACTGTGCAGACTCCCGTGGACAGTGCCCAGTTGATCTACCAGGTGGCGGTGCAGCTCATGGAGTCTTTGGGACCGCGATCCATGAATGTCCGCCTGGTGGGGGTTCGGGCTGAGCAATTGGAGCCGGCCGGGCAAACATCCATGCAGTTGAGCCTTGATCGCAGGGACGACAATTGGCGTGCCGCGGAGCAGGCCCTGGACCGCGTGTCCGAGCGCTTTGGCTCCAGGACCTTGCTGCCTGCCCGGCTTTTGGAACCCGGTAAGCCTCAGCCCGGGAGCTGACGCCCGGGAGGGCGCTTTGCGGACGACTGCGTGTCTTTCAGATCGGCCTCCGACAAACTATCCTATTTATTACAGAGATTTAGATCGTCTGGACAAACTGTTTCCTCAACAGTCGGTCCCTGAATGCCCGCTGAACCCAGAGAGTATTTTGGGAACGATTCCCTTGGTCCGATCGTTTTGGTAACAGACGCACAGGACGCGTTATGTCCAGACGCTGGCTGACTAAAGGAGGTCGCGATGCCCCTCTCGGAGCACGAACAGAAGCTGCTTGAGCAACTGGAGAAGCAACTTCATGAGGACGATCCGAAGTTTGCCAACACAATGGGCTCGGATCCCATACGCAGCTGGTCCACCCGGCATGTGATTATCGGTGTGCTCGGCGCTATCGCAGGCATCCTCCTCCTGCTGGTGGGTGTGTCCATCCAAGCGATTCCCATAGGCGTGCTCGGGTTTGTCGTCATGGGTGCCGGGGTCTATTTCGCCACGTTGCGTGGCTCGGCCTTCGGTAAAGGCGGCAAGGCCAAGCCAGGAAAGGCCAAGCCCAAGAGCACGTTCATGAGCAGCCTCGAAGAACGCTGGGACGAACGCCGCCGCGACGACAACTGACCTCCTGTTCCCGTTCGGCAGCCGACATCACCGGACAGGAACTGAAGCAAGCATTCCCTGACTACCGCCGGGGATAACGAAAGGCCCGCATTGCGGGTCTTTTCGCGTTTATCCACAGTTCCCTGGCGCCCTCATCCGGCGTGCATATTCTTAGGTCCTTTAAGGGTGCTCCCTGCCGCGAGCCGAAGCACTCCACTTTCCGCCACCCGGCCCACTAATCCGGGCTGTTGCCGCCGTTGGGTCAGCTTGTAAGCCTCCGCGCCGGACCCCACCTAAGAAGGACCTCCCACAGCCCTCCACTGTGCTCCCTCCCTGGAAATCCGCGGGAATATTGGCCGACCGAATCTCAAAGTGGTGGAGAAACGTCCCAACGTGCGTTGACTGTGGGGCGTTGTGGAGTAAAGTGGAGAACATAAGAGGGTAGTGGCAGTGTTGGGCATGTGCGGGCACCTTGACTGAGGGGCGGTGGGGCCAGTGTTCTTGGGCACTCACTCTCCACGTCTCGACGAAAAGGGCCGAATCATACTTCCCGCCAAGTTCCGTGAAGAGCTTGCCGAGGGGTTGGTCCTCACAAGGGGCCAGGAGCGCTGCATCTACGTCTTCAGCCAGAAAGAATTCGAGCGTATTCACGAGTCGATGCGGGAGGCGCCACTGTCCTCCAAGCAGGCCCGCGACTACATCAGGGTTTTTCTGTCTGGGGCCTCGGACGAAGTACCTGACAAGCAGGGGCGCGTGACGATTCCGCCGGCGCTCCGGACGTATGCCGGCCTTGGCCGGGAACTGGCAGTGATTGGAGCCGGTACCCGCGCAGAGATCTGGGATGCCGAAGCTTGGAATGAGTACCTCAACGAGAAGGAAGCAGCCTTCTCGGAAACGGATGACGACAATCTGCCCGGGTTCTTCTAACCGGTCGGAGCGAGCAGGGATCCCGCTTCTTGGATGGGATCTCCAGCCGCCCATTGGACAGTCTTCCTGGCTCAACTTCCCCTGAGCCAGGCCGGCAGGACGATAGGCGCGGATGGGGATCCGATTCAAGAATCAGCGTGCAAGCACTAAGGAAAGAGGAGGCAGCGTGGAAGAGCAGGACGCGGCAAAGCCCACATCGGAGCGCCACGTGCCCGTCCTGAAAGACCGCTGCATTAATCTGCTCGCCCCCGGCTTCGAGGCTGCACGGAAGCTGGGCAGGACGCCCGTCGCCATCGACGCAACGCTGGGCATGGGCGGCCACTCCGAAGCGATGCTCCAGCGCTTTCCCGACCTTCACCTGGTGGGCATCGATCGCGACGAGGAAGCACTCGCCCTGGCCGGGGCCCGTTTGGAACCCTTCTCGAACCGGACAGACCTCGTCCACGCCGTCTACGACGAGATCGAAGACGTCCTCGCGGATCTTGGCATCCCGGAGGTCCACGGCATCCTCATGGACCTGGGGGTTTCCTCCCTGCAGCTCGACGAGCGTGAACGCGGTTTCGCCTACTCCTACGACGCTCCGCTGGATATGCGGATGGACACCAGCCGTGGCCAAACGGCAGCAGATGTGGTCAACAACTACAGCGAAGACGAATTGGTGCGCATCATCCGCAAATGGGGTGAAGAGAAATTCGCCGGACGGATCGCTAATAGGATCGTCAACGCCCGGGCCGAAAAGCCTTTCGCTACAACTGGCGAGCTGGTGGAGCAAATTCGCAGCGTCGTTCCCGCTGCCGCAGCGAAGAGTGGCGGACACCCCGCAAAGCGAACGTTCCAAGCGCTGAGGATCGAAGTCAACGAAGAACTCGATGTCCTCGAGCGGGCGGTTCCGGCGGCCGTTGCTTCTACGGCCATGGGCGGGCGGATTGTGGTGATGTCCTACCACTCACTGGAGGACAAGATCGTCAAATCGGTCTTCCAGTCCGGATCGAAGTCTTCCGCACCGCTCGGCTTCCCGGTGGAGCTCGAAGAGCACAAACCCGAACTCAAGACCATCACCAAGGGCACGGAAGTGCCTACAGCAGCAGAAATCGCTGAAAACCCGCGTGCGGCGTCTGCCCGCCTTAGGGCAGTGGAGCGTATCAAACCAAGGAGAGACGCATGAGCAACGCCGCAGCGAAGACAATGCCCTCCGTCGTGGGCAACACGGCACGGGCGCTGCCGGTTCCCGCGGGAAAACCCGATGCGCCGCGGAAGACCCGCACACCGCTTTCCTTGGTCCGCAGTACGCCCGGGAAGCGGAGGACTCCTTTTGTCGTCCTGTGCTTCGTGGCCATGGCAGCTGCATTGTTGACAGTCCTGGTCCTTAACATTTCAGTGTCCACTGCGCAGTACCAGTTGGTGCAGCTCAAAGCGGAAGCTGCGACGCTGAACAAGGAAAACCAGGACCTGACACAGAAGAAGCAGAACTACGAAGCTCCGCAGAATCTGGCCGCGAAGGCTGCAGAATTGGGAATGGTACCGTCCACGGTGAAAGGCCAGATCAATGTGGACACCATGACAGTTACGGGGAAGGCGACTCCTGCGGTCAAGGGGGACAACCCCGGTGCGCAGCTCGCTCCTCCCGCGGTGGCAGGAATGCTTGATGTTGTTCCCTCGGTGACTACCAAGGACCCGCTGGAGAACCTCAAACCAGTGACACCGGCCGCACCGGCTCCCACGCCGGCCGCTCCGGCTGCTGGAACGGCAGCAACACCGCCGGTTGAACTCCACGGCGGATCGGTGCCTGCTCCGCAACAGAAGGCACCAGGGCAGTAGTCCATCAGTCCATTGAAGTAAGGCCAGCAGCAAGGAATCCACGTGGCTCAGAACCCCGGCACATCGAAAAAACCGAAGACGCCGGCGGCAAGGAAGCGGCTGCGCGTTGGCCTTGGCATCATGCTGACGCTGTTGCTCGTAGTGGGCGGCAAGCTGTTCATGGTGCAGGGACTGGACGTTGGCGGAATGGCCGAAGCTGCCCTTGCAAGCCGCCTGACGCCCCAGGTATTGCCCGCCGAGCGGGGCAAGATCGTGGACGCGAACGGCACAGTCCTGGCCAGCAGCGTTATTCGCTACAACATCGTGGTGGATCAGGTCCAGAACACCAACACGGCTTCGTTCAAGCGCTACAACGAAAAGACCGAAGAACTCGACGTCGTTACCCGGGACCAGGGCATCGCCGAGCTGGCCGGCCTGCTGGGAGCTGACGAAAGCAAAGTCCGTGATGCCCTGACCGGCGATAAGAAATATGCTGTGGTGGCCAAGGACGTCAAGCCGGAGCTCGAGGACCGGATCTCCAAACTCCTGATTCCGGGCATCGTGGCCGAAGGTGTCAGCAAGCGGGTCTATCCCAACGGCAGCGTGGCCGGCGGCGTCATAGGGTTCCTGCAGGACGGCACCACCGGGCAAGCAGGCATCGAGCAGACGCAGGATGATGTGCTGCGGGGAACCGAGGGAAAGCGCGTCTTCGAAATTGGCGCAGACGGCCTCCGGATTCCCGTGGCGACGGACGAACTAACACCTGCCGTGGACGGCAGCGACGTCAAACTGACCCTCAACACGGACATCCAGTACTTCGCCCAGCAAGCCATCCAGAACCAGGTGGATAAGCTCAGCGCCGAGTGGGGCGTGATCATCGTCATGGACACCAAGACCGGCAACCTCATCGCATTGGCCGACACCAACGCACCCGATCCCAATGATCCGGGCAAGGTCGATGCCAAGGACCGCGGCGTTCGTTCGGTAACAGCGGCCTATGAGCCGGGTTCCGTGGAGAAGATGATCACGGCTGCAGCTGTCATCGAGGAGGGAAAGTCCAACCCGCTGGACCACTTCACCATCCCGCCGTCGTACACCATCGACGGACAGACCTTCACCGATGCGTTCGAGCACGGCACCGAAGAGCGAACGCTGGCCGGCATCCTGGGTTGGTCCATGAATACCGGGACCGTGATGGCAGGCAGCCGGCTGACCAAGGAGCAGCGTTATGACTGGCTCAAGAAGTTTGGGGTAGGGGAGCAGACCGACATCGGCCTTCCCGCCGAGGCCACCGGTATCCTTGCCAAGCCCGAACAGTGGGACGATCGTCAGCAGTACACAGTGCTGTTCGGACAGGGCGTGTCGCAATCCACGCTGCAGACGGTCCGTGCCTACCAAAGCATCGCCAACAACGGCGTCATGCTCCAGCCCAGGCTCATTGACAGTTACATCGCGCCAGATGGGGAAGAGCACAAGGTTCCCGCCAAGGATCCCCGCCAGGTGGTGTCCAAAGAGACCGCGGAACAGGTTCAGGACATCCTGGAAAGTGCCGTGACCGAGGGCCAGATCAAGGACGCAGCCATCGACGGCTATCGCGTCGGTGCCAAAACCGGAACCTCCCAGGCGCCCCGTGAAGACGGTTTGCCCGGCTTCGATGGTTACACGGCCTCAATGGTGGGTATGGCTCCCATGGAGGATCCCCGGTTCATCGTGGAAGTGGTGCTCCAGCGTCCCAAGGGAAGTATCTACGGCATTACCAACGGGCCGGTGTTCCGTTCCGTCATGGCACAGGTCCTCCGGACGTACAACGTGCCGCCGTCAACGGGAACCCCAGCGCGGTTGCCGCAGTTCGTCAAGTAAGCTTTTTGGGCGTCTGTTTCGGCCAAATATCGATCCACCACTAACGGCCCGGGCGCCGCTGGCCCACGGCCGGTCGTTCCACGAGCACCAACGGAGAACCACGTGTCAGAGCACAATCAGGCAGATGTCCAAGCCACCACGCCGGAATCCGGCCGATCGGGCTTCCGTCCCGGGTCTGTGGCTGCGGTGTCCTTGGCCACCATTGCTGAGTCGCTCGGACTTGCGGCCCCGGACGCCAGCCATGAGGCCGGTGTGACCGGTATAAGCCTCAATTCGAAGGCCGTCGAAACCGGGGACCTCTACGTGGCCTTGCCGGGTGCCTCACGGCATGGCGCCGACTTCGTGGCGCAGGCAATCGACGGCGGCGCTGTCGCGGTGGTGACGGACGACGCCGGGGCACGCCAGCTTGCGCTGGCCGGCGAGCAGCCCGTGCCCGTACTGGTCGTCGACCAGCCGCGTACCGTCGTCGGGCGCTTGGCCGCACTGATCTACCGCAGCCAGCCCGCCGAGGGCGGTTTCCCCTCCCTGTTCGGTGTCACCGGAACCAACGGGAAAACCACCACCACCTACTTCATCAATTCGCTGTTGCGTGCCCTCGGCAAAAAGCCGGGGCTTATCGGCACCATCGAGATCGTTGCCGGTGGCGAGCCCATTCCCAGCCTCCTGACCACGCCGGAATCCACGGACGTCCATGCGTTGCTCGCCCTGATGCGCGAACGGGGGCTGGATGCTGCCTCCATGGAAGTTTCATCGCACGCGATCTCCTACCACCGGGTGGACGGCGTGATGTTCGAGGTCGCGGGCTTCACCAACCTCACCCAGGACCATCTGGACCTGCACGGAAGCATGGAAGAGTACTTCCGCACCAAGGCGGAGCTGTTCACCAGTGGGAGGGCCCGCCGCGCCGTCGTCACGGTTGACGATGCCTGGGGACGGAAGCTCGCCGGGACTGCCGGCATCCCGGTGACAACGCTCTCGGCGAAGGGTTCTGACGCAGACTGGCACGTGGCGTCCACCACTGCCCGCGGACTCGGCTCTGAGTTTGAACTCAGGCACACCGACGGCCGCTCCCTGCGCGTCCACACGGGGCTCCCCGGAGGCTTCAACGTGGCCAATGCGGCACTGGCCACCGTCATGGTCCTGGCGTCCGGCGTCGATGTGGAGACCCTCCAATCGGCCCTGGACACCCATGATCCATTCACCGTGGCCGTTCCTGGCCGCATGCAGCTCGTCTCCAGCGCCCCTGCCTCCGTTGTTGATTTTGCCCACAATCCTGATGCCCTCGCCCGCGCTTTGGAAGCGGTTCGCTCGCCCAAGGAGGGATCGCGCGTGATCGTGGTCTTCGGTGCCACGGGCCAGCGGGACCAAGGCAAGCGGCCCACCATGGGGGCCATCGCGGCGCGCCTGGCCGATGTGGTGATCATCAGCGATGACGATCCCCACGACGAAGATGCAGCGGCAATCCGCGCCGACGTGATGCAGGGCGCCATAGCGGCACGCGATGCCGAAGGTCTGGGGTGCGAGGTCATCGAGTCCTACCCGAGGGATACTGCCATCCGCCTGGCCGTCGACAAGGCAACGGCAGAGGACACCATCCTCATCGCCGGCCGCGGCCACGAGGTCTGGCAGGAAGTCAAGGGAGTGAACCTGGCACTGGATGACAGGGTGGAGTTGCGCGCCGCCTTGACATCCAAGGGATTCAGCGTTTCAACGGACCAGCGGATAGAGTCCTAAACCGAGATGATTGCACTTACTGCGGCGGAGATCGCCGACATCACCCATGGCCGCTTGACCGGAGCTCCGGGCATCGCGCCTACCTCCGTCGTCACTGATTCACGGGAAGCAGCCCCTGGTTCGCTGTACGTTGCCAAGCCCGGCGAGCACGCCGATGGCCACGACTTCGTCGATGCCGCGTTCGAACGCGGCGCCGTCCTGGTCCTTGCCGAACGTGAAGTGGCCGATGCCGCCGGGAACCCGCTTCCCGCCGTCGTGGTTGAGGACGCAGTCCTTGCCATGGGTGCGTTGGCGGCTGAAGCCGTCCGCCGGATCCGTGCAGCGCGGCAGCAGCGCGGCGAAGACTTTACGGTGATCGGCATCACCGGGTCCGCGGGCAAGACCACCACCAAGGACCTCTTGGCGGGCGTGCTGTCCACCGCTGGCCCCACAGTCGCGCCGCAGGGTTCCTACAACGGCGAGGTCGGGGTACCACTGACCGTCTTTTCCGCAGATGAGAACACCCGCTTCCTGGTCATCGAAATGGGCGCCACAGGCCTGGGCCACATCAAGTACCTCGCCGACATGGTCAAACCGGACATCGGTGTTGTCCTGGTTGTTGGCACAGCCCACGCCGGCGAATTCGGTGGCGTGGAGAATATCGCCAAGACCAAGGGCGAACTTGTCGAAGCACTGAGCGAGCACGGAACCGCGGTCATCAACCTCGACGACGGTCGCGTCGCCGCCATGCGCTCACGGACCAAAGCCAAGGTCCTCGGTTTCACTGCCTCGCCGGCCACCACCGAAGAGGTGGAAGCCCGCAACGTGGTTGTCAACGACCAAGGCTTCCCGGACTTTGACCTCGTACTTCCCGACGGCGGCCCGTCCGTTCAGGTGCGGAGCCGGCTGATCGGTGGCCACCACGTGACGAACCTGTTGGCAGCAGCTGCGGCAGCGTTCGCGGCCGGCCTTCCGGCCGCTGACATCGCCTCCTCGCTCAGTTCCCAGTCCGCGGCCAGCCGCTGGCGCATGGAACGGACTGAGCGCGCCGACGGCGTCACCATTATCAACGACGCGTACAACGCAAACCCCGAATCCATGCGGGCGGCCCTGCGCACCTTGGCCGACCTCGGACAGGGCCGCAGAACCTGGGCGGTCCTGGGCGCCATGCTCGAGCTGGGGGAGGACTCCATCCGCGAGCACACGGCCGTGGGCACCCAGGTGGTGCGCCTGAACATCTCCAGGCTGGTAGTAGTGGGCCGGGAAGCCCGGGCCCTCTACGTCTCCGCCATCCAGGAAGGGTCCTGGGGCGACGAGTGCTCGTTCACCGAAACCGTGGAGGAAGCCTACGAGCTCCTGCGCAACGAGTTGGAACCCGGTGACCTCGTCCTTTTCAAGTCCTCCAACGGGGTGGGCCTGCGGCATTTGGGTGATCGGATAGCATTACCTCCACGGGCCGAGCCCACCGGAGACACCGCGGATGAAGCTGCCGCAAGCGAAGGGAACGAGCTGCTGTGATTGCACTTTTGATCGGCGCCGGCGTCGCCCTCCTGGTCGCCCTTATTGGGACGCCCCTGTTCATTAAGTTCCTTGTGGCCAAGAGCTACGGCCAGTTCATCCGCGACGACGGACCGACGTCGCACCACACCAAGCGCGGCACACCCACCATGGGCGGAACCGTGGTGGTGGCAGCTGTCCTGATCAGCTACTTTGCCACCCACCTGGTGATGTGGATGATGAATCCACGCTCTCCGGGACCGTCCGCGTCCGGGCTCCTGCTGCTGTTCCTGATGGTCGGCATGGGCTTTGTGGGCTTCCTCGATGACTACATCAAGATTTCGAACAAGCGGAGCCTGGGCCTCAACGCACGGGCCAAGCTGATCCTGCAGGCAGCCGTTGGCATCATCTTCGCGATCCTGGTTTTGCAGTTCCCCAACGAAAACGGGCTGCGTCCTGCCTCGACCCAGATCTCGCTGGTGCGGGACATTCCATGGCTGGACCTCGCCTTCGGCGGCACCGTGGTGGGCGCAATCCTTTTCGTGCTCTGGTCCAACCTGATCATCACCGCGGCCACCAACGGCGTAAACCTCACCGACGGCCTTGACGGCCTGGCCGCGGGCGCGTCGATCATGGTGTTTGGCGCCTACACCATCATGGGAATCTGGCAAAGCAACCAGGCTTGTGGATCCCCGCGGGAAGCAGGCAGCGGCTGCTACCAGGTCCGTGACCCCATGGACCTGGCCCTGCTGGCCGCCATCCTCAGCGCGGCTTTGGTGGGCTTCCTCTGGTGGAACACGTCGCCGGCAAAGATCTTCATGGGAGACACCGGGTCCCTGGCCATCGGCGGAGCCGTTGCAGCCTTCGCCATCCTCTCCCGGACCGAGCTTCTGCTCGCCTTCATCGGCGGCCTTTTCGTGCTGATCACCCTGTCCGTGATCATTCAGGTGGGCTTCTTCAAGCTCAGCGGCGGCAAGCGTGTCTTCAAGATGGCTCCACTGCAGCACCACTTCGAATTGAAGGGCTGGGCGGAGGTCACAGTGGTGGTCCGGTTCTGGATCCTCGCCGGGCTCTTCGTAGCTGCCGGCCTGGGAGTTTTCTACGCTGAATGGGTGGTACTGCTGTGAATGGAAGCCCCGAAACTACTCCGTCCACCGGGGACAGGCTCAACGAACTCACCAGCTGGGACGCTGACTGGAGCGGCCTTCGCGTGGTAGTCACGGGAATTGGAGTGTCCGGCTTCTCAGCCGCCGACACCCTGATCGAGCTCGGCGCGAAAGTGGTAGTGGTTGATGCTGCCACCACAACCCGTGCCAAGGCCCAGGCAGACACCTTGAAGATCGTGGGCGCCGTTGACGTGCTGTTGGGCGAGGAGGCGGTAAACGCCCTTCCGCTGATCGACGGTGCGTTGCCCGAGCTGGTTGTGACCTCGCCGGGGTGGCGGCCGGACCAGGCCCTCCTGGCGGCCGCCAAGCGCAAGCACATCGCAGTTTGGGGGGATGTCGAGCTTGCTTGGCGCCTGCGCGTCCGGGCGGGCCACAAGACGGCGGATTGGCTCACCATCACCGGCACCAACGGCAAG
The DNA here is from genome assembly GCF_031455195.1 of Paenarthrobacter nitroguajacolicus. Classification (GTDB taxonomy): domain Bacteria; phylum Actinomycetota; class Actinomycetes; order Actinomycetales; family Micrococcaceae; genus Arthrobacter; species Arthrobacter nitroguajacolicus_D. Next base: position 118,846 of record NZ_JAVDSH010000012.1, on the reverse strand, counting down.
ACAACCACTGTTGGCATGACGGAATCCATGCTTCAAGCAGCCGGACTGAAGGCCATCGCCGTCGGCAACGTGGGCACGCCGATCCTCGACGCCCTCCGGGATCCCGTGGACTACGATGCCTTCGCAGTGGAGCTCTCCAGTTTCCAGCTGCACTGGAGCCACTCGCTGTCTCCCGTGGCAAGTGTTTGCCTCAACGTGGCCGAAGACCACGTGGACTGGCACGGTTCCTACGCCTCCTACCTCGCCGATAAGGCCAAGGTGTACGAAAACACCCAGAAGGCTGCCGTCTACAACGCCGAACAGATCGAAACTGAGCGGATGGTGGAGAACGCGGACGTCGTCGAGGGCTGCCGGGCCATCGGGTTCACCACCAACACACCGTCCATCAGCATGCTGGGCGTGGTGGATGGCCTCCTGGTGGACCGCGCCTTCATTGCTGAACGCAAGGACTCCGCCGCCGAACTCGCGGCCATATCTGATCTCGGGCCTGTTGCGCCGCGGCACATGGTGGCCAACGCCTTGGCCGCTGCCGCCCTGGTCCGGGCTTACGGAGTTGAGCCTTCAGCGGTGAAGCAGGGTCTGGCCAACTATTTGCCGGGCGCCCACCGCATCCAGCTGGTGGCCAAACACAACGACATCCTGTGGATCAATGATTCAAAGGCCACCAATCCGCATGCAGCTTCCGCGGCACTTTCCGCCTTCCAGAACGTCGTGTGGATCGCCGGTGGCCTCTCCAAGGGCGTCAACTATGACGACCTGGTCAAAGAGCATGCCCAACGCTTGAAGGCCGTGGTACTGATTGGTACCGACACCGAAGCACTGGAAGGCTCCCTCCAGCGACACGCAGCGGATGTCCCCGTGATCGTGCAGCCCAAGGGTGACACTGAAAGAGTGGAGACCGCAGCCGGTAATGCCGCTTCGCCTATCTACGGTGAGGCCGTCATGGCCCAAGCCGTCGCTGCGGCGGCCACCGTGGCAGCGTCAGGCGACACTGTGCTCATGGCGCCGGCGGCAGCATCCATGGATCAGTTCTCTTCCTACGCTCACCGTGGCGACGCTTTCGTCCAAGCAGTTCGCGAGCTTGTGGAAGGGCAGGCACCGACCACCGAGGAGTAACAATGGTCAGCACGCCCACCCGCACCCGCGGCAAAGCGCCACGGGACGGGAAACCCGAGGCATCGCCCGGTCCGGCGAAGAAGCCTTCCGGGCTCCGCCGGCTCGTGCGCAACTTTTGGGACAGCCTCGAAGGCAAGGACAGGGCTCCGAACAGCTCCACCTACTACCTGATCCTTGGTTGCGCCCTGGCACTGACGGCCATCGGCGTCATGATGGTCCTGTCCGCTTCCAGTGTCGAGGCAATTTCCGAAGGCAAATCACCCTACGCGGACGCCCTGAAGCAGGCCATGTTCGGAGTCCTGGGTGCTTTGGCCATGTACGTCATCTCGCGAACCAACGTGAACTGGATGAAACGGTTGTCATGGTGGGCACTCGGTGCCGTAGTGGTCCTTCTTGCGCTCGTCCAGGTCATGGGCAACAGCGTCAACGGCAATAAGAACTGGATCGACATCGGTGGAGTGACGCTCCAGCCCTCCGAAACGGCCAAGCTGGTGCTCTGCGTCTGGATCGCTGCCGTATTGGCCCGCAAGCAGAAGCTCCTGCACCGTTGGTGGCACGTGATCATTCCTGTCGTTCCCGGCGCAGGGCTGGTGATCGCCCTGGTGATGCTTGGCAACGACCTCGGCACAGTCATCGTCATTGCCGCGATCACGGCGGCGGGGCTGTACTTCGCCGGGGTTCCCGGCAAGATGCTTGCCATAGCAGGCACAGTCGGTGCCGCGGGCGCCATCCTCGCGACGGTCAGCAGCGCAAACCGTATTTGCCGTATCACCTCGTGGCTCGGTACTGCCTCCGCCTCCTGCACGGCCGACTTCGACTTCGACTTCCAATCCACCAACGGCATGTACGGCCTGGCGCAAGGCAGCTGGACCGGCCTGGGACTCGGCCAAAGCCGGCAAAAGTACAACTGGCTCCCTGAAGCCCACAACGACTTCATCTTCGCCATCATCGGCGAGGAACTGGGCCTGGTGGGCACCATTGTGGTCCTGGTCCTTTTCGCTATCCTCGGCATCGCCATCTTCCGCGTCGTCGTCCGCCAGACGGATCCGTTCCAGCGCACCCTGGCCGGCGGCATCATGGTGTGGCTCCTGGGCCAGGCAAGCATGAACATGGCGGTAGTCACCCAGCTGCTTCCCGTCGTCGGGGTTCCACTTCCGTTCATCTCCTACGGTGGTTCAGCGCTGGTGATGTCGTTGTGTGGCGTGGGCGTAGTCTTGTCCTTGGCCCGAGGCCAGTTGCCGCCGCAGCAGCGGCCGCGTTTCCTGCCGCGCCGTTCTCCGAAAACCGCACGAAAGCGTACTTAGCACTTCATGACTCCTGAATCCCTTACTGCCCGCAAGCCCCTGTCCGTTGTCCTGGCCGGCGGCGGAACAGCGGGACACGTCAGCCCCCTGCTGGCTATCGCTGATGCCTTGAGGGACAGGCATCCCGACGCCGCCATCATGACTGTTGGTACGCCGTCGGGCATGGAAACCCGGCTCGTTCCGGCTGCCGGCTACGAGCTCTCAACGATCGACCGCGTTCCGTTTCCGCGGCGTCCTTCGGCTGACCTGCTCAAGCTTCCCGGACGCTTGGGCGCTGCAGTCAAGCAGGCCCGGCGCATCCTGGAGGAAGCGGAAGCGGACGTCCTGGTGGGCGTGGGCGGCTACGTTTGCACACCCATGTACCTCGCCGCCCGAAAACTGCGGATCCCTATCGTCATCCACGAGGCCAACATGAAGGCCGGCCTGGCCAACAGGGTGGGAGCCCGGTTCAGCAAACACGTGGCTGTCGCCTTTGCCGGGACCCGCCTCCGGGGTGCACGGCATGTGGGCATGCCCATGCGCCGTGCCATCTCCGGACTCCACCGGGCCCAGGCAGCTCCGGCAGCCAAGGCGTCATTGGGGTTGGACCCGGTACAACCAACCTTGATCGTCACCGGTGGGTCATCCGGCGCCCAGAGCATCAACCGTTCCATTGCGGCTTCCTTGCCGGCACTGGCAGCGGCCGGGATCCAGACGTTGCACATCACCGGCAACGGGAAGTCGGTACTGGACGACGACGGCGGTCTCCTCGCCGCTCCCGGCTACCGCCAGGTGGAGTACGTCGACGGCATGGAGAACGTCTATGCCGCTGCTGATGTCCTTTTGGCCCGTGCAGGCGCCGGGACCGTGAGCGAAGTAGCGGCTGTGGGAGTTCCTGCAGTGTTCGTGCCCTTGCCCATCGGGAACGGAGAGCAGGCCTTGAACGCCGCCCCGTTGGTGGAAGCCGGGGGAGCACTGCTCATTGACGACAAGGACTTGAGCCCGGCATGGCTGGAAGCGGAACTCATTCCGCTCCTGTCGGACCGCGCGCGGCTCAGCGACATGGCCCGCAAGTCCGAGGCCCTTGGTATCAGAAACGCCGATCAGCGCATGGCTGATCTTGTCTTGGAAGCGGTATCCGCATGACCACCAGCATCGTCCCCCTTGAGTCCCTTGGCCGTGTCCACTTCATTGGCATAGGCGGGGTGGGAATGTCCGCCGTGGCCCGGATCATGGTGGCGCGGGGCGTGCCCGTCAGCGGTACGGATGCCAAGGACCTGCCAGTCATGCATGACCTTTCCGCGGCGGGTGCCCGGATTGCGGTGGGCTATGACGCCGGAAACCTGGGCGATGCCCAAACGATCGTGGCTGGCTCGGCGATCCGAGCGGACAACCCGGAACTGGCCGCCGCCCGCGCCGCGGGGCTGCCTGTGCTGCACCGGTCCGAGGCCTTGGCAGCCACCATGGCTGGACACCGGGTGGTCACGGTGGCGGGCACGCATGGGAAGTCCACTACCACCTCCATGGTCGCCGTCCTGCTGAAGGAAGCGGGGCTGGACCCCTCTTTCGCCATTGGAGCCAACGTCCCTGCGCTGGGCGTCAATGCCGCCCACGGGGCTTCGGACATCTTCGTGGCGGAGGCTGACGAGTCGGATGGTTCCTTCCTGAACTACCGCCCGCTGATTGCTGTTGTCACCAATGTGGAAGCCGACCACCTGGACCATTACGGCACGCCGGAGGCAGTGTTCGCTTCCTTCGACAACTTCGCCGCGCTCCTGCCGGCGGAAGGCGTGCTGCTGGCCTGCGCCGATGACGCCGGTGCTCGTGCCCTGGCCGAACGTACCGCTGGGAAGGGAACCACCCGCGTCCTGACCTACGGAACGGCCGAGGATGCGGACATCCGGCTTCACGACGACGGTCCGGCCGCCGTAGCTGTAGCCATCGGCGCCCAAACCCACGCACTGGCCCTCCAGGTACCTGGGCGGCACAACGCGCTGAATGCGGCAGCCGCGTTCGCGGTCGCCGTCGAGCTTGGCGTAGCCCCTGAAGCTGCGGCAGCAGCATTGGGCCACTTCACCGGAGCCTCACGCAGGTTCGAACTCAAGGGGCAGGGAAGGGGAGTGCGGGTCTATGACGATTACGCACACCACCCCACCGAAGTCAGGGCTGCCCTGTCGGCAGCGCGTTCAGTAGCCGGTGGCAGGAAGGTCCATGTCCTCTTCCAGCCGCACTTGTTTTCCCGGACCCGTGAGTTCGCTACTGAGTTCGCGGAGGCATTGGCCGCAGCTGACACCGCTCTTGTCCTGGATATCTATCCCGCCCGCGAAGATCCTGTCCCGGGTGTCACCAGCGCCTTGATCGCCGATCATTTGACCAATGGCCGCCTTGTTACGGCCAGCGAGGCCGTCGATTCCGTAGTAGCTGTGGCGGGTGAGGGCGACGTGGTCCTGACGGTAGGGGCGGGAGACGTCACGGCCTACGGGCCCGCGATTGTAGGAGCCCTGGGTGGCTAGCACCCGAAAGCCGACGTTCAAGCCCGGGACGGACTCGGCCATGGGCAAGGCCAGCGGGCCTCGAAGCGAGGGCCCGGGCGGGGTCATCAGTGCCCAGCGGTCCCTCGAGCCTGAACAGGAAACTTCGGACAACGTCATTGCTTTCCCGGAGCCGAAAGGGAAACGTAAGCGAAGGCTCGTGCTGTGGACGCTGTCCATTGTTGTCGCTTTCGTCGCCGTGCTCATGGCAGGGGCGGTGTATTCTCCGGTGCTGGCCGTTCGGACCGTCACCGTGGACGGCACCACGCTCCTAACGCCCGATGCCGTTCAAAAGGCGTTGTCAGGCCTGGACGGCAAACCACTTCCGCAGGTCAGCGAGCAGGAAGTCAACGAGCTCCTGAAGCCGTTGATCCAGGTCCGGTCGGCCACCATCGAGGCGCGACCGCCGTCGGAGTTGTTGGTCCATGTCAACGAACGGGTACCCGTGGCGTTGTTGAAGCAGGGCGACAGCTATGTGATGGTCGATGTCGATGGCGTGCAACTCGGTGCCACTAAGGACCTGGCCACTGTGGCCTTGCCGTTGATCGACGCCGGCGCCGGCGCGACCAACACGGAGTTGTTCAAGGCGATTGCCGCCGTTCTGGACACCTTGCCCGCAGACGTCCTGGCCAGGATGTCGACGGCATCAGCAGCCTCACCGGATGCGGTGGAACTGAAACTCGTGGACGGAAAGACGGTAGTGTGGGGCAATGCCGAGGACAGGGAACTGAAGGCGAAGGCACTTGAGGCGCTGTTGAAGATGCCTGCGGACCCCAAGGTACCCGTGCGCGTCTACGACGTCAGTGTCCCGCGGCATCCGTTCACCAAATAGAGCAGCACAGGGAAAGTAGACTCGCGACGGCGGCAGCCTTATTTCGCGGCAATCACACGACACGCGCAAGCGGTCATTGCATGTGGGAACCAGAGGAAATACCGTCGCAGTAGAGTTACTTGACATAACTATAACCTTCAACTAGAGGGTTAAGGTCCAAGTATTCAAGTTGGACTCGATCAGTTTCGCTATAGGACACAAGCAAGGGGCACGAAACGTGGCAGCACCGCAGAATTACTTGGCCGTCATCAAGGTCGTCGGCATCGGCGGCGGTGGCGTGAACGCAGTCAACCGCATGATCGAGGTGGGCCTTCGGGGCGTCGAGTTCATCGCGATCAACACCGACGCGCAGGCGCTGCTCATGAGCGACGCCGACGTCAAACTTGACGTCGGACGCGAACTCACCCGTGGCCTCGGCGCGGGAGCAAACCCCGAGGTCGGCAAGCAGGCCGCAGAAGACCACGCCGACGAGATCGAAGAAGTTCTCCGGGGTGCCGACATGGTCTTCGTCACCGCAGGCGAAGGCGGCGGTACCGGAACCGGTGGCGCCCCTGTGGTCGCTCGCATCGCCCGCTCCCTGGGTGCGTTGACCATCGGCGTCGTGACCCGTCCGTTCACGTTCGAAGGCCGTCGCCGTGCGGGCTCCGCCGAGGCCGGCATCGACGCGCTCCGTGACGAAGTCGACACCCTCATCGTGATCCCCAACGATCGCCTCCTGTCCATCAGTGATCGCAACGTCTCCGTCCTGGACGCTTTCCGTTCCGCGGACCAGGTGCTGCTGTCCGGTGTCCAGGGCATCACTGACCTCATTACCACCCCTGGCCTGATCAACCTTGACTTCGCCGACGTCAAGTCGGTCATGCAGGGAGCCGGTTCGGCCCTCATGGGTATCGGCTCCGCCCGTGGCGAGGACCGCGCCGTCAAGGCAGCGGAACTGGCCATTGCTTCCCCGCTTCTGGAGGCTTCCATTGACGGCGCCCACGGGGTCCTGCTCTCCATCCAGGGCGGCTCCGACCTCGGCCTGTTCGAAATCAACGAGGCCGCCCGCCTGGTTCAGGAAGTGGCCCACCCCGAGGCCAACATCATCTTCGGTGCCGTCATTGACGACGCCCTGGGTGACGAAGCGCGCGTCACGGTCATTGCTGCAGGCTTCGACGACGTCAAGGCCACCTCGCCGTCCATGGACCAGTCGCGTCCGGCCCAGAACCCCGTCCCCGCAGAGCGTCCCGCTGCTCCGAACAGCGCTCCGTCCAGCGCCGCGGCGCCGCAGCACGCAACAGCCGGCATCGGTGCCGCAGGACTGAGCAACTGGGGCCAGCAGCGTCCCGCCGCCCTGCCCGCAGACTCAGGGTTCGACGTCGACCTTCCCGCCGTCGTGGAACCGGACCTCTCCGGCAACCGCTCGGATGATCTCGATGTTCCCGACTTCCTGAAGTAAAGCCGCGTTCGGAGAGTCAGTACTTGGTGTTTTGGTGGCGTAATGAAGTCCTGCCCGGCGTCTCCGTAGCCTTTACGGACAGGGACGCCGGGAATCTGGCCCTCCACGTTGGAGACAACCCCGGAGAGGTCCTGGACCGCCGGATCCGGCTCGACCAGGCCGCAGGCCTGGGTGTCGGGCACTTCCAGTACATGGACCAGGTCCACGGAAACACTGTGGAGTTCATCGAGGTCCATGGGCAGGGACCCACCGCGGACGCCATGGTCTCCCGGGCCACTTCTGTCCACGCGGCACCGCAACCCCTGGCGGTCATGGTGGCAGACTGTGTGCCTGTGATCCTGGTGGGTGTCGACGACGGGAATCAGCCCATCATTGCCGCCGCCCATGCGGGGCGTCCAGGCGTCGCCTCCGGCGTTATCCCTGCAACGGTCGCGGAGATGCGCCGCCGGGGAGCGGCAGACATCAGGGCGTGGCTCGGTCCGTCCATCTGCGGTTCCTGCTACGAGGTGCCGGCCGAATTGAGGGCCTCCGTAGCGGCTGAGGTGCCAGCTGCCTGGGCGTCCACCTCGTGGGGAACGCCGGCTTTGGACCTTCCCGCCGGGGTGCGGTCCCAATTGGCTGCCGAGGACGTGGCAGTTGAGTATTCGGGAGAGTGCACCTTGGAAAACGACAGTCTTTTCTCATACCGGAGGGACAACCGTACCGGTCGATTCGCAGGTTTGGTGTGGACGCATGACTAGTTCCGGAAACGATCCACGTACCGCGGAACTGGCCGAACGGCTGGCCGCCGTGACCCTCAGGATCGAGGCAGCAACCGCGGCCGCCCAGCGGACCGACGCGCCCCGGCTCATCGTGGTCACCAAGTTCCATCCTGCCGCGGACGTCCGGCGCCTGGCGTCCTTGGGCGTTGTGGACGTCGGCGAAAACCGCGACCAGGAAGCCGCCGCCAAGTCCGGTGAACTGGCGGGCGTTGACGTTCGCTGGCACTTTATCGGGCAACTCCAAAGCAACAAGGCGAAGTCGGTGGTCAAGTACGCTTCGTCCGTCCAATCGATCGACCGCGTCCAACTCGTCGACGCGCTGGCCAAGGCCATGGCGCGGGAACAGGACGGCACGGGCCGGGCGGACCTCGACTGTTTCATCCAGGTCAGCCTGGAGGACGACGCCGGTGCGCACCGTGGCGGTGCCAGTCCGGCCGACGTCGAGGTTCTCGCGGAAAGGATCCAATCAGCGGGCGGCCTGCAGCTCTCCGGCCTGATGGCCGTGGCGCCGTTGGGCGCCGATCCGGAAGCGGCTTTCGAAAAGCTGGCAGGAATTTCTGCCAGTCTCCGTTCCGTTCATCCAGCGGCGACGGCAATTTCAGCGGGCATGAGCCAGGACCTGGAAGCTGCGATTAAGTTCGGGGCGACACACCTGAGAATTGGCTCCGATATTCTCGGTTCCCGTCCGGCCGTGGGGTAGCGTCAAAGTATTGGAATGACGGGCCGGGGTTCCGATGTGTCAAGTCATGGCGGCCCGCCTACTGCAGAAACGATAGGAGTGCACCATGGCTGGCGCTCTGCGCAAGACAATGATCTATCTTGGGCTCGCCGACGGCGATGAACACTACGAATCTGAGCAGGCAGTCGCCTCGCACCCCGACGAAGAACGCCCCCAGGCACAGGAACGGGAAGAGCGCCGCGCGCCTGCTCCCGTCCGGGAAGTTGTCCGTGAAATGCCCACCGTTGACGCCGAAGAGGAATACCGCGCACCTGTGACACCCATCAAGCGTGCGGCGTCCAGCCGCGAAGATGCCTCGGGCTTGAGGCAGATCACCACCGTCCATCCCCGCTCTTACAACGACGCCAAGGTCATCGGCGAGAGCTTCCGGGATGGCATCCCCGTCATCATGAACGTGACCGACATGGGCGAAGCGGACGCCAAGCGGCTTGTGGACTTCTCCGCAGGACTGGTCTTTGGCCTTCACGGCAGCATCGAACGGGTGACCAGCAAGGTCTTCCTGCTGTCGCCGTCGTATGTCGAAGTCATCGGAGATGACAAGAAGGCCAGCGAAACACAGGCCAGCTTCTTCAACCAAAGCTGACAAGAGTCTTTCAGGGATGCCAGGCGGGTCAACCTGCCTGGCATCTGTGTTGCAATAGTAGGGACCGATCGGCATTCCGGAACAAGTGGGAGATCTGAGCTAACTCGTGGGCATTGTTTTCGGCCTTATCTACATAGTGTTGTTGCTGTTCTTCATCGCCCTGATCATCAGACTCATCTTTGAGTGGGTGCAGATGTTCGCCCGGCAATGGCGGCCCCGTGGTGTGGCTTTGGTTACAGCCCATGTGGTGTACTCCGTGACCGATCCGCCACTGGGAAGGCTCCGCAAGCTGATCCCACCGCTGCAACTCGGCGGAATTTCGCTGGATTTGGGCTTTTTGATCCTGATCATTGCCGTGAGCATTGCAATGGCCGTAACCAGCAGCCTGGCCTAGCTGCACCGCGGAACCCCGGATCACCGATGGTCCACAGGCCGCAAATTCTCCAATTCAACACGATGGTGTTGAATTGGAGGAACCAGATGATATTTAGGTACCGTAGTTTTGAACGGCCGGAAGGCCTACTGACTAACTAGACCAACGAGGTGACCAGATGGCTTTGACGCCAGAAGACGTTGTCAACAAGCGCTTTCAGCCGACCAAGTTCCGCGAAGGCTACGACCAGGACGAGGTAGATGACTTCCTCGACGAGATCGTGGTTGAACTTCGCCGCTTGAACCAGGAAAATGACGAACTTCGCAAGAAGCTCGGCGAAGCCGGTTCGGCAGTGCCTGCTGCAGCTGCTGCGGCTCCGGTGGTTGAGAAGGTTCCGGCCCCCGTCAAGGTCGACAAGGAAGCCGAGGCCAAGGCAGAAGCTGAAGCCAAGGCCGCCGAAGCTGCCAAGAAGAAGGAAGCCGATCAGGCCGCAGCTGCTGCCGCCAAGGCGCCTGCTGCAAACAACAGCCTCACCCCCTCTGCCGAGTCGGCTGCAGGTCTGCTTGCCATGGCACAGCAGATGCACGACAAGCACGTTTCCGACGGTGCACAGCAGAAGGAAAAGATCATTGCCGAGGCGCAGATCGAGGCATCCAGCCTCGTCAACGACGCCCAGGAGAAGTCCCGCAAGATCCTTGGCGCCCTCGAGCAGCAGCGCTCCGTCCTGGAACGCAAGGTTGAGCAGCTCCGCGGTTTCGAGCGCGACTACCGCTCACGCCTGAAGGCCTACATCGAAGGCCAGCTGCGCGACCTCGATGCCCGTGGTTCCGTTGCCGCCCCTGAGGTCGGCGAAGCAACCGCAGACGTATAGCAAGTATTCTAAAAGCCGGTGGCTGAGGACTCCTCGGCCACCGGCTTTTGCTGTTAAACCGACGACAACAGGCCACCACGCTTAACGAATGAAAGCCATAATGACCGACGACTTCACCGATGACGCCTCACAGCCGGAGCCCGGCTCCCGCCGAAAGCGGCGTCCGGCCGTACTCTGGCTCTTTGCCGGCTTCGCCGTGTTCGCCTACGCCTTCGACCAACTCACCAAGCTCTGGGTAACCAGCACCATGACCGAGGGCGAGCGGATACCCGTCCTGCCTCCGTTGCTGCACTGGTATTACATCCGGAACTCCGGGGCGGCGTTCTCCATCGGTGAGAACGTGACGTGGATTTTCACTATCGTCATGGCGGCTGTTTCCATTGCGATCCTTTTCCAGCTGCGCCGCTTGGGCTCGGCCTGGTGGGCTTTGTCCCTCGGCCTCTTGCTGGGCGGAGCACTCGGGAACCTGACAGATCGCCTGTTCCGGGAGCCTTCCTTTGCCATGGGGCACGTCGTGGACTTCATTCAGTTGCCGAACTTTGCCATTTTCAACATCGCCGACTCGGCCGTGGTGTCCGGGGTGGCCATCATTTGCCTGCTGACACTCCGTGGAATCGGCATGGACGGGACGCGCCACGTCCCTGCACGGAAGCCGGCCGACGAGGCCAAGCCAGCCAGCGGTTCCACGGGGGATTCCACCAGTGAGTGACTCCGTGGTGGTACCCGAGGGCCTTGCCGGTGCACGCGCGGATGCAGGGCTGGCGAAATTGCTGGACATCTCCCGGTCTGCGGCGGCCCTGCTGATAGCCGAAGGCAACGTCACCGTCGGTGGCGTGCCCCTCGGTAAGTCGGCAAAGCTTGCAGCCGGCGCAGTTCTGGACGTCACCGTTCCAGAACGGCCGGACCCTTTGGAAGTCGTGGAGGAAGTTGTGGAAGGCCTGAAAATCCTGCTGGACGACGATGAATTCGTCGTCATCGACAAGCCGGTGGGTGTCGCCGCGCACCCGTCTCCCGGATGGGTGGGACCCACTGTGGTGGGTGGCCTCGCCGGGGCCGGATACAGGATCTCGACGTCCGGAGCGCCTGAGCGTGCAGGGATCGTGCACCGGCTCGACGTCGGCACATCGGGTGTCATGGTGGTGGCAAAAACAGAGCATGCCTACACCGTGTTGAAGCGGGCTTTCAAGGAACGCACCGTGGACAAGGTCTACCACGCAGTAGTCCAGGGCCTCCCCGATCCGCTCGAGGGAACCATTGATGCCCCCATCGGTCGTCACCCCGGACATGACTGGCGGTTCGCTGTCATTGAGGACGGTCGTCCATCAGTCACCCACTACGAGGTGCTCGAAGCGTTCGGCAAGGCAACCTTGGTGGAGGTGCACTTGGAAACGGGCCGTACCCACCAGATCCGCGTCCACTTCTCGGCTCTCCGCCACCCCTGTGCAGGTGATCTCACCTACGGTGCGGACCCCCGCCTGGCCGCCACCCTGGGACTGACCCGGCAATGGCTGCACGCCCGCCAACTTGGATTCAACCACCCGCGCACGGGGGAGTGGGTGGAAGTCAGCAGCGACTATCCCGCAGACCTCCAATACGCCTTGGACCTCCTGGCCAGCGGATCTGCCTAGTCGGCCCTTTCCGTCCCCGCGTCCGCATCCAGCCGGACCGGGGACGGTAGACTGTCGTGGTGACTTCCAGCAATGATTCGTTCGTCCACCTGCACACCCACACCGAATACTCCATGCTGGATGGAGCCGCCAGGCTGGGTGAGTTGTTTGACGAAACAGAACGGCTGGGCATGCCTGCCTTGGCCACCACGGACCACGGTTACCTGTTTGGTGCATTCGACTTCTGGCGTAAGGCCACGGACAAGGGCATCAAGCCCATTATTGGTGTTGAGGCGTACGTAACCCCGGGTACGGCCCGCGGCGACAAGGAGCGCGTCCGCTGGGGTGATGAAAGCCAACGCAAAGACGACGTCTCCGGTGGTGGCTCCTACACTCACATGACATTGCTGAGCTACAACAACGTGGGCATGCGGAACCTCTTCAGGGCTTCCTCCATTGCTTCCCTGGACTCTGTCTTCGGCAAATGGCCTCGGCTCGACCGCGAACTCCTCAACACCTACTCCGAAGGCCTGATTGCCACCACCGGCTGCCCTTCCGGGGAAGTCCAGACCAAGCTGCGGCTGGGGCTGTACCGGGAGGCCGTGGAGGCTGCCGCGGAGTTCCGCGACATCTTCGGCGCGGAGAACTACTTCTGCGAGCTGATGGACCACGGCCTGGACATCGAGCGACGCGTCACCGGTGACCTTCTGCGCCTGGCCAAGGAGCTGAACCTGCCGCTCGTTGCTACCAACGACCTCCACTACACGCACGAGCACGACGCCAAGGCGCACGAAGCCTTGCTGGCCATCCAATCCGGTTCCACCCTCCTGGAACCGACGTATGACAACGGCGGTTCGAGGTTCGCGTTCTCCGGTAGCGGGTACTACCTGAAGTCGCCGCAGGAAATGCGTGAACTGTTCCGCGACCATCCCGAGGCTTGCGACAACACCCTGCTCATCGCCGAGCGGTGCGAAGTGTCGTTCAACACCGGCGCCAACTACATGCCGCGGTTCCCCTGCCCACCCGGCGAAGACGAGACGTCCTGGCTGGTCAAGGAAGTCGATACCGGGCTCAAGTACCGGTACCCGCAAGGCATCCCGGACAAGGTGCGGGCACAGGCCGACTACGAGCTCGGTGTCATCACCTCCATGGGATTCCCCGGATACTTCCTGGTGGTGGCCGACTTCATCAACTGGGCCAAGAACAACGGCATCAGGGTGGGCCCGGGCCGTGGTTCCGGTGCAGGTTCCATGGTGGCTTACGCCATGCGCATCACGGATCTCGATCCGCTGCAGCATGGACTTATCTTCGAACGCTTCCTCAACCCGGACCGCGTTTCCATGCCCGACTTCGACGTCGACTTCGATGATCGCCGCCGCTCGGAAGTGATCGATTACGTCACCAAGAAGTACGGTGACGAACGCGTGGCCATGATCGTCACGTACGGAACCATCAAGACCAAGCAGGCGCTCAAGGACTCCTCCCGTGTGCTGGGCTACCCGTTCAGCATGGGCGAGCAGCTGACCAAGGCCTTGCCGCCGGCTGTCATGGCCAAGGACATCCCGCTGGCGGACATCCAAAACCCGGAGTCCAAGCGCTACAGCGAAGCAGGGGATTTCCGGCAACTCATCGCTACGGATCCCGAGGCCGCCAAGGTCTTCGAGACGGCGTTGGGCATTGAGGGGCTGAAGCGCCAGTGGGGTGTGCACGCGGCAGGCGTGATCATGTCCTCGGACCCCATCATTGACGTCATTCCGATCATGCGCCGCTTCCAGGACGGCCAGGTCATCACGCAGTTCGACTACCCGACGTCCGAAGGCCTCGGGCTGATCAAGATGGACTTCCTGGGCCTCCGAAACCTCACGATCATTTCGGATGCCCTGGAAAACATCAAGATGAACCGCGGCGTCGACCTGGACCTGGAAAACCTGGAACTCGACGACGCCGCCTCCTACGAGCTGCTGGCCCGCGGCGACACGCTGGGCGTGTTCCAGCTCGACGGCGGCCCCATGCGGTCGCTGCTCAAGCTGATGAAACCTGACAACTTCGAAGACATCTCGGCTGTGCTGGCCCTGTACCGTCCGGGACCCATGGGCGCCAACGCCCACACCGACTACGCACTGCGCAAGAACGGGATCCAGGAAGTCATTCCGATCCACCCTGAATTGGAGGAACCGCTCAGGGAAATCCTTGGCGGCACCTTCGGCCTGATCGTGTACCAGGAGCAGGTCATGGCCGTGGCGCAGAAGCTGGCCGGCTACTCACTCGGCCAAGCCGATATCCTCCGACGCGCCATGGGCAAGAAAAAGAAGTCCGAGCTGGACAAGCAGTTCGCAGGCTTCTCGCAGGGTATGCAGGACAACGGCTATTCGATGGCTGCCGTTAAAACACTCTGGGACATCCTGCTCCCGTTCTCCGACTATGCGTTCAACAAGGCCCACTCGGCAGCGTATGGCGTGATTTCCTACTGGACCGCGTACCTGAAGGCGCATTATGCGCCGGAGTACATGGCTGCGCTACTCACGTCGGTGGGCGATGATAAGGACAAGTCCGCCATCTACCTGAACGAGTGCCGCCGCATGGGCATCACGGTCCTCCCGCCGGACGTCAACGAATCTTCGTTGAACTTCACTCCTGTGGGAACGGACATCCGCTTCGGCATGGGTGCCATCCGCAACGTCGGCGTGAATGTGGTGGATGCCATGGTTGCGGCAAGGACATCCGAAGGCAAATACACCTCGTTCAAGGATTTCCTGCTCAAGGTTCCCGCCGTCGTGTGCAACAAGAGAACCATTGAATCCCTGATCAAGGCCGGCGCGTTCGACTCCCTGGGCCACCATCGACGCGCGCTGGCAATGATCCACGAAGAAGCCATCGACTCGGTCATCACCCTGAAGAGGAACGAAGCGATTGGCCAGTTTGACCTCTTTGCAGGCTTCGAGGACCAGGAACCTGAAGCATCGCTGACCACGGAAATCCCGGATCTTCCGGAGTGGGAGAAGAAGGACAAGCTGTCCTTCGAGCGTGACATGTTGGGCCTCTACGTCTCAGACCATCCGCTCCAGGGGCTGGAGGGCGTCCTCAGCCAGCACGCCGAACAGTCGATTACGTCGATCATCGCCGAGGACGGACCGCACGACGGCGCGATTGTCACCATTGCGGGGATGATCACCTCGTTGAGCCGTAGGATCGCGAAGGCCAGCGGCAACGCCTATGCCCGGGCGGAAATCGAGGACCTGGGCGCCTCGATGGAGGTCATGTTCTTCGGCCAGGTCTATGGCCCGATTGCCTCCGTGCTGGCGGAGGACCTGATTGTGGTGGTCAAAGGACGCTTGCAGCGCCGGGATGACGGAGCCGTGACGCTGAACTGCATGGAACTCTCCGTGCCGGACCTCAGCGAGAGCGTGAACGGGCCCGTCGTGATCACCATCCCCACGTTCAAAGCCACAGAAGCTGTGGTGACCGACCTCCGCGATGTGCTGCGGACCCACCGGGGAAACTCGGAAGTCCGGCTGAAGCTGATGGGCGACACCAAGGTGGAGGTCATGGGGCTGCCGGTCCACATGAGGGTGAACCCCAGCCCGTCACTGTTCGGAGACCTCAAGGTCCTGCTGGGCCCGGCCTGCCTGGATAACTAGCAGGCAGGGCCCGATCGGGCTCAGATCTCGTAGTCGAGCGGGGCGGGCTTGCTGTACGCGCCGCTGTGATACAGCAGGGGAGTGCCGTTGTCTCCTACCTGTCCGTCGACGACCTCGACCACCACCACGGCGTTGTTCTCGAACGACAAGCGCATTTGGATCTTTCCAACGAGCCAGCCGCTGACATCCTTGAGGATTGGCACGTCGTGTGGCCCTGGCTCCCAGTGGTCGCCTTCGAAGCGGTCGCGGGTCCGGGCGAAGCGATTGGCCAGGGCCTGGTTTTCAAGCCCTAGCATGTGCACTCCGATGAATTCCGCGTTGGCCACGGCCGGCCAGGAACTGGAACTCCGGGCCATGTTGAAAGTGAAGCGGGGCGGTTCGGCGGACAAGGACGCCACGGAAGTGGCGGTGAAACCGAACGGTTTGCCGTTGAGGTTGGCAGTAATGATGGCCACCCCTGCTGCATGCCGGCGGAACATCTCCCTGAAGGTCTGCTCGAAGCCGGGTTCTTCGCTTGCCACGTTGCTGTTCTCCTGGACTGGGGTTGCGGGTCTTACTCTCAGGGTATTCCCCGGGCGCTCCAGCCCGTTCTTTTGCGGGGCCAGCGTGAACCTTTGTTAATGTGGGTTGCATGACCGAGCCCAGTGTGAGCCTCCCTTCCGTTTCCGAACCGGCTCCGGCCCGTGGCCCACGGCAATTGCGGGACGCCTTTTGGCTGGCCCTTCCCGCGGCTTTGGGCGTTGTCCTGGGTGTGCTCTGGTGGCTCTTGGCTCCAGGCGGTCTCAACCTCCTCTCGGGCAACCCGGACCTGGCCAATCCCGCGGACCCGGAATCGTGGCTTCCCCGGGACTTGGTCCTTGCGGCCCTGATGCTCCTGGCAGGGTGTGCCACGGGACTTGCCTTGGACGGAAAGCTGCAGGGCACGGACGCGCCGCGCCGGTTGGCCTTTGCGCTGGTGGGCGGTGCGGCGGGCGCGGTCATGGCGTGGCTTGTCGGCCTGCTCGCCGGCCAGTTGTGGAGCCAGGTCCCGGATCCCGCACTCGGAGCAGGGTACGGGTTCACGCTCCGCTCGTATGCCGTGCTGGTTCTGTGGCCAGGAGCCCTGGCCTTCGTGACGTTTGTCCTGGCGCTGTTCGGGGTTCTTTCGAAGAAGCCCGTAAAATAGCCGGGTGACCACTTCCCCGGATACTTCCGTCCCAGCCGCTGCCCTCGATTTCCGCACTATCGATTTCCGGGGCCGCCATCTTTCGCTCGCTGAACTGCGTGCCGCCGTTCCCAGGGCCCGCCACCAGACGATGGCTGACGCCGAGCAAAAGGTCCAGGACATCATCTCTGCCGTACGCAGCCAGGGCTTCGCTGCCCTGGGTGAGCTGGCACGGAAGTTCGACGGAGTGGAACAGTCGCACCCCCGCGTCCCGGCCGAAGCACTGACGCAGGCGCTGGACGCGCTCGACCCCGAGGTCCGTGCTGCACTGGAGGAATCGATCAGGCGGGCACGCCAGTTTGCGGACCAGCAGCGGCC
Organism: Paenarthrobacter nitroguajacolicus; assembly: GCF_031455195.1. Taxonomy (GTDB): domain Bacteria; phylum Actinomycetota; class Actinomycetes; order Actinomycetales; family Micrococcaceae; genus Arthrobacter; species Arthrobacter nitroguajacolicus_D. The sequence goes on along the minus strand of NZ_JAVDSH010000012.1, from coordinate 101,552 downwards.
CGCCAACGTGGATGTCGCGTTGGGCGACGGCGCAGTAGTCAGCCAGAACTGGATTCCCGTGGGCCGCGTTGGGCTGTATGTCCCCGGCGGCCTCGCCCCCTTGGCATCATCCGTGATCATGAATGTGGTCCCTGCTGTGGCTGCCGGTGTCGGGTCCATTGCCCTGGCCTCGCCTCCGCAGAAGGACTTTGATGGTTTGCCGCACCCCACCATCCTCGCGGCCGCCAAACTCCTGGGTATCGACGAGGTGTACGCCATCGGTGGTGCGCAGGCGATTGTGTCCTTCGCCTATGGCATCCCGGGATCCGGTGATGAACTACCGATCGAACCCGTAGACGTTGTCACCGGACCCGGCAACATCTTCGTGGCCACCGCCAAGAGGTTGGTCAAGGGTGTGGTGGGCATCGACTCCGAAGCCGGGACCACTGAGATTGCGATTCTTGCGGATGCCACCGCGCAGGCACCCCTTGTAGCTGCCGACCTCATCAGCCAGGCCGAGCACGATCCCAAAGCTGCTTCTGTCCTGGTGACGGACTCCGCGGACCTGGCCGACGCCGTCGTGCTTGAACTTGCACGGCAGGCGGCTGCCACCAAGCACAGCGCCCGGGTTCTTGAGGCGTTGTCCGGGCCCCAGTCCGGTGTGGTGTTGGTCGACGACCTGGAGCAGGGGATCGCAGTGTGCAACGCCTACGCGGCCGAGCACCTGGAAATCATGACCGCGGACGCAGCTTCAGTCGCGTCCCGGATCCGCAACGCCGGAGCGATCTTTGTAGGGGAGTACAGCCCTGTCAGTCTGGGTGACTACTGCGCCGGTTCGAACCACGTCCTGCCAACCAGCGGCACCGCGGCTTTCTCGTCCGGATTGAATGTGACCACTTTCCTGCGCGCAGTGCAGGTCATCAACTATGACCGTGCCGCCTTGCAGGAGGTCAGCACCCACATCGTCAGCTTGTCGGGCGCGGAGGACCTGCCGGGTCATGGAGACGCCGTCAGGATCCGGTTCGCCTGACAGCCAACCACTACATATAAGGGTGCACACCACTACATGTAGTAGTTACACGCTTGTCATTAGGGTGTAGTGGAACGTAAACTGGTGCCGGAAGCTATCTTCCGGCACCTTTGCGTCTCCGGCGACCTGCCGGGTGAGTCCCGTGCCGGATCTGTCAGGGGAGGCCCAGCGTGTATTGTCCGTTCTGCCGGAATCCTGACTCTCGCGTCGTTGACAGCCGCATGGCGGACGACGGGTCTTCCATTCGCAGGCGCCGCCAGTGCCCCGAATGTGGTCGCCGTTTCACTACCGTGGAAACCACCAGCCTCTCCGTCATCAAGCGCTCTGGCGTAGGCGAGCCCTTCAGCCGTATCAAGGTCATCAGTGGCGTCCGCAAGGCGTGCCAAGGGCGTCCGGTCACCGAGGACGACCTCGCCATGCTGGCACAGGAAGTCGAAGAGAACATCCGTTCGTCGGGTGCAGCGGAGATCGATGCTCACGAGGTAGGCCTGGCCATTCTTGGTCCGCTCCGGAAGCTGGACGAGGTGGCGTATCTTCGCTTTGCCAGTGTGTACCAGGCCTTCGAGTCCCTGGAAGATTTCGAGTCCGCTATTTCCTTGCTCCGCCACGAGGCCGAAGCCCACGCCAAGGCGGGCACCAAGCAAGCCCAAGGTTCCGAGAAGAGCCAACTCTAGCTCCGGTGGCGGCAGCGGAGGGGAAGCCGCAGCCGCCACCGGCACCATGGCAGCTACCAGCACTGTGGCACGGGCCGGGCTATCGCCCGCCCGCCACTGGAAGCACAGCCCCCGTGATGTAGCCGGCCTCGCCGGACATCAGCCACATCACCGCGGCTGCGACTTCTTCCGGTTCAGCGCCACGACCCATGGGGATGGTTGGGTTCAGCTTTTCCACACGGTCCGGCATGCCTGCTGCCGCGTGAAGCCCCGTTTTGGTGCTGCCCGGTGCCACTGCGTTGACGCGGATTCCCTGCTTGGCCACCTCGGACGCCAAACCCACCGTCAGGACATCCACCGCGCCCTTCGTTGCGGCGTAGTGCACCCAGGTACCGGGTGAGCCGGCCTTGGTGGCGGTGGAGGAAATATTCACGATGTTTCCGCCATTGCCGCCATGATCCGTTGACAGCCTCCGCACAGCTTCCTGGCACATGAAAATCATGCCCGTGACGTTGACGTCGACAACCCGCTGCACTTTCTCGGCAGGCACCTCCACCAGGGTGCCGATCTGGTTGCCGGTGATGGCGGCGTTGTTAATTACCGCTGTCACCGTTCCCCAGTCTCCGGCTTCGTCAAACAAGCGAACGACGTCGGCAGGTTGGCTGACGTCCGCCTGTACAGCAAGTGCACGGCCGCCTTGGGCAACAACGCGGCGGACAACTGCGTGTGCGCCCTCGGCATCCGCTGAGTAATTAACGACGACGCCATACCCGGCGGCTGCCGCGGCGTGGGCTACGGCAGCGCCGATGCCACGGCTTGCACCGCTGACGATCGCGATCCGGTTTCCCGACTCGTCCTCCACCAGGCCCTACTTGGCGAGCTTGTGGTGCAATGCCACCTCAAGGGCAGCGCCAACAATGCCGGCGTCGTTTTTCAACTTGGCAGTCACGATCTTGGTGCGCAGCTTCAGGTGGGGGAAGTACTCGTCGGACCGCTTCGAGATCCCGCCGCCCACGATGAACAGCTCAGGGGAGAACAGGAACTCCACGTGCTGGAGGTAGCGGTTCAGCAGGACACCATACTCGTCCCAGCTCAGGCCATCGCGTTCGCGGGCAACAGCCGATGCCTTCGTCTCGGCGTCGAATCCGTCCACCTCAAGGTGACCCAGTTCAGCGTTGGGGACCAGCTGGCCGTTGAAGATGAAGGCAGATCCGATCCCGGTGCCCAGGGTGATCACCAGGACTGTTCCGTCCACGCCTTCGCCTGCGCCGTAGCGGGCCTCGGCAAGGCCGGCGGCGTCGGCATCATTAATGACCTCAACGGGGCGCCCCAGACGCTTGGTAAATGCCGCATCGATGTCGGTATTCAGCCAGGTTTTGTCCACGTTGGCCGCAGAGTGGACCACGCCGTGCTGGATGATGCCCGGGAATGTTACGCCCACCGGGGAGTCTGCTGCCGGCGCGTCGGGACGACTGGACAGTTCTTCGACGATCTGTGCAACTACTTCGGCGACAGCCTCCGGGGTTGCGGGCTGTGGAGTGGGCACCCGAAAACGGTCACCTATCAGCTTGCCCTTCTTCAGGTCGACGATGCCGCCCTTGATGCCGGTGCCGCCGATGTCGATTCCGATCAGCGGGGCGTTCTTGTGGGTCTTCTCATCCTTCTTGGACAATGCATTTCCGATCGTGGCAGGAGGGGATGGGCATGGCGCAGCCTCCGGGGCTGCTGGACCTTCCGGAGGGCTCAGGGAAGGGTCAGGATTTCCGCGCCGGTCTCTGTGACCAGCAGGGTGTGTTCGAATTGGGCCGTGCGCTTGTGGTCCTTGGTGACGACCGTCCAGTCATCGGCCCACATGTCCCATTCGATGGTTCCGAGGGTCAACATGGGTTCAATGGTGAAGACCATGCCTGCCTCGATCACGGTGTTGTACGCCGGGGCCGCATCGTAATGCGGAATGATGAGGCCCGTATGGAACGCCTCACCCACGCCGTGGCCAGTAAAGTCGCGAACCACGCCGTAGCCGAAGCGTTTTGCGTAGGACTGGATGGCCCGTCCGATGACGTTGATCTCGCGGCCGGGGGCCACGGCTTTGATGGCCCGGTTGAGCGACTCCTGCGTGCGCTCAACCAGCAGTCGGGATTCTTCGTCCACGTCGCCAACGAGGAAAGTGTAATTGGTGTCCCCATGGACTCCGCCGATGAAGGCGGTGATGTCGATGTTCAGGATGTCGCCGTCCTGGACCACCGTGGAATCCGGGATGCCGTGGCAGATGACCTCATTGAGGGAGGAGCACAGCGACTTGGGAAAACCCCTGTAGCCGAGCGTGGACGGGTAGGCATTGTGGTCCAGCAGGAACTCATGCCCCACCTTGTCCAACTGGTCCGTGGTGACCCCGGGTTGGATGTGCTTGCCGACCTCGACAATTGCCTGTGCCGCGATCTTGCTGGCAATCCGGATCTTCTCGATGGTCTCGGCTGACTTCACCTCGGAGCCGGTGAACTTGGCAGGTGCCTTCTTGCCTACATACTCGGGCCGGGGGATCGACGCCGGGACGGGGCGTTCAGGGCTGATGGTTCCCGGGGTGAGGGCGCCAATGGGTGCAGTCGAAGCTAGAGAAGGCATAGATTGATCATATAAGGCACGCAAGAGACGCAAGTAACAAAGTGTGGTTGGGTTCCTGTGACCCCGCCAACGTTACGCGTCCAATCGCCCGAGGATCGAGGAGGAGACGTGACGGAGTACTGGTACAACGTCAAGACGCACGAGATCGAAGAGGACGCCATGTCCGATTGGACCCAGCTGATTGGCCCCTATAAGACCAGGGAAGAAGCCGAGCACGCCCTGGAGAAGGTCAAAGCGCGCAACGACGCCTGGGACGCCCAGGACGACGACTAGAAGGAGTGCTCCGGTCCGGGGAACTGTCCGGACCGGACGTCGTCGCCGTACGCAGCCGCTGCATCGCTCAGTGTGGTGCGAAGGTCCGCGTACTGCTTGACGAACTTGGCCATCTTTCCGCCCCGCAATCCGGCCATGTCCTGCCAAACGAGGACCTGGCCTGTGGTGCTCTTGCCTGCCCCAATGCCTACGGTCGGAACCCGAAGTGCTGCGTCCACGGTGGCCGCGGTTTCTGCCGGGACCATCTCCATGAGGACGCTGAAGGCGCCGGCGTCCTGCAGGGCCACTGCGTCATCGACCAGGCGCTGGGCGTCATCCCCGCGGCCCTGTACCCGGTAACCACCCAGGGAGTGCTCGCTTTGGGGAGTGAACCCGATGTGGGCCATGACAGGGATGCCCGCCTGGACCATTGCTTTGACGGTGTCCGCGTAGTAGGCCGTGCCCTCGATCTTGACGGCGTGCGCCAGGCCTTCCTTGAGGAACCTGACACCTGTGGCGACGGCCTGCTCAGCGGAAACCTCGTAGCTGCCGAAGGGCAGGTCCGCGACGATCAAGGCACGCTTTGCCGACCGTGCAACGGCCCGGCACAACGGCAGGAGCTCATCGACGGTGACGGGAAGGCTGGTCTCGTTGCCGAAGACGTTATTGGACGCGGAATCGCCCACCAGGAGGACTTCGATTCCGGCTTGGTCGAAAATCTCCGCTGTGTACTGCTCATAGGCGGTCAGCATGGCGAAGTGCTCGCCGTTGTCCTTGGCTTGCTGGAGGTGGTGGATCCGAACCCTGGCCGTCGGCTTCCTGCCTGAAGCCGACGACGGTTGTGCCGCTGCCGTAGGGCCGCGGCCGTAGGGGGCGGGGACTTCGGCGGGCGTGGTGGACTCAGGTGTGTTGCTCGGGGCCATGGATAGAGCCTAAGCGGTGCCGACGACGCCTGCCACCACTGTGCCCGGCGTCACCTTGTGTAAACGCTGTGTTACGCGCGGCTACTGCTGCGGCATTAGCACGGAACTCTTAGTAGAGTGAAGGCTGAGCTGTCGTGGCTTCAGTCCAATGAAACCAGCGGCATGGACACCGAACCGGAAAAGAGGCCCTATGGACCGCCAGCAAGAGTTCGTTCTGCGGACAATCGAAGAGCGTGACGTGCGCTTCGTACGCTTGTGGTTCACCGACGTCGTGGGTTCGCTTAAATCCGTTGCGCTTGCGCCGGCCGAAGTCGAGGGTGCCTTCGAAGAGGGCCTTGGCTTTGATGGTTCAGCCATCGAGGGCCTGGCCCGCGTGTTCGAGTCCGACATGCTCGCCCAGCCCGACCCGTCCACCTTCCAGATCCTGCCGTGGCGTGGCGAGACCGAGCAGACCTCCAGGATGTTCTGCGACATCCTGACGCCCGACGGTGAGCCGTCCGCCGCCGACCCCCGCAATGTCCTCAAGAGGACCCTGGCCAAAGCCGCGGACATGGGTTTCACGTGCTACACCCACCCGGAGATTGAGTTCTACCTGCTGAAGTCCAAGGACCTCGGTCCTGACGGCTCGCCGGTCCCCGTGGATGAGGGCGGCTACTTCGACCACGTCCCAGGCGGCGTTGCGCAGGACTTCCGACGCACTGCGGTCACCATGCTCGAGTCTGTTGGCATCTCAGTGGAGTTCAGCCACCACGAAGGCGGACCGGGACAGAACGAAATCGACCTCCGCTATGCGGATGCGCTCCAGACCGCGGACAACATCATGACGTTCCGCACGGTGATCAAGGAAGTCGCCCTCCAGCAGGGGACCTACGCCACCTTCATGCCCAAGCCGTTCACCGACCACCCGGGTTCGGGCATGCACACGCACTTCTCCTTATTCGAGGGCGACACCAACGCTTTCTTCGAGGCCGGGGCGGAATTCCAGCTGTCCAAGACGGCGCGCCAGTTCATTGCCGGCATCCTCAAGCACGCACCCGAATTCACGGCCGTGACCAACCAGTTCGTGAACTCCTACAAGCGCCTCTGGGGCGGCGGCGAGGCACCGAGCTACCTGAGCTGGGGCCACAACAACCGTTCTGCACTGGTCCGCGTCCCGCTCTACAAGCCCGGCAAGGGCCAATCCGCACGTATTGAGTACCGCGGCATCGATTCAGCCACCAATCCGTACCTGGCCTACGCCGTGCTGTTGGGCGCCGGTTTGAAGGGCATCGAGGAAGGCTACGAGCTTCCCGCGGCAGCCGAGGATGACATTTGGTCGTTGACCACGGCGGAGCGCAAGGCCATGGGCCACGCGCCGTTGCCGGCCAGCCTCCACGATGCCATCCGCGCCATGGAAGAATCCGAGCTGGTGGCCGAGATCCTTGGCGAACAGGTCTTCGAGCACTTCCTGCGCAACAAGCGCGCAGAATGGCAGGACTACCGCCTTCAGGTCACTCCATACGAGTTGCAGCGCAACCTCGGCATTCTGTAGGCAGGGCCCATGAGCCTCGCACGTCGGCTCATCTCAGCCGGATTCAGTGATCTCGAAAAGGGCGAACGCTTCCTCGCTGCCCCTGAACTTGAGGGGATCGACGAGGACGCGCTTTTCGTCGGGCTCTCCATGGCGGCCAGCCCGGATACGGCACTCCAAACACTGGTCCGGCTTATCGAGAAGAATCCCGGACTGAAGAAGCTGGCTGCAGCAGACCCGGATGCCAGTGAGCCCATGTACCGGCTGCTGGGTGCCTCCGAAGCGCTGGGGGAGTTCCTCATCCGACGGCCGGAGCACCTGGACGTTTTTGATGTCCGCGTCAGTCCAGAGCCACTTCAGACATCCAGCGAAGATCTCCGGACGCTGCTTCTTCGCTCGGTGAAAGCCGAACCGGGCGCTCAGCGTCCGATTGCAGGAATCACCGGGATGCCGGCTTACGCCGCTTTGCGCACTGCCTACCGGCGCGGGCTGACGGAGCTTGCCATCAAGGACCTTTGCGCTGCCTCGCCACAGGACTTCATGCCCTCTGTCGGTGCCGAGCTGGCGGACCTTGCCGGTGCCGCGATCGAGGCGGCCCTGGCGGTGTCCCGTGCCGAAGCGGCAGGCCAGTATGCTCCCGCGGAGATTGCCGACGTCGGACTCGCGGTCATCGGTATGGGTAAATGCGGTGCGCGCGAGCTGAACTACATTTCCGACGTCGACGTCATTTACGTCGTCGAATCCGGGGAACTCGATGACGCGCGTGCCTCAACCATCGGTACGGCCCTGGCGTCAGGAATTTCCAGGGCCATCTGGTCGTCCGCTCCCGAGCCGGGGCTGTGGGAAGTCGATGCCAACCTGCGGCCGGAAGGCAAGTCAGGGCCGTTGGTCCGCACCCTGCCCTCGCACTTGAGCTACTACGCCCGTTGGGCCGAAAGCTGGGAGTTCCAAGCACTTCTGAAGGCCCGCACCATTGCCGGAGACCGGGAGCTTGGCCAGCGTTACGAGAAGGCAGTGGAGCCCCTGGTGTGGTCCTCTGCAGGCCGTGAGGGCTTTGTTGAATCCGTGCAGGCCATGCGCCGCCGGGTGACGGACTATATTCCAGCGGCCGAAGAACAGCGCCAGATCAAGCTGGGACGCGGCGGACTTCGGGACGTCGAATTCACCGTGCAGCTGTTGCAGCTGGTCCATGGCAAGTCCGATGAATCCCTGCGGTGCAGGGACACCACCTCCGCCATTGCAGCACTATCCGCCGGTGGATACATCGGCCGTGCAGACGCGGCAGCCTTCGACAACGCGTACCGGTACCTCCGCCTGCTCGAACACCGCATCCAATTGTTCCAGTTGCGCAGGACCCACCTGATGCCGGCCACTGAAGATGCCCAGCGCTTCCTTGCCAAGGCAGTCCTGGGTCCATTCGCGCTTGAGCGCCCGCATCCCGACCAGCTGATGGGGACGTGGCAGAAGACCAAGAAATCGGTCCGGGAGTTGCACGAGAGGATCTTCTACCGGCCACTGCTCAATACTGCGGCAAAGCTGAGTAGCGAAGACGCCAGGCTCAGCCCTGAAGCTGCGCAAGGCCGGCTCGCCGCACTCGGTTACCTGGACCCCCAAGGCGCCATGCGGCACATCGAGGCACTCACCGCAGGAGTCAGCCGGCGCGCGGCGCTGCAGCGCCAGCTGCTTCCCATCCTTCTCGGCTGGCTGGCGGAGGGTGTGGATCCCGACGCCGGTCTACTCGCCTTCCGCCGTGTCAGCGAGGCACTTGGAACCACGCATTGGTACTTGGGATTGCTCCGTGATTCCCAAGCAGCCGCCGAGCGGTTGTGCCAGGTCCTGGCCAACTCCCGGTTGATTTCGGACCTGCTGGAAGTGTCGCCGGAGTCCGTAGCGTGGCTTGGCAGCGACAAGGAACTGGCGCCGATCCGGTTTGAGGCGCAGTGGCAGGAAATCCAGTCCAAACTTTCCCGCCACCCGGACCCTGAAAGCGCCATGCGTCTCATCAGGCTGATCCGGCGCCGGGAAATCCTGCGGACCGCCATTGCGGACAGTGCCGGGTTGCTGAACCAGGACGCCGTTGGGCTCGCTCTGGCCGAGACAGACCGGGCAGCCGTCCTTGGTGCTTTGCATGTTGCCGAATCGGTGGTGGCTGCGGAGGGTCCGCTGAAGACTGATGTCCTGGTGGTCGCGATGGGCCGGCAAGGCGGACGCGAGATCGGTTACGGTTCAGACGCGGATGTCATTTATGTCCACCGCGCCCGCCCCGGTTTCAGTGATGCCGAGGCCCAGGAACAGGCGACGACGATTGTCGCCAAGATCTCCAGTTTCCTCACCCAGCCGCTCAAGCCGGCCATCATGGCAGAACGAGTACTGATGGTGGACGCCGACCTCCGGCCCGAAGGCAAGAACGGTGCCATGGTGCGTTCCCTGGACTCCTATGCGGAGTACTACCGCAGATGGTCGCTGATCTGGGAAGCCCAGGCGCTGTTGCGGGCCCGCCCCATGGCCGGCTCGGATGAGCTCGCCGCCGATTTCGTCAAGCTCATCGATCCCATCCGTTACCCCGAGGAACTCGCCGAGCAGGATGTTCGGGAGATTCGCCGTGTCAAGGCGCGTGTAGAGTCCGAACGGTTGCCTCGTGGCGCTGATCCGGCGCGGCATGTGAAGCTGGGCCGTGGCGGGTTGAGCGACGTCGAGTGGTTGGTCCAGTTGATTCAGCTTCAGCACGCCGGGAAGCACCCGGAACTGCGGACCAGTTCTACCCTCGAGGCTCTGGCCGCCGCCGAAAAACTGGACTTCATCGACGAAGACGACGCGGCGCTCCTGCGGGAGGCATGGCAGCTTGCCAGCCGCATCCGTTCCGCAAATGTCATCGTGACTGGCCGGGCTTCAGACCTCCTTCCGTCCTCGCGTAAGGATCTGGAGGCGGCAGCGCGCTGGTGTGGGTATGCTCCCGGGAACGCCGGTCAGTTCGAAGAGGACTACCTGCGGCTTAGTCGTCGTGCCAGGGGAGTGTTCGAGAGACGGTTCTACGGCAACTAGTCCTGCCGGGTGTGTGCGGTTCAGGTGGTTTGGGAAACCGCAGCGTCAATGGCCCAAGCGAGGTCGCGGGGACGGCTCCACATGGGCCAGTGACCCGTCGGGAGGTCGATGACGTCGAGGTGTTCGAGTTTCGCGACTTCGGCAAACATGGCATGGCCGGCCCGGGCCAGCTCAAGCACCTGCGCGCCCGGGATCGAACAGCACACCAGGGTGGTCCGGACGTTGCGGCGGGCCTTGTTAGTGAGTTCGACGGGCTGGCGAAGCACGGGGCCGGGCTCAGGGACGGCCCGTGCCCGGAAACGTTCGAGGACCTCTGCGTTCAGGCCTTCCAGGCTCGCGTGCTGTGCCAGGACGTCGAAGGACGGTAGCTGAAGCTCCACCAAACCGTCCGGGAGGTCCGGGGCGAAGACACTTCCCGGCGCAACCGGGCCCGAGTCAACCCACACCACCCGGTGGACAAGCCCCGGGTGTCGGTCAATGACGAGACTGACGGGCGCGTTAGCCCCACTGTGAGCGACCAGGATCACCGGCTGATCGTGGTGCGCAATGGCGCCCAGGATCGCGGTGGCCTGATCGTCGAGAGTCCTCGCCGTGCGCTCCGGGTCATCAGCGTCGAGGCCAGGCAGCGTCATCGCGATGGCGCTGGCATGTTCGGTTTTCAAGTGTTCAAGGACTTCATCCCACGCCCAGGCGCCCAGCCAGTGGCCGGCAATAAGGATGATCGGACGGCTCGTATCTGTTGACATGCAACAACTCTCGCAGGCCCTCCGGACAAGGGTATGTCACTATTTATGTCATGAATTCGATGAGGCCTGGACTGTGAAACGAGCCGAACGACTCCACGCCCTGTCGGAAATGCTGCGCCGCAGCGGCGCGAGGGGGATCTCCGCCGAACGGCTGGCAGGAGAGCTTGAGGTATCCGTTCGTACGGTCAAGAGAGATCTCGATGCGCTGGAGCACAGCGGCGCGCCTCTGTGGTCCCGCCCTGGTCCGGGAGGCGGCTACGGATTGGCAGCAGGTGCCACCCTGCCGCCTGTCAGTCTCTCCTCCGCACAGGCGGTGGCGCTGATGGCGGCTGTGTCCGCCGCATCGGATGCGCCCTACGCGGATCTGGCTGCAGCCGGCATCCGGAAAATCATGGACGTTCTCGATCCCAGGACCCGGGCAAGAGCCGACGAGCTGGCCCAGCGCATATGGGTGAAGACGCTACCCTCACCTTCGCGCGCAATCAGGTCGGCGCTGGAAGAGGCAATGGCTGAGCAACGGGTACTTCGGATTCGCTACACAGCGATGGACGGGACCACCACCACCCGCGATGTCGAACCCGTACTATTCGCCTGCACGAACGGCCAGTGGTACATGGTTGGATGGTGCCGGCTGCGCAACGCAATGCGATGGTTCACCGTCGCGCGCATCGAGCGGGCCAGTGTGACCAAATTGGCCTGCGACGGTCATACCGTCCAGGAGGTCGGGGAACCCCCGGCGAATGCCAGGCCGGTGCACGGTCGCAGTGAGTGAGCCGGAGGTAGTCTCTCTGGTCAGCTGGACGAGACCTGGGCCATGGCCGCCGCTGCCTTTTCCCTGGCATGCCGCAACATCGCCACTACGGGGGCTCCAGGCGTGAGCTCGCCGTCAACGACGTAGCCTTCTTCGCGGTCCCGCAGCGTTTCCACCATGCGTTCACGCCACAACTGCAGTTCGCCTTGACTGGCAGTGTCTTCGGCGAGGTTGGTGCGCTCCTGGGGATCGGCGTCGAGGTTGAACAGTTCTTCCGTTCCCCGACCGGAACCCCAAATGTATTTATGGTGCCCGTCCGTGAGCCAGTGCAGGTTCTGCCCCCAGTAGACGTGCTCGCCGTGCAGGATGTCCCGGACGGGCAGGGCGCTTTCACCTCGGACGATCGACGCCAGTGACTTGCCATCGACGGAGTCGGGGATCGGCAGTCCCGCAAGGTCCAGGAGTGTGGGCATGATGTCCCGGAGTTCCACCACATGCTCCACGACTGTTCCACGCGCTGCGGTTTGAACGGCAGGTGAGTCCGCGATAATGAACGGCACGCGGGCGGAGCCTTCGTACGGAACTGCCTTACGGAACATGTGGTGGTCGCCCATCATTTCGCCGTGGTCGCTGGTGAAGGCGACGACGGTGTCGTCCAGCAGTCCGAAGTCAGCCAGCGACTCTTTGATCCGATTGATTTGCAGGTCGATCTGGGCTATCAGCCCGTAATATCCTGCCCGCGCACGGTGCACGACGTGGTTCGGGACCTTGCCGTAGCTGGCCTGATAGTCGCCATCCTGGCGGTGCTCGTCCCAATGATGTTCCCAGTTGCCCTCGATCGCTTCATAGGCCGGAAGGTTGAGGTACTGCTCAAAAGCCCACGACGGCGGGTCGTACGGGGGATGCGGGCGGTGGAACGAAAGGTAGAGGAAAAAGGGCTTTACGGGGTCGCGCCGGTGCATCCATTCGATGGCCTGGGTGCCGATCCAGTGGGTGGGATGGAGATTCTCTGCCTTGTCCCAAGGCCGGGCCACGATCGAGTTGCAGTTGACGCCGTGATCGAAGTATTCGGCGTCCGGGCCCATGCCGGGTTGCCTCCGGAGCCACGGGACGTAATCGTCGAACAAGCCGAAGTGTTGTCGGTGCTCCCGGCGGGCATGGTGGAGGTATCCGTCGTGAAGGATGACGTCGTCGAAACCGAGCCGGGAACGTTCGGGCCATACGTGCATCTTCCCGATGGCCTGCGTGTGGTATCCACCTTTTCGGAACTCATCCTGTACCGTCACCGGGTGGACTGCATGGAAAGGGACGCCGTCGTTGTAGCCAACCCGGCCATGCCGTTCCTGTGACTGTCCGGTGAAGAGGGCTGCTCGCGCGGGAACACACGATGGGGTAGCAGAATAGCCTCTGGAGAAGCGGACGCCCTGCCTGGCCAACTCGTCCAGGTGGGGAGTTTCGACGAAGGGGTGCCCGTCCGAGGACAGGCAGTCGCCCCGCCACTCATCGACGCAGATCAGGATGACGTTGGGCTGGTTCACGAAGCGATGCCTCCGGCGTTGGACACTGTTGGGATAACCCTAAGGGAAGAAAGGGCCGAAATGCTCGAAGGTGACTCTGGGGATGCGCTTTCAATCGATAATGGTCATCAGTGGTTAGGTGACGTGTGGTTGATTCCCCTTAAGATGCTCGACGACGACTCCCGGGCCATACAGTTGGGCTCGGTGGCCGGGATGGCGGTTGATGACGACCAGCAAAGCTTCGTGGGCGACCCCCTCCGCATGGCGCTGATTGGCCTCGAAGAGGATTCGCGGTTTCCATACGTCATCGAATCCGGTGGAGAGGCAGTGGGAGTCCTGACCCTTCAAGCTGGGGCGGCGAGCCTCGCGGGCTGGGCAGACGATGAGTCGGCGTGGTTGCTGAGGGGGTTCCTCATCGACTCCCGGCGCCAGGGCCGCGGCCTCGGCTCAATGGCGGCGCGCGCTGCGGTGGATGAGGCCCGAAAGCTGACGGCGCGGCTGGGTGGCGGCCAGGTCGGCGTCGTACTTTCCGTCAATGAACGCAACCCTGCAGGGTTGGCCGCCTATGCCAAAGCAGGCTTCGTGGACACCGGGCGGTATCTGGGTGGAAGTGCCGGTCCGCAGCGGACCATGTACAGGGAACTGGGCGGACCAGGCCGTCAACGTTGGTTGACGGCGCCGCCAAACGTCAACTATGGTTGACGCCATGGAGGTGGACCGCATGAAAACGCTTGTGGGATCGATGGACGGAATGGGCCCCGCGGAGGCACTCTACGCCGTGGCGGAACTGCAGAAGGAAGTGGGCCGTACTGAGGCCTCGCTGGTCCGGTCGGCCCGGCAATCAGGGTTGTCGTGGGAAGCGATTGCCCTTTGCCTGGGCGTCAGCAAGCAGGCCGTACACAAGAAATACGGAAAGCAGTAGGAGGGCCTTTGTGGCCTGTTCCTGGACCGGCGGCGTCGCCTAGACTTCTCCCGTGACAGTGATGCTGGATCCTGAGGGGACTGCCTTCTCCAACGCGAGCTGTTTCCGCTGCAAGCAGGCGGGGCCGCACTGGTCATCGCGCCACGGCCGCGACGGAACCTTTGCCTGCCGACGGTGTTTCGCCACGTTCGCGGACGCCGAAGCAAACGAGGGGCCCCGCGTCGGCAATGCGGCGGGCGACGAGGGCGCCCGGTAGACCCAATCCAAGTAGTCGCGGCTGCCGGGTGACGAAAAACGAGTACACACTACTCGTGCCCCGGGTGGGCGTGGGCGGGCAGCATGGTCCCTATGACAGCCTATGTGATCGAATCAGCGGCCCTGCTCCATCGCTGCCAGTGCTGCGGTGAAGAAACAGACCGGGTGTTCTGCGCAGACTGCGCAGCCCCCGAGCAACCAGGGCAAGCCCCCACTACCAAACACTGAGCGCTGGGAAGTTTCCCTGGGTGAATCGCCGCCGGTGGCATGCCTGACGCTAAGTAACCTTATAGACTTCTTCTGTCACTGATCTCGATGCATAGGGGAAGTACATGGAATACAACGGAAGTCCGACCGAAAAGGCGATTACCGCCGGAGAGCTGGACCGGCGCCACGTCGGTCAGTCCGTGAGCTTTCAGCCCAACGACTTCACTGTTGTCTTCGGGACGATCGCAGGCATCGCACGGACCGAAGCACTGGTCTATCTGTCCCTCAACGGCGTTGGCGGCGGTACGCATCTGAAGGATGAGTACGACCTGCCCATCGACAAGCACGTCTACCTGCAGCTTGACCCGCTCGGCAGTGCGGAAAAGGGTTTGACGGACGCCGCCAGTTTCGTCAAGGACAAACTCGACGAAATCACCCGGAACATCCGCGAACGTGAGCACGAAAAGTCAGAGTAGCACTTGCATATACGGCGAAGGCCAGGGCCAGTCCCTTCAGACTGACCCTGGCCTTCCGTTGTGTTGGTGGCTAAGCCGAGTGGAGCTTAGACGCCGTAGTAGAGCTCGAACTCGTACGGGTTCGGGCGCAGCGACAGCGGGCGAATCTCATTCTCGTACTTGTAGTCGATCCACGTGTCGATGAGGTCCTGGGTGAAGACACCGCCGGCCTGCAGGAACTCGTTGTCCTCGCGAAGAGCTTCGAGAGCCTCTTCCAGGGAGCCCGGAGCCTTGGGGATGTCCTTGGCTTCCTCGGCAGGGAGCTCGTAGAGGTCCTTGTCGATGGGAGCCGGGGGTTCAATGCGGTTGCGGATGCCGTCGATGCCGGCCATCAGCTGGGCAGCGAATGCCAGGTACGGGTTGGAGGAGGGATCCGGAGCGCGGAATTCGATGCGCTTGGCCTTCGGGTTGGTGCCCGTGATCGGGATGCGGATACCGGCGGAGCGGTTGCCCTGCGAGTAAACCATGTTCACGGGAGCTTCGAAGCCCTTGACCAAGCGGCGGTAGGAGTTCACCGTCGGGTTGGTGAAAGCAAGGACAGCCGAGGAGTGCTTCAGCAGGCCGCCGATGTACCAACGCGCGGTGTCGGAGAGGCCTGCGTAGCCCTTCTCGTCGTAGAACAGCGGATCGCCGTTGCTCCACAGCGACTGGTGGCAGTGCATGCCCGAGCCGTTGTCACCGAAAACAGGCTTCGGCATGAACGTGACGGACTTGCCCCAAGCGTCAGCGGTGTTCTTGATGACGTACTTGAACTTCTGCAGGTCATCGGCAGCGGCGGTCAGCGTGGTGAACTTGTAGTTGATTTCAGCCTGGCCGGCAGAGCCGACTTCGTGGTGGGAGCGCTCCACCTCAAGGCCGGCCTTGTCCAGCTCAACGCACATGGCGTCGCGGAGGTCGGCCTGCTTGTCAGTGGGGGAAACGGGGAAGTAGCCGCCCTTGACGGGGGTCTTGTAGCCGAGGTTTCCGCCCTCTTCCTTACGGCCGGTGTTCCAGTGGGCTTCTTCGGAGTCGATCTTGTAGAAGCTGCCCTGCGGGGAGGACTCGTACTGGATGTTGTCGAAGACAAAGAATTCGGCTTCAGGAGCGAAGAATGCGGTATCGGCGATGCCGGTGGATGCCAAGTAAGCTTCAGCCTTCTCAGCAACGCCGCGAGGGTCGCGGTGGTACGGGTCTCCCGTGCGCGGGTTCACGATGGAGAAGTTCAAAGCGAGGGTCTTCTCAATACGGAAGGTGTCCACGAAAGCAGAAGTTACATCCGGGATGAGCTGCATGTCGGACTCAGCGATGCCCTGGAAGCCGCGGATGGACGATCCGTCGAAGAGCTGACCATTGACAAAGAAGTCGAGGTCAACGCTCTTGGCCGGCACATTGAAGTGCTGCTGGACACCAGGAAGGTCGGTGAAGCGGATATCGACGAACTTGACATCTTCTTCTTTGATGAACTTGAGGACTTCGTCCGCAGTCTTGAACATCTATGCTCCTTATGCATATCAAGTAACAGGCCCGGAAGGCCGCGTGGTGCAGCCCAAACCAAGGGCAGGAGGCACAAAAGATCCCCTTGCCATGGTGGCTGGCAACTCATACCACCTTAGGGAGATGGGATTTCCCGGGGGTGTCAGTATTGTTTCCGGCAGGTTACAGAATCGTCTGTTGTGTAAACGGTAGTCGGCTTTCCGGTGTTCGGTCCAAGCGGGTCCATTGGGCGAACATGTCAGGCGTTGCAGTCTTCAGGCAGCCTGGTCCCGGGTCGGGCGCAATGTACACCAGACGTTAGGCTTGGTGTGTGGTAGATCGAAAAGACATTGGTTCCTGGTTGAGTGGCCCGGACACATCCGGCATCTCCAAATATCCAGGCGAAAGGCTCGGGTTGCCCGAGTCCGGCCCTGGCTCCATCGCCCGCGCCGGGCGCCGCATCTTCGGCATCGTGATCGACTGGACCATAGCGTTGGTGATCAGCAATTTCGCTTTCGGCGGTAACCAGTGGGCTACGCTCGCCATCTTCGCCATCGAACAGATCCTCTTGATCGGCACCTTGGGCTACAGCATCGGTCACAGGATCATGGGCATTCACGTCGTGCGCTTGGGCGGTGGGCCGGCAGGTCCACTGGCCGCGGTGGTGCGTACCCTGCTGCTTTGCTTGGTGATCCCTGCAGTCGTCTTCGACCCGGACCAGCGGGGGCTACACGATAAGGCAATGAACACTATCCTCATCAGGAGATAGGCGGCCGGCCGTCGATCGTTTTTGAATACTTAAGGAAAAAGCGCACTTCCCGCCGTGGGGAAGTGCGCTTTTGCGTTCGGCTCAATCCTGCCGGATCAACGGCCGCGGGCGGCCTTGCGGTCCGGGCGGGCCTTGTAGGGGTCGATGCCCTTGGGGATCGGCAGGCGGTTTCCAAGGGAGTTGATGCGCTTACTGACTGCGTTGACCTCCACCTTGGTAAGTTCGTTCTTCATCTTTCCCATGGTTTTGGCCAGCTGGTTAAGCGGGACCTGGCCTTCACCGCGCCCCGACTCCAGGATATGGATGGTGACGTTGGGAAGAATGCGTGCAAGGCGCTTGCGTTCAGCGTCCACCAACGGCTTAACCCGGTGGGTTGGCCCTTCGCTGACCAAGACGATGCCAGGGCGGCCGATGGCCATGAAAACGGCGTCCTGGGTGCGCGGGTTGACTGCAACCGGCTGATCCTGTGTGACCCAGCCTCGCCGAAGCGTCCCCAAGGCAGCGCCGGAGGCACCGGGCTGGTTCTCAATCTGCGCAAACGCTGCCTTTTCGGCGCGGCGCGAAAGAATGAAGACGGCGGCAAGCAGGCCCAAGGGAATGCCGATGATCAGGCCGGTAACCCAGTTTTCCAGCAGGTAGCCGATGAGGAAGGCAACGGCGACGACGGCAAGGAACGCCAGCAGCATGATCCAAACGACCTGGGGATCATTCCGCCGGGTCATTTTGAAAACTTCAGCGATCTGCTTCAGCTGGCTCGGCTTCTTGGCCTTGGCTTCCTTGGGCTTGCGCTGGAACAGCCCACGCTTGGGTGCGTCGGCCGATGGGGTCGATTTGCTGGAATCAGGGGAGTTCGCCATAGTGCCTCAATTCTACGTGATATCCGCCCAAGCCCCGGACGTTACGTAGAAACTGCCGGGGCCCGGTCCGGGGATCGATCAACCCCGGGACCGTGGTGCGGCGCAGGGCACACGCTGATAAGGCACGACTGATTTTCGAATTCCACGTCATGATTCTTACGCCGGCCGCACTTGAACTTCGCGAGTCTTTGCCGCTGTAAGCACTCCTATAGGAATCAAATGCCCGAATCACCCCCGCTGCTCACTATCGTCCTGGAAGAGACAGGACTGCTCGACCGTGAATCCGCAATGTATCGACGCCTCATTGCTGCCCGTCTCCGGCTGGAGTCCCATTTCGCGGTCCGCCATATGGAAGAGCCCTTGACGACCGCCAGAATCGCCGGACTGTGCGCGGAGATACAAAGCAAGTACGTCATCTTCATGCGTACCTCACATCTGATCTCCGCCAATTACGTGGCCACCCTGTTCGAGTACCTCCGGACACGAACGGTGTATCTGGCGGAACCGGTGATGTACACCGGCGCCATCGCGAAGAACGTTGCCGGGACCAGGATCGACGACACATACCAGTACAGCCGCGACACCGACGTCTTCGGCATTGCGTTCAACACCAAGAGGCTTGGCGATGCCCTGGAAGCGCTCAAGGACGTGGATCGGTCAGCCATCTACATCAGCTACCGGCTATATTGGTCCATCGCCAAGGTCAGGCCGTTGACCACTGGCTTCTCGGTTGCCTCGGATACCAAGGTAGCCACGGGGCTGCAGATCCCAGGTGAGGCCCAGCGCCTGGTTCCGCTTATTCCGTTTCATTCCAAAGAAATCCGTTTGCAGCTTCTGCGCTACGTTGCTTTGTTCCTGAGGGGAATCCGCGGGCAAAAGGTAACTTCGATCAGTCTCAGCCATCTCCGGGACGTGATCCGCGATTTCCAGCTCATTGAGCTCGTCGGCATGGTGGAGCAGCTTCAACCGTTCGAGGCCGCATGGATTCGTTGGCTGGATGACTCCCTGGTAAGCCGACAGCTCTACAAGCAACTGAGCCACAAGGACGCCTACCTGGTTTTCAACGGTAAGCACGAGGAACGGACCGGGACCCCGCTCCGCCTCTACGAACTGTTGTTTCAGGACGACATCCTGACTATCGAGAAGCAATATCTGGAACGCAGGCTCCGTCCCGGAAATGCGAGGCCGGGAAGCTACAACTTCTACAACCGGCCGATCGGACCATCCTCAACCATCCTGTTCTTTGATCGGCCCCAACAAGCGGACGACAACGCCGAGCACCTGTACGAGTACTTCACACGAGAGCACCCGGAATTCGGCAACGTCTACTTCGCGATCAGTCCCAAGTCGCCCGATTGGCCACGGCTGGAAGCAAAGGGTTTCAAGCTCGTCCCGATCTTCACCAAGGAGTTTTACGAGATGTTCCTGGTGTCGGACCTGGTGGTTTCATCGCAGATCTACAGCATCAGGTATCGGGGAAAGTCATTTGCGAACTCACGTTTCGTATATCTTCAACACGGAATCCAACTCAATGACATGTCCGACTGGGTGCTTTCCAAATACTTCGACGTCTTCGTGGCTACGGGTCGCATGGAAGCGGACTACATGGGCAGGCTTGCCCCCGTGGAGACGCTGAATTCAGGCCTGCCACGCTATGAGTCCCTGACGCGGGCAAACGAAGGGCAGCGGCACCTTCTTTTCATGCCGACCTGGCGCTTCAACCTTCACCAGTCATCCACGGAGCTTTTTGCCCAATCGGGCTACTTTCGCGCCATCGACGCCTTTCTCTCTGACTCGGCACTGTTGTCCTTCCTGGCGGACACGGACCGGGTCCTGCACGTCAAACTGCATCCGAACGTGGAAAAGCGTGCCGGCCAGTTCAGGTTCTCCGAGCGCATTGTGCATTCCGGCCTGAGTTACAGGGAAGCAATCCGCTCTGCGGAATTGGTCATCACCGACTACAGCTCTGCCGCCCTGGATGCGGCCTTCATAGGAATCCCCATCGCCTACTACCACTGGGACGCAGTGGACTTCTTCCGCGACCAGCCCTATGAGAGCCGCCTTGATTACCTCGACGACGGCCTGGGACCCGTATTCAGTGACCAAGCCGGAATCGTGGACCACATCATCCATGAGCGCTTCGCAGCTGAGGACGTCACGTACACTCGGCGCCGCGAACGCTTCTTCGAAGGCGTGGAACCCCAACGCATTAACGAGAAAATTGTGGAGAGGATGCTTGGTCTCTGATGTCGAGGATTCATAGCTTCAAACGGAGCATCAGCATGGCCGGGAAAGCTGCGGCGTATTCGCCTGCTGGCTTGGAGTTTGCCAGAGCGCTCCTGGCGTCGAAGCCAGATTCGCCGGTTCGGCGAATGATCAAGGCAAAGGGCCTCGAAGGCCGGATCCGCAGGATCGCCTCAGAAAACCTTCCGCAAGGCATGTACTTTGCCAAACTGACCCTGGGGGACTGGAAAAGCTGGAATGGAAAGCCATTTCGGCTGTTCCAGGACGGTGCCCTGGTATACGGAAACATGATCGAGCCGCCGGCTCGCGGCTTTCCCCTCGAATACCGGAACATCATGGTGACCTCGAATGATGTATCGCATTTCACGTTGGACATCGACGTGCCTTTCGAACTGAAAATAGGGCGTGGGGCTTTCACGACACCTCAGCAACTGAGGTACGACGAGCAGTACGGCGTGGAACAGCATGGAGACGTTTTTTACTCCCTTCGGGGCAACTCCACCACCCCGACGAAGATGCTCATTACCTTCCCCGGATTCGGCCCTTCCACCACCCGTATCTCCTATGCAGTGAGTTACCTTAAGGACCTGAACGACGAGGATCTGAACGACACCCTGATGGTCTGTTTCCAGGACCGGTACTTGGCGGCAGGATCCTACATGATGGTCGACAACGCGGGCAGGGCGCTCTACGAACGCGTCCGGGACGCCATTGAAGGTTTGAGGAGTCGCTTCTCCATTGACCGGACCCAGATGCTGTTTTTCGGGGCTTCCAAGGGCGGCGCCATCGCCATACAGTACGCGAGGGAGTATCCGGAGGCAGCCTTACTCCTCGCAGTTCCGCAGATGAACCTGCCCTACTACTTCACCAAACCCGCCTTCAAGGACAACCTCTTCCGTCACAATGCGTTGCGCGAACTGGAACAGCCGGAAGTCCGGCTCCGTCAGTACTTCAACGAGGGGCGCAGGATCCATTACTTCTACACAAATTCGGACGAATCCAGCAACCATTCCCTGATCGAACTGGCGAGCGATATACCGCATCTGGTGAAGTACCGCATCGACGGGCACCATTCGGATGTGGCCCGGGCTGCATTGCCGGCAATGCTGGGGCTTATCCGACGATTCCTGCGTGGTGGGGCAGACGAGCAATTCACCTGCGAAGAGCTTCGGACCTTCCGCCACACAGGGAACGTTCAAGTGCAGGTCCGTGTGGATCCGGTGGCGTCCAAGGTTTCCGGAGCGAACTGGTTCATCCAAGGGCAGGCGGGGCGCACACGTTTCCTGCAGTTGATGACCGAGCATTCCTACGACTTCGTCAAGTACACGACAGCGGAGCAGAGCCTGTTCCCGGCATACGATCCCATCGTGGAACTGGAACATGTCCTTGCGATACAGCCCAACGGCACAATCTGGACCGGATCCTTGCCCTCCCGTGTCAACCCGGGGACCCGGGTACCCAAACAGCAACTCACCACCTGCGCGCTGTCCCTGGACGCCTCGACTGTCCAGGAATACGTGGTGCTGAACGGCGAATCCTTCGGCCGCTACAGATACCGGTGGCATCGACAGGTGGATGGTGCCGACACGCTGGAAATGCACTTCGTCCCTGAGCTCGGAAGCGGGAAATCCGGACCGTTAGGTGGCGACCAGCGCGAACAAGCAGCCTCCACGGTGGAGGTTCAACCTATTGATGGTTGCTCCCTGGCGGATCTGTTCGCCTTACGGGTCCTGATCGCCACTGGCATGAGGCGGCTGCGTGTCGTGATCCACGGAAAAACCCTCAAGGCGGACCTGGAGGCACTGGCCACGATGGACTGGGACGACATTACGGTTGACCTGCATGAATCCAAGGCGGTGCTGGCTGGTGCAGCCCAACAGTAAGCAGAATGGTGCGGGCCCGGCACCCAAGACACAGACTATCCGGGAGTACGGGGACGTCTCCGCGATCCGGAACAACGTGGTGCACCTCCAGGACACGCCTGGGTCGGAGTTCATCGGTTCAAGCATTGAATTCGCGGGTACGGGAAATGTCCTCTTCGTCGAGGACGGTTCACGGCTACGCAATTGCCGGCTGCGATTCATGGGCAATGATGCGGTCATCCACCTGCGAAAGTCCCATGGATTCCTCAGGCTGATTGCCACTGTCTTCGAAGAGTCTGTGTTCTACCTGGGCCCGGGTGCAACGTTCACCTCAGAAGCGCGCGTCCTACCCACCGAACGCAAACATGTGATTGTGGGCAGTGACGCAATGTTCTCCTCCCGGGTGGCCTTCCGGACGGCTGATCCCCACCTGATTTACTCAGTGCAGGACCGTCAACGCGTCAATCCCAGTCAATCCATTTGGGTCGGGGACCACGTGTGGTTGGGCGAAGACACCTTGTTGCTGAAAGGCTCGCGTGTCGGCTCGGGGAGTATCCTCGCCGCCCGGGCATTGATCACCAAGAACGTCCCCTCCAACTCAACCGCTGCCGGCGTCCCCGGGAGGATTGTCAGCCGTGGGATTTTCTCGACCCGACCGTCCGTTCACGGCTTCACCGAAGCCCGGACGGCGCAGAGCCTCGTCCACGACGGGGACGAGTTCATCTACTCAGCCGATGGGAATGTGACGGACATGAAGCTGCTGGAGGATGAACTGGGGGCAGCTACGTCCGGGATTGGGAGGGCCGCCTGGTGTTTCCAACTGGATCAGTTGGAAGGCAAGAACCGCTTCTATATCGTGTAGCCCGGTTGCTGCCGCACCGCACCATGCGGGCGGCGCGGCAGGGGGGTTAGCTGTGGGCTGCGAGGATGGTGGAGGCTTCCTGGCGGGTGGTGCCGGAGGACTCGATGTGGGCCAGTGCGGCCGGGATTTCCCAGCCCTTCTTCCGCATCGCGGTGGCCCAGAGACGCCCGGCCCGGTAGGACGAACGGACCAGCGGCCCGGACATGACGCCGAGGAAGCCGATCTCCTCGGCCTCGTGCTGGAGGTCCACGAACTCCTGCGGCTTGACCCACCGGTCCACCGGCAAGTGCCGTTCGGAGGGGCGCAGGTACTGGGTGATCGTGATCAGGTCACACCCGGCGGCGTGCAGGTCACGCAACGCCTCGGAGATCTCTTCACGGGTCTCGCCCATGCCCAGGATCAGGTTGGACTTGGTCACCATGCCCAAATCCCGGCCCTGGGTGATGACATCCAGGGACCGCTCGTACCGGAACGCCGGCCGGATCCGCTTGAAAATCCTCGGCACGGTCTCGACGTTATGCGCGAACACCTCGGGCTTGGAATCGCAGATCGCCGCGATGTGCTCGGGCTTGCCGGAGAAATCAGGGATCAGCAACTCCACCCCAGTGCCCGGGTTCAGTTCGTGGATCTTCCGCACCGTTTCGGCGTACAACCACACACCCTCATCGGCCAGGTCATCACGGGCCACACCGGTCACCGTGGCGTACCGCAGCTGCATCGCCTGCACCGAGCGGGCCACCTTGGTGGGTTCGAACATGTCCACCGGGGAGGGTTTGCCGGTATCGATCTGGCAGAAATCACAGCGCCGGGTGCACTCGGACCCGCCGATCAGGAACGTCGCTTCCTTGTCTTCCCAGCACTCGAAAATGTTCGGGCAGCCAGCCTCTTCACACACCGTGTGCAGGCCTTCCTTCTTCACCAGGTTCTTGAGCTGGACGAACTCAGGACCCATCTGGACCTTGGCCTTGATCCACTCAGGCTTACGTTCAACCGGTACCGCCGCGTTACGCTGCTCAACGCGCAGCAACTTACGGCCTTCAGGTGCCAAGGTCACTGGAGTGCTCCTTCGGGGGTGGAAACGAGTGCTTCTTCGTGCTTGCGGAATTCTTCCACGAAGCGGTCGACGATGTCGGCTGGATTGATGGTCTGGCCGGTCTCCAGCGACATGGTGGTGACGCTGGCGTCGGTGATGCCGCAGGCGATGATCTGCGCGTACGGTGCCAGGTCATTGCTGCAGTTGATGGCCACGCCGTGCATGGTGACGCCGTCGAGTACACGGATGCCGATGGCCGCAATCTTGCGGTCCGGACCCTTTTCGTCGGCAAGGATCCAGACGCCGGCCCGGCCCTTAACGGTGACGGCGTTGATGCCGTAGTCCTTCATCACAGCGATCATGGTGGCCTCAAGCCGCTCAACGTAGTCGCGGATTCCAGCCCGGTTCTTGAGCTTGAGGATGGGATAAGCGATCAACTGTCCGGGCCCGTGCCAGGTCAATTTGCCACCTCGGTCCACGGGAACGACGGGAGTGCCATCAAAGGGACGCTCGTGATCCTCCGTGAGCTTGCCTGCCGTGTAGACGGCGGCATGCTCCAGAAGCAGTACGGTGCTGTTCTGCTCGCCCGCAACAACTTTGTTGTGGATCTCGCGCTGCAGGTCCCAGCCCTGCATGTAGTCAACGAAATCAGGGGCAAGACCCAGTTGTGAAAACTCAAGAGTCATGCGTTCAAGCTTAGACCCCGCAGCAGACTGGCCATGGTTTTGTGGTGAACCTCTCAGTCGTATCACGGCTGCTTGACCACGACGGGGGACAGGCTGTGGATAACTTCTGCACCGATCCTCGCCGTCCGGTAGACCTTATCTATGGAAACTCTGGATTCTGCTGATACGCCTCCCCACCTGCCGGGGTATCGGGCAAGCCGTCAACTGGGCAAGGGCGCGAGCTCCACGGTATGGCTGGCGAGGAGGGACTCAGACGGGGAGCGGTTTGCGGTTAAATGCGTCAAGGCGGCGGCTCACGATCGTGGTCCCGGGGATCAACACGGTGACATTTCGCATGAGGCCGGCGCCTTGCTTGGGGTGAAGCACAAACACCTGGTTGGCATCCACGAGGTCCTCAAGCTCGACGCGGAAGTCCCGGGAGCCCTTGGCATTGTGATGGACTACGCCGCAGGGGGTTCGTTGGCGAACCTGGTATCCGGGCGCGGACGGCTCCGGGTGGGGGAGGCCATAACCATTCTGGGTCCCCTTGCCCAAGCCTTGGACTACCTCCATTCCCAGGGCGTGGTGCACGGGGACGTGTCGCCTGGGAACATCCTGTTCACGGCCGAAGGAATGCCCCTGCTGGCGGATTTCGGGATCGCTGCCAGGGTAGGCGACGCCAAGCATCACCTGGACGTGGGAACACCTGGGTTCACCGACCCTGTGGGCCTCGTTGCCGTGGGCCAGGAAGATGGGGCATTGCGGCCGGAACGCGACCTCTATTCCCTCGCGGCTGTCGGATGGTTCTGCCTGACGGGTTCGGTTCCCGAAACGGCAACGGACCGTCCGCCCTTGTCATTTGTCGCCAGTGAAGTACCCCGTTCCCTCGCTGGCGCGTTGGAGGCCGCTTTGGACCCGGACCCCCGGATGCGTCCATCAGCAAGGGAATTTTCGACCGCCGTTTTCCGCAGCGCGGCCCCGGAAGCAGTGGATCTTGTAGGGGCGGTGCACTCCTCGGTCATTCCCGACTTGCTGACGCGGCGTCAGTCACTGGACCGAACACCACGCCGAAGTGCCCGGTGGTTCGGGAATCGGCGCCCGGTCCTGACCCTGGGGAAGGCTGTGCTCCCCAAGGCCCCCCAGACGCTGGGAAGGCACAAGACACGCAAAGTGTCGGCGGGCATCAAGGGAGCGGTGGTGCTGGGCGCCGGAATGCTGGTAGCCACCACCGCGTGGGGCCTTTGGGGGCAGGGCCAACCATCGGTGCCGCTTTCCGGAGCGGTGAATGTGTCCGGTCCCGGCCTGCCTACGGACGGGCCCGAGTCCACTTTGCTCCCGGAGAGCCTTAATCGGGAGCTTCACTCCGATGACCTGGCCGTTGCCGTGCCGGCGTTGGCAGCTGTACGGGACTTGGCGTTGCGCCAAGGCCACGTTGAGCTATTGGCTGTGATCAACGCACCGGGTTCGCCTGCCGAAGCCGCTGACCGCCAAATGGGGGAGCACCTTCGAACCGCCGGCACGGTATTCGCCGGACTCGCGACAACCGTGACGGCCGTGACCATCCGGGAACCGCCACAGCCCGACCACGCGATGGTGGGAATCGTAGTCGCTACTTCCGCCTACGAGGAACGCCTGTCCTCAGGCTCGGTGGTCCGTTCGGAGGAGGCCGGGACGCCACAGGATCTCCGGCTGCACCTGGTGCGTCGGGACGGACGATGGCAGATCGTGGAGGTTCTGGCCGGCGCCACAGGCTAAGAGCCGAAGCGGCCACCGTGAAGCGCTAGCGGTCCTTTGGCGATGTCAGCCATTCCATCGCTTCAGCAAGTGAGGGGTGCTGCCAGTGGAAACCCGCGTTTGCCAGGCGGCTGGCGTCCATCTTTTGGTTTGCCAACACCAGTTCGTCTGCCAGCTTTCCCAGTACCAGCCGAAGTGCTGGCCGGGGTACCCGGCAGAAAGCCGGCCTGTGGAAGGCTTTCGCCAGGTGGGACACAATGGTGTTCACGTCAGCGCTTTCCGGAGCGCAGACATTCACCGGTCCGTCGATGTCGGCCGTCAGGAGGTACGCCAAGGCGGCAGCTTCATCGGCCAGCGTGATCCAGGGCCAATATTGCCGCCCATTCCCAAAAGGTCCTCCGAGCCCGAGCTTCAGGAGGGGGAGCAGCGGCCCGAGTGCGCCACCGGACGGGCTGAGAACGACGCCGGTCCTCGGAGTGACGACCCGCACGCCCGGGGGCGCGGTCCTGGCAGCCCGCTCCCACTCCACGCATAGGGGGCCTAGGACGCCGCCGCCGGGGCCCGAGTCCTCCCGGAGTGGGCCATCAGTCGTTGCGCCGTAGTAGCCGGACGCTGATTGGCTGATGAAAGTCGACGGCGGTTGGCTGAGTCGCCGCATCGCGTCAGTCAGGGTGCGGGTGGGTTGGAGCCGGGAATCCCGGAGCACTTCGATTCGCTGTTTCGTCCACGGACGGTCACCGATGCCTGCTCCCGAGAGGTTGACCACGGCGTCGACGCCCTCGAAGACCGCTTCGTCCAACTCTCCCGCGGCGGGGTCCCACGTCCACTCCGCTGCATTCCTGGCAGGTCGGCGGACCAGCCGGATAACGTTGTGGCCCTGGCTGGCCAGTTGTTCCGACAACGCCGTTCCGATCATTCCCGAGGCTCCGGACATCACGATTCGCATGACCCATCTCACCATGGGGAAGGCGTGCGGGGGAAACGCCTGTCGATGCCCGGGACGGCGGGTGCCTCTTGACTATGATCGAACAATGACCTCCTCCAGCTACCTCCGTTTCCCGCATGTGCACGGCGATCTGGTCACCTTCGTGGCCGAAGACGACATCTGGGTCGCGCCCCTTTCTGGCGGACGCGCCTGGCGGGTTTCCTCCCAACAGTTGCCTGCCCGGAACCCAAGGTTCACCCCCGACGGCCAACGGCTGGTGTGGACGGTCGTCGTCGGAACGTCACCGGAAGTGGTGACGGCGGAGGTCGACGGCGGCGGGTACAGGCAGCTCAGCTACTTCGGGCACAGCACTACTAAGGTCAAGGGCTTCACTCCCGCGGGGGACGTCATAGTCACAAGTGCGTTCCAGCAGTCCGAAAGCCGCCACACGTACGCCTACAGCCTCCCGCTGGACGGTGGCTCCGCCGTCGAACTTCCCTTCGGTCCGGTTGAAGGTGTCGCTTATGGGCCGGAGGTGGGCGACGAGAAGCCAGTGGTGCTCGCCAGCGTCCTTTCCCGCGAGCCGGCTTGGTGGAAGCGGTATCGCGGCGGTACGGCGGGCAAGCTGTGGATCGATGCCGACGGGATCGGAGAATTCGAAAGGCTTCTCCCGGAGATCGAAGGCAACCTGACCGACCCACTATGGCTCCAGGGGCGCATTGCCTTCCTCTCCGACCATGAGGGGCACGGAAACCTGTACTCCGTTTTGCCCGACGGTTCCGGACTGCGCCGCCATACCGATCACGAGGATTTTTACGTCCGCCATGCGAGCACCGATGGTCAGAGGGTCGTCTTTGAGTCCGCCGGCGAACTGTGGATTCTTCCTTCGCTCGAGGCCGATGTCGAGGCCACAAAGCTGGATATCACCTTGGGTTCGGCGTCCCCGGCACGCCGTGCGGCACCCCTGAAGGTATCCGCCCATCTTGGCGACGTCGTTCCGAACCTGACCGGGACTGCCAGCGCCGTTGAATCGCACGGCACCGTTCATTGGCTTCGGCACAAGGACGGTCCCTCACGCGTGGTGGAGGCTACTCCGGGCGTCCGTGCACGTTTGCCCCGCCCGCTGACAGACGGACGGATTGCCTACGTCGCGGACCATGGTGGAGTGGAGGCGCTGTACGTCAAGCGCATAGCCACACGCCTTTCGGCAGCAGCCGAGATGCCCAAGGCGGCCGTTGAGCCGGCAAAGCCCACAAACGACGCCGATCCGTTGCCGAAGCCGGTTTCCGCATCGAACGTCCTGGGGCAGGGCAAGGCTTCTGAGGCCGTCGAAACAGGCGCCGACGAAACGGCTAAGGCAGGGGCGACGACCACCGCCGGCGATGCCGCCAATGCGGGCCAGTCCGCTGACACGGTGGGCGGTACAGAGGCAGCGGCCGCCCCCGCTACCGAAGACACCGCCCTCCGGATCGAGTTCCCGGCGCTTACCCGGACAAGTGCGCTGGAGGCCAGTCCGGATGGTCGCTGGCTTGCGGTGGGCACTTCTTTTGGCGACGTCTTCGTTGCCGACACCTCCTCTGGGACCCTGACGCGACTCGTTAGCGTCGGAGAGGGGAGCATCGAGGAGTTGTCGTGGTCTGCCGATTCGCAGTGGCTTGCATGGTCCGAACCGGTGACTTCGTTCGGTTCGCGGAGCAAGCTCCGGATCACCCGCCCCGGCGGGGCGGAGTCCGGTATCGTGGACGTCACCGACGGCCGTTTCTGCGACACTTCGCCGCGGTTCACTCCTGACGGAAAGTTCCTCGCTTTCCTGTCCAACAGGAGCTTTGACCCCGTCTACGACGGCCACTCCTTCGATCTGTCTTTCCCCAGCCCCATCAAGCCGTATTTGGTAGCGCTGGCGGCGGACACGCCGTCGCCGTTCGGCCCCTCGATTGACACCCTTGAGGATGCGCCCAGCACCCAAGAGAAATCCGACGACGGCGATGTCGCCGCGGTTCGCGTCGACGCCGACGGGCTGGCGCACCGTGTTATCACCGTCCCGGTTCCCCAAGGCAACTATTCCGACCTTGCTGTCGGTGACGGGGCACTCCTGTGGCTGGACACGGAACTCACGGGTGTCACCGGTGAAGGCAAGGGAACACCGCAGGACAAGAAGTCGGCGCCGTCCTTGGTGCGTTACGACCTCGGCAAGCGCAAGCAGACCACTCTTGTCACAGCAGTGGACAGCTACCGCCTATCGGGCGACCTCAGCAGGATTGTCTATGTCCTGGACAAGCAGGTCACTTCCGTCCCGGCCGACAGCAAAGTGGATGACGACTCCGCCGATCTGGTGAAGGTGGAGCTCAACAGGATCCGAGTCATCCTTGACCCCGTCGCTGCGTGGGGGCAGGCATTCGACGAGGCTTGGCGATTGCAGCGCGACTTCTTCTGGACCGCGGACATGGCCGGGCAGGACTGGGACTCCGTGTACAAGCGCTATCGCCCGATCGTGAACCGGCTCGGTACCCACGATGACCTGGTTGACCTGTTGTGGGAGATCCATGGTGAGCTGGGCACGTCCCACGCCTATGTGAAGCCGGCAGCTGTCACGGAGGCCGGACGGAATGGGCAGGGCCGGCTGGGCGCCGAATTGCAGTTCGGCAAGAAGGGCTGGGAGATCACCAGGATCCTGGCAGGGGAGTCCTCGGACCCGCTGGCCACTTCGCCCTTGACGCGACCCGGTGCGGACGCGAAGGTGGGCGACGTGCTGTTGGCGATCGACGGCGTCGAACTTTCCCCTGCCCTGACACCTGCCATGCAGTTGGTGGGCGCCGCGGGCCGGACTGTGGAACTGACTCTTTTGAACGGTGACGGCCATGGCGAAGCCGCCGGACAGCAGCGTCGGGTGGCGGTGGTTCCAGTGCGCGACGAGGAAAGGCTGCGCTACCAGGATTGGGTCCGCGCCAACCGGCGGACCGTCCGGGAGGCGTCCGACGGTAAGTTCGGCTACCTTCACGTTCCGGACATGATGGCCAATGGTTGGGCGCAGCTCCACCGGGACCTTGATACCGAGACCGCGCTGGACGGCCTGATCGTGGACGTGAGGCGCAACCGTGGCGGCCACACCTCTCAGCTGGTGGCCGAACTCATTGGCCGCAAGGTGACGGGATGGAGCATGCCACGAGGTGAAAAGCCCCGGACCTACCCGGACCACGCCCCGCGGGGACCGGTCATCATCCTGGCAGACGAATTTGCCGGGTCCGATGGCGACATCATCACGCAGGTCTCGAAGCTGCGCGGCATTGGCCCAGTTATCGGCACCCGGACCTGGGGTGGCGTAGTGGGCATCGACAACCGGTTCGCACTGGCAGACGGAACAGGCGTCACTCAGCCGCGGTACGCCACGTGGTTCAACGGGGGAATCGGGTGGGACGTGGAGAACCGCGGCGTCGAGCCCGACATTGAGGTCCTCTTCCCGCCGCACGCCTACGCGGCCGGTACGGATCCGCAGCTGGAATACGGCATCGGGGCGCTCAAGGAAATGATTCAGGAATTGCCTACCGATCGGCCTCCGCGGCGTGAAGGCTACCGGAAGGTGCGGCCGGCACCCTTGCCGTCGCGTCCGCAAGCGGGCTAGGGAGCAAATCCGAGCACGGAAGAGCCCCGTCACTTCCCTCAGGGAAGCGACGGGGCTCTTCCGTTGTCTTGGTGTCTAGCGGAGCCTAGGCGGCGAGGGTGGCATCCAGGGTGATCTCGATGCTGGCCAGGGCGCCGGACACGGGGCAGCCGGTCTTCGCGTCTTCGGAGATACGGCGGAAGTCCTCCTCCGAGAGGCCGGGAACCTTTGCCGTCATGGTCAGGTGGCTACCGGTGATGCCGGTGCCGGGGACGAAGGTTACGTCCGCTTTGGTGTTGACCTCTTCCGCGGTGAACCCTTCTCCGGCCAAGGCGTGGCTGAACGCCATGGAGAAGCAAGCGGAGTGGGCTGCAGCGATCAGTTCCTCGGGGCTGGTCTTGCCGCCGGACTGCTCCGTACGTGCCTTCCACGTGACGTCGAAGGTGCCCAGGCCTGAGCTGTCCAGCGTGGTGTTGCCGGCGCCTTCGATGAGGTTGCCGTTCCAAACCGTGTGTGCGGTACGTGTTGCTGCCATGTCCACTCCTTGGGGTCGTTGTGAGTCGGCAACCAGCATTAGCCAGTTGCCACCGGGATCAATCCTAGGGATTTGGCGGCAGGACTGCACGGCCATTCTGCTGACAGTGGATTGTGACCCCTAAACTGGCAATATGGAGACTCAGGAACACGCATCCGGCGGCCAACGCCGCACCCCGAGAATTGCTTCGATCATGGTCAACGCGGTCGATGCTGCCCGCCTTTCGGCTTTTTGGTCTGAACTGTTGGAGATGCCCATCGCTGCCGAGCATGAAGGGTTCATCTGGTTGCGGCCGGCGGAGCCCGGCCTCCCGCAGTTGGCTTTCCAACAGGTCGAGGCGCCCACTGACGGCAGGCGTCGCCTCCATCTGGACCTGCACGACGCAGATGCCGCAGCGTTGCGCATCAAGGCCGAGTCACTGGGGGCTACTTTTGTCGAGGGCTACGACATTGCGGACTTCCATTGGGACGTGATGCGGGACCCCGAAGGCAACGAGTTCTGCATCGCCCAGGAGTAGTCGGCGCTGCCTTCAGCCCGCGCCGCCGGGTGATCGCCGTTAACGCAAAAGCCGTCCCGCCCTGCGTGCTCGCAGGGCGGGACGGCAATGCTCTCTGCAGGAAAGCTACCGGGATTCGATCCCGGCTCAGTTCCAGAGGGTGGCAATGGCGATGTTCACCAGCGCGAGGCCACCCACGCTGTGAGCCAGTCCGGTGGAGACCGGTTCGCCGTTCTTGACCTTGCGGGAGCCGATGACCGCGAGGACCGCTACAGCCACGGCGATGGCGAACTTGACGCCAAGCTTGAAGTAGTTGGGATCGGCGTCGGGAAGCAAGGGCAGGATGCCCATCATGGCGATGCCAGTCAGGAGCTGGAGGAATGCTCCGTCGCGCTGGCGGGGGTGGACGGTGGGCTCCCGAAGGGTGGCGATCCAGTAGCCCACGATCATGGCTGCGCCGACAATGTGGAAGAACACCAGAATGCTGAACAGAATACTCATGGCTCCAGCTTATCCAGATGGTTCTACGTCCCGTAGCAAAGCCACGCGCGTGTGATTGAAGCAAAAGGGCAGGTTGCCGGATATCCGGCAACCTGCCCTTTCAGTTCCGCAGTGCTTGCGGGTGCGTGATCCTAGAGGCCCAGGTCCGCTTCGAAAGCACCTTCCTCAAGGCGGGCCTTGAGGGTCTGCAGGAAGCGGCCGGCGTCCGCGCCGTCCACCAGGCGGTGGTCGTACGTCAGCGACAGGTACATCATGGAGCGGATGGCAATCGAGTCATCGCCGTTCTCATCGGCAACCACGACGGCGCGCTTGACGATTGCGCCGGTGCCGAGGATGCCAACCTGGGGCTGGTTGATGATCGGGGTGTCGAACAGGGCGCCAACGGAACCGATGTTGGTGATGCTGAACGTACCGCCGGACAGTTCGTCCGGACCGATCTTGCCGTCACGGGTACGGCCTGCGACATCGGCGATCTTGCCGGCCAAGCCAGCAAGGTTCAGGTTGCCGGCGTCGGAAATGACGGGGACCAGAAGGCCCTTGTCAGTGTCGACGGCGATCGCCAGGTGTTC
The DNA here is from genome assembly GCF_031455195.1 of Paenarthrobacter nitroguajacolicus. Taxonomy (GTDB): domain Bacteria; phylum Actinomycetota; class Actinomycetes; order Actinomycetales; family Micrococcaceae; genus Arthrobacter; species Arthrobacter nitroguajacolicus_D. The sequence goes on along the minus strand of NZ_JAVDSH010000012.1, from coordinate 68,526 downwards.
GGCGTTGTGGTAGGTGATTTCCTGCTTGGACTCGTCGTAGGCAGCGTTCAGCTTGGGGTGCTGCTTCAAGGCTTCGGCAACAGCCTTGGCGATGAACGGCAGGAAGGTCAGCTTGACGCCGTTCTGGGCCTGGAACGAGTTCTTGGCCTTGAGGCGGAGCTTGGCGATCTTGGTCATGTCGACCTCGTGCACCTGGGTCAGCTGGGTGGAGACCTCAAGGGACTCGCGCATGCGGCGGGCGATGACCTGGCGGATACGCGGGGCCTTCTCCGTGGTGCCACGCAGGGACGAAGCCACTACCGGCGCGGCCGTCTTTGCAGCGGGGGCTGCTGCGGGGGCCGGGGCTGCCGGTGCTGCTGCAGCCTGCTTGGCTTCAGCGGCGGCAAGGACGTCCTGCTTGCGGATGCGGCCACCTACGCCAGTGCCCGCGACAGAGGAGATGTCTACGCCGTGCTGGTTGGCCAGCTTGCGGACCAGGGGAGTGACGTAGCCGGACTCCGAAGCAGATGCGTCTGCGGCGGGAGCAGCAGCCGGAGCAGCCGGAGCGGCGGCCGGGGCTGCAGCAGGTGCCGGTGCGGCGCCGGGAGCAGCGGGTGCCGGTGCAGGCGCAGCGGCGGGTGCTTCGGCAGGCTTCTCGGCGGCGGGCGCAGGCGCGGCGGCCGGAGCTGCCGCAGGCGCGGCACCGGAGCCAATGACGGCCAGGACGGAGCCAACCTCAGCGGTCTCGTCCTCGCTGACGCGGATTTCCTGCAGGGTTCCGGCAACAGGGGAGGGGATCTCGGTGTCTACCTTGTCGGTGGAAACCTCCAGGAGCGGTTCGTCCACCTCAACGGTGTCGCCTACGGCCTTGAGCCAGCGCGTCACGGTTCCTTCGGTGACGCTCTCGCCGAGGGCCGGAAGCGTTACTTCGTGGCCTTCGCCGCCGGAGGCTGCGGGAGCTTCGGCAGCCGGTGCTGCGGGAGCCTCTTCCGCGGGCGCTGCGGGGGCCTCTTCTGCGGGTGCGGATGCTGCGGGGGCATCCTGGGCCGGTGCAGCTTCGGCTGCAGAGCCTGAGCCGTCGCCGATGCGGACCAAGGGGGCGCCAACTTCGGCCGTCTCGTCTTCAGCGACGAGGATTTCTTCGATGACGCCTGAGATCGGAGAAGGGATTTCGGTGTCTACTTTGTCGGTTGAAACCTCGAGCAACGGCTCGTCGATCTCCACCCGGTCACCAACCTGCTTGAGCCAGCGGGTGACGGTTCCTTCGGTGACACTCTCACCGAGGGCGGGCAAGTTAACGGATTCAGACATGTCGTCCCCGTTCTCCTTATTGATCTTTGTGCGGATGAATTCTGCTGGTCCGGGTCGGGTGCATCCGGCTGATTCCGCCGCATGCACCCGACCCGTTTGTCTTTGGGTAAAGACTTAGCCGTGGAGCGGCTTGCCCGCGAGGGCGAGGTGGGCTTCGCCCAGTGCTTCGTTCTGGGTGGGGTGGGCGTGGACCAACTGGGCCACATCCTCCGGGTAGGCTTCCCAGTTCACGATCAGCTGGGCCTCACCGATCTGCTCGCCGATGCGGGAACCGATCATGTGGATGCCAACTACCGGGCCGTCCTTCTGGCGGACGAGCTTGACGATGCCACCGGTACCAAGGATGGAGCTCTTGCCGTTGCCGGCAAGGTTGTATTCCTGGGTCTGCACCTGGTCGTCGCCGAACTTCGCCTTGGCGGCCTTTTCGGTGTAGCCGACCGTCGCGATTTCGGGCTCGCAGTAGGTGACCTTGGGGATGTTGATGTCCTCGACGATGGCCGGGTTGAGGCCGGCGATTTCCTCGGCGACGAAGATGCCCTGCTGGTAGCCGCGGTGTGCGAGCTGGACGCCCGGGACGATGTCGCCCACGGCGTAGATGTTGCCAACGCCGGTGTGGAGGCGTTCGTTGGTGATGACGAAGCCGCGGTCGATGGTGATGCCGGCTTCTTCGTAGCCCAGGTTTGCGGTCACGGGTCCGCGGCCGACTGCTACGAGCAGGAGATCGGCTTCGAACGTCTGGCCATCAACCAAGGTGACCTTGACGCCGTCGTCGTTCTGCTCCACACCCTGGAAGAAGATCCCGGTGGTGAACTTGATTCCGCGCTTCTTGAAGGCGCGCTCGAGGTTCTTCACGATCGAGGCGTCCTCGTTGGGAACCAAGGAGGGGAGGCCTTCGATAATGGTGACGTCCACGCCGAAGGACTTCCACACGGAAGCGAATTCGACGCCGATAACACCGCCGCCCAGGACGATTGCGCTCTTGGGGATGTAGTCCATGGTGAGGGCCTGGTCGGAGGTGATGACCTTGCCGCCGATTTCGAGGCCAGGCAGTGAACGGGAGTAGGAACCCGTGGCCAGGACGATGTTCTTGCCCGTGTAGGGAGTGCCGTTCACGACGACGGTGTTGTTGCCCTGGAGCTTGCCTTCACCTTCGATGACGGTGATGCCCTTGGACTTGATGAGTCCTTGGAGGCCCTTGTACTTACCTGCAATGATGCCGTCCTTGTAGGCGTTCACGGCCGGCATGTCGATGCTGTCCAGCGTGACGTTAACGCCGTACTTGGCGGAATCCCGTGCGTGGTCGGCCAGTTCGGCCGAGTGCAGGAGTGCCTTGGTGGGAATACAGCCGTTGTGCAGGCAGGTCCCACCGAGCTTTGCCTTTTCCACAAGGCCAACGGTGAACCCAAGCTGTACGGCCCGCAGGGCAGTGGCGTAGCCGCCGCTGCCGCCACCGAGTACCAGGATGTCGAATTCTTGCGCAGTTGCCTGATCGGCCACTAAAACGCTCCCTCGCGTGAGTGATGACACGGGACTGCGTGCCATCTGGTCTTTGGAACTTGTTCTGCCGTGATTATGCCAGCACCTAAGTTCTCTTGCATTTGTGACTACCGAGTTCACCTTAGCGAACCACCTACCCATGCTCCACCCTCCGCGGGCGTTTGTGGTGCGCTTGTGTCGAGACTCACGTTCACTTGTGACACAGCCCTACACACCGCATAATTCCGGGGTTGCGCGGGCCCCGTTGCATGGATGCGCAGGGGCCCGCACGCCCTCGGAGGGCAGGGAATGATGCTAGGCGGATACCGCCAGGAGGTCCTCGGCGTAGGCAACCAGGGTCCGCACGGTGCAGCCGGTGCCCTGCTTGGGGGTGTAGCCGTACGGGCTGCCGTTGTTGAACGACGGCCCGGCAATGTCCACGTGGGCCCACGGGATCTGCTGGCCGTCGCCGTTCTTGCCCACGAACTCGCGCAGGAAGACCGCAGCGGTCATCATGCCACCGTTGCGCTCACCGATGTTGGCCAGGTCCGCAACCTGCGAGTCGAGGCTCGGCCGCAGTTCTTCGGGCAGGGGCATGGGCCACACCAGCTCGCCGGCCCTGTCCGCGGCTGACTTCAGGGCAGCAGTGACGGAGTCGGAGCCCATGACCCCGGCTGTACGCAGGCCCAAAGCAATCAGTTGGGCGCCCGTGAGGGTGGCAACGTCAATGATGGCGTCCGGCTTCTCCAAGCTGGCCGCGACGATGCCGTCTGCCATAACGAGACGGCCCTCGGCGTCAGTGTTGAGGACTTCGACCGTCTTGCCGCCGTAGACCGTCAGCACGTCGGCGGGCCGCTGCGCGGCACCGGACGGCATGTTCTCGGCAATGCACAGCCACGCGGTCGCCTTAATGGGAAGGCCAAGGGAAGCGATGGCCAGGACCGCGTTAAGTACGACGGCGGCACCGGCCATGTCGCTCTTCATGTCGCCCATCCCCAGCGCCGGTTTGATCGAGATGCCGCCGGTATCGAACGTGATGCCCTTGCCGACGAGGGCGATCTTCTTGGTGGCCTTGGCAGGGGCGTATTCGACCTTGACCAGGCGGGGCTGGCGGGTTGAACCCTTGCCGACGCCCATGATGCCCCCGAAACCTTCCTTTTCGAGTCGCTTCTCGTCCCAGACCGTTACCTTCACCGGGAGGCCCTTGGCGAGTTCCTTGGCGGACTCGGCAAACGACTCGGGGTACAAGTGACTGGGCGGCTGGTTGACCAGCGTCCGGGTGGCATTGACTGCGCGTGCCAGGATGATTGCCCGGTCCAATGCGGGCTGTGCGTCCTTGGCGTCTACATCCGAGAAAATCAGGGCCTTGGCGACCGGAGCCTTCAGGCCGTCCTTGCTGGAGCGGTGCTCCGTGTAGGAGTAGGCACCCAGGGCCGCACCTTCGGCGACTGCTGCGACGTCGTCGACGCTCGTCGTTGGGAATGCGAGGGTTACCGATGAGACGCCTGCGAGCTGTCGGACGGCAGATCCTGCTGCGCGGCGCAGAGCCTCTTCGGTGAGGCTGCCGCCGTCGGGCAGTTTGCCCACGCCTGCCAGGACCAGGATCTCCGAACCCGTTTCCGGCAGCCCCGGGAGCCGGTGAACCTGATCCGCCGCGCCCGTGATCCCCAGCAGCTTAAGGGAGCCGGCTACCGATTCGGCCGCCTTTGCGCTCAACGGGTTCGACAGCAGGACGGGCCCGTCCGTTCCCTGCGCAACGCCAAGCACAAGGGCGTCGCTGGGGGACTTTTTCAGGTCTTTGGCGATGATGCCCAGGATGATGTCAGTAGTCTTGACCACGAGGATCTGTCCTCACTTCTCTCTGCATTGCATGGCGGGGCCGCATGTTTGGCGGCCTGCCCCGGTTAGCGCCCCACGTCATCTTGCGACGGCGGCCTTGGTCTTCAGGGTCGGCGCCGCACGGGCGCCGGTCCGTTTCGATCGTAGTCTCTCGGGCGCTGCGGACAGCAATTAAATGAGAGCTGCGGCACAACCGGGGCAGGAATGTCCCGTGATAGTGGTGCGTTGTACCACTAGAGAAGAGTGCCGCACAGCCGGGCAGGGAGTTCCTCGTCCCCGTCCTCCGGCAACAGCTGGCCACCCTGAAATTTGTCTTCGTCCTGAAGATTGTCTTCGTGAAAGGAACATGCCGTGTTTGAACGGATATCCGGCTCCCTCCTGGACCCCGAGTCGCTCTATGCGAGCAACATCGAGACGTTCCATAGCCCCGAACTGCGGGGCCTGGACATGGTCATGGGCTTCACGGGCTTCGCCGATGCCGGTCACGTGGTCCGGCAGATCAACGCAGAGCTATTGGACGGAGACGACGTCCAGGTCGTTGCCATGTTCGACGCCGACCAGCTCATCGACTACCGTTCGCGGCGGCCGCACATCAGCTTCGTCGAAGACCACCTCGAGGACTACCAGGCCCCGAAGCTGGGCTTGTACAAGCTGAACGACGGCCTCGGCCAGCCCTTCCTCCTGTTGGCCGGTTTTGAACCGGACCTCCAGTGGGAGCGATTCTCCCGGGCCGTCGTCGGAATCGTTGAGAAGCTGGACGTGAACCTGGTGACGTGGATTCATTCCATCCCCATGCCGGTACCGCACACCCGGCCGGTTGGCGTCACGGTGCACGGAAACCGGCCAGAACTGATCGATGGCATCTCCAGCTGGAAGCCCACCGTCGACGTGCCCGCCGCAATTGGCCACATCCTTGAGCTTCGACTCACTGAAGCGGAGCGAAACGTGGCAGGCTACGTCATCCACGTCCCGCATTACCTTGCCGAAGCCGAGTACCCGCCAGCCGCCGTGGCAGGGTTGGAGTACCTGGGTGCCGCAACATCCTTGATGCTGCCCACCGACCGGCTTCGTGAAGCGGGACGCGAAGTGGGGCGCCAGATCGCCGAACAGATCCAGGCCTCCGAAGAGGTGCAGGCCGTGGTCGCCAACTTGGAGACCCGGTACGACGAGAAATCCGAAGGCCTGGTTCGCCGCTCGCTGCTGGCCGACGAGAATGACGAACTGCCCAACGCCGAGGACATCGGCGCCGCAGTTGAGGCATACCTGGCCCGTAAAGACTTGCCGCAATAAATCAGCTTTGAAGTCCCGGGAGGCATAATTGGGGGGTGAATGCTCCCCGCGCCTGGCTCATCTGGACGATCGGCGTCTTCGCCTACTTGGTGGCCGTGGCGCAGCGCACGTCCTTTGGCGTGGCAGGCCTGGAGGCGACCGAGCGTTTTGATGCCAGCGCCGCTGCGATCTCCTTCTTCACGGTGCTGCAGTTGCTGGTTTATGCCGGCCTGCAAATTCCCGTGGGTGTCCTGGTGGACAGGTTCGGTTCCCGGGCCATGGTGGCCGGTGGTGCTGTTCTCATGGGCTTGGGGCAGTTGCAGCTGGCTTTCGCTGAGAGTGTTCCCGGTGGTGTCCTGGGCCGCGTGCTGGTAGGGGCAGGCGACGCCATGACCTTCATCTCGGTGATCCGTTTGGTCCCCTTGTGGTTCGCCCCGGCCAAGGTGCCGCTGGTTACCCAGCTCACGGGGATGTGCGGCCAGCTTGGACAACTCTTCAGCGTTGTCCCGTTTGCGCTGCTCCTGCATTCCGCCGGCTGGACTCCGGCCTTCCTGACGCTGGCAGCAATGTCGGTATTGGCAGTCGTGCTTGTCCTAGCCTTGTTGCGGGATGCGCCTCCCGGACACCCTCCGCGGGACGAAGGGCAGGGGCTCAGGGCCACTGGAATTTCGCTCTCGCGCGCCTGGAAGCAGCCGGGCACCCGCCTCGGGCTGTGGAGCCATTTCACGGTGCAATTCAGTGGAAACCTCTTTGCGATGACCTGGGGCTACCCGTTCCTGCTTTCTGCCCAAGGACTGGACACAGGGACGGTTTCGGCATTGATGGCGCTCTTCGTGGGCACAGCCATTGTGGCCGGCCCCGGCTTTGGGCGCTTCGTGGCGAAACATCCCATGCGACGGTCTGCGCTGGTCCTGCTGATCACCCTCGCCACAGCCCTGGCGTGGGCGGCGGTCCTGGCTCTTCCTGAACGGGCGCCCCTATGGCTCCTGGTGATCCTTGTGGTTGTACTGGCCATAGGTGGCCCAGGATCGATGATTGGATTCGACTTCGCCCGTACCTTCAACCCCTCCCATCGGATCGGCACTGCTACAGGCATCGTCAATGTCGGGGGCTTCATAGCGGCGCTCGTCGCGATCTACCTCATCGGCCTGGTCCTGGATCTCCTCAATGCCAGTGGCTTCTCGGGTGGCGAGCTGTACGGCCTGGCCTCCTTCCGCATAGCCCTCAGCGTCCAGTTTGTGCTCCTTGGACTTGGAACGGTCCTCATCCTGATGACACGGCGCAAGGTCCGGCGACAGATGGCAGCCCAGGGAATCCACGTGCCTCCGTTGGTTGCTACGCTCGCCAAGCAGCGCCGGGACCGGATAGAGCGACGGCGCAGCCAGCGCGCCGGAGCGGCGGGCGACGGGCCGGACCGGGCCTGACCGGCCCGCGTCGACGGCTTTTCCACATACGGCGAATGGTCTCTGGTGACGCCGGCTTGGCTTGCGCAGGCTGGAGCCATGACAACGAACAAGACCCTGAGCATTCGCCGGCCTGAAGACATTCTCGGTTACATTCCGCACATGTTGGGCTACTGCCCTGAAGACAGCCTCGTCGCCATCACCATGCAAGGGAAGATCCTCGGGGCCACATTGCGCGTCGATTTGCCCATCCGGCATTCGCCGCAGGTATTAGCCGGTTTTGCCGAGCGGGTGCGCAGCTACCTGATCTCTGACGAGGAAGCAGATGGCGTTGTCGTGGCCCTCTACTCCGATGCCGGGTGGGCGGACGGTGCCGTGGTCCGCACGATGGTTCCGTTGCTCGAGGAACTGCGGCAATGCCTTGACGAAGTGGACCTAACCGTTCGCGATGCGTGGTTGGTGGGAAAGCAGTACTGGCGCAGCGCGTACTGCACTGACCTTGGCTGTTGCCCGGTGCCGGGCCACTCCGTCGATCGCATTAGGGACAGCAGTCTGAGCGCAGAACTGGTGTACCAGGGGAGTACTGTCGGTCCGCCGCCGGGAGCCGGGCCAGGAACATCTTCATTGGCCAGGTACGGCAGCCTTGATGTGGAAATCCTTGAAGCGGAGGCACGCTACGGTGATCGGCTGCTCAGCCTGTGGCGCAACGAGCAGTGCTTGGATGCCGTCCTGGCCGTTTGGCAGCACGTCATCAGCACCCAAGGGGGAGGCGATCCGTTACAGCCGGCCCAGGATGCCGGGCTCATCGGATTCCTGCGGATGACGCTCAAGGTCCCGGCCTGGCGGGACGCTGTCATTGTCATGGCAGCCGCCGGAATCGAGTCCGCAAAGTCCGGAGCCGCGGCATACGGGCTCTTCGATGGCGATGGCGGGTTGGATGGCGATGGCGGGTTCTATGGTGATGGAGGGGAGGGCCCGGTTTTCGATCCTTGCGAAGTCGGCGTGCCGGCCGTTGCGGCCACCCCCGCTGCAGTGCCGTCGACCGGCTCCTGGAGCGCGGTGGACGTCTATACCTATGGCGATGTCCTCCTGGGAATGCGGCCTGAGGTGCCCCTCTGGCCCCAACTCCATGCGTTGCAACAGGTCCTGGCCACTCTGTGCGTCGACGGAGAGTCAGGTGCTGTGGCCGCGGCGGCCCTGACCATCCAAGGGTGGATCTCTTGGTGCAAGGGAAGTGGCTCAATAGCCCACGCCAGCCTGGAGCTCGCGGAGGCAGCCTGTCCCGGTTATCGATTGGCGGAACTGCTCAGTGAGGTTCTTGCACACGGCGCCATTTGCGAGTGGGCACGACGGCCCGGCTCCGCCTGGCGGGGGCAGCATGGCCTTTCCGCGTAGTGCTCGACGATTTATCAGGCGTAGGTTTTCCAAAACCGTGAGACAATGGATGCCGAGACCCGGTTGGGTCCGCGTTCGAATGCCTGAAGTGTCCCGTATATCGGGAACATAACAGCGTCGTCGGGAGTTCTACATAAGGACTCTGCAGGCGGCGATCACATTTGAAATTGATCGCGGACTTGACAGGGTCATAGTGGTGTTGCCCGTATGGTGATTCCACAGACCGCCGCTAGAAAGGTTTTCTGTGACCCCGTCTTCCGTCGAGAAGGAACCCGCCGCCCTGGCCGAACTGTCCGCTGAGGAAAAGAAGGCGGCCACATCGGCAAAGCGCGCTGCTACACGTGCTGCCAACAAAGCCTCAGAGGGTGGCTCTGACAAGCCTGCACCCAAGAAGCGCGGACCCAAGCCCGGCGCGAAGGCCGCCGCTGAAGCCGCGAACCAGTCCTCAGGCTCAGACGCCGAGGACGCCAACGCCGAAGACGAAGACTTCGATCCCGCTGCGGCGGAAGAGGTCGAAGTCGGAGACGACGACACTGAGGATGGCGCCACCACCCCTAAGGAAAAGGCCGCTCCATCCGGTTCCGGGTTCGTCTACTCGGATGCCGATGACGACGACGCTCCCGTCCAGCAGGTGATGTCGGCCGGCGCCACCGCCGACCCCGTCAAGGACTACCTGAAGCAGATCGGTAAGGTCGCACTGCTGAATGCCGAGCAGGAAGTCGATCTCGCCCTCCGCATTGAAGCCGGACTCTTCGCCGAAGAAAAGATCAACGCTGACGACGGTTCCATGGACCCGAAACTCAAGCGTGAACTCGAGTTCGTGATCCACGATGGCAAGCGCGCCAAGAACCACCTTCTTGAAGCCAACCTGCGACTCGTCGTTTCGCTGGCAAAGCGCTACACCGGCCGTGGCATGCTCTTCCTCGACCTGATCCAGGAAGGCAACCTGGGTCTCATCCGTGCCGTCGAGAAGTTCGACTACACCAAGGGCTTCAAGTTCTCCACGTACGCCACCTGGTGGATCCGCCAGGCCATCACCCGCGCGATGGCCGACCAGGCCCGCACCATCCGTATTCCGGTGCACATGGTGGAGGTCATCAACAAGCTGGCCCGTGTCCAGCGGCAGATGTTGCAGGACCTCGGCCGCGAACCAACGCCGGAAGAACTAGCCCTGGAGCTGGACATGACGCCCGAGAAGGTCGTCGAAGTCCAGAAGTACGGCCGTGAGCCCATCTCGCTGCACACCCCGCTGGGCGAGGATGGCGACTCGGAGTTCGGCGACCTGATCGAGGACTCGGAAGCTGTTGTTCCGGCGGACGCTGTCAGCTTCACCCTCCTGCAGGAGCAACTGCATTCCGTCCTGGACACCCTGTCCGAGCGCGAAGCCGGTGTGGTAGCCATGCGTTTCGGCCTGACCGACGGCCAGCCGAAGACTTTAGACGAAATCGGCAAGGTCTACGGAGTGACGCGCGAGCGTATCCGCCAGATCGAATCGAAGACCATGTCCAAGCTGCGGCACCCGTCCCGCTCGCAGGTCCTCCGGGACTACCTGGACTAAAGACTTCAAGCTTCCCTTGGGCGGCCCAGCCGGAATTCCGGCTGGGCCGCTTTCGTGTTCGCGGCATGCGCTCTGGAGGCATGCGCCCTGGAGGCGTGCGCCCGCTGGAGGCGTGCGCCCGGGCGACAACGCAACAGGGCTCCTCCCGATTGGGAGGAGCCCTGTACGCTCAAATGGTTTTCCGGATCCTGCCGGTGTGCCCTGCCTAGTCGACGGGGACGGGTGCCTTCTCGTTGAGGCGCTCGGTCTCATCGTGCCAGTCCGAAGTCATGGGCCGAAGCGTAGCTTCCACTGCACGTGCGTGGTGGCCGCAGAAAAGCAGCTCACCACCGGAGGACTCGAGTACAACGCGGACATACGCCTGGGCTCCGCAACGATCGCACCGGTCAGCTGCGTTCAGCGTGCGGTCTGCAACTGCTGTTGTCATGTCGGCCTCCTTAGTAGTTCTGTACATCCATATAACCAGCATTCGACGCAGATCCATGGCAAGGATGGGTCACTTTCGCTGTCCGCGTATCACATGTGCGTAACGTAACTTTCCGGAAAGCCCGGTACGGGAGTGGCAACCCGAAGCTGTCGGTCGGCGGAGCTAGCCTAGTATGGGCAGTGTTTGCCTTGAAATACCAGCGATTGCACGGCTGGGAAATACCCTGAGATATACCCCTGAAGGAGCACACCGCGAGTGGCACCGAGTTCTGAATACAACGCCCGGCACCTGTCCGTCCTCGAAGGCCTGGAAGCCGTCCGAAAGCGTCCGGGCATGTATATCGGGTCCACCGACTCCCGCGGCCTCATGCACTGCCTGTGGGAGATCATCGACAACGCGGTGGACGAGGCGCTGGCAGGTTTCGGCCACGACATCAAAGTGATCCTGCATGCCGATAACTCGGTGGAAATACACGATGACGGCCGTGGCATCCCCGTGGATGTCGAGCCGAAAACCGGACTCTCCGGCGTCGAAGTTGTCTTTACCAAACTGCATGCGGGTGGCAAGTTCGGCGGCGGTTCCTACACTGCATCCGGTGGCCTGCATGGTGTGGGCGCGTCAGTAGTCAATGCGTTGTCGAGCCGGCTGGACGTCCAGGTGGACCGGGACAGCAAGACCTACCAGATGTCGTTCCGCCGTGGCGAGCCTGGCCGGTTCGTGGACTCAGGCTCCAAGCCCGGACCCGACTCGCCTTTCGAGCCCTTCGTGGAGAACTCGGTGCTGGACGTCGTGGGCAAGGCCAAGCGCGGTGTGACGGGAACCCGGGTCCGCTACTGGGCGGACCGCCAGATTTTCACGCCGGACGCAAAGTTCTCCTACGACGACCTCGCAGCACGCGCACGCCAGACCTCCTTCCTGGTCCCAGGCCTGAAAATCACGGTCCGCGATGAGCGGAAGCTGGCCGGAACGCCGGGCGAGAACGGGGCCCACGAAGAGGTATTCCACCACGACGGCGGCATCTCCGAGTTTGTTGAGTTCCTTGCAGCCGATTCCGGAGTGACTGACGTTTGGCGTCTCCATGGTTCCGGGAAGTTCAAGGAAACCGTGCCTGTCCTTGACGAGAAGGGGCACAGCAAGATTGCCGAAGTCGAGCGCGACTGCGAGGTCGATATTGCCCTGCGTTGGGGTATTGGGTACGAGACCACCATGCGCAGCTTCGTCAATATCATCGCCACGCCGAAAGGCGGAACCCACCAGTCGGGGTTTGAAGCTGCCCTGCTGAAGACCTTCCGCAAAGCTGTGGAGACGAATGCCCGCAAGCTCAAAGCCGGCAACGACAAGATCGAGAAAGACGACATCCTCGCCGGGCTGACCGCCGTGTTGACGGTACGCCTGGCGGAGCCCCAGTTCGAGGGGCAGACCAAGGAGATCCTTGGCACATCGGCGGTCAGGGCCATCGTGGCGAAGGTCGTTGAAAAGGAGATCACCTCCCGGCTGAATTCCGCCAACCGCAATGACAAGGCCCAGTCGGCCCTTCTGCTGGAGAAGATGGTCAGCGAGATGAAGTCGCGCATCTCGGCCCGCGTCCATAAGGAAACCCAGCGCCGCAAGAACGCCCTGGAAACCTCATCGATGCCTACCAAGCTCGCTGACTGCCGGACCGACGACGTTGCCCGGTCAGAACTCTTCATTGTCGAGGGTGACTCCGCGCTGGGTACTGCCAAGCTCGCGCGCTCCTCTGACTTCCAGGCGCTGCTCCCCATTCGAGGCAAAATCCTGAATGTGCAGAAGGCCTCGGTGGGGGACATGCTCTCCAATGCTGAGTGCGCGGCGCTGATCCAGGTGGTGGGTGCCGGCTCGGGCCGCAGTTTCGATCTTGACGCAGCCAGATACGGCAAGGTCATCCTCATGACTGACGCCGACGTCGATGGCGCGCACATCCGTACCCTCCTGCTGACGCTGTTCTTCCGCTACATGCGTCCCATGGTTGAGGCCGGCCGCGTTTTTGCCGCGGTACCGCCTTTGCACCGGGTTGAAGTCATCAACCCGGGCCAGAAGGCCAACGAGATGATCTACACCTACTCCGAGGCCGAACTTCATGTCCTCCTCAACAACCTGGCCAAGGAGGGGAAGCGCTACAAGGAGCCCATCCAGCGTTACAAGGGCCTGGGTGAAATGGACGCGCAGCAACTGGCCGAAACTACCATGGACCCGCGCCACCGGACCCTCCGGAAGGTAGGCATCGACAGTGCCCAGCGGGCAGAAGAAGTGTTCGACCTCCTGATGGGCTCGGACGTGGCGCCGCGCAAGGAGTTCATTATTGCCGGCGCCGCGACTCTGGACAGGGAGCGCATCGACGCTTAGCGGCTGGCTGGCGGAGCCGATGCGCCGCCGTTCTTGGCCGGGCCGCCGTTCTTAGATGCGCCGTCGTTCTTGGCCGGGCTGGCGGACGGGGTTACCGGGGCTGCAAACGCGGCTGCACCCACTGCCAGGGCCAACGCGCCGAGTCCCCATGGCAGGCCTGCGGCGACCGCAACCCCACCCACCAGCAAGGGGCCTCCCGCGTCGCCGAGCTCACGTCCGAGTTCTGCCGACCCCAAGGTCCGGCCCAGGCGTTCGGGAGGCGTCGAGTCGGCGAGATGGGCGAAGGCCAGGGGCGTAGCTATGCCAATTCCGAGCCCGATGAGCATGGCAGCGCAGTACGTCCACCCGGCACCAGGCAGGAGCCCCGCCATGAGCGTGCCGAGGGCGATGGCCACCAAACCAGCCACCATGCCGGGCTTATCGGCAAGCAAGCCGCGGTCGCGCAGGCCGCCGATCCGTGGCTGTATCAGGGACGACGCAACGGCAAGCACCGTCACCACGGCAACACTGCCGGCCGTACCGAGGCCTTCGCGGGCCGCCAGCGCCGGGAGGAATCCGACGGCGGTGCCCAAGGCTCCCGTTGCAGCGGCGAGGACCAGCGTTGGCCCCAGGAAAGAGCGCTCCGTGCTTTGGCGCCACACATCGACGATGGTGTACCGCGGCCGGGGAAGCGGCGCCAAGGACGGAACGGCGTAGGCAGCCCACGCTGCCACCACCAGGCCGAGGGCTGAGAGGATAAGGAACAGCAAAGCGAAGCCGCCGGCCATGATGGCCAAGGCTCCCAGCAGGGGTCCGATTGCGTATCCGAGTCCCTTCCACGAGCCGTACCGTCCGAAGTAGTGGCCGGTCTTTCCGCCGGCCAGCCGGGCAACGCCTGCGGACGACGCGGGGGAGAATGCCGACGCTGCCATCCCTTGGCCCAGGCGGGCTGCGGCAAGCATGGCCGGTTGATCTGCCCAGAGGCCGATCAGCGAGGCGGCGGAGAAGGCGACCAGGCCGCCCACGATGACTGGCTTGGGGCCGATGCGGTCGCTCAGGGCGCCAAAGACGGGTTTGAGGAACACCTCGGCGATGTCGTACAGGGCCAGCAGGATGCCGAGCCCCAGAAGGCTGAGCCCAATGCCCGCACTTTCCGCCCCCAGCCCGGCGGCGACGGCATGGGCGCCGAAGGCAGTGGTAAATCCTGCGGCGTACAGGGGCCAGCGTTGGACTGCGGCGGGGTGCGCGGAGCCGGCCGTTTCTGAGACATTCACGGCTCCAATGTAACAGCTGCTACATTTTGAATTGTGATTGATGAACGTTGGCTGCTGATCCTCGTCCAGGTTCCGTCGCAGCCGTCCCGGCATCGGGTAGCTGTTTGGCGTGAACTCCGCAGGATTGGCGCCGTTCCGTTGTCCCCGGGAACGTGGGTCTTGCCTGTCCATCCGGCCTTCGATGACGGATTGGCCAGGGCCGAGGAGCTTGTCGCCAAGGGCGGGGGCTCCTGGACATTGGTGGACGCCGCACCGCGAAACCAGGGCGCGGACACCTTCCGGAGTGCCTACGAAGCGGCCCGGCTGGAGGAGTGGTCCGAGTTCATGGCGGATTGCGGCAAGTTCGAGCAGGAGATCGCCAAGGAAATATCCCGGGAAAAGTTCACGTTCGCGGAACTCGAAGAGGAAGAGCAGAGCCTGGAGCGCCTGCGGCGCTGGTTCCGTGAGTTGAAGTCCCGCGATGTCCTGCGTCTCCCTCAAGCAGGGAAAGCCGCCGACCATCTTGCGCGGTGCGTGACGGCGCTGGAGCACTATGCCTCAATGGTCTACGAGGTCACACTGCCGCAGTAGCTGCCTCGCGCCGGCAACCCCGGCACTTACCCCAGCAGTCCGGGCACAATCAGCAGTGCTGTCGGTACGGCCAGCAGGAGGATCGAGGCCGCGAGGACCAGGATCCGCAGGCCCCTGGTGAGCGGAGGCTGCGGTGAGAGGAGGCGGCTGACGCGGGACGCCGTCGTACGCGGTGAATCGGCTCCGCCGGTAGCGCTGACTGAACTGCCCTCGACCACGGCGCCTCCGGTGTTGAAGGCGTGGGTTCCGATGGTCGGCTGGGATGATCCGCTGGCGACGATGGCGATGGCCTTGATGAGTGTCCCTTTGCTTTCCGTTCGGAGGGCGACGTCGTCGGCCAGCATCTCGATCAGGGAGTTCACGGCGGTCTGGGCGAGCCGGGTGGTGGGAAACCACGGTAAGGCCTGCCGCCAGGCGGCGAAGGCCCACAGCAGAAGGTCGTGGCGTTGGGAAAGGTGTGCATTCTCGTGAATGAGGACGGCCCTGAGTTCGGCGGGTTCAAGGGCTGCCATGAGGCCATCGGAGAGCACGGTCACTGAGCGGGCGCCGCCGGGCAGGCAGTACGCCACTGGCGAGTCATGGTTGATTACCACGGTTCCCGGTCCGTCGTCGGAGGGTGATGCCAGCAGGGCCAGTAGTTCGCGGTGCCGGCGCCGCTGGCGTTCAATCTTGTAGTAGGTCAGCAGGAGGGTGAAGACCAGGTGCGCGGTCAGGAGGGCAGCTGCCGACAGGGCGAAGAGGTGCCAGAATCCCAGCGCCGTGGTGGGTTCGTTGTGGAAGACCATTCCTGCGAGGCTCCGGAGGCCGGCGAGGAGATTGTCGCCCACGGGTTCCAGGCCGTACACAAGCATGGCGCCGATCATGGAAAGACCACCGGCCAGGGCGATCGCCTGCCACAGCACCATGGCGGTGAAGGGGGAGCGGGCCGGCCACTGTGCGCGCGACAACAGAACGGGCACAGGCCAAGCCAGGATCAATGCCAGGACCGCAAGCAGGTATGAGGTCCAGAACATAGTGGCTAATTGTAGCCGAGCAGTTTGCGCAGTGTTGCGGCTTCGCTTTCGGTGACGGAGCCAATGAATCGGGCCAGGACGGCTTCCCGGTCGGGAGCGGAGCCGAGGACCTCATGCATCAACTCGGCCGTGTGGTCTGCGCGGCTGGAGACGGCCTGGTAACGGTGCGGGCGGGTGCCGCGCTCACGCTCCACGAGGCCCTTCTTTTCCAGGCGGGAGAGCACGGTAAGGACCGTTGTTACGGCCAGATCCTTGCCCTGGTGCCCCGCCGAGCCGTCGCCGGCCTCGGAATCCTGCGCGAGCAGATCGCGCAGCGTGTTGGCAGTTGCAGCCTCCTGGCCTGCCCAGAGCAGATCCATGACTGCCCGTTCCAGTTCCCCAAGACTTGCCATCAATACGTCCCTACCTTCCGCATCCCAACAACAGCACTTCTGCTGCCCGGTGCGACGATCCAACATTCATTCACTAATTTACCGCTTTTCAACTCTCCATTCTACGTCAGGTAGAACTATCGGCGCGCCGCGGGCCGGAAGAGGGCCTTGCGCGTGCGTAACGCCACTTGAAGAATGGGTTTGGTCTGCCACCATTTGTTCTACACTGTGTAGAAGACACGTTTTCTACGGAACGTAGAAATACCGTCACTGCACTTCGGTCCACCGCACAAAGGACAGCCATGGACGCTTTGGAAATCGCACGCTGGCAATTCGGCATCACTACCGTCTACCACTTCATGATGGTGCCCCTCACCATTGGCCTCGGCCTGGTGGTGGCCATCATCCAGACCCTCTGGTACCGCACGGGCAAGCCCGAGTACCTGCGCATGACCAAGTTCTGGGGAAAGCTGTTCCTCATCAACTTCATCATGGGCGTAGCAACCGGAATCGTGCAGGAATTCCAGTTCGGGATGGCCTGGAGTGAGTACAGCCGGTTCGTGGGCGACGTCTTCGGCGCTCCGCTGGCCCTTGAGGCGCTGCTTGCCTTCTTCGTGGAGTCCACGTTCCTCGGACTATGGATTTTCGGCTGGAAGCAGCTCAAGCGCGGCGTGCATCTGGCCTGCCTGTGGATCGCCGTGATCGGCTCGGTCTTTTCCGCCTACTTCATCATCGTGGCCAACTCCTGGATGCAGCACCCCGTTGGTGTTGAGATGGTGGATGGGCGTCCCGTCATGACAGACGCATGGGCAGTCTTCACCAACAACACAGCCTTGGTTGCAGTACCGCACACCCTGTTCGGCGCGCTGGCCGTTGCTGGCGCCTTCCTGCTGGGAATTGCCTGGTACCACCTGTGGCGCAGGCGCCACGACGGCATAGACGTGGTGGGTGCAGACGGCAAGCTGATCCCAGGCGAGGCTGCGATTCCAGGCCGCGACAAGGCCGACTACACCGTGTGGATGACATCGCTGAGGGTCGGCGCCGTGGTTGCCATGATTTCCTTCGCGGGAACTGCCATCACCGGCGACCTCCAGGGCAAGCTGATGTTTGAACAACAGCCCATGAAGATGGCTGCTGCCGAAGCGGCCTGCCACGATGGCACTGGCTTCTCGGTATTGAGCGTGGGCAACCTCGGCGCCTCCAACTGTGACGACATTGTGGCGGTCATCGAAGTCCCGGGCATCCTGTCCTTCCTGGCCAAGGGTGACTTCACCACCGAGGTCAAGGGCGTCAACAGCCTGCTCGGCGAATACAAGGAAAAGTACGGGACCCACCTGCCGGACAACCCGCTCTACGGCGAGCGCGCGGGCCAGGAGATCCAGTATGTTCCCGTGATGGAAGTGACGTACTGGGGCTTCCGCATGATGATCGGCTTCGGTGGTATCGCAGCACTCGCCGCCCTGCTGGCCCTGTGGGTCACCCGCAAGGGCGTGGTGCCCCAATCCAAGTGGCTCATGCGCCTGGCGGTCTTCGGGATCCTTGCTCCCTTCGGGGCCAACGCGGCCGGGTGGATCTTCACCGAGATGGGACGCCAACCCTTCGTGGTTGCCCCGAATCCTGACATGAACGGTATTGACCAGGTCTTCATGTTTACCGCGGCAGCTGTCTCACCCGGGGTCAGCGCGGGTGAACTCATGACCTCGCTGGTGGTCCTTACCGCCATCTACGCCGTGCTTCTGGTGGTTGAAGTGAAACTGCTGGTCAAGTACATCCGCGGCGGAGTGGCGTCGGCGATGCCTGAACTTGCCCACGCCAAGGAGACAGACAAGCACGACAAGAACGACGACGGCCCGGACAAGTCCGGCGACGACGTCCTGGCATTCGCCTACTAGAAGCCAAGGGAAACTGACAATGGAACTGTTGCCAACTATCTGGTTCGTGGCTATCGCCGTTCTGTGGACCGGCTACCTCTTCCTGGAGGGCTTCGACCTCGGCGTCGGCATGCTCATGAAGCTGTTCGCACGCAACAACATCGACCGCCGCGTTCTGTTGAACACGATTGGTCCGGTGTGGGACGGCAATGAGGTGTGGCTGCTCACTGCGGCCGGTGCAACCTTCGCTGCATTCCCCCTCTGGTACGCATCCTTGTTCTCGGCGTTGTACCTGCCGTTGCTGTGCGTCCTCGCGGCTCTGATCTTCCGTGCGGTCGCCTTCGAGTACCGGGGCAAGGTTGACTCCGTCCGTTGGCGCAACCGCTGGGACTGGGCCATCGCCGTCGGCTCCTTCGTTGCCGCCTTTGGTATCGGCGCCGCCTTGGCGCTGACAACAACGGGCCTGCCGTTGAACGACAACGGGGACCGCGTGGGTGGCCCCATGTCCTGGTTCAGCGGGTATGCGCTCCTCGGCGGGTTCGGTGTTGTGGCGTTCGCCCTGGTTCACGCCCTGGCCTTCCTGGCGCTGAAGACCGACGGCGATGTGCGGCACCGGGCGCGCCGCTGGTTTGTGCGGCTGGTCCCGGTGGCGGTGCTGCCGATGTTCGGCTGGATGCTGGCGGTGCAGTTCCTGAGCGGGAAGCCGTGGACCTGGGCCCTGGTGGCAGCTGCGGTGGTTGCCGTAGTCCTGGCTTGGCAGCTGGCGCGGGCCGGATCTGAAGGCCGCGCATTTAGTGCCCTCGGCGCTTTCATTGTCTGCGCCACAGCTTCGATCTTTGGTGCGGCGTTCCCGGTGGTCATTCCTTCCACGATCGATCCGGCCTTCAACCTGACCATCTCCAACGCTTCGTCCTCGGACTACACACTGGGCCTGATGAGCATTGTTGCCGCCGTCGGGCTGCCGCTGGTGATTGCCTACCAATCCTGGACGTACTGGGTATTCCGGCGGCGGGTCAGTGCAGCGCACATCCCCGAAGCGCATGGGTTCCTGCCGGCGATCGCCGCGAAGGTCCTGGTTTCTAGGGAACCGGGAGCAGCCGGTAACCAGTCTGACAAGCCAACGCGCCCAGGAGCCTGAACGCCGATGAAACCCGTGTTCCCTTCCGGCCCGGCTACCCGCTCCGCCCTCTATACGATCGGCCTGCTGTCCGCCCTCAAGGCATTGTCCCTGGTGCTGATGGCGCAGGCGGTGGCGGTGATGCTGGCAGGGCTGGCCGCCGGGTCGGGGGATTGGAACAGCGGACTGGTCTGGGGTGCTGTGGGAGCTGTCCTGCGGTCGCTGACTGTGTGGGGCCAGGGGATTGCCTCCCGCCGGGCCGCCCTGGGCGTCAAGGAGGAGTTGCGCGCCGGGCTGCTGCGGCGGTCACTTGCTGACGGTGCTGCTTCACCGGTAGGGGGTATGAACGACGGCGGCCTGGCGATCCTCAC
Organism: Paenarthrobacter nitroguajacolicus; assembly: GCF_031455195.1. Classification (GTDB taxonomy): domain Bacteria; phylum Actinomycetota; class Actinomycetes; order Actinomycetales; family Micrococcaceae; genus Arthrobacter; species Arthrobacter nitroguajacolicus_D. The sequence goes on along the minus strand of NZ_JAVDSH010000012.1, from coordinate 48,939 downwards.
GACGCGCGGCTTGGACGCGCTGGATGACTACTACACGCAATACTTGCCCGCCTTGGTGAACTGTGCAACGGTGCCGTTGCTGATCGGTGCCCGTATCCTGTTCGCCGACTGGGTCAGCGCAGTGGTGATCGTCCTGACCGTTCCCTTGGTTCCGTTGTTCATGGTCCTGATCGGCCGGCACACCGAGGACAGTGTCCGCGACGCGCAGACCACCCTGCGGAAGCTCTCCGGGCACATTCTTGAGCTCGCCAAGGGCCTGCCGGTCCTGGTGGGCCTGGGCCGAGCCAGCGAGCAACGCGCAGCCCTGGAGGATATTTCCGAGCAATACCGCAGTCGAACCATGGGCACCCTCCGAACCGCATTCCTTTCGGCGCTTGCCTTGGAGCTCATAGCCACGATCTCCGTAGCTGTTGTTGCGGTGTTCATCGGTGTCAGGCTCGTCGCTGGGGACATGGCGCTGGAAGCAGGGCTGTTGGCATTGATCCTTGCCCCTGACTGCTACCTGCCTCTCCGGGAACTGGGTACCGCCCACCACGCCAGCGACGACGGCCGCGCCGCCCTCGAAACCACCAAGGCGGTGCTGGGAGCACCCACGCACCAGCAACTGCAATCAAGCCCCGGGACGCCAGGGCAGGCCGACACCGTGGTGACTGATCTTTCGGTGACGTACAACGGCAGGTCCGCGGCCGCCGTCGGGCCCCTCAGCTTTACCGCGAAACAGGGCAACATCACCGCCCTGGACGGGGACAGCGGGACCGGAAAGAGCACCGTCCTTGCTGTCCTGGCCGGGCTCATCGGGCCGGGAACGGGTACAGCGGTCACCGGGCATGTCAGGGGCGCAGGACAAGGGACTGTGGCATGGGTGCCACAGCATCCTGTCATGGCAGCTGAAACGGTCCAGCAGGAAATTGAGCTCTACCTGGACGGATACGACGGCAACACCGCCGAAGCTGCCGCACGTGTCCTGAAAAAGACCTCAGCAGACCACCTGGCAGCCAAGCACCCCGCTGAGCTGAGCCCAGGCGAACTTCGCCGTGTGGCACTGGCCCGCGGGCTGGCGCGCGTGGAAGCCGGGGCCAGCCTGTTGCTGCTCGACGAGCCCACCGCCCACCTGGACCACTACTCCGCCAGCGTGGTGCGGAATGCCATGGAATCACTCCGCGGCTCAGTCACGGTGATCCTGGTGGCCCACGACGCCGCCACACGGGCGCTCGCCGACCACCTTGTGCCCTTGGGGCGCAAGCACCCGTACCCGGCACCACCGATCCGGGAGGACGCCGTGCGGCCCGCCGGGCGCCACACGGAAGCCACCCCTGCGAATAACTCCGCAGGCCAGGACGGCCTCGTGCCGGCCGCCCACCGGTCCGGAAGCCTTCAACGCCTGCTCGGCGTCCTGAAACCCGTCCGCTGGAAGTTCGCCGCCGCTGGGGTCGTCGCAGTCTTGGCCGCCTTGTTCGCCGTAGCACTGTCCGGGCTGTCCGGATGGCTGATTATCAGGGCCAGCGAGCAGCCGCCCATCCTCTACCTGCTCGGCGCGATAGTGGGTGTCAGGTTTTTCGGTATTGGAAGGGCAGTCCTGCGGTACTGCGAGCGCCTGCTGACCCACGATGCCGTGTTCGCCGCCATGACCCGCCTCCGGGGCGCACTCTGGGCAACACTGAGCCGGAGGGCACTCTCCCTTCGTCGGCTCCTCCAAGGCGGCAACGTGTTGGGGTCCATCGTGGACGACGTCGACACCCTCCGCGACCTCCTGCCTCGCGTTGCACTGCCTCCGGCCACCGCCGCAGGAGTCAGCGGAGCTGCCATCATCGCCACCACCCTCGTCATGCCCGCAGCAGTGCCCGCCGTGGTGCTTGCCTCGGTCATCGGCTTGGCTATTGCTCCGCTGCTTGCCGTCCTGGCCGACAGGAACGCCGCAAAATCAGAACAGCAGGTGCGCTCCGTGGTGCTGAAGGGTGTCGCTGCGGCGCTGGACGCACGGGCTGACCTGGCTGCCAACGGAGTGGGGGAGCCCGTGCTCCAGGACCTCCGCAGCAAGGACCGCGCGGCCACCGTCTCCGCCCAGCGCTCGGCATGGGCCGAAGGGCTCGGGCAAGCCGTGATCGTCCTGGCGTGCTCGCTGGCAGCCCTGTGGGCGGGTGTCCTCAGTGCTCCCTCGGTAGCCAACGGCTCCGCAGCACCCGAACTCGTAGCCGTGATCGTCCTGATGCTGCTGGCGCTGGTGGAACCCTTCGGGGGCATCGTGTCCGCGGTGCGCCAAGCCCCCGCGCTCGCAGCCGTCCTGGGTCGGGTGGCTGCTTCCGGAGCCTTGGACGCCGCGAACGCTTCGGAAGACCCCGACGGCGGCCTCCGGCCGCTTCCTGACTGCGCTGGCAAAGCGGGACTGGAGTTGAGGGGAGCTGCCGCGGCATGGCCTGGAGGTCCGAACGTGTTCGCAGGCCTCACTGCGGAAGCGGTACCCGGTCGCTGGCTGTCCGTTACAGGACCTTCCGGCGCAGGAAAATCCACGCTCCTGTCGGTGCTGCTGGGCTTCCTCCCATTGATGCAGGGAACGGCGAAACTGACGGGCACGGCAGCGTGGTGCCCGCAGGAGGCGCACCTCTTCGACTCCACCATCCGTGGGAACCTCCTGCTGAGCCGGCCCGCGTCAGCCAAACCCACTGAGGCGGACATGCACAAGGCGCTGGCGGACGTTGGATTGGATGTTCTGGTTGAGTCATTGCCGGGCGGGCTGGACGCCCGGATTGGACCTGGCGGGTCCTTCCTCAGCGGCGGGGAACGGCAGCGGCTCGCGATGGCCAGGACTCTTCTCACCGGTGCCTCCGTTTTGCTCCTGGACGAGCCCACCGCCCACCTGGATGCCGGCTCGGCCCGGGAAATGATGGCCATCCTCCGCAAGGGACTCAAGGACGTCACAGTGGTCCTTGTCACCCACAATCCCGAGGATATCGATCCGGCGGACGCGCGCCTGGAACTGGGTGCGGCGGGAACTGCTGCGCCCACTGGCGCGGCGCCCGGCGTGGGCGCGGCGGAGCTGGTGGGAAGGGCTACTCCTCAGTAGCCTGTTGGCATGCCTTTCGAAGCAGCAAGCCAAGCCATGCCCGACGTCGTCGTGACGGGCCTCCAGTGGCGGCCGGCGTCCATGGGGGACCTGGACAACTGGGCCGGACTGATCGCCAGGACGGCCGCCGTCGAACGTCCCGCCTGGTATGAAAAGCGCGGCGACCTGGTCCATGTCCTCGAGTCCAGCAAGAATCCGCCGCAAGCCAGCACGCTGCTGGGCTTCGACGCCGACGGGGTGGCACGGGCCTATGGGCGCATCACCAAGAACCCGGACGGCGACAAAGCCACAGGGATGGCATGCGTTGACCCGGAGTGGCAGCAGCGCGGTATTGGCTCTGCCGTGCTGGTGTGGCAGGAAGAGCAAGTGCGGAGGCGCTTCGACGACGATCAGGCAGCGGGGCACACAACGGCCCCGCCCCGGTTGCGCATCCAAACCGAAGAGCAGCACGAGCACCAGGCCGCGCTCCTGATGGGACACGGCTACGGAGCAGTGCGCTGGTTCAACGAGATGCACCGGCCGCTATCCACGGAACTGCCCCACGCTCCCCTCGGTGGGGGACTTGAACTGCGGACACTGGAACCATCCCTGTTCGAACCAGTACGGCAGGCCCACAACGATGCCTTCCGGGACCATTGGGGAAGCGAACCCAGGGACGAGGAGTCGTGGCGGTTCACTATCGGGGAGCCCACAGCGCGGCATGATCTCAGCACCGTGGTGCTCGACCAGGCCACGGGTGACGTTGTGGGTTACCAACTGGCCAGCCACGACCCGGACGCGGCACGTGACCGCGGTTTCAAGGAGGGCTACACCGAGCTCCTGGGCGTCCGACGTGCCTATCGGGGCAGGGGAATCGCCCAGGCCCTCCTGGCAGACGCCATGAGCCGATACTCGCAGGCCGGGATGGACGTCGCCTCCCTTGACGTGGACTCGGCCAACCCCACCGGCGCCTTGGAGCTCTATCTTGGCATGGGCTACCAGCCGGTTAACCGCAGCATGACGTGGGAGAAAATGCTCTAGCCGTCCACGTCGTGCAGGTGGTGGACGACGTCATGAAGGAAGTACTGCGAGAACGTCAGCACGGTGAAGGCTGAGCCGTTGCTGCGCGTTCCTGTCCGCTCCCAGTCTTCCTCCCGGACCCGGGCAAAGGACTCGGCGATGGTGGCGCCCTCGGCTTGCAGTTCGTCGGCCACCGTCCGGGGGTCCGCGGAGCCGTACTCGCCGTCGATGGCTGCCTGGTCCTGGTCCCAGTTGGCGAACTGGGCATCCTCTTCGGCCAGCATCAGGTTCAACCGCTGGTCGAACAGGCTAAAGACGTCGCGCACATGGCACGCATACTCCAAGGTGGACCATGTGTGGTCGTTGGGCCGTACCGCAACATCCTCGCGGCGCAGGACGGCCCGCCACCGCGGCAGCATGTTCAGGACAGTGCCCGGCACGGTCGATGGGGTCACCGTGGCGGAGTCGAAACCGCACTCGGGGCAGGGCTCTGAGAGCACCCAGGTCCAGTCTTTTTCATCAGGGATGATCGGCATGTCGCCAGTCTAAGCCGAACTGCCCCGGCCTCCCCGCCAACGCCGAAAAACGGTGCCTGTTCCCAATTACTTCCCATCACGGCGAGGAGTAAAGTTCGTTCCGGGAGGAGAGCCGGAAAGAGAAAATCATGCTCAAGGATCAGCAGGTTGGTGCCGTCCTACCGGCACAGGACATAGCCCGGGCCCGCGCTTACTATAGCGAGAAACTGGGACTGGAACCGGAGAACCCCGACGCCAATGACAACCTCCAGTACAGGTGCGGAAACGGAACAGGGTTCTTCATTTACCAGACGTCCAATGCGGGGACGGCAAAGAACACCCAAATAGGCTGGATGGTGGATGATGTCGCTGCCACCGTTGCGGAGCTGCGGGACAAAGGAGTGAAGTTCGAGGACTACGATTTCCCCGGACTGAAAACCGAGAACGGCATTGCCACGATGCCGGACGGGGAGAAAGCAGCATGGTTCCTGGACAGTGAAGGCAACATTCTGAGCCTCAACCAGGGCATCTGAACGTTCCCTGGCTTCACTGCATAGGAAAGGCGACAGGGCCGGCGGTTGTGACCGCCGGCCCTGCTTTTCGCCATCAACACGTTATTCGGCGGCTTCAGTCCACGCCATGCTGGGCCCGATTGCTTCCACAGGCTGCGACAACGGAACCCCGGATCCGTCCCTGCGTCCATGCTCGTGGGGCAATGCCCTGGCCACGCCGGCTGCGGAGGACGCCTTGGCCGGACCGTGCCCTGCCCACGCCAGGAGCAGCGTGTCTTCGCCCTTGAGGAAGCGGTGGACGCGCACGCCACCGGTGGCGCGGCCCTTCGCCGGATACTCGTCGAACGCCGTCACCTTGGCAGTTCCCGGTGCCGTCCCCGGCAATGCGCCGTTCGTGCCGGCTATGGTCACCACGACGGCGGCAGGATCGTTGGCGCGCACGGCGCTGAAATGGATGACTTCGTCGCCCGCGGCCAGCTTGATCCCGGCCATGCCGCCTGCTGTCCGTCCCTGTGGGCGGACGTTGGAGGCACTGAACCGCAGAAGTTGGGCCTGCCTGGTCACGAAGACGAGATCGACGTCTTCCTCCTGCGCCGGTTCCACGGCGAGTACCGAGTCCTTGTCCTTGAGGGCGATGATTTCCCAATCCTCGCGGTTAAGCGGGTAGTCGGGCTGGACGCGTTTCACGACGCCCTGGGCGGTTCCGATCGCCAGGACGGAATCCAAGGGCACGAAGGCAACCAGGGTCTCGCCCTTTGTCAAGGTGATGAAGTCCTTTGCGGGCACGCCCCCTGCCAGGTTGGGGAGGCCGGAGACCGGCGGCAGGGCAGGCATGTCCATCACCTGCAGCCGGAGCATCCGGCCCTGGGAAGTGACGGCACCGATTTCGCCGCGGGCGGTGGTCTTCACGACCGAACGGAACACATCGTGCTTGGCCCGTGGTCCGGCTTCCGCCAACGGTTCCTGGTTGGAGGTCCTGGCGATCTGGCCGGAGACACTGAGCAAAGCCCAGCAGGGGTCATCCGGGATCTCCAGTGGAAGTGCCGCACCCTTGCCCTTGGGTCCCGGTGCCGCGGCCGCGAGTGCGGCGGCCACTGTGGGCGAGACAGCTTCGGATTCAAGGAGTACTGTGCGCCGGGGAGTGCCGTACTTCTCGGCGATCACTCCGAGCTCGCCGGACACAAGGTCCCTGAGCAGCTCGTCGGAGGCGAGGATGGCCTCGAGTGCTTCGATTTCGCGGCGCAGTTCGTCCTGTTCCTTCTCCAGTTCCAGCCGTGAGTACTTGGTCAGCTGACGCAGGCGAAGTTCCAGGATGTAGTTCGCCTGGATCTCGGTGAGGTCGTAAATGGACATCAGCCGCTCACGCGCAGCCGAAGCCTCATCGGAGGAACGGATGATCTGGATGACCTCGTCGATATCCACGATCGCGATCAACAGGCCCTCCACCAGGTGGAGGCGGTCCTTCTTCTTGCCCAGGCGGAACGAGGTCCGGCGGCGCACTACATTCAGGCGGTGCTCAACGTACACCTGGAGCAACTGCAGCAGGCCAAGCGTCTGCGGCTGGCCGTCCACCAGGGTCACGTTGTTGATGCCGAAGGAATCTTCCATGGGCGAATAGCGGTACAGCTGCTGGAGGACGGCGTTGGGGTTGAAGCCGTTCTTCAACTCGATGACCAGCCGGAGGCCGTGGTTCCGGTCCGTCAGGTCCACCACATCGCTGATGCCCGTCAACTTCTTGGCGTTGACGGCGTCCTTGATCTTCTCGATGACCTTTTCCGGGCCCACCATGTACGGGAGCTCGGTGACCACAAGCCCGGTGCGGCGGGCGGAGAGCTGTTCCACTTCCACCTTGGCGCGGGTCTTGAAGGAACCCCGCCCCGTTGCGTAGGCGTCGCGGATTCCGTCCAGGCCCACGATCCGGCCGCCGGTGGGGAGGTCGGGTCCGGGGACGAACCGCATGATGTCCTCGAGTGTGGCATCGGGGTTGGCAATCAGGTGTCGTGCTGCGGCGATGACCTCCACCAGGTTGTGTGGCGCCATGTTGGTGGCCATGCCTACAGCGATACCGGTGGTGCCGTTGACCAGCAGGTTGGGGAACGCTGCCGGGAGGACGTCCGGCTGCGTCAACTGGTTGTCGTAGTTGGGGACGAAGTCCACCACGTCTTCGTCGAGGTGGTCGGTCATGGTCAGCGCAGCGGCCGCGAGCCGGGCCTCGGTGTAACGCGGGGCGGCCGGACCGTCGTCGAGCGAGCCGAAGTTGCCGTGACCATCGATCAGTGGCAGGCGGAGGGAGAAGTCCTGGGCCATGCGCACCATGGCGTCGTAGATCGCCGCGTCGCCGTGCGGGTGGAGCTTACCCATGACTTCGCCCACCACGCGTGCGCTCTTGACGTGGCCGCGGTCAGGGCGCAAACCCATGTCCGCCATCATGTAGAGGATGCGCCGTTGAACAGGCTTCAGTCCGTCGCGTGCGTCGGGGAGGGCGCGCGAATAAATCACCGAGTAGGCGTACTCCAGGAAGGAGCCTTCCATCTCGGAAGTGACGTCGATATCGACGATGTTCTCGGTGAAATCGCCGAGGGGCTCGGCTTTGCGTGCGGAAGATTGGCTGCGGGCCATGGGGTCGGTAAATCCTTGAAAGTTGTACTGCGGATGTTTTAGCTAGGCTAAGCCTATGGTGGATCAGCCCGGCGTCGGCATTTATCCGGAATATTGGGAGGCCGATGTCGTGCTGCGCGACGGCGGTACAGCCCACCTGCGGCCGATACGGCCCGAGGACGCCGATGCGCTGCAGGCATTCCACGCCGGCCAGTCCCAGGCTTCCATCTACATGCGGTTCTTCTCCTTCAAGCCAAGGCTCTCCGGCAAGGAAGTGCGGCGGTTCACCGAAGTGGACCACATCAACCGGGTGGCGTTCGTGATCACCATCGGTGGCGAGATCATGGGCATTGGCCGGTACGACCGGCTGGACGATCCGCTGGAAGCCGAAGTCGCCTTCAACATTTCCGACGCACACCAGGGCCGGGGCATTGGTTCGATTCTCCTGGAGCACCTGGCCGTAGCCGCCCGCGAGAACGGCATCCGCCGCTTCACCGCCGAGGTCCTCCCGGACAACCGGAAGATGCTCATGGTGTTCGCGGACGCAGGCTACGACCTCAAACGGCAATTCGACGACGGCGTCGTCAGCGTTGAGTTCAACATCGACCCCACAGAGAAATCCCGCGCCGTCATGGAGTCACGGGAGCACCGCGCAGAGGCACGCAGCGTACGCGACCTGTTGTCGCCGTCGTCCGTTGCTGTTATCGGTGCCAGCCGCAAGTGGGGGACGGTGGGCTACCAACTGCTGGAACACATCATTGAAGGCGGCTTCACAGGCCCGGTGTACGCCGTCAACCCGGAAGCCCTGGAACTGGCCGGCATGATGTCCTACGCCAAATTGTCCGAGATCCCTGACCCGGTGCAGCTTGCCATCATCGCCGTCCCCTACGACGAAGTGCCCAAGGTGGTTGACGACTGCGCTGCAGCGGGTGTGAAGGGCATCGTGGTGGCAACGGCCGGGTTCGCCGACGACGGCGAACGCGGGCTCCTCCGCCAGCACGAGTTGGTACGGCGCGCCCGGGCCAATGGCATGCGCGTCATCGGCCCGGAGTCCCTCGGGATCCTGAACACCCACCCTTCCGTGTCGCTGAACGCTTCCATGGCACCCACCATGCCGCCCAGGGGCAGCCTAGGCCTGTTCAGCCAATCGGCGGCCGTCGGAGTGGCCGTCTACGCGGCAGCCAGCCGCCGTCGGCTCGGGTTGTCCTCCTTCCTCTCCGCCGGCAACCGTGCCGACGTTTCAGGCAACGACGCCATGCAATATTGGGAGGACGACGCCGATACCTCCGCCGTAGGCCTCTACCTGGAATCCATTGGCAACCCCCGAAAGTTCTCCCGACTGGCGCGGCGCTTGTCCCGCAGCAAGCCTGTCATCGTGGCCAAGTCCGATGTCACCGGGCTCAGCCTGCCACCGGGCCACGAGGTCCGGACCACCCAGGCACCAGGCGCCGCGGTGGACGCCATGATGCGGCAGGCCGGCGTCATCCGTGTCGAGACCATCGAACAGCTCATGGATATCGCGCAGATCGTGTCCACGCAGGCACTGCCCAAAGGTCCGGGCCTTGCCGTCTACTCGAATTCGGTCGCGCTGGGCAAAGTGGTGGCCGACACCGCGGTTCCGCTCGGCCTCGACGTCAACCGCCTGGTGACGGATGTGGATCTCGACGCCGGCATGTCGCTGGCTTTGCCCGCCCTGCGGGCCAGCCTCCAGGAGAGCCTCGCGGACGAATCCGTGCACGCCGTCGTCGCGGCCCTCCTCCCCGCGCGCGGCCTCACCGTGGAGGCTTTGGCGGGCGTACTTGCCGAATGCAGCGCCGAGGCGGGCAAACCAGTGGTGGCCGCCTTCACCGGGATCCTGGATTTTTCGGTTCATGTGGAGGGCATGGTGGGCCTGTCAGGCAAACCCGCGCTGCCTTGCTACTCCAATGCCGGTGCGGCCGTTGCCGCCCTGGCGGCGATCGTCCGGTACGCGCAATGGCGTGACCGGGACCAGGGACTTTTTGTCGAACCGGAGGGCTGCGACGTCGACGGCACCCACGAGACCCTGGCGGCGATGCTCGCGGGCGTGACCGGCGAGAAGCTGAAGAAGCTCGACGCCGGTGCTGCTGCGGCGTTGCTGGGCGGCTACGGAATTGAGGTGGTCCCCACCTTCGGCTTTGCTACGCCGGATGAGGCCGTGGCCGCCGCGGACAAAGCCGGATGGCCCGTGGTCCTGAAGACCACAGATCCTGCCCTTCGGCACCGGCTGGACCTGGGCGGCGTCCGGCTGGACATCCAGGACCCTGAATCCCTGCGGCAAAACATCGCGCAGATGCGCCGGGCACTCGAACCCTACGGATCGCCGGCGCTGGAAGTTCAGGCCATGGCCCCGGTGGGCCAGGCGTGCACTTTCCGCGCCATGGAAGACCCCCTGCTTGGCCCGGTGCTCTCCTTTGGACTGGCTGGCGACGCCGTGAACCTGCTGGACGATTGGGCGCACAGGGTGCCCCCTCTGTCCGCGGCGGACCTGCATGACGTGATCCGTTCACCACGCGCGTCCCGGAAGCTCTTCGGCTACCAGGGGCTGCCGGCTGTGGACGTTGAAGCGTTGGAGGACGTCGCCGCCCGACTGGCAAAGCTAAAGGATGACCATCCGGGCATTGCGCTGGTTGAGTTCAATCCGGTGCTTGCCGGACCGGCAGGGGCCACGATACTGGCTGCCGACGTGTGGATAGGCAACGCGGCCCAGCGCACGGACAGTGCCCGGCGGGCCATGCGCGGTTAGCCACAGCAACGGCCATCGCGGTTAGGAAGTCACCAAGCGATCTGTGAAAATGGGGGAATGACCACCCAGTCTCCGACGCCTCAATCCCGCCCGTCCAACACCGGGAACCCTGCCGCGCACAACCACGCCACGCAGGGACAAAGCCTGGACCAGGCGCTGCAGCAGGCGGGATTTTATCCGCGGCTGGTGGCGGACGTTGTTGATGACGCCCTGGACGGCCGCGAGTGCCTGTCCCATCTGGTGCACCTGGAAACGCACTTCGACCGGGCCGAGGTCCGCCGCCACATCACTGTCCTGGTGCTGACCGAGGACATGCTTGTCATCACGCACGTCGACGACCAGCAACTGGACGAAGCCGGGGAGCAGATCGTCGCGCAGATCTCCACCGAGTCCGTGCCCGTGGCCCAGATCCGTTCGGTGGTCCTCAGCTACATGTACTCCCAACCGCAGGACTACAAGTCCTCCGACCCCGTCCGGGAACTGACCGTCTCCATCGCCTGGTCAGGTGGCCAAAGGCTCGACATGGGACCCGCCAGTTGTGGGGATCCACAGTGCGAAGCTGATCACGGCTACAGCGGAACCATCGCCCAAGAAGACATCGTCCTGCGCATCAGCGCCGAAGCCGACGGCCTGCAGGCGGTTCAGGACGCGAAGCTCTTTGCCCGTGCCCTACGCGCGGTCAACACCGGCAACCCTGCTCCGGTCCAGCACGCCACCATCCCGGCTCCCAGGCCCCGGTCAGGGGTTTTCAGCAACCGCCTCAGCCGCGGACACCAGCGTTGAGCGAAACGGCACAGACAGGCCGCTCCTCCGACATTCCGGCACCTCCCTTGTTTGGGATCAAGTCGATAGCCGAGGTCCTAAGCAGTTCTGCGGCTGCGCTTGGCTTGCCGGGGTTCACCAACCAGCTCCAGTTGCCCTCATCGCAACGGGTCTGCGTCGTCCTCGCCGACGGGCTGGGTCGGAGCCTGTTGAAGCAGAAGACCTCCCACACTCCCTTTCTACGGTCGGTCCTTGCCGGGGGCCAGGGAAATGTCCCGCAGTGGATCGACTCCGCATTCCCCAGCACCACGGCGGCCTCCTTGGCGAGCCTTGGTACGGGATTGCCCGCGGGACAGCACGGGATGGTGGGCTACGACGTCCTGGACCCTGCACAGGACAAGGTAGTCAACCTCCTGGGCAATTGGGATTCACAGGTAGATCCGGCGACGTGGCAGCCTAACGCCACCGTTTTTGAGCGCGTGGCGTCCGAGGTGGACGTCGTGACTGTCAGCCTTCCACAGTTCGGCAATTCCCCGATGACCCAGGCGGCACTCCGTGGCAGCCGCTTTGTGGGCGGCACTACCCTGCATGCTCGGACTGCCGCAGCGGCGGAAGCCATGTCCGGGGGTGGAAGGTCGCTGATGTACTTCTACCTCAACGAACTCGACAAGGCCGGCCACCGCTACGGCTGCCAGTCGGACCGCTGGGAGCACCAGCTCGAAGAGCTCGACTCCACAGTGAAAAGGCTCTCGGCAACACTCCCGGCGGGAACCACCATCCTGCTCACCGGTGACCACGGCATGCTGGACGTTCCCGAATCCCAGCGCATCGACTACTCTGCCGATGAGCCGCTGGTGGCCGGTGTCCGGCACACCGCGGGGGAACCCCGCATGGTGCATCTCTACCTTGAACCTGACGCCACCGACTCCCACCGCGACGCCCTCCTTGCTGCCTGGCGGAAGCGGTTTGGCGAGCGTATCTGGGCTTTTACCCGGGGCCAGGCAGTCGAAGCCGGTTTGTTCGGCGCAGTGCGGCCGGAAGTTGCTCCCCGCATCGGGGACGTGATGATCGCGGCCCGCGACACCCTGGCACTTTACGACACCCGCCGTGTCCGGCCCGCAGCCCTGGAAGTGGTGGGACAGCATGGATCGCTGACCAAGACGGAGCGCGAAGTGCCGCTGCTGTGCTTTGCCGCTGCCGGGAGGAAGGGCAAGCGTGGCTGAGCTGGTCTTCTTCTCGGGAACCATGGACTGCGGAAAGTCCACTCTCGCCCTGCAAATGGATCACAACCACCGTGCACGTGGGCGTGGTGGCATTCGCTTCAGCTGCAACGACCGCGCAGGGGACTCCACGATTTCCAGCCGGTTGGGCCTGCGCACCGACGCCGTGGAGGTGGAAAGCGGCACGGACTTTTGGGACGAAGTGGTGGTCCGCCGTACCAGTGGACTGCGTGTCGACTACCTCATCTGCGACGAGGCCCAGTTCTACTCACCGTCCCAGGTTGAGCAGTTGGCGCGGGTTGTGGACGAGATGGACGTGGATGTCTTCGCTTTCGGAATCACGTCCGACTTCCGCACCCGCTTGTTCCCTGGCTCACAGCGACTCATAGAGCTCGCCGACAAAGTCCAGGTCCTGCAGGTCGAAGCATTGTGCTGGTGCGGCCGCCGGGCAACCCAGAACGCACGTACGCTTAACGGCATCATGGTGGTCGAAGGTGAGCAGGTGATGGTGGGCGACGTCGCTGCCGCCGACGATGCACCCTTCGAGGGCGTGGTCGGCTACGAAACCCTATGCCGCCGGCACTACATGCGACGGGTCACAGCTCATGGTGCCAACCTGATGGCTGGAGGCGACCAGCCTCTTCCGTTCGACGTCGACGCGTGCCTCTGGCCCGGGGCCGGCGAACTTCCACGGCAGTAGCCGCTTGCGCAGCTAGTCCCCGCGGGCTCCAAAAACGATTTCGTCCCAACTAGGGATGCTGGACCTCTTGGGCCGTGAGGGCTGGCGCTCAGCAGGAGCCTCAACGTCCTTGCCGCCCTCATGGTCCTTGGCGTCGTCAGCCGGGGCCGGTTGCCCATGGCTCCCGTCCGCCTCATCGCCGGTGGGCCCGTCATCACCGCGTGGATGGGTAGTGGTGCTGCCGCCCAATAGTTCGTCCAACCCGGCAGGCTTCCGCCCAGCCAGGGAAGTAACCGGGCGCATGGGGCTGGCCACTACCGTGATCTCACGGGTGTCCGTGCTAACGCCGTGGTGCAGCTTCAAGGAATCGTCGTCATCCTCCGAGCCAGCGTGCCGTGGGGCCAGGCTCAGCCGGGAAAGCATGGAAGGGCGGCCCTCCTTGCGTGCAGGTTCTTCCGGGGCCGCAGGGGCAGGTTCGGGGGAGTCCTCGCCTGCTTCTGCGAGGACCTCCTCCACTTCTTCGCCTGGCCGTGGGTGGGCTGCCGGAACATTGCTCAGCAGGACCGCGAGGGCATCATCGCCGTCTTCGTCTACGCCCAACCGCTGTCCACGGCGTGAGCGGAGCATCTCCAGCAGGCTGTCCGATTCCTTGGCGGCCGCACGGGCGGCCGATTCGGCGTCGTTCTCAAAATCGAATGGCCGGTCCGAAACGGCGGCCAGCCGACGGGCTGGAACAGGTCCGTCCAACGGCTCAAGTTCGCTGAGCTGCTGGGCCCAACGGTTGGCGTTCTGAAGTGACTTGCGTTGGGGGCTGAAGGTCCACATGGCGGGGGGTTCCTCGCCGATGTTTCCATGGGTCCCCGGGACCGTTTCGAAACGCGCGACGACGGTCCAGGAACCGTCAGGACGGCGCCACGAATCCCATTCGACGGTGGCGGAGTCAATGCCGTGGGCCGACAACCGGTGGTCGACCATGTCGCCAAGCGTTGCCGGATGGTCGCCGAAGACCGAACGGTACATGTCGTGGCCGGGAGCGGGAGAGGCAACTTCGATGCCCCGCGCCTGGCGGACCACGTACTCACGCTCGGCAAGGACAGGTCCCTCGTAGCGTTGAACGTTCGCCAAGGGCAGCCCGGAGAGCTCGGCGACTTCCGCTGCGGTAGCCCCGCTCCGGATCCTGGCCTGGATATCCCTGGGGGACATGGCGATGGGCGTATTCGAGGCGCGTGCCGCCACCTGGGCAGGGGTCCGGCTCGCCGCGGCCCGCAGGGCCTCGTCGATCGGAAGCTGGAACATCGCACCACCGGGCCCGCTCAGGAGCAGATGCCCGCCGTCGTCGTGGACTCCTACCAGTCGTAGATCCTGCATAACACCCTCCACCACATGGCATAACTGACATTCGAAACTCTGCCACCCGTTGCGGCCTTTTCCTACTAGGACAAAGGGCGTGCCGTGATATTCCCTGAAACAGCACCTGCGAGGGTATCGGCCTGAGGGCCGGGCCTATGGACATTTGATGGTGGGGGGAGGAAAATCTGCCCGATATCGGGCACAAAACCAAGGCGTCCGGCGTTGCACCGTTACACCGGCGGCGGGCACTGATCCACCCGGCCGGGAACCCAACCGGAGAAGGTACGGAGGATGAAGCAGGACCATGGCAACGGATTATGATGCCCCTCGCAAGACCGAGGAAGACGCCAGCGAGGACTCCCTTGAGGAGCTCAAGACGCGCCAGTCGGGGAAACAATCCTCAGCGGTCGACGTCGACGAGACCGACCTTGCCGATGGCTTCGAACTCCCGGGAGCCGATCTGTCGGGGGAGGAGCTCCTGATTCAGGTCATGCCGCCCCAGGCCGACGAGTTCACGTGCTTCAACTGCTTCCTGGTCAAGCACAGGTCGCAGATCGCCGCTGAAAGGGGCGGCCACCTCTACTGCACGGAGTGCGAAAGCTAAGGAGCCGCCCGAAGGTTCCTAGGACTGGCGCGCCGTCAGGGCAGACACCAGTTCCTCCGGCCTGCGGGACGAAGCAAGCCAATAGGGAGTCCGGTCGGCGGGATCCGTGATTTCGATCTTGACCACCGGATCGATCCATCCGCGGAAACACATGTACGCCAGGCCGTTAAGGCGGGGGCCGCGCTCCGCCGTCGCCTCGGCCTTCCTGAACGCCTCCACCGAGCCGACGAACCTGCGGTCGATGCTTGCCCGGCCCACGCGCACCGTGTCCGCGGTAACGCTGATGGTGGGGGTCGAGAGCACCAGCATCACCGTCATGATGACCAGGAGTGCGATCGCTGCGATGATGCCGGTAGCGACGCTGATGGGGCCAAACATGAGGAGGCCTGCGCTGGAGAGGCCAACCACGACGATCCAGATCCACGGTGACGGCCACAACTTTTCGCTGTACAGGACCCCGGAGGCTGAGGGCGTGTTCCGGGCAGGCACGGGTGAAGACTGGTCAGGCATAGGCATGGGTCCAGCTTATCGGGCGATCGACTCCCAGCGGGTTCACAGGCAACGGTGAAGCGGATCCGGACCTTCCCGCCAGGCCCAGTCCCCGTAGAATGGACGACTGTGAGCAACGAGACCGCAGTATTCAGTTCAGATGCCGCCTCCGCAGACGCGGACAGCAGCAACACCACCGCTTCCTACGGCGCACCCACTTTGGACGTGCAGCTGAAAATGCTCGACGCCGGGTTGGAAGCACCCTCTTACGCCCACCCGGGAGACGCCGGAGCCGACCTGCGGTCCCGCGAGGACGTGCACCTCGCCCCAGGCGAACGGAAACTCGTGCCCACAGGCGTTTCCATTGCACTGCCCGACGGATTCGTGGCCCTCATCCACCCGCGCTCCGGCCTCGCCACCAAGCATGGCCTCACAGTGGTCAACGCTCCTGGAACCGTGGACGCGGGCTACCGTGGCGAAATTGCCGTGACCTTGCTGAACACCGACAAAGAGCACGCCATCGACCTCAAACGCGGCGATAGAATTGCACAAATGGTGATTCAGCGCGTCGAATATGCGCGGTTCGTAGCTGTCGACCAGCTCTCTGATTCCGTTCGGGGAACCGGCGGTTTCGGATCCACCGGCGGCTTCAACGCACCGACCACCCCGGCAAACCACTGATCCTGGCAAGCGCTGGAATCTGAGTCCCGCCGCATTGCAGTTGTTTTACGTGGTTGCGGTTTACTTGGGGATAGACCACTACTAAGGAGAAAACCCCATGCTTTTTGGGCGCGGCAAGAAGTCCAAGGACGAGCAAGCGGAAACCGCTGCCGCCGTCGATGAAACCGGCACGGCAGCAGGAAGCCCCGAGGCTGCCGAAGGTGGCACGCGTGGCGACTTCCGGCTCGGCAAGGGTCCATTGGACGTCGATGAAATCGAGGACCGTGACGGGTACGTGGACCTGGGTGCGTTGCTGATCTCCCCGGCCGAAGGGCTGCAGTTGCGGCTTGAGGTGGAAGAAGCCACCCAACGTGTGGTCGCCGTAACCATGGACCTGGCGGGCTCCAGCCTGCAGCTCCAGGCTTTTGCAGCGCCGCGGTCCGAGGGGCTGTGGGATGAAATCCGGGAGCAGATCACCCAATCCGTCGCAAGCCAGGGAGGCGAAACCGAGGAGATCCCCGGGGCCTTCGGCACGGAACTGGTAGCGAAGCTTCCCGCGGAAGCCACTGATGGCAGCCGTGGGTTCCGCGCGGCCCGCTTCATGGGAGTGGACGGTCCCCGCTGGTTCCTCCGCGGCGTGCTCGGGGGAGAAGCTGCCCTTGACCGTGACGCAGCGGCTGGCCTCGAAGAGCTCTTCCGCCGCGTTGTTGTGGTCCGTGGCGACAACCCGATGCCGCCACGTGAATTGCTGCAGCTTCGCCTGCCCAAGGATGCAACCGCTGCCGGGCAGCCTGGCGCTTCGCAGGGCACGCCCGGCTTGCAGCAGCCGGAACGGGGTCCGGAGATCACCCAGATTGGCTGACACCCCGGGCCGCAACGAGTTTGCCGGCCAACCGCCGCTGGGGGAGGGCGTGCGGGATCTGCCCATGCGCGGCAGGGCGGTCTGCACGGGTTACATCGAGTCCGTTACGCATCAGCCTCCCAGCGAGCAACCGTTCTTCTCCGCCGTGGTGGTGGACGCACTGGAGCATGGAAGCGAGTCCTCGCTTATGTCCAAGGGCAGCCGGCGGCCGTTTGACCGGCTCCGCGTCATTTGGCTGGGCAGGACGCGTGTTCCGGGCATCGAGGCCGGTGTACGGCTTCGCCTGAACGGCATGGTCACCCAGTTCGACGGCTTGCCGGCCATGTTCAATCCACGCTACGAAATTCTTTCCCGTCAGGAGCACCTATGACCGTGGCCAACGGTTCAGAGCCGAAGGACAACGGAGGGGTGACGCCACCCGGCGATGTAACGCCGTCCGAGACCCCCGACAACCGACCCAGCATGTCCGACCTCGCTGCTGGCTACGCAGGAAAAGCGGGCCTCCAGCGAAACAGCGCCGGGCATGTCGACATGCTCAAATCCGCCGGAGGTGTCCAAGGGATCGCCGAGAGCATCCTTCCCGGCCTGGTCTTCCTGGTGGTGTTCACATTCTCGCGGGACCTGGGTCCCTCACTCATCGCCGCCCTGGCCGCGGCAGCGATCTTCACCGTGGTTCGCCTGGTCCAACGGCGTCCCCTGACGCAGGCCGTCGCGGGCGTCGTGGGCGTCGGAATTTCGGCCTGGCTGGCCAACACCACCGGCAAGGCAGAGGACTTTTACGTCCTGGGCTTCTTCACCAATATTGCCTACATTGCGGCCTTGGTGGTGTCGATCGCCATCAAATGGCCAGTGGCCGGCCTGCTGTTCGGCTTCGTGCGCAACGAGGGCCTGGACTGGCGGAAGGATCCGGAAAGGCTCCGCGCCTACAAGCTGGGAACCTGGATCGTGGTGGCAGTGCTGGCACTGCGCCTGGTGGTCCAGGTGCCGCTCTACTTTATGGGTGAGGCCGGCCTGACGGCATTGGCCACTACCAGGCTCCTGATGGGTGCGCCGTTGTACATCCTCGGCCTTTGGGTAGCCTGGTTGGTCACCAAGCCGGCAGCTCAGCCGTCGAAGCCGTCGTCTTCGGCAGACTGATCGAGCACACCGTTGCTTTCCTGGCCGCCGAGCTCCGAGCCCGGTGACAGGAGGGCGCGCAGGCCATCTTCCGCAGCGATCGTGGTGACGAAGAACAGTTCGTCGCCTCCGTCAAGGACGTCGTCGCGGGTGGGGGTGATGGGAGCCTGGTCGCGCAGGATGGCCACCAGGGTGGAATCTTCCGGCCAGTCGATGTCCCCCACGGTGCTGCCAATGACGTGCGAGTCGTGCGGAACGGTGAACTCTACGATGGACGCCACACCGGTCTGGAGGGTCAGCAGGCGGACGATGTCGCCGATCTCCACGGCCTCTTCCACCAGGGCGGTCATCAACTGCGGGGTGTTCACGGCGACGTCGACGCCCCAGGAGTCGTTGAACATCCAGTCGTTCTTCGGGTTGTTCACCCGTCCTACAGTGCGTCCGACGCCGAATTCGGTCTTGGCCAGCAAGGAGACCACCAGGTTGACTTTGTCGTCACCTGTGGCCGAAACGACGACGTCGGCATCCTCCAGTTTGGCGTCCTGCAGGGTGCTGAGTTCGCACGCATCTCCCACCAACCAGCGCGCACCCCGAAGCCCGCTGCGGCCAATGACCTCGGGCTTGAGGTCGATGAGCAGGATCTGGTGCTTATGGGACAGGAGTTCCCGGGCAATGGACGAGCCGACGCTGCCTGCGCCAACAATGACAACTTTCACTAAGACTCCTTGGCGGGTGCTTTGGCGAGGATCCGGGTGATCTCGGATGTTCGGTCCAGGCTCACCATGGCGTGGACGGTGTCGCCTTCCTGGTAGGCCGTACCGGGGTGGGGGAGGAGGCCTTCGCCGAAACGTGTCAGGAAGGCGATGCGGATCCCCGAAGCGGCCTCGATGGAGGCAAGGCTGTGTCCAATCCAGGCCTCGTGCAGGTCGACTTCGGCCAGGATGAGCCGGCCGGATGGTTCGCGGTAGTCGCCGGCCAAATGCTGTTCGGGAAGAATCCGACGCAGCACCTGGTCCGCGCTCCAGCGCACGGCCGCAACCGTGGGGATGCCCAGCCGCTGGTAGATTTCGGCGCGGCCGGGGTCGTAGATGCGTGCCACGACGTGGGCCACATGGAACGTCTCCCTGGCCACCCGGGTAGCCAGGATGTTCGAGTTGTCGCCACTGGAAACCGCGGCGAAAGCGTACGCTTCTTCCACGCCTGCCTGCTTGAGGGTGTCCCTGTCGAAGCCGACGCCGGTGACCTTGCGGCCGCCGAACGTGTGGCGTAACCGGCGGAAGGCCCGCTCATCCTGATCGATGATGGCCACTGA
Organism: Paenarthrobacter nitroguajacolicus; assembly: GCF_031455195.1. Lineage (GTDB taxonomy): Bacteria > Actinomycetota > Actinomycetes > Actinomycetales > Micrococcaceae > Arthrobacter > Arthrobacter nitroguajacolicus_D. The sequence goes on along the minus strand of NZ_JAVDSH010000012.1, from coordinate 29,436 downwards.
GTGGCCGGCATCCTCCAAAGTATGTGCCAGGGTGGCGCCAACACGCCCGCAACCCATGATCACGAAGTGAGCCACCATGTCTCCTTATGTGTGTTGTCCGTGCCGCTCGGTATGACTTTACCGCCGAGGCGGGGCTAAGCCCGCTACGACCGTCATGACATCGCTGTGGATTCAGAGTAGCTTTGCGGAGTGCTGACAATTTTGAATGCCGCGAAGCGGGTGTTGGTGGGCAGGCCGGTCCGGAATGACCGCCTGTCCCACACCCTGTTGCCCAAACGCATCGCTTTGCCGATCTTCGCCTCGGATGCCTTGTCCTCGGTGGCGTACGCCCCGGACGAAATCCTGCTGACTCTGGCCCTCGCCGGGGTCAGCGCTGTAGCGTTTTCCCCCCTTGTGGGTCTCGCCGTCATGGTGGTCTTGCTCACAGTGGTGGCGTCCTACCGTCAAAATGTCCACGCCTACCCTTCGGGCGGCGGCGACTATGAAATCGCCAACGTCAACCTCGGCAAGTACGCGGGCCTGACAGTGGCGTCGGCGCTCCTGGTGGACTACGTCCTGACCGTGGCGGTGTCCATGTCATCCGCGGCCGCCTATGTCACCACCGCCATTCCATCGCTGCACGGACAGCAGGCGCTCATCGCGACGGTGGGCGTGGTCATCCTGGCGTTGGTGAACTTGCGTGGAATCAAGGAAGCGGGCTCGGTTTTCGCTGTCCCCACGTACATCTTCATGGCCTCGATCCTTGGCATGACAGCGGTGGGCATTTTCCAGTTTGCTACAGGGCAACTGGGGGAAGCGCAGTCAGCCAACTTCACCATCGTCCCGCAATCCGGCTTCGATGAAGGCCTGGTGGGCCTGGCCGGCGCGTTTCTCCTGCTTCGGGCCTTTTCCTCTGGCGCCGCAGCCCTGACCGGCGTCGAAGCCATCAGTAACGGCGTACCCAACTTCCAGAAGCCCAAGAGCAAGAACGCGGCCACCACCTTGCTTCTGCTCGGTGCCATTGCTGCGGCGATGCTGGCCGGTATCCTGTTCCTCGCCAATGCCACCAAGGTCCACATCGTGCTGGACCCCGCCACGGAATTCCTTGTTGATGGCAAACCGCTGCCAGAGGGGTACATCCAGAATCCAGCCATCAGCCAGATCGCCGACACAATCTTCGGGGCGGGATCCATTCCCTTCTACATCGTGGTTGCGGCTACGGGCGTGATCCTGGTGTTTGCATCGAACACCGCCTTCAACGGTTTCCCGGTGCTGGGCTCCATCCTCGCCCAGGACGGCTACCTTCCCCGCCAGCTTCGGACCCGCGGCGACAGGCTCGCGTTCAGCAACGGTGTCCTGGCCTTGGCTGCCGGCGCGCTGGTGCTGATTCTTTCGTTCAACGCCGATGTCACCAAGTTGATCCAGCTGTACATCGTGGGTGTTTTCATCTCCTTCACCGCCAGCCAGCTCGGGATGATCCGGCACTGGGGGCGCGAGCTCAAGCTTGCCCGCGACAAAGCCATCCGACGCCGCATTATCAAGTCGCGCACCATCAACATGGTGGGCTTCGGCATGACGGCTTTGGTGCTGGTCATCGTCCTGATCACCAAATTTGAACAGGGTGCCTGGATCGCGTTGCTCGCCATGTTTATCCTGTTCCTCATCATGTGGAGCATCAGGGCCCACTACGACAATGTGGCCAAGGAACTTGCGGTGGACGAGGACTCCTCACCCCGTGCGTTGCCTACGCGGGTGCATGCAGTCCTCCTCGTCTCGCATGTGCGAAAGCCGGTGCTCCGGGCGCTGGCTTATGCCCGTGCGTCACGGCCCTCTCGGTTGGACGCGATCACTGTGGACATCAACTCCGAGGAGACCGAACACACAGTCCGGGACTGGGAGAAGCTTGAGATCCCGGTTCCCCTGACCGTCCTCGCCAGCCCTTACCGTGAAACCGTGACCCCCATCATGGACTACATCAAGAACATGCGCCGTGATTCACCCCGCGACCTGATCGTGGTCTACATCCCGGAGTATGTAGTGGGTAAATGGTGGGAACAACTGGTCCACAACCAGACAGCACTCAGAATCAAGACGCGGCTCCACTTTGAACCTGGAGTCATGGTTGCCAGCGTTCCGTGGCAGCTGAAGTCGTCCGAAGAAGCAAAGGCACTGCAGGATACCTAAATGACGTCCCACAGCAATTCCCCCCATGACCAAGACACCAAGGAACATGCAGGTCCCGGACCTGAACTCGTGGTCGACGTGGGACCCATCGCCCACGGCGGGCATTTCATTGCGCGCCACGAAGGGCGCGTCATCTTTGTCCGCCACGGCATCCCCGGTGAGAAAGTACGGGTGCGGCTGACCGACTCCGGCGACTCGTCGCGCTTCTGGCGCGCCGACGTCGTCGAGGTCCTGGAAGCTTCACCGGACCGTGTTCCGCACTTTTGGAAGCCAGCCGATTCCCTGGGCTCCTGGCGGCGCGGCGGTCCGCCGGTGGGTGGCGCGGAACTGGGCCACATCTCGCTGCCGCGGCAGCGCGCCCTCAAGTCGGAGGTCTTGGCCGAGCAACTCAAGCGGTTGGCCGGAACGGACCTCACCACCGAGGTGGAAGCGGTAGGGAAGAACGACGACGGCGGACTCGGCTGGCGTACGCGTGCCAGCTTTGCGGTCACCTCCAAGGGCCGGTTGGGCATGCACGCACACCGCTCCGATGTGGTTGTCCCCATCAAGGAGATGCCGTTGGCGCTCCAAGGGATCAACGAACTCCGGCTGTGGGACCTGGACTTGTCAGGTATCGCCCGCGTTGAAGTGGCCGTGCCCGCCAACGGATCGCGGCCTTTGATATTGCTTGCCCCGGAAGAAGGCACTGGTCCCAAACGGCTGCACAGCATCCTTTCGCAGTTGCCCCATGAGGTCTCGGTGGCAAGTTTCGATCCCGGCAAGGGCGAAGTCCTGCAACTGCGTGGAAGGACGTGGGTGCAGGAAAGTGCAGTAGGTCACGAATACCGCGTAACAGGGGAGGGTTTCTGGCAGATCCATAAGGATGCTCCGGAGACCCTGGTTGGGGCTGTGACGGACTTCCTCGCCGGCGGCGGGTACTTGCAACCGGGCGCCTCCGTCGCCGACCTCTACGCCGGTGCAGGGCTGTTCACTGCCCCACTGGCGGACGCCGTCGGAGTCACCGGATCGGTGCTCTCGGTGGAGGGGGCGCCGGGAACCAGTCGCGACGCCCGCAAGAACCTGCATGGGCAACCCCAGGTGGAGATCGTCCAGGGCCGGGTGGAACGGGTGCTGCACCAGCGGGCACGCAGTTTCGATTCCCTGGTGCTGGACCCGCCCCGCGCCGGAGCGGGCAAAGCAGTGGTCAAGCAACTCATGGCCACCGGGCCCCGCGCGATTGCCTATGTGTCCTGCGATCCCGCTTCCTTTGCGCGTGATCTGGGTTACTTCCAGCAGGGTGGGTGGCGACTCGGGTCATTGCGGGCCTTCGATCTCTACCCCAACACCCACCACCTGGAAACCGTGGGCCTCATCGTCCCCGCCCAGTAGCCCGGATGCCGCCCGCCTGGCTGGATCAGCGCGGGTGGCATCGGCTTTGTCCGGGCACCTGCCCCTCCCGGGATTTATGCCACTACGATGGGCATAGTAGTCCCGCTTCGCAGGAAACACCGCGGCGGACCGGGATGACCACCAGAGATGCCGCCCGGCTAAGTAAGGTCCGCCTAACTGGCTAGCGGCCAACCACGCGACAAAGATGAAACTGTTGCGAGAGGAGTCCTGCCATGAGCACTGTGGACAGCTTCGGTTCCAAAGGCGTACTGAATGTAGCCGGCACCGATTATGAAATTTTCCGGTTGAACTCCGTAGAAGGCGCTGACAGCCTTCCGTTCAGCCTTAAGGTATTGCTTGAAAACCTCCTGCGGACTGAGGATGGGGCCAACATAACGGCCGACCATGTCCGCGCCCTGGCCGGTTGGGATCCCAATGCGGAGCCCGACACGGAAATCCAGTTCACCCCTGCCCGCGTCATCATGCAGGACTTCACCGGCGTTCCCTGCGTCGTCGACCTCGCCACCATGCGCGAAGCCGTCAAGGAACTCGGTGGCGACCCCAAGCGCGTCAACCCGTTGGCGCCCGCAGAAATGGTCATCGACCACTCCGTCCAGATCGACGCCTTCGGCAACTCCGGCGCACTGGAGCGCAACATGGAGATCGAATACCAGCGCAATGGTGAGCGCTACCAGTTCCTTCGCTGGGGCCAGACCGCGTTCGACGACTTCAAAGTTGTCCCTCCGGGAACCGGCATCGTCCACCAGGTCAACATCGAGTACCTGGCACGTACCGTCATGACCCGTGAGGTCGACGGGGTCCTCCGTGCCTACCCCGACACCTGTGTTGGCACCGACTCGCACACCACCATGGTCAACGGCCTGGGTATCCTGGGCTGGGGCGTTGGCGGCATCGAAGCCGAGGCAGCGATGCTCGGCCAGCCCGTCTCCATGCTGATTCCCCGCGTTGTCGGCTTCAAGCTCAACGGCAGCATTCCGGCAGGCGCCACCGCTACCGACGTCGTCCTCACCATCACCGAAATGCTGCGCAAGCACGGCGTTGTGGGCAAGTTCGTCGAGTTCTACGGTGAAGGCGTCGCAGCTGTGCCGCTGGCGAACCGCGCCACCATCGGCAACATGAGCCCCGAATTCGGTTCCACGGCTGCCATGTTCCCGATCGACGACGTCACGCTGGACTACCTGCGCCTGACCGGCCGCTCGGAAGAGAACGTTGCCCTCGTCGAGGCATACACGAAGGAACAGGGCCTCTGGCACGATCCTTCCCGCGAACTCCGTTTCTCGGAGTTCCTGGAACTGGACCTGTCCACCGTGGTTCCGTCCATCTCGGGCCCCAAGCGTCCCCAGGACCGCATCGAGCTTACGGATGCCAAGGAACAGTTCCGCAAGGACATCCACAACTACGTCGCCATCGAGGACGGCAGTGTTGACGAGTCCTTGGACGAGTCCTTCCCGGCATCGGACGCACCATCGTTTACGCACGCCGACTCGCACACCACGGAGACGGCGCGCGTAGCGTCCGCCGCCAACGGTGCGCATGGCCGTCCGTCCTCGCCCGTCAAGGTCACCACCGCCGACGGCCGCGAGTTCGAACTGGACCACGGTGCGGTGTCGATCGCTTCGATCACGTCCTGCACCAACACGTCCAACCCTTCCGTCATGCTTGCGGCTGCACTCCTGGCCCGCAACGCCGTGGACAAGGGCCTGACGTCCAAGCCGTGGGTCAAGACCTCCGTAGCTCCGGGCTCGAAGGTCGTCACGGACTACTACGAGAAGTCCGGCCTCACGCCGTACCTGGAGAAGCTCGGCTTCTACATCGTGGGTTATGGCTGCGCCACCTGCATCGGAAACTCCGGCCCGCTGGAGCCGGAAATCTCCGAAGCCATCCAGGCCAACGATCTCTCCGTTACCGCAGTGCTCTCGGGCAACCGCAACTTCGAAGGCCGTATCAACCCGGACGTCAAGATGAACTACCTGGCTTCGCCGCCGCTGGTCATCGCCTACGCACTGGCCGGTTCCATGGACTTCGACTTCGACACCGATTCCCTGGGTACCGACTCCGAGGGCAACGAGGTCTTCCTGAAGGACATCTGGCCGAACCCCACCGAGGTGCAGGAAGTCATCGACTCCTCCATCGACGAGGCCATGTTCGCCAAGGGTTACGAAGGCGTCTTCGACGGCGACGACCGTTGGAAGGCCCTCGACACCCCGGCGGGCGACACGTTCGCCTGGGCCGAGGATTCCACGTACGTGCGGAAGCCCCCATACTTCGAGGGCATGAAGGCTCAGCCGGACCCCGTCAAGGACATTGCCGGCGCCCGCGTGCTCCTGAAGCTTGGCGACTCCGTCACCACGGACCACATCTCCCCGGCCGGCTCCTTCAAGTCGGACACCCCGGCTGGTCAGTACCTGCTGGCCAACGGCGTGGAGCGCAAGGACTTCAACTCCTACGGCTCGCGTCGTGGAAACCACGAAGTCATGATCCGCGGTACCTTCGCGAACATCCGTATCAAGAACCAGCTCCTGGACGGCGTTGAGGGTGGCTTCACCCGCGACTTCAGCCAGGAAGGCGCACCGCAGGCCTACGTCTACGACGCCGCCCAGAACTACCAGGCAGCCGGCATCCCGCTGGTGGTCCTGGCAGGCAAGGAATACGGTTCCGGTTCGTCCCGTGACTGGGCAGCCAAGGGCACTGCGCTCCTGGGTGTCAAGGCTGTTGTCGCCGAAAGCTACGAGCGCATCCACCGTTCCAACCTGATCGGCATGGGCGTCCTTCCGCTGCAGTACCCCGCCGGTGAGTCGGCAGCAACGCTGGGCCTGACCGGTACGGAAACGTTCGCCGTTGAAGGCGTGACCGAGCTGAACAACGGCACCACGCCGAAGACGCTCAAGGTGACGGCCACGGCCGAAGATGGCTCCGTCAAGTCCTTCGATGCCGTGCTGCGTATCGATACCCCGGGCGAAGCGGACTACTACCGCAACGGAGGCATCCTGCAGTACGTCCTCCGCCAGATCTCCGCATAGCGAAGAAGCTGGGTTCCAGCTGATTCCGATTGCCAGACAGCCCCGGCTGGTCGCCTGACCAGCCGGGGCTGTTGGCGTCCGGCACACACCGCTCCATGACCTGCCAGTGTGGGAAACGCGTGGGTGCCGGGCACGCGCTAAAGTTAACAAGCACGTCATTCACCCTAAGGAGGGCCGTTGGGACTTTTGGAAACCGTCAAGGATCCACAGGACCTGGCCAAACTGTCCGGCACCGAGCTGGAACAACTGGCCGGAGAAATCAGGGCATTCCTGATCACCAACGTAGCCGCCACAGGTGGACACCTGGGACCTAATCTGGGCGTTGTGGAACTGACGCTCGCTATCCACAGGATCTTTGAGTCCCCGCGGGACAGCATCGTTTTTGACACCGGTCACCAGTCCTATGTGCACAAGCTCCTCACCGGCCGGCAGGACTTCAGCACGCTCCGCCAGCAAGGCGGACTCTCGGGCTATCCGGAACGCGCCGAATCGGAACACGACATCGTGGAAAGCTCGCACGCTTCCTCGTCCCTGTCGTGGGCTGATGGTATTTCTCGCGCCCGCCAGCTGACCGGCGAAGGTGACCGGTTCGTCGTCGCGGTAGTGGGCGACGGCGCGTTGACCGGCGGCATGACGTGGGAGGCCATCAACAACATTGCCGCGGACAAGCGGCGTCGGGTGGTCATTGTCGTCAACGACAACGGACGATCCTACGCTCCCACTGTGGGCGGTTTTGCCGACTACCTGGCGTCCCTGCGCCCCACCATCGACTCGTTGCGAACAGCCCCGGCATATGAGGGCATGCTGGATTGGTGGAAGAAGAGGCTGCAGAACGGCGGCCCCGTAGGCCAGTTCACCTACAAGAGCCTGCACGCCATGAAAAAGGGCATCAAGGACTGGTGGGCCCCGCAGGGCATGTTCGAAGACCTGGGCATGAAGTACATCGGTCCAGTGGACGGGCATAACCTCCAGGCGATGGAGCACGCCCTCAGCACGGCCAAGGCCTATGGCGGCCCCGTGATCGTGCACGCCATGACGGAGAAGGGCCATGGTTACGCTCCGGCCCTCGCCAACGAGGCCGACCAGTTCCATGCCGTGGGCATCATCGATCCCGAAACGGGCGAATCCACGGAGATGCCCGGTGCCAGGTCCTGGACGTCGGTGTTCGCTGAGGAAATCGCCGACATCGCCGACGAACGCCCCGACATCGTAGGTATCACCGGCGCCATGCTCATTCCGGTCGGCCTGCACAAGTTTGCTGAGCGCCATCCCGAGCGCGTCATCGACGTCGGCATTGCGGAGCAGCACGCACTGACTTCCGCCGCGGGCATGGCCTTTGGCGGTCTCCACCCCGTCGTGGCGGTGTACGCCACGTTTCTCAACCGGGCCTTCGACCAGCTCCTCATGGACGTGGCGCTGCACAAAGCCGGCGTCACCATCGTCCTGGACCGGGCCGGGGTCACCGGCCCGGACGGGCCCAGCCATCACGGCATGTGGGATATGGCTATGGTCCAGATCGTGCCCGGACTTCACTTGGCTGCTCCGCGCGACGCTTCGCGGCTCCGTGAGGAACTCCGCGAAGCCGTGGCCATAAACGACGCCCCCACCGTGGTCCGTTTCTCCAAGGGCAGCGTCGGTTCTGAAGTCGAGGCCATTGAGCGCCTGCATGACGGCGTGGACATCCTCGCCCGACGACCCGAGGGTTCCACCGAGAACGACGTCCTGATCGTCAGCGTTGGCGCCATGTCGGAAATCGCTCTTGACGTCGCCGCTCGCCTCGGCGCCCAAGGTATCAGTTCCACGGTGGTCGACCCCCGCTGGGTCCTGCCCGTCCGTAAGTCCATCATTGCCTTGGCTGCCCGCCACCGCTTGGTCATCTGTATTGAAGACGGCGTCCGGGCCGGGGGCGTCGGTTCCCGGATCAGGCAGGAAATGCGCGCCGCGGGCGTCGATACCGCCCTCAACGAGGTCGGCCTGCCCGTCGAGTTCCTGGTGCACGGATCGCGTAGCCAGGTCCTGGAGCGGGTGGGGCTCACTGCCCAGAAAATAACCCACGACGTCGTAGCCCAGGTTTTGGGAACAAAGGTTCCGTTTGCCCGCCCGTTGCCGGGCCAGGAGCACCCCACCACCGGAAGTATGCCTACCCTGTGAACGCGGACCGCGGGCCGGGCTCCCTGCAGCCCGGCGACCTTGTGGTGTCGAGGAACAGGAAGTGGAACGGCAAGGCACACTGGGTGGTCCCGGGAACCTACCTAGGTGAGGACATCCACGGCTGGTGGGTCTTCCAAGGGGCGGGGGAGTTCTGCTCCCGGCCCGGGGCGGCTTTCTACACTGCGTCGGACGCTGTCCTGCTCATCCCGCGCACGGGGGAGTACGTGGCCACCTTCTATGACGACAGCTACCCGGGCGACTTCCGGATCTACGTCGATCTCGCCACTGCCCATGCCTGGAATCAACTGAAGCCCGGCGTCACCGAGTTCCACATGATCGACATGGACCTGGACGTCATCCGGTCCACCAAGCATGGGGTGTTCGTGGATGACGAAGACGAATTCGAACAGCATCGAACCGACATGGCGTACCCCAAGGACACGGTTGCGGCCATGCGGGCGGAATGCGCAAGCCTTTTCGAGGCATTACAAAGCATGGAAGCCCCCTTCGACATGACCGGTGCTGCCAGCACCAGCGCAGAGTGGTTCAGGAAAGGACGAGCATGAGCGGCATTATCCGTACCTACAAACGCGACGACGACGGGGTTCTCCACTTCCGGGAAGCCTGGTACGACGATGAGGACCAGCAGTTCGTCGTGAACCACGGCGTCGTTGGCCACCAGAGCAGGACCGACGAGACCGCCGTCGACAATGAAACCTCCGTGGAGGGCCTGATGGCGGCCTTTGCCGCGCAATGCGAAGAAGACCGATATGCGGAGATTCCCGAATCCGAGCAGTTCTGGGTGGTGGCACAGTTGGCCCTCAAGACCAAGGAGGGCACCGAGCGGGACCGCCACCTTGAGCGGAAGGCCAAGACCGCGCTCACGGCCGAACTTGCCTGGCGGGGCCTCGGAGTGGTGGACCGTTCAGAAATCGGCAACTCCCGGCTGAACATCTTTTGCCTCTGCCCTGACGTCAACAAAGCCGTGAACGCCATCAAGATCTGTGTCCGCGGTGAAGACCTGGATTTCACCAAGCTCACCATAGCGGCCGCGCCCCACAGTGATCCGACCGCTTTCAAAATTAAGCACTCGCCGAAGCAGGGTGTGGGCTTTACTCTCTAAGTAAGCACCATTGCGCCCAGAAGGGATCACTCCATGTCGTCCAAAAGCAATTGGCCCGGCCATACCCCGTTGCCCAAAGGCCTCGCAGCGCCGGCCAAGCGTGCGCTGGCCCACGAGGGGATCGAGACACTGGAGCAGCTGGCCGAATTCGGCGAGTTGAAAGCCACCAAACTCCATGGGATGGGGCCCGTGGCCATTGCCCAGCTTGAGGACGCCATGGAGGAATCGGGAATCACCTACGGCCGCAGCTAAGGGGCGGAAGTGTTTGTTGCCTGGGGTTACTAGCTGCTTGGACCGCCGATATAGGCTAAACCCATGACTGAATACCGACGCCTTGGCCATTCCGGATTGACCGTCTCAGTAGTTGGGCTGGGCTGTAACAACCTCGGCCGCGCCAACACCCCCACGGAGTCACAGGAAGGCACGGATGCCGTGGTCCACGCCGCCCTCGACGCCGGGGTGACGTTCTTCGATGTTGCCGACGTTTACGGCCGTGAGCCTGGCCTGAGTGAGACCATGCTGGGCAGGGCTTTGAAGGGCCGCCGCGACGACGTCGTGATTGGCACCAAGTTCGGCATGGACATGGGCGGGGTCAACGGCAACGATTTCGGTGCCCGGGGCTCGCGCCGTTACATCGTGAAGGCCGTCGAGGCATCGCTTCGCCGCCTGGACACGGAGTGGATCGACCTCTACCAGTTCCACACTCCGGACCCCCGGACTCCCATCGACGAAACCCTGGCTGCCTTGGACGACCTCGTATCCAGCGGCAAGGTCCGTTACATCGGCCATTCCAACTTCGCCGGCTGGCAGATAGCCGAAGCTGAGTATGTTGCCCGCCAGGCTGGGGGAACCCGCTTCATTTCCACGCAGAACCACTACAACCTGCTGGACCGGCGCGCCGAACTCGAAGTCCTTCCCGCAGCCGGTGCCTTCTCCCTGGGTGTCCTGCCATACTTCCCCCTGGCAAACGGGCTGCTCACGGGAAAGTATTCTGCCGGCAAGGCCCCCGAAGGCTCGCGGTTGAGCCACACCCGCACCAACCTTGTACACGACGCCGATTGGGAACAGTTGGGTCGCTTCGGCCAGTTCGCCAAGGAGCGTGACATCACCGAGCTTCAGCTTGCCTTCTCCTGGCTGGCCGCCCAGCCCGGTGTCAGCAGCGTCATCGCCGGGGCCACCCGTCCGGAGCAGATCCGGGAGAACGCTGAAGCCGTCCGCTGGGTTCCCACCCAGGAAGACCGGGCGGAGCTTGACGACATCTTCCCGAAGGCGCCGAAGGTAGCGCTCTTCTAGGCCTCGCTCACAACCCGCCCGCGTTTGGTCCATCCCTCTCTCACAAAACAGACCTAAAAACAGAACGCTCTCTCACCTTAGTGAGAGAGCGTTCTGTTTTAAGCGGCGGGATGTGAGAGAGCGTTCTGGTCCAAGCCGCGGGAGGGAAGAGAGCCGGGCCGGGGTTTAGGCGGGGGCCGAAGCAACTCCCGGCGCGAGGAAGCGCTTGCCGTTCACTCGCTCGGAGGCGCCCACCCGGTCCAGGTAAGGGGTGATGCCGCCCAGGAACATCGGCCACCCTGCGCCCATGATGACGCAGAGGTCGATGTCCTCGGGGCCGGCGACTACGCCTTCTGCGAGCATCAGCCCGATTTCCTCGGCCAAGGCGTCCTGGGTACGTCGGAGGACTTCTTCGCCTGTGGACGGGGTGTTGCCGAAGGACATGATGGCGAGGGTCTCGGCGGGGATGGCCGGGGTGCCGTCGGGGCCGGGGACCCACAGGGACTTCACGCCGTTATCGATGAGCTTTTGCAGGTTCTGCGATACGGGGAAACGGTCGCCGAAGGCCGCGTGCAGGGACTCCTGGACGTGTTGGGCTACAGGCAAGCCCACCATGGCGCTGAGGGTGAACGGCGACATCGGCAGGCCCATGGGGCGCAGTGCTGTGTCGGCCACCTCTGCAGGGGTTCCTTCGTCGAACGCGGCGATGACCTCACCCATGAGGCGCAGGAGAATGCGGTTCACCACGAACGCGGCGGCATCCTTGACGAGGACGGCGGTCTTCTTGAGTCCCTTGGCGAGTTCGAAAGCAGTGGCGAGGACGGCGTCGTCGGTCTTGGGCGCCCGCACGATCTCCAGGAGTGGCATGACGGCCACGGGGTTGAAGAAGTGGAAGCCCACCAGGCGTTCAGGGTGTTTCAGGTCTTCGGCCATGGCGGTGACGGACAGCGAGGAGGTGTTCGTGGCGAGGATGCACTCGGGGGAGACGATTGCCTCCACCTCGGCGAAGACCTGCTTCTTGATGTGGAGTTCTTCGAAGACGGCTTCAATAACGAAGTCGGCATCGGCGAAGGCTGCCTTGGAGACGGAACCGGTAACCAGTGCCTTGGTCCTGTTGGCGGCGTCGGGTTTGATGCGCTTCTTTGCCAGCATCTTGTCCACTTCGGCATGGACGTACGCCACGCCCTTGTCCACGCGTGCCTGGTCGATGTCCGTCATCACGACCGGCACCTTGAGCTGCCGGGCAAAGAGCAGCGCCAATTGGCTGGCCATCAGTCCGGCGCCGACCACGCCGATCTTGGTCACGGGGCGGGCAAGCTTGCGGTCCGGGGCTCCGGCGGGACGCTTGGAGCGCTTCTGGACGAGGTCAAGGAACGCGTACACGGTCGAACGGAACTCGTCAGTTTGCATGAGCCCGGCGAGGGTCTCGCATTCAAGTTCGGCGGACTCGGCCTGGGTCATGGTGCGGTTGGCTTCCATGACGTCCAGGACCTTGGCCGGTGCGGGGGAGGCGTTGGAGGTCTTCGCTTCGACGAAGGCACGTCCGGCGGCCACCGCGGCGGCCCACCGGGCGGCAACGCTTTCTTCTGTGGCGTCGACCGAGTTCTTCCGCTCAGGCGTCACCTCACCGGAGATAACGCGCGCCGCCCAGGCCAGCGACTGTTCAACGAAGTCGGCAGGTTCAAAGATGGCGTCGGCAACGCCGAGCTCGTAGGCCTGCGGTCCGGTGAGGGTCTTGTTGTTGCTAAGGGGGTTCTCGATCATGACCTTAACGGCGTTCTCGGGACCGATGAGGCGCGGAAGAATGTACACGCCGCCCCATCCCGGGACCAGGCCGATGAAGGCTTCAGGCAGGGCGAGGGCTCCAGCGCCTGTGGAGACGGTGCGGTAGGTGGACTGCAGGGCGATCTCCAGTCCGCCGCCCAGGGCAAGGCCGTTGATGAAGGCGAAGCTAGGAACGCCGAGATCGGCGAGGGTGGCGTAGACGGCGTGGCCCAGCTGCGCCATCCACAGGCCGTGCTCGCGTTCCTTCAGGGTTTTCACGGCTGAAAGGTCCGCGCCTGCGACCAGGAAATAGGGCTTGCCGGTGACGCCCACACCCACGATTTCACCCTTGGATGCCCGCGCCTTGAGGCCTTCCAGGACGCTGCCGAGCTCCACCAGGGTGTTGGGTCCAAGGGTGGTGGGCTTGGAGTGGTCCAAGCCGTTGTCCAGGGTGATCAGCGCAAACGTTCCTGCACCGCCTGGGAGTTCGATGTCCTGAACGTAGGAATGCGTGACGACTTCGTCGGGGAAGAGTGCGGCGAGCTTCTGGAATTCGGCGGCGCTCATGCTGCGGCTCCTTCGGTGGCGGCCGTGGTGGCCTGGTCGGTGGCAAGAGATTCGTAATCGGCGTGGTGCGGGTTTTCCCAAATCACGGTGGCACCCATACCCAGTCCGATGCACATGGTGGTGATGCCGTAGCGGACCGAGGGGTCTTCTTCGAACTGGCGTGCGAGCTGGTTCATCAAACGAACGCCCGAGGAAGCGAGTGGATGTCCGACGGCGATCGCACCACCGTAGCGGTTGACCCGGGGATCGTCGTCGGCAATGCCGAAGTGGTCCAAGAAGCTCAGGACCTGGACTGCGAACGCTTCGTTGATTTCGAACAGTCCGATGTCTTCGATGCCCAGGCCGGCGTTCCGCAGGGCTTTCTCCGTAGCGGGTACCGGGCCGATGCCCATGACTTCAGGCTCGACGCCGGCAAAGGCGTAGGAGACGAGGCGCATTTTGACGGGAAGGCCAAGTTCCTGGGCAGCCTCGGCCGAGGCAAGCACTGCGGCCGTGGCGCCGTCGTTCAACCCTGCGGCGTTGCCTGCGGTGACCCGCCCGTGGGCGCGGAATGGAGTGCGAAGCCCAGCAAGGTCCTCAACCGTGGTTCCGGGGCGCGGGGGTTCATCCGTGGTGTGCAGTGCCCAGCCCTGTCCGGGTTTCATGGTGGCCACGGGAACCAGGTCATGCTGGATTTGTCCGTTGGAGTAGGCAGCTGCGAGCTTGGCCTGGGAACCGGCCGCGTAGGCGTCCGTCCGTTCCTTGGTGATTGCGGGGAAGCGGTCGTGCAGGTTCTCGGCTGTGTTGCCCATGTTCAGTGCCGCAGGGTCCACGAGGCGTTCGGACATGAAGCGCGGATTGGGGTCCGCTCCAGCGCCCATGGGGTGGTTGCCCATATGTTCGACGCCACCGGCGATGACGACGTCGTAAGCGCCGAAGCCGATGCCGCTGGCCGTCGTCGTTACTGCCGTCATGGCTCCTGCGCACATGCGGTCGATCGCGAAGCCGGGAACTGTGCGGGGGAGCCCGGCCAGCAGGGCGGCCGTGCGGCCGATGGTGAGGCCCTGGTCCCCGGTTTGGGTGGTTGCCGCTATGGCGACCTCGTCCACACGATCGGCGGGCAATGACGGATTGCGCCGCATCAGTTCCCGGATGCATTTCACCACGAGGTCATCGGCGCGGGTGCCTGCATAGATGCCCTTTTCCCCGGCCTTGCCGAAGGGGGTGCGGACTCCGTCGACGAAGACGACGTCGCGGACGTTCCTCTGGGCGCTGCGTGCTGGACTCATGTATTAACTCCTCGTTGAGACATGGCGCCGGAGGCCGCGCTGCGGCATCCGGTTGGCATTGATGGCAATGTTACTCGTGGGTAACTTAGCTTGCAAGGCTGGCCGACGCGAGACCGTCACGCTGTGGGAAAACGAAAGCCCGCCACCCGAACCGGGGTTCGGGTGGCGGGCTGGAAACAGCACGCTCAGCTGGCTTCCTTGGATTTCGTTTCCTTGGCTGGAAGCGGTTCGGGATTCAAGCACGCTGAGGTGAGGATCGGGGCGGTCAAGGAAATCTGCCACTCCCGGGCGCCCAAGGACCGCAACTCGGAGGAGACCGATTCGAGCGAAACGTCCGCGGGTGGCCGCCAGGTGATCCGGCGCAGGTAGTCCGGGGTCAGGAGGTTCTCGACAGGAAGGTTGAGTTCCTCTGCGAGGGCCTGCAGGGCGGGCCGGGCGGTGGCCAGGCGTGCCGCGGCCTCGGGATCCCGGTCCACCCACACCCTGGGAGGCGGCGGTGCGTTGGTGGGCAAGTGCAGGGGTGGGAGGTCCGTGAGGGTCCTGGCAATAGTGATGCACCGCAACCAGCGGGGAGCTTCACGTTGAGCTGAGCGGCCATGGAATCCCTTGGTAGCCAGCAGCTGCGGGACCGTGGTGGGCATGGCCTTGGCAGCGGCCACAAGGGCGGAGTCCGGAATCAGCCGGCCGGGTGCGACGTCTCGTTTACGAGCCAGCTGATCGCGTTCCTGCCAGAGTTCACGGACAGCGGCCAGCTGGCGGCGGTCGCGGATCTGGTGGAGTCCGGACGTCTTGCGCCATGGATCGACGCGTGGCGGGGAAATTCCGGCCGCAAGGATTCCGGCGAATTCCTGTTCGGCGTAATCGAGCTTGTCGTCCGCTTCGAGCAGTTCGATCAGCTCTTCGCGGAGTTCGGCGAGGACCTCGACGTCCAAGGCGGCGTATCTCAGCCATGGTTCGGGCAGGGGACGGGTGGACCAATCAGCTGCGGAGTGCTCCTTGGCGAGGCCGAAACCGAGGAGCTGCTCGATCACGGCGGCGAGTCCGACGCGGGGGAGGCCTGCAAGGCGGGCAGCAAGTTCTGTGTCGAAAAGTTTGTCAGGCCACATGCCCAGCTCCGAAAGGCAGGGCAAGTCCTGCGTGGCCGCGTGCAGGATCCATTCGACGCCCCGGAGGGCGTCGTTGATGATGGCCAGGTCGTCAAAGGGCTCGGGATCGATCAGCCAGGTGCCGGCGCCTTCACGCCGGATCTGGACGAGGAAGGCGCGCTGGCCGTAGCGGAAGCCTGAGGCGCGCTCAGCATCCACTCCTGCCGGTCCTGTCCCGGCGGCGATAGCAGCGGCGCACCGCTCCAAGCCGGCCGGGGTGTCGATGACAACCGGCACGCCTTCGCGCGGGGTGTCAAGATCAATAATTTCAGGGACGTGGCTGTCGAAGCCGTCAACCTTGATGTGGGTGGTGGTTTCAGCAGCCGGATCGCCGGCTGTGGTGTTTTCCGGATTTTCAGGGGTCATGGTGGCTTAAGCTTACCGATTCCCGTCACAACGGTATGCTGCGGGGGCGCAGATGGGGCGGCCAGTGGAATGTTCCGGGGTCAATTGAGCCTCCTGTTGGGTAGTCCGGTGACCCCTGGAGGGAGGGGCGGCAGTCCGGCGAACGTGCAGACCATATCGGACCACGCCTCCAAATGGGCCTGGACGTCCGCGCTTGCGGGCGTCCAGGAGGCGCGAAGCTCGATGTCGATGGTGTCAGGTCGTTCGGCCAGGGTGCCGAAGCTTTCGGAGAGGATCCGGGTGGCGGTGCCTCCGGCCGCACGATGGGGAGCCGCGTGGTTCTCCAGCGCATCCACCAGCCACGTCCAGGCGACGGAGCCCAGCATGGCATCGTTGCCCATTTCCGCGTCCATCTGGGCCCGGATGTATGTGACAATGCGGAATTCACCCTCCCACACCGCGGACCCGTCGGGGTCATGCAGGAGGATGAAGCGGCCCGTAGCGAGCTCGTCGTCGTCATCCGTGGACGGAGTGTTGGCGTGGCTTTGGGCGAATGCCTTGGCTGCTGGTCCGTGGACAGGGACCTGCCGGGTAGCTGCGGTAGGGCTGAACACTTCCGCTCCCAGGGCCACGGCGTAGGGCGCCAGCCGGGCGGGGGCAGGGATCTCCTCAAGCCGCAGTTCGCTGCGGCATTGTGCTTTGCGTAGTGTTCCCAGGGCGAAGAGAAAGTCCGCGGGAACCTGTGCGAGGGCGTTCACCCTCGCAGATTATGCGTCCGGGGCGGCGATTCTACGCAGGCTCGCCGCCCCGGAGCGCAAGGGTTATTTGGAGCCGAGCTCGCGCCGGATCCCTTCGACGAAGGCGTCGATGTCCTCCGGTGTGGTGTCGAAGGAGCACATCCAGCGGACTTCGCGTCGGGCGGCGTCCCAGTCATAGAACGCGAACGACTTACGAAGCCGGTCCGCTACGCCCTCCGGGAGGATGGCGAACACTCCGTTGGACTGTGTCGCCTGGGTGGGCTCGACGCCGTCGATCGCTTCCACGGCGGTGCGGAGGCGGGCCGCCATGGCGTTGGCGTGCGCGGCGGACCGGAGCCACAGGCCGTCTTCGAGCAAGGCGATGAACTGGGCGGAGATGAACCGCATCTTCGAGGCGAGTTGCATGTTCATCTTGCGCAGGAACTTCAGGCCGTCGGCTGCCTCAGGGTTCAGGGCCACCACGACCTCACCGAAAAGCAGCCCGTTCTTGGTGCCGCCGAAGGAGAGGATGTCCACGCCGGCGTCGCGGGTAAAGGCGCGCAGGGGGACTCCAAGGTGGGCTGCCGCGTTGGCCAGCCGGGCTCCGTCCATGTGCAACTTCATACCCTTGGCGTGGGCGTGGTCGGCAATGGCGCGCACTTCCGCGGGCGTGTAGCAGGTGCCCAGTTCCGTGGTTTGTGTGATGGAAACGGCAAGGGGCTGGGCGCGGTGCTCGTCGCCCCAGCCCCACGCTTCGCGGTCGATCAGCTCAGGGGTGAGTTTGCCGTCGTCGGTGGGTACCTGGAGGAGCTTGATTCCACCGACGCGCTCCGGCGCCCCGTTTTCATCCATGTTGATGTGTGCGGTGGATGCGCAGATGACGGCACCCCACCGTGGAAGGAGGGACTGCAGGGAAAGGACGTTGGCACCCGTGCCGTTGAACACTGGGAAACTTTCAATCCCGGGCCCGAACTGTTGCTCCAGGACCTCCTGGAGCCTGGCCGTGTACACGTCCTCGCCATAGGACACCTGGTGGCCACCATTGGCCGCTGCCAAGGCAGCAAGGATTTCCGGGTGCACGCCGGAATAGTTGTCCGAAGCAAATCCACGGACCGACGGATCGTGCAGTTGTACAGGCCCGGCCGAGCCGGGGGCGCTGTGGATTGCCTCTGTTGTGCTTGTCACTGGTTCGTTCACGCTTTCAAGTCTATTTGGCCAGCAGGATGCGCTGGCCGTTCAGTTCGCTGGCAGCTTGTTCAAAAAGTTCGACGACGGCGGCAGCCAGGTCTTCGACGTCCGTGTACCCGGGGAATCGCCGTTCGGGATGCGCCTCCCGCATGCCGGCGTCGACGAGGGCCTTGACCACGAAAACCACCGCGGCGCTGTGCTGCTCGGTGGGGGCATCCTTATTTCCGGATTGTTCCCGGCGGAAACCGTCGGCCACCGCCAAGGTCCACGCTTCCGCGGCAGCCTTCGCGGCAGCGTAGCTGGCGGCTGCGGCTGTTGGTGCCGAGGCGCTGGTGGACGACACCATCGCGAGCCGTCCGTGCGCCGATGCTTCGAGTTGGGCGTAGAAGACCCTGGAGACGTTGCGCAGCGTCGTCACGGCGCTTCGTTCCATCGAGTCCCAGTCGTCGTCGCTTTGATCCTCGATTCCGCGCGCGCCGCGCCAACCGCCGACGAGGTGGATGACTCCGTCGACGCCCCCAATGCGCAGTTGTTCGATGTCGGAAGCCAAGTGACGGACGGCCTCTAAGCTGGCGAGGTCGCACACAAGCGGTGTGACGTCCTGCCCTGTTTCTGCCGCCGCGGCCTTGATGCGGGCTTCATCGGAACCCACTGTGATGACGCGGTGTCCGGCTTTGGCCAGTGCCCGGGCGGCGGCAACGCCCGAAGCGCTGCTGCCGCCCGTCACCAGGATGGTCAATGCGGTCATCAGGCCGCCGTCGAACCGGTGATGCCGGTGGTGGATTCGATCACGGGGCGCATCTTCTTCTCCAGTGCTTCGTAGAACATGGACAGCGGGAATTCATCGTCCAGGACCTGGTCCGTGAGGCCGCGGGGCGGGCCATCCAGCGGCAAGGCGTCCGGGCCTTTTGCCCAAACGGACGCCGGGTGCGGAGTGACCGTGCTCGAAATGAGCCCGTAGGCGGCCAGCCAGTGCGCTGCCTTCGGACGGTCGATGGAACGCCAGTATAGTTCTTCGATCTGTGCACCAAGCTCCACCACGACGCCGGCTGCTTCGTCCCAGTCGATGCTGAGCTTGCTGTCCGTCCAGTGCAGGACGCGGTGCTGGTGCATCCATGCGAACAGGAGCTGGCCGCCGAGTCCGTCGTAGTTGCGTACACGGCTTCCGGTGATGGCGAAACGGAAGATCCGATCGAAAATTACGGCGTACTGCACCAATTTTGCGTGCTTGCGGGCATCGGGATCGGCGGTTTCGTCCTTTTCGATCCGGACGGATTCCCGGAACGCAGTGAGGTCGCAGCGCAGTTCCTCGAGCGAGTAGAGGAAGAACGGCATCCGTTGCTTGATCATGAACGGGTCGAAGGGCAGGTCGCCGCGCATGTGCGTACGGTCGTGGATCAGGTCCCACATCACGAACGTCCGCTGGGTGAGCTCCTGGTCGGAGATCAGCTCGGCCGCATCCGCGGGCAGTTCCAAGGACGTCGTCTCGGCGGCTGCTTTGAGGACGCGGCGGAAACGGGCGGCCTCGCGGTCGGCGAAAATGGCACCCCAGGTGAATGTCGGCGTCTCCCGGACCGCGACGGTCTCGGGGAAGAGGACCGCGGAGTTGGTGTCGTAGCCCGGAGTGAAATCGACGAACCGGATGGGCACGAAGAGCTTGTTCGAGTAGTCGCCTGCTTCCAGGCCATCAATGAACTCCGGCCAGATGACCTCGATCAGGACGGCCTCAACCAGCCTGTTGGTGCTGCCGTTCTGCGTGTACATGGGGAAGACCACCAGGTGCTGGAGTCCGTCAACGCGCTGCTCCTGCGGCTGGAAGGCCTGAAGGGAGTCAAGGAAATCCGGAACGCCGAATCCTTCGGCTGTCCACCGGCCGAAGTCTTCGACCAGCAGTTCCAGGTAACGGGCGTCGTGGGGAAAGTGTGGGGCCAACGCGGTGATGGCCTCGGAGATGGTGGCCACGAGGGCGGCTGCCTCGCTGTGGACGGCCGGATCGGCAATGGAGCCGTCCTTTTCCTGGTGGGCCTGCAGGGCGGTGGCTGCAGCCTTGAGGGAGGTCCACTCGGCGTTGTCGGCGGTGACACGCGGGAGGGTGGGGGTGGCGGTAATCGTCATGGAACTCGGCCCTTTCGAAGTAGTAATTGCTTCTGGGCCGAGCGTAGCAAGCGAAAAGCATCGCTAATTCAAAATTGGGCTGAGCATAAGAAACTCTTGCTCATAGGATGGGCGAAAGGCATCCGAGGTCAAGTACGCACCAGCTGAAGCCTCTCGGGAAAGTACCGGACGGACCGCCTGGGCGATCCGTCCGGAACCCTTCAGCCCTCTTCCGGGTTCACCAGGCGGAGGGAGATGGAGTTGATGCAGAAGCGCTGGTCAGTCGGAGTGTCGTAACCCTCGCCATCGAAAACGTGCCCCAGATGCGAATCGCAGGTGGCACAGCGAACTTCCACCCTGTCCATGCCCATGGTCCGATCGTGGAGATACCTGACAGTGCCCTCGGCCAGGGGTGCCCAGAAGGACGGCCAGCCACAGTGGGAATCGAACTTTTCCTGGCTGGTGAACAACTGGCTGCCACACGCCCGGCACTGATAGACGCCCTCGGTATGTGTGTCCCAATATTCGCCGGTGTAAGGCCGCTCCGTACCGGCTTGCCGCAGGACCCGGAATTCCTCCGGCGTCAACTCCTCACGCCACTGGGCGTCGGTCTTCTCCACGGCCGCAGATGATGTCTTGCTGGTGTTCTCAGGAGTGTTCATGTTTTGTCCAACGCTCACGAGTCGCCGATAAATCCCGAACCCGCATACAGGTGCAATACCGGAAGCCCCAGCTGATCCTGCGCCTTATTGGCCCAGTCCGTGTGGAAGGTATCGGCAATCGCGTGCGGTCGCGTCACGACAACGGCTTGGGCGGCGTCCAACGAGCGGACCTTGGACACCAAGCCGGCCACGGCACCGCCGTCGACGATCTCTCCGGTAACTCCGCCACCCAGGCCGGCCAACGCCGCCAGCGAGGCCGCCAACGTCTCCGAAGCCTCGGCACGCTCCACCGCAGGGTCAGGTGACTGCGCAGTGAGGTCGCGGAACGCCTTGGCGATATCAAGCAACGAGAGGTTCTCCAGGAAGTCCACCAGGAGATGCCGCTCGGTATTGGAGGGGACCAACACAACCAAGGGCGCGTCACCGCCGTCGAGCAGTTTGGAAATATTTACACGGTCGTCGGGGCCAAGAGGCTCTTCCGTCAGGATGACTATGGGATCGCTCATGGCTACAGCGTAGTCCCGGGCAACGGGCCCCGCAGGCTTTCGGCCCCGAATCCGCCCCGCGGTGCGCCGCGCTGACCGCACCTGCACAAGGCGGTGCCCGGAAAAGGCAACAATGGAACCATGGCATCGAAAACCCGGTCAGCGAGTGACGCTGCAGAGAAGAAACTGTCCCTCCGCACCAAATGGGCCATCGGAGGCTTCCTGGCGGGCGGGACCATTGCGGGTTTGCTGGGGGCAGGCTCATCGGCGCTCGCCGTATACTTTGCCCGTCGCGTCATTACTCCCGCTGCCCGTCACGAAGACCAGGAAGTCCTGGCCGTCATCCGCGGCGACGACGGACCCCAAGTCATCCTCGCGGCAACCCCGGACAGCATCATTGACGGCACCTACAGCCTCTTCTTTTCAGGCGGCACAGGGCACGCGCGGATTGGGCGGATCGTCTCCTATTCGCCGGCCGAACAAACCGTGCTGCGTGAGGTCGAGGAAGTTTACAGCGGCAACCTTTCCGAAGCCCGCCGGGCCTGGTGGAGCGGAGCTACCTACCCGGATCCCGCAGCCATGGGCCTTGCGGCCGAAAACGTGGACATAGAGGTCGACGGCGGCAAGGCACCTGCGTGGTTGATACGCGCCGAAGCGTCCGCACCGGCAGCGGTCTGGGGCATCATGGTCCACGGTCGCGGTGCCACCCGGCTGGAGGGGCTCCGCGCGGTGCCTGTTGCGCGTGAACTTGGGCTGGACAGCCTGGTGATTTCCTACCGCAATGACGGGCTTGCTCCTTCGGCGCTGGACGGACGGTACGGCCTGGGATCCACGGAATGGCGGGATGTGGAGGCTGCCATCGACTACGCCCTTGAGAACGGCGCGCGCGAAATCGTGTTGTTCGGTTGGTCCATGGGCGGTGCCATCAGCCTGCAAACTGCGGATCTGTCCAAGCACCGACTGGCTATCCGGGCGATGGTCCTGGATGCCCCTGTCATCAATTGGGTCAACGTGATGGCCCACCATGCCGAGATGAACAGGATCCCCTACAACGTGGGACGTTACGGCCAAATGATGCTGACCCACCCCCTGGGCCGCCGGCTCACCGGCCTGGCCGCCCCTGTGGACCTGAAGGCCATGGATTGGGAAGCCCGCGCCGTTGAGCTGCGCACGCCCACCCTGCTCATTCACAGCGTGGACGACGACTACGTACCGTTCGGGCCATCAGCCAGCCTTGCGGAGAAGAACCCGGAAATGGTCACCTTCGAGCCTTTCGACGGCGCCAGGCACACGAAAGAGTGGAACGTTGATCCCGAACGCTGGGAGCGGCTGGTGCGGTCCTGGCTTCGCAGGCAACTCGCACCCCGGAACAACCCCGGACAGGGTGGTCCAGCGGGACACGGCACCGGTTCAGGGCCGGTTGGCTGAACGAGGCTACTTGCCAGTGCCGATTGGCGCGGTGATGGCCTTGGTCAAGCTGACAAGGTCAGAGGGGGAAAGCTCGATATCCAGACCCCTTCGCCCACCTGATACCAGGATGGTCCCGAAGGCCAGGGCTGAGTCGTCAAGGACAGTGGGGGAGGATTGGCGCTGCCCCAGCGGCGAAATACCACCGAGCACGTATCCCGTGCGGCGTTCGGCCGCTTTGGGGTCCGCCATGGCTGCCTTCTTGGAGCCCAGGGAGGCAGCTACCGACTTCAGGTCAAGATTCCCGGATACCGGCACGATGGCGACCGCCAAACGTCCTTCCACCTCCACCATGAGTGTCTTGAACACCCGTGCAGGATCGATCCCCAGGACCTCGGCAGCTTCGAGTCCATAACTGGTGGTGGAAGGATCATGGGCGTAGGGGTGGAGGACAAAAGGAACGCCGGCCGCAGCGAGTGCTGCAGTAGCCGGCGTTCCCTGTGAAGCCATTTTCTTGGCCATACCGTTTGGCGGTACCTTTCAGTGTTCCAGGTGGCTGGTCAGTGTTCCAAGCGGTTTGCCGCCGCTACCTTCCGCTTGATCCGGCCGAGCATGGCCGTCATACCCCGCATGCGCAGGGGCGTGATGGCACGCGTCAATCCGAGAAGTTCCGGCATGTCATCCGGAACCGCGAGGATCTCCTCGGCCGTCAGACCGTCCAGCCCTTCATGAAGCACGCCGGCGAAACCACGCGTGGTGGGTGCTTCCTGGGGTGCCTTGAAGAACAACCGGTAAGCACGGGCGCCGCCAGGGTTTTCCCTGTTCTTCTCCGACTCAATGGTCAGAAACAAGGGGGACTGGCACTCGACGACCTGCTCCAGCAGTTCAGGGTGGTCCTTGAGGCGCTCCGGAAGCTCCGGCAAACCCCTGGAGAACTCAAGCAGCAACTGCAGGCGGTCAGGCTCCGTCAGGGCCTGAAAGTCATCGACGATTTCCGCCAGCGCGGCGGGCAAGGTATGGGTACTCATCTCTTCCAGCTTACGCACAACAACGCCAAATGCACTTTGTGTCCTGCAACACTGAGGAGCCTCGGTTTCGGGTGCTAGTTGCGGACCAGTGCTGCCGGAACCGAACCGCGCTCGGAGCCCTTGGCGATGGGGACGCGGACGGCGTTGCCCCACTCAGTCCAGGAGCCGTCATAGTTGCGGACGGTGTCGAAGCCCAGGAGGTATTTCAGGGCGAACCAGGTGTGGCTGGACCGCTCGCCGATGCGGCAGTAGGCCACGACGTCGTCGCCGGGTTCCAGGCCGGCCTCGCCGAGGTAAAGTGCCTCGAGTTCTTCGCGGCTCCGGTAGGTGCCGTCTTCGGCCGCGGCACGTGCCCACGGAATCGAAGCAGCCGTAGGAATGTGGCCACCGCGCAGGGCGCCCTCTTCCGGGTAGGCGGGCATGTGGGTGCGCTGGCCCGTGTATTCCTCGGGGGAGCGGACATCAATCAGTGGGTTGCCCAGATGCGCCAGGACGTCTTCCTTGAAAGCGCGGATGGGAGCATCGTTGCGTTCGACTTCGGGGTACTCGCCCAGGGTGGGCTGCGATGCATCCGTGGTGAGCTCCCGGCCCTCGGCGATCCACTTGTCGCGGCCGCCGTCGAGCAGGCGGACGTCGCTGTGGCCGAAAAGGGTAAAGACCCACAGCGCGTAGGCGGCCCACCAGTTGGACTTGTCACCGTAAATAACGACGGTGCTGTCGCGGGAGATGCCCTTGGACGCGGCCAGGGCCGCGAAAGCGGCACCATCGACGTAGTCGCGGGTGACTTCGTCATTCAGGTCTGTGTGCCAGTCAATCTTGACTGCACCCGGGATGTGTCCGGTTTCGTACAGCAGGACGTCTTCATCGGACTCTACGACTACCAGCTTGCCGTCGGCAATGGCGCCGTCGGCAAGTGCTGCCGCAAGCCACTCTGTGGACACGAGGCGTTCGGGGTTCGCGTAGGCGGCGAACTTTTCGTTCTGTTCAACGGGGTAGGACATTTAATGGCCTTTCACTGACAACGGACGGAGCCGGGCTGTAATAACACAGGTGCCCGCCCGGCCTTTCCAACACTAACCACGGCCCGGGCCGAATGCTTCCCCTGCGGTCACATGGTGAAACATGGCTTTGGTCACTTGGCCGTTCCGCTGTTCCGTATGCCGGTATTCTTGCTGGGGACCCACAACCGAAGGAACGGACCACAGTGGTACAGATCGAACAACTGGCTGCCCGCACACCGGCAGTCTCCGTGGAGGAACTCCTCAAGGGTTTCTACCCCTCTCCGCGATTCGGAGAGGTATCGTTCGACAGCTACCGGCCGGACCCTTCGCAGCCGAGCCAAGCCAACGCAGTCAAGCTGCTGTCCGCCTTCGCCGATGGCGTAGGTTCCGACGACGGCGGGGGACTCTTCAAGAAGCTGTTCGCCAAAAAGGCGCCTGCCACCAGGGCCGGCATTTATTTGGACGGCGGATTCGGTGTCGGCAAGACACACCTTTTGGCGTCGCTCTGGCACCGGTCACCAGGACCCAAGGCCTTCGGAACCTTCGTGGAGTACACCAACCTTGTAGGCGCCCTTTCATTCCGCAAGACCGTGGAAGCGCTGAGCAGCTACAAACTGGTCTGCATCGACGAATTCGAGCTCGATGATCCAGGCGACACCGTTTTGATGTCACGCCTCATGCGCGAATTGGCGGATGCTGGCGTCAAGCTTGCCGCTACGTCGAACACCTTGCCGGGCTCCCTGGGTGAAGGCCGCTTTGCCGCCGTCGACTTCCAGCGCGAGATCCAGGTCCTCGCCGACCAGTTCGACGTCGTCAGGATCGACGGCGAAGACTTCCGGCACCGCGGCCTCCCCGCGGCCCCCGCGCCGCTGAAGACCGAAGAACTGAAGCACCGCATGCGTGCCGAATTCGACGGCAAAACGGTGGCCGTCGATGATTTCCGCACCCTGGTCAACCACCTGGCCGCAGTCCACCCCAGCCGCTACCGCCAGCTGCTCGCCGGCGTTGAGGCCGTGGTGTGGAGCGACGTCGAAACCATCACCGAGCAGGCCGTTGCATTGCGGTTCGTGGTGCTCGCGGACCGTCTGTACGACAAGGATGTGCCGATCCTCGCCAGCGGAGTTCCGTTCGATCAGCTCTTTACGGAAGAGATGATGACCGGCGGGTACATGAAGAAGTACTTCCGGGCGGTCTCCAGGCTGACGGCGCTGGCACGTGAGGCGCAAAACCACGAACCTGCCTGAGTCAGCCTTTCTGGAGCGGTGTCCGGCTCTTCAGCATCCAACGCACCAGGATGCCACCGGCCAAGGCCCAAAACGCGGCGCCCACTCCCGCGAAGCTCAGGCCTGAGGCCGCGAGCAGGAATGTGATGCACGCCGGTATGCGTTCCTCGGCTGCGGCCAGTGCCGAGGAAATCGACGATGCCAGTGTTCCCAGGAGCGCAAGCCCCGCCACCGCCTCCAGCAGTCCGGGCGGGGCGGCAGCAACTACCGTAACCAGTGCCGCGGACCCCGCAGCCAGGACCAGGTACGCCAAGCCCGAGACAAAAGCCGCGATCCAGCGCCGACCGGGATCCTTGCCGGCTTCTTCGCCGGCTGCCAGTGCTGCGCTGAGGGCAGCCAGGTTGATGGCGTGGCCACCGAACGGAGCTCCAACTACGGTTCCGGCCCCGGTCACCAGCATGGACGACCGCCACGGAGTGGTGTAGCCGAACGATTTGAGTACTGCCACGCCCGGGATGTTCTGTGAGGCCATGGTCACGATGAAGAGTGGCAGGGCCAGGCCCACGGCAGCTTCCACGGTAAACGCGGGCGTTGTCCATTCCAGCCGGGGGAGCAGGTCCTCAGCCGGGACCAGGACGCCGTTTGAGGCGATGTGGATGCCGATGACGGCCAAAGCCACCAGCAGCGACCCTGGAACAGACCAGCGGGGAGCGAACTTCATCAGGACGATCCAGCACAGGACCACCGGGGCGATGAGCAGCGGCGCCGATCCCAGCGACTTGAAGGGCGCCAGGCAGAGCGGAAGCAGAACGCCGGCCAGCATGGCCTGTGCCAGTGCCGTGGGGATCGTCGCCATGATCCTGCCGAGGACAGGGAGCAGTCCGGTGAGGAGGATCAGCACCCCCACCAGGAGGAACGCTCCCACGGCAGCCGGCCAGCCGCCGTCGACCATTCCTGCGGAGGCGAGAAGTGCCGCTCCGGGCGTAGACCACGCAAGGGTAACCGGCATTTTGGAGCGCCAGGAGAGCCACAGGATACCGAGCCCGAAAGTCAGCGTGAGCGCGAGCAGGCCGCTGGAGGCCTGCCCTTGATTGGCGCCGACGGCTTTCAAACCTGCCAGGACGACAGCAAACGATGAGGTAAACCCCACCAGTGCCGTGACGATTCCTGCGGTCACGGGCGGACCGAGGGCCTCCTTGCGGACGAGGCGTTCGGTGGTCGACGGGGAAGGGGAAGGCATAGGCACAAAAT
The DNA here is from genome assembly GCF_031455195.1 of Paenarthrobacter nitroguajacolicus. Taxonomy (GTDB): domain Bacteria; phylum Actinomycetota; class Actinomycetes; order Actinomycetales; family Micrococcaceae; genus Arthrobacter; species Arthrobacter nitroguajacolicus_D. The sequence goes on along the minus strand of NZ_JAVDSH010000012.1, from coordinate 2,153 downwards.
TACCCGACCCTCGGGGTGGTTAAACGCCAAGGGCACCGGTGGCGCCTCTCGGCGGGACCGGTGCCCCCTTGACGTATCTGGTACGGCGGCTCAGGCAGCTACGGCTGCTTCGGCTCATCCGCGACGGGAGCCTGTGGCTCTCCGTCATTCTTGGCCACGAAGTCGGAAGCGGCGTTCTGGACTTTGTCGACGTGGCCGGCGTACTTGCCACCCGTCTTCTCGTCCACAAAATCCCCGGCCTTTTCGATGCCATTCCTGATGGCTTCTTCGTTGCCTTGAATGAGACCCTGAGCCTTGCCCTTCAGGTCGTCAATTAAACCCACGGGCACCTCCCTTCCATCGCGGAGCCAGTTCGCTCCTCCGCGTCCGACCCTAACACCAGTTGGGAGAGGTGCCAAGGCTTCAATGCAGGCCTGTGGACAAACTACGCCGAGGGCGTAGTCACGGTCTTGTGGCGGGGGCTGTCCGGATTCATGAGTGAGTGCTTACGGCCGTAGGAGAAGTAGATCACCAAGCCGATGACCAACCACACGCCAAACCGTACCCAGGTCTCCCAGTGGAGCTGGAACATCAGGAACGCCGAAGCCAGGACGCCGAAGGCCGGGACGACAGGCATGAGCGGCAAGCGGAAAGTACGCGGTGCATTTGGCTTGGTGTAGCGGAACACAATCACCGAAACGCAGACGACCACGAAGGCGGCGAGGATGCCAATGTTGGTGAGGTCGGCAACTTCCTTGATGGGGAAGACACCGGCCAGGAATGCCGAAGCGATGCCGGCGATCCAGGTAACACGCTGCGGAGTGCCGTTCCGGTCGGTCTTGGCGAACCACCCGGGCAGCAGGCCGTCGCGGCTCATGGAGAACCACACGCGGGTAACGCCCAGGAGGAACGTCAGCATCACGGTGAGGATGGACAGGACAGCGAACACCGAGATGATGGTGGCGATGACCGGCAGTCCCACGCCCGTGAAGGCGGAGGCAAACCCGGCCGTGGGGTTGATGTCCTTGTAGTTCTGCATACCCGTGAGGACGAGTGTGGCGGCGACGTAGAGCAGCATGGCGATGATCAGGGACAGGATGATGGCCTTGGGCATGTGCTTCTTGCCATCCTTGGCCTCCTCAGCCGCGGTACTCATGGCGTCGTAGCCGAACACCGCGAAGAAGACGGTTGCAGCACCGGCCACCACGGGGCCGAAGCCACTGGGCATGAACGGGTTGTAGTTCTCGGTGTTCACGTAGAAAATGCCCAGCCCGATGATGAACAGGATCAGGATCACCTTGATGGCGACCGCCACCAGCTCGAACCTGCCGAACGCCTTGGTTCCCCGGCTCAGGATCCATGTGACGAGGAGGCAGACGAGGATGGCCGGCAGGTTGATGATGCCGCCCTTGCCTTCATCGGCCGTGGACGTCATCCACGTGGGCATGTGGATCCCGATGCCGGATAGGAAGGCGTCGAAGTAGCCGGAGATGCCGATCGCCACTACGGCCACGATCGCAATGTACTCAAGCAAAAGATCCCAGCCAATAAACCAGCCGATGATTTCTCCGAGTGCCACATACCCGTAGGTGTAGGCCGACCCTGCGCGGGGGATCATGCCGGCGAATTCGGCATAGGAAAGAGCTGCCGCACCCGAGGCCAGCCCGGCGATCAGGAACGAAAAGAGCACGGCTGGGCCGACGCCCGGACTTCCTTCGCTGCCGTGGGCGACCAGCCCCGCCAGGGAGAAAATTCCGACGCCGATAATTCCGCCGACGCCGATGGCCGTAAGTTGCCAGAGGCCAAGACTTTTGAATAGTCCGCTGTGCTTGCTTTCTTCCTCGATGTCGTCAATGGGCTTGCGCCTCAGGACGGACTTGGAAGCCGTCAGTTGGTTCATGGGGGTACTCCTGCCAGTTGGCGTGGAACGGTGATGAGCTCGCAGTACATTATGCGAGCCCAATCACATTAGATAAAGCGACTTCTTCTGAGGTGTATCGGTTACTTCAAATGATGAATCGGGTATTCGGCGAAAAAGGGCATAAAAAAAGCAGCTCCGAAGAGCTGCTCTTTTATATGGAGCGGACGACGAGATTCGAACTCGCGACATCCACCTTGGCAAGGTGGTGCTCTACCAGCTGAGCTACGTCCGCACATGTTGCCTGCCATGCTGA
>NZ_JAVDSH010000011.1:0-189622 GCF_031455195.1 Paenarthrobacter nitroguajacolicus | reverse complement strand
GGCTCCACGGAGCAGGAGATCGCTGACGCTGTTTCCTATGGTGTGATCAAGATGAACATCGACACCGACACCCAGTACGCGTTCACCCGCCCGGTTGCCGGCCACATGTTCTCCAACTACGACGGCGTCCTGAAGGTCGACGGCGAAATGGGCAACAAGAAGACCTACGACCCCCGCGTCTGGGGCGCTTCCGCCGAAGCCGGCATGGCCGCGCGCATCGTCGAAGCAGCCCAGCAGCTCGGATCGGTGGGCAAGACCTTCTAATGTCCGACGAATTCCGGAAGAACCTGATGGGGCCGGAGCCCACGCTCCTGCCCGCCGAAAACGAGATCTACCAGCACCTGGCCCTCGGCAAGGAAGCACTGGACCTCGTAGCGCAAAACCCCACGTCGTCACTCCTGTGGGCCATCCTCGCGGAGGAAGCCTGGGCGGAGGGCCGGACCATCGAGTCCTACGCCTACGCCCGCGTCGGCTACCACCGCGGCCTGGATTCCCTGCGCCGCAACGGCTGGCGCGGAGTCGGACCCATTCCGTGGGAGCACGAGCCCAACCAAGGCTTCCTGCGTGCACTCTACGCACTGGGCCGTGCAGCCTCCGCCATTGGCGAGGCTGAGGAGCCTGAGCGGATCGAGAAGTTCCTGAACGACTCGGACCCCAAGGCCAAGGCAGCGCTCGAAGCCCGCTAAGGCATTACAGCAAACAACGACGGCGACCCTCACCTGAAAGGTGGGGGTCGCCGTCGTGTGTGTGTTGTGAGGCCCGCTTTGCGGGGTATCCCGTGAGGTTAGGGCGCAGAGCGGGCCCCGCAACGAAGGTGTGTGTGTTGTGAGGCCCGATCTGCATGCTAAACCGGGAGTTTAGGGCGCAGAGCGGGCCCCGCAACGAAAGGGGGTACTAGGCCTTGCGGGGAATGCCCGTGCGGGCCATGGCCTCGGCGTAGGCGCCGTGGATGGCGTCCAGGTATTCCTGCTGGCGTGCCGGGGTGCCGGCGAAGGAGCGGCCACCGAGCGAACGGACCTTGAAGGTCTTGAAGCCGCGGCGGGCGATGCTGGCCGGAGCGGCCTTCATGAGCTGGTCGGCGAGGCGGTGGGCCTCATTGCCGTGCGCCACCAGCGCGGAGGTGCGCGGCAGGAGCTGGAGGAGGCGCAGCAACGGCTTGAGTCCCTCGGTGATGTTGGCAGGCGTGAGCTTGCCCGGTTCCTCGTTGGGCTCGATCCACGGGTACGCGTTCCACGGCATCATGAGCTCGGGACGGAGACCCAGCTGCCACTGCATGCCGAGCATGCGGGTGGCTGCTTCCTCGTCGCCGGGGGTGATGAAACCCTCGCCGGAAGTGGTGCGCTGGTTGGAGAAAAGGCTGACGATGCGGCAGTCATCCATGCTGTGGGCGGGGTCGATGTAGAGGACCTCGCTGCCTGGCTTCTGCTCCTTGATGGCGTCGCAGAGCTCGTTGACCTCGGCGATGCGGGGTTCGTAGCGGCGGTTCCAGAGGATTTCTTCGGGTGATTCAGTCGCCAGTTCTTGCATCAGGGGTTAGGTCTCCTAGGTGTTACAGCGCACCGTTCCAAGGGGCCGCGGGCATGCCGCTGCCGAACCTCAAAGGGTGCTGTTGGGGGCTAACTAACCTTACCGGACTATGGGGGTGAACGGGTGCTGCTCCGGCGCGCCCCCGAATGAGACGCGGCGTGTTGCCCGGGAAACGTGTCGGGCGTCTCGATGGCATCGATTAACCCTTAAGTGCAGGTCTCGGCGTGCGTTTCCAAGGCAAGTGGATGATTGGTCGGAAGGGGCAGCCATGTTGAGACCCGTCGACGCCTACATTCATCTTGGGGGAACGATGTTCGCACAGGAAACAACCACAGCGGAAACCGGCCAGCGCCGCAGGAGGGCGCCGAAAGTCAGGGCAATTCTGGCTGGCGGCCTGGTTCTTGGAGTGGGCGCGGCCATCACCCTGGCAGCCTGGAACGACTCCGAATTTGCCCAAGGCACCTTCACCGCCGGAGCTTTCAACCTTGAGGGCAGCACGGACGGATCCACTTTCGGCGAGAACCCGGTGACCGCGCCCGCAACGCTTGGCTTCACCGCGAACACTGCCAACATGGCTCCCGGCGACGTTGTCACGGCACCCTTCGCCGTCCGGCTGGACAGCACCACAACCAGCGACGCCACAGTTACCGTGTCCACGGAAACCTCCACAGGCGGCCTCGTGGGCCTCACCTACGCCCTCACCCAGTCGACGGCGTTCGGCTGCGGCCAAGCAGTGACAGCTACTTTGGTTCCGGCCGGCCAATCAGTGGGGACGACGCCGGGCAGCGTCACCTTTGCGCTGACCCAGGGAGCCGGCACTGACCCTGGCGCGCCGGTCAACCTATGCTTCCGGATCACGGCCGATCAGGACCTGGTCCAATCCCAAACCGGGAGCACCACCTGGGAATTCGCCGCACAATCGCAGTGATCCATGGGTCGCCGACAAGCCGCAAGCAAGCCCAGCGCAGCATACCTCCGCCTGCGTGCGCTCCTCGCAGGGGCATTGGTGCTGGGAGTGGGCAGCTCCGTGACGCTGGCCTCCTGGACTGACAGCGACTTCGCTGCCGGTTCTTTCGGCGCGAGCGTATTCCAAACCGAATCCAATGCCACCAAACCTTATGACGCCCAGGGTACGTGGAGTGCCAACGACATCTCCCCGGGAGCCACCCTGGTTTTCACCGCATCCGCCATGAGTCCCGGAACCGTGGTTTACGCACCGTTCGCCATCCGGACCAAAGCCGCGTCAGTTGCCGGCGAAGTGGTGCTCGGAACGCCTGCCGTGACCAGCAGCGGGACGGGGAACGCGGACTTGGGGGCGGCCCTTCGCTATCGCGTGGTCCGTTCGGCGACGTGCCAGGCGTCCTCCTTCACGGGTACGCCCGTTTTTGTGGTGGGCAGCGACGGCGCTAAGCCGTTCACGCTGGGGCAAGCGGCCGGCGTCGTGAATCCTCTGGCGGCGGCCACTGCCACGCTCCCGGGGGCGCCGACACAATTCTGCTTCGAGGTCACCCTGCCCGCGGGCGCCAACAACGCCCTGCAAGGCCAGACCGCAACGGCCATCTGGCAGTTCACGGCGACCTCAAGCTCATGAGCCACCGCGATTTACGGAGCCGCTCGCGGGAAGCTGTGCTCAATATCGCGGCCGCCGGGGGTGCTGTCTGCATACTCGCGGTGGTCTGCGCAGTGCTGTTCAACATCACCCTGATCATGTTCAAGACGGGATCCATGGCGCCCTCCATCCCGGCAGGTTCGCTGGCTGTGGTGCGCGAGATCCCCGCGGGCGAGATCAATGTTGGCGATGTAGTGACCGTGGACAGGCCCGGGAAGCTGCCCATCACCCACCGGGTGCAGGCCGTGGCTGCCGCTGACGGGGATGGGCGGACCATCACCATGAAGGGCGACGCCAATGCCGAAGCCGATCCCGCACCGTATGTCGTGGAACGCGTGCGACTGGTCCTCTGGTCGGCGCCCGGATTGGCCCGCCCCGTGGCCGCGGCCGCCAACCCGGTGGTTCTCGGCGCCACCACCGTTGCCGTGTCGGCTCTGGTGACGTGGGTCCTGTGGCCCCGGGACGTCCGGCGCACAAGCGGTCAGCATGTTGCGGCGTAGTTTGATTTTGGTATCCGCGTTGGCGGGCGCGTTCCTGTTGGGCCCCGCTGCCGCGGTTGCGGACGGCGGGCCTTCCGGCTGGTTGGAGCTCGACGCCGGTCCGGCCGGCGAAGTGCATCGCCTCACCCCCGGCGGGAGCGCGGATTGGGAGGTGGACGTCCGGGTCCTTGGTGAACCCGCGCAATCGCTTCACCTCGGTCTGCAATCCGAGGCGGTCGCGGCCGGTTCCCTGCGGGATTTCCTGACCGTAGGCCTTCGCTCCTGCAGCCAGCAATGGGTTGGGAACACGTGCCCTGGTTCCCAACGCGTCCTGATGGAACCCGCAGCCCTGGCCACCGCGGAGGGCGTGCGGGTGGACCTCATGGAACCCGGAAGCTTTGAGGCTGCCAGCGCCCACGTCTTGGTGACGGCAACCTTGGCCGAGGATGTACCCGGCGAAGTTCAGGGAAGCCGCACGCACATCGTGGTGGGAGTTCACGGTTCCGGGGACAACGGCGGCGGAGCTGGCACAGGTGGGGACGGCGCGGGCGGAAACGCAGGTAACGGGACCTTCCCCGAAAAGCCAGCAGGGCCGACGTCGGGCGCTTTGGCTGACACTGGAGCCCGGCTTGGCGGGTTCGCGTTCCTGGCGTTGGTGGCTGTCGTCTCCGGCTTTGGGCTGGCACGGTTGCGGGGTGCCGGGACATGAGGCCGTTCACGGGGATCCGCGTGGGGTTGGCCCTTGCCGTGCCGCTTGCCGTGGTGCTGGCGGCGTCCAGCCCTCCATCCGCCACCGAAGCGGGTTGGCAACGGGATGCGTACGGTGCTGGGACTTTCGGCACCATCACCATCCCCGCCCCTACCTTGAATGGGACGTGCACCTACAACCCGGGCATCGCTGGCATTGGTGCCTATGTGCGGATCTTTTGGAAGCCGCCGTCGGGCTACACCCTGGCCAATTCGGAGATGCAGGCCTCCACCAGCGGATTGGGTTCCTTGCTTGCGCCACTGACGGGTTTCTCCATCACGTCCAACACCACGGGGTCGGCGGCCGCCGGCTACGTCACGGACGTTCCGGTCAACCTCCTGGGCGGCCTCCTTGGCCTCGGGACAGAGCTCCAACTGGCAATCGTCGTCAGGGACCCAGTGAACCTTTGGGTGTCAAAGCCGGCGTCCGTGGCCACGAACGCGGGGCTCATCGCCGGGTTGGGTGGCAGCTGCCGGAACCTGCCACCGGCCGCGTAGTGCCTGGGAGCTGGTTTCACTGGAGAAAACTTCACGCGGTGGCCATTGAAGTCTCCTTGACACCAGAGAAAGCGTTGCCATCGGCTAAACTTGGCTGGTAAGAGCCCCGAACTCTTGCGCTGGTCACCGCCCGCGGTGAACTGCACCGGTTATGTCGGGGCATTCTCATGTACGGCGCCTGACTCTGGCGATCCAACCGGAGCGGGCCCGAAAGAATGGGGGAGGATCCCATGCCCGCTATCGTGATCGTCGGAGCCCAGTGGGGCGACGAAGGCAAAGGCAAAGCAACCGATCTGCTCGGTGGCCGCGTTGACTATGTGGTCAAGCCCAACGGCGGTAACAACGCCGGGCACACCGTGGTTGTTGGCGGTGAGAAGTATGAGCTCAAGCTCCTTCCCGCGGGCATCCTGAGCCCCAACGCCATTCCCATTATCGGCAACGGCTGCGTGGTGAACCTCGAGGCCCTGTTCCAGGAAATCGACGGCCTCGAAGCCCGTGGCGCGGACACGTCCCGCCTGCGCGTTTCGGCCAACGCCCACCTCGTAGCCCCGTACCACCAGGTGCTGGACAAGGTTACCGAGCGCTTCCTCGGCAGCCGCGCCATCGGCACCACCGGCCGTGGCATCGGCCCGGCCTACATGGACAAGGTGGCCCGCCTGGGCATCCGCGTCCAGGATGTCTTTGACGAGTCCATCCTCCGCCAGAAGGTGGAAGGTTCGCTGCGCCAGAAGAACGAACTCCTGGTCAAGGTCTACAACCGCCGCGACATCGTGGCGGACGAGATCGTGGAGTACTTCCTGTCCTTCGCCGAGCGCCTGCGTCCGCTGGTCATCGACAGCACGCTGGAGCTCAACAACGCCTTGGATGAGGGCAAGGTTGTGCTCATGGAAGGCGGCCAGGCAACGTTCCTGGACGTAGACCACGGCACCTACCCGTTCGTCACCTCCTCCAACCCCACGGCCGGCGGCGCTTCCGTTGGTTCGGGCATTGGCCCCACCCGCATTTCGCGGTCCATCGGCATCATCAAGGCCTACACCACCCGTGTTGGCGCTGGGCCGTTCCCCACGGAACTGTTCGATGAGATGGGCGTTTACCTGCAGAAGACCGGTGGCGAATTCGGTGTGAACACCGGCCGTCCCCGCCGTTGCGGTTGGTACGACGCAGTCCTGGCCCGCCACGCTTCCCGCGTCAACGGCTTCACGGACTACTTCGTCACCAAGCTGGACGTCCTCACGGGCATCGAGCAGATCCCGGTCTGTGTTGCCTACGACGTCGACGGCGTGCGCCACGACGAAATGCCCATGACGCAGACCGAGTTCCACCACGCAGTCCCGATCTTCGAGTACTTCGACGGTTGGACCGAGGACATCACCGGCGCCCGCACCCTTGAGGACCTTCCTGAGAATGCCCGCAACTACGTGCTGGCCCTCGAGAAGCTTTCCGGTACGCGCTTCTCGGCCATCGGCGTCGGCCCGGACCGCGACCAGACCATCGTGGTTCACGACCTGATCAACGACTAAGTCCTACTGGATGACGACGTCGGCGGGTCGCCTTGGTTCCACACGGAACCGGAGGTGACCCGCCGTCGTCGTTTCTCCCGACTGAATCAGCGCCTAATGGAGCGTTGGGACCATCGCCTCCGCGCTGCCCAATGATTCCGCAGCCTGTTGGTCCGCGATAACCGTGACGTTGGGATGGAGCTGGATGACCGAGGCCGGGCAGTCGGTAGTTACCGGCCCGTTCAATGCCCTCTCGACAGCCGAGGCCTTTTCCGGTCCGCTGGCGAGAAGGAGAAGATGCCTGGCCGCGAGAATGGTCCCAAGCCCCTGGGTTACAGCATGAGTGGGCACCGAGGAAGGGTTCGCGAAAAACCGCGCGTTCGCCCGCCGGGTATCCTCTGACAACGCAACCACGCGGGTCCTGCTGTCGGCTGCAGATCCAGGCTCATTGAAGGCCAAATGGCCGTTCCTGCCGATACCCAGGACCTGGAGGTCAACTCCTCCCGCTGCTTCGATTCCTCTTTCAAACAGGGCGCAGGCGGCCTCGAGGTCTTCCGCAACTCCATCAGGAACATGGATACGTTCGGCCGCGATTCCCAGCGGATTTGCAACATGCTCCCGGACAAACTGTCCGAAACTCTGGGGATGCGGGGCGGCCAATCCCACGTACTCATCCAACGCAAAACACGTGGTCTGCCGATAATCTGTGCCGCTGTCTGCGGTGAGCTGCGCGTACACGGGGAGCGGCGAAGCGCCCGTGGCCAGGCCGAGGACACTGCGGGGATGTGCGCGGACCAGTTCGGCGATCACTTTTGCAGCGGCAGCACCCAGTTCCTGGCGACCTTGAACAACCATGAGTTCCATTGGCAGCTACTTTCGTTGGAGGGAGAGCCCGGTCATTGCACCGGGCGGTGATTTTCAATGGCAGTTCGTGCCCTGTCCACTACGGAGCCGCCCACGCCTGCTGCCTCCAAGGCCAGCAGGCCAGCGCCGAGTATGGGAGGGGACTTCACCAGTTGCATGCGGGCGCGTGGCGCGAGTTTGCGCAGGCCACCCTCCACTTCGGACATCAGCCGTGCATCACCAGCGGCCAGTACACCACCGCCCAGCACCACCGGCACGGACTCATTCTCGAGGTGCAGGCGGCGGAGGGCAGTTACCGCCATGAGGACTATCTCGCGGGCCTGATGATCAACCTCTGCAGCAGCCACCTGATCACCGGCCCGGGACGCTTCGAAAAGCACTGGGCAGAGATTGACCAAGGACCTGGCAGGAAGTCGTTTGAAGTGTATGGCCTCCGTCACGGCCATGACACTGGACATTCCAAAGGCCTGCGGCACAGTGGCCTCAAGGAGGGTTTTGGGACCACGCCCATCCTCGGACCGGGCAGCATGCCATAAGGCGCGCGAGCCCAAGTAGCCCCCACCTCCGCTATCACCCGAGATAGCACCCAGCGCCGGGAACCTGGCCGTGGCACCATCGGCCCGGACACCGGCGGCATTGATTCCGGTCCCACAGACCACCACCACAGCATCCGGCTGATTCGTGCCGGAACGCAGGAGGGCAAAGAGGTCGTTATCCACCAAGGCGGTATGGCTCCCGGACTGCGGGACCCAGGTTCTGCCGGCGATGGCTTTTGAGAACATCATCATTTCCGCGGGCAGGTCCATGCCAGAGAGGTACAGGCTTGTTTGAACCAAGGGTCGGTGGCCCACCGCGCCGTGCACTCGCGTTGCAAGGGCATCGATCACCGACAACGCATGCTCGAGCCCCAGGACTTGGTGGTTGGAGCCCGTGCTGCGACCGCTTGCCAACAGCTCGCCCTCCGCGCTCAGGGCTACGGCGTCGGTTTTGGAGCCGCCGCCGTCGATGGCCAGGACAAAGGCTCCGGGGGGCAGGTTTGCTGCCGAGGGTAGGGTTTGCTGCTGCGCCAGGTTCATCATGCCCAAGTCAGGTATTGCTGGTTTTCGGCCAGGAGGAGGTCCGTGAGTCGTTCCGCCTTCTCGTACTGGCCTACCAGGGGATGGGCGAGCATCGCTCGCACAACGCGGTCCCGGCCGCCGTGCAGTGCGGCGTCCAAAGCCAAACGTTCGTAGCCGGCCACAGCGCTGATGAGGCCCCGCATGTCCTCCGGCAACGGCGCTATGGGCTGCACGGTCAGCTTGCCCGACTGGATCACGGCGGGTACTTCAATGACGTGGTCATCCGGCAGGAACGGCAAAGCGCCGTCGTTCCGAACGTTCACTATTTGGGTGTCGCCGCGATTGGAGGTCAGTGAAGCCATCAGGTCCACTGCTGCTTCGGAGTAGAAGGCACCGCCCCGCTGGCTTAGTTCCTCAGGCTTAACAGCAAGGGAGGGGTCCGCGTATTTGGCCAGCAGTGCGCTCTCAACCTCCTGGACTTCCTGTGCCCGGCTTCGGCCATATTGCTGCTCGCCCAGCACAGTGTCGTGCAAGTAGTAGTAGCGCAAATAGTAGGAGGGCACGGCGCCCTGCAGCCGCAGCAGTGCCTGGGGCATGCGGACGTCTGACGCAATGTGGTCGATGTTGGACTTGAGCAATTCCGGCAATACGTCACGGGTGCCCTGGTCCGTGCGGAGGTTGACTCCGAGTTCCCAGGTCAAGTGGTTCAAACCGACGTGGTTCAGTGACACGTTGCTGTGGTCAGTGCCCAGCAGGTCGGCAAACTTGCGCTGGAAGCCGATGGCAACGTTGCAGAGCCCGACGGTGCGATGACCGGCTTGCTGCAGGGCGCGGGTTACGATCCCTACGGGATTGGTGAAATCGATGATCCATGCACCCGGCTTCGCCTTTTCCCGGACTGTTTCGGCAATGTCAAGGACCACCGGGACGGTTCGGAGCGCCTTGGCAAAGCCGCCCGGACCTGTGGTCTCTTGGCCGATGCAGCAGCCTTTGTGGGGGAACGTCTCATCTCCGTGCCGGGCAGCCTGTCCACCGACCCGCAACTGGATCAGCACAATGTCAGCGTCGCTGACACCGTCGGCCACAACGGACGTAGTTTTGATGATTCCGGTGTGGCCGGCGCGGGAGAAGATCCGCCGGGCCAGTCCGGACACCAGCTCCAGCCGTGACTCGTTAGGGTCAACCAGCCACAGTTCCGTAATCGGAAGGACCTCGCTCAGCCGGGCAAAGCCATCGATGAGTTCAGGCGTGTAGGTGGAACCGCCACCAATGACAGCAACTTTCATGGTTATCCCTTTACTCCCGAGAACTTGATGCCCTCGATGAATTGTTTTTGTGCGAAGAAAAAGAGCAGAATGACCGGGGCCATCACTAGCACAGTGGCAGCCATGGTGAGGTTCCACTGGACCTGATGGACGCTACGGAAAGAGGCAAGCCCCAGGGACAGTGTCCAGTTCCCGGTGTTTTCTCCGGTGTAGAGAAGAGGCCCGAAATAGTCGTTCCAGGTATTCAGGAAGCTGAACAGCGCGGCGGCCGCGATTCCCGGCCGGGCCATGGGAAGAATTATTCGGTAGAGGACGCCGAATTCGCTGGCCCCGTCCACACGCGCCGAGTCCGAGTATGACTGCGGAATGGTGATCAGGAACTGACGCAGCAAGAAGATGCTGAACGCGTCGCCGAACAGGTTGGGAATGATGAGGGGCCATAGGGTGCCCGTTAGCCCCAGCTGGGCCCAAACCACGTACATGGGAACGGCCACCACCTGGGGAGGGAGCATCATTGCCACAATCACCAGGTAAAACATGGTGTTCCGGCCACGCCACTTCATTCGGGAAAGGGCGTATGCCACAGGCACGCTGGATATGAGCATGAAGACGGTGGCCAACCCGGCATAAAGCAGGGAGTTGAAGAAGTATTGCAGCAGGGGTGCTTTCTCAAACACTGTTGCAAAGTTCTCCCAATGCCAGGAAGTCGGCCAAAGGTTCTTGGTCAATGCCTGTTGGTCACTCATCAAGGCCGTAAGGATGATGAACAGGATCGGGGCGATGAAGCCGATTGCCAAGGCTATGGCTATTGCATGAAGCCCCACCCAGGAGAGGAACTTTTGGCCCTGCCGACCACTGCTCAACTTGCTTGCCGTTTCTGATAAAGCCATGGCTTATTCCTCCTCTCCGATTCCGGCGGAACGCATCCGGCGGACCAAAATGACGGTAAATACTGCGGATACCACGAACAGGACGATTGCCATGGCCGAGGCGTATCCCATGTGGTACTGATGAAAACCCTGCTCGTAGAGCCACATCGGGAAGGTCAGTGTTGAGTTGTCTGGATAGCCGATAGTCAGGCTGGACCCGGCCGTGGCCGTACTGCCCGAGGCCACGGACCCTGCCACCACTGCCTCCGTGAAGAACTGCAGTCCGACGATGATCGAGTTCACGATGGAAAACATGAGCACGGGGGCAATGGACGGCAAGGTGATATGCCGGAACTGGTGCCAGGCGTTTGCGCCGTCCAGGGATGCTGCCTCATAAAGTTCACCGGGAACATCCAGCAGCGAGGCCAACAGAATGACGATGATGGTGCCCGATGTCCAGAGCGCCATCACTGAGAGGGCTGGTTTAGCAAAGGCTGGATCGTTGAACCACAGCGGTCCGTCAATCCCAAACACACCCAGAAATTGGTTGAGCGGTCCAGTGGACGGATTCAGGATGAAGACGAACGCCAGCGAGGCGGCTACGGGCGGGGCGAGGGCCGGCAGGTAGAAAAGCGTCCTGAAGACACCTGCGCCGCGTTTGATCTTCACCAGGACCATCGCCGCCAGCAGACCAAAACCCACTCGGCCGACGGTGATGACAACGGTCAACCAGGCAGTATTTCCGATTGCCTTCCACATCAAGGGGTCCTTGGTGAACATGAAGACGTAATTGCTGAAGCCGGTCCACTGTGGATCGCTGATCAGGTCGAAGTTGGTCAGGGAGTAGTAGGCGGTGGCAAGCAGCGGATAGAGGAAGAAGACGGTGAGGCCTACTATCCACGGTGACATGAAAGCCAAGACGGTCAGCTTCCGCCGACGCTTGACCCCGGCGGATCCAGACGGGCCGGTCCCTGTCGGTACCGCAGGCGCGGTCCGGGTGGGCATGGTGGTTGCGCTCATCACTTGCCCAATTGCGCGCTGTCGTCGATCTGCTTATCGACTTCCTGGAGCCCGCTGGCGAGATCGGTGGAGTCACCTGCAACGTACTTCAGCGCGAAGTCCTGTGCGATCTTCAAGTAGGCTCCGCCATTTGGGGAGGCCGGACTGTTGGCCAGTTTTCCGCCGTGGAAGAGGTCAAGGAACGTTTTGAATTGCTCTGTCGACTTAAGTTCCGGGGACGCGAGGGCATCGGTAGAGGTGGGGACGTTCTTCAGCGAGTTCGACAGGGACACCAGAGCGTCGGCGTCTGTGGTCAAGTACTTTAACAATTCCCAGGATGCGCCTGCGTTCTTGGCGCCCTTCGGGATGCCCGCGATGGTTCCCGTGGTGTAGGCGGTTCCGTAGAGTTCCGGTTTGGAATCGGCCACAGGGAAGGGGGCCGTGGCGTACTCGAGGTCCTTGGCCTCACGATCAGCAAACGCTGTGCGGTACTCGCCATCCATGATCATGGCAATCTTCCCGGCTTGGAAATCGTTGTCTGCCGAGTACTCCTGGCCGGACTGGGCCGTGAACTTGGTCAGCCTGTCAGCGCCGTAGAACTCGGTCAGGTCCTTCTGCCACTTAAGCATGTCCTTCCAGCCCGGGTCCGTGGACAGTGCAGACTTGCCGTCGGGAGTCTGCCATTTGGCACCGAACTGGGGCGCCAGAGTCTGGATTGTGTTCTCGTAGAACGAAGGCGTGGGGACGAAGCCGGCCACTTTGATGCTGCCATCGGGGTTGAACTGGGTCAGTTTCCGGGCATACTCGGAGAGTTCGCCCATGGTCTTCGGCGGCGAAGTGAGCCCGGCGGCGTCGAACATGGCCTTGTTGTAATAGAGCCCGTAGACGTCGGCCAAAAGCGGCATGGCGCAGCGGGTGCCGTTGAACTGTGTGTAGTCCTTGGTTGCCTCGGGGATTTTACCCAGATCTACTTTGTCGCGGTCCAAGTAGGGCTTCAGGTCCTGGAAGGAGCCAGAGCTGCAGAATTGGCCGATGTTGTCGGTGGTGAATGAAATCGCCAGGTCTGGTGCATTCCCGCCCCTGATGGCTTGGGTAATTTTGTCGTCGTCCTGGCTCCCTTCGCTCTTGATGGTGATGTTCGGGTGGGCAGAGTGGAACTTGTCCAGCACCGTCTGGAGAGCGTCCAACTCCCGGTCGGCGAAGCCGCTCCAGACAGTAAGGGTGACGTTTTGATCATCGGAAGGCGGGGGTGCTGCTCCGGTGGGTTTCGAAGCACCCACGCCTCCGCAGCCGGTGGTGGCAAGGGCGATAACCAGGCCTAATCCAAGGAAGTTCGATGCCTTTTTCATTGATTTCTCCGGGTGGGGTGGGGGATTTGGGTACGACGACATAGACGTGTGTCGGCCGTCGGCTCTCCACACGCTTGAAGCGTTTGTTCTGAGAGGAATGATCCCCGGGGTTTAGAGGATCAGGGTGTAACTATGGATCCGGTTGCAAACGCCTTGTCCCTTGCTTTGGCAAGGGCTGTTTGGAGTGCCCCGGACAGGGCTGCCCCGTCAGTGACGGGGTAGGAGACAATGCGGGTGGCCGACGCCGGTGACGTCGCCAGAACGCGGGAAAGCTCTTCTTGCACCACTGAGGCCAGGTTTTGACCTCCAGCGGCTCCGAATTTCCCCCCAAGCATGATGAGATCGGGGTCGAGGACAGTAACGATGGCGGCCAGTCCCAGGGCTATCCGGCTGGCGAGGTCTTGAATGAAGGGGTGTACCACGTCGTCGTCGGCGGCCGCTGCGGCGATGGCTTTCTCCGGCAGGGGATACTTCAGACCATGAGCCGTGGCAAGGTCGGATATGGCCTCCGGGCTGAGCAAGTCGCCCAGCTTCAGCCTCTCCTGCGGGTCCTCAGTCCCTGCACCAGGGGCCGCCGACACCGGGAGGTAGTCGATTTCACCCGCTCCGCCCGTGAGGCCGGTGAACAATTCCTTGCGCAGGACGATAGCTGAGCCAACGCCGTCATCAATCCATACCAAGGCGAAGTTCTCGGCTTGCTCTGCGAGGCCGTTCTTCATCTCGGACAAGGCCATGAGGTTGACGTCATTCTCTACGTCTGTGGGGATTCCCAGTTCGGACCGGAGCGCCGCAGTGACGTTGGTTCCGTTCCAAGCTGGGAGATGGGGCGCGTAGCGGAGCATCCCGGTGCGGGGATCCAGGGCGCCTGGAATGGCAACCACCAAATGCAGAAGTTGGCTGCGGACCAATCCTGCATCATCACAAGCCGCGTCGATGCAGCGTCCCACGTCGGCAGCCCCGCTGCTCGCGTTCCAGCTTTGTTGGACGTGGGCAACCGGGTTGGCGGCGAGGTCTGCTATGGTCACGGTGATTTTGCCAGGCTGCACCTCGACAGCTGCACCGTAGCCTGCTTCAGGGCGGACTCTCCAGAGCTGGGCACTGGGCCCCGGACCGCCGTCGCGCTTACCTGACTTTTCCGCCAGTCCTGCAGCCTCAAGGCGGTTAAGGAGCTCGGTGGTGGCCGGTTTGGATAGCCCTGTGAGCTTTTCCAGTTCCGCACGCGAAATGGAGCCGGCATCCAAAATAAAGCCCAGTGCGGTCTGGTCGTTCAGGATGCGGAGCCGTTGCGGTGCGCCTATTGCCATGGGATGTGAAACCTCTTATGAGTCGAATCGACTGGTAACTTACCAGTCGATTAAAAATTACCACGGTGGCCCGGATCAGAAAAGGGTCCAGCCGAAAGATTTCATTGACGTTCCCCGGGACTAATTCCTGTGCCTCCGGGGTTACGTCATTTGGGGCTGAGCCCACATATGAACGCAACGGGATGACGACGGGAACGGGACAGATGACAACAGAGACCAGTGACGGCGTCGGATTCCGTTCCAAGCGGGGACCGATTCTGATTGCCTTGATGCTTTCCACGGGTCTGGTGGCGATCGACTCGACTATCGTCGCCACGGCGGTGCCCTCCATTGTTGAGGACATCGGCGGCTTCTCGTCCTTCCCGTGGCTGTTCTCGGCCTATCTGCTGGCGCAAGCCGTCTCCGTACCCATCTACGCCAAGCTGTCTGACATGGTTGGCCTCAAACCCCTTATCCTCTGGGGCATCGGCTTGTTCCTGCTGGGCTCCATCTTGTGTGGCCTGGCGTGGAGCATGCCCGCGCTGATCGCGTTCCGCGTCCTCCAAGGTTTGGGTGCAGGTGCAGTGCAACCTGTGTCAATCACCATCGCCGGTGATATCTACACCCTCGCGGAACGCGCCAAAGTCCAGGGCTACCTGGCCAGCGTGTGGGCAATCTCCTCGGTGGTAGGGCCAACATTGGGCGGTGTTTTCTCATCCCTGGGAATTTGGCGCTGGATCTTCCTCATCAATATCCCGCTCTGCCTCTTGGCCGGGTGGATGCTGGTCCGCGCGTTCCACGAGGACGTTGAACGCACCAAGCACCGCGTGGATTATGCAGGCGCTGCCCTGCTGACGGTGTCCCTGAGCCTGCTGATCCTGGGCGCGTTGGAGGGTGGACAGGCCTGGGAATGGAACTCCGCCATCAGCATCGGTGTCTTCGTTGCAGGTGCGGTCTTGTTTGGACTGTTCATCCTGGTGGAACGGAAGGCCGCCGAGCCCGTCCTTCCGCCGTGGGTAGTGTCCCGCAGGTTGCTCGCGACGACGGCCCTCGTCTCGTTCGGCGTGGGTGCGGTCCTGCTGGGCCTTACTTCCTACGTCCCCACCTTCCTCGAAGGATCCATCAAGACTTCCCCGATCCTGGCAGGACTCGCGCTCGCGGCCCTGACGATTGGGTGGCCCATCAGCGCCTCCCAGGCGGGACGGTTCTACCTTCGGATCGGTTTCCGCAGGACGGCCCTGATCGGTATCTCCATCACTGTGGTGGGTGCGTCGGTCCTCGCCCTCACTGCCTCCTCGCCCAATGTTCTCTTGGTTGCCGTGTCCTGCTTCATCGTCGGCCTGGGGCTGGGACTTGTAGCGACGCCCACCCTTATCGCAGCCCAATCAAGCGTGGAGTGGAATGAGCGCGGAGTGGTGACTGGAACCAACCTCTTTGCCCGCTCCATCGGCAGTGCCATTGGCGTGGCCGTGTTCGGCGCGGTGGCCAACGCCATCTACGCCAACGGCGCTGGCGCCTCCGATCCGCACACCACGGTGTCGGCGTCCTCAGCCGTGTTCCTCGCCGTCCTGGTGAGTGCGGTGCTGACGGTGATTGCGGTGGTCGCCATGCCGGCCACGGACAAGAAGCCAGGCGAATCGCCGGCCCAGGAAAAGACAGGTGCCGCAGCCGTGGAGGACTAGTCTCGAAACCATGGACAAAGCAGCCCCCGCCATCCCGCTCATTAAAGGCAGCCTGGAAAAACTGTTCGAAGGCACCGTCTGGGCCGAGGGGCCCGTCTGGGTTCCGGAATCGCGGACCGTGCGCTGGAGCGACATCCCCAACAACCGCATCCTGGAGTTCAACCCCGCCACCGGCGCCACGCGCGAGTACGCCACCGCCGTCGAGTACACCAACGGCCGGACCTTGGACCGGGACGGCGGCGTGGTCCAGTGCAGCCACGGCCGCCGGCGGATGGAACGGGATCACGACGGCGAGGTGACGGTAATTGTCGATGCGTTCGGAGAGCATCGGCTCAACTCGCCCAACGATGTTGTGGTGGCGGCCGACGGTACCGTGTGGTTCACGGATCCGCCTTATGGAATTTTGCCCGGGACCGTCGAGGGCCATGAGGGTGACCAGGAGTACGGCGGCTGCTATGTTTTCCGCTTCGATCCTGCGGCGGGCGAGCTGCGCCCCGTCATCACGGACTTGGTCCATCCCAACGGCCTGGCGTTCTCGCCGGACGAATCCCTGTTGTATGTCTCGGATACTGCCGGTCCTACCCGTGGGGTCCCGTTCCGCATCGCCGTGTTCCCGGTTGCTGGTGGTACGTGCGGAGCGGGCGAAACGTTCGTTGAGCTTGATGAGGACAGTGTGTCCGATGGCTTACGCGTGGACACGGAGGGCCGGCTGTGGACATCCGCCGGGGCTTCCGTTCGCGTTTACGCCCCCGACGGCGGGTTGCTGGCCGCCGTCGACGTCCCCGAACGCGTGTCCAACCTGTGTTTCGGCGGGCCGGAGGGCCGGGACCTCTATCTGACGGCCACCACGTCCCTGTACCGGCTGCGGACTTCTGCCCAGGACGCTGCCTGGCGGGGCTGATTGCGGCAACTTCGTAAGGTTGCTGTTGGTCGGGGGTGGTGGTTCGATACGCTGGACCAAAGCATCACCACTGCAAACAGGGGAGTGAGCGTGTCAGGACCAAATCCAGATCCATACGAGGACAAGATCACCGGCCTGGAACCTGGCGGCGGAGTTCCGCCCGGTGAAACGCCACCGGGCGAAGCTTCCACAGCAGGGCCGCAGGGCCACGATGAAGGTGGCCCGCGGAAAGGTACCCAGATTCTGTGGATGTCGATCATCGGCCTGGTTGTGCTGATGTCGATGCTGTACTTCATCGGGTACATCGTGGGGTTCTTCGACTAGACCCGGTCCGGGGACCTGTAGTTGTAGTTGCGGAACTTTACATGTCCGCTTCCGGTGGCGAAAAGCGCTGGACGGAGGCTGAGGAGTTCGTCCGCCGTGTTGGTGTTGTAGCCCGCGACATTGAACCGCAGCCCGTGCCGGGTCCACTCCAGCCCGTCGGCGCTGTAGTACATGGTGACGATATTGTTGTTGTTCTCAATCTTCAAGTGCATATTCCGTGTAGCCGGGACAGGCTCACGCCAGTAAGGGATGGCCCGGCCGGCCCGGTAGCTTGTCATCTTGACGCCGTCGTGGCCCATGCCGCAATACAGGCGGTCGCTGTAGTAGAGCAGAAGCCCGCCTTGGGCTCCATCAACGAGTTCCAGCTCCACGCTGATCTCGTAGTGACGGTCTCCGGCGGTACTGGTCAGCGGGGAACTATCCGACGGATTCGTCCCGGACGACTGGAGCACCAGCCCGTCATCCAAGGAGATGCGCTGCTGCTCGTCCACGGAGGGGGCGTGGAAAGACCACGGAATTCCGAGCCGTAGCCGGGAAAAATTGTCCGACAAAGCTATCCCATGCTCCTGTTCACCCTCGAGCGAACCCAACGCGATGGGCGATCGCAAGGGCTCGGAAAGGTCGCCGCCCACGGCACGCGGCCACCCGTCGTCGTCCCATTCAATGGGTTCCAAAAGAACCTGGCGCCCCAGGGTCGCAAAGCCGTTCTCGTAGCCGTGATAGATGCTCCACCATTGGCCGTCGGGACCTTCGAACAGCGTTGCATGGCCTTTGCTCCACCACGGTTCTTCTTCAGCCCAGGTCCGGATGATGGGATTCCGGGGGTGTTCTTCCCACGGGCCGTGCACCGAGCGCGAACGGGCCACAGTCACCATGTGCCCTGTTGGCGGACCCGAGGTCCCTCCCACCGCAGTGGTCAGATAGAACCATCCATCCCGCTGGGTCAGCTTGGGGCCTTCAAGGGCGTAGGCCTCGGTGATCCATTCGTCAGGGTAACGCCAACCGTCGTAGACATGCTCAATCTCGCCGTCGGTCGCGAGCCCATCGGCGGTGAGGCGGACCCGGCTGACGCCACTGAGGAACAGATACCGGTGGCCGTCTTCCCCCACCACATGGCCGGGATCGATGTGTCCGGCCACTCCAATGTTCACTGGCTCACTCCAGGGTCCGGCCATAGACTTCGCGTGAATGACGTAAATCATCGGCGGAGCGGTGGGATCCGGTGACGCCGCGGTGGGAATGACGGGTATGTAGATGTAATAGGTGTCGTCCACCTTGCACATGTCCACGGCAAAAACATTTCCCAAAGGGTCCTTGAGGGCCGGTCCCAAGGGCTGCCAATTCAGGAGGTCCCGCGAGTGCCAGATGATCAAGCCAGGCGAAGACTCGAAAGAGGAAAACGTCAGGTAGTAATCGTCTCCGTCGCGCAGGATCGCAGGATCGGGGTGATCTGCCGCGAACACCGGGTTGAAATACGTCCCGTCACCCCGATCGGCGCGGCGCTGTCCCTCTGACAGGGCAGTGGGTAGGGTCTCCATGTTTGCGATCACGCTCCGTGCGAGTGGTTATTGCCAGTACCGCCGACTACGGCGATGGCACTTTTGTTGTTGGCTGACTCTTGGACCGCGTCCAGGACGCGCTGGACGCTCAGGCCTTCCTCGAACGACGGCGATGGCTGGCTGCCGTCGCGGATGGCGGTGAGGAAGTCCCCGACCTGATGGGTGAACGTGTGTTCCCAGCCGATGATGTGGCCCTGCGGCCACCATGCTTCAAGGTAGGGGTGCTCGGGTTCGTTGACCAGGATCCGCCGGAAGCCCTGTTCGCGAACCGGGCCGGTTGCGTCTAGGAACATAAGCTCGTTCAGGCTCTCCAGATCGAAGGTCAGCGATCCTGCGGAGCCGTAGATCTCAATCTTCAGGCTGTTCTTTTGGCCGGTAGCCACCCGGGAGGCTTCGACGGAGGCACTGAGGTTCCCTGTCAGGCCAAGCGTGGCCCACACCGCATCATCCACGGTCACTTCCTGAGGGCCACCCTGCCCGGGGCGTTCAGCCACAAACGTCCGCAGGGTACCGGTAACTTCCACCACCGTTTGTCCGGTGAGGAATTGGATCTGGTCGATGGCGTGGGAGGCAATGTCGCCCAACGCGCCGGAGCCTGCGGTTTCCTTGCGGAGCCGCCAACTCATGGGGGTTTCGGGGTCGGCGAGCCAGTCCTGGAGGTAGGCGGCCCGGATGTGGCGGATGGTGCCGAGGCGGCCTTCGGCGATGAGTTCGCGGGCCAGGCCCAAAGCGGGGACGCGGCGGTAGTTGAAACCGATCATGGACTGGACCCCGCGTTTGCGGGCCTTCGCGGCGGCGGCTGTCATGAGTTCGGCTTCGGCCAGCGTGTTGGCGAGGGGCTTTTCCACCAGGACGTGTTTGCCGGCTTCGAGGGCTGCGATGGCGATTTCGGCGTGCATCCAGCCGGGGGCGCAGATATCGATGATGTCGATGTCTTCGCGTTCAATCACTTCACGCCAGTCGGTGGCGGACTCGGCCCAACCGTACTTACCGGCCGCAAAGGCAACCTGGGTGGCGTCCCGGCCTACGAGCACCTTTTGCTCGAAGGCCGGGACGTCGAAGAAACTTGCCACGTTCCGCCACGCATTCGAGTGGGCTTTGCCCATGAAGGCGTAGCCGATAGCGGCCACACCCAAGGGCCGCGCCGCTGGTGTGTGATTCATGGCTGTCCTAACGGGTG
Organism: Paenarthrobacter nitroguajacolicus; assembly: GCF_031455195.1. Lineage (GTDB taxonomy): Bacteria > Actinomycetota > Actinomycetes > Actinomycetales > Micrococcaceae > Arthrobacter > Arthrobacter nitroguajacolicus_D. The sequence continues at coordinate 169,930 of NZ_JAVDSH010000011.1, read as the reverse complement.
GTTGATGGTGTGGATTCTTACCGGACCCACAAGCCCGGACTTCCGCAATGGCGCATCCGGAAGGAAAATTTCAGACCCAGGTCTTCCGGTGTTGCCCTGCGCGGCGTCACCGGCCAACCTGTTGGACCAGGTGTTGGTGACCTCGATACGGAGACGGTTGACCCCGCTGCGGACGGCATTCGAGGCCCTCACCTGGAAAGGGGACGTCCAAGCTGTGCCCAGGGGTACCTCATTGAGCCAGACTTGGGCGACGTCACGGACTTCGCCCAAGTCGATCACGTACGTCTCCTCAGCGCTGACTGTCGGCAACGCGAAATCGTGGCAATAGCCAGCTGTCCCGGAGAAATACTTGATGTCGCTGTCACCGTGGGTAAACGCGCCTTGGCCGGCCCACGGAGCCACCTGATTCAGGGTCACGGAGCCTGCTTCACGATCGCGGTCAGGAAAGGTCACTTCCCACGGCCCCTGCAGTTCCATTGATGTCAGGAAAGAAGGGGTAGCTCCGGATGCAGGATCGCTGCCAGTTCTGGCATCTTGAGGCCGAAGCAGCACGAAAGCGGAGCCCAACGGAGGCAAATGGATGTCCAACGTCGTGCGGCCTTCCGAGTGGCGTGACGGAAGTGCTGTCCGCACAACTTGGTAGGGGTCCCAGAGTTCTGCGGAACCGGCTCTTGTACGGAAGGAAGCTGTCACTCTTTCAGGACGTTCCAGCTGATTGCTGATGAAATACAATTCCCCGACGGGGGTGGTCCTGTGGATGGTCGGCAAGGAATAGCCGTCGCCGGCGTCAAAGCTCCAGTCAGGGCGCAGGCCGAGTTTCTTCAGAGCGGCAGGCAGCAGGCTGATGTCCTCGAAGGCCCCGCCCTCCAGGAGCCGACTGCGCTTCCCGTTCCAGATTCGGTCCACCGCCTCCCGCCAAGCCAGGGCATCGTCACCATGGCTGGGCGATCCTTCCGGACGCTTTCCGATGACTGTTGCACCGGCGTCGAGCAGTTCCTGTACCCGTCGAAGCATCGCGAGGGTCATCCGCCGGCTGGTACCACCCAGATATAGAACCTTGTAGCGCGTTCCACCGCTGCTGAGCAGCTCGCCCGCAGGTGTAACGTTGATGTGGTTGGTGAGGCCGTCGAGGTTGATGAAGTCGAAGCCATGTCCCTGGGGCACCTCGGCAGGAGAATCACCGAAGACCCCGGTTACGGGCGATTCCTCACCGTAGAAATAGGCGATGTCAGCAACGTAGGTTCCCTGCTGCAGAAGATGGCTGCAGCGTGCCATGTAGTCAATCCACGGACGCGCGGCATGAGCCCAGGTTTCGTTGCGTGAGAAGGACTGACCGAGGTACGGCGCCAAGGTGATCCCCGGTTTCTCCACACCCGCGGGTTGATGAGGGGAAGTATGGATATTGATCAGGTTCACCCCCAAGGCAAACTCCATGTCCACGATCGGCTTGAGAATTCCGGGTGTGTAGCGGAAGGGCTGGCCAAAGGCAGTCATTGACTCCGCGCCCGTCCGCGGCTTGCCGTAAACGTGCGAGACGGAGGCCGCGCCCCTGAGATCCGCAATGAAGGTTTGGCGCGGCCCACTTTCGGGCGTGTAGCACCACATGGCGCCCATGGGGACATCGGCATGCGAGCGCATTTCCAGGTCGTCCCCCAGCTGAGGCCGGTGATCCTCCAGTGCCTCCGCGTAGTAGTCCATTCCGAGCCCGGCGGCAATCGATGCGATGGTTCCATAATGGTTTTCCGCAAGGAGTTCAGAGATGGTCTTCCGGAAGTCCCACAGGAAGTCGTCACTTTCCTGGGTGCCTTCCACCAGAATTCCTGTCAGTGCCGGGAGCCATGGCAGGAGGCTGTACCCGCGGCGGCTTTGGAACTCACTGAGCATGTTCCGCGTCCAGTTTTGGGGCCCGGACTCGATGCTGTCGCTTAGGAGGGCGTCGATTCCCGCCAGGGCCGCCGGTTCTTCGCCCAGTGCGTCCTGGAAAAAGCCGAGGTAGGTGTGCAGGTAGTCGGCAACGTGGCCGGCGTCCAGTTTGTCTACTTCCAAGCCAGTTGCTTCCTCCGGTGCCGGGGCGTTCACATGGCCGGTGAGCGAGTACCCGAGCCTGACCACAGTCCACCGTCCTTCCGCCGGTTCCCAGTTGAGTGTTCCGTTGGCGTCAACGTAGTCAGAGACGTCCACGACCTCGCTGAGGGGCACGGCTCCCTTGGCGTCCGCTGGTTCAGCTTCCAGCGCGTAGTAGTCAGGAACAGGGGCGAAACCGGCTTTCTCTTCAGCCCGGGATACCCGTGAACCACCGAACAACTGGAAGCACGACACCTTGACGCCGGAGCCCGTGCTGGGAAACGTCAAAGGCTTGATGCCTTCGGCGACAGGGGCGCTGCCTGATGGCGGCGTGGTGATCACCAGCCGGAAGTAGCGCGCCTCCTGCGCAGGGAAAGACAAGGAGCGAACAGGAGACTTGGTGCCCTCGAATCTCGTCACTGGCCAGAACGTCGAATTGTCATTGCTCGCTTCGAGTACAGCCTCTGGGAGAGGATTCCCACCGAATCCCACGAACGCTGGAAGTCCTATACGGGCGGATTTGACGACCACAGGCTCCGCATAATCAGCGGTGATGGTAATCCTGGGGCTGGCTTCAATCACCACGGGCGGCCAGAAGGTGCCGTCAGCCAGGTCTTCCAGGTTCGGATCGCCTGTCACCGTTGAGTTGCAAGTGACGGAGGCAGGAATAAGGGACTGGTGGCCCTCCCGGAAAGGGAATGCCAGGACGGCGATGTCCTGGAAGAAGTCCGGTACGTCCGCGGAAACGTGCCGCGTTGCGGCGCAGGGGACATCCTGGAAAGGGCCTGAGGCGGTGGGTGGTGTGGGCAATTGGCAGGGGAAGTGCGCTGATTCGATGACGGTGGTTGACCACACCAGCTTCTTCATCCCGGCTTCCTGTGCGACCCATGGACCACCGGTGGCACTCCATCCGGCTGATGTTGCCACGGACAGTTCCATGCCCAGGAGCTTGGTCTGCGACGCGGCCCTGCGCACCGCTGATTGCCATTCTTTGGAAAGGAATTTCACCGGTTCTTCCACGAGCGGTGCTGCTCCGAAGGATCCGAAAAACATCTGAACGCCGCCAGCGCCTATCCCTTTCAGCCACGCAAGGTCAGCGTCTATCCCGTCCTCATTCACATTGCCGTCCATCCAATGCCACCAAGCCCGGGGACGGGCAGAATCGGGGGGCGTGACGAATGCCTCGAACAAGGGCGCGGGATCCGTGAGCAGTGGGGCGGGTTCGCTGTTTTCGGTGTAGGAACGCCGAGTAAGTGGTGGCGTGGACATAGTGTGGGTCTCCAGGCTCTGAGGCAGAAGCCGTAGCTTTCCTGCCTGGGAAGTGAGATGTAACATATGTTCTACAGGAACAAAAGTGCAGACACAAGCCATCGCAGCTCTGGAGGCCGCCGTGAATACCCAACCGTCCCCGCAGGACGCATTCATCTATGCCCGGCTGGTCAACCTTGTCCGGACAGGGGAAGCGTTGACCCGTCCCGCCCTGGAGCAGGCCACTGGGTTAGGGCGGAAACTGGTGGCCCAGCGTGTCCAGCAAGCGATGGCCGTGGGGCTGCTGGAAGACGGAGAATTTGCGCCCTCCGGCGGTGGCCGCGCGCCGAGGCAACTCCGCTTTAGGTCCGACGCCGGCCACGTTTACGCCGGGCTGATGGGCGCCGGCGAAATCCGGGCTGCTGTTTCGGATCTGGACGGTAAAGCGGTTGCAGCAATGCACCGGGACTGGGACATTTCGGAGGGTCCAGAGGCCACTATGGCCCAGTTGCAGGACATGTTCGAGCGCTTGGCCAAGCGGACCAAGACGCGGCCGTGGTCCATAGGGGTGGGAGTCCCAGGGCCGGTCAACTTTGGCACCGGACAACTGGTGGCCCCGCCAATCATGCCGGGCTGGGACGGCTTCAGTGTCCGCTCCTGGCTGCGGGAACGCTACGACGCGCCTGTCTGGGTCGATAACGACGTTAACCTCATGGCGTTGGGCGAATGGCACCGCGGCCATCCTTCTGATCGGCGCGACCTTCTGTACGTCAAAGTGGGCACGGGCATTGGTTCCGGGCTGGTTTCCGGCGGGTCTGTTTATCGCGGTGACACGGGTGCTGCCGGCGACATCGGGCACGTCAAGGTCAGCGACGACCCCGGCTTCACCTGCCGATGCGGCGAGACGGGATGCCTGGAAGCGGTGACTGGCGGGTGGGGCCTGGTGCAGCAGTTGACTCCCGTTGCGTCCGACAGCCCGTACCTGTCATCACGGCTGGCTGACCGGGGAAAACTTACCCCTGAGGACATTGGCATCGCCGCGGCCCGGGGGGACGGCCTGGCCTCACGTGCGGTGGTGGACAGCGCCCGGATTGTTGGTGCAACAGTGTCTAGCCTGGTCAACTTCATCAACCCGGGCGTGATTGTGGTGGGCGGCGGCATGCTCCGCAGTGGTGAGCAGGCGTTCGAGGCCCTGGCCGAGACCGTGATGAGGCGGAGTACCAAGCTGGCGACGGAAAAGCTGACGCTGCGCACCGCCTCACTGGACTTCCAGGAAGGTGTGGTGGGGGCCAGCCTCATGGCCGTAGAGCAACTCTTCGCCCAGTCCGCACTGGGTTTGTGGATCGAGCAGGGATCACCATTGGGACAGGCGGCCAACCTTCACCGCCTGGCGGCCGGTCACTGACAATAAAGTGACTATTGACACATATGTTCCTGCGGAACTAAAGTCTGTTGCAGGAGCAAAGCTAACCAGCACCGTTTAGTTGTTCCACCTTTCCTCTACCCCGACAGCCGCCGCCAGAATCATCAGGTGATCAGCGAAGCCAGGGGGTCCTCAGTCCCAATGGAGCAGACATGAAGAGAAGAAATTTCCTGACCTCAGCAGTGGCGGTGTCGATCCTGATCACTGCTTCTGGCTGCAGTGGAGCACAAAGTGGCGGATCGGCTGCCGCCCAGACCGCCTCGCTGTCGCTGGGCGTGGTGCAGGTACCTACATCGTTCGTACCGGGCGAGATGCCTGCCGCAGGACCTGAAAACCACTACTACCAAGCTGTCTATGATTCCCTGCTGAACCTGGATGAGAACGGTGGGCCCGTCCCCAACGTGGCAACCCAGTGGTCCTACGACGATTCCCGCAAGAACCTCACCCTCGCCCTGCGGGATGACGTGAAGTTCACTGACGAGACGCCCTTGGACGGAGAAGCCGTCAAGGCCAACCTCCTCAAGGCAAAGGCCGGCAAGGGCGAGGCCGGGTCGTCGCTGAAAGCCCTGGACACCGTTGAAGTCACCGATGCCACCCATGTGGTCCTCAAGCTCAAGGATCCGGATCCCTCCCTCCTGGCAAGCCTGGGACGTTCCAGCGGATTCATGGCAAGCCCCAAGGCGCTGGACAGCGCGGACCTGAAGACCAACCCTGTGGGCTCCGGGCCGTACGTCCTTGACCAGAGCAAGAGCACCGCTGGAGACAAATATGTGTTCACCCGCAATGCCAATTACTGGCACAAGGACGCTTACCCCTACAACGAAGTTGATATCAAGCTGCTGGACAACGCTGCTGCGGCATTGAACGGACTTCGCGCCGGCCAGCTCCAGGGCGTGTCTGCAGCCACCAACGACCTCGTCAAGGGCGCAAAGGACGCCGGCATGAACGTGGTGTCCTACACCAACGGTTCGGTGCAGGGCATCTGGTTGTGGGACCGCGAAGGTAAAAACACGCCGGCGCTGAGCGATGTGCGCGTGCGCCAGGCCATCAATTACGCCATGGACCGGGATACCATCCTGAAAACCCTGGGCGATGGACGTGGCACCAAGACAGTCCAGATTTTTGGGCCCAACACCGGCGCCTACGATGCCTCACTCGACAACACCTACCCGTACGACGTGGAGAAGGCCAAGAAGCTCATGGCCGACGCCGGCTACGCCTCAGGCTTCACCATGAAGCTCCCCGATTTCTCCCCGGTGTACCCCGGCGCGCAGGCTGCAATGACCGAGGCCATGGCGGCCATCGGGATCACGGTAACTTACGAGCCGATCACTGCCGACCAGGTAGTGGGAAGCGTCATCGGCGCCAAATGGCCCATGAACTTCTTCAGCCTCACCTCGGCCGGAGCCTGGGACTCCACCCAGCTGGCCGTGGCACCGGATGCCCTGTTCAACCCCTACCACGTGAACGATCCCAAGATTGTCCAACTGCTGGACACCGCACGGAAGTCTGACGACGCCGGCCGCGACAACGCCCTGCGTGAATTGAACAAGTACGTGGTGGACCAGGCTTGGTTCGCTCCCTGGTACTTCGAAGAAGGTGCATACGCAACGTCCAAGGACGTCAAGACCTCCGGCCAAGCCAACGTCGCAGTACCGCCCCTCTACAACTTCGCCCCCGCCAAGTAAGCCCCTGGCGCCGAGCTGGCAACAATCACGTCCATCATCACACTGAGAGCCACTCATGATAACGTTCCTGTTCCGCCGGCTCGGCGCCGGCCTCATCCTGGTCTTCGCAGTATCGACACTGACTTTCTTCCTCACCGCCCTGGCGGGCTCCGACCCCGCCCGTCGCATCCTGGGGAACAATGCCACCGCTGCGCAAGTAACGGCCAAAAACGCTGAACTCGGCCTGGACCAGCCGGTCCTCGCCCGCTACTTCGACTGGCTCGGATCGGCCATCACAGGCGATCTTGGAAAGTCCTGGGGCAGCAACCAGCCCGTTATTAAGCTCATTGGGCAAGCACTGCCGGTGTCGCTTTCGGTGGTGATCGCCGCCGTCGTCCTCACTGCAGTGGTCAGCGTCGCCCTGGGCGTCGTGGCGGCCGTCCGCGGCGGGTGGCTGGACAAGGTCCTGCAGACCATCTCCATAGTCGCCTTCGCTGTCCCCAACTTCTTGGTGGGCATCATCCTGGCCCTGGTGTTCGCGGTCCAACTGAAGATCTTCCCGGCCTTGGGATATGTCAGCCCGACCGACGATCCCGGGCAGTGGCTGGCCTCGATCACCCTCCCCGCCTTCGCCTTGGCCATCGGGGCAATCGGAACCGTGGCAACGCAAACCCGCGGGTCCATGATTGACGTTCTTCAAAAGGACTACATCAGGACCCTGCGAAGCCGGGGGCTTCCTTCACGAAGCATCTTGATCAAACACGCGCTCCGGAATGCAGCGCCGGCTTCCCTGACGGTCCTGTCACTTCAGTTCATCGCCCTGTTGGGCGGCGCGGTCATCATCGAGAAGGTCTTCGCCCTGACAGGTATCGGCAACCGCGCGGCCTCAGCGGCCGGGCAAGGTGACGTGCCGGTGGTCCTGGGAGTTGTGGTGGTGATGGTGATCCTGGTGGTCATCGTGAACCTGCTGGTGGACATCTTGCTGGGCTTCCTCAATCCGAAAGTGCGGACATCATGACTGTGACCAACATCCAAGCCGGAGGTCCGGTAGGAATCCCGAAACCGGCGCACGGAGCACCTCGCACGGGCGTTCTGCGGCGGCTTCTCAAAGACCCGATCGCTGTGGCCTGTGCCGCCTTCCTGCTGCTTGTGGTCATGGTGAGCATTGCGGCGCCGTTGTTGACATCCGCAAGCCCTACCGCCTCACAGATAGCCAATGCCCTGGCTCCGGCGGGGCCCAGCTCCCCGCTGGGAACGGACGGGGTGGGACGCGACGTCTTTGCGCAGTTGCTTTATGGCGGCCGCACCAGCTTGACGGGTTCCCTGATTGTTGCCGGCGTGGCAGTGGTCCTGGGCCTGCCGGCCGGCCTGATCGCCGGGTATTACAAGGGCTGGTTTGATGGAGTGGCGAACTGGTTCAGTAGCTTGCTGATGGCCGCCCCCGCAATCGTTGTCCTCCTGGTGGTGCTGGCCCAGTTCGGGCGCAGCACTGAACTGGCCATGACAGTTTTTGGCGTGCTGATTGCTCCTGCGGTTTTTAGGCTGGTGCGATCATCCGTCAAAGCCGTACGCGAGGAACTTTACGTCGACGCCGCGCGGGTTTCGGGCCTGAGCGACGGACGGATCATGGCCCGCCACGTGCTGCCGGTGGTAATCGCCCCCACGATCATCCAAATCTCACAGTTGGCCGGGATAGCGGTAGCCATCCAGGCAGGCTTGGACTTCCTTGGTCTCGGCTCGGCAAACCAGGCCAGCTGGGGCGGCATGCTCAGCGACGCTTTCCAGAACATCTACACCAGCCCGCAGCTGCTGCTGTGGCCCTCTGTCGCCATTATTTGTACGGTTACGGCCTTCAGCCTCCTGGGGAACTCATTGCGTGACGCCATGGAGGGTGGGTCCCGGGGTACCAATGCCCGACGGCGGCGCCAGGCCGCGGAGGTCAGCGGAGGTACCGCTCTGGTTGAGGCGGCCCCGGATAGTCAGAAAGGCAACGCTGACGGCAACGCACTGCTGACGGTCCAAGGCCTGAAAGTGAGCTACCCGCAACCCGATGGCTCAGAAACTACCGTGGTGCATGGGGTTGACTTGTCGGTGCGGCGCGGCGAGATCCTGGCGATTGTGGGGGAGTCCGGCTCGGGTAAGTCCCAGACCGCATTCTCTGTCTTGGGGTTGCTTCCCGTGAACGCCCGGACATCTGCCGTCACCATGACCTTTGATGGGAAGGACCTGCGCGGCCTCGGTTCCGGCGCAATGAACGCGTTGCGCGGCAAGAGGATCGGGTACATCCCCCAAGAGCCCATGTCCAACCTCGACCCCACCTTCCGGGTTGGCGCGCAGCTCACCGAACCCATGCGGCACCACTTGGGTTTGTCCCGGGCCGCCGCGAAAGCCGAGGCACTGGCTCTCCTGGAACGCGTGGGAATCGCGAACCCGCAACGCGTGTTCGACTCCTACCCGCACCAGATCTCCGGTGGCATGGCGCAGCGCGTCCTGATCGCGGGAGCTGTCAGCTGCAAGCCCGACCTCCTGATTGCCGATGAACCCACCACGGCCTTGGATGTGACCGTTCAAGCCGAAGTTCTGGACTTGATCCGGGAACTTCAATCGGAAGGCAACATGGGAGTCATCCTGGTGACCCACAACTTCGGTGTGGTCGCAGACCTCGCCGACCGGGTGGCCGTCATGCGGTCGGGACTCATTGTAGAAACGTCCAGCGCGGAACAACTCTTCGACAATCCCCGCCACGAATATACCCGTGAGCTCCTGGCGGCATCGCTGGAGGACACTACGCCTACCGACGCCGTGACCAGCGATTTCGCGTCCCAGGAAGCCGTCACGCCGGCACTTCAGAAGGAGCCCCAGCCATGAGCGAACACCTGGCATCAGCAGAACCAGCGGTCCTGCTGAACATTGAGAATCTGGTGGTGGAGTACCCGTCCAGGACGTGGCGCGGGCGCGCCTTCCGGGCACTGGACGGAGTTTCGCTCACAGTGGGCCGTGGAGAGACCGTGGGACTGGTGGGCGAATCCGGTTCGGGGAAATCCACCCTGGGACGAGCTGTTTTGGGTTTGGCTCCGGTAACAAAGGGCACCATCACGTTCGAGGGCCGCGTCATTTCCGGCTTGGATAAACGTGCACGTCGACAACTCAGCAAAGACATCCAGGTGGTCTTCCAGGACCCTTACACTTCCCTGAACCCGGCCATGGTGGTGGGGGACATCCTGACGGAACCCCTGCTGGTGGCTGGAACGTCCAAAGCGGAGGCGGAAAGGAAAGTGGGCGAGCTCCTGGAAAGGGTGCACCTTCCTGCTGATTCCGGCCGACGGCTGGCACGGGAGTTTTCCGGCGGACAACGGCAACGCATCGCCATCGCACGTGCGCTGTCACGGGATCCCAAGCTGATCGTCTGTGATGAACCCGTGAGCGCCCTGGACCTGTCCACCCAGTCGCGGGTATTGGAGCTCTTCAGCGAGATCCAGCAATCAACGGGTGTGGCGTACCTCTTCATTACCCACGACCTCGCCGTCGTCAGGCACATCAGCCAACGGGTCGCCGTCATGAACCGCGGCGGAATCGTAGAGCAGGGTCCGTCCGCCCAGGTGACGTCCACCCCGAAGCATCCGTATACCCAGCAGCTCCTTTTGGCAGCGCCGGTTCCCAATCCCCGCCGCCAGGCCGAGCGTCGGGCTGCACGCAAAAAACTGGCAGAGTTCATGCGGGCCGCCTAGAGGGCGGGCCAGGGCTCCGAGGCGAATGCGCCTCGAGCCTTCTGCTCACGCACCCTTCATCTGCCTTCCACAGCAGCGACGAACACCCTTGGGGTTGATTCAGTGCGCTCAAAATACCCAGGAAAGACCAGCTCATGACCAGAGAATTCCCCTCACACGTGGATGTTGCCATAGTGGGCAGCGGCCCCACGGGCGCAGCATATGCGCGCATCATCAGTGAAGAGTCCCCGCAAACGCGCATTGCCTCCTTTGAAGTTGGTCCCCAACTGACGGAGCGTCCGGGCTTGCACGTCAAGAACATTGCAGACCTCGAAGAACGCGCCTCGGCCCAACGCCGATCCCAGGGGTTGGAGCCGTCCCTGCTGGGTGCGCGGTCCGAGGAACTGGATGGTCCGCCCCGGCTTGTCCGGCCCGGAACATACCTCCTGGGCTCCGGGTACCGCCAGCCGGGACAGGATGGCCTGCCGGCCGCGGCCATGTCCAGCAATGTTGGCGGCATGGGTGCGCACTGGACGGCAGCATGCCCACGTCCCGGTGGCCAGGAACGGATCTCCTTTATTCCTGACCTGGATGATCTGCTGACTGAAGGTGAAAGGCTCCTTAAGGTCAGCACCAGGGCATTCGCAGGCGCGCCCTTGGCCGATGAAGTCCGGCGCCGGTTGTCCGAAGCCTTGGACCAGGGCAGGCCCGCTGACCGCAAGGTGGGCGTCATGCCCCTGGCTGTGGAAACAGGCGACGACGGTTCGGTCACCTGGGCGGGATCGGACGTGGTGTACGGGGAGGCCACCAGGTCCAACCCCAACCACTCCCTCTACGCTGATGCCCTGGTGACGCGCGTCCTGGTGGAAGACGGCCGGGCCCACGGAGTCTTGATCCGCGACATGCTTTCCGGGGACGAACATACGGTCCACGCCGATTACGTTGTGGTGGCTGGCGACAGCCTGCGCACACCCCAGCTGTTGTGGGCCTCCGGAGTCCGGCCCGAGGCTTTGGGCCGGTACCTCAACGACCAACCCCAGACCGTCTTTGCGGTCCGGCTGAGGGACATCCCGGAGGCAGCGGTGACCCCGACGCCGTCGAGCGGTACCGCCATCACTCCCCAGAGCGGGGTCAGCTGGGTCCCTTATACCGATGAAGAACCATTCCACGGCCAGGTGATGCAGCTGGATGCCTCGCCGGTACCGCTGGCCTCGGCTGATGTGCCGACGCCGGGATCCATTGTTGGTTTGGGCTGGTTCTGCGCGAAAGACATCCAAGCCTCTGACCGCGTTACGTTCGACGACGATCGTCTGGACGCCTACGGCATGCCCGCCATGAGCATCCATTACCAACTGACAGACCGCGACAAGGAGTCGATAGCTGCTGCCGCGAGGTCGGTCAGGCGCGCGGCTGCGGCACTGGGGGAGCCCCTGAATGAGGACCCCATGACCCTCCCTGCCGGGGCGTCCTTGCACTACCAGGGAACAGTCCGGATGGGTCAGACCCCTGATGGGACCTCTGTTTGCTCGCCCGATTCCCGCGTCTGGGACATTGCAGGGCTCTATGTTGCCGGCAACGGAGTTATCCCCACCCCGACAGCCTGCAACCCGACGCTCACCTCTGTAGCTCTGGCCATCCGGGGTGCACGGGACATTGTCCGTGCCCTCCACGCCGAAAGGAATTAGCACCATGTTGGAACGAAGCATCATTCAAGGCCGTGGATTCAAGAACGTTGAAGAGAACGGGCGCATCACCGGCTTCCAGATTGTCCTGCGCAATCCGAACTATCGGGGCACGGCCGCCAGCCTGCTGGACGGCGTGGACGTAACAGTGGATGGCGAGCACTGGGAGTCGCACGTGCCGCTGTGGACGCTCCAGGGGAAAACCCATACTTTGGAATCCCTGAGGGCAACCACTGATGTTCGGTGGCAGTTGGACGAATACGCCACCATCACGGTACCCAAGCCGGGAGGCCTATCAGCCGGCGTCCACACAATCGAGGTCACCGTCTACCTCCGCCGGCCCTACTTCCCGCCGGCAGTCTCCCGTTCCGCCTTCCCCGCTTCCGCGAAAGCCACGATCGTCCCGCCCGTTCCGGCCGGCGGAATCCGCCACGCAGTGTCCACGTACAGCTATTCCGGTGACATCTACACGTCCATGAGCATGGAAGACGTGATGGCGGATATCGCTGACATGGGTGCCACCGGTATCGAGATCCTGGGCGAAGGGAACATCCCGGGATACCCCACGCCGGATCCCGCGTGGATCGACAACTGGCACGCCATGCTGGAGCGCTACTCCCTAACTCCAACAAACTATGGATCCTGGATCGACACTGCCATGTGGCACGACAGGGACCTGACCGAGGATGAGGGAGCCGCGCAGCTGCAACTGGACCTCAGGCTGGCCTCGCAGCTGGGCTTCAGCTCCATCCGTCCCAAGTTCGGGGTGACCTCCTTCCAGCTCGATCCGCATCCCATCTGGGAAGGTGTGGTTGAACGCTCATTGGACTTGGCGGAGGAACTGGACATCGTCATCTGCCCGGAGATCCACAGCCCCACCCCCATCAAACATCCGGTGACGCAGGGCTACATTGACTTCATTGAGCGGACCGGCTCAAAGCACTTCAAACTGCTGGTGGACACCGGCATCTTCCAGACTGCTGCGGTAGACGACGGGCATGAAGGTATTGAAGTTGAAGACGGCAAACGGCCGGCTTTCCTGGAGCCCCTGGCCGTCCCCATGGCTGACCTGGCTGAGGTCCTTCCCCACGTCCACTTCATCCAGGCCAAGTTCTTTGAAATCGATGAGAACCTGCATGACCTTCACGTGCCGTGGGAAGACATTGTGAAGACCCTACAGGACGCAGGATGGGAAGGGTGGCTGTCAAGCGAATACGAAGGCAGGCGTGAGCCCTACCGCGGACGTGAGCAGGTGCGTCGCCAGCACGCCCTGGTCCGGCAACTGCAGGCCAAGCATGGGTGATTCTCTCCTGAGGTGGGGGCTGGCCGGCACGGGAGGGATCGCCCACCAATTCGCGGGCGCCCTCGCCGGACTGGACGGCAGCGTCATCGCCGGAGTGGCCTCCCGCAATTCCGGCGCCTCTGCCGGGCTGCGTGACCTCCACGAGGTTGGAAAGTCCCACGGATCCCTGGCGGACCTCGCAGCGGATCCCGATATTGACGTGGTGTACATTTCCACGCCGGCCGGTCTCCACAAGGAACACGCCATCATGTTCCTTGAAGTCGGGAAGCATGTGCTGATCGAGAAGCCTTTCGCCCTCAACCACGCCGAAGCATTGGCAATCGTGGAGACAGCCCGGCGCCGGGGCCTCTTTGCGATGGAAGCCATGTGGTCGCGGTTTCTGCCCGCCTACGTCAAGCTCCGGCAGCTGGTGGACAGCGGGGCCATCGGGGAGGTGCGTGGGGTTGAGGCCACCTTCGGCTTTCCCATGCCGTCGGAGGGACCTGGCCGGATCAGCCGGGTGCACGACGCCCGCTTGGGCGGGGGAAGCCTCCTGGAGCTGGGCGTCTATCCTGTCCAACTGGCCCACTGGATGCTGGGCCGCGTCACGGATGTTGCGGCCATCAGCCAGGTCAACCATTCGGGGGCGGACATGGACACGTCGGCTCTTCTGTCGTTCTCCCGCGGCACCGCAATGATCCGATCATCCGTGACGAATCCCTTGCCCAACGAGGCCAGGATCCTGGGTTCCACGGGCTACATCAGCTTGCCCGCACCGCACCAGTGCCCCCAGGAGGTGGGCCTCTCCATATACAACACCCATGGACCGGGCACTGTAGAGGAACACCTCTACAAGACGCCGATTGCGAGGCCGGCATTGCGCTACGAAATCCTGGAAGTTGATCGACAACTTCGCGCCGGGAAACAAGAGAGCCCCGTCATGCCATGGCAAGACACGTTGGACATCATGGAAACCATGGACAGGATCCGGGCAAGCAGCGCGCTGCGGAACACCTCCGGAACCACTAATGGAGCGATTGAGCGATGACGAAAAAGACCAGCGTGGTCCACACGACCTATGGGCAGGTACAAGGTTTTTGGCGGGATGGCTCCGCTTCATTCCTGAACCTTCCGTACGCCCAGGACCCGGTAGGTGACCTGAGGTTCGAGGCCCCGGTTCCTCCAGAGAGTTGGAGCGGCATCCGCCCTGCCCTGGAGTACGGTCCCACACCCCAGCGCAGGACGCTCTCGGCGGTAACCACCATTCCTGAGCCCAGCATCCCCGGTACCGGAACGCTGAACCTGAACGTCTTCACCCCCACCGTCCCTACCGGCCCCGGAGACGGAGTGCTCAAGCCGGTCCTGGTGTGGATCCACGGTGGCGGTTTCGTTGCTGGTTCCCCGGCAAGCCCCTGGTACGACGGCGCCGCATTCAATCGTGACGGGGTGGTGGTTGTGACCATCTCCTACCGCTTGGGTTTTGAGGGTTTCGGCTGGTTGCCTGACGCACCCCTGAACCGTGGCATGTTGGATTGGATTGCTGCCCTGAAATGGGTCAGGAGCAACATTGCGGCGTTCGGAGGTAACCCGGAAAAGGTCACCATTGGCGGGCAATCCGCAGGAGGCGGGGCGGTCATTTCGCTCAGGAGTTCTCCGTTGGCTGCAGGGCTCTTTTCCCAGGCACTGATCATGTCCGGCGCTCCGTTGACTGTGGATGAAGAGACCGCCAGGGCCACCACAGCGCGGATTGCTGCTGAGCTGAACGTGCCTGTGAGTAAGGCCGGTTTCCAAAGTGTCACGGAGGAAGCCCTGTTGGACGCACAAATGGCCCCCTTTCCGGCCTTTGCGGGCAGCGCTGCGGAGCAAGCGTTGGACAGGGCGCGCTTTGTCACGTCCGGCCTCGCCCTCGGCCCCATCACCGAGGACGTTGATGCGGTCCTGGACGGTGGAGCATCCGTCACCACCCTCCTGGGAACCACCCGGGATGAATTCGCCGGGTTCATTCGCCCCGCGGCCAAGGCAGTGGACGTCCTGCCGGCTACCAGCGCCCTGGAGCGCGTTGGGGCCAGCCCGGACGTGGCAGCGGAGTATGCGGAGCGCTCAGCAGGAACGCCGACCTCCCGGACCGTGGAGAACTACCTCAGTGATCTGACTTTCCGCCGCTTTGTTCCGCAAGTTGCCGGGCAGGCCACCGCGCCGGTGTGGACGTACCAGTTCCAGTGGGAGCCTCCGGCTTCGGGATACTCCGGGCACTGCGTTGACCTGCCGTTCGCTTTTGGACTGCTCGAGGCCGACGGGGTGGAAGCTGCGCTGGGGGCGAACCCGCCCGTAGCCCTCGCTGAATCCATGCACGCCGGGATCGTGGCCTTCTGCAAGGACGGCAACCCGGGCTGGACGCAGTACGGCGAGCACCGGACCACCATGATCTTTGATGACGTTTCGGGGGAAGCATCATCGGATCCGTACTCACTCTCGCGGTTGTTGGCAACTGACGCCCTCGGCCGGACATCATCCACTGCTGGAGCCAGGGCAAACCAATGAAGGACCGGACCATGACGAAACAACAAGCAAGCCCGGAGCAGATCCTTGCGGCCATGACCTTCGAGGAAAAGCTGTCTCAGCTCCAGATCGTCTGGAAACCCAAAGACGAAGATTCCCAGCACTTGGCAAGGACGGGGGCCGGAGCTCTTTTTTGGCCTGCAGATGCGGCGAAGACCAATGAACTCCAACGGATCGCGGTGCAGGAAAGCCCCCACGGCATTCCGCTCCTGATCGCCTTGGACATTGTCCACGGCCAGTTCACGATTTTCCCCACACCCCTTGCCCAGGCTGCAAGCTTTGACCCGGACGTGGCCGAAGTGGATGCCCGCGTTTCAGCGGCGGAAGCCCGGGCCACCGGCGTGAACTGGACGTTCTCTCCCATGATTGACGTCTCCCGTGATCCGCGATGGGGAAGGGTGGTGGAAGGCTTCGGTGAGGACCCCTACCTCACCGGCGTCCTTGGAGCAGCGAAGATCAGGGGGTACCAAGGTGAGGACCTGTCCTCAACGACGTCCATTGCAGCTTGCGCCAAGCACTTTGTGGGCTACAGTGCGGCTGAAGGTGGACGGGATTACAACACCACCGATGTTTCCATCCAACGGCTCAGGAACGTCTACCTTGAGCCATTCCTCGCCGCGGTGAAGAACAACGTTGCCTCGGTGATGGCCAGCTTTAATGCCCTCTCCGGTGTGCCCATGCACGCAAACAAGCAGCTGCTGACGGACGTTCTGAAAGAGGAATGGAAGCACCAGGGAATAGTGGTTGCCGACGCCGGCGGCGTGGGTGAACTGGTGGAGCATGGTGTTGCTGAGGACATTTCGGATGCGGGACGCCTGGCCTTGTCGGCAGGACTCGACGTCGAGATGGGCGGAGCGCTGTTCAATGGGGAAATGCCCATCATCAGGGAAGGCGACGTCGACCCCGGGAGGATAGACGACGCCGTGCTGCGGGTCCTGAAAATCAAGCAGGATCTGGGGCTGTTCAACAATCCCTATGTGGATGAGAATGCTGCGCCCGTGACAGCGGGAGAAGAGCAACGCGAAAAGGCCCGGGAGGCCGCCGCGCGCTGCACAGTGCTCTTGAAGAACGATGGACAGGTCCTCCCGCTGAAGAAGCAGGCCGGCCGTGTGTTGGTTGTTGGTCCCTACGCTGACAGCAAGGATCATTTGGGCGCATGGGTCCAGTACTTTGCAACGCCTGCAGGCAAGTCCATTGTGGAGTCGCTGGGGGACGCGCTCCCGGATGCGGAGATCACGACCCTACGGGGCGCTGACTTTTACACGAGCGACCCCGCACGTCAGGAAGAGGCGGCACGGGCTGCCAAGGATGCGGACCTAGTGATCGTTGCAGTGGGCGAGCCGAGCGCGCTCTCCGGTGAAGCGAGTTCCCGCAGCGACATCACGTTGCCGGGTGACCAGACGGCATTGATTCACCGGATCGCTGAAACAGGCACTCCCTTCGCAGTGGTGCTGATGACCGGACGACCACTGATTCTCAGCGACTGGATTGACCAGTGTCCTGCCGTACTCCTGGCCTGGCATCTTGGGACCGAAGCCGGTCCGGCCATTGCGGACGTCCTCACGGGCACGGCAAACCCAGGCGGCAAGCTCCCCATGTCCTTCCCGCGGTCCGTGGGGCAGATTCCGGTGTATTACAACCACGATTCCACTGGCCGGCCCGCCCGGCATGGTGGGACCCTCACCAGCGAGCAACCTGATGTGGGGCTGACGGGTCCCAACAACACGGATGACTTCTACAAGTCCAAGTACTTGGACCTCGATCTGGGTCCGCTGTTCGACTTCGGGTTTGGTCTCAGCTATTCCACGTTCCGCGTGGAGGGCAAAGCTGACGGGCCGGCCACTGTGAGCTTGTCATCCCTGAAAGAGGGCGGCAGCGTGGGCTTCACCGCCTCAGTCAGCAACGCCAGCGACGTGGGCGGTGACGAAGTGGTTCAGCTTTACATTACGGACGTCCGTGCCTCCATCACGCAGCCGGTGCGCCGGCTCCGCCGGTTCAACCGGGTCCATGTCCCTGCGGGTCAGAGCCGGAACATCGCCTTCTCCCTGTATGCCGATGACCTGGGTTTCTGGACCAACAAGGAAGCTGGCGAGTTTGTACTGGAACCGGGGGAGTTCCGGGTCACCGTGGGAGATGGTTCCACCTTCCAGGCGATGGCTTTCACTGTGACGGATAACTGACCGCTGACGGAATAGGCCACCGCCACCCACGGTTGTGCGAAGGATGAAGGCAATCACTTACAGCGAATATGGCAACCCCGACGTCCTGGAACTCACCGATCAGCCCATGCCCAAAGTTGGCCCGGGCATGGTGCTGGTGAAGATCAAAGCCACCTCCGTAAACCCGGTGGACTGGAAGATCATGGGCGGGCACCTGGACCCCCTTATGGACATCCAGTTCCCCGCCATCCCGGGCTGGGACGTCGCCGGCGTGGTGGAATCAGTGGGCATTGACGCCCACAAGTTCCAACCCGGTGATGAAGTGATCTCCTACGCCCGCAAGGACTATGTCCACGGCGGAAGCTTTGCCGAGTACGTCGCCCTCCCGGAGCGCGTCCTGGCCCGCAAACCCACCACGTTGGACTGGAATGAGTCCGCAGGCCTTCCGCTGACCGGACTCACGGCCTTCCAGGTCCTCAACCGGTTGGATGTCAAGAGCGGTGAAACGCTGCTAATCCACGGCGGCTCGGGTGGCGTCGGTTCCCTTGCGATCCAGATCGCGTCAGCGCGCGGCATTAGGGTTATTGCCACCGCCTCGGAGAAGAACCACGAGTTCCTGCGTTCCCTCGGCGCCGAGGCCGTCACCTACGGTGACGGGCTGGCCGAACGCGTCAAGGCCATAGAGCCCGACGGCGTGGACGTCGTTGCCGATTTTGCCGGCGGCAACCTTGAAGCCACCTTGGCCGTGCTGAGGGACGGCGGCCGGCACGCCTCCATCGCGGATGGCGAGGTGGAAAAGCGCGGCGGAACCTGGATGTGGGTCACCCCGGTCGGTGCAGAGCTTCAGGAGCTGTCCGAACTGGTGGACCAGCACAAGCTGAAGGTGGAGGTGGCCGAAACTTTCCCGCTGGCCCAGGCAGCTGAGGCCTTCCGCCTCAACATGGAGGGCCACACCCGCGGCAAGGTTGTGGTGACGGTCAGCTAGCCGGCCTTTCCACCAATGGTCGTTCCGGCCACCACCATCCCTTGGGTGGTGGCGGGAAAGACGGTGTGCAGCTGTGAGCACGCCCGCTGCACCACGGACCTGAGCCATACGCTGGCCGGGTCTTCCGTTTGTGAAGGGTGCCAGTACATTGCTTCCACCAGCTCGGCTTCCAGGTCCTGGTGGAACTCCAGCACGGCTATGTCCGCGCCGCGCTGGCTCCTTGCCGCCAGCATCTTGGGAACCAAAGCCACCAGGTCCGTTCCCTCAACCAGCAGCGGCAGGGAGAGGAAGCCCGCCACCACTGCCGCCACCCGCCGTCGGACGCCTTTGGTCTCAAAGATCTTGTCCGCCGGGGTGCTGATGCCCTCGCCAAAGTAGCCCACCGCGTGGGGTGCTGTCACCAGATCGTCCAGGCTGGGGGAGGCCAGTTCCAGGATCGGGTTGCCGCCGTCCACCACGGCCACAAAGCTGTCCCTGAAGAGCTGCTTGGAGTCACCCGGCATGCTGTAGCCTTGCGGCCCCACCAGGAGATCGATTTTGGAGAACTCCGCCAGGGTACCTTCAAGTCCGGGAGTGGGGACGAAATCGACGACGACGTGCGGCGCCTCCCGCTGCAGGATGCCTCTCAGGGACCTCACCATGAGGACGGCCGCGTAGTCAGAGGCGGCGATGATGAACTCGCGCTCGCTGGTTGAAGGGTCGAAGCGGGAGCGGACACGCGCTGCACGTTGAACGTGCTCCATGGCTTCGTCCACCAGCGGTACGAGTGATTGCGCGAAGGGGCTGAGGTGGTAGTTCCGGCCGTTGCGCACCAGCAGTTCGTCGTCGAAATGGCGGCGAAGGCGCGCCAACGCAGCGCTGGTGGCAGGTTGGCTGAGCTGCAGCCTCTCGGCTGCGCGCGAAACGTTTCTCAGTTCCAGCAGCACCTGCAGTTGGGGGAGCAGGTTGAGGTCCAGGTTCTTCATTCTTTCAGGGTAGCGAACCATTCACGGGACAGATAGTTCCTATCTGTAAGTAGCTCTTCTCCGAATACGTGATCTGCATCATTGTTGTCTATAGACGCTGCAGTCCGTTGACAGTCATCAGCACGTACAAAGGAATTCACCGTGGAAACTCCGCTCTCCCACCTTGCCCACCTCGAAATCACCACCCCGGATGTTGAAGCCTCCGCACGGTTCTACGAGGAAAAGTTCGGCATGCGCATCGTCGACCGCGTGGATGGCAACGTCTACCTGCGCTGCTGGGGCGACTACTACCGCTACAGCCTGGTCATCACGGAAGGCCCCGAAGCCACTCTGGGTCGCATGGCCTGGCGCACCAACTCCCAGGACGCACTGGAAGCCGCAGCGGCTCGCGTTGAAGCCAGCGGTGTTCAGGGGACGTGGACTGCCGGCGGCCACGGCTTCGGCAAGGCCTACGAATTCACCGGCCCCTACGGCCATCACATGCGCCTCTTCTACGAGGTAGAGAAGTTCGTGGCCGAGCCCGGCTTCGAATCCAACTACCCGGACCGCCCGGAGCGCCGCAGCAGCCACGCCGCCGCACCCCGCTTCCTGGACCACGTCACGGTAGCAAGCTCTGATGTCCGTGGATTCGCCAAATGGCACAACGAAGCCCTGGGCTTCCGCATCATGGCATTCGTGGACCTGGACGAAGCTCCCATCACGGTTTTCTCCGTCCTGACCACCAACGAGAAATCCCACGACCTCGGCGTCGTGGCGGACACCTCCAGTCGCCCGGGCCGCGTCAACCACATCGCTTTCTGGGTGGACGCCACCGAGGACCTGCTCCGCACCGCGGACGTCATGATGGAAAACGGCACCCCCATGGAATACGGACCCTCCATCCACGGCGTTGGCGAGCAGAACTTCCTGTACTTCCGTGACCCGTCCGGCATGCGCGTTGAGCTCAACTCCGGTGGCTACCGCAACTACGTTCCGGACTGGGAAGCCAACACGTGGAAGCCGTCCGAGGGCTCCAACAACTTCTACAAGAACGGTGCCATGCCGCACTCCATGACCGAGTCCTTCCCTCACGCGGAGGGTTTCACAGCCACTGAAGAAGGCGCTTCTCCTGAAATGAAGGAAGCCCTCCTCAACCCCTACGCCAAGCACGGCCGCGGCTGATGACTGAGGCAACATACTCCCTAGTCCGCTTCCTGGAAGCCAGCTCGGACAAAGCCCGCGTTGGCCTTCTGGTGAGTGAACGCGTCCTGCCGCTGGACTCTGATATCAATTCCCTGATCCAGCACTGGGACAGCATGGAAGCAGAGCTGGACACGCTGGCAGCCTCGGCTGGCGAGGACACCGGCTTGGACCGTGCCGCCGTCGAAATTCTTGCGCCCGTTGAGCCGGCGCAGGTCCTGCAGACCGGTGCCAACTACCGCAAGCACGTCGTTGACCTTGCGGTGGCACACCGCGATGACGGGCAGGATGCGGAGGAAGTCCGGGCCAAGACCGCCGCGATGATGGATCAGCGCGCTGGTCAGGGAACGCCGTACTTCTTCATCGGACTCCCGACGGCGATCGCTTCCGCCACGGACCCCCTCACCTTGCCGTCCTACAGCACATCGGACGATTGGGAACTGGAACTGGCGGCCGTGATCGGCAAAGAGGCTTTCCGGGTCACCCCGGAGGAAGCCCTGGAGCACGTTTTCGGTTACACCATGGTCAACGACATCACCACTCGGGAATTCGTGTTCCGCAAGGACATGCCGGCCATTGGTTCGGACTGGTACCGTGCCAAAAACGCACCTGGCTTCCTGCCTACCGGCCCGTTGCTGGTTCCCGCCAAGTTCTTCGGCGATCCGCAGAACGTCCAGGTGACCTTGAAACTCAACGGCAAAGCAATGCAGGACGAGTCCACCCAGGACATGATCTTCGGTGTGGCCAAGCTGGTCAGCGAAGCTTCCCAGATCATGCCGCTGCGTCCGGGCGACCTGGTCCTGACCGGAAGCCCGGCCGGAAACGGCCAGCACTGGGGCCGCTTCCTCCAGGACGGCGACGTCATGGAAGCCACCATCACGGGCCTGGGCACACAGCTCATCCACTGCCAGGACGAGAAGTGACGTCCAACCAGGTGGAGGTGCCGGTGATCCAACGCAACGATCCTTTGGCCAGCATCACGGCCGCAGCGGAGCAGTACAACAACTGGGGCCGTTGGGGCGAAGCGGACGTGCTGGGGACGCTGAACTTCATTGATGCCGGAAAGCGCATTGAGGCAGCAGCGTTGGTCACCTCCGGTGAGGCGTTCTCCCTTTCGCAGCCGTTCGACACCAACGGTCCCCAAAAGGGCTGGCGGCGCCGCACCAACCCGGTGCACACCATGACGGACACCGGGGTTGACGCCGAACGTGGAAACCAAGGCTTCCCGCACGGTTTCGGCGGCGCCGATGACGTGATTGCCATGCCCCTCCAATGTTCCACGCAGTGGGACGGGTTGGGGCACATCTTCGACCGCGGCAAGGCCTGGAACGGCAGGGCAGCGGGCGACGTCGTCACCTCCGAAGGCGATTTGGTCACCGGAATTGAGACTGCAGCAGCAAAGATCGTCACCCGTGGCGTGTTGCTGGATGTGGGGCGCGTCCTGGGAGTCCATGGGGAATTGCCTGACGGCTTTGCCATCACCCCGGAATACCTTGAGCAGACCGTCCAGGCCCAAGGCGCCAGTTCGCAGGTACGGCGGGGGGACATCGTGATCATCCGCACCGGCCAGTACAGCCGTGTACGCCGCGAAGGGTGGGGCGAGTACGCAGGCGGCTCCGCTCCAGGCCTGTCCTTCACCACAGCACCGTGGCTTCACGCTTCCGAGATCGCGGGTATCGCAACGGATACGTGGGGTTTCGAGGTCCGGCCCAACGAATTCGAGGGCGCTTTCCAGCCGCTCCACCAGATCGCCATCCCCAACCTAGGCCTGTTCCTGGGCGAAATGTGGGATCCGGATGCCCTGGCAGAGGCTTGCGCCCTGGACGGCAGGTATGACTTCATGTTGACCGCAGCCCCGCTTCCCATCACGGGTGCAGTGGGATCACCGGTCAACCCGATCGCCGTCAGGTAGTCCGCCCGGGTTCCAGAACCGGGCAACAAAGCAGTAATCGCCGTCCCAACAAAGGAGTCAACGATGGCAGCAGTACAGACAGTGGGAATAGCCGGAGCCGGAGCCGCGGGTCTGGCTGCTGCCATCCTCCTCGCCGACGCCGGGGTCGACGTCGAAATCATGGAGAAAGCCAACGAGCCGCAGGTTCTGGGATCGGGCATCACTCTGCAAGGGAACGCCCTGCGGATCCTTCGCCAGCTGGGCGTCTGGGACCAGGTGGAAGCCAAGGGGTATTCCTTCAGCAACCTAGGCCTCCGCGCTCCGGACCCCGCCGGGACGGTCATCGCGGTTCTGGAAGACATCCGGACAGGCGGCGATGACCTTCCGGCGACTCTGGGCATGTACCGCCCGGACCTCACGGCGATCCTCCGCGAACGCGCCCTTCAGGCCGGCGCCAGGATCTCCTACGGCAGGGCGGTCACCGAGGTCATTGACGACGGCGGCAGCGTCACCGTCCGTACGGCCGACGGCGACAGCTCACGCCATGACCTGCTCATCGGTGCTGACGGGCTGCACTCCTCGGTCCGCAAGGCCCTGGGAATTGAGGGGGAACCCGCCCCGACTGGCATGGGCATCTGGCGTGCTTTTGTTCCCCGGCCCGCCGAGGTTGTCCGCACGGACCTGACGTACGGCGGACCTTGCTACATAGCCGGCTACTGCCCCACGGGCGAGGACAGCATTTATGCCTACCTGGTGGAGAAGGCGCAGGAGCGCAACCCGGAGGACGGTCCGCAGATCATGTCCGCGCTCGCCGCAGCCTATGGCGGGCCGTGGCGGGAGATCCGCGAAAACCTGGATCACAGTGCCCGGATCAACTACACCTGGTTCACTTCGCACCTTGTTGAAGGGCCGTGGAACCGGGGGCGGAGCGTTATCATCGGCGATGCTGCGCACAGTTGCCCGCCCACGGTGGCCCAGGGTGCAGCCATGGCCTTGGAAGACGCAGCCGTTCTGGCTGAACTCCTGATCGCTGCCGACCACGTGACTGAAACCCTGTGGAAGGAATTCGCGGACCGCCGTCAGGACAGGGCAGCGGCAGTTGTCACCTCCTCGGTCCAGCTGGGCCAATGGATGCTGGACGGCGTCCGTGACGCTGACGTGCCCGGCCTGATGAACTCGCTCTCCACCATGTTGAAGGAACGCGCATGAACCCCCAGACTTCGATTTCCGGCCAGCCCGTAGTAGACGTGCACGCACACGTCCTGCTTCCCGCCCTCCAGGAGTTGGTTTCAGCCAGCGATCCGGACGGCTTTGCGGCGCTGCAGGCGCTGGAGGTTAAGAGGAACGGCCCGGAGTCCATGGCTGCCTCGGGCCGCATGATCAAGGAGCGGTGGCCCAAGCTGACGGACGTGTCCCGACGCTTGGCGGACATGGACGCCCAAGGGGTGGATGTTCAGCTCGTTTCGCCGTCGCCGTCGCACTTCTACTACTTCGCCAATGAAGACTTGTCGCTGGAGTTGGCCCGGCAGGCGAATATTGCCGTGCGGGACTACGTGGACCAGGTGCCGCAGCGGCTCAACGGCCTTGGACTGGTGCCCCTGCAGCACCCGCACCTCATGGTGGAAGCCCTTGAGCATGCCGTGGTGGAGTGTGGACTGCTGGGCGTGGAGATCGGGTCTTTCGCGGGCACACCATCAGATTCGGAACGCACTACGGTGGAACTCTCTGATCCGCGCTTGGAGTCCTTCTGGGCCAGGGCAGCAGAACTGCAAGCAGTGGTGTTCCTCCACCCGTTCGGATGTTCCCTGGACGAACGCCTGGATCGCTTCTACCTGGCCAACACCGTGTCGCAGCCTGCGGAGAACGCGGTGGCGCTTTCCCACCTGATTTTCAGCGGAGTGCTGGACCGGCACCCGGACCTGAAAATCCTGGCAGCCCACGGCGGGGGATACCTTCCCACCACCATAGGGCGTTCGGATCGGGCCTGGAAAGTGCGGCCGGAGGCGCGGACCTGCGCCGAACCGCCGTCGAGCTACCTGCGGAAAATCTTCTTCGACTCCCTGGTCCACACCCCGGAAGAGCTCAAGTCGCTTGTCCACATCTCGGGTGCCGGGCAAGTGCTGCTGGGCTCGGATTACCCGTTCGATATGGGTTCGGACGATCCCGTAGGTGAGATCCGGACTGCTGCACTGGACAGCAGCGCCGAGCAGCAGGTTCTTTCAGGTAACGCAGGCAAACTGGGCATCACCGCCGCAGCCGACCACGCCACCGTTTAGGACAACCACCATGGTCAAGATCGCGCGCTGGAATCACGACGGCGAAACGTATGCAGGATTCGTCGACAGCGGGAACTGCTACGCGCTCCCGGCCGGACAGACTGTTTCCACGCTGCTGGAAGCGGGGCTGGCAGCAACCCTGGCCCAGGCCGGGGAAACCTTCCGTTCCGCGACGCCGGTGGCCTTGGAGGACGTGAAACTCCTGGCTCCGCTGAAGCCCTCCACCATCCGCGACTTCGTTGCCTTCGAAGAGCACGTGGAAGGCGTGCGGAAAAGCATCGACGGGGTGGCCGGCGTGGTGGCCGAGTGGTACCAGGCACCCACGTTCTACTTCACCAATCCGCACACCGTCAGCGGCACCGGCGAGGTGATCGGAATTCCGGCAGGCTGCGAGGAGTTGGACTTCGAGACTGAAGTAGCGGCCGTCGTCGGGAGTGTTCCCGGCAGCGACGGACGCAACCTCACTGCCGAGGAAGCCCACCGGCACATCTTTGGCTACACCATCCTCAATGACTGGTCTGCCCGGGACCTGCAACGCCGCGAAATGAAGGTCAGCCTGGGTCCGTGCAAGGGCAAGGATTTCGCCAATACCCTGGGGCCGTGGATTGTCACCTCCGATGAGTTCGAGGATCTTCACGACGCTGAAGGATTCTTGCCCATCTCCATGTCGGTAGAGGTCAACGGGGAGGCCATCGGCAAGGATCTGCTCTCCAATATGGGCTGGCCTTTCGCGGAATTGGTTGCCTACGCGTCGCAGGACTCCGTGGTCCGGCCGGGGGATGTGCTGGGCTCCGGGACCTGCGGCAGCGGCTGCCTGGCGGAACTGTGGGGCCGGAACGGGGAAAAAACACCGCCGGCGCTGCGGACCGGGGACACAGTGACCATGACGGTTGAGGGCATCGGATCCATCCGCAACACCGTGGGCGCCCAGCGGCAAGCGCAGACCCGGGTGGCTGCCCGGCCGCGTCCACGCAACCGCTGACTTTCCGGTCAACGCACGACGGCGGCAGGTAACCTGCCGCCGTCGGGCGTTAATGCTTGTACTTACTTAGCCAGGAACCCCAGCAGGATCTCGTTGATTTCTGCGCCGTGCGTCCAGAGGAACCCGTGCGGTGCGTCTTCGATTTCGACGTACTCGGCGGAGGGGAGTCGCTTGGTGAACTCGCGCCCGGTGGAGTCGATGGGCAGGATGCGGTCGCCGGTGCCGTGGACGATCAGGGACGGGACGGTGACCTTTTCGATGTCGGCGCGGAAATCGGTCAGCCAGGTGTCAACCACGGCGAACGACGCGTACCAGGACGAGCTGGCGGCCACGTTCCAGGAGTTCCGCAGCGCTTCTTCGCTGAGCCTGTTTCCAAGGAAGTTGTCCGTGTTGTAGAAGTCGTTGTAGAAGTTGGTGAACCATGAGTAGCGGTCCTCGATGGCGGCGTTGCGGATGCCGTCGAACACGGAAGACGGTACGCCGGAGGGGTTGTCGTCGGTCTGGAGAAGGAAGGGCTCCAGCGACGCCAGGAACACGGCTTTGGCGACGCGGGCTTCGCCGTAAGTGCCGATGTAGCGGCCAACTTCGCCGGTGCCCATGGAGAATCCGACCAGCACGGCATCCTGCAGGTCCAGGGTTTCGAGGACTGTGTTGAGGTCTGCCGCGAACGTGTCGTAGTCATAGCCGGTGGTGACCTTGCTGGACTTGCCGAAGCCGCGGCGGTCGTAGGTAATGACGCGGTAGCCGGCGTTCAGGAGCGCGGCGGTCTGCTTCTCCCAGGAGGCGCCGTCGAGGGGGTAGCCGTGGATCAGGACAACAGGCTGGCCCGAGCCGTGGTCCTCGTAGTAGAGCTCGATGTCCGTGGTGTTTTCAGTTCCGACTTTGATGAAGCCCATGATTCTGTTCCCTTTTCTCGAAGTAGAGAACGATCGTTCTCTCTCTGGTCCAAATACTATAGAACGATCGTTCTCAATACAAGTAGTATGGGTACATGGATATCTCGGAAGTCCGAAGCCGCATCATCGCCACAGCTGACGGGCTCTACAACGCCAAGGGCATCCAGTCCGTTGGCATGGATGAGCTGCGCACGGCTGCCGGGGTATCCCTCAAAAAGTTGTACCAGGAGTTCCCGTCAAAAGGCAGCATCGTGATGGCCGTGCTGGAACGCCGCCATCAGTCCTGGACTGAAGGACTGGATGCCACGGTGCGCCAGGCCGCGGATCCGCGGGCCAAGCTCCTCGCCATCTTCGACTACCTGGCTGGGTGGTTCTGCCAGGACTCCTTCCGCGGGTGCGGCTTCATCAACAGCTTCGCCGAGCTGGGAGCCGTCAGCCCTGACGTGGCCGAGTATGCGCGGAAGCACAAAGAGTCATTCCAGGAGTATGTCGCAGCCCTGGCGGCTGACGCCGGCGCTCCACCGTACTTGGCCCCGCAGCTTTCCATCCTCGCTGAGGGAGCGCAAACGACGGCGGCCATCGCCGGCACCCCCGACGCTGCCGGGCAGGCGAGGCAAGCCGCCGAAGTCCTGATTGAGGCAGCCTTGCTTGCTGCCCGGGCTGGATCCGGCTTAGCAGGATCGGCCGGATAGCAGAACAGCGCTGCCGGGACTAGGCTTCTGGGATGCGCCGAACGGCGCGTCAGGAAGAGGACCATCCGTGTTTGAAGTCCCCAGCATCTTGTTCCTCTCGGGAGGCGTTGCGGTGTTGGCCGCTGCTGTCTTGCCGAAGTTGTTGCAACGGACGCCGCTGTCCATGCCTATGGTCTTTTTGGGCAGCGGGATTCTCGCGTTCACTTTGCTTCCCGAACTGCCGGACCCGGACCCCGTTCAGTACGGCGAGTTCACCACCCACCTGACCGAGATCTGCGTCATCACCTCCCTCATGGGTGCCGGTTTGGCGTTGGACCGTCCGTTCCGTTGGCGTGGATGGTCCACCACGTGGCGCTTGCTCGGTATTGTCATGCCCTTGTGCATCCTGGTGATGACGCTCCTGGGGTTGTGGGTCCTGGGCTTGGGGCTCGCCGCAGCCATCCTCGTGGCGGCCGCGATCGCGCCCACGGACCCCGTGCTGGCTTCGGAAGTGCAGGTAGGCAGGCCTGCGGACAGCGAAGAGGACCCGGACGAAGACGAGGTTCGTTTCGCCCTGACATCCGAGGCGGGATTGAACGACGGCCTCGCCTTCCCCTTCGTTTATCTGGCCATCCTCATCAGCCTGGTGGGGGCCTCCCCGGCCGGCTGGTTGGGGGAGTGGGTTGCGGTGGATGTTCTGTGGCGAACTGTTGCAGGCGTGCTGATTGGGTTCGGTACGGGCAAGTTGCTGAGCTTGGTCTTTTTCGCTGCCAAGCGCAAGAGTTTTCGGCTGTCCGAGCATTCTGAAGGTTTTGTGGCCCTGGCGGCGACCTTCCTGGCATACGGTGCAACGGAGATGGTGTCGGGTTATGGGTTCGTCGCAGTATTCGTTTGCGCCCTGACCATTCGATCCGCCGAACGCAACCATGCGTACCACCAGGTGCTGCACAGCTATGTGGAGCAGTTGGAACGCCTTATGACAGTAGTGATCCTGGTCCTCCTTGGAGGTGCCATAGCCCGCGGCCTGCTGGAGGGGATCGGCTGGACGGAGCTGCTGGTAGCCTTGGCGTTCCTCTTGCTTGTCCGCCCCGTGGCCGGCTGGATCGGGCTCATGCGCGGAAAGACCGGCCCGCGCGAACGTCTGGCCATTTCCTATTTCGGAATTCGCGGGATTGGGTCACTGTTCTACGTAGCCTTCGCGCTGAGTCATGGAAACTTCGACGGCGAGGCGCGCGAGTTGTGGGCGATGGTCGGCTTGGTTGTGGCTTTGTCGATCGTCGTGCATGGGGCCACCACTGCGCCCTTGATGAATCGACTGGACCGCTTGCGCGTTGCCGAAGCACGCAAACAGCATGGTGACGAGGGTCGCGCACCGACCACGGCCGTGTAGGCCGAGGGCAGCAGGAGGGCCGAATTGGCTCTATTGTAAAAATTTTGGATAAATTATTCGACTACTTGTGATTCTTCCTCGACAGTCTATTTATCAGCATGCTGATGGTCTGAACAGGCACGATGCTCTTCCAGCACTTCCTATGACCGCCCACCGGGGTGCCACCGCCCTTCACGCCGGACTTCTTCCGGCCTCAAGGCCCTCTAGGCACACCATATTTGTGCGCGTACAGTCCGCTACATAGCTCCCCCACAATCTGTCGGGCAGTTGCTTTGGGGCGTTTGCCCTGCTGGGGAAGGAACTGCCATGCGCCATAGCTCTGCGCAAAAAGACCCACGTGTTCGAACCGCTGGATCGGGTCGGCGCCGAACAGGAACCGCGATTGGAGCTGCATCAGGAGTTCTTCTCCTTGCAGGAGCCATCATGTTGCAACAGGTTCCTGCTTTCGCGGCCACGACTGTCCAGCTGGGCACCGCATCGCCGTATTCAGTGTTGGCCGCCACCACTGTGACCAACACGGGTCCGAGCACACTCCAAGGAAACCTGGGCCTTAGCCCCGGCACTGCCATCACCGGATTTCCACCAGGCATCGCCGCCGGGACTACACACGCAGCGGACGCCGTCGCATTACAGGCACAGTCAGATCTGACGACCGCTTACAACAATGCTGCGGGCCGCCCGCTCACGGCCAGCGTGTCCGGAGATCTGGTAGGCCAAACCTTGACGGAGGGCGTGTACAAGTCAACGTCTTCTTTGGCGCTCAGCGGACAGTTGACCTTGGATGGCCAGGGCAATCCGGCCTCCGTGTTCGTTTTTCAGGTGGCCTCGACTCTGATCACAGCGTCAGCCAGCAGCGTTGTCCTCATCAACGGCGCCCAAGCCTGCAACGTGTTTTGGCAGGTGGGCAGCTCAGCAACACTGGGCACCGCCTCAACGTTCAAGGGCTCTGTTCTCGCCCTGACGTCCATCACAGCGCAAACCGGTGCGCGGGTTGAGGGGCGGCTCCTGGCCCGGAATGGGCAGGTGGCCCTCGACACCAACGTGATCACTACCCCGGCCTGCGCCACGACTCCCACGACGTCAGCACCCCCGGCGACCGAGACGGCGACAGCGACAGCGACCCCGACGGAGACGGCGACCGAAACAGCGACTGCGACAGCGACTGCGACCGAGACGCCGACAGCGACTGCGACTGCGACTGAGACGGCGACCGAAACAGCGACGGCGACCCCGACGGAGACGGCGACCGAAACAGCGACAGCGACTGCGACTGCGACGGAAACGGCAACCCAGACGGCGACAGCGACAGCGACTGCGACGGAAACGGCAACCCAGACGGCGACTGCGACTGCGGCCGCGACGGAAACGGCCACCCAGACTGCGAAAGCGACTCAAATCAGCCGACCGACGCGAACAGCGACCGCCACCAGGACGGCACCTGTGACAGGGCCTTCCGATACGGCCACCACCCAGACCACGGATCAGGCGGTTCCCTTGGCTGGAACCGGCGGAAGGAACCAGGGCACGAACGTGGACACCGCCACTGTTTCCCGGGCCAGCTCCCTCAGCCGGACCACAGTACTTGGAACAACCTTCGTAGGCCTCGGCGGGGCGGGCATCCTCTTCCTGGCGGTCCGGCTGCTGATGAACGGGCGCGGACGAAGCCAGGAGAAATAGGGGCTTGCGGCGACAACACGGCCAACGCGGGAGGCATCGCCGCAGGTATGTTCCGGCGTTGATCGCCCGGAAGCGGGTGGGGAAGGTGGCGCTGGCCACCTTCCTCACCGTGGCCCTCCTGGCGCTGCTGCTCCCTTGGTGGTGGTCAGCCCAGTCAACCTCGGCCCATCGCGAACCCGGAACTGTCACGGCAGATGTCCCGGCTTCGACGGCTGCAGGCCCTTTAAACGCGAAGCCCCCAGCAGTGACACCACCACTATCGTCCGGACCGTCCAAAGGGCCGACGCAGAGCAGCGGGGTGAAGGACGGTTCTCCGCCACTGCACATCACCTATGAAGCTGTGGGACTGGACCAGGCCGTGGTGCCTTTGACTCCGACTGCGGAGGAACTCCAACTCGGCGCGATCGTCCCGCCGCACACTTCAGATGCCTATTGGCTCAGCCCCTATGGGATGCCGGGCGGGGGCTCCACGAACACCACCTACATTGTTGGCCACAGCCTGGAAGGTCAGCCTTCTCCCTTCAATAACATCAGCGAGCGCGCAAGGCCGGGCGATCTGCTCACCGTCACCACCGCGGAAGGGCAGCTGGGTTACAGGATTGCTGCGGTCACCACCGAGTACAAGGACACCCTGAAGGACAGCGCGATCTGGGACAAGCAGCCAGGGCGCCTGATGGTCATCACTTGCTACACGGCTGATCTTTGGGGGAAAAACATCGTCGTTCAGGCGAATCCTTTGCCATCGCAATAGTCAGGGGCACGTGCATGCCGGACTGCGGTTAAGCATGAGGCCGTGGAAGACTGGACGCATGCCTTTCCGTCCCGTGAGATCGCGCCCGGAGTCCGACGCCGCTAAAAGCCTGAAGCAGTCAAAGGAGCAGGCGCGCCATATCGCAATGCGGCTCGACGATGCGTGGCTAAGGTTCCAGACCAAACTGGCCATCCGACGTGGTCGGGTGGAAACCGTCATCCCCTACACCGGCTACGGCAGCACCTCCTGGATCAGGGTCCTCGCGCGCGTGGTCCGCAGCGACCCACGCGATGCGGCCGGCCATGCCAACCCTTTGCAGGAAAGCATGCGCGGATGGCGCAACTTCACGAGTGCACCTGTTGCAAACGCGGCCGTGCAAGTCACTGTCGCCGGCGAGGTGCACCATGTTGTTGCCGACCGTGGCGGCGTTGTGGACGCACGTATTCCGGTAGCTCTGGGTGCCGGCTGGCACACGATCACCCTGAAGTCAGGGGAATCCCGCACGGTGGAAGCCCCCGTCGAGGTGGTGGCGGACGATGCCGACTTTGGCGTGGTCTCCGACATCGACGACACCGTCATGGTGACCGCACTGCCGCGCCCCTTCCTGGCGGCCTGGAACACTTTCGTCCTCAACGAGCATGCAAGGACTCCCACCCCGGGGATGGCTGTGCTCTACGAGCGGATCGCTCGAACAGCCCCTTCCGCGCCGGTGCTGTACTTGTCCACCGGTGCCTGGAATGTTGCCCCCACGCTGTCCCGGTTCCTCTCCCGCAACCTCTACCCCGCCGGCCCCAAGCTCCTGACCGACTGGGGTCCCACCCCTGACCGCTGGTTCCGCAGCGGACAGGAACACAAGAAGAACTCCCTGGAACGCCTCGCGGACGAATTCCCCACCATCAAATGGTTGTTGGTTGGCGACGATGGACAACACGACGAAGCCATCTACTCCGAGTTCGCCCAGCGCCACCCCGAAAACGTCAAGGCAATCGCCATCCGCCAACTTTCCCCGGGAGAAGCCGTCCTCGCCGGTGGCAGGTCCAAGACCGGTGGCCAACCCACCCCCGGCGTCCCCTGGATCTACGCCCCGGACGGTGCCGGCATGTCCGCGCGACTCGAGGAATTGGGCATTATCCGGGGCGAAGTCAGGTCCGCGGACGATCCCGAGGAAGGCGACGTGGCCAAGGAGACAGCCTAGGCGGTCATGCGACGTCGATGAACACTGGGTTCGCGTAGAACCAGGTGTCCGCCCACGGATCGGCGTCGCCGAGGTTGTCGCCATGGCGGATAGGTCCCGCGGGATCCACGGGAGCACCGTAGTAGCCTGCGCCGTGTCGGTTGCCGTCGCTGCCCCGGAGGCGGAAATAGCAGGACTTTTGGACGTCCTCGATGACGTGTTTGATGGTAAACGTTCCAGTCCGACCCGACACGTCGATCTGTTTCCACACGCTGGTTCCGGGAGCCCTCAGGGTGTCGCGGTCACCTGCTGCGCCGGTGATGGCGCCGCCGATCACGTCCACGTGTGCGAGCTTGGGCAGGATCCCCGCAAAGTTGCGGTAGCCCGTCGTCGTAATGGTGATGGAAATTTCGACGTCGGCACCTCGCCGCACCTGCAGACGGGAACCGAGGGTGACGCCGTTGCGGCCCTTGCTGTTGCCTGCGCTGTTACCGCGCACTTCGCGGACCCGAACATCGAGCCCCTGGAGCAGATGGCCATGGTCCACCCACATGCGGCCGTTGCGCATTGCTTCCAGGACGCCGGTGTAGGAGTGCTTGGTGACCCCGGTGTGGAGGCGACTGAATTGTCCGGGCCAGTAGTCACTTCCACCCTGCTTTTCCCCTGAGTCGAAGGGGTCGGGGCGCTTGCCGGTGACGGACCAGCGGTCGAATTCGTTGGGGAGGCTGAGGTAGGGCTCCTCGGCCGGGTAGGCTCCGGTCTTCCACGTGTCCTTGACCGTGAGGTGGTTGTCCGAGTTGGACGTGATCCAGAACGGCAGCCCTTCGGCGAGCATGGAATCCCATACGCCCCCCACCGTTGCCGTGGCCCAGTCAAAGCCTCCATAGGGTCGGAACGCGTCCGCCGGGTAGCCGGGGAAGCTGTACTGCGTGGGGTTGTTGGTGTACTCGCCGCGCTGGTCGCCGGGCCTGGAGAACTGGCTGACTCCGGAGCCTTGTGCGCCGGGAGCCCCTTCCATGCCGATCATCACGTCGCGGGCGGCGTCACGCCATGCCCGGAGCTCGTGCGGGGAGTCGATGCCCAGGCGCATGGGGTGGTTTGCCAAAGCTACGACGTCGTCGATGTAGCCTGAGCGCTTCTGGTTGGCCAACCAGGCGATGGCTTCTACGGCTTTCCGCTCGAACGTTTCCACTTGGGCCGTTCCTGGGGTTGGCTTCTCCCACTGGTTGAGCTTGCCGTCCCACACGAGCTCGAAGGTGCGCAGGAGGTTCACTTCATTGGGACCCGGGGCCACCAGGACCGAGGCGTGTTCTGCTCCCGGGATGTACCACTCCAGTCCCTGGAAGATCAAAAGATCGGGACGGGCAGCGCGCTGTGCCTGGATTTCCTTGTTCGCATTGACTGCACCGCCGTTGTTGGCATGGCCAAAGTTGCTGTGCTCCGTCAACGCCAGCCAATCGACGCCGTAGGACTGGGCTGCGTCCAGTTGCTGTTTGATCAGGTACTTCGCGTCGTGGCTGTATTGGGTGTGGATGTGGTGGTCGCCCACAAGCCACTTCAACTGGGGGTCGTTCCCGCCGGGGTTCGCCAGAGCCGGACGCGCCAAGGCGGCCGACGCGGCGGTGCCCGCGGCCAGGATTCCGACCGATTTAAGGATGCGCCGGCGGCTCAACCCCATGGTTTTCAGCTCAGCATCGGCACGTTTTACGCTTCGGCTGTGGGCAATGGTCTGTTCTTCTGCGGTGCACATGGCCGTTCCCTCTGTCGATTCCGATCCCCCCAGCGGGATCACAGTAGGGAAGGAGGATGGCGCAGAGGTTAACCGGCCGGTAATGGCTGGGAACTTTCAGCCGCCTGCCTGGCTAAGCACGTCCGCGGTACGGGGAGCCCCTACGGAGCCTCGCCTGATCAGCCTGGCCACCAACTCCGGACTGGGTGCGCCGGCCTTCCTGCCTTCGATCTGGCGGATGAGCGCCGAGGCAGCGGCCTGGCCCATCTCGTACACGGGCTGGGCAATGACCGTAAGCGGGGGAGTGGTCAGGCGCGTCCAGGCGAAATCGTCGTACATGAGGAAAGAGACATCTTCGGGGATAGACAGGCCGGAGCTCTGGATCGCTTCCACTACGCTCAACGCGATAAGGCCGTCCGAGGCAATGATGGCAGTAGCGCGATCCTTCCCGCGCAGCAGCTCGCGGGTAATCCGCATGATGGAGTCGGCGTCCCCGGCGTTGAGACGGATAAGGTCCGTCGGCTGCGGAAGGCCTGCCTCGTTGAACGCCCGGTGGATTCCGTCCAGGCGGTCCGAAATTTGGGATGAGTCCAGCTTCATCCCCGCAAAATAGGGAGCGTTGGTGCGAACTGTGGAGACGAAAGCGATCCTTCGGTGCCCGGCCTCGATGAGGTGCTTGGTGGACTCGTAGGAGATGCCGCCCATGTCCACAGCGAAGGTCTCCGCGTCCACCCCTTCGGCGGCACGGTCCAGGAGGACCAGGGGGCGTCCCGACTCGCGGACCTGCCGCAGGTGTGCCGTTTCAATGGACGACGCCGGGGCAACGATGAGGCCGTCAACCCGCTTGTCCAGGAGCACCCGGACAGCGTCCACTTCCGCGGCCTGTTCTTCGTCCGTGTTGATGAGGACGACGTTGTAGCCCCCTTTCTTGGCGGTGTCGGTAATGCCCCTCATGGCGAGCCCGAAGTGCGGATTTTCGATATCCCCCACCACCACGCCCAGGGTGTTCGATTTGCCGGTGTTCATGCTCCGGGCAAGCTCGTTGGGCCGGTACTCAAGCTCTTCGGCCGCTGCGAGGACGCGTTCGCGGACGTCATCGCTGACGGCGCCGTAGTTGCCTAACGCCCGGGCGGCCTGTGCCTTGGACACTTGCGCGGCTTTGGCGACGTCGGCAACCGTTACGTCCCGCCGTCGGGATCCGTCAGTGCTCATGTTCACCTTTCTGAAGGGGTGTTGACGCGGCTTTGTGAGTTCCGCTACATTTCTAATCAATCGATGTGAGTCCGGTCTCAATCCTAGGCACTGAGACCGGACTCAGCAAGACTCCGCATCGAGCAATATCTCCAGCGGCTCCTGACAGCACCGCTTTCCCTCCCACGATTGGACAACGCTGTGATCAAACTGAACTTCCGCCCGGCAGCGCTCGCAGCAGCTGCCTTGGCCGCCATCCTCGCCCTCTCCGGTTGCGGTGGATCATCCGCCGGAACCGCCCCCTCTGCCGACAATCCTTATGGCCTGATCGAGGCGGGCACCATCCGCGTCGCCAGCCTGGGCGACTCCAAGCCCTACACGTTCACGGACGGCTCGGGAAACTTCACCGGCTTTGACGTGGAACTCTTCAAAGACGTGGCCCACCGCGCCGGCGTCGACAACGTTGTCTTCACAGGACAGGACTTCTCCGGCCTGTTGGCAGCGGTGGCCAATGGCCAATTCGACGTCGGTGTAGCAGCGATTGGCATCACGGACAAGCGCAAGCAAACCGTGGACTTCTCCGATGGTTACCTCGCGGGATACCTGACGGTCATCACCACCAAGACTTCGGGAATTACCGACGCCGACGGCCTGAACGGCAAGCGCCTTGGCGTGGTTCAGGGAACCCTGCAGGAGGCCTACGCAGTCAAAAACTTCACCTCCGCCCAGCTGGTCCGCTTCCCCGACAACAACACCGCGATTTCCGCGGTCAACAGCGGCTCCGTGGACGCCCACTTCCTGGACTACGAGGCAGCCAAGGAATACCAGCAGCAGTTCGGGCTGGTCAGTGCCGCCGACATCCCATCGTTCGACGCTCCCGCCGGATTCGCCATCGCCAAGGACAAAACCGCCTTCAAGGAAGCCCTGAACAAGGGCCTGGCTGCAGCCATGGAAGACGGTACGTGGAAGAAGCTCTACCAAAAGTGGTTCCCGGGCTCGCCGATGCCGGAACAGTACCTCCCCAAGGCCGAGCAGACCTCCAGCCCGTCGCCGACCGCCAGTAAGTAAGCCACCAACAACTATCGTCTGAGAGCACCCAATGGATTGGCTCAATACCATCAGCCGCACGTTCCTCGACTTTGATGCCATGGTCGAAGTGCTGCCACAACTCCTCGGAGTTGGCCTCCTCAACACCCTGATCATCTCCATCGCAGCAACCATCCTCGGCGTAGTGATGGGCATGGTGGTAGCGGTCATGGGAATCTCGCGGTCCAAATGGCTGCGAATCCCGGCCAGGATCTATACGGACCTCTTCCGCGGGCTCCCCGCGATCCTCACCATCCTGCTGATCGGCCAGGGTTTTGCCCGGCTGAGCCAGTCCGTGTTCGGCCCTTCCCCTTACCCGCTGGGAATCATCGCGCTGAGCCTCATCGCCAGTGCCTACATCGGAGAGATCTTCCGCGCCGGCATCCTTAGCGTGGACAAGGGCCAGGGCGAAGCGTGCCGCGCCCTGGGAATGAGCTACACCAAGTCCATGGCACTGGTGGTGGTTCCGCAAGGTGTGCGCCGCGTGCTGCCTGCCCTGGTGAACCAGTTCATTGCCATCGTCAAGGATTCCTCACTGGTCTACTTCCTGGGGCTCCTTGTCAGCGAGCGTGAACTGTTCCGCGTGGGGCAGGACGCAGCTGTTCTGTCCGGAAACCTCTCACCGCTGGTCATGGCAGGCATCTTCTACCTGATCATCACCGTTCCCTTGACCCACCTGGTCAACTACTTCGACAACAAGTTCCGCACTGGTCGCCGTCGTCCCACCGCGCCCACCAGCGGGCTGAAGGAAGTCAAGGAACTCGACGCGGCCTCGCCGCTCATCACCGGGAGCAACACGTGAACCTCACCAGCAGCAACCCCACCAGTCCCAGCAAGACGCACCTGGACATCGAGAAGTTCCACGGCTCAAGCCTTGAACTGCAGAACCTGACTATGGCCTATGGGGACGTCGAGGTGCTCCGCAACGTCAGCCTCAGCGTGGCCCCGGGAACCACCACCTGCATTATCGGCCCGTCCGGATCTGGGAAGTCCACTCTCCTGCGTGGGGTCAATCGGCTCCACGAACCCAAGAGCGGTGACGTGCTGTTGGCCGGTGAAAGTGCCCTCAAGGTCAAGCCGGATATCCTGCGCGCCCGCATCGGGATGGTGTTCCAGCACTTCAACCTCTTCCCGGACCACACCGCCCTGGAAAACGTGGCGCTCGCCCTGTGGAGCGTCAAGGGTATGTCCAAGGCCGAGGCCCGTGAACGCGCCCGGCGCAGGCTCGCCGAAGTGGGGCTCGCCGAACGCGCAGACCACCGGCCGCGGGACCTCTCCGGCGGCCAGCAGCAACGCGTCGCCATTGCCCGTGCGCTCGCCATGGAGCCCGAAGTCATGCTGTTCGACGAAGCCACCAGCGCCCTGGATCCCGAACTCGTCAAAGGTGTCCTTAACCTGATGGCCGGACTTGGCCGACGCGGGATGACCATGTTGGTTGTTACCCACGAGATGGGCTTCGCCCGCAAGGTAGCGGACCAAGTGGTGTTCATGGACGAAGGTGAAGTAGTGGAGATCGGCACGCCCACCGAGCTCTTTGACAACCCGCGCAGTGAACGACTGCAACGGTTCCTTTCGGAAGTCCTGTGATGGGCGGGCTTGGAGCGGCACCCATCCGGACCGCCGTCGTCGGTTTTGGCGTCTCCGGCAAAGTTTTCCACGCCCCGCTGATCGCAGCGGACCCAAACTATTCGTTGGACGTCATTGTGACGGCGGACCCGGAGCGTGCCGCGGTGGCAGCGCGGCTCTACCCGGAGGCCCGGATTGTGCCCACCCCGGAGGACATGTTCAGCCTCGCCGGCGACCTGGACCTGGTGGTCCTGGGAACTCCGCCGCTGACTCACCTCGAGCTGGGTGCCGCGGCGATCGGCCGGGGCCTCAACGTTGTGGTGGACAAGCCTTTCGTCACCACGGTGGCCCACGGTGAGGAGTTGGTTGCCCGCGCTTCCGACGCCGGTGTGCAACTGACGGTCTTCCAGAACCGCCGGTGGGACGCCGACTTCCTGACGCTGCGAAAGCTGCTGCGGGACGGCGCCTTGGGTGAGGTGCGGACGTTTGAGTCGCGCTTCGAATGGTGGCGCCCGGAGGGCTTCGGCAACTGGCGCGACTCCGCAACGCTGAGCGAAGGCGGAGGCATACTCCACGACCTCGGAGCCCACCTGATCGACCAAGCCATCCAACTCTTCGGACCCGTGGCGGAGAGCTACGGCGAGACCGCCAACCACGGACCGCACCCGGAAGCGGCGGACACTGAGGCTTTCGTGTCTTTGCTCCACGAATCGGGTGTTCGGTCACGGCTGTGGATGAACGGTATGGCCGCCCAGGTTGGCCCGCGCTTCCACGTCCTGGGCTCCAAGGCCGGGTACACCAAGTGGGGGCTCGACGGACAGGAACCCGCGCTGGCAGCCGGAGTCACGCCGTCGGACCCCTCCTACGGCCACGAACCGCAACAGTCGTGGGGCCTGCTGGGAGTTGACGGAACAGCTATGCCAGTCCCTGCCGAACGAGGCGACTATCCCCGGTTCTATAGGGAGCTCGCTGCTTCACTCAGGGGCAACGGACCACTACCTGTTCAGCCGGGGGAAGCACTGGAAACCCTCACAATCATCGAAAAAATCCACGCCTTCGTGTAGGCAGCTTCACACGCGCCTCAGCATCCAGAACCTGAAAGAGAGATCACGCATGTCCTCCACTGCTATTAAGCATGTCGCCGTCATTGGCGGCGGCATCCTGGGCGTCTCCACCGCCGTCCACCTGCTCCGCCAAGGCGCAACAGTCACCCTCTTGACCGAACAGGGCCTCGCCAGCGAAGCCACGGGCCGGTCCTTGTCCTGGCTCAACTCCGCCGGGGAACGCTCCACTCCCTATCACCAGCTGCGCATCGCTGGCGTTGACCGGTACCGCACGCTGTTCGCCGCCGATCCCAGCCGGGAATGGTTGCAGTTCGGGGGCGGGCTCATGTGGAACGCCGCCGGGGAAAGTGAGGTCACCAAAGCCCGGCACGCCTACGAGAAGTCCATCGGCTACGACTCCCAACTGCTGGCCCCTGAAGAAATCGGCTCGGTCACGCCAGGCATCGACGCCAGTGCCGTCCCGGAGAACGCAATCTTCAATCCTGGCGAGGGCTGGGTCAGCCTGCCGGACCTGGTGAACTTCCTGATGGAGGAATTCCACGCCATGGGCGGCCAGTTGGTCCTCAACGCAGGTAAAGCCTCGGTGATGGTGGAGGGCGGCCGGGCTACCGGCGTCGAAACCGCCACCGGTGAAACCTACCCCGCGGACGCCGTTCTCGTAGCCTGCGGTGCCGCGACGCCCGCCGTCGTAAAACCGCTCGGGGTCGAGATACCGAACGGTTCCCCGGTCTCCATGCTGGTTGTTACCAAGCCCGTGGAGCACCAGGTCGAGGCAGTGATGAATACGCCGCGCGCTGCCGTGCGACCCAATCCGGGTAACACTTTTGCCTTGGATCACGACTGGTATGAAGGGCACATCACTGAGCACCCGGACGGTTCGTTCACCATCCCGGATGACGTCGTCCAGGAATTGGCGGATGAATCATCCAAGCTGATCGCAGGAAACCCCGAGCTCAAGCCGGCATCGTGGAAGATCGGGTACAAGCCAATCCCGGGCGACGGCGAACCAGTCTTCGGGGAGCTCGGCCAGGTGCCGGGCTGTTTCGTAGCCTTCACCCACTCAGGTGCCACGCTGGGCCTCATCGCAGGCGAGTTGCTCTCCGGGGAGATCCTGACGGGGGACAAGCACCCCATGTTCGCCACGTTCCGGCCGGGCCGGTTCTCCTAGCCCGAACGCAAAAGGCCAACGGCCCCGATACGCCATCTGCATAAGCGTGTCGGGGCCGTTGGAGTGTGTGGGCGAATGCCGGGTCAGCAGGTCAAGGTGCCCTTGAGGACCTTGCCCGTCCAGACATTGCTGGTGCCCGGAACCTTGTAATAACCGCGGATTTCGTAGGTCCAGGTTCCGATCACTTCGTAGCCCGAGGTGTAGGTCTTGCCGCTGGCCTTGCTGAGGTCGCCGGTGAACTCGAGGTTGCCGGAGCGGTCGAAGATCTTGATGTCGTGGTAGTTCGCGTTGGTTACTGCCCCGAAGGAATTGACCGTGACCGTTGCCCGGATACCGAACGAGCAGCTCATGGACACGTTCGCGGTTGCCGGGGCGGCGAGGCTGGCGGTGGAGAACTGCGGGGCGCTGTGCTCGGTGTCGGTGAATGCGGCAAATGCCGCTGTTGGTGCTGTGACGAGGCCAAGAAGCACGACGGCGGCGATCACCAGGCTGCGCAGGACGCTGTTCCGCGTGGTCATGGTGGTCATCCTCCTTTTGGTGTTTCGCACCGGGCCTGATCGGGCTGGGGTTGGAGAATCCGATCAGGCCCGGCGGGGCTTGGGAACAACATTGCCAAGCCACCCTCAAGAAGCACTCCTGCAAACCCGCAACGGTTCCTCAGGAAAACCTCAAGACTGCCGCATCGGCAAGCGAGCAGGATCGGAGAAGCAGCGGGTGCGCCCGGCTCCTACCGTTGAGGTATCCGCACAATGTCCAACAAATAAGGGGGCCGCAATGGCTGGGACAGGAACAGCTGACAGGACCAAGTCCTACGACGGATTCAGCGATGATGAACGCTCGGCAATGAAGGAGCGCGCGCAGGAACTGAAGAAGACCTCCAGGAAGAAGTCGTCCGACGCGGACGGGGAGGCGGACGTCCAGGCAAAGATCGCCGAAATGCCTGAGTCGGACCAGGCAATGGCCAAGCGCCTCCACGCCCTCGTCAAGGAACACGCGCCGGAACTGACACCCAAAACCTGGTACGGCATGCCGGCCTACGCCAAAGACGGGAAGAACATCGTCTTCTTCAAGAGCGCCGACAAATTCAAGAGCCGTTACGCGACGCTCGGCTTCGAAGAGAATGCCGCCCTGGACGACGGACCCATGTGGCCCACGTCTTTTGCCCTGAAGGAAATCACCCCGGACGTGGAAGCAAGGATCGTTGACCTCATCAAGAGGGCTGTCGCCTAAGGCGACTTAAACCCCGACGGCGGCTGGTTGCCCACACAGGCAACCAGCCGCCGTCGCACTTAATCCAAGTCGTGCTTAGTCCAGGAAGTCAGTAAGTGGGGTCCGGGTTTGGGTGCGGCGGCACGGGACCTGGGTCAGGAGTGGGCGTCGGGCCAGGTGTGGGATTGGGGTCCGGGATGGGGCTTGGCGGGAACGGGGTGGTGGGATCCGGCGGTGGCGGAACGGGTCCGGGATCCGGGGGAAACGGTTCGGGCTCGTGGGTTGGAGGAAGTGTCATGAACTCTCCTTTGCCTACTCAGGGGTATTGCTCCGGCAGATAAGTGCAGCCTACTCCGGGTTGCTCAGCGGCTACAGGTCCACCCGCCGAGATTTATAGGTCAAATGACCTATAGTGAATGTATGAATGATTCCCTAGAACTTGATATCGGCGGTCCAGTGCTGATCGTGGGCGGCTACGGAACGGTGGGCACGGCACTGACCCGGCTCGCCCCGAAAGAATGGACCCTGCTCCTCACAGGAAGAAACCCGGACCGCGGCAGCCACTTGGCCAGCGCGAACGTGACGGTCAGGAAGTGGGACCTCAATCAACCGGAACCCTTCGCGGCCAAGGTCAGGGCGGTGATCAGCACCGTAAACGACCCCGACGACAGGGTCCTTCGCGCAGCCATCAGTGCCGGGATTCCCTACGTGGATGTCACGCGTTGGACCAGCCGGGTCACCAGGGCAGTCACCCAGGCGACCCTGCTCCAGCCAACGGCCCCCGTATTGCTTAGTTCCGGATGGATGGGCGGGGTCACCAACATCGTCGCAGCAGCCCTGGCCCAGGAGACCGGTGGCGCGGACCAGATCGACGTCGCCATCCGTTACGACATTAACGACCAAGCCGGAGCCGACTCCGTGGACTTCATGGACCGGCTGGGACTGGACTTCGAAGTACGCAAACGCGGCCAAGCCGCCGTCGTCAGCCCATTGACGGACGCGCGCTGGGTGGACATTGCCGGGCACCGCACCAAAGTGGCGCGGCTGGACACCCCGGAGCAGTTCACCCTGCCGCTGACTATCGGTGCGGGCTCGGTGGCAACCAGAATCGGGTTCAGTTCAAACGCATCGACGACGGCGTTGCTCGCCGCCCGCGCGGTGGGACTGTTCCGCTGGGGAAGCGGAGAGCGGTGGGCGCCGATGCGTCGCTCCCTGCTGT
This sequence comes from Paenarthrobacter nitroguajacolicus, assembly GCF_031455195.1. Lineage (GTDB taxonomy): Bacteria > Actinomycetota > Actinomycetes > Actinomycetales > Micrococcaceae > Arthrobacter > Arthrobacter nitroguajacolicus_D. Next base: position 127,070 of record NZ_JAVDSH010000011.1, on the reverse strand, counting down.
ATTCGCCCGGTGCAGGCGGAACCGCGCACATCCGCGTGGACGTGGAGGGGCCCAGCGGAACGCGAACTGCCGTCATATCCGACCCCCAGGGGCAAGCGCACCTCACCGCGTTGGGCGGCTTGCTGGGCTTGAAGACAGTGCTTGCCGACGCCGCCCGGCCCGGCGTTTCCTTCCCGGAATCAGCGCCAGATCCGGCCTCCCTCCTGGCCGAGATGGAGTCACGCGGTGTGACAATATTGAGGTCATGACCGAAAGCAAGGGCGCCCTGCGGAAAGCGGCGCTGCTGGACGCTGCTGAAGAAGTCCTGGTCACCAAGGGCAATGCCAACGCCGCGATGCGGGACTTTGCCGCTGCCGCCGGCGTACGGATCGGGCACCTGCAGCACTACTTTCCCACCCGGGCCGACCTCATTCGGGCTGTCCTCGAGAGGACACTCGAACGCTCTCTGCAGAGGCTAGCCGAGACGGCCGGAATTGAGCTCGGTCCCGCGGCAGGTGGCGGCCTGACCCGTGACGATTCCCACCGTCTCTTGACTGCGCTGCTCCACGAACATTCGGGTTTAGCTGACGTCAAGATGCACCTCGAGATCTGGGCTCTTGCTGCCTCGGATGAGCAGGCCGCCACCGCACTCAGGGCCTTCTACCAGCAGTACGGGGGTCACGTGCAGGGAGTGGTGCGACGAGGGCGGCCCGAGCTCCCGGAGCCAGAGGTGGAGGGGGTTGCTGCGGCCATCGTCAGCCTTTTCGAGGGTGCTGCGGTCACGCGCTCGGACATTGCAGGTCTTCGAACGGAGGCCGGCGACCAAGCCATCATTCGCGCGGCACAGTGGATGATCCACGGACAGGGGACTGACTGACCAACGTCGTGCCCAGCCTGGTGGCTCTATTTTGTCTGTGCCTGCTGCTTCCGCAGTGCTTGCGGCAGGCCCTGACCGTGGGCCAGAGGGCACGGTCAGTGGTGATCTGGTCCGGCAGTTGCGGGTGCTGGAGGAAATGAAGTCGGCCATCTCGAGTTTGCAGGCCAAGATCGCTGTGGCTTTTGATGTGGCCCAGCGACAGGAACAAGCCCGGAACGGTGTCCCGGCTTCGGAGCGGGGCAAGGGCGTGGCGGCGCAGGTGGCGTTGGCCCGGCGGGAATCCCCCAACAAAGGCTCCCGGCTCCTGGGCCTGGCCAAAGCCTTGGTCACGGAGATGCCGCACACCATGGCCGCCCTGGAGTCAGGTCAGTTGAACGAGTGGCGGGCAACTCTGCTGGTCAAGGAAACGGCGTGCTTGTCCGTGGAGGACCGGGGAGCGGTGGATGCCGAACTCGCCCCCGACACCGGGACCTTCGACGGTGCAGGAGACAAAGCCATCACCGCCGCCGTCAAAGCCGCGGCGTACCGGCGTGATCCCCGAACGGTCACCGAACGCGCAGCGCACGCCGCCTCAGAACGGTATGTCAGCCTCCGCCCGGCGCCGGACACCGGTGAACTGCTCGCATCCGACTCACGCGCACGCTTCTTCCCACCCGGAATACGACGCTTCATCGAAACACGAGACAACACCTGCCGCACCCCCTACTGCGACGCACCCATCCTGCACCTGGACCACATCGTCCCGTGGCACTCAGACGGTCCCACCACCGTTCACAACGGGGCCGGGCTCTGCCAAGCCTGCAACCACACCAAAGAAATCCCCGGCTGGAAGTCCACACCCGAAGCAGGAAACCGGCACACGCTCAAAATCACCACACCCACCGGCCACAGCTACCAATCACAAGCAGCACCACTGCCCGGATACCGGCCTGGCAAACCCCCTCAGAAAATTCCTTAAAAAGATCCGTACCCCGCGTAACCCTTTGGCGTGCCCCGACGATTACGTCATTGAAAGGGCCGAGCTGGAATTTGTCCCCCATCATGTTCCAGCTCGGCTCTTCTTTGTCCGGGGGAGTTTTCCTCAGGCAAAGCGGGTCTTCCCTACGGATGGTCCGGCAGAGCAGTTACCCTTGGTGGGGTTGCCCGTCGAGCAAAGGCGGGAGACCTGGCTCCACAACCACGGACCTGCCGCCGATCGAAAGTCCCAAATCCTGTGACCGACGCATTGACCGACGAAGCGCTTCACGCACTCAAGGACAATAACGCGGAACTGTTCAGCGCCATCTACCAGGCCTATGCGGGCCAGGTGCTCGGATACCTGACAGCTAAAGGCGTGCCCGATCCCGAGGCAGTCACGCAGGATGTGTTCCTGGCTGTCCTGCCTCGACTGGATGACTTGAGCGGAGGCGTCAACGGCCTGCGGACTTTCATTTTCTCGGTAGCCCACGCACGCATGGTGGACGAGCACCGGAAGAAACTCCGGGCGCCCGATCACCACGAGTTCGAGCCCGATCGGGATACCCGCGAATCGAGTTCGGCGGAGGCGGAGGCCTTGGACCGGCTGGCGCCGTACGAGGTCATGGCGCTGTTGGACCACCTCGGCGAGGATCAACGGGAAGTCCTGACGCTGCGCATCGTGGCTGGCCTGACGGTGGAGCAGGTGGCCGACATCATGGGGAAATCCGCTGGGGCAGTGAAACAGCTGCAACGACGGGCACTTATTACGCTCCGTGAGCACTCGGCAGTAAAGGAATACGTGGCGCCATGACATACAGGGATACAGAACGCGAAGCTATCGTGGACGGGCTCATGCTCGACGCCGAGCTCTCTGACGCGTCGGACCTCCGGCACGCGCTCTTTTCACTGGGTTTATTCGCCAACGTCCCGGCTCCTGCCCCTGGCGCCGAGCTCGCCGCGATGCTGGCTGGTCCGCACGACGAACTCTCCAAGCGCCGGTGGCGCCACAAACACCGCACCGCCGTCGTCAGTGTTGCCGTGGTGGCTGCGATGGGACTGGGCGTCAGCGGCGTAGCCGCCGCGAGTTCGGGCTTCACCCGCAGCCCTTCCTTTGATGGGCTCCTGGGCAACTTTGCGCCGCGCTGGTCCGCATCCACGCCCGTGCTGCCCGCCCCGGATGCGCCCAAGATCAGTACCAAGCCAGCGCCTGCGATGGATCCTGCGGCGCTCCCGCCCGCGACAACTGTTCCGTCGATTCCCGTGCCCTTGCCTGCCGCACCCGACGCAGCGATGGGGCCCGCGCAGGATGCGGCGAACGCACCAGCGCAGGCCCCCGTCCAGGACGTTCGCTCTCCCCAGGCCCCCGGTGCGGCCGGGAACAGGCCCGAGTCCGGGACCAGGCCGGAGCCCGCGAAGGATCCGCAGGAAAAGCCAACCCCATTCAGCCCAAACCAGGACAAGCCGCAGCGTCCTGACGCGCCAAAGCCCGATATGTCCAAGTCTGAGGCGGACAAACCGGACAAGCAGCCGCCCGCCAAGTCCGCGAACAAAGGCCAGGCACTGCCGTCCTACCCGAAGCAGTGGTCCGGGGAGCAGGTCAACGAGATCACGGACAAACTGAAGCAGTGGAAAAAGCACGGCGGCAGCAGCTGGACCCGCTAGCGCCGGGCACTTAGGCGAGGACCCGCTTAGGCGAGGACCTGGCGCTTGGAAGAAATGACTCCGGTGTCGAAACCAGCAAGGTGTAGTCCGCCGTGGAAGCGGGCATGCTCGATCTTCACGCAGCGGTCCATGACCACATTGAGGCCCGCGGCCTCGGCATCGCGTGCAACATCCTCGTGCCACGAACCCAGCTGAAGCCACAGGGTTTTGGCCCCGGCTGCGACGGCTTCGTCCATGACCCCGGGGAGGTCGTCGTGTTTGCGGAAGACGTCAACGATGTCCGGGGACTCGGGTAGATCGGCCAACGAAGCGTATGTCGGCTGGCCCAGGATTTCCTTGACCACGGGGTTCACGAAGTACACCTTGTAGCGCGTGGACGACTGCAGGTAGGTGGCCACGAAGTAACTGGCGCGGGACGGCTTGTCCGAGGCGCCAACGATCGCGATGGACTTGGCCTGGCGCAGGAGCGACAAGCGCTCGGGAGCAGATGGCCCGTCCCATGTACGTTCGGTGTTGCTCATGCTTTTGCTCCTACTACTGATGGGACTTCAGCAGCTGCTTGCGCCTCGGTGAGTGCCTGGTCAAGGTCCCAAAGGATGTCATCCAGGTCCTCCAAACCCACGGAGATCCGGACCAGGTCCTCCGGAACGCCCGCGGATTCGAGCTGTTCGGCACTGAGCTGCTGGTGAGTGGTGGAGCCCGGGTGGATGACAAGCGTCCGTGAATCACCGACATTGGCCAGGTGGGAAGCCAACTGCAGGGACTCGATGAACTTTTGCCCGGCGGCGCGACCTCCGGCAACACCGAACGAGAACACCGAACCAGGCCCCTTGGGCAGGTACTTCCGTGCGCGCTCGAAGTGGGGGTGTGACGGCAGGCCGGAATAGTTCACGTAAGCCACGCGGGGATCTGCGTCGAGCCATTCGGCCACGGCCTGTGCGTTCTTCAAGTGCTCGTCCAAACGCTGGGGGAGTGTCTCCACACCCTGCAGGAGCTGGAAAGCGGAGAGCGGGGAGAGTGCCGGGCCAATGTCGCGGAGGTGCTCGCAGCGCAGCTTGGTCAGGAAGCCGTATTCCCCGAAGTTGCCCCACCAGGAGACGTTTCCGTAGGAGGGCACGGGGTCGGTCATCATGGGGAACTTGCCGTTGCCCCAGTTGAACCGGCCGCTCTCCACGATCACCCCGCCCAGGGTGGTGCCGTGGCCGCCAATGAACTTGGTGGCCGAGTGGATCACGATGTCCGCACCGTGCTCGATCGGCCGCACGAGGTAAGGCGTGCTCAAGGTGGCATCGACCACCAGGGGGATACCGGCGTCGTGCGCTACCTTGGCCAGCCCCGCAAGGTCCTGGACTTCCGACGACGGGTTCGCCACCACCTCGACGAACAGCGCCTTGGTGTTCTCCTGGATGGCCGCGGCATAGTCTGCCGGGTCCGTTCCGGGCACGAAGGTGGTGTCGACGCCGAAGCGGCGCAACGATACATCCAACTGGGTGACGGTGCCGCCGTAGAGCTGGGATGCGGCGACGATGTGGTCGCCGGACTGGGTCAGCGCTGCGAACGTGATGAACTCGGCTGCCATGCCCGACGACGTCGCGACAGCCCCGATCCCGCCCTCAAGGGAAGCGATGCGCTCCTCAAAAGCGGCGACCGTGGGGTTGCCGATGCGGGAGTAGATGTTGCCGTACTTCTGCAGGGCGAAGAGGTTTGCAGCGTCGTTGGTGTCCTTGAACACGAAGGACGTGGTCTGGTAGATAGGCACAGCGCGGGCACCGTGTTCGGCGTCGGGGGTGCCTCCAGCGTGCAGGGCGCGGGTGCGGAACCCGAAAGTGCGGTCGGCCATCAGACTGCCACCGACTCAGCAACCGGTGTGGAGGAAAGGTCTAACTCAATGCCGTTCTTGCGGGCGAGGTCTGCCTCGAGTTCGCGGACGATCGGGAGGATGTCCTGGCCGAACGCAGCGATCTCTTCCTGGAAGTGCAGGTAGCCGGTGAGGAACAGGTTCACGCCGATCTTCTTGTATTCCACGATCCGCTCGGCGATCTGCTCCGGGGTGCCGATGAGCTGGGTCTTGAAACCATCGTTGTACTGGACCAGGTCCTCGAACGTGGAGTCCGCCCACATGCCCTTGCCGTCCTTGGTGGACGCTCCGGCTTCCTGCACGGCGTCGCGGAATCCCTGGACTGCGGGCTTGTGTGCCTTCTCCACGATCTCGCGGAGGGTGTCGCGGGCCTCCTTTTCGGAGTCGCGGGCAATGACGAAACCGTTGAGGCCGAAGCGCGGAGCAGCAAGCGCACCCTCGGAGCCGCGGTTCGTTTCACCGGCCGCAGCAACGACACCGGCAATGTTCTCCTTGAAACCCTCAAGGTCCTTACCGTTGGAGAAGTACCAGTCGGCAACGCGGCCCGCGGTGGCCTGGGCCGCCGTCGAGTTTCCACCGAAGAAGATCTCCGGGTGCGCCCGGCCGGGAACGTCCACCGGCGCCGGGTTCAGGGTGAAATCGGTGATGTTGTAGTACTTGCCGCCCTGGCTGTAGCCCTGCTCGGTCCACAGTCCGCGGAGGACGTTGATGAATTCCTCGGTGCGGACGTAGCGTTCATCATGCTCCAGCCATTCGAGGCCGAAATTGGTGAACTCGTTCTTGAGCCAGCCGGACACAATATTGACGGCGGCCCGGCCGTTGGAGATGTGGTCAGCCGTGATGATGTACTTCGCCAGCACGCCAGGGTGCCACATGCCCGGGTGGACGGCGGCGATGACCTTGAGTCGCTCTGTCGCAGCCAGCAGGGCCAGGCTGAAGGACGTGGCTTCGTGCTGCTTGTCTGCGCCGTACGAAGCGGCGTAACGGGTCTGTGTGAGGGCGTATTCAAAGCCGGAGTTCTCCGCGATCCGGGCGAGCTTCTTGTTGTAGTCGAAGTCCCAGCCGGTGCGTTGCTCGATGGTGGACACCACCAGGCCGCCGGAAACGTTGGGAACCCAGTAGGCGAACTTGAGCGGCTCGGAGAGTCGTGCGACGTTGCTGATCTCGGTCATGAATTTTCCTTCACTCGGGCCCGCTCGCGCAGGACGTCCTGGATTCCGGCGATTGCCGGTTCGTTTTGGAGTGAGGTGGTGTCGCCCAAGGCGGTCCCCTCAAAGAGTTGGGTCAACAGCCGGCGCATGATCTTGCCGCTGCGGGTCTTGGGTACGTCTGCCACCACGACGACGTCGCGCGGCTTGGCGATGGGGCCGATCTCCTTGGCAACGTGGTTGCGCAGGTTGTGGGCGACTTCCGCTTCCCGGTCACCTGAGCCGCTTCGGAGGACGACAAACGCTACGACGGCGTGCCCGGTGGTGGTATCGGCAACGGGACAGACTCCGGCCTCCACCACGTCCGGGTGCGAGACCAGCGCGGACTCGATCTCAATGGTGGACAGCAGATGTCCTGAGACATTGAGGGTGTCGTCCACGCGCCCAAGGATCCAAATGTCGCCGTCGGAATCGTATTTGGCGCCGTCGCCGGCGAGGAACCAGCCCTGCTTGGCGTACTGGCTCCAGTAGGAGTCGAAGTAGCGCCGCGGGTTGCCCCACACGGTCCGCGCGATGGCGGGGCCGGGACGGTCCACCACGATGAAGCCTTGCTCGCCGGGCCCAGTGAGCCGACCGGCTTCATCCACCACGCGTGTGCTCACGCCGGGAAGGGCGCGAGCCGCGCAGCCCGGCTTGAACTCAGTGTCCGTGGGCGAAGGGGACATGATGGTGGCACCAGTTTCGGACTGCCACCAGGTGTCCACCATGGGTGCCGTGCCACCGCCGATGTTGTCGCGCAGCCACCGCCAGGCCTCGGGATTCACGGCCTCGCCCACGGTACCCAGCACCCGGATCGACGAGAAATCGTAGCTGTCCGGCACGCCGTCCGGGAACCATCCCATGAGGGAGCGGACCAGTGTGGGCGCCGTGTAGTACTGGGTGACCTTGTAGCGTTCAATGATCTCGAAGTGCCGGCCGGGGTGCGGGGTGTTGGGCGTGCCCTCGAAGATCACCTGGGTGGCGCCGTTGGAGAGCGGACCGTAGATCTCGTAGGTGTGGGCGGTGACCCAGGCCAAGTCCGCGGTGCACCAATGGACGTCCTGGTCCCGCAGCGACGCATCAGGGTTACTGAACAGGTACTCGAAACTCCACGATGCCTGCGTCAGATAGCCTCCGGCAGTGTGGACCAGGCCCTTTGGCTTCCCCGTGGTCCCGGAGGTGTACATGATGAACAGCGGAGTCTCAGCGTCGAAGGCCTTGGGCTCGTGGACCTCGGAGGCAGTATCAACGACGTCGTGCCACCAGACGTCCCGACCCTCTGTCATGGCCACGTTCGCGAGTTCGCCGGCTGGTGTGGTCCGGTTGATGACCAGCACGTGCTCAATGGCGTTATCACCGGAGACGGCGGCGTCGGCGTTGTCCTTGACCGCTACGGCAACCCCGCGGCGGAACTGGCCGTCCGTGGTGACCAGGAGTTTCGCCTGGGTGTCCTCCACCCGGAACCGCAATGCCTCGGCCGAGAACCCACCGAAGACCAGGGAGTGGATCGCACCGATGCGAGCCACGGCCAGCGTGATGATCACGGTTTCCGGAATAACCGGGAGATAGATGACAACGCGGTCGCCCTTGGTGATGCCAAGACCCAGCAGCGCGTTCGCGGCCTTGGACACCTCGCGTTGCAGTTCCGCGTAGGTGATGGCTCGGCGGTCACCGGGTTCACCTTCGAAGTAGAGGGCAACCTTGTCACCCTTTCCGGCGAGCACGTGCCGGTCCACGCAGTTGTACGCAACGTTCAGCTTGCCGCCGTCGAACCATGAGATCTCCGGGCCCCGGCCCGCTTCAACATCAACAGGAGTCCAAGTGTGCGCGGTGTGCCAAGGGGCTGCCCAGTGCAGGCGGCGGGCCTGCTCTTCCCAGAAGCCAACGGCTGACCCGTTCCGGTCAAAACTGCCGTCAAAACTGCCGTGACGCGCCCGCTCGCCGAGATCGGCGCCGTGCACTGCGCCGTCCTTTGGCTCAGTCGAGGACCATCCCGAAGAGCCGTGAAGGGAGCCGGGCGCGTCAAGCAGCCCTGCTTCAGAGGCCGTCGCGTCCGAAGTGGTGTGTGAAATTTTGGGGGTGGGTACGGCAGAAGTCATGGTTGCTCCTTGCCCGGAAGTGCAGGCTCAGTGCGAAGATGCGAAGCAAGGGATGGTCGCCCTCGTCCGCGGGGATGGTCACTCCTCACTAAAGCCGATGGTCCATTTGGCTCAAAACCAGCGGTAGTGGTGCGTAATATTCGCCTGGACGGCCTGAGGTCCGCAAAATATGCAGATTATTCGGCAGACCGCTGGGTTGAGCGTCAGGAGTAGGCTTAGGCCATGATGCATGTCAACGATCCAGCCGTCGTGGAGCGGTTGATGCGAACAAAGGGCACGTGGGCCATCGTGGGCCTCAGCACCAACCAGTGGCGCTCCGCCTACGATGTTTCGCTCTACGTCCGGGACAAGATGGGCATGGAGATCATCCCCATCAACCTCAAGGGCGAGGACGTGCATGGTGAAAAGGGGTATAAGTCCTTGGCTGATATTCCGCAGGCCAAGCATCCCATCGACGTGGTGGATTGCTTCGTGAACTCGCAACGCGTGGGGGCTGTGATCGACCAGGCGATTGCGATCGGTGCCAAGGCCGTTTGGCTGCAACTGGGCGTCTTTGACGACGAGGCAACGCAACGCGCCAGGGAAGCAGGACTCGAAGTGGTGGTGAACTCCTGCCCGGCGCGTGAAGGCTGGCATTACGGCCTATGATCCCGGGACGGGTTCCTCTGCTAGATTGCTGCTGACTCATCTCTTTAGCCCCGGGGGACAGCCATGACTGGCGCCACTCTGCAATGCCATTTTCCTTGCCCAGTAGGCGGGCCCTCCTCGGTGTTGTGGGCGCCTCGGTGGTGGCCGGGCTCACGGCTTGCACTCCCGCTGAAGGGGCAGAAAGTACGACGACGGCGCTGCCGCCAAGTGCCGCCGTCGGCTCGCCGGAGGCCCCGGCTGCTACGGCTGCTACGGTGACGCCGACTCCGACGCCAACTCTTGCGGCGACGAAGCGAATCCGCCGGAGTTTCATCCCGGACTACCAGTTGCCGCCGATTGTTGGCGGACTCGCGCCGGTTATCACCAAGATCCCCACCAAGCACCCGATCGTGTTCCTGACCATCGACGACGGGAACATCAAGACCCCGGAATCGGTGAAGCTCATGGCGGAGTACGACTATCCTGCATCACTGTTCCTCACCAGGAACACCATTGCGGACAACCCGGCGTTCTTCAACGCTTTCAAGGCCCAGGGCAGCCTGGTGGAAAACCACACGGTGACACACAACATCAACATGGTGCGGCAGTGGGGCTATCAACAGCAGCTGGACGACATAGTGGGGATGCAGGAGTACGCGGTTCAACAGTATGGCCGCAAGCCCACATTGTTCCGGCCACCCGGCGGTGCTTACTCAAACGCGATGCGGCAGGCCGTGGCAGCTGCGGGCCTGAAAGCGGTGGTTACGTGGGAGGCAAAGGCAAACGCCGGAAAGATGGACTACCAAGTAGGGAACTCGTTGCGCCCCGGGGATATTGTCCTAATGCATTTCCGGGCCGAGTTTGCTGCAGACCTTGCTGCGTTCCGCGCTGCCCAGCTGGCGGCAGGGCTGGAAGTGGTGCTGCTGGAGGATTTCCTGGGCGTGGCGTAGGGCTCGACCCCTAAGCTGCCCCCCAAGTAGGCTCACGTCCATGGATGTTTCCGGCTTGCGCGAGATTTGCCTGGGCTTCCCCGGCGCCTTCGAAGACTTTCCCTTCGGTCCGGAGACATCTGTCTTCAAGGTCCGGGCGGCCGTGGCCGGCGGTGCACGGCACGAGGCCAAAATGTTCGCACTCTCCGCGATGGACCCGGGCAACTGGTCTGTCAGCCTCAAATGCGAGCCGGCGCTGGCCGAGCAGCTTCGGGCTGCCCATCCGGAAATTACCGGTGCCTGGCATATGAACAAGACCCACTGGAATGGCGTTCGGCTTGATGGCGCCCTGCCGGACGACATGATCAGGGACATGGTGGAGGACTCCTACGACCTGGTGGTGGCCACCCTCAGCCGCAAGCAACAGGAACGACTTGGGTGGGCCAGGCTGGCCGCTCCGCGAGGGAAGTAACACCCTCATAACGCCCCTCCCCATGGCGCTGACAGGGGGATAGATTGATACTGCATACCTAGAGACCACAGCCTTGGGCTGGTCAGGAGCGGTTTGATGCTGGATCAGAAGACACTGGACCAATTGTGGAACTTTGGCGATCCGGCGGCTTCCGAAGCCCGGTTCCGTGCCGCCATGGTTGAGGAAATGTACGACGTCGACGAGCAGGCCGAGCTCGCCACCCAACTTGGGCGGGCCATCGGCCTGCAGGGCCGCTTCGAGGAAGCTGACGCGCTCCTGGATGGAATCGACGACGACGAGCCCACCGTTGGCGTGCGGATCCTCCTGGAGCGCGGGCGCGTCCTCAATGCGGGTGGCCGAGCCGCCATGGCCGTGCCGCTCCTTGAGCAGGCAGCAGAGTTGGCGGATCACCTTGGTGAGGAATTCCTGGCGGTCGATGCGCTCCATATGCTCTCCATCGCGGACGCCGGGAACGCGGAGGTTTGGATGCGGAGTGGCCTGGAATATGCGTCCTCCGCCCACGATGAGCGAACCAAGCGCTGGATGATTGCTTTGCACGCGGGCCTGGGGTCGTTTCTGCGCGGTAAAAACCGGCTCACGGAGGCCATGGTGGAGTTCCAATTGGCCGAACAATGGGCGGAACGACTGGGAACTGAGCGGCAGAAGGCGTTGGCGCGGGACGCGATCACCGAGTGCGGGAAGGCCCTCGCTGAAGGTCCGTAGAAAGATCACGCTTTGACAAATGTTGATCGAAACTGCCGCGAAATATTGATTTTCGATCATTCGTGGTGAATTATGTCACAGAAGGTTGGTGCTGCCAGAGCGCCAACCCAGACTGTCTGACTGAACGGTTTCTGCCGCAACAGTCGACACTACGAGTCACTGGAGGGTTTAGAAATGAACGTTCAGCACCAGTCCGTTGGTCGCCGTGGATTCCTGCGCGGAGCACTCGCCGCAGCTGTCCTCGTTCCTATGGGGGGAACCATTGCTTCCTGTGCTGCGGGCGGCGGTGGAACATCCGCCGGTCCTACAGGAACGGTCTCAGACACCAACCCGTTCGGCATGGCTGACAAGGCCACCCTGGACGCCGTCATCTTCAAGGGCGGCTACGGCATCGACTACGTCGAGTTCGCAGGCAAGCTCTTCGAGAAGAACCACTCAGGTTCCACCGCCAAGATTGCGCCGTCCACCGACATCGCCCAGGAGCTGCAGCCGCGCTTCGTTGGCGGCAACCCGCCGGACCTGATCGACAACTCCGGCGCGAAAGCCATCGGCTTCAGCACCATCCTCAGCCAGCTCGAGGACCTCACGCCGCTGGTTGAGGCCAAGAACCTCGAGGGCAAGGTCATCAAGGACACCCTGTACACCGGCGTACTGGCTCCAGGCACCTTCGATGGCAAGCTTGCTGCCCTGAACTACGTCCTGACGGTCTACGCTGTGTGGTACTCCGACTCCCTCCTGAAGGAAAACGGTTGGACCGTTCCGAAGACCTGGGATGAGATGTACACCCTCGGCGAGCAGGCCAAGGCCAAGGGCAAGTACCTCTTCGTCTGGGGCAAGGAAGCGGCCACGTACTACCAGGAACTGGCCATCGCGTCCGCCATCAAGGAAGGCGGCGACGAGGTCCGCCTCGCCCTGGAGAACCTCAAAGCCGATTGCTGGTCACACCCGGCCATCCAGTCCGTCTTCACTGCCCTGGACAAGATCGTCAAGGCCGGCTTCTTCAAGCCTGGCGGTTCCGGCACGCAGTTCACCGCTGCCCAGGCACAGTGGAGCAACGCGCAGGAAGCCGTGTTCTACCCCTCGGGTTCCTGGATCGAAAACGAAATGAAGGACCAGACCAAGGCCGGCTTCAACATGATGGGCACCCCAGCCCCGTCCGTGAGCGCAAGCCCCAAGATGCCGCAGACCGCACTTCACAGTGCTGCAGGCGAACCGTTCATTGTGCCTTCCCAGGGCAAGAACGCCGCCGGTGGCAAGGAACTGCTCCGCATCATGCTCTCCAAGGAAGCAGCCACCAACTTCGCCAAGACCAAGCTGGCTCCCACCATCGTCAAGGACACTGTTCCGGCCGATGGCTTCGGTTCAACCGCCCTGGTTTCGCAGACGAAGATGCTCAGCGATGCCGGTGAGAACATCTACACCTGGAACTTCATCGACCTGTACGGCACCAACAAGGACCAGCTGGTTGTTTGGAACACCTTCCTGGATGGCAAGTCCGACGTCGCGACATTGACGTCCGCGCTCCAGAACATCACCGACAAGGTCCGTAACGACAGCTCGGTCAAGAAGATCGAAGTGAAGTGACTTCAGTGAAAACTCAGCAGAGCCGGAACGACGACGGCCTGGCCGCCGTCGTTCCGGCGACCGCCCCACAGCAGGTGATCAAGCGGCGGCGGAAGCCGTTGACGTGGGACAAGGTCAGTTTCTTCGCGGTCTTCCTCGGACTGCCGCTGGCGATCTACCTGTTGTTCGTGATTTGGCCCTTTATCCAGGCTTTTGGCTACTCGTTGACGGACTGGTCGGGATTCTCGCCCAACCAGAACTTCATCGGACTTGAGAACTACGCCAAGATCTTCACGGACGACATCTTCATGAAGGCCATGGGGAACAACATCCTCCTGGTCATCTTCCTGCCGATCATTACCATCATCCTGAGCCTGGTTCTTGCCTCCCTGGTCACGGTTGGCGGCAGCAGCAAAGGCCAAATCAAGGGCCTGCGTAACTCCAGCTTCTACCGCGTGGTCTCGTTCTTCCCGTACACAATCCCCGCTATCGCGATCGGCATTATGTGGGGGCAAATCTACGATCCCTCGGGAGGCCTGCTGAATGGCATCCTCACCGGAGTGGGCCTGGACCAGTTCAAGGACTTCGCCTGGTTGGGCGATAAGAACACCGCCATGATAGCCACCATGTTCGTGATCGTTTGGGGCTTCGTGGGCTTCTACATGGTGCTGTTCGTGGCAGGCATCAAGGGCATCCCCGCCGAGCTTTTCGAAGCCGCGAGGATCGATGGCGCCGGTAGGTTCCGCACCGCTGTGTCCATCACCATCCCGCTGATCCGCGACAACATCCAGACGGCCTACATCTACATGGGCATCCTGGCTTTGGATGCGTTCGTTTACATGGCCGCGCTGAACTCCGGCGGCGGTCCGGACAACTCCACGCTGGTGATGGCGCAGCAACTGTTCTTCACCGCCTTCAGCAAGGGGCAGTTCGGACTCGCAAGCGCCATGGGCGTTGTGCTGGCCATCGCGACGCTGATCTTCTCCGGTTTGGTCTTCGCGGTCAACAAGCTCACCGGCGGCGATAAGGATGTGAGCCTGTAATGAGTACCAAAGTTTCGACACCGGAAATGAAGTCACTGCACTTCCAACCGCGGAAACCGGCAACCTCGACGGGCGACAAAGTGGTGGGAGCAGTCTCGCACACGGCTTTGACCATTTGGACGCTCATTGTCATCCTGCCGCTCCTGTGGACGTTCATGTCCTCCTTCAAGACGTCCAGCGAGATTTTCGCCTCGCCGTTCTCCTTGCCGGCCGAATGGAAGCTGGACAACTACATCAAAGCCTGGAGCGAAGCCGGGATCGGCAGCGCGTTCCTGAACTCGGTGATTGTTGTCGCCGTGGCCTTGGTGATCGTGATGGTTCTGGGCGCCATGTGCGCCTACGTCCTGGCCCGCTACACCTTCCCGGGCAGCAGGGCCATCTACTACCTGATGCTTGCCGGCCTCACCTTCCCGATCTTCCTGGCCATGGTGCCGTTGTTCTTCGTCTTGAAGAACATGGGCCTGCTGAACACGTTGCCCGGGCTGATCCTGGTCTACGTTGGCTTCGCGCTTCCGTTCACGGTGTTCTTCCTGTTCTCCTTCTTCAAGTCGCTGCCTCACGAAATCACCGAAGCAGCTGCCCTTGACGGCGCAGGGGAGTGGCGGACGTTCTTCCAGGTCATGTTGCCGATGGCCAAGCCGGGGCTTGCCTCGGTTGCCATCTTCAACTTCCTGGGCCTGTGGAACCAGTTCCTCATTCCGGTGTCCATCAACGCTGCCGGCCCGCGCGTCCTTTCCCAGGAACTCGCGGCCTTCGCCGGCCAGATGGGCTATGCGGTGGACTACGGCGCGCTGTTCGCAGCCGTCAGCGTCACGGTCATCCCGGTGCTCATCGTCTACGTGATCTTCCAGCGCCAGCTGCAGGGTTCCGTTTCGCAAGGAACCTCTAAGTAGTACAACCACGCCAAATAAGCGTTCGACGGCGGTCGTCACCTGAGGTGGCGGCCGCCGTCGGGCTTTAACTCTGGAAGGATGGGAACGGATCTGTAGTGCAACGAAAGGCAGCAGCCCGTGATCTTTATTGTGGTCAAATTCAACGTCAAGCCCGACTGGTCCGAGCGGTGGCTGGACCTCGTAGCCGACTTCACTAAGGCAACCCGCGAGGAGTCTGGCAACCTGTGGTTCGACTGGTCCCGCAGCGTGGATAACCCCAACGAGTTCGTGCTGGTGGAAGCGTTCCAGGACGATGCCGCTGAGGCCCACGTCAACAGCGAACACTTCAAGAAGGCCATGGCCGACATGCCCCAGGCGCTGGTGGAGACTCCCCACATCATCAGCCGTCAGTTCGAAGGCAGCGGTTGGGACCGCATGGGCGAGCTGACCATCGAGTAATCCGCCAGCCAACAGCAACGCGGGGTCACTTACGGCCCATCCTGAGGGGGATTATGGGCCGTAAGTGACCCCGCGTTGCTCTATGGGAACTCAGAACATCCAGGGGATCTCTGCGTGTCCGAAGTCGGAGAAGGAACCGAAGCGTCCGGCCTTGAACGCGAGCACCTCTCCGTCCCGGTCCCGGCACGTGGTGACCTGGCCGAAGAAGACCTGGTGGTCACCGACGTCGTACTGCTGCACAACGGTGCAGTCCGCCTGGGCGAGGGCGCCCTTGATCACCGGCAGCCCACTGTCGGTGATGTCGAAGTCGCCGTCGCCGAAGCGATCGCCGCCCCGGACAGCGAAACGCCGGGCCACCGACTCCTGTTTGGCGCCGAGGATGGAAACCGCGAACTTGCCGCTCTCCATCAGTGCCTCGCCCGTCCGGGTCCCGAAGTTCAGCGAGATCATGAGGATGGGCGGTTCCAAGCTGATGGAGGTCAGCGAACTGATGGTCATCCCGTACTGCTCATCCTGGTGCTGGGTGGTGACCACGGCGACGCCGGTGAGGAAGCGGCCCATGGCGCGGCGCATCCCCATGGCATCGGGGATGGTGAAGGCTGGTGCCAGGCTCATGTCAGTTGCTCCGCTCGGCTGGTACGGAATCCGTGTAGTACCGGACTTCGAACATCTTGGCGCCATTCTCGGAGACCCACGGCCCGTGTTCCATTCCGGGAGGACGGGTGGCCCAGTCGCCGGCCTTGAACGTCTTGCCCAGGCGCTGGTCCACGAAGGAGCCCTCGAAGATGAAGACTTCTTCCCAGAAATCGTGGGTCAGGACGCCGTTGGGGGAGGTGTCCGTGCCAGGCTCGAACTTCAGAATGCGGGTGACGCTGTCGTTGTCCGAATCCCGTGCCAGGATGGCCTCGGACAGGCCTTCGATGGGCGGGTTGCAGGGTGCGAAGTCCACCGAGGAGACGGGGGTGAACTCGAATTCGGGCTTTGCCATGGTCAGATTCCTTCCGGTGCGGAGTCGATGCCGTAGGAACCCAGGAACGTGTCCAGCTCCGCCACCAGGGCGTCGTAGCCGTAGTTCCGGTAGGTGTAGGCGCCGCGGACCACGAATGGAGCGCCGGCATAGAACATCTCGTACTGCTGGTGGCGGCCGGCGAACTCGGAACCGATGATGTCCCAGGCGAGTTTGAAGAGCTTGACGCGCTCCTCGCTGCTGACGCCGGGGGACTGGACGTAGCGTTCCATGTCCGGCCGGGTCACGCTGCTGGTCATGTCGGCGACGCTGGAGGGCAACTGCAGGACGCCGCCGCCCACCAAGTCCCGGAGGATCGAAATCACTCGCGGGTACGTCTCGGACTGCAGGCCCATGGCCCCGTACAGTGCACTCTTTCCCGGGACCCTCATACCGGCGTCGTCCGTTGTGGCCGTGTACTCGGCAGCCAGTACGGCAGACTCTACGGACTGGACAATCGCGGCGAGTTCGCCGAGCTTCTCCTGGACACCGGGGATTTTGTCCGTGCCGTTCACCTGCGTGACCTTGCGGGCAACGGAGGCGATGAACTTCAGCTTGGTGGAGAACCGGATCTGGGCCTGCCAGTTACCCAGGGCGTGGGCGCCGGTGTCGAAGAACTGGCGGCGCAGGGTGTCGATGTTCCGGTTAATGAAGACGCGGTCCCACGGGATGAGGACGTCGTCGAACACCACCAGGGCATCCGGCTCGTCGTAGTGGCTGGTCAGCGGGTAGTCGAAGTCGCTGGTGGCAGCCGGTGCGAAGGGGCGGCGGCAGTACAGCTTCAGGCCGTCAGTGGCAACCGGGATGGCGAAGCTGACGGCGAAGTCCACGTCGTCCGGGCCCAGCGGTTTGATGCAGGTGACGAAGACTTCATCAGCGATCGCGGCACCGGTGGCGAGCATCTGCGAACCGCGGACAATGATGCCCTCCTCGGTTTCACGCACGACGCCGACCTGCAGGTACTCGCCTTCCCAACCGGACGCTGTGGTTGCGCGGGAAACCTGCGGGGGAATGATCGCGTAGGAAAGGTACAGGTTTTCGGACAGGATCTTCTTGTAGTACCGCTCCACGTTGCCGGCGAAGTCGCGTTCCTCGTTCTTGAAGACGTCCGCGTGCGATCCGAAGGCGGCAAAGAAGGTGCCAACGTGGTCAGGGCTCCGGCCCACCCAGCCATGGGTGTGCTTGGCCCACTTCTCGATGGCCTCGCGTCGCAGCACCAGTTCTTCCTGGGTGCGGGGAGCAGCGAAGGTGCGGTTGGCCGGGCCGTCAATTTCTTCGGAGTGGAACTGCATGCCGTTGGCGGGATCGGCTGCGATGTCGAACAGCTCGGACATGGTGTGGGCAACCTTCGCGAAGGCCGGGTGTTCCAGGACGTTGCCGACCACCTCGCCGTCGAGGATCACTGTCCGGCCGTCGTTCAGGGACTTCAGGTACTCTTTTCCGGTCCTCATCAGAGTGAGCCTTTCTTGATTTTGTAGTTATGTTCAATGGTGGTCCCATTCGGGAAGGAGAGCTCCAACTTCCAGGAAGTTCCGTCAACAAACTTTCCGTTCAGCAGCGGCAGGGTTCCGCCGAGGCACATGAAGTCGGCTTCACCGATGTCCGTGCGGGCCAAAAGGCGTTCGACGACGTCCGCCGGCTTCCGCAGGCCGCTCAACGGGCCATCCTGGTACAACTCGCCATCCACCCAGGAGCGTGCAGTGCACTGGTCAAGGTCGAGGTTCTCCAAGGATTCGACGGCGATCACCTCACCGGCGACCGGCTTGGGGCACGCCCGCTTGGAATCGCCGATGTCCGTGGCTTCGATGTCACGGTCGGTGTGGTCGGATCCGATGCCCAGGTAGAACTTCCCCTCGTGGCGGATGTAGAGGGGTTCGATCTCACCGGAGGTCAGGTTGTCCGAAGCGTCATGCTCGCCCGAGGTCTCGAACAGGTCAGAGTCCATGCGGTAGAACATAGGCACTTCCGGCGGTGGTGCTACTCCGATGGCCGCCAGTTCATCGATGTGGTGTTGGACTGCTTCAGGATCACGGCCTGTGTAGCCGGCCACCACTCCGTGGAAATCCGTGAGAGTGATTGTTTTTTCCGTTCCCACCACCCTGAAAGTGGGTGGGACTTGCCTTGTTGTTTGCTGTGTTTGCATTTATTTTCCTCTAGACAGTCAAGGTGTCGTATGCGGCGAGGCGGTCGCCGATGACGGGAAATTCGGTGCGGACTGCGTTCACTTGCTGCGGGTCGATGTCCACCATGAGCACGGCTTCTCCGGAGTCCGCTTCGGCGATAACTTTGCCTGCGGGGTCCACCACCCTGCTGTGGCCGCCCAGCTCGGCACCTTCCTGGCTGCCGGCGGCGTTGCAGGCAATCACGAAGATCTGGTGCTCCACGGCCCGTGCAGTGGTGAGCAGGCGCCAGTGTTCCCGCCGCGCTGCAGGCCAAGCTGCGGGGACGATGACGATCTCCGCACCCCGGGTGCTCAGCTCCATCCACAATCCGGGGAAGCGGAGGTCGTAGCAGGTGATGCCCGCAACGGCACCGAACGGCAGCTGGACAACAGGCAGTGATGACCCTGCCGTGAGCAGGCTCGCCTCCTTGGACTTGTAACCGAAGACGTGGACCTTCCGGTACGTGTGGACCACGCTGCCGTCCGGTCCCAGCAGGATGGAGGTGTTGCTGAGCCGGCCGTCCTCGTGGGCTTCAATGATGCTGCCGAGGTGGAGGTGGACGCCCAGGTCCGCGGCCACCCGTGCGCACATGGACACCGTGGGCCCGGTGAGTGTTTCCGCCAGGGCCTGGTATTCATCGAAATGGAAGTAGCCGGCGCTCCAAAGTTCAGGAAGGACTATCAGCTCGGCGCCCTTGATGTCCCGCAGGGTGGCTTCGACGCGGTCGATCCGCTCTTCACGTGTTTCGGAGTCGGGGCTGGCTACCTGGACGAGTGCGATTTTCATGCTCGGTCCTCATCCAGGTCGCTGAGCCGCAGGCCCTTGGTTTCCTTGGCGAACATCACAGAGACCATGGAGATCAAGCCCATGGCGGCGAGGTAGATTCCGATCGCGTAACCGGTGCCGAAAGCGCTGTACAGGGCCAGGGCGATGATGGGGGACAACGAGCCGGCGATCAGCGAGGCAAGGTTGTAGGACACGGAGGTACCGCTGTAGCGCACATCGGTGGGGAAGAGCTCGGAGAAAAAGGCTCCGATGACCGAGCTGTACGCTGCGAAGATCAGCAGTCCACCCACTGCGGCGGCGATGATGCCCCACAGTTGCCCGGTGTTCAGCAGGAAGAAGAAGGCGAAAGCCCAGACCACGGTGGCAATGGAGGCGCCGATCAGGATTGGTTTGCGGCCGACTTTGTCCGCGTAAAGGGCCAGGATGGGAATGGCGACCACTGCCACGGCCTGGCCGATCATGACGGCGGTGAGGCCTGTCTGCCTCTGCAGCCCCATGATCTGGGTGACGTACGTGATGATGAACAGGGAGTAGATGTAGAAGCCTGCGTTCTCGCCCATGCGGCTGCCCGTGGCGATGAGGATTTCCCGCCAGTTGCGGCGGAAAAGGATGGCCAGCGGCATCTTGCGTTCCGGGCTGCCTTCGGCTTCGCGCTTCCGCTGTGCTTCCTTGAACAGCGGAGTCTCCTGGACGTAGAGCCGCAGGACGAGGCCAATGATTACCAGCAATGCAGACAATCCGAAGGCGATGCGCCAGCCCCAGGCCAGGAATTCGCTCTCCGGCATGGTGGCGGCCAGTATGGCCAGGACACCGGCTGCCATGAGGTTGCCGAGGGGCGGTCCCATGTTGGGCCAGGAGGCCCAGAAGGCGCGACGCGCACTTTCGTTGCTGTGTTCGGAGACGAGGAGGACCGCGCCGCCCCATTCGCCACCGAGGGCAAATCCTTGAATCAGGCGGAGGAGCAGGAGGAGCAGTGGAGCGGCCACGCCGATCGCAGCGTAGGAGGGAATGAAGGCGATGAGGGTGGTGGCTACGCCCATGAGCATGAGGCTGGCCACCAGGGTGGCGCGGCGTCCGTACTTGTCGCCGAGGTGCCCCAGGACGATTGCTCCGATAGGCCGGGCCAGGAAGCCCGCCGCAAACGTTCCGAGGGCCAGCATGGTGCCCACCAGGGGATCATCCGTGGGGAAAAAGAGTTTGTTGAATACCAGTGCAGCGGCAGTCCCGTAGAGAAAGAAGTCGTACCACTCGACGGCGGTACCGGCCAGGCTCGAAGCAGCCACGACGGGCAGGCTGGAATGCTTCTGCTGCCTCAGTTCTGCTTTCTTCAAATCGGTCATAGTGGGGATCCTTTTGCGGTTGGGACAGGGGGCTCTGGGGAACAAGCCCGGGAGGTCCCAGGAAATTGAGGGGTTCCGTACGTGAGCGGAGTCACTGGGAAACCGTCACTGAACAACACTGTAGACGGGCTGTATACAACCTGTCTATATTTATGGAAGAAGTTTCCTGGAGGTATTAGGGACGGCCCTGAATGCAACTCGTATACTGGGCTTCGCGAGAAAGGCTCTGCATGATCCAGATGACCCCAGCTGCACAATCGCAGCCGGAAGTGGCGTACCAGTGGATGAAAAGCTATATCGCGGCCCTTCCCCGCGACGAGGAAACATTCCTCAACGAGGGAGTCCTGGCCAAGACCACGGGCACCTCCCGCACCCCGGTACGCGAAGCCCTGCTCCGGCTCGAAGCCGAAGGATTCGTCAAGCGCATCCCGCACAAAGGCGCTTATGTCCCACCAATCTCGGACCCGGATGTCCGCGCCATTTTGCAGGCCAGGTCCGTGGTGGAGAAGTGGGCTGTCCAGTCGCTCGAATCCATGGCCGAAGCCCAAATCGACGCCTTCCAGGCCATCATCGACCAACAGCGCGAAGCGAAGAAGGATCCCTCGAGGTTTATCGAGTTGGATACCGAGTTCCACACACTGATGGTCCGTGCAGGTGGCAACCCCGTCCTCGCCGACTTCTACGCCTCGCTACGGCAAAAGCAACTGAGGATCGGCGTCAAGGCCGTCTCCCGGGGGACGGACCGCGCCGGCGATGTGCTCCGCGAGCATCAGCTCATAGTGGACGCCCTGCGCAGCCGGAGCCTCGACGCAGCGCACCAGGCCATCGATTCCCACCTGGAATCCACGCGACTGGCCGTCATCGGCTACTAGTCCTCGCTGTGCAGCTCCCGCTGGCGGGCGCTCAGCAGCTCAAACTCGGGCCGGGCAGCCACGAACCGTTCAACGGCGTCGAGCACTTGCTGGAGATGCGCGTGGTCCGGGGCCACCAGGGCGGCGCCAACCAGTGCGCGGCGGTGCTGGTCCTGGAACCCGGTCTCTGCGGCTGAAACCTCGAAACGCCGTTTCAATTCCGCCACAAGGGGTCGCACCAGCGAGCGCTTCTCCTTCAGGCTATGGATATCGCTTAAGAGGACATCGAATTCGATCCAACCGATCCACATGGTTCATTATCACCGCAGGTCAGCGTGATGGAACCGTGAGGACTTGATGGAATCTTGAGGAAATGCAGTAACGCACCTTGAGTTGGGGTTGGCAGTGTCTATGAGGTTGGCCCAAAAGGCTGACGGACTCATTCGCTGCTAGTTACCAGGACTGACATCGTGCCCTTAGCCCCTGCCCGAATCCGAACCAGACCCCATACCCGTTTCCGTGCCGCGGCTGCGACGCTGGCCTGTGTTGCCTCTTTGGCCTTGTCCGTTGCCGCTATTCCGGCGGCCGTGGCTGCGCCCTCCCAAGGCTCCACCCTGCAGGCATCGTCCAGCGTTTCGGCCCTCGCCGGGCAGGCGGAGCAGGTGCTGGTGGTGCCGGTGACGGCGGGCCTGGAGCCCACTCGGGTCAGGGGAACAATCGTGGTGTCCGGGAAGCCGGAGGGCACGGTCCGGGCAACGGTCAACGGGCGTGTAGTGCTCGAAGCCGGCGCTGCTGCCAGCATCCCCCTCGACGCGGCCGTCAGCAGCGCCGACGTGCTGACCCAGCAACTGACAGTGGGCCTGCAGTTCGTCCCCGCAACCCAGACCATGTGTGTCCTCTCCAACGCCACGGCAACCCTGAACAACATGGTGGTGGACTTCAGCGGGACCGCCAAAGCACCCACAACGGTGGGGGAGTTCTTCCCGGCGTCCGTTCCCGCCGTCGTGCTTCCCGTCCCGACCGATCCGGGCGCCGATGTGTCCGCGGCCATCATGACTGCCTCGGCAGCGATGTCGCACCGCTACCCGGACGCCGCAGTCGCGGTGGTTCCGGAAAGCGAACTTGCGGCGCGCGTGGCAAACCTGCCTGCGGGCAGTCGGATCCTCAGCGTCGTCGCCGACCCAGGCGAGGTGGGCACCAAGCTCGCCACCGCCGCCGGACTGCCGCAGCTCATCCTTGCCGGCCACGACGAACAACTCCGCACCGCTGCCAGGGCCCTGGCCAGCGACAAGACAGCGCTCGCAGTAACGCCTTCGGTCACCGGCCTGACCTCTGCGCTTCCCGCGGCACCGGGCCTGGCGCAGAGCATCAAGGACCTCGGGAGCGCCACGCTTAAGCTTTCGGGGTATGGCACGCCGGAATCGTATGTTGGTGTCTCGCAATCACAGTTTGGCGGACCGGTTTCCTCGGTGAAAGTCCAGCTCAAGGGCACGCACACGGCCGTGCCGGATAACGCCCACGCGCAGCTTTCCGTCTTCTGGAACGACTACCTGCTGAGTTCCCAGAACCTCGACGGCGGCGACAACTTCACCGTGGACGCTGAGGTTCCAGCCGGGCAGCTTCAGGGGAAGAACGGCCTGCGTATCCGGCTGGCCGCCCTCCCCGCCGGCGGTGACTGCTCCGGACCGGCGGGCGTCATGCCCATGGAAGTCACACTTGATACGGCGGGCAGCACCGTGACCGCTGTTCGTGGTGAGTCAACCAAGGCTGGCTTCGCGCGCTTCCCGCAGGTCTTGGGCCAGAGCGTTCCGGTAGCCTTCGGCGACGGCAGCGCGCAGGCGAACACCGTCAACGCCGCCACCTTGGTCGCTGCGCTCCAGCGGGACAGCGCCACGCTCCTGGACACCCGGGTTGTGGGTATCGATGCGCTGGCCGATTCGAGCGAGTCCGGGCTGGTGGTCGGTGCCACGGCAGAGATGGCCAACAAGCTCTCGGCACCCCTGCGCTTGGCGGAGTTCCGCACCATCTCACCGGACGACGTCGAATATGGCGTGGGCGTATCGGCGCCGTATGGCGTGCTGGAAGCCTTTGAACAGGGCGGCCGGAACCTGCTCCTGCTGGGTGCATGGGCCCCCGAGGGCGACGTTGCGGCAGCCGCCACGCTCCAGGGGCAGTTGGCCGCGCACGTGGGTGGGGTTGAAGGCGGTTGGGGTTCCTTGTCCCGCAACCTCCTGGTGACGCAACCATCGGGAACCCCGGTGTTGTTGGAGAGCAACGTGGTTGTTCCGCAGAAGGCCGTCACCGATGACTACCGTCCCTACGCCTGGTGGATCGGCGGGGCCGTGCTGGTCCTCGGCCTCGCGTTCGCGCTGCGCACCGTGCTCATGAGGAAGCGCGCCAGGGAAGCGCAGGCCTACGTGGACGCTGAGCTGAAATCTTCCGAACCGGGTCATGGCAACTAGCCTCGCCACGCGCCGTGCCGGCCACCGCAAAGCGGCAGTACCTGCGGCCTTGGGTTTGCTGGCCCGGGCATGGGAACGGCTCGGCGCCCCGGTTGCTGGCCGGAAGGTCCCGGGCACCAGGATCGTCGCCGTCCTGTCCGCCGTGGTTGGCTACCTCGCCTGCCTGTACACGATCGGGCACGGCACCAACCTGGACTACTCCGACGCCCAGAGCCACCTGACCATCGCGCGCCGGATCTTCGACAGCAAGGCCCCGGGCTTCGAGCAGCTGGGAACCGTCTGGTTGCCTATGCCGCACCTGCTACTCGCGCCCTTCGTGCTGAACATGTGGTTGTTCAGCACCGGCTGGGCGGCCGGGCTCCTGGGAATCCTGGCGTTGTCCGCCACCACCACCGGCCTGTACCTGATCGCAGCCCGCCTGGGGTTGGGCCGGGCCGGTCGACTCGCTACCACACTGGTTGTCCTGGCCAACCCCGCGGTCCTCTACGTCTACACCACCGCGCTCACCGAGCCCGTGCTGATCATGTGCATCGTGGGCGGCATGGCGGGGCTTGCGCATTGGGCCACAAGCCGGCGTCGCATGAGCGCCGGCGAACTGGCTGTCTTCGCCGGCATTCCGTCAGCCGCCGCCGTGCTGTCGAGGTACGAAGGCTGGGCGCTGGTGATGACCGGGACCTTGTTCGTGCTCATCGTCGGCAAGCGCCGCACGGGCTCCTGGCGCGAAGCACTCACTATGGCCGGCGGTTACGTAATGATTCCGGCAGCCGCCGTGCTGTGGTGGATCTCCTACAACTGGGCCATCTACGGCAACCCGCTGGAGTTCATGTTCGGGCAATACTCCGCCTACGCGCAGCAGAAAAACATTACCGACGGCGGACTGTTGCCCACCAAGGGCAACCTGGGGCTCACGCTGACTACTTTCCATTGGTCGCTGCTGGAGACAGCCGGCGTCCTCGTCCTCGCTGTGGCGGCATGCGGCGCCGTCGTGCTTGTCTTCAGGAGGGGCTTCGCGAACAGCACCCTGCTGGTGGCAGTGACCGGCAGTGCCTACGCATTTGCGCTGCTGAGCCTGTTCCTGGGCCAGACTGCCATCAACAACGACCATTCGCTGCCGTCCACGTGGTGGAACAACCGCTTCGCACTGACCGCCTTGCCGCTGGTAGCGATCCTTGTTGCCGTGTTCGTCCAGGAAATCACGCGGTCCCGGCGGTTCAGGCCCTGGGTAATCGGCGCATTGCTGGCAGGACTCGTGGCGCAAAACATGTGGTGGCATGAGGACCCTACCGCTCGCCTTGCCGTTCTGGCAGAAGGCCGGATGTCCGCAGAATCCACCACCCATTCAACCGCTGCAGCTCGCTGGCTCAACGAGCATTACGAGTCCGGCGGGATCCTTATGGATGAAAGCGCCCGCGGCAATGCGGTCCTCCCTGTCATGGGCATCCCGCTCAAGGAAATCTACAACCGTGCCTCCGGCGACTACTTTGGCCCTGCCCTGGAGGACCCCGCGAAGTACGCCAAGTGGGTCTTCGTCAATGTCGAGGCAGGCTCGGGCGCCCGGGACTCCGGCCCCACCGACCTGGTGTACCAGGCGATGGTGAAGGACCCCGGTTTCAACGTCCGCTACTCGATCGCTTTCTCCACACCAACGCACCGGATCTATGAAAGGTCCTCAGACTGATGACACCTTCTTCCCACGTTGCGGACGCCCAGCTCAACCGGAAGTCGATCGGCCAGACCCTGCTCGAAGCCGGACTGGTCACCCCCGGGCAGCTTCAGCGGGCACTGGACCGCGCCGCAAGTGAAGGCGGCCTGCTGGGACGGCACCTGATCCTGGAGGCAGGGCTGGACCGCCGTCGGATTTATGAAGTGCTGGCCCAGCAGTGGCAGGCTCCGTTGGTTGACCTGGTGGCTGAGCCTGCCGACGACGCACTCATGGAGATGCTCGGTTACAGCGAGCTCGGTGAGCCGTTCTGGCTGCCGTGGCGGATGGAAGGCGATGTCCTCACTGTCGCCACCGCCGTGGCACCCACGGCGGCCATTGCGCATGAAGCGGCCCTGACGTTCGGGGCCAACGACGTCCAGTTCCGCACCACCACCGACTGGGACATCAATCAATCCATCCAACGATCCTTCCGCCGCCACCTCCTCTACGAATCGGCCGAACGCCTTGCCGAAGAACGCCCGGGGGAGTCTGCGCGCACGGCCCTGACGCGCTGGCAGCGCTACCTGCCGGTGGTCCTCGGGGCAGGCGTCGTGGCCGCGTTTGTGGTGTCGCCCCTGACCGCCGTCATCGTTCTGCTTGCTGCGGCCAACATCGTGTTCCTGGTCAGCATCGGTTTCAAGTCCCTCGCGAGCCTCCGCCGCCCCTTCGACAGCTTGCACGAGGCCGCAGTCGCCAAGGCCCGGAACAGGGAAAGGGCCAGACGCGGCCTCCCTCCACTCGCGGAAGAACGGGTGCCCGACGCCGAGCTCCCTGTCTACACCATCCTGGTTCCGGTGTTCCGCGAGGCCAACATCATCGACAAACTACTGGCCAACCTTGGGCAGCTGGACTACCCGCGTTCCAAGCTTGACGTCCTCGTGCTCCTGGAGGAGGACGACGCCGAGACCATTGCCGCCGCAAAAGCTTCCAGGCCGCCGGAGTACGTGCGAATCCTCATCGTGCCCAAGGGCGACCCGCAAACCAAGCCCCGTGCGTGCAACTACGGGCTGACGTTCGCCCGCGGGGAGTACGTGGTGATTTACGACGCCGAAGACCGCCCGGACCCCGGCCAGTTGCGGGCATCCATCGCTGCGTTCAAGCAGGACGAGTTCGAGCGGCAACACCTCAACCCGAACCGCAAACCCCTCATCTGCGTCCAGGCAGCCCTCAACTATTTCAACGCAGACCAAAACGTCCTCACCCGTATGTTCACCATTGAATACACCCACTGGTTCGACTCCATGCTTCCCGGCCTGGACAACTCCGGGATTCCCCTGCCGTTGGGCGGCACCTCCAACCACTTCGTCACGTCCTTGCTCAAGGAAGTCGGCGCGTGGGACCCATGGAACGTCACGGAAGACGCGGACCTGGGCCTCCGGGCCGCAGTGGAGGGATACCGGGTGGGCGTCATCGACTCCACCACCTGGGAGGAGGCCTGCTCGCAAGTCCCCGCATGGATCAAGCAACGCACCCGGTGGATCAAGGGCTATATGGTGACCTCCGCCGTCAATACCCGGAACTCGCTGCGCTACATCCGGAGCACCGGAATCGCGGGCACCATCGGCTTCCTCGGCCTGATCCTGGGAACACCGTTGGCGTTCCTCGCCTACCCGTTGGTGGTCGGGTTCACGGTGGTCACGTACATCGGCTACGACATCGTCGGATTGGTCCTGCCTCAATGGCTGTTGGTGGGAGGTGTGGTGTCCATGCTGTTCGGCAACGCCATGATGATCGTCGTCTCCGGTGTAGCCACGCTGCGGCGCCATGGCTGGCGGATCGCCATCTTCGCGTTGCTCAACCCCTTCTACTGGGTGCTGCACTCGGTGGCGGCCTGGCGGGCCGCGTGGCAGATGCTGACGAGTCCCCACAAATGGGAGAAGACACCGCACGGGTTGGAAGCCGAGTACCACGACGACGGCCACTGGGCCGGGTGAGATATCCTCCTCGAAGTAAAAGGATCTTGAGTCAATCTTGAGGAAATGCCGCAGTGGGGTTGAGCGAGCAGCACCACACTGGGCTCAAAGACCGAAGCATAACCAGCTGAGGGGGTTGGGCCATGGTTCTCGATGCATTCTCTGTACGGGTTGCCTTGGGCGTGGTCACAGTGACGCTCTTCATTCTTTTCTGCGCGTCTTTCCACCGCACCCGCTCGCCCTACGCAGGCTGGTGGAGCCTAGCACTGCTGGAATTCATGGTGGGCAACGCTGCGTTCCTTCTCAACGGCACCACACACCAGCAATGGGCCAACCCCGTGGGTAACGTCCTGGTGGTGGCCGGGGCGTTCAGCGTCTGGGCCGGCGCGCGGTCGTTGCGGGACCTCAAAACAACGCCTTGGCAGTTGGCGGTAGGCGCCGGCATCACGGCTGTTGCTTCCGTTCTGGAGGACCCCGGAACCAACGTGTGGTCCGGGGGCTTCGTTTACCTGGCCATGATGACGGTTGGCATTGCGCTGGCGGCCAAGGATCTCTGGTTCATCAAGGCCTCCCACTCCCAAGTGCACAAGGCGCTCTCCCTGGCCGCGGGGCTTTTGGCCCTCTATTACCTGGGCCGTTGGGGCGTCTACGCCGCCGAAGGCCCCACCAGCGCTACTTTCCGCACATACTTTGGGCCCGCACCCTCAGGGCTTGTGTCCATGGTTCTTCTGGTCACGGTGTCCTTCAGCATGACGGCGCTGACCAGCGACCAGCTCATCAAGGGGCTCAAGGAACGGGCCGCCCGGGACCACCTGACAGGCCTGCTGAACCGGGGCACCTTCCTGGAGCTCGCCACCGGCGAACTCAACCGACTGCGGGCCACGGAGTCCGGCGTCGCGATCGTCCTGGCGGACCTGGACCACTTCAAGGCCGTCAACGACGAATATGGACACGGCGCCGGGGACGTCGCCCTCAAAGCTTTCGCAGCGGCCTGCACTGCCTCTGCCAGGTCCACCGACCTCATAGCCCGTTACGGTGGCGAGGAGTTCATTCTGTTCCTCCCGGGGGCTACACAGGAACGTGCTGAGAGCATAGCCAGCGAAATCAGTCGCCGCATGGCTGCAATGGCCGTACCTGAGGGTGTCACGTTCCCCACGATCAGCTACGGCGTAACGTCCAGCCCCCGTGCTGCGGCGGACCTGGCCTTCATGATCGAGGTGGCGGATGCGGCCCTTTACAGCGCCAAAGCACAGGGAAGAAACCGGATTGTTGGAGCAGACCGCCTCGAGGCGGCCATTATCGCGGACGAGGCACGATCATGAATGAACTCACCACCAGGATCCAGATCCAGCACAACCACGAGTTGTCCGCTTTCAGGCAGGACATCACCAGCGCACCCTACCAAGGCCTATCGCACCCGTCCCTGAACGCCAGCCGCCGCTCAGTAAGGATGAGTCCGGTGCAGTCGGTCGAGGACGGGAATGCCAACCTGACCATCGTGGCCGACGTCGAAGGACTCGCCTGGTTCACCGCGGACAAGGGCCTGCTGGGCAGCTGCATCACGGTGTCCATCGCCGGGCACCGCCGCAACACAGGTACCCGCGTCCACCTGCCGCTGGCCGAATGCGACGCCTGGATCGAGGCCATCCTCGGCGGATCCTGGATCACCCACGTTTACCGCGCCGGGAACAAGGTTGAACCGGACGGCCGGCTGGACATCGCCTCCTACCGGCTCTTCCTGGACGAGCGCAGGAACCCCGTTTCCAAACCCCAAGCCGTTGCCGACTCCACGTTGCGCCGCCTGGAAGAGTCGTGACCAGCACTGCGTCCGGCTCTCCAGCAGACCTCGACCCCAGGATCGGAAGGCTGGAACGGCATATCCAGGCCCTCATGGAGGAACTGCACCAGGCACGCTACGACCAGCATCGGGACACCCTGACCGATTCCCTGACAGGGCTGGGCAACCGCTTGGCGCTGATCAACGCCTTCGGTGACGCGCAGGACGCCGCGGCCCGGGGCGCAGCACCCCCGGCGCTGCTCCTCCTGAACCTGGACGGCTTCAAAGCCCTGAAGAACTCCGCCGGCCATGCCGCCGCGGACCAGATCCTGGTGACCGTCGCCATGCGCATCAGGTCGGCCGTCCGGGATGACGACGTCGTCACCCGCCTGGGTGGCGACGAGTTCGCCGTGCTGTTGCCGGCCACCCCGCAAACCCGGGCCACCGCCGTCGGGAACCGCATCCTGGCCGCGCTGGAACCAAACATCGACCTGGGAAACAATTCGGTCCGATGCGGGGCGAGCATGGGCCTGAGGATCGCCGAACCGCACCACAGCGCTGAGGATCTCCTCCAGGAAGCCGACCTGGCCATGGAGGAATCGAAAAGCGAGGGCCGGAACAAGCTCAAAGTGTTCGACCCCGGAACGTTGCATGCCAGGCAGCTTCAACGCCAGATCGTGGGCGAACTCCGCGACGCCATCCGTTCGGACCAGCTGGTCCTGTATTACCAGCCCATCGTGGAGCTTGCCACGGGACGGATCGAGGGGTCCGAGGCACTGGTCCGCTGGAACCACCCCGTGCACGGCCTCATCATGCCGGACCAGTTCATCCCGGTCGCCGAAGCCACCGGCCTCATCGCGGAGTTGGGCCGGTGGGTCCTCCGGACAGCCGCGCGGCAGTTGCGCGAGTGGAGGGTCAATCCCGCAACCGCACAACATCACTTTTCCATGCGGATAAACGTCTCCGCCGCGGACCTGCAGAGCCTGGAATTCGTGGACGACGTCAGCGAGGCCCTCGCCGAGGAGTCCCTGGCGCCGGAATCCCTGGTGCTGGAGTTAACGGAAAGCGCCATCATCCACAACAACGAGCTGGACCGTTACACCCTGGCCAGTTTGCAGAGGCTGGGCGTGGGGCTGGAAATCGATGACTTCGGTGCTGGCTATTCGTCCATGGGCTACCTCCGGAAGCTCCCCGTGGACCGCGTAAAAGTGGACCGGCAATTCGTGAAGGATCTCGGCAAAGATTCCGCGCAGCTCGGCTTCCTCGCCGCCATCCAGCAGGTCATCCGCTCCTGCGGCCTCGATGGCATCTGGGAGGGAATCGAAACGAAGGAGCAGGCCGAAGCCCTTCGAAGCATTGGCTGCACCAGCGGCCAAGGCTACTACTTCGGCAGGCCGTTGCCAGAGGCGGAGTTCACCGCGCAGCTGGCCCGGCAGCAAACCTGGCCGGCTTAAACAAGCAACGCGGGGTCACTTAAGGCCCATCCCGAGGGGATTTATGGGCTGTAAGTGACCCCGCGTTGCTTTAAGCGGGGAGGATCAGCCGAAGTACTTCGGCAGCGTACCTTCGTGCGCTTCGCTGAGGGCGTCCAAGGAGAGCTCGTCCACGCCGTTGATCTCCAGCTTTCCACCGGCAGCGTCAACGACGCCGATCCGGATGTGGGCGAAGCCGCGGGCCGTGCACATGTCCTTGAAGCGAACTTCCTCTGAACGCGGCACCGAAACGATTGCGCGGGCCTGGGATTCGGAGAAGAGGGCCGTGAACAGGTCCACGCCGTCACGTTCCATGAGTTCCTCAAGGGCAATGCGGGCGCCGACGCCGTAGCGCAGCGAGGACTCAACCAAGGCAGCCGCGAGGCCACCCTCGGAGAGGTCGTGGGCGGCGTCAACCATGCCATCGCGGGAAGCGTTGATCAGGATCTGGCCCAATTCACGCTCGGCCGCGAGATCGACCTTCGGCGGCAGGCCACCGAGGTGTCCGCGCAGGTTGGACCATTCCGAACCGTCCAGCTCCGCTGCGGTGGTTCCCAGCAGGTAGATGGCCTGGCCGTCCTCGCGCCAGCCTGACGGCGTGCGGCGTGCGACGTCGTCGAGCTTGCCCAGGACTGCCACCACGGGGGAGGGGTGGATGGGCGTGGTGCCGGTCTGGTTGTACAGGGAGACGTTGCCGCCCGTCACCGGGATGCCGAGCTCCATGCAGGCATCGGAGAGGCCACGGATGGCTTCGGCGAGCTGCCACATGACATCCGGGTCCTCGGGGGAACCGAAGTTCAAGCAGTCACTGACGGCCATCGGAACGGCGCCGGAGGTGGCGACGTTGCGGTACGCCTCAGCCAGTGCCAGCTGCGCACCCTGGTACGGCTCCAAGTAGGTGTAGCGGCCGTTGGCGTCGGTAGCCAGGGCAACGCCCAGGCCTGTCTCCTCGTCAACGCGGACCACGCCGGCGTCGTCGGGGAACGCCATGGCGGTGTTCCCGCCAACGTAGCGGTCGTACTGGTTGGTGATCCAGGACTTGCTGCACATGTTCGGCGATGCCACCAGCTCGGTGACCGCCGCAGCCAGCTCGGACGGAGCAGACGGACGGCCGGCGTCTTCGACGGAACCGGTGAACGTGTTGGCCTGGACCGAGTCCTGCCACTCCGGGCGGGCGAACGGACGGTCGTAGACCGGGCCGTCGTGCGCAACGGTGCGGGGATCGACGTCGACGATTACTTCGCCTTCCCAGGTGATGATGAGGCGACCAGTGTCGGTCACTTCACCCAGCCAGGAGTACTCCACGGCCCACTTGTCCATCACGGCTTCGAAAGCTGCGATGTTCTCAGGGGTGACCACGGCCATCATGCGTTCCTGCGACTCGGACATGAGGATCTCGCCCGGGGTCAGCGTGGGATCGCGCAGCAGGACGGAGGTCAGTTCGACCTCCATGCCGCCGTCACCGTTGGAGGCGAGCTCGGACGTGGCGCAGGAAATGCCTGCGGCGCCGAGGTCCTGGATGCCTTCAACCAGCGAGCCCTTGAAGAGCTCCAGGCAGCATTCGATCAGGACCTTCTCGGCGAAGGGGTCGCCCACCTGGACGGCCGGACGCTTGGAGGGCTTGGTGTCGTCGAAGGACTCCGAAGCGAGCACCGAAGCGCCGCCAATGCCGTCGCCGCCGGTGCGGGCACCGAACAGGACAACCTTGTTGCCCTTGCCGGACGCGTTGGCCAGGCGGATATCCTCGTGGCGCATGACGCCCACGGCCAGGGCGTTTACCAGCGGGTTGCCTTGGTAGACGGAGTCGAAGACCATTTCGCCGCCGATGTTCGGCAGGCCCAGGCAGTTGCCGTAGCCACCGATACCGGCAACTGCACCGTGCATGACACGGGCGGTGTCCGGGTGGTCGATTGCGCCGAAGCGCAGCGGATCCATCACGGCAACCGGGCGGGCGCCCATGGAGATGATGTCGCGGACAATGCCGCCGATGCCGGTAGCGGCACCCTGGTACGGCTCAACGAACGACGGCGAGTTGTGCGACTCGATCTTGAACGTCACGGCCCAGCCGTCGCCCAGGTTGGTGACGCCGGCGTTTTCGCCGATGCCCACCAGCATGTCCTTCTTCATCTCCTCGGTGACCTTCTCGCCGAACTGGCGGAGGTGGTTCTTGGAGGATTTGTAGGAGCAATGCTCGCTCCACATGACGGAGTACATGGCCAGCTCGGCGCCGGTGGGGCGGCGGCCAAGGACCTTCACGATCTCGTCGAATTCGTTCTGCTTCAGGCCCAGCTCGGACCACGGAAGTTCCGTGTCCGGGGTCTTGGCAGCGTGCTCAACGGTGTCGATGTTGAACTTCTTGGTGGTTTCCGTGGTCACTTGTCGCCTCCCACAATCTTGGTCAGTACGGAGGTGAAGAAGCCGAGGCCGTCGGTGTCGCGGGGAGCGCCATCCAGTGACTCGGGGCCGAAGCCGGTCTCCACAGCGTGCTCGGGGTGCGGCATGAGGCCCACCACGTTGCCTGCGGCGTTGGAGATGCCGGCGATGTCGCGGCGGGAGCCGTTCGGGTTGAAGCCCACGTAGCGGAACACCACGCGGCCTTCGGCCTCAAGGGCATCCAGGGTCTTCTCGTCGGCGATGTACTGGCCATCCTGGTTCTTCAACGGCACGATGATTTCCTGGCCGTCGGTGTAGTCCACGGTCCAGGCGGTGTTGGCGTTTTCCACGCGCAGCGTCTGGTCGCGGCAGATGAACTTCAGGTGGTCGTTTTTGATCATGGAACCGGGCAGCAGGTGCGACTCGGTGAGGATCTGGAAGCCGTTGCAAATACCCAGCACGGGGAGCTTTGCGTCGGAGTTGGCTGCGTCAATGATCTTGGACATCAGCGGCGCGAAACGAGAGATGGCGCCTGCGCGAAGGTAGTCGCCGTAGGAGAATCCGCCGGGGATGATGACAGCGTCAACGTCGCCCAGTTCGGAATCGGCGTGCCAGAGCGGAACCGCCGTGGCGCCGGCGAGCCGTACTGCACGGGCGGCGTCGCGGTCGTCAAGGGTGCCGGGGAAGGTGACGACGCCAACCTTGGCGCCTGCGAGCCTGGGCTCGGCGGCGACGGCTACAGCCTCGCCAATCAGGGGGATCGACGTCATATCAGGCCTCAACGACCTCGACGTTGACAACATCCTCGATCACCGGGTTGGACAGGAGCGTCTCGGCAGCTTCGCGGGCCTGGGCCAGGATAGCGTCGGTCACCTCGCCGTCGACGGTCAGTTCAAAGCGCTTGCCTTGGCGGACTGCGCTGAAGCTGTTGAAACCGAGGCGGGGCAATGCACCCACGATGGCCTTCCCCTGGGGGTCCAGAATCTCGGGCTTGGGCATGACGTCAACGACGATCCGGGGCATCCGGTAACTCCTGTGCGGTGAGTTGGGTGAACCTTAAATAAGGCTGCCGCGGAGATGCCGTCTCACGCCGTTCAGCCGCATCCAAACAGCGTGATGAACAAAGGGTTAAACACGGTTGTGAACTGCAATGTTTGAACGGCATGGGGGCGCTCCGCGAGCTTGCACACCTATTCTACCGGGACTGGCGCACATACCCTATTCAGCCCGTTTCCGCGAGGACACCCCGCCGTCATGGCAGAAATGCCCCATTTGAAGGCCCGACGGCGGCTCCCGCCAAGGCCTGCCGGTTCCCGGTGGGAAGGTTCGACGGCGGCGCTGGCCGCGGGTGGCCCGCATCACTAGGATTGCGGCATGGCTGAGAAACCGAAATCGATGGTGCTGGGCGTTGTGGCCGCGGCCGTTTTTGCCGGGCTTGGCCGGATGGTCGTCCAAAAAATCCTGTCCGACAGGGCGGCGCGGGAGCGTCATCTCACGGCGCCGCTGGATCAGGAAACGCGGGCAAAGATCAGCGAAGCACTGCGTACACCCCGCAAATAGCTTTCCATTAGCGCACGCACAAATGCGCTAATGGTTCGGGTTCAACCGTGGAATTCCGGCGTAGCTTGGAGGTACACGCGGGGTTCGCCCCAGTACCATTCAGGATCCAGCCAGGAGGAACAATGACCGAACACATTGCCGAAGTATCCGCCTGTAGCGTGGGCAGTTGCGGCTTCAACCACGACGGCTGCACCGCTTTTGGAATCACCATCGGTGGCACCCAGGACCACGCTTCCTGTGCAACGTTCATCGACACCAACGCGATGGGCGGCCTTCCCAAGGTCCTCGCGCATGTGGGTGCTTGCCAGCGCTCCGAGTGCGTCCACAACAACAACCTCATGTGCGAAGCGCACGACGTCAGGGTCGGCCCCGGCCGTGAAGCGGCTGACTGCCTGACCTACGAGCACGCCTGATTGTTCCGCGGCAAGCGGGCCTGCCCTCTTCGGAGGGCAGGCCCGCTTTTCCTTTCTCCCGAGTAGTCCCTAGCCGGCAACCTTGTTTGTGAGCGGATCGCCTGCCTTGACTGCGTTGACATTGGTGAGGATCAACTGGGATGCGCCTTTGGGGCGGTTGCCGGCCACATGCGGGGTGATGATCAGGTTCGGCGCAGCCCACAGCTCCGACCATGCCGGGAGCGGCTCCTGCTTGGTCACGTCAAGGGCGGCCACGCGCAGCCTTCCCTCCTGCAGGGCGGCCAGCAGTGCATCCTCGTCGACAGTGGCACCGCGGCCCACGTTGACGAAAATAGCCCGGGCCGGGAGGAGCCGGAGAATGTCGTCATTCAGGGCATCTGCGGTGTCGGGGGTAGCGGGAAGAATGGAGATCAGCACATCGGTGGTGCCCAGGACGTGGGGGAGTTCCTCCGTTGAGACCACTGGGAAGCCGTAGCGCTCACCTTTGGAGTTGGCCACGCCGGTGACTTTCGCGCCCAGGGCTGCCAGCAGGGGAGCGAGCCGCCCGGCGATCGAGCCGAAGCCCCAAATGGTGACCTTGGCGCCGTCGAGCGTATAAAGCTGTTCGGTCGCAGGATCGGACTGTGCAGCGTTGAATTCGGTGTTCCAGGTGGCATTCCCTTGGGCTTCCTGCAGGACATCCAAGCGCCTGACTGCTGCCAGCACCAGCGCAAGCGCGTGTTCGGCGACGGGGCCGTCGTGCAATGAGCGACCTGAGGTGATGGCCACGTGGCGGGCGAAACCTGCCGCCAGCACGGAGTCAGGCCCGGCAGCCAGAGTCTGGACCAGCTTGAGGTTCGGCATTTCGCGGGCTGCGTCCGCCAGGTTCTCCGCGGTGTTGCGCCAGACAACGAGGACCTCAGCGTCGCGGTGCCCGCTGGGGATGGGCTGGTCCACGGCGTAGGTGGCTACCTGGTCCCCGGCATCGGAGAGTTCGGCGAGGTCCAGTTCGATGGTGTCCGGGGCAAGGATCTTCACGGCAACTCCAAGTGATGAGGGTGGACGGTTCCGTCTTGAGGCTACCGCTTCGGCCCGTCGGGAGCCGCTCCCGCTCAACCCTTGGCAATGTGACCGGGAACACTTAGGGTGGTAGGACGTTCGACGTAGCACGTAGCACCCATTTGGAAGGACACTCGATTTGAGATCACCATCGCTCGCCCACATCGCAGCTGCCAGCGCCCTGAGCCTGGGCCTCCTGGCCGGTCTCGGCCTCCCCGCAACCGCCGCGCCCATCCCGCCCACCAACCCAACAGCAACCCCGGGCACCTTCGCCGAGGCCAATATCGGTGCGGACCGTACGGCAGCCAACTTCTTCTACCGGATCCCCGCATTGACGTACCTGGGCAACAACGTGGT
Organism: Paenarthrobacter nitroguajacolicus; assembly: GCF_031455195.1. Taxonomy (GTDB): domain Bacteria; phylum Actinomycetota; class Actinomycetes; order Actinomycetales; family Micrococcaceae; genus Arthrobacter; species Arthrobacter nitroguajacolicus_D. Next base: position 90,551 of record NZ_JAVDSH010000011.1, on the reverse strand, counting down.
GCTTGCTGCCTGGGATGGCCGTCCCGGATCCGCTGCGGACGCACCGAACCCCAACTCGATAGTTCAGCGCCGCAGCACCGATGGCGGGCAAACGTGGGGGCCTGTCACGGTCATTGCCGCCGGACATGTTGCCGACTCCAGCGGACCCAAGTACGGATACAGCGACCCCTCCTACGTCTTCGACGCCGAGGCCGGCAAAGTCTTCGCCTTCTTCGTGTACTCCAAGGACCAGGGTTTTGGTGGCAGCCAATTTGGAAACAGCGACGCCGACCGGACGGTGATCTCCTCCGCGGTCATTGAATCCTCGGACAACGGCGTCACATGGAGCCAGCCGCGGCTCATCACCAACGTCACCAAGCCCGGAACCAGCAAGACCAGCCCCGCGGCGGGAGACGTACGCTCCAACTTTGCCTCGTCCGGCGAAGGCATCCAGCTCAAATATGGCCAGTACAAAGGCCGCTTGATCCAGCAATATGCCGGAGACGTCCGCCAGGCTGACGGAACCAACAAAATCCAGGCCTACTCGGTCTACTCCGATGACCACGGGGCTACGTGGAAGAAGGGCGCCAACACCGGCGACCGGATGGACGAAAACAAAACCGTTGAACTCTCCGACGGCCGCGTACTCCTGAACTCCCGCGATAACGCCAACCAGGGGTACCGCAAGGTGGCCATCTCCACGGACGGCGGGGCAACGTACGGTCCCGTCACGCAGGACACTGAACTCCCGGACCCGGCCAACAACGGCGCCATCGCGCGCATGTTCCCGGACGCCGCACAGGGTTCGGCCGATGCCAAAAAACTGATCTTCACCAACGCCAACTCCAAGACCGGGAGGGAAAACGTCTCGGCGCGCGTCTCCTGTGATGACGGCGCAACCTGGCCGGGCGTCCGCACCATCCGGGCGGGTTTCTCCGCCTACTCCACGGTCACGCGGCTGGAAGCGGGCAAGTTCGGTGTGCTCTACGAGGGCAACTACACGGACAACATGCCGTTCGCTAAGTTCGACGACGCGTGGTTGAACTATGCCTGCGCTCCGTTGTCAGTTCCTGCCGTTACCACCGCTTCGGGGAGCACCCAGCAAGTTCCAGTGACCGTCACCAACCAGGAAGCCTCCACGCTATCCGGTGCCAACGCCACCATTTACACTCCCAGTGGCTGGTCAGCTGCCACAGTGCCGGTTCCGGATGTCGCCCCAGGTTCCTCGGTGACCGTCAACGTGCCGCTCACCGCACCGGCGAATGCCAGCGGACCGCAGAACCTCAACGCGGCATTCACGACGACGGATGGCCGGGTTTCGCAGTTCACCTTCACCGCAACCGTCCCCGTGGCCCCGCAGGTGGGCTTGACCATCACCGGAACGGCACCCAGTCGCGATGTCGTTGCCAGCCCATATCAGGTGGGGGAAGCGCTCAACTACTCCTTCAACATCAAGAGCACCGCCAATGTCACGGCCAACTCCGTACCCCTTTCCGGGACATTCGACTCCGGCTTCCTGCCGCCGTCGGCCCCCAACTGCCGGTACAACAACCTGGCCGTAGGTGCCAGCTACAACTGCACCACCGCCAAGCATGTCATCACGGCAGCCGACGTCCAGCGCGGCTACTTCGTGCCGGAAGCGAGCTTCAGCATCACGGCCAGCACGACGCCGTCGCTCACCAAAACAGTGCCGTTCACAGGCGCTGCAGTAGCCTTGCGCGACGGTTTGCTGACGGCCGACATCAGCGGGGCGCGTGCCGACGTCGGGCGTGATCTTGCCACCCAGCCGTACGCGGCCGGCGATCTTGTCCCCTATACCTTCACGGTAAAGAACACGAGTCCGCAGGTGGAGAAAGTGGTTCCCACCGCAGGCAACTTCAGCCCGTTCCTCCCGGAAGGGCCGGGCAACTGCCGCTACAGCGTCCTTCCGGCCGGTCAGGGCTACCAATGCACCACTCCGCGCCACACTGTGACCGCTGAAGAAGCCGAGCAGGGATTCTTCACCCCGAAGACCACATGGGAAGTCAGTTCGGCGGGCCAAAGCACCAAGACCATGGTGGTGGACGGCGGCGAAGTGGATCTCAAGGTCCGTGAACCGAAGCTTGAAGCGACCGTCTCGGCAACATGGGAAGACGCCGACGGTGACCGGTTCGCCAGTGCCGGTGATCCTGTCATGTACACGTTCACCGTGGGCAACGCCGGCAATGTAGCGGTAACCGGCTTGGAAGCGCCCGACGCCGGTATCTCCGCAGCCGCCCTTGCTGCCGGTGAGTCCGTGACCGCCACCCGTGAGCATGTGCTGACGGCCGCGGACGTCGCTGCCGGCAGCCTGGGCGCGATCTCTTTTGAGGCGACGGCCCGCAACGGAGCCCTGGAAGCGGCAACGTCGGCATCGGGTGATCCCCTCGAACTGAAGGTTCAGCCGGCAAAGCCTGAGAGCACTCCCGAATTCAAGGTCCAGGAGCTGGGTGCGCCGCCGACCGATTTGGGCACGGCGGACAAGTACCGCACTGGCCAGAAGGTTGTGCTGAAGGGCCTCGAATATGGGGACTGGTATTACGTTTACCTCAACAAGAAGAGCTACCGGGTTGGTTGGATCTTCCCCACGACGGACAACACCGTTGAGTTCATCCTGCCCTCGGATGTGCAGAACGGGCGGGACGATGTGGTGGTCCTGGACAAGCACGGCGTCCAGGTCTCCTTTGACCGGCTGCAGGTCACACCCAAGGGCTGACGTTCCCCGACAGGCTCAGGCAACGGACTGCAGGAGATTCCTGCAGTCCGTTGTGTTTGTTGTGTGACGGATTACCTCTTGCGTGACAAGACAAATTTCCCGAAATGTGCTGTATGTCATATTCGCCTATCACTAGGTACTCTGTGACTCGGCTGGTTGCGCGTGTTTGACAAGAACTGTCAAAGGTTCAACCAACTCAAAGTTGACAGGCCCTGGCGATGGAGCCCGGGCTCCTCAGTGAAAGGTGCATCCACACGTGAAACCACAAGGAAAGAGCTTCGCCAGAAGCGGGAGCCTCCGGAAGGCCGCGGCGCTCGCCGTTGGACTGCCGTTGCTGCTCTCATCCATGGCGATGCCGGCCCAGGCCGCTCCCGCCCCGGAGACGCCCGGGAATGTTGCAGGCGTGGCCAAGAAGAACCTTGACCCCAGCGCCTACAAGGACGGCCGTTACATGGTTGTCCTGGCCGAAAAGCCTGCGGCCACTTACGACGGCGGCACGGCCGGCCTCGCGCCCACCAAGCCGGAGGAGGGCAAAAAGCTCGACGCCGACAGCGCAGAGGTAAAGGAATACCAGTCGCACCTGCAGCAGAAGCAGCAGGAAGTCGCCAAGCAGGAAAACGTGAACATCAAGCGGGAGTTCACCACCGCCGTCAACGGTTTCAGTGCCAACCTCACGGCCGACCAGGCCATCAACCTTGCCAAGGACCCCAAGGTCCTCATGGTTGCACCAGACACGCAGTACGCACCGGACTACTCAACCAGCGACTTCCTCAAGCTCAGCGGCCCCACCGGGACCTGGGCCACCCAGTACGGCGGGCAGGAAAACGCCGGTAAGGGAACTGTTGTTGGCGTGATCGACACGGGCTACACCCCCTCCAACCCGTTCTTCGCCGGCGAGCCTGTGGGCCCGCTGGTGGGCAACGCCCAGGTGGGCGTTCCCTACCGCACGGCAGACGGCAAGATCGCCATGCTCAAGGCCGACGGCGACACGTTCGTTGGCGAATGCCAGCCCGGAACCGGCACCGGTGCTGACTACGATGGCAGCGCCTGCAACTCCAAGGTCCTCAGCACCCACTACTTCGCCGATGCCTTCCTTGACACCGTGGCACCGGAAAACCGGGCTCCGGAAGAAGTCATTTCCGCAGTGGACGTTGACAGTCACGGCACCCACACGGCAAGCACAGCCGCAGGTAACGCCAACGTTGACGCCGTTGTGGACGGCCGCAGCTTCGGAACCACCAGCGGCATCGCACCCGCCGCCAAGCTCTCCATCTACAAGGTCTGCTGGGAAGACACTGACCCCGCTACCGGCGGCTGCTACGGCTCCGCGTCCGTGGACGCGATCGAGCAGGCCATCCTGGATGGCGTGGACGTGCTGAACTACTCCATCTCGGGCTCAACAACCACCACTACCGACCCCGTCTCGCTGGCATTCCTGTCGGCAGCATCGGCCGGCATCTTCGTGGCCGCCTCGGCTGGTAACTCCGGTCCGAGCGCCAGCACCGTGAACCACGGCGCACCCTGGCTGACTACGGTCGCCGCTACTTCCTTCTCCCAGGAGCTTCAGGGAACGGTTGAATTCTCCGACGGCAGCAAGTACCGCGGAGCCAGCATCATGAACCGTGAGGTGACCGGGGCCGGCGTCGTGCTTTCCACCAGCGCCGCAAGCGGCCAAGGCGATGCTGCGCTGTGTGCCCCCGGCTCGCTGGACCCGGCAAAGGTTACCGGCAAGGTTGTTGTCTGTGACCGCGGCGTGGTTGACCGGACGGCCAAGAGCGCTGAGGTCCTGCGTGGCGGTGGCGTCGGGATGATCCTGGTGAACCTGACCGATTCCTCGCTGGATACCGACAAGCACGCGATCCCCACCGTCCACGTGAACCCGCCCGCAACACAGGCCATCAAGGACAAGATCAACGCCAACCCGGCCGTCACCGTGTCCTTGCTTAACCGCGACACCACGGGCCTGCCTGCCGAGGCCCAGCCGCAGATCGCCGGGTTCTCGTCGCGCGGTCCGCTGCTCGCCACCGACTCCGACCTGCTGAAGCCTGACGTTTCCGCTCCCGGCGTCGCCATCCTCGCCGGTGTGTCACCGATCGGAACCGGTGGGGACAACTTCGGGTTCCTGTCCGGAACGTCCATGGCTTCACCGCACGTTGCCGGTTTCGGCGCCCTGATCCTGGGCAAGAACCCGCAGTGGTCCCCGGCCACCGTGAAGTCCGCCATGATGACCACCGCTGGACCGGTCAAGCTGGCCAACGGCGCCATCAACAAGGACGTCTTCGCCACCGGTGCGGGCCAGGTCGATCCGGCCAAGGTCCTCAGCCCCGGCCTCGTCTACGACGCAACCACTGAGGACTACCTGAAGTTCATCCAGGGCACCGGCATGGACCTGGGCATGGAAGGCCTCGGCACCACCGCGCCGCGCGATATGAACGTTCCGTCGTTCGCGCTGGGCAACCTCGCGGGCAAGATCGAAGTCACCCGCACCGTAACCGCCCTGACGCCGGGTCTCTACCGCGCCTCGGTCAACGTTCCGGGCGTCAACGTCAAGGTCACTCCGTCAGTGCTGAACTTCGGTGCTCCGGGTGAGAAGAAGACGTTCAAGGTGCAGTTCGAAAACAACAACGCAGCCCTGGGTAAGTTCGCCATGGGTTCGCTGAGTTGGACGGGTGCCAACAAGACTGTCACCTCGCCGATCGCCGTCCGCCCGCAGTCCGTCATTGCGGACAAGGCGCTGGCATTCACGGGAACGGGCCCCAACGGCTCAGCAGCCATCAACATCACCTCCGGCACCAACCTTCCGGTGGGAGTGACCATTGATGGACTGTCCAAGGCCGATTCGTCGGCAGTGGAACTGGTTCCCGGCCCGTTTGCGGGCGAGACCAACGCGTCCAACTTCGTGAAGAAGGTGACCGTGGGTGAGGGCAGTGCGCTGGCCAAGTTCTCGGTCATTTCCTCCAACGACGCCGCGGACTTCGACATGCTGGTCCTGACGCCCTCCGGCCAGCAGTTGCCGGCAGCGACAGCCTCCGCCAGTGAAACACTGTCCGTTCCCGACCCGGCCGCGGGCGACTACTACGTCTTCGCCAACCTCTACGCAAGCCCCAACAACCAGGCCACCAAGGCCACGGTTGATGCCGCCGTACTGGGAGCGAACCAGGGCAACGCTACCGTGACGCCGAATCCGATCCGCCTCGCCAACGGCAAGACCGGCCAGGTTTCGCTGAACTGGAAGAACCTGGAGCCGGGCTCCTACATTGGCCGCCTTACCTTCGCCGGGACCAGCGAACCGAGCTTCGTTACGGTCCTGATCAACCCGGGCGGAACCGTAGTGGTTCCGGACGAGGAAGACCCCAAGAAGGACAAGAAGGACAAGAAGCCCCGCGGCAAGATCCGCGCTGACGAGCCGACGCAAAGCAACAACGCTGGCTAGTCCGGCTTGATCCACTAAGCACAGTGGCCGGTGGGATTTCCCACCGGCCACTGCTGTGTTCGCCGACTTTTTGCTGCCGCTACACGGTGCCGGATGCGCCCCCGATGTTGCCCAGCAATGCTGCCAACGTTTTCCAGCGCGCGATCTCGCAGCCATCGGTCCGGCTGAAGTGGCTATGGACCTTGCGTCCACGGAACCAGCCCTTAACCACGGCAACCTGCGGGCCGCCGTATTGCTGGGTGCAGATCCTGTCCGGACGTGGTTCCGGGAAGAAGATTTCCTCCCCGAACTGCTCGACGGCGGCAAGCGCCGCAGGCGCGTCCGGCAGGTTCGAGTCCAGTGACTTCGGGTCGGGCGAGAGAACGCCGCCCGCTGACCGAAGGTGGAACTCCCTGCCCTCAGCGCCTGGTGCCTCGGTCAACGTCACCGTCAGGTCGACGTCGTACTCGCTCTTCTCTGCGTCGCTCGTGTCTGGGGAAACCATGGTTACCTTTCGCTGGTGGCGTCGGGTGCTCAGGCAGCCAGGCCGCTCAGTTCGTCCAAGAGGGGCCCTACTGCCTGGAGCACACGGGTCCGCAGCTCCTGGGATTCGGCCGCGAAAGCCCGCTGGTATTCAACGTACTCGGCCTTGCCCTGCGGTGTCTCGATCCTGATGGGCGGGTAGCCCCATTCCTCGAGATCGTAAGGTGAGGCCTGCATGTCCATGGCCCGGATCCGCCACGACAACTCGAAGCAGTCCATCACCAGCTCACTTGGCAGCGCAGGCGTCAGCTTGTAGGCCCATTTGTAGAGGTCCATGTTGGCGTGCAGGCAGCCCGGCTGTTCCATGGTCCGCTGGTTCTCGCGCGTGGGCGTGAGCTCGTTCAGGGGCAGGGCGTCCGGGGTGTAGAAGCGGAAGGCATCGAAATGGGAACAGCGGATGCGGTTCTCTTCCACCACGGCGTCCGTGCGTTGGCCGCCGAGCCTCAGCTGGAGGTATTCATGCCGCAGTTCGAACTTCTCCTGACGGTAGACCATGGCCCACTCGTGCAAGCCGAAACAGCCGAATTGGGCCGGGCGCTTGGAGGTTCCCGCAAGGATGACTCCGGCGAACCGGACGGCCTCGGCGCGGTCCGCCAGAAAGCTGCCGCGGTCAAAGGCGACCGCAGGCGTTCCGGCGGGCAGGCCCGCTGCGGCGAGTTCGTCGTCGTCGGCTGTCCGGTAGAACTTCCAGTTGGCGCGCTCAAGGGCGCGCTCGCCGCTGAGAAGTACCGCCTGGCCGGGATGCCAGCGCAGCAACTGTCCCGGCTTTTGGGTGTAATACGTGAAGAGGAAATCCTCCACGGGGTGTTTCTTGCCGGCCGAACGCCGGGCCAGGTACGGGTCGGCGTAGCGTGCCACGCGGGCATGATGGGCTGCCTCCAGCCCGAGCCATTGCTCCTGGGGGAGGTGCTGCAGGCTAGACGCCGCCATCTGAACCGAGAATACTCTTGGCGGCGTCCCACAAGGCGATCTGGCAGCCGTCCGTGCGGTTGAAGGACGCGCTGACTTCCTTGCCGTCCACGGCGCCTGTCACCTTGGCTGTTGCCGGGCCACCGTACTGCATGGTGCAGGCCTGGTCGGTCCGGGGTGGGGCAGGGCTCAGAATGGCGGGGCTGTTCTTGATAGTGGCGCAGGCTTCAGCGGGGGACGGGTGCTTGCTTTCCGCCGCGGGCTTCCCATCGGCGCACACAAGCGTGAAGGTCTTGGCTGCGGCTTCCGGGGTTTCCCTGAGCGTGATGGACAGTTCGGCGTTGCCCTGGCCTGGGCTGCCGCTTGTTGGGCTGCTGCTTGCAGGAGCGGACGACGACGGTGCTTGGGTTGCGCTGCCCGTGGAGCCCGGCGTGGGGGTGCCTGAGCATGCCACAAGGCTGGCAACGGTCAACACGGTCAGTGCCGGTACCGCCAATAGTGGGCGAACGAATCGCATGCGCATGGGATCTCCTGGGTCTGCGTCCATTTTACGTGGCACTTTTGGTGCTTTGCGCCTGGGTTCACTCCCAAGCAGAACACCACTGCCCGGCGCTTGGCTAGGGGGTGCGCTGGGTAGTGGCTATCAACCCGATCATGGCCTGATGAAGCTCGGCTACCTCTTCGCGGCTGAGTTGCAGGCGCTCGCGGATCTGCCCGGGGACCGCCGTGGCTTGTTCACGCAGGGCGGCGCCCTTCGGCGTCAGATTGATGGCCAGGGCACGTTCGTTGCCGGCCACGCGCTCGCGGGTGATGAGTTCGGCGTCTTCGAGCCGTTTGAGCAAGGGGGAGAGAGTGGCGGGCTCGTGGAGGAGGCTGTCGCTGATGTCCTTGAGCGTCCGGGGGCTTCGTTCCCAGAGGGCCAGCATCACCAGGTACTGGGGATGGGTAAGTCCCAGTTTCTCCAAGACAGGCTTATAGATGCCGACGACGCTCCGGGACGCCACGGTCAGTGCGAAGCACAGCTGACGCTCCAGAAGGAGGTCATCGGTCTCCTCGGTGGTTTCGCTGACGCTGGTCATGTCTTTCCTTCCCGACACCCTGCGGATTAGTTAGTGCACTAATAATTAGCGTACTATGAAGGAGTTGAACCGTCTAAAAGAGGAGTCGATCAAGCGTGGCAAAGGAATCCCTGACTCGGAAGTTCATGCGCGCCACAGGGAAGTTCCGGATCATTTTCGGCCCGGCGCAGAGCAGTTCCCTCGATCACGAGATGACCGAGGCCAACCGGCAGCTGCTCGCCCAGCGCCAGGCCGAGACCCAGCAATGGGAAACCCTCCGCCGCCCCGACGGCAGCACCTACGTGGTGCCCCGCAACCCGGACGACAAGTCCCTGCGCTAAGCCCTCTCGCATGGGGTGATCCGGGCGTAAAATAGGCTCACTAACGGCACCGCTTCAGCCCTGCCGCTTCTCTCTCCTGTGGAAAGGGGGTGGAGATGATGGGACGCAGATTGGAAAGCTTCCAGCACGTCACAGAGCGGCTGCAATACGTCTTTGGACCCGCGACGCACGGCGATACGGACACCCCCGTGGTGCACAGGCACGATGACTTCGAGACCGCTTCGGAGGAAGACCTGAAGAACTTCGATGTGGAGACCGATTCCGAAGGGCATCACTACGCGGTCCGCAACAATGATCCAGGTCCAACCAGCACCGACTACTCAATGAAGTAGGCGCTGGTTCACCCCACTTCAGGCATGCCTTTGTCCACTTATCAATAAGCATGCTTATGATGCTTATGAACGACATCAGCCGACGGGTAGGGGTCCACATGAGTTTCCAGGATGATGCAGCAAGAACTCCTGCCGGTTCCAACCCGCGGGAGCGAGACACCGCGCCGCCAGCGCAGCGGGTGGTTCAACCTCCGGCGCCAGGGCGGAGCCGTCCGACGCGTACGGCTGCCTTGTGGGTGGCGGTGGCAGTTGGACTGGTGGTCCTTGTGATGCTGATTGTTTTCTTCGTCCAAAACCAGGACATGATCACCGTCCGGTTCTTTGGACTGGAAGGGACGCTGGCGCTGGGCACTACGTTGTTCATCGCAGCCGTCGGTGGGGGCGTCCTGGTGGCGCTCGCAGGCGGAGCCCGGATCCTCCAGCTCAGGCTAAGCAACCACCGGCGCCAGAAGGCCGTTGGCGGTCCCGGAACGCCACGGTAGCGTGGTTTTAATTGCGGAAGGACCGGAGCAATCGCTCCGGTCCTTCCGCAATTTAATCCCGACGGCGGCACTCCCTGACGACGTTCAGTCCGCCGGGGTGGTGGGTCGTCTTAGCCTTCGCAGTCAGTGCAGTAGGCGACGCCATCTTTTTCGCGGGCAATCTGCGAACGGTGGCGGACCAGGAAACAAGAGTTGCACGTGAACTCATCGCTCGCCTGCGGGATGACCTGGATAACCAGTTCTTCAGCGACGATTTCGCCGCCGGGGCCGTTGGCATCGAGGCCATCGGTTTCGTCCAGTTCAAGCACGACACTCTTGGCCGTGGGAGCGCTGGCGGATTGGAGAGCCTGGAGGGACTGCTCCTGGTTCTCTTTTACATCGGTACGGAGTTCGTCGTAATCGGCTGCCACTTTTTAATGCCTCTTCGTGTTAGGGGGTTACCGGGTATGCAACGTACAGCATGCCACGAAAATTCCATACCATACCCCAGTTCTACAGCTTGTGGCGAAAACCACGTGGGTGACGGCCCAAAAAAGCCGTCACCCAGCGCTTTTCAACACCGCATTACCGGAGTTCGATCTCCATCGACTGGAAGTCGTCCATGGCGTGGCGACCAACCAGGATACGGAACATACCCCGCTCAAACTGCCATCCGCCGTCGTAATGTGCAAACGCCTTGGCGGGGATGCGTATTTCCACGCTCTCGGTTCCGTTCGCGGCGAGGTGCGTTCCGGCGTAGCCGGCCAGCCAGCGGACGGGACGATCGACGGCGGAATCGGCGCGGTCCAGGTAAACCTGCACCACTTCCCGCCCGGTACGGGTGCCGGTGTTCTTGACCGGCACGTGGACCACCACGTCGTTGCCAGCCTGTACTGCCTGCGGGGCGTGGGCTGTGCCGAGTTCGAAGGTGGTGTAGCCCAGTCCATAACCGAAAGGAAGAGCCGGAGCTGCCCCGCCCTCGGCTTCCTGCTTCAGCCAGGCACGGTATCCGACGTGGATTCCCTCGGCGTACACCACTTTGCCGTCCACCGGCGTGGTGTTGAGGACAGGGACATCCTCCAGGGCTGCCGGCCACGTGGTGGGCAGGCGTCCGCCCGGCTCTTCGTGGCCCAGGAGAATGTCCGCGATGGCGTTGCCGAACTCCTGGCCACCGAACCAGCCCAGCAGGACAGCGTCCACCGTGTCGAGCCAAGGCATCAGCACGGGCGATCCGGAGTTCACCACCACGACCGTCCGGGGATTGGCCGCCGCGACGGCCTCCACCAGCTGGTTCTGGTAGCCGGGTAGGTCAAGGTCCTTACGGTCGAAGCCCTCCGATTCGATGGCGGCGTTGGTGCCCACCACAACCACGGCGACGTCGGAAGCCCGGGCAGCCTCCACCGCGGCGTCAATCTCGGCCTGCGGTTCGGCGACCACCGTTTCTTCACCCAGCAGGATCGCCGTGAACGGAATGACCTGTTCCTCGGGCAGCTGGTATTCGGCCTCGATCCGTACACTCTGGCCGGCCGTGGCTTCGATGGCGTGGACGGTCTTGGGCGGATCGAACAGCGCCGCGCCCAGGACTTCAGTATCGTCCTCAAGTTCGCCGTTGAAGACCTCCGTGCCGTCCAGGACAAAGCGGATCCGGCCAACGGTCCCGACGCCAAGGTGGTGGATGCCTGCTGTTTCGGCTGTCCAGTCTGCTTCCATGCGAATGGAGGCGGCGCCGTCGGGAATACCGATGCCGAACCAAATCAGGTGGGACGCCAGGCGGTCTTCCCCGGAAATCTCCGAGCCGTCCGCAGCGAGGAACGTCACCCGGATGCCGGGTACGCCGGAAACAGGGTTGTGCAGGGATGTGCGGGGGAACGCCTGGATGCCCTCCGCTACCTTGGCGCCGCGCGCGTAGGTGACCTTCACGTCGTCGGGCAGTGCCTTCTGCAGCCCCGCCAACGGCGACACGGTGTACTTGGGCATCACCGTGGCGCTCCCGCCGCCCTGCGTGCGGGCTTCGTCGGCGTTGTGGCCAATCACGGCCACGCTGGTGAGCGACGTGGCGTCCAGGGGCAGCAGGCCCTTGTTGCGGACCAGCACCGCGCCGCGGACGGCGACTTCACGCGCGACGGCGGCACCGTCGAGTTGCGTGGGGAGTGCGGTGACCGCTGGCGTGAACCCTTCCAGAGAGCCTACGCGGGCTGCCAGGCGTAGGATGCGGGTGACCTTCTCCAAGATGGCTTTACGGCTGACCCGTCCATCATTGACGGCGGCCAGCAGCTTGGGTCCCCAATGGCCAACCGGGCCCGGCATCTCCAGGTCCTGGTGGGCGTTGGCGGCGTCTACGGAGCGGACGCCGGTCCAATCGGAGACCACGACGCCGTCGAAGCCCCACTCGGAGGACAACGGCGTTTCCAGCAGCTTGTTCTCGCTGGCAGTGGTGCCGTTGATGGAGTTGTAGGAACTCATCACCAACCAGGCGCGGGCCTCGGTGATAGCGTCCTCGAAGGCGGCGAGGTAGAGCTCGCGCAGTGGTCGCTCGTCCACCACGGAGTCCGCGGTGAAGCGCTCGGTTTCTGCCTCATTTGCCAAGTAGTGCTTGGGCGTCGCACCAACACCCATGGACTGGACGCCGGCGACGTAGCCTGCGGCCATGGTTGCTGTGAGCCGGGGGTCCTCGCTCATGCACTCGAAGTGGCGGCCGCCCAGCGGGGAACGGTGCAGGTTGATGGTGGGGCCCAGGATCGCGTGGACGCCCTTGCGGCGGGCCTCCTGGCCCAGGACCTGGCCGTAGCGATGGGCAGTTTCAACGCTCCATGTCGCGGACAAGGCGGACGACGACGGGAGGGAGACGGAGTCATGGCGCTCATCGAAGTCCTCGCCGCGGACGCCGGCCGGGCCGTCGGACATCACGACGCGTGACAGGCCGATTTCCGGGATGGCGTGCGTGGACCAGACGTCCGCGCCGGTCAGGAGCTGCACCTGTTGCTCGAGGGACAGACTCCGGGCCAGTTCGAGGATCCTGGCCTCCGCGTCCTGTGTTCCTGCCTGTGGCGCCGTGACAGCTGCCGGGAGGGTGGGATTCATTTACTTGACTCCTTTGATACGTGTGACGAGGAGGGCGCCGATGATGCCGACTACCGCACCACCGAGGAACAAGGCCGGGTAACCACCAATGGCGATCACCGGAAAGGCAATGGCAGGCACCAGGGACTGGGGGAGGGCCTGTGCGATGTTGAAGACACCGAAGGTTTTGGCATTCTCCGACTGGTCTTTCGGCAGCAGGTCCGTGATGAGGGCGACGTCCACGGCGCTGAAGACGCCAAGGCCCAATCCGAGGATGCCCTGGCCTACCAAAACCTGGCCGGTGCCCGTGCTGGTGGCGATGACGATCAGGCCGGCCATCATGATCAGCGCGGAGATGATCACCATGCCCTTGCGCTTGCCGATGCGGTCGCTGATCCAGCCCCCGGCGAGGCTGGTGATGACGGTGCCGGCTGAGCTCACCAGCGTTGCCTGGAACACCAGGCTGGTGACTTGCGTTTCGGCCACGTGGAGGTGGTCTGTGAAGAAGTACGGAAGGTAGAGCAGGCCCGCGCAATATCCTACGTAGACCATGAATTTGGTAAGCCATGCCCAACCCAAGCCTGGGAACAGCCTCGGGTTGAAGTAGAACGAACCGAGGATTTCCCTGAAGTTCAGCGGTTCGGGCTTCTCGGTGAGCACGCGGTCCTTGAACGTGAAGGCAAAGGCGATGGCTATCGCCGTGCCTACGATTCCAGGGACAACTGCCATTTGCAGGGCGTTATCGAACATCTGCGCGAAGTACGCGGCGGACACGAGTCCGATGGGAAGGGTCATGCCGATCAAGCCGGAGAGGCGTCCGCGCTCAGACGGCGCTGCCTGGTCCGGGAGCGTCGCGACCAGGGCTGCGAGGGCAGCGTTGAAGCCCAGCTGTGCTACAACCCAGGCTGCGAGGACGGTTCCGACGTCCGCGGCTGAGCCGAGCAGGAAGAGTGCCGCCAGTCCTATCAGCGAGCCTCCGACGATCCAGGGTTTCCGCATGCCGAAGCGGGACGTTGTGCGGTCGCTGAGGCGTCCAAAGAACGGGTTGGCGAGCAAGGCGACCGCGGCCCCGACTCCTGCCACAAGGCTGAGTGCTCCGGCGCGTGTATCCGGGGTGGTGATCTCCGAAACCTTGATGGCCAGCACAACCAGGGCCGGGGCCAGAAGGGCCATCCATAGGCCTGCGCTGGCGATGGGCATGCCGATGACGTAGGCGCGGGGCGCCCGGCCGGTCGCTGCACTGTTTGGCCCGGTACTGGAGACCGGAGCCTTTTGGGTGATATCGAGGGCCACATTGCCTCCTGTGAACGGTGACCCACCGTTGGGTCTCTGCAAAGACTGTAGCGACAAAAATCAAGTCTGACTAGGTTTTCGTGTAAATAAGTCGAGTGGCACTGGGCTTTGGAGTGTGAAATAGACTGATCCAATGCCTACTTCGAGGGCCCGTGGCCAGTACGCCAAGGGAGCGGAACGCCGCGAACAGATCATCCAGACAGCAACAGACGTCTTCGCGACGGAAGGCTTTGAAGGCACGGCCCTCAAGCGTGTCGCCGAACTCGTGGGCGTCAAGGAAGCCACCCTGTTCCACTACTTCAAGGGCAAGCAGGAACTCCTCACGGCCGTCCTGGCCGAACGGGATCGCAGGTCCATTGCCGTCAGCGGCCAGGATGACGTAGGACTGAGCCTGATGGCCCCCATCGCGGAACGGAACGTGCGTGAGCCCGGCCTCACAACGCTCTACGCCGTTGCTTCAGCCACGGCCAATGATCCCGGGCACGATTCCCATGCCTACTTCAAGGAGCGCTATGAGGCGGTAGTGCGGGATATCGCAGCTGACATTGAGCGGCGCCAAGCTTCGGGGGACGTCCGTACCGACGTTGACTCGGTGATGTTGGCCAGGCTGACAGTTGCCGCCTTTGACGGCCTGCAGCTCCAGTGGCTCTACGACAAGGATGTCGACATGGCTGACGGACTCCGGCAGCTCATTGACGTTCTCCTGGCGCCGGCTCACCGAACTGAGTAACAGATAAGGCCGTTCTGAGAGCTCAGAACGGCCTTATCTGTTACTTACTTGGGGCGTTGCCCGTGGCGATGCTAGCGGCCGGTGCCGCCGTAGACGGTTGCCTCAGCGTCGCCGTCGAGCTCGAACGCATTGTGGATGGCGCGGACGGCGTCATCCAGTGCGTCGGCGCTGGTGACGACGGAGATGCGGATCTCCGAGGTGGAGATCATGTCGATGTTGATGCCCGCGTCGGAGAGGGCCTTGAAGAACGTGGCCGAGACGCCCGGGTGCGAACGCATGCCCGCGCCGATCAGCGAAAGCTTGCCCACGTGCTCGTTGTATTCGATGCTTTCGAAGCCGATCTGGCCCTCAGCAGCGCGCAAGGCGGCCAAGGCGTCGGCGCCCTCAACGATGGGGAGGGTGAAGGAGATGTCCGTGCGGCCGGTGCCGTGCGTCGAGACGTTCTGGACAATCATGTCGATGTTCGAGTGGGCATCGGCGATCACCTGGAAGATCGCAGCAGCCTTGCCGGGGATGTCCGGAACGCCCACAACGGTGACCTTGGCTTCGGACCGGTCGTGTGCAACGCCGGAGATGATTGGCTGCTCCAAGGCAACTCCCTCTTGAATCGTGAACTTTTCTTCGGCACCCGGGATGACCCAAGTGCCTTCGTTCTGGCTGAATGACGAACGGACGTGCAGCGGCACACCGAAACGACGGGCATACTCCACGCAACGGAGGTGGAGGATCTTGGCGCCGGAAGCAGCCAACTCCAGCATTTCTTCACTGGAAATACGGTCGATCTTCTGGGCGCTGGTCACTACGCGGGGGTCGGCGGTGTAAATGCCGTCCACGTCCGTGTAGATCTCGCAAACGTCTGCTTCCAACGCTGCGGCCAAAGCGACGGCCGTAGTGTCCGAGCCGCCGCGACCCAACGTGGTGATCTCATGGGTGGCGCGGCTCATGCCCTGGAAGCCCGCGACGATGGCGATGTGTCCCTTGTCCAGCGCCGTGCGGATGCGGTGGGGGTCGACGTCGATAATCCGCGCCTTGCCGTGGATGCCGTCGGTAATCATGCCGGCCTGGGAGCCCGTGAAGGACTGCGCCGAAGCACCAAACTTGTTGATGGCCATGGCAAGGAGGGCCATGGAAATACGTTCGCCGGCGGACAGCAACATGTCCATCTCACGGGCCGGAGCGGAGTCCGTGACCTGGCTCGCGAGGTCCAGGAGTTCATCGGTGGTGTCGCCCATCGCGGAGACGACAACCACAACCTCGTTGCCGGCCTTCTGCGCATCCACGACGCGCTGTGCGACCCGTTTGATGCCATCAGCATCGGCAACCGAGGAACCGCCGAACTTCTGAACGATCAGCTGCTTGGTAATGGCAGCCTCGTTGGAGAGCTCTTCGATCTTCACTTCGGTAGTGGGCATAGTCATGCGCGCACCCTCACTGCATCAATAGGGTTCGAACGCGGCGCGCTAATTTTCAATTGGAGCACGCCTGCGTAGCTTATTTGCCCAGTTTATCGCCGCGTGCGGGGCTGGTAGGAATTGTGACCACATGGCGGCCAGGGCCTGCGGGAATAGCCGCATCCCTGGGAGCGTCGAGTCGCGGTTCTACTTGGTGGTGGGAGTTGGGCTGGCGCTGGCATCCTGTCTGTCCAGCTCTTCGTACATCGCGCCGAGGTCTCCTGCGATGCAGACGGTGTCCATTTCCAGGCCGGATCCTTTGATGTTTGCGTAGTAGGACATGAGTTGTCCGCCGTTCTGATCGGCGTAGAGGCGGATGAGTCCCGGGTCTTTGGGGTTGGTTTCGGTGCGGGTGGTGAAGCCTTTGGATTCCCAAAACGTTTTGACGGCGTTGACGGAGGCTTCAAGGTCGACGGGGTCGGGGGTTTGGCTCAGGACGATGTAGTTCACGCCGTCTTCCCCGTCGGGAGTGCTGCAGGGGCCGTTTCGGAGGCCCTCGTCGGCCCATTTTTGAGGCCCGATAACTTTGTGGGTTTCGGTTTTGAAGGCGTGGAGGTCTGCGAGGGCTTGTTTGAGTTCTTGGACCTGGGCTTTGACGGTTGCAGGGTCACTAGGATTGCTTGTTCCGGTCATGGGGTTCTCCGTGGTGGTGGGGGTGCAGGCGCTCAGCGCCAATAGCATGCATAGCAAGCCGGTAAGGATATAGAGGGTCCTGAGACGGGCCTTGGGTTCATGGGACATGAGCTTCACTCTTTCGGACTTGTTCATCGGCCAGCAAATCCGGCCGGTGGCGAGACAGGCCGCGCGCCTGAAAGGATATGGTCTCCGTGGCCGGTCGTTGTGAGGGCGGCTTCGTACAGGGCTGTTGTTCCTTTGTCCAAGTACCCGTAGCCGTCCCGGGCAGTCCTGTGTACCAGTGTGTTGTGTTCGGTAGTGCCTTGATACCGGGTCCCGTCGATAGTGGCTCCTTCTGAAGAGAACACGTTCGCGCCGAACGATTCCAGGCGAGGATCTTGGCGTTGGAAGCGACCCAAATCAGCCAGCCCGTCGCCTGCGGCTTCCGTGGCGAAGACCTGCCCGGCAGGGACGTGGAGTGCCCCAGTGTTCTGGATCTCCTTTTCGATGCCGGCGGAACCCAGCATCGTGAAGGTGGCAACGTTCAATTCCGCAGCGGCAAGGGCGTTGGAGGTGACCGTGGTGCCGTACGAATGTCCCAAAACATTCAAGGTCTCCGGGGTCCTGTTGCCCAAATGCTGTCTGACGGCGTTGAAGCCCTGAAGGTCTGTGACGAACCGGTCGGCGCCGGCTCGGGCGGCATCGCCACTGTTCACGCTCGGAACCGTGGGCGGTTCGTAGTTGATCCATGCCACCACAGCGAAAGATTTATCCCTGGAGAGCAACTTTTGTTGCGCTTGAAGGTTCGCGGCGTTGAACGCCCAGTCATTGAAACCGCTCTGCGGTGTGATGTTCATGCCGGACACGGCGTAGGTCACGTTGTCAGCCGTATCGGGGTTACCCGCAGAGACCTGTGCTTTGGGGGAGCCGTCGCTGAGGTCGAAGCCGATCAGGAAGGCACTGGTTTCGCCCGCGTTCCTGATGGCCTGAGTAATGCCACTAAGGGCCTTTTGCTGCGTTTGCAGCCGTGTCCAAACAGGGTTGGTCACGGACAGGCCCTGGCTGGCGGGCAGGAATTGAGGCGTTTTGGTGAGTTCGTCTTTGATGCGCTCGTCCTCGGTGGCGAGGCGTATGCGATTGGCCTTGTCCCGGGCAGTGGCAGTGACACCGTTCAGGTTCCCGATGACCCCGGGAAGGGTCTGGATCAGAAGAATCTGGGCCTCGCCGGGTTCGATTGTCCCGCTGGCGACCGCCTGGCCGAGTCCGGCCCACCACTTGGCAATCATCACAGGGTCCAGCCCTGGTTGCTCGAGCAGCCCCTGAAGCCGGTCCCTGTTAGCTGGGGTGGCCAGCCACGCCTTTAGTTGTGCGGCGCTAAGGGCCCCGACGTCGGTCAAACTCACTTGCCGTGGGGGAGCGTACTGAATGAGGACGCTGTTGAGGATGGTGTCAGCCATGGAGCCGCTGCCAGCTGCTTCAAATGCTGCGGCGACGCGTTCGACCCACCCAGCATCAGCAGTGTTCTCACTGAGCAGCTGCTCGAAACCGGACACGAAGGTGACGCTGCCGCTGTTCACCCAGGAACAAGCAGCGGTGAAACTACCCCAGGCGTGGCGGACACGTCCGAGTTCACTGCTGAGGATGTTTGTGGAGGTTCGGGATTGGGACACGAAGTCGCGCAGCTTTCCCGGGTCCGCCGCGCTTGTCCCGGCTCCCGATCCACCGGCGAACCTTGTCCGCTCCCTTGCGGAGAATACTGCTGAAATCGCCGGTGCAGGCAGCGGCCACTCCGCGGGCATTGGATCACCCAACGGGCTCACGAACAACTGGAAGTTCTGTTCACGGATATCGGCGCGTTGCTGCCAGTCGGCGAGGTTCTTCAGCCGCGATTTCTCCCGCGCGGCCCGTAGTTTCGCTTCCTGGACGTCCTCCGCCAACGCGGCGAGAACACTGGCAAGGCGGACGCGGTCATCAGCCCTGACGGCACAGGCCTGGAGGAATAAGCGGGCGTAGCCCCCTTTGAAATCCTCCATGACACGATCAATGGCTCCCGACAGGAACGCGCCCTCGGAGCGTAGAACCTCGTCCGCGGAATCGGCAGCACTGATCAGAGCATCGGCCGCGCCGTCATCGAAAGCAATCCCCATAACCGAATCCCCCGAACGAATGGTTTATCCATCGAATAGCATAACAGCTCGAGTGGCCTCCATTGACGCGTTCGCGGGGGGTGACAGGGTTCGGGATCTCACCAGCCTGCGGAGCCGGGTTCGCCCTTGAAAGGCCCCACAATGCGCCGAGTGATCCAACCCCCGTAGAAACCGCCAGATTGCGCCGTTACTGGTTCGCCGTCGACTTCGCATGACTCCATACGGCCCGGGTAGAGGGCAACCCGTGTTCTGAGAGCATCGAAACCCTGGGTGGGTTCCGGGTAGGTCCACCCGCCGCGGGATGCGACCACACCGTTTGCCACGACGTCGAAGTAGGCGGCCATCCCCTTGAATTCGCAGAAAGTTCCGCCTTCCACCGGGATCAATACTCCGGCAGGGAACGCCTCGAAGGGCAGGTAATAGACGGGAGGGTGGCTGGTTTCGAGGACCCTGACCGAATCTACGGTGTCCGCAATGGTCCGGCCGCCAAGCCGGACCACAATCCTTTCCGAGCGGTGCTGCACCACCGGAGGCCTTGGATAGTCCCACACTGACTCCTGACCGCTCAGCGGGGTAGCGGGCTGCGGGCGCTTGGGGAAACGGGGGAGTTGGGCCATGAACTATGGTCCCACCTCTCTGTTGATGCGTGACGCCCAGGCGTACCATCCACGTCATGAGGATTGCGTGGTGCCTTGGCCGGCGTTCCTGACCGTCCGGGCAAGCGGGGTGCCGGTGCAAACGAGCCGGAGTACGAGGTCATCGGCGGTGGATTGGTTGACGATCAGCCGCGGGTGACTTCATCCAGGGGTGGTTCGGAACCACCGCCTGCGGCCGTCGTCAAAACTGCCCTGAAAATGGCTTGGCGGGATGCCCGGAATTCGTTGTCCTCCTGGTGGTTTTGGCTGGGCTGCTGTTGCTCCATCGTCTTTGCAGGTGGCGTTGCCGCTGCAATGGTTGCATGGGTGCAATCGCTCGGAGGGTTCGACTCGGACGTCCCGGGTGCCACCTACGTCTTCATGGCTGGATTCCTGGCCTTGGCCGCCGCGATACTGGGCGTCATCTGTGGCTTCCGGCACGCCCAGAGCAGCATTCTGGTCCGCTTCCTCGCAGCGACCATCCGCGGAGTCGTTTTCGCTGCACCGTCATGTGCGGTCCTGCTGATGGTGGGTCTCAGCACGGGTGGGCCGCCAGCGCTGGCTGGCGCGGCCGCCGTCGTGATTGTCCTGGAGGTGGGACTGTTCGGACTCATGGGCGGAGGTGCGCAGGCGTGCTTTGCCTCTCCCGTTCCGGCGGGCGTCCTGGCTGGGGTGGTGACGATGTTCCTTTGCTTCGGGAATGGTGCTCTCACTCTGTTGCTGCTTGCCGGAACCAGTGAGATGGGCGGCGCCTCAGTGCCCGTGAACGTGGAGAGGGACGACGCGGGGAGGATCACTGCATACGAGTGTGTTGGCAGCCTGCACGAGGTGGAGGTGGTGCATGCGGAACGCGTGGCATGGCTAGCGGCATCGAATCCTGCGCTGCTCCTGGGGAGTATTGGAGCCCAGTTTGTGCCCCCTGACCACGTCGTCGGATGGATGTTGGCCGGCCTCCAGTACGCCGCCGACGGCCCGTCCCGCGAAGTCCCTTGCCTGGACGGAGAATCGAGTGCCGGGCTCGCGCCGCCGGTGCCCGTGGCTTTCGCCGGCTTTGCAGTACAGGCCGCATTTGCTGCGCTACTCACCATTTCAGGGCGTTGGTTGGAGGCGCGGAGGGCGGGCATTTCCTGACTGCCCCAGGCTCCTCTTGACTTCTATATCTATATAGCTAGATTAGAGCCATGGAGAGTTTGGGGCGGGTCACGCCAGCCACGGCGCTTGTTCTGGAGGCCTTGCTCGCCGCCGAAAGCGTGTGGGGGCTTCAGATAGTCAAAGACACCGGCAAAAAGCCCGGCACGGTCTATCCGATTTTGGAGCGACTCGAAGGCGCTGGCTGGGTCCAGGGGGAATGGGAAACGGCGGAAGACCGCAAGGGACCTCGGCGGCGCTATTACCGCCTCGTTGCTGACGCACGTTCGCTGGCACAGGAGTTCGTCAGGGCCCAACGGTCAAAAGCGGCGGCACGTCCGACCCCGGCTTTCAGCGAGGGTTCCTGGAGGGCCACGTGAGGCTGGGCGAGGCGATTCTGACCGTCTGCCTGGCGCTGACGCCAGCGCACCTCCGGTCCCTAAGGGAAGAGCAATGGAGGGCCGACCTCCTTGACGGACCGGGGATGGGGATTTCCACTTCTGCAGTGCTTTTTGGGGCCGCGAGTTCGTCAGTGACGTCCAGGATTCACGAGTTAAAACGTCGTGGCGGCATGATCATGTCACGCATTATCAAGGGGGAAAACATGAAACTGGTACTGGGTGCAGTAGGCACGGCCATTGCGATAGCGACAGTTGTCGCCGTCGGAATCCAAGCGAACGCCACCACCGTTCAAGATGACGCTTCCCACTTCAAGGGGCCGGTGGCAGATCGGCCAATAGCGGGCTACGAAGGGTGGTGGAATTCAACGCATTTGGACGGCACCCCGGCGGGCCCGGCTGAGACTGTTGCGGTCAACACCAACACCGGAAAGATCGTTGACTACTCCAACATGGCGAGGAGCGCAGCCGGGCAAGTGCTCACAGCCGCAGATGCCACTTACGTGGTGGTGCCGGACCCAATGTGGCCCGCCAGCTCCATAGTCATCATCGACACTGCCACGGACAAGGTGATCGAAGACTTCCCCGTGGACGAAAAGGGCCGGGTCATCTATACCCGCGAAGACGGCACCACTTTCGTCGGCTGACGACTGGCGGGCAAGCGAAGCTACAACAGCGCATTGCGCCTTCCCTCGAAGGCCCGGCCCAGCGTGACTTCGTCGGCGTACTCAAGGTCGCCGCCCACGGGAAGACCGGAAGCCAACCTTGTCACCGCTATCCCAATCGACTTGAGCATGCGGGCCAGGTACGTTGCTGTGGCCTCGCCTTCGAGGTTGGGGTCCGTGGCGATGATGATTTCCTGGATGGCGCCATCATTCAATCGGGTCAGGAGCTCGCGGATCCGCAACTGCTCCGGACCGATGCCCGCGATCGGATTGATAGCGCCACCCAGCACGTGGTACCGGCCACGGAAGGACCGGGTCCGCTCAACGGCCAGAACGTCTTTGGACTCCTCAACCACGCAGATGACCGACGGGTCCCTGCGCGGATCGCGGCAAATATTGCATGTCTCCTGCTCGGTCACGTTGAAGCAGACCGAGCAGAACTTCACCCGTTCCTTGACCGTGGTGATGGCTGTCACCAGACGCTTCATGTCCTCTGGATCAGCCTCCAGGATGTGGAACGCCAGGCGCTGCGCTGATTTGGGGCCCACACCGGGAAGCCGGCCGAGCTCGTCAATCAGCTCCTGAACTGCACCTTCGTACACAATGTCCTCATTTGGTTGAAATCAATGCTGCAATCAGCGGTTGTGCAGGGGAGAACCGTCCAAGGCGCGCTCCTCGATCAGCTTTCCGCCCAGAATACGCTCCACCGCAGCCCGCCCAAAGACCCTCGATTCCTCGATGGTTTCGTCCTCCGGGCTGGGAATGTCCTCCGCACTCGCCGTGGGGGCTGCCTGGGTCCTGGCGGGCGCCTGTACGCGACCAGCCTGTGCTTCAGGGCTGTTGGTCAGGCGCTGATACAGGCTCTGACGACCATTGGGACTGCCCGACGCCGGGCCTTCCTCGAGCGTGGCAACGGAACCATGCGCTTCAACCGGCTGCGCGGCCAAGGACGGCCACGTGGGGGGTGCGCTGGCCCCCGGGTTGCTGGCTGCCGAGGCGCCGCTGCTTGCAGGCGCGGGCATGGATTGCGTTGCGGGCCAGCTCGACGCCGATGCGACGTCCCAGCTGGAGCTGGGGTTTTGCTCGGCGTTGGTTGGGTGTCCGTAAGCCCCTGTAGTTGCCTCGGGAACCTGTGCTGCAGCTGGCTCGTAGTCCGGGGCGTCCTTTGTTGGGACAGCGGCTTCCTCTGCGGCCTGGGGTTGCTTGCCCACATTGGATTCCGTGCCCACAACCCATGTGCCCGGCGCCTGCTCAACTGCCCTGGACCAAGGGTCGTCTGAGGTGCTGGACGTTGCCGAGGGGACGGCTGCCGTTGGACGTGGCTCTGGCGATGCCGACGACGGTGCTGCCGGTGCCGGGGGTGATGGTGCCGTAGCTGCCGGAGGCTGGCTCTGGCGGGTGTATCCGGACGGTGGTTCCCAGTCAGCCGGGGGTTCTTCTTCCAGCGGCGGGGCATCTTCGTCGAGCGGCGGACCCCAGTCGTCGTCAGGGTAGGAGTAATCGCCGGCCGGCTCGGAGGCCGGTGTTTGCACGGGCACGCCGGGAGCGGGCGCGGATGCGACCGGAGCCGGCGCCTGGGCAGCGAGCTCCGACGGCGCGGGTGCAGCGGTTGGTGGAGCAGGCGGAGCTGCCTGGGTTGGAGCTGTTGTCGCTGGAGCTGGTGCCGCCGGAATTGCCGCCGCTGAGGTTGACGGTGGCGCAGGCGCTACGGCAGGGCTGGCTGGGGCGAGACCCCATGCGGAGTCGACCGCCGACATTGCGGCGGATGGGGATGCTCCCGCTGGGGCGGTTGTTTCAGATGCCGGTGCACCGCTTACCGGCGCAGCGGCACCCGCCGGAGTCTCCCGACTAGTAGGTGCTTTTGGGTTTGGCTCAGAGCTCGCTGAACTGTTGCCGCCGGCCACCGCGACGATCTGGCAATCAATGCCCAGGGTTTTGTGGATTGCTTGGCGAAGGTTCTCGGAGTGGTCCGCGCGCCCGAAGGCACCGGCCAAGCCACCGGTAGTGAACGCCAGGGTGAGCATTTGTCCGTCGAACTGGGCCACTTGGGCGTTGGGCTCTACGAGGGCCCACGTGCTGCGCTTGATCTTGGTCAGCGTTTGGAGAACGTCAGGCCAGGCACGGCGAAGGGCCTCTACGTCGCCGCCCCCTGAAGGAGCCGGTGCGGTCTGTGCCGGAGCAGCCTGTGCCGGAGCGGCCTGCCCGGGAGCAGCGGACTGCGGCGCAGGCGTGGGTGCTTGTTGCGCGACCGGGGCCACGGGCTGTGCCTGGGGCGTCGCCTGTGGTGCGGGAGACTGTGGTGCGGGAGACTGCGGTGTGCGAGCCGAACCAGGACGGTCTTCCACAGGCCAATCGTTGGTGGATACCCGCGGCGCGGTGATGGAGTCGCGGGTGGTGGCGTCAATCGACGGTTCCGGAGCAGCCG
This sequence comes from Paenarthrobacter nitroguajacolicus, assembly GCF_031455195.1. Taxonomy (GTDB): domain Bacteria; phylum Actinomycetota; class Actinomycetes; order Actinomycetales; family Micrococcaceae; genus Arthrobacter; species Arthrobacter nitroguajacolicus_D. Next base: position 66,235 of record NZ_JAVDSH010000011.1, on the reverse strand, counting down.
GTGCCGGCGTGACAGGTGCCGGCGTGACAGGTGCCGGTGTGGCAGGTGCCTGTGCTGCAGGAGCAGCCGGAACCCGCTCTGACTGGGTTGGCGCAGGATCCGCAGCTGCGGCGGGAGTTACTGGCGCGGACGGCGCTGCTGCGGGCGAGGAAGCCGCCGCGGCAGGCGGGCCTGCAGCAACAGCCGGCGTTCCGGCGTCGCCCGCGTAGTTCAGGCGGCGTTCCACGCGGTCGATCCGGGCGGCGATACCCCGTTCCGTCTGCTCGGAGCTGGGGAGGAGGATCCGGGCACACAGCAGTTCAAGGTGCAGCCGTGGTGAGGTGGCCCCAGTCATTTCTGTGAGAGCGGTGTTGGTGACATCCGCGGCGCGGGAAAGTTCGGCCGCGCCCAGGTTGGTCGCCTGGTTGCGCATGCGGGCAATCTGGTCCGCGGGCATGCCGCGGAGGATGGCTTGGGCGCTCTCGGGCATCGCCTGAACAATGATCAGGTCGCGGAAGCGTTCCAAAAGGTCTTCGACGAAACGCCGGGGATCGTGCCCGGTCTGGATGACGCGATCCACGGCGCGGAACACAGTGGCGGCGTCGGCCGCGGCAATGGCATCCACGATGTCGTCCAGCAGGGAAGCGTGCGTGTAGCCGAGCAGCGCGACGGCGAGCTCGTAGTCCAGGCCGTTGGGTCCGGCGCCGGCCATGAGTTGGTCCAGCACGGACAGGGTGTCACGGACTGAACCGCCACCCGCGCGGATGACCAGCGACAGCACTCCCGGGGCTACGGGGACGTTCTCCTGCTGGCAGAGGAGCTCGAGGTATTTCATCAGCGGCTCGGGCGGCACCAACCGGAAGGGATAGTGGTGGGTGCGGGACCGGATGGTGCCGATGACCTTGTCCGGCTCCGTGGTGGCGAAGATGAACTTGATGTGTTCCGGCGGTTCTTCAACGATCTTCAGGAGCGCGTTGAAGCCGGCCGACGTGACCATGTGGGCTTCGTCGATGATGAAGATCTTGTAGCGGTCGCGGACCGGGGCGAAGGTTGCCCGTTCGCGGAGATCGCGGGCGTCATCCACGCCACCGTGGCTGGCGGCGTCGATCTCGATGACGTCGAGGGAACCTGATCCGCCGCGCGCCAGTTCGATGCAGCTGGGGCACTTGCCGCAGGGAGTGTCAGTGGGGCCTTCTGCACAGTTCAGGCAGCGGGCCAAGATGCGCGCGGACGTGGTCTTGCCACAGCCGCGGGGGCCGGAGAAGAGGTAGGCGTGGTTCACGCGGTTCTTGCGGAGCGCCGTCATCAGCGGCTCTGTGACGTGTTCCTGCCCGATAACGTCCGCGAAAGAGTCGGGCCGGTACCGTCGATACAGGGCAGTTGTAACAGTCACAAGTGAAACCTACCTATAGGGACTGACATTTAAATAAGAGACCCCTCATGCACCCGCCAGAGCCCATCTACCCTTGCTACCTTCCGGTCCTGGGGGAGTTCAACAGGATGACGCCACATGAGGGGCCGTCGACAAGCTTACCCGAACTCGGGGCGGGGTTCGAATCGGCCAGCGAGGGCTGTGGATAAGGCGCGACGGCGGGTGGTTGACCCGGCTCTGGGGGCCGGAGGTGGCCGGTTAGGAAACGTAGGCAGGCGCGTCCTCAAGACCGAAATATCGCTCAAGGGTCCCAAGTCCGTCGGGGTTCGTGGCTCTCCATGCCTCTAACAACCCCGCGAGCTCTTTGCCGACAAATCGCAGGTGCCACGGCTCATACGCGTAGCCAGTAATGCTCTGGGCTCCGGCGGGATAGCGAATGATGAAGCCATATTTCCAGCCATCGGAGGCTGCGAAACGGCCCACCGGTGTGTCTGCGAAGCACGCTTGTAGAGCACATGCCCCGCTGGAATTTCCGACATCCATGGCCAAGCCGGTCTGGTGCTCGCTATAACCGGGACGGGCAGCCAAGCTGTCAGCTGTCTCCTGCCCGTATTGTGCGACGTAGTCGGCGTAGAGGCTCTGCTGCTGCGCGTAGGATCGGTATCCGCTGACAGCCCGGACGTTGACACCGGCCGCCTTGGCTGCCTTAACAAAGGCGTTAAACGCCGTCGCCGCATCTGCGCGCAACCGTTCAGTCGCAACCCGTGTGAGCGATGATGGGACGTAACTGGGCGGATTCAGCATCCGGTGCTTATTGACTACAACCTGGAGGCTGTTGGCCGAGTCAATATCGTATTGGACCGCGACAGCAGCCTGCGGTGCCATAAGTCCCACGGACAGCATGGCCCCTGCGATCCCCAGCCAAAATTTGCGCAGCCTCATTGGGTCCTCCACTACGGGTCGTCGGGCGATGGGGCGACTTTACTCCCGGAACCCGGACCCTACAATCCTTGTAAATAACGCCGGTTCGGGGATCAACGCCAACCGTTCACCGGCCACGTCATGAAGGCGGGTTCCTCGTAAGGGTGCGACGCCCGCAAAGCCAGCACAACGCCGTCGAGAATTTCCTCCTCCACCACGCACTCGACCCGAATTTCCGGCACCTGCTCCTCAATCCCAACGTCGCCAACGAACGGCCGCGCCCCCGGCAACGGTGTGAAGCGACCGGTGCCTGGGGAGGTGAAAGCGCAGTGGGAGTAGTCGCCGATCCGACCCGCGCCGGCGTCACCGATGGCCAGGAGAACTTCCTCAATATGCGTCTCAGGTACGTAAACCACCAGTGCATGAAGCTGCGTCATGCAGACATCTTGTCAGCAACTTCGGCTACAAACAGGTCTCAACCATTGCAAATCCGAGGTTCGCGGCGGACCATGGGTATGTACACCGATTGGGGCAATCTCAAGGTTGTGAGCTGCGGGGCCTGGGGGCGAGGGGCCGGACCCGGTAGCTCAACGGCGGTACCGCAAGAATGGGCGCGTTGGGGGCGTCCATTTTTCCGTTAATCGGCAGTTCGGCAACCCTGTCCGAGGACGCCAGCACGGGTCGATTACACGATGCCGAAATTCTCAGGTACAGTAGTATCTGCTTTCGAATCGGAAGCAAGGAGAATTCGCCTAGCGGCCTATGGCGCACGCCTGGAACGCGTGTTGGGTTAACGCCCTCGGGGGTTCAAATCCCCCATTCTCCGCGTTTGGCCCCAGTCCTCGGACTGGGGCCTTTTTGCGTTTCCGGGAGCTACCCGGCGTCCACCTGCTGTTCCGCGTCCAGTTGTTGTGCCGATGCGACGCGCTCCAGCACTTCACGGCACGCCGCGGTGGCTGGGTGGATGCGCCCGGCCGTTCGGGTGGAGGTGAACACGGTCCGCTTCGGCAGCCCGGGGAGGTCCAGCAGCTGAACAGTCCGGGTCCGGCCCGTCCAGACCAGGTCGGGCATGAGCGCTACGGCGTTTCCGGATTCGATGAGCCGGATTTGGGCTTGGAGGTCGGCTGTTTCATATCGCACGTCGGGTTCGAAACCTGCGGACCGGCAGGCCTGCTCGGCCCAATGCCGGGAGGCCGCGCCACGGGGTTCCATGACCCAGGGCATCGACGCTGTGTCCGCGAGGGTGGCTACAGTTTCGCCACCGAGCCCCACTGGGGGAGTGGCCAGCCTGATGGCGTCGCTGGTGAGGATGACGCGGTCCAAGCCGCTGTGGTGCGGGGCGGCATGGCCTGGGTATTGCTCGGCTACTACCAGGTCGAAGTCCCGGGCCCACGTTTCGTACAGGGCCGTTTCGGGTTCGCGCTGGGTCATTTCGACGCGGACCTCGGGGTACTCGTTACGCATGATGCTGAGAAAGTCCGGGAGCAGGGCCAGTGCGGCGGACTGGAACACGGCCAGGCGCACGGTTCCCGTCACCATCGACAATGAGGCGGCCAAGTCGGTTTCGGCCTTTTCCAAGGTCTCCAGGAGGGCTGCGGTGTGGGCTACGAGGATCTCCGCCTGCGGGGTCAGTTGAACGCGGCGCCCGGCTTTGCGGAGCAGTTCAACCCCTGCTTCCTTCTCCAGGAGGGTCAGTTGCTGCGACACCGATGACGGGCTGTACTGCATCGCGTCGGCCACCTCGGCGAGCGTTCCGCGGATCTTTAACTCGTGCAGCAAACGGAGCCTGCGGACGTCCAGCAAGTCGGCCTCCAAAAGATCGGAATGGATAACGAATATTCGTCGGAAAAGATCGCTTTTCCTAACGTGATTGTAGATCCATACTGATGGAAACAAACAAACTTCTCCGCCTCAGAAGGAGCCCCCATGACCAGCACCATCCCGGATGCCACCGCCCCGAGCACCCAGGATTCCGGACAGTTCGATGATCTTGCCCAGGAAGCCATTGCCTTGGTCCGCCACTGGTTGACCGAAGCCAGCAAGATCCCCGTGGACGTCTCCGCCCAGCGCCTTGCCGGCGTCTTGAAGGACCCCAACGGCTTGGACTTCACGGTCGGATTCGTCGACGGCGTCATCCGCCCTGAGGATCTGTCCGTCGCCGGCCGTAAACTCGCCGAGCTGGCCCCGAAGGTCCCCAAGTTCCTCCCCTGGTACATGCGCAGCGCTGTCCGCGTGGGTGGCGTCATGGCTCCGATCCTCCCGCAGGTAGTTATTCCCATTGCCCGCCGCGTGCTCCGCGAAATGGTGGGTCACCTCATCGTCGATGCCACCGACGCAAAGCTCGGCCCGGCCATCGCCAAGATCCGGCAGGACGGCGTGCACCTGAACGTCAACCTCCTCGGCGAAGCCGTCCTGGGCGAGCATGAAGCACAGCGACGCCTCGACGGCACCCTGAAGCTCCTGGCCCGCGATGACGTTGACTATGTCTCCATCAAGGAATCCTCCACCGTGGCACCGCACTCCCCGTGGGCCTTCGACGAAGCCGTCGACCACGTGGTGGAGAAGCTCACCCCGCTGTACCGTCTTGCGGCGTCCTTCCCCAAGCCCAAGTTCATCAACCTGGACATGGAGGAATACAAGGACCTCAGCATGACCATCGCGGTGTTCAAGCGCATCCTGGACATGCCCGAGTTCAAGAACCTCGAAGCCGGCATCGTCCTTCAGGCCTACCTCCCGGACGCCCTCGGCGCCATGCAGGAACTGCAGGAATGGGCCGCGGCGCGCCGCGCCCAGGGCGGCGCGCCCATCAAGGTCCGCGTGGTCAAGGGCGCCAACCTTCCCATGGAACAGGTGGAAGCGTCGCTGCATGACTGGCCGCTGGCCACTTGGGGCAGCAAGCAGGACTCGGACACCAGCTACAAGAACGTCATCAATTACGCCCTCACCCCCGAGCACATTGATGCCGTCCGCATCGGCGTCGCGGGCCACAACCTGTTCGATGTCGCCTTCGCCTGGCTGCTGGCCAAGCAGCGCGGGATTGCCCAGCAGGGACCGAAAGCCATCGAATTCGAAATGCTCCTGGGCATGGCAACCGGCCAGGCCACTGCGGTCCGTAAGGATGTCGGCAGCCTCTTGCTCTACACGCCTGTGGTCCACCCGGGCGAGTTCGATGTCGCCATCGCTTACCTGATTCGCCGCCTCGAAGAGGGCGCCAGCCAGGAAAACTTCATGTCGGCAGTCTTCGAACTCAGTGAAAATGAGAGTCTCTTTGAGCGCGAGCAGCAGCGCTTCCTGAACTCCCTGGCCAACATGAAGGACGAGGTCCCGGGCCCCAACCGCCAGCAGGACCGCCGCCTTCCGGCCGAACCCGCACCCACCGAGGGATTCCGCAACACCCCTGACACCGACCCGGCACTCCCGGCAAACCGTGCCTGGGGCCGCGACATCCTCAAGCGCATCCCGGGATCCACGGCCGGGAACAAGATCGTCGACTCCACCAAGGTTTCCGACGCCGCCGAACTCGAGCAGATCATTGCCACCGCCGTTGACCACGGGAAGGCCTGGGGTGCCCGGCCCGCCGCCGAGCGCGCCGCCATCCTGCACCGCGCCGGTGAAGTCCTTGAGGCCCGACGCGCCGAACTCCTGGAGGTCATGGCTTCCGAGACCGGCAAGACCATCGACCAGGGCGACCCCGAGGTCAGCGAAGCAATCGACTTCGCGCACTACTACGCCGAGCGCGCCAAGGACCTGGAAACGGTCGACGGCGCCACGTTCGTCCCAGCGAACCTCACCGTGGTGACCCCGCCGTGGAACTTCCCGGTGGCAATCCCCGCAGGCTCGACCCTCGCAGCGCTCGCCTCAGGCTCCGCCGTCGTGATCAAGCCTGCAAAGCAGGCCCGCCGCTCCGGTTCCGTCATGGTGGACGCCCTGTGGGAAGCCGGTGTTCCGCGTGAAGTGCTGGCACTCGTCCAGCTCGAAGAGCGTGAGCTTGGCACCCAGTTGGTCTCGCACCCGAGCGTTGACCGTGTGATCCTCACCGGTGGCTATGAAACGGCTGAGCTGTTCCGTTCCTTCCGCAAGGACCTGCCGCTGCTCGCCGAGACCTCCGGCAAGAACGCCATCATCGTCACCCCCAGCGCTGACCTGGACCTCGCTGCGAAGGACGTCGTGTACTCGGCATTCGGCCACGCAGGACAGAAGTGCTCCGCCGCATCGCTGGTGATCCTGGTGGGCTCGGTCGCGAAGAGCGCCCGCTTCCACAACCAGCTGATCGACGCCGCACGCTCCCTGACCGTGGGCTACCCGGAGAACGCCACCACGCAGATGGGGCCGATCATCGAACCGGCCAACGGCAAGCTCCTGAACGCGCTCACCACCCTGGGCGACGGCGAAACCTGGGCCATCAAGCCCGAGCGCCTCGACGAGACCGGCCGTTTGTGGTCCCCGGGTATCCGCTCGGGCGTCAAACGTGGCTCCTACTTCCACCTGACCGAGTTCTTCGGCCCGGTGCTGGGTGTCATGACCGCCGAAACCCTTGAGGAAGCAATCGCCATCCAGAACGAGATCGAGTACGGCCTCACCGCCGGCCTGCACTCCCTGGACTCCGCCGAGATGGGCGTCTGGCTGGACACCATCCAGGCCGGCAACCTGTACGTCAACCGTGGCATCACCGGCGCGATCGTGCAGCGCCAGCCGTTCGGTGGCTGGAAGAAGTCGGCTGTTGGCGCGGGAACCAAGGCCGGTGGACCGAACTACCTGATCGGCCTGGGCAGCTGGCTCCCCGCAGAAGCCAAGGCCAAGCGCGGCACCGTCCTTCAGGGTGCGGCCTCGCAGATCCTTGCCGCTGCCAAGTCCGCTGACGTTACTGCCGAGGAACTCCAGACCCTCCAGCAGGCACTCTTCAGCGACGCCGCCGCCTGGGAATCCGAGTTCGGCACCCGCAAGGATGTTTCCGCCCTCTCCGCAGAGCGCAACGTCTTCCGCTACCGCTCCCTGCCTGTCACCATCCGTCTCTCCGAAGGCGAGCGACTCGCTGAGCTGCTCCGCGTCGTAGCAGCCGGTGCAGTGGCTGGCTCAAAGCTGACGGTGAGCTCCGCCGTCGTACTTCCCGACGCAGTGGTGACTGCTTTCGCCGGTCTCGGCGTCAACGTGCGGATCGAAGACGACGCCGCGTGGCTGGCCCGTGCGGCAAAGTTCGACGGCGGCCGCATACGCCTGATCGGAGGCGACTTCGCCGCGCTGAGCGCGGCCATGGGTGGCCGTCCGGACGTTGCGGTTTACCACGGCGCAGTAACCCAGGCCGGTCGGATCGAGATGTTGCCGTTCCTCCGCGAGCAGGCTGTGTCTATCACGGCCCACCGCTTCGGTACCCCGAACCACCTGTCGGACCACCTGATCTAGTTTGTGCGCCGAGGGGTGAGCTCTCGGCACAATACATGCGCGTAAAAGGTTGATAGCCAACCGCTCGGCGGGCCCCACACAAGGTGAGGTTCCGCCGAGGGGTTGGCTTTCGGCATTTCCGGGGTGCGGCTTCGGGATGGACCGCCGCTTTCGCTCCCTTTTCGTACGTCAGACCAGGACTTCGCCGTCGCGCGCTACAACGCGGCCTGCCGACAGGACGAGGCGCCGCTGCGGACAGCGCACCAGCGCATCCGGCACATTCTCGGCATCCAGGAGCACAACGTCGGCGGGTGCACCGGGCACGAGGTCGTGCAGTTCCCGCCCAACGAATGGTGCGCCGTGCTTGGTCGCGTGTTCAACCGCTGTGACAAGTTTGTCGTCGTGGCGGAACCCGTGCAGCCGTGCAAAAGCGAAGGCAACCCGCAACAAATCACCGTCACCGAACGGCGACCACAGGTCGCGTATGCCGTCAGTGCCAAGGCCCAAGGGCACCCCTCGGTCCCGCATCTGCTGCCAGGGCAGCGGCGCGGTACCGTTCATTGCGACGGTGGTCCACGAAATGCCCGCTTCGGCGAGCCCCTCGATGATCTCGTCCCTCACCTCCGGCTGAAGGGCGCCCATGGCGAAGCCGTGGGAGATGTTCACCTTGCCCTGTAAACCGGCGTCCAGCGTCCGCCGGATCACCTGGCGGTACTCGTACGCTCCCAGCGAGCCGAAATCGTGCAGATGCAGATCGAGACCGACACCGTGATCGACGGCGATTTGAAAAAGCCCCTCCAACTGGCCCCCAACGTCGCCGTCAATTGTGCCCGGGTCCAGCCCGCCAATGCTGTCGACGCCGGCCTGGGCTGCCTCCTCGAGCAGCCGCATCACACCGGGCCTGCGCAGCACGCCATCCTGCGGGAACGCGACCGTTTCAACGTGGATCGCACCGTCGAGCTCGGCGACGGCGGCCTGCACCGATTCCAGGCCCTTCAGCCCAATGCCGAGATCGACATCGATATGGGTGCGGGTTGCAGTGGTGCCATGACGGAGGAATTCCCGCAGCACCGCAGTTGCCGAGGCTGTGTTGGGGATGTCGTAGTTTCCGCGCTCGGCGCGTTCGTTGGCGATCCACCCCTCGACAGTCGGGTTTTCGGAATAGGTGTACGGCACCCATGGCTTGCCCCACCAGCTCTTGTCTATGTGGGCGTGTGTGTTGATGAACCCCGGCACGGCCAGCAGTCCGGCGCCGTCCAGATCGCCTGGCTCTGATGCGCCCCCGGCGGGAGCCACCTCGGTGATGATGCCATCACTGACAGTGATGTCCGCTGCGTCAGCGCCCCACGGCCGAACGTTCCTTAGGGTGATTCTCTTGTGAGTCATCGTCTTCTTTCTCTGTTGGTCAGTGCACGCGGCGCAGGAAGGCCGCCGTGCGCTCATGCTGGGGGTTGTCGAGCACCTCGCGTGCCGGGCCGTCCTCGAGGACTCGGCCTTGGTCCATGAAGACGACCCGGTCTGCGACCTCGCGCGCGAAGCCGATCTCGTGCGTAACGACGATCATCGTCATGCCTTCCTCGGCGACCTGTCGCATGGTGTGCAGAACTTCGCCGACCAATTCGGGGTCAAGGGCGCTCGTAGGTTCGTCAAACATCATGAGCCGCGGTTCCATGGCCAGGGCCCGGGCGATGGCGACGCGCTGCTGCTGTCCGCCAGAGAGCTGGCTGGGATAAGCCGCGTCTTTGTCGGCCAGGCCGACCTTGGCAAGCAGCTGCCGGGCTTGCGCGACAGCCTCCTTGCGTGGTCGGCCCAGGACCCTGGTGGGTCCGTAGGTGACATTCTCAAGGGCGGTAAGGTGACCGAAAAGGTTGAAGTGCTGGAACACCATGCCAATGTGTTGGCGGGCCTTGGCTACCCGGCGCTCACTTTGTTCGTAGAGCTGATCGCTGCGCAATTCGTAGCCAATGCGCTGCTCGTTCACCTCGATGACACCGCCGTCTACGGGGTCGAGGTGGTTGATGCAGCGCAACAGCGTGCTTTTGCCCGAGCCCGACGGGCCCAGGACGCAGACGATTTCGCCGGTGCCGACCTCGATGTCGACGCCCCTGAGCACATGGTTCTGTCCAAGCCACTTGTGTACACCTTGGATGCGCAGCATAGTGCCGCTGGTGGTCTTGGCGGGAGCTACTTGCGCCACGGCGCACCTCCGATGATTGTCCGGGTAATAGTGGTCCCAAGTCCCGCGGTCGTGCGCGCCTTGCGCGATCCGGGCTGCGAAGCGTTGAAGCGGCGCTCAAGGAAGTGCTGGCCGGTGCCGGCGATGGTTACCAGGATCAGGTACCAGAGCACCGCAACCATGAGCAGGGGCAGAATCTTGAAGTTCTGTCCGTAGATGAGCTGCACCCGGGTCAGCAGGTCGCTGCCGCCGATCACGGAGACGAGCGAGGTGGCCTTCAGCATGCCGATGAATTGATTTCCGGTCGGAGGGATGATGACCCGGATCGATTGGGGCAGCACGATGCGCGCCAAGGCCTGGTTTCGGGTGAGGCCTATGCTCACTCCCGCATCGGTCTGGCCAGCAGGCACCGAGATGATCCCGCCTCGGATGATTTCGGCCATGTAGCCCGACTCGGCGAGTGAGAGGGCGATGAGCCCGGCGGTGAAGCCAGATATGAGGGAGTTTGTTTCCTGGCCCAGAATTACAGGGAAAAGCACGGCAAGGTTGAACCAGAGCAGGACCTGAACGAGCATTGGTACGCCCCGGAAGAACCAGACGTAGGCACGGCCGATGACGCTGGCAACCTTATTGTTGCTCTGGATCATCAAGGCAATCACAAAGGCGAGCACGATCGAGATGAGCATGGCGAACAACGCCAGCTGGATCGTTACGCCGACGCCCTGCAGCACCACCGGGTTGAACATGTATTGCCAGGTGACGCCCCACTCCATGTTGGTGTTCCGGGCTTGGGACTGAACGAAGAGGACGAGCAGCGCGATGGCCACCAGGCCGGTGACGATCTGGCCATATTGGGGGCGCCGTTTGGCACGGATCGGCGCTTCCTGTGCCGGCGGTTCATCTCCCGTCTGCCGGACAAAATGTGAGGTTTCGGCCGAGGTCGGAAGCAGCGAATGCGTGGTGTCGGACATGGTCACTTCTTCGCCAGGTTGATGCCGGGGGCATCGAGATTAATGACTTCGACATGCCACTTCTTCAGGACCTCGTCGTAGGTACCGTCCTCGTGGATGGCCTTCAGAGCACTTAGGAAGGCATCGCGAAGTTCGGTCTGCGCCTTATTGAAGGTCATGCCGAGATAGACCTTCTCCTCGAAATCGACGGGGAGCGACTCGAGCTTGTCGCCCGTTTCGCGCTGGATCACGGAGACCGCCATGTCCGGCCAGAAGATGGCGTCGATGCGTCCCGAGGTCACTGCGAGGTTTTTATCGCTGGAGTTGGGGAAGGAGATGAGTTCGGTGGGAGTTTTGCCTGCGGCTACGCATGCCGCTGCCATCATGTCCACCAGGCGTTTGGCGTCGGAGCCTTTCACGTCGCCGATTTTGAGTCCACAGGCACCGTCGACCGCGCTCGTGACACCCCGGGGATTGCCCTTCTGCACCATGAAGACGGTGCCCGCCCACTGGTAGTCGATGAAGTCGACCTGTTCCTGCCGCTGCTTGCGGTCGGTCATGCCAGCGATCGCAGCGTCGAATTTGCCGCTCTGCATGCCGATCAGGATTTGGTCGAAGGGCACCTTCTCCCATTTGATCGGGATGCCGAGCTTCTTCGCCATCGCCTCCATGAGATCCACGTTGTAGCCCCGGATGCCGGTCTCGCCGGCGGGGGTGAAGTTAGCCGGTTCGAAGTCGGGTTGGGTGGCGACCGTCAGTACGCCCTTGTCTCTGATCTTTTGCGGCAGCAGGTCATGGAGCGGCGCCTTCTCGTCGAGGACAGCGGCTACCTGCGACTGCCCTGCGGCCGTGGCTGAGGAGTCAGAGACCCCGCAGCCGGTGAAGGCGAGCACGGCACAACTGCCGGCCGCGAGGGTGGCCGCAAGACGGCGTGCCAAGGTGATACGGGAGAACGACATTGTTCTTGCCTTTCGGGCGGGGTTCCGCGGGATGCGGAACCGGTTTGGGAGACGGCGGGCTGGGATCAACTCGCCGAAATCAGTGGCAACTCAGGGACACGTGCTCCATAACGGGCGACTACTCTGCCGTTTTTCAGCACCAGCCGCCGTGGTGGCCGGGCGGCGACTGCTTCGCCGATGCTGGCGGCCTCAATGAGGAAGAAATCGGCGGGGAATCCCGGTTCAATGCGGGCGGGCTCGCGTCCCAGGGCAATTGCCCCGCCACTGACAGCCACGTCAAAAGCAGTAGCGATCTGCTCGTCGGTGCGGAAGCCGCTGCGGTAGGCGAGATGAAAGGTCCGATCCAGCATGTCGCCGTTTCCGTAGGGACCCCAGAGATCCCGCACGCCGTCGTTGCCGGCTCCGACGTTGACGCCACGTTCTCTCAACTGGGCGATCGGCAACACCGGGGTGTTGTAGACCGTCGCCGTCAGCAGGGAGATCTGCGCCTCGGCGAGGCCTTGTGAGATCCGCTCGGACTGGATGCTGTCGACCTCGACGATTGCCACTCCGTGTGAAACCGCAACCCGGCCTTCGAGTCCGTGCCGCAGCACCCGCTCGATGATGAGCTCCATTGTGTGCGCACCGAGAGTGCCGCGTTCGTGCAGGTGGATGTCGAGTCTGGCACCGTAAGCTTCGGCAAGACCGAAAATGAGATCCAGGTGTCGCACGGCGTCGCGCTCCAGCGCGGCAGGATCGATCCCGCCGAGGCAACTGACCAGCCCCTTCTGGAGCGCCGACTCGAGTAGTTCGGCCGTCCCGGGACGGGTGAGCAGCCCGCCTTGCGGGAACGCGACCTGTTCCACGTCGATGACCCCGGCCATCTCTTCGGCGACTTCCGCTACGAGCTCGAGACCGGTCAGCCCGATTCCGGGATCTACATCGGTGTGCGTGCGGGCGAGGGTCGTCCCGGTGGCGGCCATCTGTTCGAGCAACCTACGCACGCCGACGCGACTCGGCACGCCAAGTTCCTCCCTGGCAGACTCGCCATGTGAGATGCGGTCCTCAAGAGCCGGGCCTGCGGAATGCGGCACCCATCCGCGGCCCCAGAGCGTCTTGTCGATGTGGCAATGGGCGTCGGCCATCCCGGGCAGTGCGAGCGCCCCGGCGCCGTCCTCATGCGTCACCCCCGCAGCCTCGATGAGCCCGGTTGGTTGAATCTCCGCAATGAGGCCATCCCGGATCAGTAAATCCACCAGGGGCGCATCATGGGCCACACGAACGCGCTCTATGAGCAAATCCGACATCCGAAGCTCCTACTCCTGTGACGATCGTCATTTTCTCTCGATAGAAAGAAGAGTAGGGATTTTGGTATGCCAAAGCAATGGCTCGCTGAGAGAAACTTGGAATATTTCGACTGATGGGTCGCATTTCCGCCGGATCGACAACCACGGCTTTTTTATTGGTATACCAAGAGGTGACCTAAGTGTCGGCGTAGCCGAGACGTTGCAGCCTATGCCGTGCGGCCTGCTCGCTCGGACCATGCGAGCCCAGCGCGAACCGGACCATGCCCAGCACCGCCCTGGCAGCGGTGATGACGGGCAGGGGGATGGGGCCGAACTTTGGCGCCCGGAGCCCAAGCATCTCCCGGTATCGGGGTTCAAGGCTTGCGACGGCGGCCGCGAACAGGATGCGGTAGCCCGGCTGGAGCATCGGGCTCAGGGGCGGATGGCGAATGAACCACACCGTCTCGGCCAGGCGTTCGTCTGCCCGCAGGACTCCTGAGGCGTACCACTGCTCCAGTTCGGCATGGACCTGGGCTTCGGTGAGCGGGGGATTGTCCACTCCCATGAGCCTGCCGGCCGCGGCCCACTCACGGACGTAGGCGTCGGCACCGCCGGGGATGGGCCGGCCCCAGATGCGGTTGGCAGTGATGAAGGAGTCCGCATAGGTGACGTGGACCCAGCGGAGGAGTTCGGGATCGTTCGCCGCGTATTCGCGCCGGATTCCGTTGCCGTCTACGTACGTTCCGCGGACGCGCTCGTGGATCTTCCGGACCCGGGCAGTCGCGGTTTCTGCAGCTTCCGTGGATCCGTATGTCACAGTGAAGATCCACCTGACGGTGTTGGCCAACCGTCCAAGCGGATCCTTCTGGAAACCGGAGTGCTCGTATACCCCAGCCAGCGCGCCGGGGTGCAGCGCCTGCATCAGAAGCACCCGGATCCCGGCCACGATCGTGGCCACGTGACCATGAACCGCCCAGACGGCCGACCCCGGCAGGTGATACCCGGCGTCGTTCCCTTCGGCCAGGCGCGGCACCCACTCAGGCGGCGTCCCCGACGTCCCTGTGAACGTGCGCTGGAGTTCGTGCCTGTACTCGGTGAGGTAATTCCTCATGGTCCATTCGACCTCGCAATCACGCCCGTGTACAGGGGAAATTTTGTACGGATAATGCCCTTATGGCAGGAGCATAAGGGCATTATCCGTACAAAGACGCGAGGGTTAGGAAGTGACCCGGCGTCGGGAAGGCGCTGCTGCCACCAGCAAGGCGGCTATGGCGACGGCGGCACTCAGGATCAGTCCCGGACGGTACTGTTCCAGCATGGCCTGGGCGCTGACGGTACCCGCAGCGTGTCCGTGGCCGCTCACCAAAGCCGTGGTGACGGCCAGTACCAACGCGGCACCGACCTGGGTGCTGGTCTGGATCAGCCCCGCCGCGAGACCTTGCTCGGAATCGCGGATGCCGGCGGTGGCCTGGACATTGATGGATGGGAAGGCCAACGCGAAGCCAATGCCCAGCAGGACCACCGACGGAAGGATGTCCAGCGCGTAGTTGGGCGTGGTTCCCACCCGCAGGAACAGGACGTAGCCCAAGCCGAGGGCCGTCAGGCCGGTGAGGATGAGCTGCGTGGCCCCGAACTTCTCGATGAGACGGTCCGCGAACGGTGCGCTGGTGGCCACCAGCAAACCCGCGGGCAGCAAGGCGAGTGCCATTCCCAAGGGCGTCCAACCCAGCACGGACTGCAGGAACATGGTGACGATGAACTGGAAGCTCAGGTAGGAACCGAACAGTCCCACTGCGCTCAGGTTTGCTCGGGCCACCCAGCCTTCCCTGAGGATGCTAAAACGGATCAGCGGGTGCTTGACCTTGTTCTCGATCACCGCGAAGGCTGCCAGCACGGCAACGGAAACTGCGAATCCGGCGATTGTTGCCACAGATCCCCAGCCCTGTTCAGGTGCTGAAACCAAGGTGTACACCAGGCCGAGCATGCCCAGCGCGAGGGTCACGGCGCCCCAGATATCGTGCCCGCTGTCTTCAACGGACGGCTTGTCCTTGGGAATGAACTTCATCCCCAGGAGGACGACTACCACCGCGATCGGCACGGAGACCAGGAACGTCCACCGCCAGCTGAGGCTGGTCATCAGGCCGCCAACCACCAGGCCCAGCGAAAAGCCACTGGCACCGAAGGTGGTGAAGATGGACAGCGCCTTGTTGCGCTCGCGTCCCTCCGCAAAGTTGGTGGTGATGATGGAGAAGCCGGTGGGGGCGGTGAAGGCGGCAGCGAGGCCCTTGACGAACCGGGTAGCGATCAGGATGGCGGGGTCGTCCACCAGTCCGCCAAGGAGCGAGGCTGCCGCGAACACCGTCAAGGCAATGAGGAAGATTCGACGGCGGCCCAGCAGGTCCGCCAGGCGGCCACCAAGGAGTAGCAGGCTCCCGTAGCCGAGGACGTAAGCGGAAACGATCCACTGCAGGGAATCGGTACCCAGGTTGAGTTCATGTCCGATGGAGGGCAAGGCAACGCCAACCATGGAGACGTCCAGCCCGTCCAGGGCCAGGACGGTGCACACGACCATTAGGAGCAGCCACTGTGCCCGCGTCCAGCGGACGGCTGATGCCAGAGGCGCGGCAGACGTTTTGAGGGTGGTGGGTGATGTCATGATCAACAATGTATATGACGCGTCATTCAATGACAAGGAATATTATGACGTGGATTCTAAGTGCGTAATGAACTAGAATCAGGACATGGCAACGACGCGTGATCGCCAACTGGTTGAGCAGTGGCGAAGCATCCAGGACTCCTACTTCCGTACCGCAGCGGCGATCGACCGCGCCCTGGAAGCCAAATTCGATATCGGCCTGAATGAGTTCGAAATCCTGGATCTCGTAGCCGACAGCGAAGAGTCTTCGTGCCGGATGAAGTCGTTGGGGGAGCGGACGCCCATGACCCAAAGTGCCGTATCAAAGGTGGTGGACCGGCTCGAAAAAGCTGGCCTCGTCTCGCGCCAGACCTGCGCCGACGACCGCCGCTCTCTGTTCCTGGAATTGACTGCGGCGGGCCGCGCGCTCCACTCAACTGCCGCCGTCGAGCACCGCGCGTTGCTTAGGGAAAACCTGGGCTGAAGCGGGCCGGAGGACTTCTTCGCATGTCCGATGACGGGGGCGGCAATGCAGGGCCGCGTGGGACGGCGTCAGCCCCTGGTCCCTCCACCGCCAGAAGGCCATGGGCCGCAAGTTGCCTTCGTTGGGGGCTTTTGCGAGACTGTAACCCTCTATTCCCCAGTGTTAGGCCGATGTTTTGACGGGCATTACAGGTTTCACGACGCCAACCGTGCGCTGACCTTGCCCTGATGCCCTTACCGGCCAGTGGTTGCAGCGCATTCGCTGAAACCACTGGAGCCTTCGGAGCATCATGTCTACAACAAAAAACCCGTCCATCACCCTGACCGACGTGCGCCTTCAGTGGCCCGACGGTACCGTCGCCCTTGCCGGGATCTCCGGAACATTCGGATCGGGCCGTACAGGCCTTGTGGGATCCAACGGTGCCGGAAAATCAACCTTGCTGCGCCTCATAGCCGGGAGTCTTGCCCCTACGAGCGGCAGTATTACGACCAACGGTGATGTCGGGTACCTTCCGCAGACACTCACCCTCGCGACCGACTCAACGGTGGCAGACCTGCTGGGTATCGGCCAGAAGTTGAAAGCACTGCGGGCCATCGAAGCCGGCGACGTTTCGGTGGAGAACTTCGATGCGGTGGGCGATGACTGGGATATCGAAGCCAAGGCGGACAAATCCTTGCGCCACATCGGCTTTACGGGGGCGGACCTGGAGCGGAACGTAGGCGAAATCTCGGGAGGCGAAGCGATGCTTGTTGCCATCACGGGGCTCCGGCTTCAGGGGACAGCAATCACTCTCTTGGACGAGCCAACGAACAACCTGGACAGGCAGGCGCGAACCAAACTGTCCGCCCTCCTCTCCACGTGGCCGGGGACGCTGGTGGTGGTCAGCCACGACCTGGCACTGCTGGAGTTAATGGACAACACGGCGGAACTGCATGGTGGAGAACTCGAAGTGTTCGGGGGTCCGTACAGTGCTTGGCGGTCGTATGTGGATGAGCGGCAGGCCGCAGCGGTTCAGGCTGCCCAAGCTGCCAAGCAGGCCGTGAAGACTGAGAAGCGCCAGCGCCAGGAAGCTGAAATGAAGCTGGCGCAGCGTGCCCGCACCGGTCAAACCAGCTATGACAACAAGAAGGGCTCCAAGATCCTGATGAATCAGCGGGCCTCCGATGCGCAGGTGTCAGCGGGCAAGCTGCGATCAGGATCGGATGACAAGGTGGACGCTGCCCAGGTTGCGCTGGATGTGGCTTCCTCCAAAATCAGGGAAGACGAACGGATCAGCGTGAACCTTCCGGATCCGGACGTTCCCCGCGGCCGGCGGATCGCCGAGCTGCGGGGAACCAATCGTGCGTTTGTGGTGGAAGGACCGGAACGGGTGGCCATCATCGGCGCCAACGGGGTGGGAAAAACCACCTTGCTCGAACGCCTGGTCAGCGAGGAACCGTTGACAGACGATGATGACGACGTCGAATCCGGCACCGCAGGTGGTCGGCTCCTGACCGGGCGGTCCGGCTATCTGCGGCAGCGGCTCGATGGCCTGGACGAGGCCGCGACAACTTTGGAGAACGTCCAGGCGGCGGCGCCACGTGTCCCTGTCGGGGAAATCCGCAACCAGTTGGCCCGGTTCTTGTTGCGGGGCGATAGCGTCTACCGTCCCGTTGGGACTCTCTCCGGTGGGGAACGGTTCAGGGTTTCCTTGGCCAAGCTTCTCTTTGCCGATCCGCCGCCACAGGTACTGATTCTCGATGAGCCAACCAACAACCTCGACATACAGAGTGTGGACCAACTCGTGGAAGCGTTGAATGCCTACCGCGGTGCCGTCATCCTGGTCAGCCACGACGACGGGTTCCTGGCCCGTCTCGATCTGGACCTGATGCTGAGCCTGGACCATGACGGGTCACTCACCGAGCTGCCGTCTTTGCCCGTTGGGTCACGGTCGGGAAGCTGACGCGTTTCCCGCCGCCCTGCGTTGCGCGAGGTAGATCAGTGCTGCGCAGGGGACGGCAAGCGTGTAAAACCATGTGGCCGAGGTGAAGACTGCTCCGTAGGCTTCGGCTCCTGCCGTTCCTTCGGCTGTTCCGCCGGAGCCCGCGAACACCACGGTCAACAGCGCCAGGCCAATGGACCCGCCGAGTTGATGTGCCGTGTTGACCAATCCGGAGGCGGCGCCGTTGTCCGCTGGTGCCACCCCGGACATGCCAAACTCGGTCAGCAGGATGATTGCTGTTCCTTGGCCGATTCCGAGCACGATCAGCGGAAGCAGGACGTCCGGAAAATACGCGGTGTCCGGGCCTATGGAGCTGAGCCACAGCATGCCCAGGCCGGCGATGACCAACGAGGCCACCAGCAGCGCGGGCTTACCCAGTAAGGCGCTGAGGGGTTTGATCACGTAGACCATGAGGAAGAACAGGAGCGTGAGCGGAATGTAGGCGATGCCGGCCGCGAAAGCGCTGAATCCCAGCACATTCTGGAGGTACTGGCTGAGGAAATAGAAGGTGGAGAACATGGCCCCCACGATCAGAATCCGGATGATGTAGGCGCCCGACCGGGTCATGTCTTTGAAGAGGCGCAGGGGAGTGATGGGCCGCTCGGCATGACGCTCGACGAGCACGAAAGCCAGAAGCAGGAGCACGGCTGCCGCGAGTGAAACGATGGTCGTCAGGTTCCCCCACCCAGCCTCGCCCGCGTTCACGAGTCCATATACCAAGGCGGACATTCCCGCTGTAACTGTCAACGCGCCCGGGATGTCTACACTGCCTTTGACCCTTCCGGTTTCCGGCAGGAAACGTGGGCTCAGCAGCAAGACGACAATTCCGATCGGAACATTGATCAGCAAGCCCCATCGCCACGAGAGCAGGTCTGTGAAGACACCGCCTACGATGATGCCCACGCTGCCCCCTGCCCCGATCACGGCACTGTAGATGCTGATCGCTTGGGACCGTTCCCCGGGCTCGGGGAAAGTCTGCACCAGGAGCGCCAGGGTTGCCGGAATGGCGAAGGCCGATGCGGCACCTTGGAGTATGCGGGCCCCGATCATGACCTCGGCGTTGAAGGCGACCCCGGCCAGCAGGGATGCCAGCGTGAAAACTCCTACGCCGACCATGAAGACCCGGCGCCTGCCCAGAAGGTCTCCGACGCGGGCGCCCAGCAACAACAGCCCTCCGAAAGCCAGCGCATAGCTGTTCTGGACCCACGAGAGGGTGGTGCTGTTGAAGCCAAGTTCACGTTCAAGGTGCGGCAGTGCCGTGGTCACGATGGACGTGTCCAACACCATCATCAGCTGGCAGCCCAAGATGACCGCCAAGGTTATGGTTCTGGACAATCGCGTGGCAGGGGTTGTCTCCATCTGCGTTGCTGACATGTCGGGCCCTTTCTAAGTAACTAACTGGTTGGTTTTAACCATGCACTTGAAATGCATCGATGTCAACTAACCAGTTACTTGCTATGGTGGGGACATGGCGAGAGATGCAGAAGCAACCAGGCAGCGGATCCTGAAGGCGGCAGAGGAGGAGTTTGCCAGCCATGGCATAGCCGGGGCGCGGGTGGACCGTATTGCTGACGAGGCACTGGCCAACAAGGCGATGCTGTACCGGTATTTCGGCAGCAAGGAGCAGTTGTTTGACGAGGTCTTCTCCCGGCGGGTGGTCGCAGTAGTGGAGGAGACCGAATTCGACGCACTGGACTTACCGGCGTACGCGGCCCGTGCTTTTGACCTCTACCAGAAGGACCCCAATGTCCTCAGGCTCACCAACTGGTACATCCTTGAACGCGGCCAGGCGGCGGACCTTGAAACCTTGGTGGCCTCACACCAGGAAAAGCTTTCCCGGATCGAAAGCGCCCAGAAAGCCGGCAACCTTCGCTCTGATCTCACACCCATCGAGCTGCTGGCAAGCGTGCGCGCCTTGGCCATGACCTGGCACACGCTCACTCCCGAGATGGCACGGTCCAAGCTTCCGAGCCTCAAACGGCGCCGCGAAACCATCATGGAGAACGTACGCAGACTCGTCAGCTAGTCCGATACTAGGTCCGAATCAGGGCTTTCCTTCGTAAAGGCCATCTACGGCCGAGGCCATCAGCCGGAGATCGACAGGGGACGCCACCAGAGCTTCGTGCACGTAGGCGTCGAACTCGAAAGCGGTGGCGTTTCCGCCCCGACCCCAGTATCCGGCCCACAATCGGTAGAGGGTCACGGCATTCTTCTCTAAAAGGATGCGTGCGGTCCGCTGTGGATCATCCATGGTGACATCCCAGTGCTATCGAGGCGCTCTCTTGCGCGGCATGAAATAATCCGCCTGCTTAGCGTCCACCGTACAGGGCTCGGAGCCCCCGATTGCACGGGCCACGACTGCCTGAGGTAAAGCTCAAGACATCTTGAGCCAAAACTGATGGAACCTTTCTTTGGCAAGGGCCCGGGAAGCCTTTATTTCTGCTGTGATTCCCGCAACAATGGTGCTTGCACGCCAGGCTGGGGTTTGGTGCCGCTGGCTTTGGGGAGTGTTTTGTGGGCAAGCATCATGATTCAGACCGGGCAGTAAAACTGATCCGTGCCGTAGTCTTCCACCGCGTTCTTATCGCTGGAAGCCTCGCCATCCTGGCGTTCTTCGCATTCGGCTTCCAGCCACTCACTTCTGTGCCTACCAGCAGCATTGGCGGCTCCCTGGCGCAGGGTGTTGTTGAACCGGCGGCATTGGGCACGTTGGTGGCGCCCGAGGCCGAGACTACGGTCATCGACCCTGCGCCCGAGCCACCGGCACAGCAGGCAGGCACGCCCATGGTCTACTTCGACCGGGCCGTGGTCAGGACGGTCAGCAAGGACGGTTCGACAGGCCTGACCGTTGCGTCTGCGGGCATGCCGCGGCCGCCGGCAGGAAGCTTGTACGCACCCCTCGAAGTCCTCAACCCAAGCTCCCCCTACGGCTACCGCTACAGTCCGCTGACGGGCCTCGCCGGTGAGTTCCACTGGGGACAGGATTACGCTGCAGCATGCGGCACCCGGGTGTACGCCGCCGATGCCGGTGTTGTGCGTGCTGTTGGCTGGCATATCTGGGGCGGCGGCAACCGTGTGGAAATTGAGCACGGCAACGGCCTGGTGACCACCTACAACCACCTGCAGGCGATCGGCGTCACGAAGGGTCAGTCGGTCCGCGTGGGCGAAGTCATTGCCGAGGTTGGCACCACCGGCTGGTCCACTGGCTGCCACCTCCACTTCGAGACGATCGTGAACGGTCTGCATACTAATCCGAACGGCTGGATCTACTTGCCCATGCGGCAAATTGATCCGCTGCAACCCATCACCATGGTGAGCTACCAGCCAGGCATCGGAACGGGCACCACTGCCACCCCGCAGTGGGCGGTACCAGTGGCCGATGGCACCAACCGCGCAGTCATCGGCGGCGAACACGAGGAACCCGTGGCACTGCCGGTAGTCGTTCCACCAGTGACCACCCCGCCGGCTGCACCAAGCGCCCCAGGCACCAGCACGCCGCCCACCACGCAGACACCGGCACCGTCCGTGACGGCCACGCCGACGCCGACACCTACGCCGACGCCGACGCCGACGGTCACCCCGACGCCGACGGTCACCCCGACGCCGACGGTCACCCCGACGCCGACGGTCACCCCCACGCCCACTGTCACTCCGACCCCGACGACGCCCGCGCCCACAACTACTGTGCCGCCCACAACAACTGCGCCGTCCACGACTACCGTGCAGCCGACGGTGACGGTCCCGGTAGCCCCGGCGCCGGCCGTCGTCGTGCCTCCCGCAGTGCCCGCACCAGCGGCTCCTGCGCCGGCTCCAGCGGTCATCGCGCCGGCCCCGGCAGTGGTCACCCCGGCACCAGCTCCAGTGGTGGCACCTGCCCCGGCCCCCGCGCCGGCCGCTCCCATCGCGCCGGTGCCCGCGCCAGCTGCCGTGCTTCCAACAACGCTGCCGGCTGTGGTCCTTCCGCCCGGATACATCCTGATCGGGACCGACAAGGTCCAGCGCCCGGACGGTGTGATCGTGCCGTTGTCCACGCTCATCATTCCAACGCCCTAGGTTTCGCCACCCGGCAAGCTCCCGTAAGCTCGATGGCGGCGATCCCGCCAGCCGACGACGTCAGGAAGCGAATCCCATGACCAGCCTGTACAGCATTCCCCTTACCTTCAACGACGGTTCCGACGCTGATTTCGGCCGCTTTGAAGGGAAAGCGGTGCTGGTAGTCAACGTCGCTTCCGAATGCGGCTTCACCAGGCAGTACGCGGGCCTGGAGGAGCTGTACGGCAAGTACCGGGAGCAGGGCCTGGAGATCCTGGGTGTGCCGTGCAACCAGTTCGGCGGCCAGGAACCGGGTGCGGACCATGAGATCGCCGAGTTCTGCGAGCGTAACTTTGGCGTCTCCTTCCCTTTGACCAGCAAGGCAAACGTGCTGGGTAAGGAACAACACCCGCTCTTCGCCGAGCTGACCCGGGGCGCCGACGGTGAGCCCGTCAAAGTGAAGTGGAACTTCGAGAAGTTCGTCATCAACCGCGACGGAAAAGTCGTGGCACGGTTCCCATCCGCAGTGGAGCCCGACTCCGAAGACCTGATGAAAGCAGTGGAAGAAGCGTTGGCGTAAAGCCACCAATTCCGAAGGGAGGAAAAGTAATTTTCCAACATTCCGCCGGAAATTAGCCAGATGTTGGCTTGTTGTCTGGTTGGATTGGCCCTACTGGATTGACACGGGAGGCGCCGCCTCCCACCAAACGCTAAGGCAAGCTATGGAGCTCATCGAGGCTGAATACCCCAAACCAGGTCATGTGCTTTTGCACCTGAGTGATCTTCACCTGGTGGGTGGTCCAAACACGCTCCACGGGTCCGTGGACAGTGCGGCGAGGCTCCAGGAGATCTGCGACCAGATCATCGCTTCCAGGATCAGGCCCGAGGCCATCATCTTCACCGGGGACTTGGCGGACAAGGGTGAACTCCACGCCTACGAACGCCTCCGCGAGATGATCGAGCCCATGTGCGCTGCGCTTGGCGCCAAAGCCATCTGGGCCATGGGCAACCACGACAACCGGGCGAACTTCCGGGCCGCCTTCAGCGACGCTTCCGAGGCCAGCAAGCCCCAGGACCCGGTTGATCGCAGCTACTTCGTGAACGGGCTCCGGATCATTACCTTGGACACCACGGTGCCCGGCCACCACTACGGCGAGCTATCCGAATCCCAGCTTGAGTGGCTGGCCGCCGAACTGGCCACGCCGGCCCCGGACGGCACCATCCTTGCCTTGCACCACCCTCCGGTTCCCTGCGTTCAGGACTTGGCTGTGTTGGTGGAGCTGCGCGGCCAAGCCGCACTGGCCGCCGTCGTCCGCAATTCGGACGTTCGCACCATCCTGGGTGGCCACCTGCATTACTCCACGACGGCGGGCTTCGCCGGCATCCCGGTGTCAGTCGCCTCGGCCACGTGTTACACCCAGGACCTGGCAGTGCGTGCTGGCGGACAGCGTGGCCGCGATGGTGCGCAGTCGTACAACATGATCCATGTCTACGAGCACACGATCGTCCACTCAGTGGTTCCGATGTCCGGGGGCGTGACCGTTGGCGAGCCCGTGGATGCTGCAGAGGTGCAGCGGAGGCTGGCCGAAGCCGGCATCCGCATCCCGCACGAGTCCCGGGTGGGGGCGCACACTTCCCCTGGCACGCTGACCTCGTCCCTGCCGCTTATTTCTCCCAGGGTGCCTTGACCGGGAAGTACTTCTCCAGGAAATCGGTCACCAGTTCCGCACGTTCATCTGACGCGACCTCCGGGAAGCTGCCGTCGTTCAGGCAGAAGAAGTCCATGTGGCGCTTCGCCAACAGCTTGGGCAGGTAGTGCAGGCCCGCCCACATGGTGGTGTCCACGTACCTGACTTTGGCATTGGTTTGCGTCACTGCGCGGCCCGTGAGCAGGGCGTAGTAGTGGTAGAACGAGTTGGTCACGGAGATGTTGTCAGCTGCGCGGAAGCGGCTGCCGGCCGTCTTGGCGAACTCCGTGGGGAACTCTTTCTCCATCCGGGCGACCACGCTGCGGCGCAGCGGGGCGGCGGTGTGCTCCAGGTGCCGGGTGGTGATCCGGCCGAAGCGCTCCCAGAGCAGTTTGCGGTTAACGCGGGCCGCGTTCTCGAAGCCACTGCGTTCGGCGTCGTTCTCGCCCAAGCCAATGCGGGTGTCCGCTTCGATGAACTTGGTGATGCCGCCAGGGGTGAAGAACATGTCCGGACCCACGGGACGGCCAAAGAACATGTCGTCGTTGGAGTACAGGAAGTGTTCGGACAAGCCCTCGATGTGGTGGAGCTGGCACTCCACGGCCTGCGAATTGTGCGTGGGAAGGACTGAGGGGTCGGCGAAGAACTCCTCGCTACGCACCACTGTCACCGACGGGTGCTCTGCCAGCCACGCCGGGGCGGGCGAATCGGTGGCGATGAAGATCCGGCGGATCCACGGCGCAAACATGTGCACGGAGCGCAGCGCGTACTTCAGTTCGTTGATCTGGCGGAAGCGGGCTTCATGGTCGTCTCCCTCCCCGAGCACGGCGCCGGCCTGCTGGGCGCGGCGCCGGGCAATGTATTCTGGGTCGCTGCCATCAACCCAGGAAAAGACGATGTCGACGTCGAAGTCGATGTCGCTTGCGTGGTCCGCGAACATGTTTTCGATGGTGGGCCAGGAGAGGCCGTGCCGTTGGACCGTGCCCCGCACGGCGTCCTGCCGCAGCATGGTGCGGCGGGTCAGGGAGTTCTCCACCGGTAGCTCCAGGTGGTCGCCTTCGAACCTCCACAGCTCAAGCTGCACACCCAGTGCGGGTCCGTACCAGAGGCCGCCGCCGGTCTCGACCCGGGGCCGGTACAGCCTGAAGATGCGGGACTTCCGGTTGGTGGTCAGCTCTCCGTCGGCCACCAGCACTGAGGTCTTTTTCTTGGCGTCAACGGTCATGGAGTAGAACGGCTCGTTCCGGAACGCCGCAACCAGCGCCTCCCTGACCACTTTGCGGGACTCCCAATCGACGGCGATGACAGGACGTTCGTCGTTTCCGCGGACCAGGATGAAGTCGACACCTGCGGCGTCCAAGGCAGCCCGGACGGCCAGGAGATCGGACACCATGGCCTGCTGCGGAGTGAGGTCGCTGTTGACCAGGGCGTACCGGCCGCGGTGACGGACGACGTCGGACCTGTGTTTCAGGTGCGCGACGACGGCAGGCGAGACCGCCTCGGCGATCGTGTCTTCTTCAATGGAAGGGCTGCCGTGGTAGATCGGATCGACCTGTGCTTGTGTGATGGCTGTTCTCCGGAATCGTTTGGGTGGTGGAGCTAGATGGAAAGTGCTTCGCGCCAGCTGCGGAGGAAAGCGCCGCCGGCGTCGTCGTGGATCACGTCGTCCGCCAGTTCGAGGTCAGCGGCCGTCAGGATGGTGTAGGGCTTAACCGGTACGCCGTCTGCGGGCCGGACATCCACGTGTTTCACATCGTGGTCGTTGTGGTGAAGCCAGTCTGCCATGGCGTAGTCCGTGCGGGAATCGCCAACGGTGCGCCATGACAGGGGAGTGATGCCCTGGGCCGCCAGCAGTTCGACGGCGCGGCTCGCGCCAAGGTCCTTGCCCAGACGCACCGATTCGATGTCAGTGGAGATGATGGTGGGGTCCAGGCGGTAGTCCGCGGCGTCGTCGGATTCGGGGGCGTGGTGGTCCAAAATCGCGGCGTTCAGGCCGTGGCGGTCCATGATGTCCAGGGCGTCGGCGTCGAACAGTTTCTGTTCGGCCAGGTAGTCTTCGCTGGACACTTCCAGGTGCTGTTCCACGGAAACCATGGCCCGCTTGGTCTCGTCGAAGAACATGTGGGCGGAGTAGTCCTCGGCAACGAGCCTGCGGATGTCGTCACCGTAGGCCTTGGGCACGGCGAGTTCGTGGTCCACATGTATGGTCCCGGGCCCGGCCGCCGTGTAGCTGAACCACACGGCGCCCTTCTCGCAGATGGCGTGGATCACGGTGTGTGCCGGCATCCCGGCGGCGATCATGGGCTTCATGACCTGCTCACTGATGAACGCGTCCGAGCGGCCCGTGTTGAAGATGACGGGAATGCCCGCCGAGGCCAGCGCCACCAGGTCCGCGATGATGTCCGGCTTGACGTCGCGCGTCACAGGGCTGGCGATGGGGCCATCGACGTCCAGCAACAGCGCCACCTCGGGCGTGGCCAGGGAAGCGGTCCGGTCAGTACCTTGGAGCGGTTGAGTCATGCCCCTATTCTGTCAGTCCCCGCGCCCTGCATCACAGCTGTGACGCCCCACGAAGGATAGTCACCTTTTGGCCACAACCTGCCTGTGCTGCAGGTCACAAGTTCCGTTAGGGCGCCAAGTTCCATAGGCTTGCAGGGTGATCTTCAAAGCTGTGGGCGAGGGACGCCCGTACCCTGACCATGGATACTCCGCGCCACGCGACTGGGCTGCCCTGCCTCCGCGCCCGGTGCGGCTGGATGACCTTGTAACCACCAAGCGGACCCTGGACCTGGAGGCATTGTTGGCAGAGGACTCCACATTCTTTGGCGATCTGTTCCCGCACGTCGTCCAATACCAGGGCGTCATGTACCTCGAGGACGGCTTGCACAGGGCGGTCCGTACCGCGCTTCACCAGAGGACTGCCATCCACGCCCGCGTATTGGTGATCGATGGCTAGGCCGGCCGCTACGGAGCAGGATACCCAGCGGCCAAAAAAACCTAAGCGTCCCAAGGATGTGACGCAACTGCATGGCCACCACGTGGTGACCGGACCGGAACTGCGGGCAACGTTTGCCGACGATGTCACGGTTCCCAGGGGCAGCTTCGGCCGCCGGCTGTTCCACGGAATAGTCCTGGTCCTGCTGGTTGGAGTCATTGCGGCTGGTGCAGTGGGAGCATGGGCGATCATGAACGGGGTCATCAAGGTCCCCACGGCTATCGCAAGCAAGGCCCCCACCAGCCTGTGCCCAACCACCACCTTCGACTACGTGCCCAACGAGACCGTGAACCTCAACGTCTTCAATGCGACGTCGCGCGGCGGCTTAGCTGGCACGGTCGCCGACGAATTCGCTGCCCGTGGGTTCAAGGTGGCATCGGTGGACAACAGCGACACAGCCTATTCGGGGGTGGGCGTGGTTGTCTCCGGGGTCAAGGGACAGGCGGCGGCTTTCAATGTCCAGCGGAACCTTGCTGGGACGGACTACTTCCAGGACAACCGTGAAGACGATTCCGTGGACGTAATTCTCACTCCAGGCTACGAAGGCTTGGTGGAACCGCAACTGGTGGACCAGACGCCCGGCAAGCTCCTTTGCCCGCGTGAGGACCTGCGGATCGCTGACAACTCCAAGTGGCCGGTGGTGCCTACCCTGCCGGCAGCGCCGTAGCTGCCTGCCCGGCGAGGACATCGAGGACCGGGCGGTCGAGGCGGACCGGGTTTCCGGCGTCGTCGAAGCGCGCTCCCGCCCCCAGTTGAATGAAGCGCACCGTTTGTTCCGTGTGCGCCTCTTGCGCGGCTGGAAGCTCGACGTCGGGGGCTGGGGCAGTCGCGGAGGTGTCGCCGTCGGGCGTTCGGTTACGTCGTGCGGCGCTGGCCGAAAGTGTTCCGTGGATGAGCCGCGCCAGCTGTGCGACGTCGATGTCCGGGAGGTAACCCTGTTGGACGCCATCCCGGAGGATGTCCTGGAGAAGGACGTTGAGGTCGCCCACGTGGTCCGCGAGCTTGGCGAAGGACCCGGGCGACAGGACAGCGGCCATGGCCGGCCCCGGCGGCAGGTGCCGGCGGCTGAGGTCCTCCACTTGCGCCCGGACGTACAGGGCGAGGCGGTCCACCGGGTTTTCCAGCGCGGCCAGTGAATCCCTCAAATCCACAATGAAGCGTTCGGTCTCGTCCAAGGCATACGCGATGAGCAGTTGCTCCATGTCCGCGTAATAGTTGTAGACGGCGGTCCGGCCCACACCGGCATGCCTGGCGACGTCCGTCATGGTGAGCCCCGGAAGTCCGTGGGTGAAGAGCAGTTCGCCGAAGGCCGTCAGAATCCTACGTTGGGTCTCGGCGCGTTGGGCAGCGTTCGTGGCGGCCGTGATCCTGGGCATACAGACACTTTACAGCGATCTGTCACTAAGTAGTTCGGGTTTCTGCGTACAAAACTCGCGTAATATCGGGGGAACCGGACACTAATCTTCTAGGGGGACTGTTGCGGGCAACGGTCAAGGACGTAGCGCGCCGGGCAGGGGTTTCACCCAAGACGGTGTCGAACGTGATGAATGGAATCGTTCCAGTCAGTGCTCCCACCCGGCTCAGGGTTGAGCAGGCCATGGCGGAACTCGACTATGTCCCCAACCTCTCCGCGCGGGGCCTCCGTAACGGCCGCTCGGGTGTCATAGGGCTGGCGTTGCCCGATCTGGCCACTCCGTTCTCGGCGGAGATTTCCCAAAGCATCGTGGAGGTCGCCCACGAGCAAGGCTGGAGTGTGCAGATCGAGGAAACCGGCTCTGATCCCCACCGTGAGCAGGAATTGATGACGCGTGCGCGGGCCAACCTCATTGACGGGCTGATCCTCAATCCTGTGGTGCTCAAGGAGAGCGCTGTGCAGGTGGGTGTGGCGCTGCCTCCGGTGGTCCTCCTGGGTGAAGTCACGCAGCAGTTGGCCGATCGCGTCTTTGTGGACAGCTTTGCGGCGGCGCGGGACATGACCCTCGCTTTGGCCAGGCCCGGGCGCAGGCGTATCGCCGCGTTGGGAGTCAACCGTGGGAGGCAGTCCGCCACGGCGCTCCAGCGGGCTGGTGGGTACGAGGCTGCACTCCAGGAGCTGGGAATCGCCAAGGATGAGTCCTTGCTGATCTCGTGCGATAGTTGGACGCCTGCTTCGGCTGCCGAAGCGTTGGGGGAGTACCTGGATGCGCACCCATTGCCTGAGGCGCTGTTCTGTTTCACGGATTCCATGGCTATCGGCGCGCTGAACACCCTGTGGAAGAGGGGAGTGCGCGTTCCCGAGGACATTGCGGTGGCCGGCTTCGACGACGTCATTGATGGGCGGTTTGCGGTACCGTCCCTGACCACTGTGTCCTTCGACAAACGTGCCATTGCCACAGAGGCCCTGCGCCTGCTGACCGAACGCATGTCTGACCGGTCCCATGCGCAGCAGCTCGTTGAAATCGAGTACCGCATTGTGGAGCGGGACAGCAGCAGGGGCTGAAACGAGAGCAGTCCCCTAAATTGTGTGCGCTAACAATTTTCTCTTGCCCTCCCTATTACATCGATGTAATGTGAGACCTGCGTCACCCCCGGGCCAACCTTTACCCGAGAGTGGGGACGCGCCGGAGCCGGATTTTGCGCAGCGAAGCAATGACCTTTCAGCGGACCCATCCAAAGGAGTGACGGGTGAAGCAGTTTGAATCTTTGACCGGGAAACAGTTGTCCCGGAGACAGTTATTGACAGGATCGGCCCTCCTTGGCGGAGGCCTCCTGGCCACCGGCCTCACGGGCTGTGGCGGAGCGGCCCAGGCCGCGGCAGTGCAAGACATCGATTTTTGGCATCTCTTGTCCGGCGGTGATGGCATCAAGATGCAGGCCATGATCAACAGCGCCAACCAAGCCAACCCCGGTTTCAAAGTCCACCCCACGGTGCTGGCTTGGGGGCCTCCGTACTACACCAAACTGGCCATGGCCTCGGCAGGAGGGCGGCCTCCCGAGGTTGCCATCATGCACGCCAGCAGGGTCCCCGGTTATGCACCGGGCGGCCTCATTGATCCTTGGGACCTGGACCTCCTCGCCGAGAACGGCGTGACGGCCAATGACTTCGCCCCGAGGATCTGGGAGAAGAGCCAGTACAACGGCAAGGTCTTCTCCATCGCACTGGACTCCCACCCTTTCATCATGTTCTACAACACGGATGTCGCCGGCAAAGCAGGCTTCCTGGGGAGCAACGGCCAGCTCCAGGAGGTGCACTCGCCGGAGGAATTCAAGGCCATGGCCTTGGAAATGCAGAAGGTCACCAAGGCCCACGGCTTGTCCTTCGGATACCTGGGCAGTGGTTCGCAGATGTGGCGCCTGTTCTACACCCTCTACAAGCAGCACGGCGTGGACATGGTGCTGACGCCGGGCCAGCCCATGAAGGTGGACCGGGACGCGGCCATCGAATCCCTGGAGTTCATGGCATCGCTCTTCGATGACACCATCGCTGCCCAGGCCGGGGACATCAGTACCGGCATTGCCGAGTTCGCACGCGGCGGCTCAGGAATGTTGTTCAGTGGCGTCTGGGAGCTTCCCACCATGAAAAAGGCCGGTATCCCCGTCGATGCGGCCACCATCCCCACGCTGTACGGAACTCCGGCGTCGTACGCGGACTCCCACTCCTTCGTTCTCCCTCGCCAACTCTCCGTGAACGAGGACAAACGCCGGGATGTCTACAAGTTCGTCACGGACGTCCTCAAAGGATCACTGTCCTGGGCGGAGGCCGGACACATTCCCGGTTATCAGCCCGTGGTCCAGTCCCAGGCATACAGGGAACTCACTCCGCAGATCCATTACGCCAACGCTGCGGACATCATCGCCTACGACCCCGAGGCCTGGTTCAGCGGCTCCGGCTCGGACTGGCAGACCTACTTCGCGGAGAACGTGCAGAACGTACTCCTTGGAAGGGACAAGGCATCCGTAGGTTGGGACGCCTTCGAGCAGCGCACCAACACCCTCCTCTCCCGTCCCAACCCCGTCTAGTCGGGCCCAGCACACCGAGCGACAAAGGAGTCCTTTATGAGTACCTCTACGCTGTCCCGGCCGAGGCCGGAGAATCTCCGCACATCACTGAGCCGCACCAACAACAACCTGAGCGGCTGGGCCTTCGCCGCGCCATTCCTGGTGTTCTTCCTCATTTTCCTTGTTTGGCCCATCCTTTACGGCTTCTATATGAGCCTCACGGGCAAGTCCCTTACCGGGGCCAATGACAGCCTGATCGGCTTCGCCAACTATGCCGAGGCCCTGGCCGACGCGGACATGTGGCATTCGCTGGGCAACACCCTGTACTTCACGGTGATCAGTACTGTTCCGTTGGTCCTCGTGGCCCTGGTGATGGCTGCGCTGCTGAATGTCGGACTGCCGGCGCAATGGCTATGGCGGCTCTCCTACTTTGCGCCGTACCTCCTGGCATCAACCGTGGTCTCCCTGTTCTTCACCTGGATGTATAACCCGCAGCTCGGCCTGATCAACGAGTTCCTCACGGGCATCGGGCTCCCGCGCGTTGCCTGGCTCAATGACCCCAACGTGGCCATGTGGGCAATCGTCATCGCCACGCTCTGGTGGACCGTGGGCTTCAACTTCCTGCTCTATCTGGCCGCGATGCAGAACATTCCGTCCCAGCACTACGAGGCAGCTTCGCTGGACGGTGCAGGAGCCTGGCGCCAGTTCTTCTCCATCACCCTGCCGCAACTGACCCCCACCACGGTGATGATCGTGCTGCTGCAGATCCTGGCATCGCTGAAGATCTTCGACCAGGTGTACCAGATGACTGCAGGCGGTCCCGCCGGATCGACCCGGCCCGTAGTGCAGTACATCTTCGAAACCGGCTTCACCGGCTACCGGCTGGGTTACTCCGCAGCCATCTCCTACATCTTCTTCGGACTGATCGTGGTTGTTTCGGTCATGCAGTTCGTCATCACCCGCCGCAGGAGTGCATAACCATGGCCACAGCAACGATCACCCGTCCCGCACCACAAACCACCCCCGCCAAGAAACCCAGGATCCGCCAGCCTCGTAGGAAAATGACGATCGGCAGGATCGCAGCCATCGTCGTCGCAGGCTTCCTCGCGGTGCTGTGGCTGATCCCCTTCGCTTGGGCCACCGTCACAGCCTTCAAAACCGAGACGGATGCCGCAGCCCCGGACGTCACCTGGCTGCCGCCGTCGGGTTTCACCCCTGACGCGTTCGTCAAGGTATTCCAGGACGGCAACATCCCCCTCTGGACGTGGAACTCGCTCTACACCTCGGCAGCCATCACGGCCATCACCCTGGTGATCTCGGCGCTGGTGGCGTACGCGCTCTCGAGGATCGACTTCAAGGGCAAGAAGGTGCTGATGACGGTGATCATCGCGTCCATCATCATCCCGCCGCCGGTGCTGATCATCCCGCTGTTCTACCAAATGCTGGCGCTGAACCTGATCGATACCTCGTGGGCCATCATCCTGCCGCAGGTCATCCACCCGGCCATGGTGTTCGTGCTGAAGAAATTCTTCGACCAGATCCCGCGCGAATTGGAGGAAGCGGCCGTGATGGACGGCGCAAGCCGCTTGCGGATCTTCACCCAGATCATCCTGCCGTTGTCCCGGCCCATCCTGGCCGCCGTCGCGATCTTCGTCTTCATCGGCGCGTGGAACAACTTCCTGTGGCCGTTCATTGCCACCAACGACGGCAACCTCCTGACCCTCCCGGTGGGCCTGCAAACCATCAAGAGCGCCTACGGCATCCAGTACGCGCAGAACATGGCGTCCGCCTTGCTTGCCGCGCTGCCACTGATCCTTGTCTTCCTGTTCTTCCAACGCCAGATCATCAAGGGCGTCGCGACGACGGGACTCGCCGGTACGTAATCGGCACCTTTTCGACCCAGCACCAGACCTGAAACACAACCAAGGAGATACATGTCCCGCGCACGCATCACCCTCGACCGCGACTTCACCATTGGCGAGGTACCCCGGCGACTCTTCGGCTCCTTCGTGGAGCACATGGGCCGCTGTGTTTACACCGGCATCTACGAGCCCGGACACCCCGAGGCGGACGAAAACGGCTTCCGCCAGGACGTCCTGAAGCTCGTCAAGGAACTGGGCGCCACCGTGATCCGGTACCCCGGAGGCAACTTCGTCTCGGGCTACAACTGGGAAGACGGCATCGGCCCCAAGGAAAACCGCCCCCGCCGCCTGGACGGTGCCTGGCACACTGTGGAGACCAACGCCTTCGGATTGCACGAGTTTGTGGACTGGTCCAAGCAGGCCGGCACCGAAATCATGGAAGCCATCAACCTGGGCACCAGGGGAGTGGACGCGGCCCGCGAGATCGTGGAATACGCCAACCACCCCGGCGGCACCTACTTGTCTGATTTGAGGGCCAAGAACGGCCACAAGGAACCGTTCGACATCAAGCTCTGGTGCCTCGGCAACGAGCTGGATGGGCCATGGCAGATCGGCCACAAAACCGCCGACGAATACGGCCGCTTGGCGCAGGAAGCGGCCAAGGCCATGCGCTTCGTGGACCCCTCGCTTGAGTTGGTCGCCTGCGGCAGTTCGAGCTCCAGCATGCCCACCTTCGGCGCGTGGGAGCAGACCGTCCTGACCCACACCTACGACGAAGTGGACTACGTGTCCCTTCACGCCTACTACCAGGAGCACGAAGGCGACGTCGGGAGCTTCCTGGCATCCGCCGTCGACACCGACTACTTCATCGAGTCAGTGATCGCCACCGCGGATGCGGTGCGGGCCAAGGGCAAGCACAAGAAGCACATCAACCTGTCCTTCGACGAGTGGAACGTTTGGTACCAGCGTGGCCTGGACACCGAGGACCAGCCGCACAACGTCGCCAAGGCCGGCTGGCGGGAGCACCCCCGCGTCATCGAGGACAAGTACAACGTCACCGACGCCGTGGTGGTGGGAACCCTCCTGAACTCGCTGCTGCGCCACGGCGACCGCGTGAAGATCGCCAACCAGGCCCAGCTGGTTAACGTGATCGCGCCTATCCTCTCCGAGGAGAACGGCCCGGCCTGGAAGCAGACCATCTTCCACCCGTTCGCGCGGATGGCAGAGCTCGCCAAGGGCCAGATCCTGCGGCTCTCCATCGACTCGGACAAGTACTCGAATGATCGCTTCGGTGACACGGACCTGGTGGATGTCAGCGGCACCTGGAACGAGGAAACGGGACGCGTGGCACTGTTCTTCGCGAACCGCGGGCTGGAAGAAGCTGCCGACGTCGAAGTTGCCCTGCGCGGTTTCGACGCCCGCCAGGTCCTCCGCGCCGAGGTTCTGGAGATTCCCGAGGGTGGCGACCGGTTCAGCATCAACAGCCAGGACCAGCCGGGCCATGTGGGCTTGAAGGCACTGGAAGGTGTGAAGGCGACTGGTTCCGAGCTGCGCCTGACGCTGCCCGCCTTGTCCTGGGCCGTCGTCGAGCTTGAGGTAGCGAAGGCTTAGCCCTCGCCAATAAAGCAACGCGGGGTCACTTACGGCCCATTCCGAGGGGGATTATGGGCCATAAGTGACCCCGCGTTGCGTTAAATGCTGCAGCCGTCCGGGCCGCAGGCCTCGGCGTCGGAGGCGCCCACCGGGATCAGGGGGTTGGCTTCCTGCCACGCCTGGTTCAGGGCCTGGCTAAAAAGTTCGGCGGGCTGCGCGCCGGAAATGCCGTACTTGCGGTCGATGACGAAGAACGGAACGCCTGTCACGCCGATGGCGCGGGCCTCGTTGATGTCCTGGTTGACCTCGTCCGTGTACCTGTCGGAGGTGAAAAGTTCGGCGACTTCATCGGCGGGCAGTTCGAGGCGGGCACCAAGTTCGGTCAGGTACTCATGGTTGCCGATGTCCTTGCCGTGCTCAAAGTGGTCGCTCAGCAGTTGCTCCTTGGCGGCGTCCTGCCTGCCGTGGGTAGCGGCGAGGTGGATGAGCCGGTGCGCCGTGAAGCTGTTGGCCACTACCACCTTGTCAAAGTGGTAGTCCAGGCCTTCGCCCTTGGCAGTCTCAGTGACGTGGCCGAACATCTGCTTGACCTGCTCCGGTGCCATGCCCTTGCGCTTGCTCAAGTAGTCCAGTTCGGTGCCGTCATAGTGCTCAGGAACGGACGGATCCAGCTGATAGCTCTTCCACTCGATGTCCACGGAATCACGGTGCGGGAACTGCGCCAGGGCGGTCTCGAAACGGCGCTTGCCGATGTAGCACCACGGACACGCGACGTCTGACCAGATCTCAATCTTCATGCTGTTGGCAACCTGTTGAACCGGCAGGGCATTCCTTACCCGGCTGTAATTCTCCTCACCCATTGCCGTCCCCTGTGAAGCCCCATACTCTTGAAAAGGGTTATGAAGCCAGCCCTTGGACTGGGGGTTTGCGCGGAGGAACCAGCATGCGCATCGGACTCATCGTCGGCCCGTGGTTCACGGTGCCCCCTGAAAAATACGGTGGAACAGAGCGGGTAGTTGACGCCTTGGCCCGGGCCTTGGCCGATCAAGGCCACGAGGTCCTGCTGGCAACGGCAGCAGACAGCACCTGTCCCGTACCCCAGGTCCCGGGGTTTGGTCCCGCGGCTCCGGAGGAACTGGGACTGACCTTCAGCGAGTTGGGGCATGTCATCAAGGCCTACGGTCACATGCGCGACGTCGACATCATCCATGACCATACGCTGGCGGGGCCACTGTATGCCCACCGACCACCCGGAATCCCCGTGGTCACCACCATTCACGGCCCCCTGTCACCGGGCTACGTCCCGCTCTACCGGGACATGGCACGCGACACCGCCATCATCGCCATCTCCCGCGATCAATGCAGCCGGGTGGAGAACCTGAAAATCTCGGCGGTCATCCATCACGGAATCGACGTGTCCGCGGTGAGAATGGGCGCGGGCGACGGCGGCTATGTGTGCTTCGTTGGACGCATGTGCCCGGACAAAGGGCTCCTGGAAGCCGTATCCATCGCCCGGGAAGCTGGGGTTCCCCTGAGGATCGCGGCCAAAATGCACGCCCCAGAAGAACAGGACTACTTTCACGATGTTGTGGAGCCGACTCTCGGAAACAATGAAGAGTTCCTGGGGGAATTGTCTGACCCGGAAAAATACCAGTTGATGGGCGACGCCATGGCACTGCTCAACCCCATCCAGTGGGCCGAACCCTTTGGCTTGGTGATGATCGAAGCCCTCGCCACAGGCACCCCTGTGCTGGCGACACCCATGGGGGCCGCTCCGGAAATAGTCAGGCACGGCATCACGGGATTCTTGGGCTCCACCGAGCAGCTTGCCGGCTGTATCACCGGTATCCCGGACCTGAGCCGGGAGGCCTGCAGGAGGTCCGTGGAGGAATCGTTCAGCGCACAACGGATGGCAGCGGACCACCTTGGCCTTTACGCCAGGGTGATCGAACAATCCGCGGCTAAACCTCTTCCCGGTGGAAGCCTGTTGCAAGAGAATCAGAGTCAAGCCCTGTAGGGCTGCCCACGCTCACCAAAGACCCCCGGAGGAGGCCAGCCGGCCATGACCGCTTGGAACGAAGACACCGAAGCCGGAGCGTCGGAGCTGGGTGCCGTCACCGTCGTAGAAGGTTCATCTTTCTGCATCTCCTCCCACTCCGGTGACATTCACGGAGGCGGTTCCCAAGGTGCCTACTACCAGGACACCCGAATCGTGTCCCGGTGGATACTGAGGGTCAACGGGGCGCTGCGGGAGCCATTGGTGGCCCGGAATCCCACAGCGTTCCAAGCCGAATATGTGGGCCGGGCCTGTTCCGCGGACGGCAGGTTCGACAGCCCGCTGGTGGTTGAGCATCAACGCCACGTGGGGGCCGGCTTGCGGGATGACATCACCATCCGCAACTACTCCGGGCAGGACGCCCCGTGCGAGATCGAACTGCTGATCGACGCCGACCTTGCGGACCTCTTCGACGTCAAGGGAGGCCGTACCAACACGGCGGGTGCTCCCCTGAAAAAAGTTCACAAGAAAGAACTGCACATCGATTCCCTCCACCCCAGCGGCCAACGCCGGGGCGTGGCGTTCCGGGCTTCCGGAGCCAAAGTGTCCGAAGACGGCCTGCAGTTCCACGTCAGCATTCCCGCACGCAGCCAATGGTCTACCAGCATCATCGCCATGCCGTTGGTCAATGGGCAGGGCCCCCGCGATCCCTTCACCGAAACCACTCCGCTGCACCACACCCCGGGCGTCCGCCGGCATGCCGCCTGGGAAGACCATGTGCCCCGGATTCGCGTGACGGACGCCAACGTGGAGGAGGTCCTGGAGCGGAGCCAACGCGATTTGGGCTCCCTGCGCATCTTCGATCCCAGCCATCCAGGCCGGGTGGCCGTGGCAGCAGGCGCCCCGTGGTTCATGGCCCTGTTCGGCCGGGACTCGCTCCTTGCCTCCTACATGTCACTCATGGTGGACCCGCGCCTGGCCGCCGGGACCCTGCAAACCCTGGCTGCGCTCCAAGGCAGCAAAGTGGACGAGGACTCCGAAGAGGAACCCGGACGGATGCCCCACGAGGTTCGGCTCGGTGTCACGGCCGGGCTTTCACTGGGTGGGACTGCCTACTACGGAACCGCAGACGCAACACCCCTGTTCGTCTCCACGCTCGGGGAGCTCAGCCGATGGGGTCTCGGCTCGGACATCATCGACTCCCTCCTCCCACACGCGGACCGGGCCATTGAATGGATGGAGCAGTACGGTGACCGCGACGGAGACGGCTTCATCGAGTACCAACGGCCCAACCAGCACGGACTGGTGAACCAGGGCTGGAAGGACTCCTGGGACGGCATCAACTTCGCTGATGGCCGGATGGCGGAAACGCCTATCGCGTTGTGCGAAGTCCAGGCCTATGCCTATGCGGCCTACGTGGGCCGGTCCCTGTTGGCGCGCGCGGCCGGGGACACCGCCGTCGAACGCCGATGCGCTGACCGGGCTGAAAAGCTCAAAGCCGCCTTCAACGAGACTTTCTGGCTTCCGGACGAGGGGTATTTCGCCCTGGCGCTGGACAAGGACAAGAAACCGGTGGATTCCTGCACGTCCAACATGGGCCACTGCCTGTGGGTGGGCATCGTGGATGAGGACAAAGCACCGCTGGTGGCCGAACGGCTGATGTCACCGGAAATGTTCACCGGCTGGGGCATCCGCACCTTGGGATCCGACATGGGCGCCTACAACCCCGTCAGCTACCACAACGGCTCGGTCTGGCCACACGATACGGCACTGGTTGCCACCGGACTGATGCGCTACGGGTTCGTCAAGGAGGCCAGCAGGGTGGCCAGCGGACTGTTCGACGCCGCTGAACACTTTGGTGGCCGGCTCCCCGAACTCTTCTGCGGCTTTGACCGGACCGACTTTTCGGAGCCGGTTCCCTATCCGACGGCGTGTTCCCCCCAAGCGTGGGCGGCTGCGGCGCCGATACAGCTGGCCCGCATCCTGCTCAGGTTTGACCCCGACTTCACGCGGGACGTGCTCCACCTGGCGCCCATTCTGCCGGAATCCTTTGGTGAGTTCCGGGCAGAGAACGTGCTGCTTGGACGGTCGCGGATCACCATTGAGGCGTCCGGTTCTTCGGGGAGCGCTACCGGACTTCCGGCGGGCTTGGAGTTGCATTCCGACCCTCGGCCACAGCTCGCTGGTGACCTGTTCGGCTAAGTGGGCCTAGAGTTCGTGCTCCATGACGAAGTCGTGTTCCATCGTGTTACCCAGTTTGAAGGACTTGGTGCCCACCTTCTGGAAACCGCTCTTCTCGTAGAAGCGGATGGCCTTGGCGTTCTCGCTGTTCACCCCAAGCCAGACACCTGCCGCGCCTTTGTCCGCGGCGTTGGCAAGGGATGCCTGCATCAGCCTGGATGCAGCTCCGTGGCCGTGGTAGTCCGGGTGGACGTAGCACTTGCTCAGTTCGGTGGACGGCAGGAACGAGAGTACTGAGGCGACGTCGGGATCGCTGGCCGGCTTGGCAACCAGGAGGGTGTAACCGTTGAGTTGGCCGTCGTCGTCGAGCACCAGGATGGTGATGTTCGCATCGGCCAGGTAATCCCGAAAATTGGACTCGCTCAGCGTCTTCTCAAGGTGCGCCTGGATGTCGGCCGGCGAGGAACCGGGCGGGCAGGCCAGCGGGAAGGTGATGGCTGCCAGCTCAGCCAGCTTTCCGGCGTCGTGCGCTGTTGCGGTGCGGATGGTCTCGGTCATGTGGGTCCCCCTCTGAGTTTGTGTACAGCTAATGCCCCCAAGAACGAATCTTAAGGGCATGAGCTGGACGAAAACTCCTGGTCACGGGGTGGGGGTGGCCCTGACGGCATTGGTGCCCCTGTCCGCGATTACTTGCGTGTCGCTCCCGGAATCGAGGATGGTGTTACGCGCTGAGCCGGGATCCACCAGGACAGCTGTCACGGCCAGGTCCTCTACGTCATCAGTGGCCAGTAGGGCATCTACCTGGGCCTCGAAGCAATCATCGCTTGGTGAGGAGTGGACGTTCATGGCAACTATGTGATTGTTGGACACGAAATTTCCTGTGCCCTCACGCAGCCGGATAATGACCGGGGTCGCGCCTTCTGGGCGGATGCTGGCGGAGTCGATGATTTGCGAGAAATGGTTGCCGATCACGGAGTTGTTGCTGCCGCTGACGCTGAGGATCCCGTGCAGGTCGTCCAGCCCGTTGTCGATCCCCAGGAACGGTGTCCACGGCTCATGGTCGCGCAGGAAGTGGTTGGTGGCTACGAGGTTCTCCGAACTGTTGTCTTCAAGGACAACCATGCCCGGGTAGAAGGAATGCAGGCGGTTGTTGGTGACGCTCGAACGGGTGACGCCGCTGAAGTGGACGCTGCTCGCCCCGCGGGGGAAGACGTTGTTCGCCGTGACCAGGAGGCCACCGTGGTTCTCCGCGTAGATGGAGTGGCCCTTGAAACCGGCCCCGATAAGGTTGTCGGTGATCTTGGACGCCTGCCCCCAGCCGCGCAGCTCGATGCAGCTTCCGCATTCTGCGATGAAGTTGTTGTGGATGGAGAGGGCGTCCGCGTTGTGGATGGTCAGCGCGTGTTCGAGGTAGATGAAGCCCATCTCATTGACGCGGAAGGAATCGTTGGCGCTGGCTACGTGGATGCCGGTCTTGCCATTGACGTAGCTGTTTTCCGCGGGCAGGTCCGAGCCGTCCGGGGTGAAGTGCAGCCCGTCGATGCAGAAGTTGGCGAACTCTACTGAGCTGATCCGGGGGCTGCCCGCCCGCTCGACAAGGAACGCAGCTCCATTCGCGGGGTTCGCGCTGTCTGCGACGGGGAGGTCAACCAGGACCCGGCTTCCTCCGGGCCACAGCTCGTGAAGATCGGGCCATTCGTCTTCGGGTACGTTGAACCGGATGCTTGAGGACGTAAAACCGTGTCCCGAGCCTTGGATCCTGAGGAAGCTGATGTCTATCAAAACCTGTGTCCGCAGGCGGTAGTCGCCGGGTGGGAGGTAGATCACGGCCCCCGGCTTGCCGCCGTCGTTCACGTCTGAGGCGTTCTGCCGTTCCTTGATGTCAGCGATGATGCTGTTGATGACCTTGCCGACGTCTTCGGAGGGATTGCCGACGTGCCAGGTGGTCACGTCGTAGTAGTTGCTGCTGGAC
The DNA here is from genome assembly GCF_031455195.1 of Paenarthrobacter nitroguajacolicus. Lineage (GTDB taxonomy): Bacteria > Actinomycetota > Actinomycetes > Actinomycetales > Micrococcaceae > Arthrobacter > Arthrobacter nitroguajacolicus_D. The sequence goes on along the minus strand of NZ_JAVDSH010000011.1, from coordinate 25,837 downwards.
ATGTGTGGATCCTCTTGAAGTGTTGGGGGTGGTCAGTTGGCGGGTTGGTGTTCGCGAAGGTCGGCCAACAGCTCGTCCGACGTCGGCGGGTTGGCGCCCGCGCGCCGCACCGTGATGGCCGCGGCCTTGGTGGCCAAACGACCCAACGACTCCAGGGCTTCCGACCCCAGCCCTTCGGCTTCCCTTGCCAGGAGCCCGTAGATCAGGGCGGCCATGTAGGAGTCGCCGGCGCCAATGGTGTCCACCACTACAGACTTCACGGACGGAACCAGAACCTGCCCTCCCGGGGTTGAGAGCAGCGATCCATCTGAACCCTTGGTGACAACGGCCAGGCCGGCCCCTAGGTGCAGGATGCGTTGCGCAATGTCTTCCAGCGCCAACCCCGGATAGAGCCACCGGGCGTCCTCGTCGCTGAGTTTGACCACCTCTGTGAAGGGGATGAGGTCCTCAAAGATACCCTTCGCTTCGGCCTGGCTGCCCAGCAGCGCGGGGCGGATATTGGGGTCGTAGGTCACCACGCATCGCTGGTGTGACTGCTCCAGGAGTGTCCGGACTGCCGCCGCTCCGGGTGCAAGGAAGGTGGCGATCGATCCTGTGTGCAGAACCTTGGGAAGGGTCATCGGTGCGGTGGCGGGCAGGTCCCAAGTGATATCGAAGTCGTAATGGGCTGAACCGTCGGATGCCAGGGTGGCGGTTGCAGTGGCGGTTCGGTTCCGTTTTCCGGGACCAGCCAGGAGTTCGACGCCGGCACTGGCCAGGTGCCGCTGGATGGCGGCACCGTGGTGGTCGTCTCCGATCGACGTCATCAAGGCGGTGCGGACGCCCAGACGGCCAAGTCCGTAGGCGACGTTCGCTGGGGATCCTCCGGGGTGCGCCACAGTACCGCCGGGGGCGACGACAATATCCACCAGGGCTTCGCCAACAACTACAACGTCGGGGTCTGATCCAGGGAGGGCAGGTTTTGCTTCGTGCATTCCGGGCTTTTCCTTAGGCGATTGATGAGATGGCGAGCTTGCGGACGGTTGCGGTGCCACCCTCGGCTGACAACCAGTTGTTGAGGCTGTTGGCTTCGGGAAAAACAAGATCTGTCAGGACCACTTTGCCGTCCTGGGCGAAGACTTCCACGGAGCATTGGTCCACGACGATGAGCAGTTTAAGGATGCCGTCCTCCAAAGCGGCCGGTGCCGCTTCCACCGATGCGAACTTCCCGTGGAATTGGGTGTTTCCCGATTGCCTGCGGTCCAGGGTGAGCCGCCCGCTGCGTGTGCTGTAGCCCAGCACCGTGCGCTGACTCCCGTCGGTGCTGCCGAGCAGGCTGAACTCAACGAGTTCGGCGCTTCCCAGGACAATCTCGGCTTCGATGACCTGTGCGGTACCGGGAACGGCGTCGGGCAGCCGCAGGGCCGTGCCGTCCAGATTGAACGGCGCGGGACCGGGCACTGGGTTTTCCTCCACCCGCTGTTCGGTGAGGACCGGGTGCTGGATCAGTTGGAGGGAGCCATTCACGGAACTGAGCCGGAGTTCCCGTGCCAGGGTCATGGAGGACCGCCAGGGGGCCGTGGGCAATTGGTTGGCGTAGTCCCAGTTGTTCATCCAGCCGATGATGATGCGCCGGTTGTCAGGGACGTTGCTGAAGGACACGGAGGCGTAGCAGTCGCGGCCCCAGTCCAGCCAGAGGCATTGCTGCAGCGCCGCCTGAGCCGCATCCTTGTCGGGGAAGGACGACAACCCGGCGGGAGCGGCGAGCGAGCCCGCGTCCGGGACGAAACGGACGCCGTCGAATTCCCCAACGAAGTACTGGCCGCCCGAACCGCCCGCCACCGCGCCTGGATTGACGTTGACGATCAGCACCCATTTGGTGTTGTCCGGGTCGCCGTCCACCGCCAACGGGAACAGGTCGGGGCATTCCCATTCACCGGCGTCCGCGTTGGCCGGGCCAAAGTCGCTGAGGAAGTCCCAGGATTTGAGGTCCTCGGAACGGTACAGGACTACCTTCTGGTGCTGCGCTTCGACCGCGACCATCACCCAGCAGGAACCGTGCGGGCCCTCATAGCGGAACACTTTGGGATCCCGGAAATGCGCTGAGTTCCGGGTGAGGACGGGATTTTCATCATATTTGAGCCATGTCATTCCGCCATCAGTGCTGTAGGCAAGGGACTGGGCCTGGGTGCCGCTGTGCGGGGAGGCGGCTTTGAAGGCGCTCGTGTAGACAGCTACCAAGGCTGGTGACTCGACTGTTCCGAACCCGGACGTGTTGCCGTGGTCTACAACGACGCTTCCGGAGAAGATGTCCTCAACCTCGTCGCCGGCAATAGCGACGGGGTGCTCAGCCCAGTGGAGGAGGTCGGGGGACGTGGCATGGCCCCAGGACATGTTGCCCCAGACGTTTCCGTAAGGGTTGTTCTGGAAGAAGAGGTGGTACAAACCGTCGTGGAACACCAGGCCGTTGGGATCATTCAGCCACGTGTCGCTTGCCGTGAAATGGATGGCAGGGCGAAACCGGGGGGTTACGGCCGGGGCTGTTACCGGGCGTGCGGCATCAAGGCTACTGGACATGTGGTGCGTTCCTTTTGGGACGTTGAAGTGGCTGGCTGGGCTCTACCGCGGAGCGGCGACGGAATCGCGGGTGACCAACGGACAGCCCAGGATGGTGGGGTGGAGTGCCATTAAGGACAGGTCGTCCTTGCCCTCAATGGCGTCAATAAGGTGTTCCGTGGCCCAGGCCCCCATCTCGTAGTGGGGGAGGGCGACTGTGGTGAGGCCGGGGTAGAGGTTGGCGGCGATCAGTTCCTGGTCGTCAAAGCCCACCACGGAAAGGTCGTGGGGAATACTGAGTCCCAGTTCAGCGGCAGCCCGGTAAGCGCCCATGGCCATGCGGTCGTTGTAGCAGAACAGTGCCGTAGGCCTCTCCGTCCGCGAGAGAATCCGTTTCGCTGCCTCATAGCCGCCCTGCACCTCGGAGACCTCGGACTCAACAGGTGCCTCGTCGCCGTCGAGCCCTGCTTCGTTGAGCATGGCCCGGAAGGCCCGGAGCCGCTGGCGGGTCGCGGGCACGTCATCGGTGTTGTTGATGAAGCCCACCCGGGTGTGGCCGGCGTCGAGGAGTGCTCCAACGGCGGCGCGGGCGCCGCCGTCCTCGTCCGGGACCACGGCGGTGATGTTCCCGCCAATGGCAACGGAGTCCACCAGGACCGATGGGACGCTGGCCAGGTTCTCCGGGAGTTCCACGTTGCGGTGGTACATGGTGGCGTAAAGGATCCCGTCCACACGGCGCTCCAGGAGGGCCTGCACGTCGGCTTGCCTTGATTCGAGGCTGGCCGAGCCCGGGGTGTTGATGATCATGAGGTTGTATCCCCGGGCTTTGGCGGCCTCATCGGCGCCAAGGATGATCCTTCCCGCGTGGGGCGTGGTGGCGATTTCCTCGCTGACCAGGCCCAGCATGCCGGTCCTTTGCGTGCGGAGGGCCTGGGCCAGGCGGTTGGGGCCGTAACCGAGTTCTTCGGCGGCCATCCTGACTTTGTCCCGCGTTTCGGTGCTGATCCGGGCGTAGGAAACCTCGTTGAGGACATGGGACACGGTGGTGACGGACACGCCCGCAGCGACGGCTACGTCCTTGATACCGATGTTCTTGCTGCTCATTGACTCCCACGTCCTTATGGTTGGTGACGCCCCGGAGGGGCTATCAGTAGGCTACTCGTTGATGGTGGCGCTAGCCCTTGACCGCACCCAGCGTCATGCCCGCCACGATCTTTCGCTGCAGCAGGAGCGTCAGCAGGATGACCGGGATCGAGTACACCGCGGCGAGGGCCGTCATGGAACCCCAGTCCAGGCCGAACTGCGTTTGGAAGTTCGCGATCACCACTGGCGTTGTCTGGGAGCGGATCGCTGTCATCAGGAGTGCGAACAGGAATTCGTTCCAGGAAGCCAGGAAAGCGAAGATCGCTGTGACGGCGATACCGCCGGACACCACGGGGATGACCACCCGCCACAGGGCGCCGAGCCTGCTGCATCCGTCCACGGTTGCGGCTTCTTCAAGGTCCCGGGGGACTGACTCGAAGAAGCTGGACATCAGCCAGATGGAGAGCGGAAGCGAGATGGTGGTGTGCGCAATGGACAGGGCTATCGGGGTGTCTGCCAGTCCCACGGAAGCCATCATGGACGCCAGCGGAATGCCTATGGCTACCGGCGGAACCATGCGGGTGACCAGTGCGGCCATGATGAATACGCGCCCGCTGGGGGTCTTGTACCTGGTGATGCCGTAGGCGGCCGGAACTGCCAGGACCAGGGAAAGCAGTGTGCTGATGACTGCCGTTTGGATGCTGTTGATGAAAGACGCCACCACGCCGCTGCGGCCCAGGGCATTGGTGTAGTTCTCCAGCGTCCACTCGCGGGGCAGGATGGTGGGCGGGACAGCGATGGTGTCGATCGGCGTCTTGAACGATGTGAACAGCAGGTACAGGAACGGGAAACCGTACAGCACCATGGCTACCGCCAGCAGGATCCACAGGATGGTCCGTGTGCTGCGCCGGCCGGCTTCGAGCCCTTCACGGTTGACCCCGCGTCGCCGGAGCACTTGTGGTTCGCTAAGGCCCGACGGCGGAGGGCCGGCTTTGGTGGTTATGCTCGCGGTGCTCATCAGTTGTCCTTTCCTGGCCGCCAGATGGTGGCCACCGCAACGAAGGCAATGGCCAGCATGGCGATGAGGTAAATGGTGCCCATGGCGCTGGCCAGGCCCGGGTCGCCGAAGCGGATCATGGTGCGGTAGATCAGCAGGCTCATCGTTTCCGATGCCGACTGCGGTCCGCCGTTGGTTTGGATCAGGATGGTGTCGAAGGCCCTTGCTGCGTCTATTCCGCGGACCACAAGGGCAACAGCGATCACGGGGCGAAGCAGCGGAAGGATGATCCGGAACAGGAGTGCCGGAGCACGGGCGCCATCCAGGCGGGCGGCCTCGAGCAGGTCGCCGGGGATGTTCTGAAGGCCGGCGAAGAGCACCAGGCACATAAAGGAGGTCGTGAGCCAGATATCTGGAATGGCCACCGAGAACAACACAATGTTGGGGTCGGACAACCACCCGATCTGGTTGGGGTCCGACAGGATCCCGGCTTGGTGAAGGAGCGTTCCGATGAGGCCGAAGTTATCGATCATCAGGAACTTCCACAGGAGGCCCGCCACGATCGGGGCGATCATCAGGGGGTAGAGGAACACTGTCCGCCAGATTTGGGACTTCTTGCCCAGGGCTGTGAAGAGCAAGGCCATGCCGAGGCCGAGGGTGAACTCCAGTGCTACTACCACCACCGTGTAGCCCAGGGTTCGCCACCCGGCGCTGGTGAAGGCCTCGGAGGTGAAGGCCGTTACGTAATTCTGGAAGCCCACGAAATCGCGGGGGCCGCCGGCGATGGGCGAGATCTTGAAGAAGCTGTCAGCCACCAGGCGGAAGAGGGGATAGGCCACGAATACGGCCAGGAACAGTGCCGCGGGCGTCATCAGATAGAGGGCGAAGCGGCGATCGGAGATACGCACGGTTTTCTTTTCTGCTGGTTGGGACCGCGGCCGGCACTGTCATTTCAGTACTGATGGTGCCGGCCGCGGAGTTCTACTTCAGGAGGTCCTGGATCTGCTTCTTGGCATCGGCCAGGAGGGCGGAGGTGTCGCCACCGGCCACGGCCTTCTGCAGCAACGGGATCAGGACGGTGTCAACGATCTGCTGCCACTTGGCGGTGGCGGGCCGGGTGGCTGTTGCCTGGCCGTTGAGGGTCTCGATCAGCGGCTTGAAGCTCTCGTAACCAGGCTGGTCCTGGTATTTTTCGAACGCGCTGATACGGGAGGCCAAACCGAGCTTGGATTCGATTCCCTTGTCGTTGTAGTCGTAGGCGCACTTGACGAACTTCTTGGCAGCGTCAGTGTTCTTGGTTGCCTTGGGAACGGAGAGGTACCACGGTCCCGGAACGCCTGCGACGCCGGCGCTGCCGCCGATCATTGCTGCGGCTCCCACCTTTCCTGCCACGGGAGCATCGGCGGGGATCTGGCGGTAGGCGTGGGCCCAGAAGCGGGTCATTGCCGTCTTGCCCTGGTTGAACAAGTTCTGTGCTGCTGCCCAGTCAACCTGTGCTGCACCACTCGGGGCGTCCTTGGCCAAGCTCACGTAGAAGTCCAGGGCTTCCTTGTGGGCGGCGTTGTCGATGACCACCTTGTTGTCCTTGTCCAGGACCATGGGGGAGCCGGCCTGGAGGACGTGGGCCAGCCATTCGGTTTCCACGGCGCCCTTGACGTCCGTGCCGTACATGCCGTCCTTGGTGAAGAACTCGGAAATGTCCTGGTACTGCTTCCACGTCTTGGGCGCTGCGAGCTCGTAACCGTACTTGGCTTGGAAATCGGCCTTGTTCTTGGCGTTCTCAAACAGGTCCTTGCGGTACAGGATGATCTCGGCGTTGGTCCAGGCCGGCAGGCCGATGAAGTGGCCGTCCACGTTGGCTTCCTTGACGAGCGCGGGGAAGATGTCCTTCTTGACGTCGTCCGTGAAAAGCTCATCGATGGGTTGGACGCCGTCCTTGAAGCTGGGCAACCAGACCGAGTCCAGGGCTGCTACATCGAAGGACACGTTGCCCGAGGAAAACTCGCTGGAAAGGCGGTTGAACATGCCGTCATAGGGGAGTTCGACGAAGTTTACGTCGACGCCGGCGTCCTTCTTGCACTGTTCTGCGACGCCTGTGAGTTCAGCGTGACCACCTGCTTCGACCAAAACGTTGATGGAGCTGGATCCTCCGGATCCGCCGGACGAGGGTGCGGGACCTCCGGCGCCACAACCGGTGGCAACAAGTGCGACGGCGGTGCACAGCCCGCCGAGGGTGACGAGCTTGGAGATGGTGTTTCGAGTGGACATCGCTGTCGACTCACTTTCTCTTGAACGGAGTGGCAAAAACGGTGATGAGGTTCATTTGGGTGACAAATCGTTTTGCCAAAACGACTTGGCAAAAGTGTAGGCCTCCAATATTTCTGGTGTCAAGGGTCACGTTGGCGGCAGATCCGGAGCGGATCCTGCCAAAATACTGGCCAGGACTTTGGCGTTGACAGCCCTCACTGCTGCTCTTAGTGTTTCTCCCAACCCCCCTTGGATAAACGATTTGGCACGCTCGTGCCTGATTGCCACGCCGAGGTGCCGGGCTATGGACAAGGACTGACAGGAGATCCAGTGGGAACTGGCAGGAAGCTTGAAATGACCGACCCGAGCCGCCGAATGCTCGTGGGGGCAGGGGCTGTGGGCACGCTGGCCGCGGCCTTGAGCCTTGGAACATCCCCAAACGCAGACGCCGCGGAGGAGAGTAAAGGGGGGCCCTTCATTTCACCGAACGCCTATGACGTCACGGCTTGGAAAATCAAGGGAAAGCCCAAGATCACGGCGGAATCGGATATCGGTGCCGTCATCAATGACATCATCGCTGACATCAAAAAGCGCCAGTCGACGCCGGAGACCAGGCCGGGTGCCGTCGTCATCATTCCCCCGGGGGACTATGACCTTCTCACCCAAGTGGTGGTGGACGTGGACTACCTCACCATCGCAGGTTTTGGTCATGGCTTCTTCTCCCGAAGCATCAAGGACAACGTCGACACCACGGGCTGGGTGAACCTGCAGCCGGGTGGCAGCCACATCCGCGTCCTGACCCCACCTTCCGCGCCCCAGGCATTTCTGGTGCGCAGGAACGGAAGCCCCCGCCTGTCCGGGATCGTGTTCAGGGATTTCTGCCTTGATGGGGTTACTTTCACCCCGGACGCGAACAGCTACAAAAATGGGAAGACCGGCATTGACGTCGCATCCGACAACGACTCCATCCACATTACGGGGATGGGGTTCGTCTATCTCGAACACGCTCTGGTAGTCCGGGGCGCCGACGCCCTCCGGATCCACGACAACATGATCGCCGAATGCGGGAACTGCGTCGAACTGACCGGTGCCGGTCAGGCAACGATTGTCAGCGACAACCTGATGGGTGCCGGCCCCGAGGGTGTGACTCTTCTGGCCGAAAACCACGAAGGCCTCCTGGTCACGGGAAACAACTTCTTCCCCAGGGGACGTAGTCTCCTTGAGTTCACAGGCTGCAACCGCTGCAGTGTGACATCAAACAGGTTCCAGGGCTTCTATCCGGGCATGATGCGCCTTCTGAATGGATGCAAAGAAAACCTCGTCACCTCCAACCACTTCCGCCGGGGCGCGGAAGGGTTTCCGCCCTTCATCGACCGCACCAACGGACTCGATGACCTCTACGGCGTCATCCATACGCTGGGAGACAACAACCTCATCTCAACCAACCTATTCGCTTATGACGTCCCGCCGAACAAGGTTGTCCCGGCCGGTTCCCAGCCGACCATCATCCTGATCGCAGGAGGGGACGGCAACGTCATAGCCACCAACCACGTGGTCAGCAATGTTGCCACCCAGCACGTGGTTCTTGACGGATCGACCACCCATTCGAAGGTGCTCGACAGCGGAGCCGCAACCACCATCACGTCATACAGCCAGGACACGGCCATCCGGCCCACCCCCTGACGCCCGGAGGGAAAGCGGAGGGAAAGCACGACCGCGGCTGGTCACCAATGGTGACCAGCCGCCGTCGTGATTCCCGAACCTTAGTCCGCCTTGACCGCCAGCACCGGGCAGTCGGCCTCCAGCAGGATCCGTTGGGAGACGCTGCCCATGATGAGTTTGCCCACCGGGCTGCGACGGCGCAGGCCGATCACTATCAGTCCGGCGTCATGCTCATCAGCAGCGTCCAGTACCTCAGCCGCAGCGTCATGGCCACGGATTGGTTGCTTGATGACGTGCTGCACGCCCTGCGAAGCAAGTCGTTCCTCGATGCTCTGGATGTCCGGCTCCTGGGCGTAACGGTTGTCCACCAGGGCGTCGCCCTTGGAGGAGTTGATGACAAGAAGGGTTTCGTTGCCCTTCTTGGCCTCGGCGATGGCCTGGGTCAGGGCCGCTTCGCCTTCCGGTGTAGGGACGTATCCCACCACGATGGTCATGGTTTCTCCTGTTCGATAAGGCTGTTGGTTAGTCGCTGTAGTCGGCGGCACCGGAATTGGCCGGGAGCAGTGAAGCTTTGGCCGGACGGTTGCGCCGGATGAGCTTAAGCACCAGCGGCCACGCCAGGATGATGCCGATGATCACATAAATTCCGACGGCGATCGGCTCACTGAAGAGCCCTGCTGGGTCGCCGGCACTGAGCTGCAGGGTCTTGCGGAGCTGGCCTTCCAAACGGGGGCCAAGGATGACGCCCAGGATGAGTGGCAGGACGGGGAGTCCGAAGCGCCGCGTCATGAAGCCAAGTGCACCGAGGACCAGCAGGATCACCAGGTCGAACGCCTGCAGGTTCACCGAGTAGGCGCCCAGGGTGGCGAAGAACAGGATGCCCGCGTACAGGTACGGGCGGGGGAGCTGCAGGAGCTTGGCCCACAGCGGCGCCAGCGGAAGGTTGATCAGCAGGAGCAGGAGGTTGCCAATGAAGAGGCTGGCAATCAAGGCCCACACCAAGGGTCCTTGGCTGGAGAAGAGCTGCGGACCAGGCTGGATGCCGTAGGACGTGAACGCTGCGAGCATCACGGCGGCTGTTGCATTGGTGGGCAGTCCGAGGGCCAGCATGGGGGTGAGGGTGCCGGCTGCCGCTGCGTTGTTGGCAGCCTCCGGGCCGGCTACACCCTCAATGGCCCCGTGTCCGAATTCTTCCGGGTGCTTGCTGAGGCGCTTTTCCGTGACGTAGCTCAGGAACGTGGGGATCTCGGCGCCGCCTGCTGGGAGGGCACCGAAGGGGAAACCAAACACTGTGCCACGAAGCCACGGCTTCCAGGAACGCTGCCAGTCCTTCTTGCCCATCCACGGACGGCCCACCGGAATGATGTGCAACGGAGTACGGCGCAGGTGCGCGGCAACCCAGAGCGCTTCACCCACGGCGAAGATAGCGACTGCCACCACCACAATGTCCAGTCCGTCAGACAACAACGGAATGCCGAACGTGAGGCGGCTTTGCCCGGTGACGGAGTCCAACCCAACCAGGCCGATGGCCAGGCCCAGGCCCAGGGAGGCGAAGCCGCGGAGACGTGACTTGCCCAGGACCGCGGTGACGGCCAGGAGAGCCAGCATCATGATCGCGAAGTAGCTGGGAGAGCCCAGGCTGACGGCGAATTTCACAACGATCGGCGCGCAGACGGCAAGGAGGGTGGTGCCGATGGTGCCTGCCACGAACGAGCCGATGGCCGCCGTCGCAAGTGCTTGGGCGGCGCGGCCCGCTTTTGCCATCTTGTTGCCTTCAATGGCCGTGACCACGGATGACGATTCACCCGGTGTGTTCAACAGGATGGAGGTGGTGGAACCGCCGTACATTCCGCCGTAGTAGATGCCGGCGAACATGATGAACGCGCTGGTGGGTTCAAGGGCATAGGTAACGGGGAGGAGCAGTGCCACCGTCATGGCCGGGCCCAGGCCCGGGAGGACACCAACGGCGGTGCCCAGGATGACGCCGATCATGGCGTACATCAGGTTCAGGGGAGTCAGAGCGGTGGAGAAACCGTCCATCAAGGAGGACCAGACGTCCATCAGAGGATTCCTTCCAGGAGCCCGGCAGGCAAAGCGATGCCCAAGCCGAGGTAAAAGCCGTAGAAGGTGAGCAAGGAGAGCGCCACGGAGATGATTCCGTCGCGGATGTACCGGCGGCTGCCCAAGGCAAGGACGCTGCCCCAGAACAGAACGGTGCCGGAGATGACCCAGCCGGCCCAGTCGATCAGCAGGATGTTCAAGAGGAACGCACCGGCCAGCGGCAGGACGGTCTTCCAGTCCGCAGGGTGGGTCAGGTCCACATCCTCGCCTTCTTCGGCTTCACCTTTACCGCCACGCAGAACGTTGATGGCAAGCATCACAGCGCAGATCAGGAGAATGCCGGCAACAATGAACGGGACCGTTTTGGGGCCTACGGGGTCTGACTTGGAGTACGGGGTCACCAGGCCGTTGGCATCGAGGAAAACAAGGACGCCAACCACGCCGAGCAGGAGGGCTACCCCCAGCTCGGCGCGGCCTTTCAAGCCTGTTACTGCAGAGCTCACGCCAGACCAAGCTTGGTGAGGACGTCCGCCACCCGCTTGTCCTGGTCAGTCAGGAAGGTCGTGAATTCATCGCCGGTGACAAAAGCGTCCGTCCAGCTGTGGGTCTTCAGCGCTTGCTTCCACCCTTCGGAAGCGTGCATTTTCTCCAGTGCGGCGATCAGGGACTGCTTGTCAGCGTCGCTGATGCCTGGAGGGGCCACCACGCCACGCCAGTTGCTGAATACCAGGTCAATGTTGGATTCCTTCAGTGTGGGTGCGTCCACGCCGTCCAGCCGCTTCTCACCGCTGGTGGCCAGTACGCGGACTTCGCCGGACTTGATCTGCTCCAGGTATTCGCCTGCGCCGGAGGCTGCAAAGCCGAGCTTGTTGCCCAGGATGGCGGGCAGGAGGTCGCCGCCGCCGTCGTAGGAAACGAAGTTGACCTTGGTGGCATCGATGCCCACCGCGCCAGCCAATTGCATCGGCAGCAGGTGGTCAGGTCCGCCAGGGGACGAGCCGCCACCTACGGAGATGGACCCGGGATCGGCCTTCCAGGCCTTCACAAGATCGTCGATGGTCTTGTAGGGGGAGTCCTTGCTGACCATGATGGCACCCGGCTCTTCAATGAGCTTTGCCAGGGGTGTGGTGTCCGTCAGCTTGGACTGCGACTTGTTGGTGTAGCTGGCACCCACGACGCCCAGGCCCATCAACATGGCGAGGTCGCCGTTGCCCTTCTCATTGACCACACGGGCCAGGCCGACAGTACCGCCGGCACCGGCGAGGTTGAAGACCTCGGTGTTGTTGGCGATCTTCTCGTCATCAAGGACCTTGGCCGCGGCGCGGGCCGTGGTGTCATAGCCGCCGCCGGGAGTGTTCGGCACCATGATCTGGAGCCCGGTAATGGGTCCGGCTGCTGCGCCGGAGGTTTCCGAACCGGTGGAGCTCTTGCCTGTGGCACCGCAACCTGTAGCCATCAGGGCGAGGCCGGCAGCGACGGCGGCAACTCGCAATGCGCGGATCTGGCGCATGGTGTTCCTCTTCTCAGTTATGCATTCTGTTCAGGGCGGTCAACGTTGAGCCCCGTGAACTGATGCTAGGCGGGGGCGTGACGGCGATCACTCTTGTGTTCGCAGTGATCTTTAAGTTCATTGCGTTCACGGACCGGAAAGGTCCCGGAAGGGTCTGGGGTATAGTTCCCGTACGCCACGCGGAGCATCCCCAGCCAGCTCCGATCACCGGCACCACCAAAGGAACCGCACCGTGACTCGACGCAGAGGCATGTCCCTTGCAGGGCAGTACCTTGTACTGCAGTTGCTCATAGTGTTGGCCGTCCTTGTAGCCGTTGTGGCAATCTCCCTGGCCCAATCGGCCGCGGCTTTCGAACGGACCGAGGGGCGCCGGGCGTTGTCCGCCGCCGAAGCCCTGGGCAACAACCCCACCGTACGGGCACTCCTGCCCACGGCAGAACCACGTGGCGGTTCAGCCCTTCCGGCAGTAGCCGAGTCCGTCCGCACAGTGTCCGGATCAGCGCACGTTGCCTTGGCCAAACTGGACGGCACCGTCATCACTGCCTCCGACCCCGGACTGATAGGCCGCAAGCTTCCCTTGGGTGAAAGCAGGGTCATGGAGGGCCGCGCCTGGACCGGTGTACTCAACGCCAACAACAGCGAAGTCCTTTCCGCCCACGTGCCGGTCATCGACGACTCCGGAACCATGATTGGCATCGCTTCCATCAGCCGCAACTATCCCTCCACACTGGAACGCCTGGGCGATGCCGTGCCCAACCTGCTCACTTATCTGGGCGTTGCAAGCATCCTGGGAGTGGCCGGCTCGCTCCTGTTGTCCCGGCGCGTCAAACGCCAGACACTTGGCATGGAACCCCGGGAAATCACCGGTCTGGTGGAGAACCGCGAGGCCATGTTGCAGGGTTTGAAGGAAGGCGTCGTGGCGCTCGACCCGCACGAGCGGATCACCGTGGCCAACCAAAGCGCGCGGCAGCTCTTGGGCCTTCCGCCGGACTGCGTCGGCAAGAAGCTCCGTTCCCTCACCGTGGACCCCGCTCTGAAGACCGTCCTGACCCGCGATCAAGCAGACCCGGACCAACTGGTGCTGGTGGGCGAACGGCTGGTGGTGATGAACCGCGTGGCCCTCCACTCGCACGGCCGTGACATCGGCTCCGTGACAACCCTGAGAGACCGGACAGAACTGTCCTCCTTGGAAAGCGAACTGGGCGCCACCCGTACGGTCACCAACACGTTGCGGGCGCAAGCGCACGAGTTCGCCAACCAACTCCACGTCATCTCTGGCCTGATCCAGATCGGCGAATACGACTCCGTGGTGCAGTTCGTCAACGGCGCCACAGTGGAACGCACCCGGCTCAACGATGACGTCACCAGCCGCATCGAAGACCCCGCGCTCGCCGCCCTGCTCATCGCCAAGGCCAGCCTCGCCTCTGAACGTGGCGTGGACGTGCAACTGGACCCTGAATCCGGTCTCGCGCCGGTGCCCGAGGAACTCTCCCGGGACGTCACCACCGTGGTGGGAAACCTGGTGGATAACGCGTTCGACGCCGTCACCGGGCTTGCGGGGGCAGCGGTCACCGTTCTGGTGGCCGACTCGGTGGACGGCGTCACTGTCACCGTGCGGGACAACGGACCGGGCGTACCCTCCGATTCCGCAGAGGACATTTTCCGGCAGGGCTTCTCCACCAAGGACCCAGGACCGGGCGACGCCCGGGGCTTTGGCCTGGCGCTCTCGCGGGTGATTTGCCGGCGCAGCGGAGGGGACCTGACGGTGGACAACAATGGGGGTGCCGTCTTCACCGCCCGGTTCGCAAAACGGGATTCATACGCAAAGAAAGAGGCAGCGCAGCCGTGATCAAGGTCCTGATCGTCGACGATGACTTCATGGTGGCTAAAGTGCACGCCGGGTTCATCCAGAGGACACCCCACTTTGAAGTGGTGGGAGTGGCCCACACCGGAGCCCGTGCCGTGATCGAAACCGAACGCCTTCAACCCGACCTGGTGCTATTGGACATCCACCTTCCGGACATCAGCGGTCTGGACCTGATGCACCAGCTCCGGGACGTGGCCCCGGACCTGGACGTACTGGTGATCAGTGCCGCCCGGGAAGTGGAGACGGTGCGGAAGGCCCTGCGTGGAGGGATAGTGCATTACCTGATCAAGCCGTTCTCCCAGGCGGACCTCCAGGAAAGGCTGGAACACTATCTCAGCGCCTACCAAGGACTGGATTCTTCGAAGAACCAGGCCGAACAGGCCGATGTTAATCGGGTGTTCGGTGTAAGCGTCTCTGAGCGGTCACTTCCCAAGGGCTGCAGCGTCGAGACCCTCGAACTGGTCGAATCAGCGCTGAAATCCGCTCCTGGTGACCTTTCCGCAGCTGAGGTCGCCGAACAGCTGGGAACTTCGCGGGTGAGCGCCCGCCGGTACCTTGAGTACCTCCACGACGAAGGTGCCTTGGACGTCCGACTCAAGTACGGCGTCGGACGTCCTGAACGGCGATACGTGTTGAAGGGGCGCTGACGGGTATCCCTGCCTAGCCGAACAGGACGGCAGCTTCGTCATAACGGTCCTGCGGAACTGTCTTGAGCTTTCCGAGGGCCTCATCAAAGCTCACACTCCGTATTTCCGTTCCTTTGAGCGCCACCATGGTGCCCCAGCGATGCTCGACGACGGAGTGGATTGCGGCCATGCCCAAGCGGGTGGCCAACACCCGGTCAAAGGCGGTAGGCACTCCACCACGCTGGATATGGCCGAGGATCGCAGTCCGGGTTTCCAGACCCGTGATCGCTTCCAACTGCGGAGCCAACTGATCCGCAATGCCACCCATACGGGGACGGCCGAAGGTGTCCAGGCCCCGCTGTGAATGCGGGGTCTCCATATGTTCCGGGACGAAGCCCTCAGCTACTGCCAGCAATGGTGCCCTGCCGCGGGCATGCGCTGCCAGCATCCACTGGCCGATTCGCTCCACGCTGACCTTTTGCTCAGGGATCAGGATGGCATGCGCGCCGGCGGCCATGCCCGCGTGGAGGGCGATCCAGCCCACGTGCCGTCCCATGACTTCGGCGATCATGCAGCGGTGGTGCGATTCGCCGGTGGTCCGTAGCCGGTCCATCGCTTCGGTGGCGATGTGCACCGCGGTATCGAACCCGAAGCTGTAATCCGTGGCGTCGAGATCGTTGTCCACGGTCTTGGGAACGCCCACGATATTGAGCCCGGCATCCGTGAGCCGTTTGGCGGCTGCGAGGGTGCCCTCGCCGCCGATCGCGATGATCGCATCAATGCCGAGGCGTTCCAGATTTGCTTTGATGACGTCCGGGCCACCACCATCGCCGAAAGGGTTGGTGCGCGATGTCCCCAAGATGGTGCCGCCCTGCTTGGCAATACCCCGGACCATGGAACGGGGGATATCGATCACGTCGCTTTCCACCACTCCGCGCCATCCGTCCCGGAACCCTACAAACTCGTGTCCTTGGATGGCGATGCCCTTTAGGACGGCACCGCGGATCACCGCATTCAAACCGGGGCAGTCGCCACCACTGGTCAGGATTCCAATTTTCATGCGTCGGCTCGCTTTGTTGGGGCTGGTTTTTGGACGGCCATCAGGAGCCCGTGGCTGCCAGTACGGACAGGGCTTCCTCCACCATGTTCGCCACGGGGTAGGACGGCCGGTGCACGCCTGCCATAACTTCCATGACACGGATCACCTGGCATGAGTAGCCAAACTCGTTGTCGTACCAGACGTAGAGAACCAGGTTCTTGCCGTTCGAGATGGTGGCCAGCCCATCTACTATCCCTGTGTGCCGGGACCCCACGAAGTCCGTGGAAACAACGTCCGGCGAATCGATGTAATCGATCTGCTGCCGAAGGTCGGAATGCAGCGCCATTCCGCGCAGGTACGTGTTGACGTCGTCCTTGGTGGTGCCGCGCTCAAGGTTCAGGTTCAGTATGGCCATGGACACGTCAGGGGTGGGCACCCGGATGGCGCTTCCGGTGAGCTTGCCTTGCAACTCGGGCAGCGCCTTCGCCACGGCCCTGGCAGCCCCGGTTTCGGTGATGACCATGTTGAGCGCTGCGGAGCGGCCCCGGCGGTTTCCCTGGTGAAAGTTGTCTATGAGGTTCTGGTCGTTCGTGAACGAGTGGACCGTTTCCACGTGGCCATGGACGATTCCGTACTTGTCATTGATGGCTTGCAGGATCGGTGTGATGGCGTTGGTGGTGCAGGACGCCGCGGTGACGATCGTGTCGTCGTTGTTGACGTCCCGGTGGTTGATGCCGTGCACGATGTTCTTCAGCCCACCCTTGCCCGGTGCGGTCAGCAAAACACGGGCGGCACCTTGACTCAGGAGGTGCTGCGAGAGGCCTTCTGGGTCCCGCCACCGTCCGGTGTTGTCAACAATCAGGGCGTCCCTGATCCCGTACGCCGTGTAATCGACCGTGGCGGGGTTGTCCGAGTAGATGACCTGGATGCGGACGCCGTTGGCCGTAATGGTCTTGGCCTCGTGGTCTACCTTGATGGACCCTTCGAAGGGTCCATGGACCGAGTCCCGACGCAGCAGGCTGGCGCGCTTGGTGAGGTCGTTCTCCGCGCCTTTGCGAACAACAACCGCCCGAAGCCGCAGGCCATGGCCGCCGCCCGCCTGTTCCACCAGAAGCCGCGTCAGCAGGCGTCCAATTCGGCCAAAACCATAAAGCACGACGTCGGTGCTGCCGCCGGCCCCGCCGCCGCGCCGGCCCGCTACTCCCGCGAGTTCTGCGCGGAGGAATTTCTCAACGCTGGTGCCCGTGCGCTTGTCCTTGAACTTCTGGTTCAGGCGGGCGATATCGACGGTGGCCGGTCCGAGCTGGAGTTGGGCCAATGCGTTGACCAAGGGCGCGGTCTCTTCCAGGAGGAGTTCCTCCTTGCTGATCCGGCGGGCGAAACGATGGGCTTTGAGGATGCTCGTAGTGGACTGATTGACCAGGCTGCGTCCGTGGATGGTGGTGACCACGTTGTTTTCCCGGTAGAGCCGGCCTATGACGGGAATCATGGCCTCGGCGAGGGCCTCCCGCCCCATCCATTCGGCAAGGCAAGTATCTGAAGTAAGCATCGGTCTGCCCTTCCGGAGGAGCATGGGGACAGGTTCACCTGGGGCAACGAATGCTGCAGGGCCTGGCTTCCATCGTCCTTCGGGCGCAGCGAACCCGAAACGCTAATTCGGGATGGTCTTAACCACTCCTTTGGGTGGGCCGGAGTTTTTGGGTGTGGGCAGGGTTTTCTGAGCGGGCCGCGGGAGGGTGCCTTATTTAGCCGCTTCGATGGGACTGGGCATAGTCGAGGGTGAGCTTTGTATCGATCAGGTGGAACACGTTCCGCCTGATATGTTCCTGCACCAAGGCCTGGGCCGTGCCGGGTTGGTCCTGTGCAATTGCCCGGACCAGTCCAAGGTGTTCGGCGGTGGCAGTAGCGGGATCGAATGGCACCGCGAGGGGAGTCCATAACTGCTGGACGGTCTCCTGTTGGAGCCTGATCTCCGCGTTGGTGAGCCGTGGTGACCGGGCTGCGAGGGCAAGTTGGATGTGGAATCGGCTGTCGGCAGCGGCACGGACTTCGGGTGACGCAGCATCACCCAGTGCCCGGGCCAGTGCCTGCAGGCGCTCGAAGTCGTGGGATTCTGCGCGTTCGCAGGCAAGGCGGACAGTCGCCGTGGCGATTGCAGCGTGCTCTTCACCGATGTCCCGTATCTCCGGAATCGACGTTGCGAGGAACCACGCCCGCATCGTACCGGCATCGGGTCGGGGGTGGCCTACGACGAAAGATCCGCCGCTTCGCCCCCTGCGGGTCTCCACGGTTCCCCGGGTGCGGAGCTCAGTCAGCGCTTCGCGAAGGGTCGAGCCGCCAACACCGAACATTTCCGACAGGGCGGTCTCCGCTGGCAGGCGTTCGCCGACGTTAAGCAACCCCAACGCAATGGCCGTGGAGATTCTGTTGACGATCGCATCGGCTCGCTCAATTTCCGGCAGTGACCGGTAGATCTGCGATTCGAACGAGGAAGGCGCTGCCAAGTGTCTGTGCTCCCAAGAACGGCTGCCAGGTGGCTCCAATACTACCGAGCGCGGTTGCACAGGGCGGGCTGCGGATTGCCACACCAATCCTTAAGGGTAGGAAGAACCGTCAGAAAACAGTGTTACCCCATCCCTTGGGTTTCGGAAGCATAGTCAGCAACCGAACATCACTCCGAACGCCTGCACGGGCCGAGGACCGAATCGAAGGGACAAACGATTGTGAATCCGGCAGCGAACGCAACGAATGCAGCTCCGACCACGACACCGTCCGACGTTGTCCGCAATATCTCCCTCGTCCTTGACGAGATGTCGGGGACGGTCGTCAAGATTGATGAACAGCAGATGGCCCGCATTGCAAGCCACCTCGCACACCCTGGACGAATCTTCGTGGCGGGAGCCGGTCGCAGCGGGCTGGTCCTTCGGATGGCCGGCATGCGATTGATGCATTTGGGCCTGGCTGTCCATATCGCCGGCGATGTCACCACCCCGGCCATTTCCTCAGGCGACCTCCTTCTGGTTGCCTCGGGATCGGGCACCACCTCCGGAGTGGTCAAGTCCGCGGAAACTGCCGCGAAAGCCGGAGCCCGCATCGCGGCATTCACCACCAAT
Source organism: Paenarthrobacter nitroguajacolicus (assembly GCF_031455195.1). GTDB lineage: Bacteria > Actinomycetota > Actinomycetes > Actinomycetales > Micrococcaceae > Arthrobacter > Arthrobacter nitroguajacolicus_D. Next base: position 7,097 of record NZ_JAVDSH010000011.1, on the reverse strand, counting down.
CCGGACTCGCCGCTCGCTGGGCTTGCTGATGCATTGGTGATCATTCCGGCAGCCCAGAAGACCGACCACGGATCGTCGAAGACCCGTCAGTACTCCGGCTCGCTGTTTGAGCAGGCCTTGTTCGTGGCCACGGAAGCCATCTTCCAGTCCCTCTGGGACAACGACCCGCAGCCTGCCGAAGAGCTGTGGCTGCGGCACGCGAACCTCGAGTAATCCACCCATCGTTTTTGCACACCCAGATCAGTTCTCAACAGAAAGAAGTATCGTCATGAAACTCCAAGTTGCCATCGACCTCCTCACCACCGAAGCCGCCCTTGAACTGGCTGGCCAGGTCGCCGAATACGTCGACATCATTGAGCTGGGCACTCCGTTGATCAAGGCTGAAGGGCTGTCCGTGATCACGGCAGTCAAGGACGCACACCCGGACAAGATCGTTTTCGCAGACCTCAAGACCATGGACGCAGGCGAGCTCGAGGCCGACATCGCCTTCAAGGCCGGTGCTGACCTGGTGACCGTGCTCGGTGCCGCTGACGACTCCACCATTGCTGGGGCAGTCAAGGCAGCGAAAGCGCACAACAAGGGCGTCGTCGTCGACCTTATCGGCATCGCGGACAAGGTCACCCGTGCCAAGGAAGTCCGTGCCCTGGGCGCAAAGTTCGTGGAAATGCACGCTGGCCTGGACGAGCAGGCCAAACCCGGCTTTGACCTGACCGGGCTCTTGCGTGCCGGTGCAGAAGCCCGCGTTCCGTTCTCAGTGGCTGGCGGCGTCAAGGTTGCCACCATCGGAGACGTCCAGAAGGCTGGCGCCGACGTCGCGGTGGCAGGTGGCGCCATTTACGGTGCCGAGGACCCGGCACTTGCTGCCAAGGCTCTCCGCGCAGCTATCTCCTAGCCACCGCATCGAAGGTGGTGTCCCGCAGGCGATCAGCCGTGGGGCACCACCTTTTTTGATGTCCGCGTCAATCGCTTCTACTACTCTTTCGAGTAGTTTCACCCCTATTGCCGCATTCCGTGGCTGTGGGCCAGCGCGATCGCTTCGGTGCGTGAACCGACGTCGAGCTTCTTGAAAAGGTTCCGCACATGGAACTTGACCGTGTTCTCGCTGATGCCCATGGCCGAGGCGATGGTGCGGTTGCGGTGCCCGGAAGCCAAGTGCTGAAGGACCTCCAGCTCGCGCGCGGCCAGGTTCCAGCCAGCGACATCGCCCGTGGGGCGGGCCGGAAGGTCGAGCGGCAATGACACGAAGACGTCCGCACCCCAGCCGGACATGACGTCCATACGCAACTGTCCAGTGAGTGCCTGGACCCTGCGGTCCAGCCGGCTGATATTGGGATCCTTGGCCGTCAACGCCCCGCCGCCGTCGTCGCGCACGTTGATCAGCAGGTTCTCGCCGTCACAATCCCAATGGGTGCGGATCCGGCTGACCTCGGGCTGCTCCATCATGACCAAAACCAGCCCGCGAACAATGGCGCGCGCAGCGTGCGCAACTTCCCCGGGGAGGGCTCGGCCGTTCAACGGCGGTTCGATGAACTGGACCTCGATACCGCTGAAACTGGTGAGCGGCCGCAGGTCCTCACGCAGGCGTTCAAACGCCTTGGCTACCGGTTCTTCGACCAGATCAGTGGTGCGGTCGCTGTGCGTGCGGAGCCCTACCAAAGCCCTTGCGGCGAGGTCAGTGACGGTGGTGCGGGCCGTGGCGTCGTCCAGGGAAGATGACCGCAGCGCGGCCAGGAGGGTTTCCAGCGTGGTGGAGTGCAGGTCGGTCAGCTCGGCTGTGACGCGCAGGCGCTCCGCCGAGGCCGCCCGCGATTCAAGCAGGTACGACGGCGGCGCATCAGCGACTTTTTCTTGTATCCGCCGCGCGGTCAGGTTCCAGAGGAACCGCAGGAGATCAAGCCCGGCAACGTTGTCGGGTTCGGTTGGGCGGGGATCGGTGAGGACCAGGAGGGCGTTGCTGGACGCATGCTTAAGGGCCAGCGCGTGCCTTGGTTTACCGGCGAGTTCGGCCTCGCCGAACCACGGATCCTCATCCGCTAACTGTGCCCGGAGCAGGTCCAGCTCGGCAATCGAGACCTTGGAAATGATGTCTTCCGCACCGGCCTTTTTCTGCGGGCGCCCCGTGCAGTCCTCTGTGAAGATGACCAGTGCGCTGCTTCCAAAGGACGGGAGGATGGCTTCACGGAGCCGCTCTGCTATGTGGGACAGCGGGGCATCGGCGAGGGCGGCCACAGAGTTTAACAATGGCCAGGGAAGGTCAGAAAGGGTCATTGCTGCATCCTTGTGCGCTCATTAGGGTGGCGCCGCGGTGCGCACCCATTAGGGCAGAATTCGTGCCCCGTCCGAAAGTGTAGTCAAAAACTGTCAGAAAACAGTGTTATCACCCACTCCTTGTTTAGGAAGTATGAGTAGCAAGCAAAAGATGACGTTTTGGCCCCCCTTTTTTATGGAGGCCATCCGATCGAAGGGGACATATCGTGAACCAAACAGCAAATGCGGCGCTCACACTCAATGACTGGAATCATGCGGCCACACTGGACTGGACCGCCGAGGATCAACGGGCAGTTGACACTGCCCGTGTCCTGGCCGCCGACGCCGTGGAAAAGGTCGGCAACGGCCACCCTGGTACGGCAATGAGCTTGGCTCCGGCAGCGTACCTGCTGTTCCAGAAGCTGATGAAGCATGATCCCCGCGACCCGGATTGGATTGGCCGTGACCGGTTCATCCTGTCACCGGGCCATTCTTCCCTGACCCTCTATATTCAGCTGTTTCTTTCCGGCTATGGCCTGGAATTGAAGGATCTTGAGGCGCTGCGCACCTGGGGTTCGTTGACCCCGGGCCACCCCGAGTACAAGCACACCGCAGGTGTGGAAATCACCACCGGTCCGCTCGGCCAGGGCCTCGCGTCCGCCGTCGGGTTCGCCTACTCACAGCGCCGCCATCGTGGATTGTTCGACGCCGATGCTCCCGCCGGCGAATCGCCGTTCGACCACACCATCTGGGTTATCGCATCCGACGGTGACATTCAGGAAGGCGTCACGTCCGAGGCTTCCTCGCTGGCCGGACACCAGGAACTGGGCAACCTCGTAGTGATCTACGACGAGAACCACATTTCCATTGAAGATGACACCGATATCGCCTTCACCGAGGACGTACTCAAGCGTTACGAGGCCTACGGCTGGCACACCCAGCGCGTGGACTGGACCAAGACCGGCGACTACGTCGAGGACGTCCAGGAGCTCTACGCGGCCTTGCTCGCTGCCAAAGCTGAGACGAACAAGCCGTCCATCATCTCGCTGCGCACCATCATTGGCTACCCGGCACCGAAGAAGCAGAACACCGGCAAGATCCACGGCTCCGCCCTCGGTGCCGAGGAAGTGGCGGGACTCAAAGAGGTCCTTGGCTTTGACCCCGGGAAGTCCTTCGAGGTCGACCAAGCCGTTCTGGACCACGCCCGCAAGGTTGTTCAGCGGGGTGCAGCTGCCCGTGATCACTGGGATGCGACGTTCTCTTCCTGGCAAAGTTCACATCCGGAGGGCGCCGCCCTACTGGAGCGCATCGAGGCTAAGCAGCTTCCGGCCAATCTTGGCGAGGTTCTGCCGGTATTCGAGGCCGGCAAGGACGTTTCCACCCGCGCGGCCTCGGGCAAGGTCTTGAACGCCATCGGCCCTGTCCTGCCTGAACTCTGGGGCGGTTCCGCTGACCTTGCGGAGTCGAACAACACCACCATCGAAGACTCGCCGTCGTTCATCCCGACGTCGCGTTCCACCGATGCCTGGAAGGGCAACCCCTACGGACGTGTCCTGCACTTCGGTATCCGTGAGCACGCTGCCGCGTCGATCGTGAACGGTATCTCCCTGCACGGCCGCACCCGCGCCTTCTCGGGCACGTTCCTGATCTTCAGCGACTACCAGAAGCCGGCTATCCGGTTGTCAGCGTTGATGGGGGTCCCCTCCATCTATGTGTGGTCCCACGATTCCATCGGCCTGGGTGAAGATGGACCCACCCACCAGCCTGTGGAGCAGCTCGCGACCCTCCGGGCCATCCCGGGCCTGGACGTTGTCCGCCCCGGCGACGCCAATGAGGTGGGGATCGCCTGGCAGACCATCTTGGAGAACCACCAGAACCCCGCAGGCATCGTGCTGACCCGCCAGAACGTGCCGGTCTTTGAGCGCGGTGACGGCGAAGCCACCGGGGATACATTCGCGTCCTCCGCCGGTGTTGCCAAGGGTGGCTACGTCCTGGCGGAGGCTTCCCGCGATGGTCAGACGGTAGCCCCGCAGGTGATCCTGATCGGCACCGGTTCAGAGGTCCAACTCGCCGTCGCTGCCCGCGAAGCCCTCCAAGCCGAAGGCATCGCAGCCCGCGTGGTTTCCATGCCCTGCGTTGAATGGTTCAACAAGCAAGACGAGGCCTACCGGGAGTCTGTGCTCCCGGCATCCGTGAAGGCCCGCGTCTCCGTCGAAGCCGGCCTGGCCCTGGGCTGGCGCGAATTCGTCGGCGACGCCGGCCGTTCCATCTCCCTGGAACACTTCGGCGCCTCGGCCGACTACAAGCGGCTCTTCAACGAATTCGGCATCACCGCCGAAGCCGTTGCGGCGGCAGCCAAAGACTCCCTCGCTGGCTTGACTGCCTAATCATCGAATACAGGAGAATCATCATGACTACCACTCCCACGCAGCAGCTTTCGGACGCAGGGCTCTCCATCTGGCTGGACGACCTTTCCCGCCAGAGGCTCTCAAGCGGCAGCCTGCAGAAACTCATCGACCAGAAGAACGTGGTGGGCGTGACCACGAATCCCTCCATCTTCCAGGCCGCCATCACGTCCAGCACGGATTACGATGACGCGATCACCGCCCAGGCCGCGGCCGGCGCGAGCGTCGAAGAGACCATCTTCGAACTCACTACCACCGACGTCGCAGATGCCTGCGATCTCTTCGCACCGATCGCCGCTGTCACCGAAGGTGTTGACGGCCGGGTCTCCATCGAGGTGGACCCCCGCCTCGCATGGGACACGGAGGGAACCATTGCCGAAGCCAAGAACCTCCACGCAAAGGTCAACAAGGACAACGTGCTGATCAAGATTCCGGCCACCCGGGAAGGACTTCCAGCCATCAGCGCGGTTCTCGCGGCAGGAATCAGCGTCAACGTGACCCTCATCTTCTCCCTCGCCCGGTATCGCGCCGTGATTGATGCCTTCCAGTCCGGCATGAAGCGGGCCATGGAAAACGGTCATGATCTTTCGAAAATCCACTCTGTGGCATCCTTCTTCGTCTCCCGCGTCGACACGGAAATCGATCAGCGCCTTGACGCCATCGGCACAGACGAAGCCAAGGCACTCAAAGGCAAGGCAGGGTTGGCCAATGCCCGGATCGCATATCACGTGTACGAAGAACTTTTCTCCACCGAGCGCTGGGCTGTTCTGGCTGCAGCGGGGGCGCGTCCACAGCGTCCTCTCTGGGCTTCAACCGGCGTGAAGGACCCGGCATACCCGGACACCCTCTATGTCACGGAACTCGTTGCGGCCGGCGTAGTGAACACCATGCCGGAAAAGACACTGGACGCCACCTTTGACCACGGCATCGTCACAGGGGACACCATCGCAGGCACCTATGAGGAAGCGAGCGTCGTCCTCAGCTCACTGCGAAACCTCGGCATCACCTACAACGAGGTGGTTGACCAGTTGGAATCCGAAGGGCTGAACAAGTTCGTCGCCAGCTGGAACGACCTCCTTTCCGACGTTGAAAGTGCCCTCACCGCAGCCCGCAATGCGGCGTGACCACCCGGCAATGCCAGCTCCTACCCTTACCGAAAGGCAGGCACCATGTCCTCCTCGTCCCTGACTTGCTGCATCAACCCCAGCATCCTCTCGGCTGACTTCGCCAACCTCGAATCAGAGCTGGCCCGCATCAGCAACGCAGACGCCGTTCACGTAGATGTCATGGATAACCGTTTCGTGCCCAACCTGACCATCGGTCTGCCTGTCGTGGAGAGGTTGCAAAAGGTCAGCCCGGTGCCATTGGATGCCCATCTGATGATTTCCGACGCCGACCGTTGGGCACCGCTGTACGCGGACGCCGGCCTCTCGTCGGTCACCTTCCACGTGGAGGCCGCGATGGCTCCCATCAAGCTCGCACGCGAACTCAGGGCCCGGGGGGCCAAAGCGGGCATGGCTCTGCGGCCAGCCACTCCAGTGGAGCCGTACCTTGACATGCTTTCGGAGCTTGACATGCTGCTGCTCATGACGGTGGAGCCGGGCTTTGGCGGCCAGGCGTTCTTGGACGTGGTGCTGCCCAAGATCCGACGTGCCCGTGAGGCCGTGGATGGTTCCGGAGTGAGCGTGGCCATCCAAGTTGACGGTGGCATTACGGAGGAAACCATCCTCCGCGCAGCGGAGGCCGGCGCCAATGTCTTCGTGGCGGGTTCGGCCGTTTACGGTAAGCCTTCACCGTCTGAGGCGATTGAGGCGCTGAGGACAAACGGACAGCTTGCATTCGCCTCCAACAATCCTCGGAAAGCCTGAGGCCACGCATGCGTGTTCATATAGCGACGGACCATGCCGGGCTGAAACTCAGCTCGCACCTCATCACTGCGTTGACGGCCAGCGGCTACGACATGGTGGACCACGGACCCACGTCCTTCGACCCGGACGACGACTACCCGGCGTTCTGCATTAAGGCGGCGACCGCCGTCGTCAATGACCAGGAAGCGGGCGTGGAGGCGCTGGGGATCGTGCTGGGTGGGTCCGGCAACGGCGAACAGATATCGGCGAACAAAGTCAAGGGTGTGCGAGCAGCGTTGGTGTGGAACGTGGACACCGCCGTGCTGGCCCGGCAACACAACAACGCAAACGTAATCGCTGTGGGTGGACGCCAACACAGTGTGGAGGAAGCCACGCAGTTGATCAGAGCATTCCTTGCCGAACCGTTCAGCAACGCCGAACGCCACGAGCGTCGAATCGGCCAAATTACCGCATACGAGACCGACGGGGAGGTTTCTGAGTAGCCATGCCCATTGCAACCCCAGAGATTTACTCCGAGATGATCGATCGTGCGAAGGCTGGCGGTTTCGCTTTCCCCGCGGTGAATGTGACGTCGTCG
>NZ_JAVDSH010000010.1:0-195070 GCF_031455195.1 Paenarthrobacter nitroguajacolicus | reverse complement strand
TCCGGCCACGTCGCCCAATCCCCCACAAGGTTCGAGTTAGCCAACAACACCCGCGGCGCCCACTCATTGGTCCGGAACACACCCACCGGCTTGCCCGACTGCACCAGAAGCGTTTCGTCCTTCTCCATGGTTTCCAAGGTCCGGGTGATCGCATCAAACGCAGCCCACGAACGGACAGCACGGCCCGTGCCGCCATACACCACCAAGTCATCCGGGCGCTCAGCAACCTCCGGATCCAGGTTGTTCATCAGCATGCGCAACGGCGCTTCGGTCTGCCACGACTTGGCAGTAAGTTCAGTACCCCGGGCGGCCTTGACCGGACGGGCACCAGTAGTGAAATCGGCGGGTGCCATGGTGACTCCTTCGTCTGTGGAAAGTGTGTGGTGGAAAGATCTTCTGCTTCTACTAAAGCCCCTTTGCCAGACGGCTGGAATGGCTTTTGGAGTGGTGCTGTCCGGTATTTCAGACATGTGCCCTTGCTTTCCCTGGCGCCCCCGCGGGGATAGAAAGGAGCCCGCAATCCCTCGCATTTACACGGCAACGAGAGCATGCTGGACCCATGGGAACGTTCCGCGTGTCCACCTTCGTCGCAGCATCACCAGAGCGCGTCTTCGCGACCTGGACGGATCCGGACCGGTTTCACGAGTGGATCGGCGGAGTCACCCGTGTGACCGATCTCGAAGGTTCGCTGGACGCGCCCGGCAGTCGCTACACGGTGTGGTTTGGGCGCATGGCAAGCCCCACTGAGATCCTTGCAGTGGAGCGGCCCCGGCACCTCCGGACCCGTTTCGGCAACACAATCCTGAAGGGCGAATCGGACGTCACGATCGTGCCGGAGGGCGAAGGTACGCGGATCAACCAGGAGTTTGTGACCCGGGGGTTCATTGCGGGGATCTTCGGGCGGCTTTTCGCCATGGGGTCGTACCGGGGCAGCTTCAAAGGCGAGCTGGAGGCCTTTCGCCAACTGGTCGAGCAGGAGGCCCGGGACCACCCGTGAGGTTTAGCCGGCGGGGCGGCCGTGGATCCTCACCGACAGTTCGTCCGCCGCTTTCCGGATGCGGGTGGCAAGGACCGGCCACTGCTCAGCCGGCACTTTGTCCTCCAGGAACGTGACGGCGACTGCCGCCGTCGGCCATCCCACATGGTCGGTGACGGCGGCCGCGATTGAACCGAATCCTGGGGTGATTTCGCCGTTCTCCGTGGCGTAGCCGCGTTGCCTCACCTGGTCCAGATGGGACGACAAAGCGGAGTACTTCATGATGGGGAACTCGACCTCGTGCCTCGAAGTAAAGGCAGCAGCGTTCGGGTAGAGGGCGCGGACCTGCGACTTTGGCAAGGCGGCAAGGATTGCGCGGCCCGACGCGGTGAGGTGGCTGGGAAGGCGGACGCCGACGTCGGTTACCAGGCTGGGGCGGTTCTTGGCGCGTTCCTCCACGATGTAGAGGACGTCGCGACCGTGGAGCACAGCGAGGTGCGCGCTTTCGCCGATGGCGTCAACCAGCGAGGCGAGCATGGGCCGGCCAAGCCGGGAAAGTGGTTCCTGGCGCGAGTATGCCGAACTGAGTTCGAATGCGCTGATGCCCAGCCCGTAGCGCTGTTCCTCGTGCAGGTGAAGGACGAAGCCGTTGGCTTCCATGACGCCGAGCAAGTGATACACGCTTGACCGCGGCAGGCCGAGCGCTGTGGCAATATTCGACGCCGCCATGGGACCCCGGCGCGAGGCCAACAGTTTCAGGATCCGCAGGGTGTTCTCGGCAGCCGGGACCTTGGACGTGGCCTTCCCTGGCGCTACTGGCGTGGTTGTCATGGTTCCTCACTGCTCAACTTGTCCGGGAGCCCCGAACCGGAACTGTCCGGTATCCCGTACTCAAGCGTGCACCCTTGGCGTCGCATCCTCCAACCAGCCGGGGCTGATCAATGTCTGGGATTCCGGACCATTCCGACGACTGTCTGCGATGAAAGACACCAAAGCCCCGTGAGTCCGATCACAAGGTGCCTAAAAGTGATCTGCTGGATAGCGATCCCCTCCCAAAGACGAGAAGGTTTTACTATGCAACAAACCAAGCTGGCTGCGGAGAGCTCTGTGCTCCAAGCCGCGGGTACGGCGCTCAGCCGAGGCCTCAACGTCCGCCACATCCGCTTCATGGCACTCGGATCCGCGATCGGCACGGGCCTCTTCTACGGCTCCGCCTCCGCTATCCAAAAGGCAGGCCCAGCGGTCCTGCTGGCCTACATCATTGGCGGCGCAGCCGTGTTCATGGTGATGCGCGCGCTCGGCGAAATGGCCGTTCGACACCCCGTGTCCGGTTCCTTTGGCCAGTACGCCAGCCGCTATCTTGGCCCGTTCGCTGGGTTTGTGACCGGGTGGACCTACGTGTTCGAAATGGCGATTGTAGCCATCGCCGACGTCACGGCCTTCAGTATCTATATGGGCTTCTGGTTCCCACAGGTGGACAGATGGATCTGGGTGCTTGCGATCATCTTGTTCCTGGGCGCCATGAACCTGCTCAGCGTGAAGGTGTTCGGTGAGCTCGAGTTCTGGTTCTCGCTCATTAAGGTGGCGGCGATAATCGCCATGATCGTCGGCGGTGCGGCGATCGTCGTGTTCGGCTTCCAAACGGGCGACGGCGGTGCCGTGGCACCGGGACTAGGGAACCTCGTGAACCACGGCGGTTTGTTCCCGAACGGTTTCGAGGGGCTCCTGGCTGCGTTCGCCGTCGTGATGTTCGCGTTCGGCGGGATCGAGACTATTGGCATCACCGCCGGCGAAGCGGCCGACCCCAAGAAGGTCATTCCCCAGGCGGTCAATACAGTGCCCGTCCGCGTCCTGCTTTTCTACGTACTGACGCTCGGTGTGCTGATGAGCATCTTCCCGTGGAACGAGATCGGTAGCAGCGGCAGCCCGTTCGTGCAGATCTTTGACGGCCTGGGTATCCCTGCGGCGCCGCATATCCTCAACGCCGTGGTGATCACAGCGGCCCTTTCGGCGATCAACAGCGACATCTTTGGAGCCGGGCGCATCCTCTTCGGGCTGGCCCAGCAGGGACACGCTCCCAAGAGCTTCGGCAAGATCTCCCGGCACGGGGTGCCGTGGATGACGGTAGTAATGATGGGCGGCATCCTGCTGGTGGGCGTCGTGTTGAACGCTGTCATTCCAGAAGACGTGTTCGTGCTCATCGCCTCCATCGCCACGTTCGCCACCGTGTGGGTTTGGGTGATGATCCTTGCCTCACACGTCGCCATGAAGCGGGAGATCAATCGCAAGGGTCTGCCGGCGTCGGAATTTGGTTCGCCGCTGTGGCCGGCTGCCTCGATCCTGACCATGGCGTTCATGGCCATGGTGATCGTGATCCTGGGCGTCTTCGAGGACACCCGCGTGGCTTTGTATGTGGGCGGCGCCTGGCTGGTGCTGTTGTTCGTGGCTTACAAGCTGTGGGTCCGCGGTGGCGGCCTGCGCCGGGCGGAGCTGGTGGACGAAACGGCCTCGATTCCGGTGGTCTCACCCCGCTAAGGCCTCGCTATTGCCCGAGCCCAAATGACAGTTAATGCCAATGCTCACCCCGAGCATTGGCATTAATTGTTGTCTCGCGGAGCTGTTTAGACAGATGCAGCGGCGGAACGCACGGCCTCGGACAACGGAGTCGACGGACGGCCGATCAGCTTCCGGAGGTCCCCGCCGGTCACCAGGAGGTCACCCCGGGCAATGCCCAGATCCGAGTCAGCAAGGACCTCGGCGAAGGCTTCCGGAACTCCGACGCTGGTGAGGAGGCCGGCGTACTGGTCTGCGGGGAGATCGTTGTACACCACTGTCTTACCTGATGCTGCGCTGATTTCTGCGGCGAGCTCGTCCATAGTGAAGGCCTCGTCCCCTCCAAGTTCGTACACCTTGCCCGCTTGGTCTCCGGCTACCAGAACCGCTGCCGCAGCGTGTGCGTAGTCGGCGCGGGAGGCGCCACTGACCCGGCCTTCTCCGGCGCTGCCGGCGAGGGCTCCCTGTGCCAGCGTTCCCGGCAGCTGCTCGGTGTAGTTCTCCAAGTACCAGCCGTTGCGCAAGAGGACAAAGGGAACGCCTGATTCCTTGAGGATGGCTTCGGTAACCTGGTGCTCGGAGGCGAGCTTCATCCCTGTTGTGTCAGCGTTGGCGATACTGGTGTAAGCCAGCAGTTCAACCCCTTCGGCCTTGGCGGCCTCGATCACGGTGCGGTGCTGCTCTACCCGCTGGCCCACGGCACTGCCCGAAATCAGGAGTACCTTGCTGGCACCCTTGAGTGCTTCGGCAACAGAAGTGGCGTCGTCGTAGTCCATGGCTGTCACACGCACACCGCGATCGGCGAAACGGGACAGTTTCTCCACGGAACGGCCGGTTGCCACAATGCTGTCGGCGGGAACGTTCAACTCCAACAGGGCTTCGATGACGTGCTGGCCCAGCTGGCCGGTTGCTCCGGTGATAACGATGCTCATGGGTTTTCCTCTCCAAGGTTCTTGCTCTGTCATGCTGGTCAACGAGCCACCGATCCAGAAGCTTCCCAAAAGAGAGTACGCACTTTAAGGTAAGGTACTGACATGAAAGTAAGTGCTGTCCCGGCTCCGCTTCCTGCCAGCATCGCCGACGGCGTCTTCCCGTCCGGGTGCCCCAGCCGGACAGTCCTGGACCACATCACGAGCAAGTGGGGCGTGCTCATTCTGCTGTCACTCTCCGAGGGCGAACAGCGGTGGAGCGAACTTCGACGCCGGGCTGACGGGATCAGCGAAAAAATGCTGGCCCAGACACTCAAAACACTCGAAAAGGACGGCCTCGTCCGCCGCGACGCCCAGCCTGTCATCCCGCCCCGGGTGGATTACAGCCTGACCGACCGCGGCCGGGAGCTGACGGGCCACCTCATCCCCCTGGTCACCTGGGCCTACGAGAATGCCGACGAAATCCTCAACGGCCAGGGCTAACGCCGAAGGCGCGCTATCGGGCCGACCACCCACCGTCCATGGTGTAGCTCGCGCCGGTGACCATACCAGCGTCGTCGGAGGCCATCCAGGTTGCCAGCGACGCAACTTCCTCCGGCTCCACCAACCGCTTCACCGCCGACTCCGTGAGCATCACCTTGGCGAGGACTTCGGCCTCGGGGATCCCATGGAGCCGGGCCTGGTCGGCGATCTGCTTCTCAACAAGGGGCGTGCGGACGTAGCCGGGGTTGATGCAGTTGGAGGTGACCCCGTGCTCGCCGCCTTCCAAGGCAGTGACCTTGCTGAGCCCTTCGAGGCCATGCTTGGCGGAAACGTACGCGCTCTTATAGGCGGAGGCGCGGAGCCCGTGGACCGACGAGATGTTGATGATCCGGCCGAACCCGTTGGCGTACATGTGCGGGAGCGCGGCCCTGATGAGGAGGAACGGCGCCTCCAACATCAGGGCCAGGATCCGCCGGAACTCCGCGGGTTCGAACTCCTCGATCGGCGCAACTTTCTGGATGCCCGCGTTGTTGACCAGGATGTCGCAGTCCAGGCTCAGTGCCGCCAGGGCGTCGACGTCCAAGAGGTCCACCGTCCACGCGGTGCCGCCCAGCTCATCGGCGAGGGCCGCAGCTCCGGAGGCATCGACGTCGGCCACTACAACTTTCGCCCCGCGGGCGGCCAGCGCCCGGGCGCAAGCGGCCCCGATTCCGCTGGCGCCGCCTGTCACCAGTGCTTTGCGTCCGTTCAAGGAGTTGTCCATCAGATCAGCCCTTCGGGGTAGCGGTTGTCAGTCCATGACGCGCAGCGTCTGCTTCGTCTACGGATTCGAGGGAAATGCCCTTGGTTTCCTTCAAAGAAACAACTGCGACGGTGGTGATGGCGCAGGCGACCACAAGGTAGATGGCAGTGGGGAGCCAGGAGCCGGTGTCCTTTAGCCACTGGGTTGCCAGCAACGGTGCGAGTGAACCGGCGAAGATCGACGTGACCTGCGAGCCGAGCGAGACACCCGAGTAGCGCATGCGGGTGGGGAAAAGTTCGGACATGATGGCTGGCTGCCCCGCGTACATGAAGGCGTGCAGGCACAGGCCGATGGTCACGGCGAGCACGATGACCACGGCGTTTTTGGTGTCGAACATGGGGAAGGCGAAGAACGGCCAGGTGGCGCCGGTGATGGCACCGATCAGGTACACGGGCTTGCGTCCCCACGAGTCCACCAGGCGTCCGATCTGCGGAATGATCAGGAAGTGGATGACGTGGGCGATCAGGAGGGCAAGCAGGAGCGAAGAGGTGTCGTACTTGTGGACGCTCTTGAGGTAGACGATCGCGAAGCTCACCACCAGGTAGTACATGATGTTCTCTGCGAAGCGGAGGCCCATGGCCTGGAGGATTCCCTTGGGGTACTTGCGGATGACCTCGCCCACGCCGTAGCTGATGGCCTTGGATTCCTCCACCTGTGCCTTGGCTTCAAGGAAGATGGGTGCCTCGGTGACGTGGGTGCGGATGTAGTAGCCAACGAACACGATCACTGCGGAGAGCCAGAACGCTACGCGCCAGCCCCAGCCGAGGAAGGCTTCGCTGCTGAGCGTGGTGGACATGACGAACAGGACAAGGGTGGCCAGGAGGTTACCAACGGGCACTGCCGCCTGCGGCCAGGATGACCAGAAGCCGCGGGATTTGTTGGGGCTGTGCTCGGCCACCAGGAGGACAGCGCCGCCCCATTCGCCGCCGAGCGCAAAGCCCTGGATGAACCGGAGTGCCACCAGCATGGCCGGGGCCCAGTATCCGATGTCCATGAAGCCCGGGAGGCAGCCCATAAGGAACGTAGAGACGCCCACGATCACGATGGTCAGCTGCAGCGTGGGCTTGCGGCCCAGTTTGTCGCCGATCTGGCCGAAGACGATTCCGCCCAGCGGCCGGGCAACGAAGCCCACCGCATAGGTAATGAAGGCCTGGATGATGCCGTCCAGCTCGTTGCCGGTGCTCGGGAAGAAGTACTTGCCGAAGACCAGGGTTGCCGCGGTGGCGTAGAGGAAGAACTCGTACCACTCCACCACCGTGCCCACCATTGAGGCCGCGACGATTTTCTTCAGGCCGGAGCCTTTGCCGGCATCTTTCCCGGCTCTTGATGCGGAGCGCTGCTCTACGCTCATATCCATCTCCTCAGTGTCCTCTTTGACCCTTTTGAACGTGATGTGATCCACAACACGACATGCTCCACTGAGTATTGCCGCAGATTCGTTATGCCTCAATGACCAATAAGGCACCTTAGGTGTGCAGAATTGCAGATATGAATCCCAACCCGGATGACCTCCTCATCTTCCTCGCCGTCTCACGTTCAGGAAAATTCACGACGGCGGCCCAAGCCTTGGGGCTGAACCACACCACCGTCTCGCGCAGGATAGCGGCGCTGGAAAAGGCGCTGGGCGGCAGGGTCCTGGCGCGTGCTGCCGGCGGATGGGAAGTGACTGAGCTGGGTGCCCAAGCCGTACTGGTGGCGGAACGGATCGAAGCTGCGGTCGGTGCCCTGGGACCCAGCGACCGCGCACCCGACCCCATCACCGGCGTCGTACGAATGACGGCTACCGACGGATTCAGTGCCTATATCGCGGCACCGGCGGTGGCGCGACTGAGACGGGAGCACCCCGGACTCAGCGTGGAGATCGTCACCGTGACGCGTCGGGCACTGCAGCAGCGGTCCGGCCTGGACATCGAAGTGGTGGTGGGGACGCCGCAGGTGCACCGGGCCGAAGCGATCAGGCTGGGCGAGTACCGGCTGGGAATGTACGCGTCCCGCGCCTACCTTTCGGATCACGGGACGCCCGGGAGCGTCGAGGAACTCACACAGCACCAACTGGTCTACTTTGTGGATTCCATGCTCCAAGTGGACGATCTGGATGCACCCCGGAGGCTCGTCCCGACCATGCGCGACGGCCTGAGTTCAACCAACGTGTTCGTCCATGTCGAGGCCACACGGGCCGGGGCCGGCATCGGGTTCCTCCCCTGCTTCATGGCCGACCGGCACACGGACCTGGTGCGCCTGCTCCCCTCCGACTTCGCCGAGCTCCTCCCCTACTGGATGGTCCTCCGCCCGGACTCCATGCGCCGCCCCGCGGTAGCCGCCGTCGTGCAGGCCTTACGCGAGGAGACGGAGGGCCGACGGGAGGAGCTGCTGGGGGCTGGATAGCCTCGCCGGTTACGCGGGGGCTGACTCCGGCTCCGCTGGAGGATCGTGGCGCACCGGAGTCCCGGCCGCGAAGGCGCGCACTTGGGCATCGTCCCAGATGTGGGCCGGAACGCCACCGCCCAGGAGCCGCCTGGCAAGGGTGGGGTCGTCTCCGAACGGCACGTGGCTGCCCGCCATGATCATGTTGCCGTAGCGTCGGCCTTTGAGCATGGCAGGGTCGGCGATGATCATGGTGTGCTCAAAGGTGTCCGCGATGGTTGCGGCATCGGCACGGGCATTCTTCAAGTCCGGGGCGTCGCCGGAGTTGACCACATACAGGCCGTCCGCGGCAAGTACCGCGTCCGCGTGGGCCGTGAATTCACGCGTTGTCAGGGCCCGGGGCGTGAAGGCTCCGGCAAAAACGTCGCGGATGATGAGATCGCGGGTGTCCGGGGTGAGGGACTCCGTCACGTGCCTCGCTTCACCAACCCGGATCCGCAGCAGCGGCGCCTTGGGCAACTCGAACCAACCACGAACATATTCGGCGAGCTTGCCATCGAGCTCAACCACCACCTGCCGCGCCTCGGGATAGGCGGCGTGGAAGTAGCGGGCCATGGAACATGCTCCCCCACCCAGGTGCAGCGCGCGCAGTTTGGGTTTCTGTTCCCTCGGCCAGCGCGATTCAACCAAGGCTGCGATCCAGCGCATGTATTCGAAATCCAGGAAGAGCGGATCGGCGAGGTCGATGTGCGAGCTCATCACGCCGTTGATTTTCAGCAGCCAACCGTTGGAGTTGTCCTGGTCCTGGATCAGCTCGCAGTCGCCGGTATCAATGTAGTAAACGCCCTCAACAGGACCATCGGGACGGGCGCCGGAAGGCACCTCGACGACTCCCGCCGTCGACCTTTGCGACTTACTCACCCTGCCGCGTTTTGCCACTACGTCCGCCCTGCCTCAGTCATACTTCCAGCCTAGTGGAGCCCCACCGCCACGTGAGTAGTAAGGCTACTTACAATAATGGGTGGTTGGGCCATAAGATCAATCCATGGACCTTGGCGAGTGGGTGTGGGCGGAAGTGTTGACCGCCGCTGTGGCATGGCTGACCGTGGTCTGCCTGCTGCTGGCCCGCGTGCCCAAGCCGCCGAGCCTGCTGGATTCATCCCTGGACACCGGGGAGCTGGATACCGGGGAGCTGGATACCGGGCAACTGGATGACCCAGAGCCACTGGCTGGCGCCGCACCGCATGGCGGACTAGGTCGCTTCCTACCCAAGCCGCGCCCCGCCCGGCATCCGAAAGCCAAGCGCCTGGGCGCAAAGCAATAGCGTTCGGCGTCGTTCCTAATGCCCGACGGCGGGACGCACCATCCGATGCTCCGGCAGCGAGTACCAGGATGGGTCGCACAATTGCCGTTTGCCGTCGGGCAGGAAGCCGTTGCGCCGGTAGAAGGCCTGGGCGCGCGGATTGTCGTCCAGGACCCAGAGGTAGGCTGGCCCGTCTCCAATCAGGGCATCCACCAACGCCTGGCCAACACCACGGCCGTGAACGCGTTCCAGCGTGTAGAGCATGAAAAGTTCCACATCGCAGGGGCTGTCCTCATCCGTGCCGGGTCCGGACGCACCCAGTCCCACCAGGTCCCCGTCCGGCCCATGGGCCAACATCCTGGAGTGCCCGGCGGCAATGGATGTCCGGTACCGCTCAATCCGGTCCGGCAGGGCGGCCTCTTGCTTCGCGAAGAACTCAGGGGGCAGCAAGCGGCCATAACTTTCCCGCCAGGACTGGACGTGCATGTGGGCCATGGCTTCGGCGTCATCCACCGATGCCGGTCGAATCGTGAAATCCATGGGCCTACCGCACCCGGGCGATCGCGAAGCCGTCCCAGCCTTTGCTCCCCACCGTCTGGATGGCAGTGGCGTCAAGGCGGGGATCCTGCCCCATCATTTCCAGCATTTCCACGATGCCCGGGGCGTTCACCTCGTCCCGTTCCGGTTCCAGGATGGCACCGTCCCAGATGACGTTGTCCACCACGATCACCGTGCCCGGGTGGCCGAGCCTGATGGCCCAGTCAAGGTACTTTGCGTCGTTTTCCTTGTCCGCATCGACAAACACGAAGTCGAACGGCTCCTGGCCTGCCAGCGTGGGAAGGGTGTCCAGGGCAGCACCCACGCGGATGTCCACCTTGTGTCCTACGCCGGCGGCATCCAGGTTGGCGCGCGCGACGTCCGCGTGTTTCTGGAGGAATTCGCACGTGGCGATCCGCCCGTCGTCGGGCAGTCCTTGAGCCATCCACATGCTGCTGAACCCGGCCAAGGTGCCGATCTCCAGGACGCGCCTGGCTCCGGACATTTGCACGAGCATCCGCAGCAACTTACCCGCGTTGGGCGCGACCTCGATGGCGGGCATCCCGGCCTCGACGGCGGACGTCAGGGCGCGCTGATGCGCAGGATCAGGGCGCACGACGACGTCAGTCAGGTAACGCTCGACATCAACCCATCCGGGCTCGGTGGCGTGTTCAATCATGCGCCCCAGTCTTGCACTCGCAGCAGCCAGGGGAAAGGAGCTAGTCGGTGGCGGTGATGGCCTCTTCGAGGCGCTCCACTTTCCCGGTCAGTTCGCCGCTGTAACCGGGACGGATGTCGGCCTTGATCACCAACGAAACACGGCTGCCGTAACGGCCAACCGCCTCGGTAGCGCGCTTGACGACGTCAAAGACCTCGTCCCACTCACCCTCGATGGTGGTGAACATGGAGTCCGTCTGGTTGGGGAGGCCGGACTCCCGGACGATCTTGACGGCGGCGGCTACGGCGTCGTGCACGGAGGCGTCGGGGGTGGGTCCGCCGTTGGCAGCGGATGCGGGCTGGCCCGATGGGGCAACTGAGAATGCAAGCAACATGAAATCCAGTGTTTCACGTACCGGTTTGTCATATAACGGCCTACTCCCGCGTAACAACAGGCAGGGACCTGTCCGTTGCTACTCTGACAAGCATGGAACAGCCCTCTGAACGCAAGCCCCTCAGGGCAGACGCCGCACGCAATGTGGACAAGATCATTACCGCCGCAAGGCAGTGCTTCCGGGAACACGGCCCCGAAGTGCCCTTGCAGACCATCGCCGCCACCGCTGGAGTTGGCCCGGCTACATTGTTCCGCAACTTCTCGGACAAGGAGCAGCTGGTTCTCGCTGCCCTCTCGCGCCAACTCCGCCAGCACGTGGATCCCGTGGCGACCGCAGCCCTTGACGGCATGGACGCCGCCGAAGGCCTCATCAACGTCATCGATGCCGTGATGCAGGTGGCCAGCGAAGACGCGAACCTCCTTGACGCCGTCGCCGGACGCCGCGGACTCCTCATGGGCATCACCGGTGGCCTCATCGGCTCCATGGCCACCCTGTTGGAGCGCGGCCAAGGCCAGGGTTCACTCCGCCGGGACATCACCATCGAGGACATGGTCCGGCTGGTTGCCATGCTGATAGGTGCTGTGGACACGATGGAACCGGGATCCGAAGCGTGGAAGCGGCCCGTCGCCCTGATCGAGGACGCCATCCGCACCGAGCGCCCTGCGCGGCCCCTACCCGAACAGTCGGGCATCCCGGGCGTGACGTTCACTGACGCTGTCTAGCCCCACCCCAGCAGCCGGAGCAGGGCGGCCGCGGCAGCGCCGGAAATCACCACCACCAGGAACGGCGCCCGAAGCCACAGTGCCACGGCGGCTGCAGCCAATGCACCGATGCGGGCGTCCAGAACCAAACCCTGCCCCGATGCGACAGCGTTGACTACGGTCAGGGACGCCAGCAAACCGATGGTCATGGTGCCGGCAACATGCATGATCCGGGGGCTTTCCAACAACTTGGCGGGCACAAAGTAGCCCAGCAGTTTGGTGAGGTACGCCAGGCCGCAGGCGATGAGGATCCAAAGCCACAGGTTCATGGGTTACCCCTGCGTTCTTGCTGGTGCTTCTCGGCGTAAGGATCCACGTCCGGTTCAAGCCCTTCATCCATGCGTGCGTGGCTGAACCACCCGATGATTCCGGCCACCACGGCAGCAACCAGAATGGGAACACCCGACGGCACGAAGGGCACCGCCAGGATGGTGGCCAATGCGCAGGCTGCGGCGATGGCCCACGGCTCGCGGCCCTTCAGCCGCGGCCAGAGCAAGGCCAGGAAGGCCGCCACGGCGGCGCCATCGAGGCCCCACTGCTTGGGATCTCCCATGGCATCTCCGGCCAGGGCCCCGATGGCAGTGAAAATATTCCATAAGATGAATATTCCAATGCCGGCGGTCCAGAACCCGCGGCGCTGCTCGTCGGGGTCCGTCTGGCCGGACGCCGTCGCCGTCGACTCGTCAATGGTGACGTGCGCGGAAAGGTAGCGCTTCCAGCCGCCAGGCCGGAGCATGGCATTGATCTGCATGCCGTAAATGCCGTTGCGCAAACCCAGGAGTGCGCTGGCGGTCATGGCCGCCAGCCCGGAGCCGCCGCCTGCCACCACACCAATGAACGCGAATTGCGATCCACCGCTGAAGAGCAGGAGGCTCAATACCATCGTCTGCCAGAAATCGAATCCGGATGCTACGGACAGTGCCCCAAACGAAACCCCGTAGAGTCCTGTGGCGATGCTCAAGGAGAGGGCGATCTTGAATGCCGGCGACTCCCTGAGTTTCAGGGGCGCGGAACCACTGGTCATTTCCGCAGGCTCCACGACCAGATGATGAGCGGAATCTGCAAGGGCAGCCGCACGGTGTGGATACGCCTCTCGGCATCAGTGCCTTTCGGCCCGTAAGCACGCCGGAGGGCATCAATATGCCCTGCGAGGAATGCAGTGAACATGGCTGTGGTTGCGTCAGCGGCCACCTTGCGTGTCGCCGGTACCAGAAGCCCGACGGCGGCAGCCACCTCGAGCAGCCCCGACGACGCGACCCATTCCTCGCGGGACATCACTGCAAGGGGCCCGTTGGGACGGCTCCCCGGTTCATCCCTGCGGCACAGGTAGTCCGGAACCACGGGGTAATAGAACTTGGGGGTACGGAAGTGCTTTGCGGCGCTGGCCAGGAGCAATGCGCTCAAGCCTATTGCTGAGACGGTATGTGTTGCCTTGGGTGACCAGCGAAGTGACATGAGACCACTCAATCACAAGCGCGGTAACCCCCAAAAGTCAGCTGGAAACCATGAGCTGCGCCAAGACCTGCGCGGGCTTGTTGGTGGTGATCTCATGAATGCCGAGGCCCTGGCAAAGGGCTACGTCCTTCTCGGAATCAACCGTCCACACCCGGAATACACGGCCCGCCTCCAACCACCGCTGCACGTTGCGCGCATGCTCGCGCACATAGTCGATGCCGGGGCCTGCGATTCCCGCCTGCCCCTCGTCCAGCACGCGCTCAGCATCCTCCTGCATTGCCTTCATGACGTTGGCTACTGCCCCGCCGGTGAGGAAGCCCAGGCCCAGTTCCTCCCGGATCTCCTGGACCGTGTAATCGTCCACCAGCTGGCACACATGCTGCGCTGGAACAGTCTCCAGCAGCCGCTGCACAGAGTCGGAATCGAAGCTCATGAAGGAGACCAGGATGTTCTCCAGCCGTGAATCCTCCGGCTTCCAACCCGCCTCGGCCAACACGGCCAACACCCGGTCCTCAAGCTTCAGCCCATAGGGACTTGGGTGCTTGAGTTCAATGGCCAACCCGATGTCGCGTCCGGCCCCACGGAGTATGTCCAACAGCTCAGGCAACGTCAAAAATTGATCGGCCACTCCCCCATAGGTTTCGGGAATGCGCGCGCCCTTCCAAGACGAGAAGTCCAGCCCGCGGAGTTCTTCCAAGGTGTGCTCGGCTACCGGACCTGTCCCCGTGGAGGTCCGGTCCAGGTTGGCGTCGTGCAACAACACCACGTGTTGGTCCCGTGTCAGGTGCACGTCGCATTCGACGCCATCCGCCCCATCGGCGATGGCCCTCAAATAAGCAGCCCTGGTGTGTTCGGCAAAGGCGGCACTGGAGCCCCGGTGGGCGTAGACCTTGGGCCTTGCTGTGGCGAAGTCGTCGCTTGTCATGGAGATACGGTAGCCCACCCGGTTGTACGCACGGGGGCTACGCTGGGCTAATGCAGGTGAACTCTGAACAAATCCCAACTGAAGACGTCACCAACCCCCATCGGGAGTCAGGCCCCGTACCCGCACCGGCCCGTCCCGCAGTCGTCGATCTTTCGGCAGGAGACCTGGAAAAAGCTGCTGCGCTGCGCCGAATGAAACGGCTGGCTTTGGCCCTGCTGATCGGGATGGCCCTGATCTTCACCGTGGCCTTCGCCTTCCAGAAGCAGTACCCGTGGCTTGAGTACGTTCGCGCAGCGGCCGAGGGCGGCATGGTTGGCGCCCTGGCTGACTGGTTCGCCGTGACGGCCCTGTTCAAGTACCCCATGGGCCTCAAGATCCCGCACACCGCCATCATCCCGCGGCGCAAGGACCAGATCGGCGAATCGCTCAGCGAATTCGTGGAAAGCAACTTCCTGTCCCAGGAGGTTGTGCAGGAGAAGTTGGCGAGCATCGATATTGCCCGTAAAGCCGGTGCTTGGCTGTCCGGTCCGGGTGGTGCCGAACGCGTAGCGAAGGAAGGTGGCGCGGCGATCCGCGGCGTGTTCACCGTACTCAATGACGACGATGTCCAAGCGGTCATCGAGGGCATGGTGCGCAAACACCTGCTCACCCCACCATGGGGGCCACCGGTGGGCCGGATGGCGGAACGGATCTTTGCGGACGGCCACCACCACAAGCTGGTTGACCTGCTGGTGGACCGCGCCGCTGACTGGGTGGACGCCAACCATGCAACGGTGAACCGGCTCGTTTCGGACCGTTCGCCCCTCTGGGTGCCAACGTTCGTGGACGGCCTGGTGGGTGACCGCGTCTACGTGGAGCTGTCCAAGTTCATGCGGGCGGTCCAGTCCGACCAGAACCACCAAGTGCGTCAATCCATCGATGCCTACCTCACCGAACTGGCCCAGGACCTGCAACACGATCCAGCCATGATTGAGCGCGCCGAATCCATCAAGGCGCAGATCCTCGGGGACCCCGAGGTCCGCGAACTGGCATCACGCACGTGGGGAACGGTGAAGACTGCGCTGCTCAACGCCGTCGACGACCCCGACAGCGAACTGAGCCTGCGCTTCAAAGGTGCCGTCCGGGACTTCGGCACGCGCCTGGTCAAGGACGACGAACTGGCCGGCAAGGTTAACGCCTGGATTGGCGACGCGGCCGGATACTTGGTGAACACCTACCGGTCGGACATCGCCGGCGTCATCTCGGACACGGTGGCGCGTTGGGACGCGGAAGAAACCTCCCAGAAGATCGAACTCCAGGTGGGCAAGGACCTCCAGTACATCCGCATCAACGGAACCGTGGTTGGCGCGCTGGCGGGGCTGGCCATCTTCACCGTTGCACACCTGCTGTTCGGCTAGGGGCCCCGGGCTCAGCAGCCCCCAGTAAGTGCACCATCTGTCCCGGCCTCGCTTGGCCAATCAGGTCCAAGTCGTCATCACGGACCATCGCGATCACGGGCGACTTTGCAGTGGCCGGGTGACCGGCCAAGGCAATCACCGGAAGGCCCGACGGCGGCAGCAGGACCGAGCCCGTCAGCAGCGGCTGGGGTTCGCGTGGTTGAGTTGTGACTGCCTCAAGGGGCCGCCCCACCAGCCGCGCACCAGCCCTGTCAGACTCCGGCGAGAGAATCCATGGTTCGGTGGTCAGCCGGAGCCACGAGCTGATGCCGACATTTGAGGCCTCCGCGCTGCGGGAAACCCGGGCGACCACGGGACGCTCCGGATCCAGCGCGCGGCGCGCCGGCTGTTTGATCTCGGGAAAGGCATGGCTGTTCGGCCGCCCAAAGGTCAGCGCAGTGCCCGCCCGCAGCGGCTCTTCCTGCGGCGGAATGCCGCCGGCAACTGCCACGTAGTAACGGATTCCGAAAAGCGCCGGCCATGCTTCGAGGACAGCTCCCGGAGCCACCCGCACTGCCTTGTTCATGGGCAGTTCCGCGCCATTGAGGGTGATGATGCCTTCGGCGCCGGTGACCGAAACTGCAGAAGCGGTGACGAATCGGAGCCGGAGGCCGCCCAGTAAGACCTCCAGGCCCCCGGCAGCGGCGGCGTTGCCCAGGAGGGCATTGGCCAGATGCATGGACGCACGGTCCAGTGCCTGCTCCTGTCCCAGGACGGAAGTCAAAGATCCCGGGTCAACTACTACTGCACCCACCAACGCACTCCCCTATAAAGAGCCGCACCGCAGGATCAGGCGAATGCCTCGATCTGCACGCCGGCCTGCTCCAGTCCTTCCCGAACCGCGGCGGCCATGTTGACGGCACCCGGAGTGTCCCCGTGAATGCAGAGCGAGTCCGCCTGCACCGGGACAACGGAACCGTCGATGGCAAGTACTTCCTTGCGCGTCGCCAAGCGCACCGCTTGGGCCACCACAGCTGCTGGGTCGTGCAGCACCGCGCCTTCCTGGGTGCGTGGGACCAGTGTGCCGTCCGGCAGGTAGGCCCGGTCCACGAACGCTTCGCGGAAGACCGGGTGCCCGGATTCATCAGCCAGTTTCAGCCATGCCGAACCCGGCAGGCCCAGCACGGGAAGACCAGGATCGTAGGCGTGAACGGCGGCCACGACCGCCTCCGCTTGCTCTGCGTCATGGACAATCCTGTTGTAAAGAGCACCATGCGGCTTGACGTAGTCCACCGAAGCCCCCACGGCGTGGGCCATGCCGTCCAAGGCGCCGAGTTGGTACAGGACGTCCCCGAAGAGTTCGTCGAAGGTCATATCCAGGGACCGGCGTCCAAATCCAGCCAGGTCCCGGTACCCCACGTGAGCGCCCACACGAACGTCCAGTTCGAACGCAGCGCGGCAGCTGTCCAGCATGGTGAGGGGATCTCCGGCGTGAAAACCGCACGCTACGTTGGCGCTGCTCACGATACGGAACATCGAGGCGTCGTCGCCCATAGTCCAGGAACCAAAGGACTCCCCCAAGTCAGCGTTCAGATCCACTGTTACCGCCTTCCAGCGTCGGGTTTTCGGGTGCGTTGACAATGACGTTCTTTGGCGCGTTGGGCAGCAGCTCACCCGGCACCGTATCCGGCAGCACGCCGAAGGCTTCCTTGGCGCTGGACACCACGGCACGGCCCATCATCAGGTTGCCGGCACCGCCGACAACTGCCCCGACGCCGAATGGCAGGGCGCGGCCAAGGAAAGCGCCGCCCTGCTTCTTCAACAGGTTCTTCAGGAAGGCGCGCTGGATGGTGTCGCGGATGACTCCGAAGCCACTGCCGGGGATTTTCTTGGTGAGGGTCCTGCCCCAGGCGTTGGTGACCCCCTTGCCGCGGCCGAGCGACTGTCCGCTCAGCGCACCGAGCAGGGAGGTGCCTTCCTCGCCCAGCATGATGGCCATCACCATGGTTCGCGACCGTTCGGGGTCGGTGAGCCGAATGCCGTGAAGTTCCGCCAAGGACGATGCATACAGGGCGGTGGTCTCCAGGAATCCAATGGTTGCGAGCGCCGAAAGGCCCAACGAAGCCATGGTTCCAATACCCGGCACGACGGCGGTAGCACCTACCGCGGCACCTCCGCCGGAAATGGCGAGCAAGTAGTGGCGTTCCAGTTTCGCCGCAAGCTGCGCCGGCGAGTCATGAGGGTTCCTGCGTTGCAATCGTCGAAGGTTGGCCAGGACCAATGGCCTCTGGACGTCGACTGCTTTGAGCAGCACATTGTGGACGCCGGGCTTGGGATTGCCTTGGGCGTCGAAAACAGCGTTGTGTGCTGTTTCCTGGGCGATTTTCACCGCCGGGTTGGGGCGCTTGGGCATCTTCATGTCTCCTTGGCAGTCTGTTGTTTCACGGGGAACTGCTGGGTTCAGCCTATGCCACACCCTTGCATCAGGTGTTCCCCGATATGCGCTATGTGGACAAGATTCCGCGCAGAGCGGACCCCGCAACGAACCACCCCCAGGCGTAGACTGGGGGCACTCACGGGAGCAGTCCAGCCAAGGACAGGAAGTATCCGTCATGAAGCCAGCAGACAAGACCGAACATGTCATCCGGCACCACACCGACGCTCCGGCCGAGGGTGAGACGGAAGGCTGGGTCTCGCACGACACCGGCCTTCACAGCCAGGACCCTGCGGAGGGTCCCGACATTGAGGATGACGAGCCGCCGTCGGGCGCTTCATAACTGACGTTCCTCCGCAATAAACCGCCTTCCGCGGCCTCGGCCGCCAGGTCTAGGCTGGTGGGATGGCCGCGTTGAGAGCGCTGCGTCCCTTTGCGCACCGGGAATTCCGGGTGCTTATTGCCGCGCTGTCCATTTCCATCTTTGGGTCTGGCATGTGGGCCGTCGCGATGGTCTACGAGGTAATCCACCTCGGCGGCGGACCCCTTGAGTTGTCATTCGTCGCCACCGCCGCCAGCGTGGGTCTGGTGGGATTTGTGTTGGCCGGGGGCATCGCAGCGGATCGCCTGCCCCAACGCCTGCTCATCATTGCGGTGGAGGGTGCCAACCTGGCGGTCATCGCCACCGTGACCATCCTGGCCATGCTCAATGTCATCCAGTTGTGGCACCTGGCCCTGGGAGCTTTCGTGCTGGGCGTGGGGCAGGCGTTCTTCTTCCCGGCTTACTCCGCGATGCTTCCCGCGATCCTGCCTGCCGACGACCTCCTGGCCGCGAACGGCATGGAAGGTACAGTGCGTCCGATCCTGCAGCAGGCGGGAGGTCCCGCGGTCGCCGGTATCCTGGTGGCTTCGCTGACCCCAGGGCATGCCATTGCCGGGGTTGCCCTGTGCCATTTCCTGGCGTTTGGGATCCTGAACTTCCTGGGCCGGCAAGACTTCCTGCGCCAGCAAATGAAGGGTGGTCCGCAGTCGAAGGAGCGGCCCGCCCCGTCGTCGTTCTTCCGCGATCTCCGGGAGGGTTTCGTCTACACCGTCCGGACGCCTTGGCTGCTGTGGACCCTGATCTGGGCATGCCTGTCCGTCCTGTTCCTGATTGGCCCCATTGAAGTCCTGCTGCCGTTCGTGGTCCGGGACCAGCTCGGTGGCGACTCGCGGATGTTTGGTGCACTGCTGGCGGTCATGGGGGTTGGAAGCGCAGTTGCTGCCCTGGTGACGGCCACGCTCAGGCTTCCCCGGCGGTACCTGACGGTGATGGTGGTGACGTGGGGTTTGGGGAGCCTGCCTGTGGCAGCAATTGGCCTGATGGACAACTTCTGGGCTTTGGGCATCGCGCTCCTGGTCTTCGGGGCCACTGAGGGACTCGGCACCGTGATCTGGGGGACGCTGCTGCAACGCCGCGTGCCACGGCACTTGCTGGGCCGGATCTCGAGCCTGGATTTCTTTGTCTCCCTGGCCCTCATGCCGGTGTCCATGGCCTTGGCCGGACCCGTGGCGGAGGTGGTTCCCATCTGGATCATCTTCCTGGTCGCTGGCTTGGTGTGTCCCGTCATGGCTTTCGTAGCGCTGTTCGCTGCCCACATGGTCACCGACGAAATTGAGAACCCGCTGCAGCCGGAGCCCTTGGACCCCCAATCTGCAGACACGCAGCCGGACGCTGTGTAACCTGACCGCAACCGCAGAAAGGACCACCGATGGCCGCTGGAACCAAAGACGATCCCTGGCAGCTCACGACTCCCCCGGGCTCGTCCGACTACGTCATGTACAAGGATGAGTCCGCGGATCCACCCGCAATCGTCTGCCAAGTGGGCTCCACCAAGTTGCTGTACCAACTCCGGGCCATCGAGGACCTGCACGCGTGGCTCCTGGAGCAGGGCGACTGGGTCCCGCTCGGTGCCGCCGACGAAGGCAAAGATGCCGCCGAAGGGACCGTGGAGGCGTGGGGTCGCAGCGAAAGCAACCCTGTGGGCGGTTGGTACGGTCTCCGCAAGGGCTACCGAGGCCGGTTCGGCATGTATATGCCACCCCTTTTGGAGGCCCTGGGCTTGGCCGAACTCACCCATGAGAAGCGGAACAACGCCATGCGGGCCATCTCCACGTAACCGGGCCAACAGTCAGCCGGGTACCTCTCCCGTGGTGCCCCGAACCACCAGGTGCGGTGTCCGCACCAGGTGGGCGGCCGACGTCGAACCCTCCAAACGGTCCACCGCGCGGTCGACGGCGGCGCGGGCAAGCAAGGGCGCGTCCTGGCTGATGGAGGACAACTGGACATAACTGAGTCGGGCGAACTGGCTGTCGTCATAGCCAAGGATGGAAACGTCTTCCGGCACCCGGAGGCCGGCCGCGCGGAAACTCTCCCAGACGCCCAGCGCACACCGGTCATTGAAGGCCACGACGGCGGTAGGCAAGTCCTGCTGCAGCTCACTGCCGGCGCGCAAACCGTCTTCTTCGGTGGGTCCGCCGGCGATGACGCGCGCATCCAGGCCACGGGAAGCCATCTCGGACTGGAACGCCGCCCTGCGTTGTGGGCTGGAAACTGCTTGGCCGCCATCCACGTGTGCGATCCGTCGGTGCCCCAGCGAAAACAGGTGCTCCACCGCAATGCGTATCCCGGCATGGTCATCGCTGCTCACTGAGTCCAGGGAGTCGCCAACGTCGTCGCGGAGAAGGCTGATGACGGGCAGGCGGGCTGCGTATCCGGCCAATTCCTCCGGTGACAGGGACGGGGAGATCAGGATCAATGCCTCGCAGCCGAGGTCCAGCAGGGATTCCACCGCCCTCGTTTCCGGGCGGCCGTTTGCCACGGCGCTGAGGGCAATGTCGTACCCACGCACGGTCGCCCCGGCGTAGGCAGCGTCCACGATCTCGGCATGGAACGCATGCGCGGTGGAAAAGCTGAGGCCCAGGAGCCTGGTGCGGCTGCTCCGGAGAAGCCGGGCGCGGCTATCTGGCCGGTAGCCGAGTTCCCGTGCGGCCTCCTGCACTTTCAGCCGGGTCGCGTCCGAAGCACCTGGGGCGTCCCGCATGATGATGGAAACCAATGCCCGGGATACGCCTGCGGCCTCAGCCACGTCCATCAGGGTGGGACGTTTCCCGGTCATGGCTCTCCTCTGCTCGGAGCCAGTCTATAGAACGTTCTAAAGGCGTATGGATGTTTGCGCTCATAACACCGGTCGTGCGGCCGGCCGCGACTCAGACGGCCGACCGCACTAGCCCGGTTTCACGCAGCGACGGCGCCCCGGGTGGGCCCCAGAACCCACCACACCCATCGCTGCCAACTCGTCGATGAACCGCGACGCGACCGAAAAGGGCAACGGCGCAGCACACGGCACAAAGACATGGGCACTGGATATGTGCTTTGACCTGCGAAAACGTGACGCATCTTGTAAAAACTATTTTTGCGCATCGTCCAGGACTTGCCTCTGCGCTGCCCCTGAGCCAAAGGTCCCCAAAAGTGCATCACTATTCGCCTGGCCGGAGCACTCCTAAGTATCCGGGAAATCAGTTACTACCGCGCAGGAGCAAGATGTGAGTTCAACCCAAGGAATGGCCGTGCAAGCAGTCGCCTCATTCACGGACGCGCCGGACATCCACTTGCTGTTCATGGCGGTGCTGGTCTTCCTGGCTGGGCTTGCCGGTGGGTGCGCCGTCCTACTGCTCCTGCTGATGGCGCCCCTGGCGAAACTGGCGCTGGACCACGCCCGCCCAGCCCGCCCGCTTGCCGCGGAGACGACGTCCGAGAGGTCAGGCTCCGAGGTCGGCGGGACGCATGAGCCAAAGCCAGTTCAGCGCACCCCGGCAGCCTTGAACTAGAACGATCTAGACGGGCAAGCTGGAAGCGTGCCATCATGGAGCCACTAGAACGATCTAGACGCCCATTCAAGGAGCCACAATGACGTACCTTCAGCACCCGGTCGCCGAGGACCGGCCTGTCCGCATAGCAGTCATCGGGGCGGGGTGGATCGGCAACTTCCATGCTGAATCCATTGCACTGCGCCTTCCCAACGCCCGGCTGGAAGCTATCGCTGATCCCGTGCAGCCTGCCCTGGAGACCCTTGCCAGCCGGCTGGGTGTGACGAAAATCAGCACCGACGTATCCGATGTCCTCGATGACCCGGACGTGGACGCCGTAGTGATCGCCGCGCCCCTGCGTTTCCACTCCGAACTAATCACCGCAGCCGCGAAGGCGGGCAAGGATGTTTTCTGCGAGAAGCCGGGTGGCCGGACCGTCGAGGAACTCGACGCCGCCATCGCAGCGGCGGATCAGGCCGGCGTCGTCCTCCGTTTTGGATTCAACCGCCGCTACTCCACCGACTTTGCGGCCGCACGCAAGCTCATCAACCAGGGCGTCATCGGCGTGCCGCAGCTTCTCCGCTCCCTGACTCGCGATCCCGGGACCGAGGCCGGAATCGGCAACCCGGAGCGCATCGCCCCGGGCACCATCTTCCTCGAGACACTCATCCACGACTTCGACACCCTGAACTGGCTTAACCCAGGCGCCGTGCCGGTGAAGGTCCACGCGGTTGCGGACGCACTGGTAGCCCCCGAAGCCAAGGCTGGTGGGTTCCTGGATACGGCCGTGGTGACCGTAACCTACAGCAACGGCGCCATCGCGGTGGCCGAAGCCAACTTCAACGCGCTCTACGGCTACGACGTCCGCGGCGAAGTCTTTGGTTCGGCAGGCATGGTCACGGCCGGCAGCCCGCAGTCCACCAATGCCACGAGCTACACGGCTGCCGGCATCGCCTCGGACACCACCCGCCTGAACATCGACCTCTTCCATGACGCGTACACGGACGAGCTCGCACACTTCGCGGACGACGTCGCCGCGCGCCGCCGTTCAGCAGGGGAACGCCCGACGGCGGCCCCGTCCCGTACCACTGTCGCCGCACCGGGTGGAGCGGACGCCCGCAACGCCCTGGCCGTGGCACTGGCTGCCTTCAAGTCTGCGGAGTCGGGGCTGCCAGTGGCCGTGTCGGACATCGCGGAGCTTCGCGCAGCCGAGGATACGCCTGCGGGTGCTGCCGTGCTGCAGGAGGCCGGAGCGTGACCTTCCGCTTGGCCGTCTGCGCGGAGATGGTCTACGGCGAACTCCCGTTGATCGACCGCGTCCGCCGCATCCACGATCAGGGCTTTGAGGTTGAGCTCTGGGACACGCGCGGCAGGGACATCGCAGCCCTCGCCGCCACCGGCGCCAGGTTCTCGTCCATGAGCGGCTACTTCGGCGGCAGCGTGATCGACTCCTCCGATGCACACGAAGTACTGGCTTCGGCGGAGAAGCTGATCCCCACAGCCCTGGAACTAGGTGTCGAACGGATGGTGGTCCACCCCGCGGAGCTTGGCGAAGGTGGCCGCGCGGTGAGGCCCACCCAACGGGCCACGGGCGCGATGTGGCTGACCGGGCTCCGCACCTTGGAGCAGTTGGGCCAATTGGGCGCAGAGCATGGGATCGTCTTCGCGCTGGAGAACCTGAACACCGTCCTGGACCACCCCGGAATCCCCTTGGCCCGTGCCAAGGACACCCTGGCACTGGTCCAGGCCGTCAACCACCCCCACGTGAAGATGATGCTGGACCTTTACCACGCGCAGATTGGCGAAGGTAACTTGATCGAGCTCGTCCGCGCGGCCCAGCCTTACACGGGCGAGATCCAGGTGGCGGACGTGCCCGGCCGGTTCGAACCCGGCACCGGCGAGATCAACTACCCCGCGGTTTGCAGGGCACTGGTCGACGCCGGATACGCCGGGGTCATCGGGCTGGAGGCCGGTGCTGTCGGCGGTCAATCGGTCGAAGCAGGGGACGCCGCGCTGGCCGCCTTCCGCGCGGCGTTCACTATTAACTGAGTCGCAGTTCAGGTCGTTTTGAGTGCCTCAGAACGACCTGAACTGCTACTTGGTTGGTTTGGTACTGCGGCCGACGATTGCGGTAATCAGCCGACCTTTCCGGACAGCGCCACCAACACGCCAGCGGCGGCAAAGAACTTGTTGCTGCCAAGGTCGCGAACCGTCTTGATTCCCAACTGGGCGAGCAATTCATTGTGTTTATCGGTAAGTCCGGCGAGTGCGGACGGCGGGGCGGCCAGGATTTCGTCCAAAGTCGCATTTTCGTAGGCTTTATCGAGTGCTTTGCCCAATTCAACAGAAACAGCCAACGCATTTCCTTTCGTTGATACGGAAAATAACGCAAACATGCCGTGCAGCCATGACAAATAACTAAGCAACCTTTGATTATTGCCGTCGCGTAAAACAATAAGTCGGGCCACTCACGATCAAGATAGCCCACAATGGCGCCAATTGGGACACCTTTTTGACGGCAAATCACTAAGCTTACTTACCACCGAGGGCAAGCCACCTCTACGCCGCCGGCGAATCCCGGCTGCGTCAGGAGCGTTAAGAACCCATCAAGATTGGCGGCACCCGCATTAAGGAATCGTAAGGAACGCCTTTTCGCCTCTTTGACGGGGGTTGACTGACATCAGCCCCGCAAACGGGGCACCGATGAAAGGACGTTCCAATGGCCGACGTGGCTGTTGTGGCGATTCTCGTGATGAGCATGGGGATCGTGATGTGGGTGGCCCGCCTCCTGGGCAAGATGATCGACGGCGCAGGCCGGGTGAGCGGCCAATGAACCCCGACGCCTGGATGTGGGCCGGTTTGTTCCTGGCCGGCCTGGCAATGATCGGGTATCTGTTGGCAGTGCTGCTCAACCCGGAAAAGTGGTGACGGCAGGTGGTTTTCAGCACCGCATCGTTCATCACTCAACTTTGTGTCCTGCTTCTTGCGCTCGTTCTTCTGCACAGGCCCTTGGGCGCCTATATGGAACGAGTCTTCACTGGCACAAAATCCTCAAAGCCTGAGCGCCTGTTTTATCGCCTGGCGGGGGTGGACGCCGGGACTGAACAGAGCTGGTCTGTGTATCTGCGCAGCGTTCTGGTCTTTTCAGCCGTTTCCATCCTCGCGATCTTCGCCCTGCAGCGGCTGCAGGGCGTGCTGCCGGGAAACAACGGACTCCCTGGCGTCGACCCCTGGATAGCCATGAACACGGCCATATCCTTCGTCACCAACACGAACTGGCAGACATACGTGCCGGAGGCCACTGTGGGCATTTTCGTC
The DNA here is from genome assembly GCF_031455195.1 of Paenarthrobacter nitroguajacolicus. Classification (GTDB taxonomy): domain Bacteria; phylum Actinomycetota; class Actinomycetes; order Actinomycetales; family Micrococcaceae; genus Arthrobacter; species Arthrobacter nitroguajacolicus_D. The sequence goes on along the minus strand of NZ_JAVDSH010000010.1, from coordinate 169,953 downwards.
CAGATGTGCCTCTTGGCCGTCCAGAATTTCCTGTCAGCGGCGGTGGGGATTGTGGTTGCCGTTGCGTTGATCCGCGGCATTGTCCGAACCAAAACCGACCTTTTGGGCAATTTCTGGGTCGACGTCACCCGTACGGCGTTCCGGCTCCTCCTGCCCATCGCCGCAGTTGGCGCGATCCTGTTGGTGATGGGCGGCGTCGTACAGAATTTCTGGTCCACCGAGGTTGTCAACCAAGCCACCGGAGTTACCCAAGCGATACCTGGTGGACCGGTAGCTTCCCAGGAAGCCATCAAGGTCCTGGGCACCAACGGCGGCGGTTACTTCAACGCCAACTCAGCCCACCCTTTCGAGAATCCGAACGTATTTACCAGCCTGTTCCAGGTGTTCCTGATCCTGCTCATCCCCTCCGCCCTTCCGTATACGTACGGAAGGATGGTTGGAGACCGGCGCCAAGGATATACCGTGGCCGGGGTAATGGCCGCTCTTTGGCTGGCTTCCACTGCCTTGATGGCGTGGGCGGTGGCTGCGGGCCAAGGAACAGGGGCGACGGCGGCCGGCGGCGTGGGCGAAGGCTTCGAACAACGCCTCGGGCCCGCTGCGAGCTCCATTTTCGCGGCTTCCACCACCCTGACGTCCACCGGAGCCGTAAACGTGGCCCACGATTCCCTTCCACCACTGGCGGGCGGGATCGGCATGCTGAACATGATGCTCGGTGAAGTGGCCCCCGGCGGGACGGGCTCCGGGTTGTACGGCATGTTGGTTCTCGCCATCATCGCGGTGTTCATCGCAGGACTCATGGTCGGCCGGACGCCGGAGTTCGTGGGCAAGAAGATCGGTCCACGTGAAATGAAACTCGCCGCCCTGTACATCCTGGTCACACCAACCCTGGTGCTGGTGATGGCAGGCATTACGGTGCTGCTCCCGGATGTCATGGCCAACGCGCCGGCTACGGGGCCCCACCAATTCAGTGAAGTGTTGTACGCCTTCACCTCGGGCGCCAATAACAACGGCTCAGCATTTGGCGGCATCACCAGCTCCGGCCCCTATCTTTCCGTGATGCTCGGAATCGCCATGCTGTTGGGTCGTTTCCTTCCCATCGCCCTGATCCTGGCCTTGGCCGGTTCCTTGGCCCTGCAACGGAGAATCCCCGCATCCGCAGGAACTGTACCCACTCATGGAGGACTTTTTGGATCACTCCTCCTCAGCGTCACTGTGATCATGACAGCCCTCAGCTACTTCCCCGCCCTCGCTTTGGGCCCCCTCGCAGAAGGACTTATCAAATGACCCGGTCCAGTACGGCTGAAGCCGCGGACACGTCAGCCCTTACGTATGCTGACGGCAACCCTCTTGGAACTCCCGGAGCACACAAACACCACACCAAGGCCCCGGCGAAGCTGAATGCCGCCACCATCCGCGCGGCACTGCCTGTGGCTTTCAAGAAGCTGGACCCCCGGCAGATGGTCCACTCACCGGTCATGTTCGTGGTGCTGGTGGGGGCAGCTGCCTGCACCACGATTTGTGTGTTCAAGCCCGCAGTCTTTGGCATCGTGGTGACCGTCTGGCTTTGGCTGACCGTTCTGTTCGGTACATTGTCCGAGGCCATCGCAGAGGGCCGCGGAAAAGCCCAGGCTGACAGCCTGCGCGCCAGCCGCAAGGGCGTCCTTGCCCGACTGCGTTTGGGTGATGGCACCACCGAGGAAGTGCCGGGCACCGAACTGAAACTGAACGACGTCGTGATCTGCGAAGCAGGCGATGTCATCCCGTCCGACGGCGAAATCATCGAAGGCCTGGCCAGCGTGGATGAATCGACCATTACAGGCGAGTCGGCGCCGGTCATCCGGGAGTCCGGCGGCGACCGTTCCTCCGTCACTGGTGGCACCAAGGTCCTGTCGGACCGGATCCTGGTCCGGATCACGGCAGAGCCGGGAGCCACCTTCATCGATCGGATGATCAAGCTGGTTGAGGGAGCTGTCCGGCAGAAGACTCCGAACGAGATTGCCCTGCATGTGCTCCTTGTGTCGCTGACCATCGTTTTCCTGGTTGTCACCATGACCTTGGCACCCATCGCGTCCTTGGCAGGAGCCACGCCATCACCGATCGTCCTGGTTGCATTGCTGGTTTGCCTGATTCCCACCACCATTGGGGCCTTGGTCCCGGCCATCGGCATCGCAGGCATGGACCGCCTGGTCCAACACAACGTGTTGGCGACGTCGGGCCGGGCCGTGGAAACAGCCGGTGACATCACCACTTTGCTGCTCGATAAGACGGGCACCATCACTTACGGAAACAGGCGGGCGGTCAACTTCTTTCCTTCCAACGGCGTGGAACAGGAGGAACTCATCATCGCCGCGCGCTTGTCGTCCCTCGCGGACGAAACCCCCGAGGGACGCTCCATCGTGGAACTCTCCGACGAGAAGGGCGTCACCGGACCTGACCTGGAAGCCCTCAGCACCACATCCGGGGAATTTACCATCGTGGAGTTCACCGCAAGCACCCGCATGAGCGGCCTGGACCTGGACGGGCGCCAGATCCGCAAGGGGGCCGCGGCCGCCGTCGAACGCTTCGTCACCGAAGCCGGAGGGCACATGCCTGCGGAAGTCCAGCGGCGTGTGCAGGAGATTTCCGCGCAGGGCGGCACACCGCTTCTGGTTGCCGAACACATGCACGACGGCGGCGCCCGGGTTTTGGGAACCGTGCACCTTGCCGATGTGGTCAAGCCGGGAATGCACGCCCGCTTCGCTGAATTGCGCAAAATGGGCATCCGCACGGTAATGATCACCGGCGACAACCCCATCACCGCCAAGGCGATCGCAGCCGAGGCCGGCGTGGACGACTTCGTCGCGGAAGCCACGCCCGAGGACAAACTGGATGTCATTCGCCGCGAGCAGGGCGAAGGGCGGCTCGTTGCCATGACCGGCGATGGCACCAACGACGCCCCGGCCCTCGCCGCGGCCGACGTTGGCGTGGCGATGAATTCCGGAACGCCCGCCGCCAAGGAAGCGGCCAACATGGTGGACCTGGATTCCGATCCCACCAAGCTGATCAACATCGTGGGCATCGGCAAACAGTTGCTGATTACACGCGGGGCGCTGACCACTTTCTCGGTGGCCAATGACGTGGCAAAGTACTTCGCGATCGTCCCGGCACTCTTCACGGCTGCCTTCCCCGGGCTCGGCATGCTGAACATCATGGGCCTGGCGAGTCCATCCTCGGCCATCCTTTCGGCAGTGATCTTCAACGCCCTCATCATCCTGGTTTTGGTTCCGTTGGCGCTGCGCGGCGTGAAGTACAGGGCAGTGTCAGCCAACCAGGCTCTCGGCAGGAATCTATTTCTGTATGGCCTTGGTGGGCTCGTGGCCCCATTTCTTGGCATCAAGCTCATCGACCTGATCATTTCCGTCATCCCCGGCATCGGCTAGGACACCACAATGAACATCTACTTACGCCAGGCAGGCACCGCAGCACGTTTCCTTCTTCTCGCGACACTCGTGCTTGGGGTTCTGTACCCGTTGTCGATCTTCGGTGTTGGACAGCTTGTGGCGCCCTTCCAGGCAAACGGTTCCATCGCCAAGGACCCGGCAGGCAAACCGGCGGCTTCGGCCCTGATCTCCCAGGTTTCCGCGGACGACGCCGGGGCCCAGGACCCCGCTTGGTTCCACGCCAGGCCGTCCGCAGTCGGGTGGGACCCGTCGTCGTCGTCGGCCAGCAATCTTGGCCCCAACGATCCGAAACTGCTCGACGCCGTTGCAGCCAACCGCACAGCAGTCGCCAAGGCGGAGGGCACCAGTGAAGCCGATGTGCCCGCGGACGCCGTGACGGCCAGCGGATCGGGACTGGATCCGCACATCTCGCCTGAATACGCCAGAATCCAAGTAGCCCGGGTTGCTGCTGCGCATGGGTTGGGAGTGGACGCCGTTCAACGCATGGTGGATAAGCGAACCTCCAGTGGACTGGAAGCCTTCCTGGGCCAACCGTCAGTAAACGTAACCCTGCTGAACCTCGACGTCGCCGCGGGCGGCACCGATGATTAGGGACCGGTTCCGAGTGGAAGAATGACGGTATGGCGCGGGCAACACTGAGAATCTTCCTGGGGGCTGCTCCTGGTGTCGGCAAGACGTACGCCATGCTCGAGGAGGCCCACAGGTTGCTTGGCCGTGGGGAGGATGTGGTGGTGGCGTTCGCCATGGACCACGGCCGCGCCGACACCCGCGCATTGATGGACGGTCTGGAAGTCGTCCCGATGCGGAGTGTCGATTACCGTGGCACAACTTTCGAGGAAATGGACCTCGACGCGGTCCTTGCGCGGCGGCCACACACGGCAATCGTCGATGAGTACGCCCACACCAACATCCCGGGCAGCCGGAACCACAAGCGCTGGGAGGACATCGAAGAGCTGCTTGGGGCCGGCATCAATGTCCTCTCCACAGTCAATGTGCAACATCTGGCGTCCCTTGGCGACGTCGTCAATGCGATCACCGATGTGCACCAAGCGGAAACCGTCCCGGACGACATCGTGCGTCGCGCCGACCAGATCCACCTGGTGGACATCTCACCGGAACTGCTCCGGCAGCGGCTGGGTGACGGAAAGATCTACACCGCGGATAAGATCGACGCTGCGCTGTCCAACTACTTCCGCATGGGCAACCTGACGGCACTGCGCGAGCTGGCCTTGCTGTGGCTCGCCGACCGGGTTGACGAAGGCCTGGCCCGATACCGTGCTGAGAACCAGATCGAGGAAAGCTGGCCTGCAAGGGAGCGGATCGTCATCGGGCTGACGGGTGGCCCGGAAGGAGAAGTCCTGATCCGCCGGGCCGCCAGGATCCTCAAGCGTGTCAATGGTGGGGACCTCCTGGCCGTCCATGTCCGCGCGGCCGATGGCGTAGCTGCCGAGTCGCCGCAAGCGTTGGAAGCACAGCGCACCCTCATCCGGGACCTGGGCGGCAGCTACCACATTGTGGCTGGCGAAGACCCGGCCAAGGCCCTTCTTGACTTTGCCCGGAGTGTCAATGCAACCCAGATCGTGGTGGGGGTGTCGCGTCGGAAGGCCCTGGCCGGGAGACTCACCGGCGGCGTGGGGAACAAGGTGGTCAGGGACTCGGGAGACATCGATGTGCACATGGTCTCCCATCCCCTTGGCGGCAGGGGCAAGGAACCCTCCCGGCCACGCGACCTGGGCCGCGTGCGGGTATTCGTGGGCTTTGGCATGGCAGTTGTGGTGCCCGTCCTGCTTCAACTCCTGTTGGCTGCCAGCCCGTCGCACAACATAGCGACGGCAGTGCTCGTCCAACTGAGCGGTTCTGTTTGCGTTGCGCTGGTTGGCGGCCTGTGGCCTGCCCTGCTGGCTGCCTTGTGGAGCAGCGCCTTGGTGAACTACTTCTCGGTCCCACCCCTTGGCACCCTGACAATCAGCGATCCCCAGAACCTGCTGGCACTGTTGGTTTTCGCGGGCGTTTCATCCGCTGTTGCCGTTGTGGTGGACCTTTCAGCCAGGCGCTCGAAAGAGGCTGCCCGGGCCCGGTCGGAAGCAGCCACGCTGGGCGACCTCACTCGGGGAGCCACTGCAGCGGAAGACACCGTAGTGGGACTTCTGGAACAAGCTTTGGATGTCTTCCAGGTCCGCCAGGCAGCCCTCTATGAAACAGCTTCCGGCGATGGTTGGCGACTGGTGGCCGCAGCCGGCGAGGAAGCTCCGGATGAGAACGAGAACATCGAACAGATCGACGCCAGCACACGGCTGGTCCTGACCGGAAGGGTCCTACCGGCGAGCGACCGCCGCTTGCTCGGCGCTTTCGGATCGCACCTCTCGGCACAGTTGGAACGCCGGCAACTTGCAGCCAGCCGCCGCGAAGTCATGCGGTTGGCGGAAAGCAACACCATGCGCACTTCGATTCTTCGCGCTGTTTCCCACGATCTCCGCACCCCATTGGCCGGCATCAAGCTGGCTGTTGGTGGTTTGCGGCAACCTGGTGTGCACTACACGGAACAAGAAGAACAAGAGCTCCTGGCCACCATTGACGAATGCTCTGATCGGCTTGACGTGCTGGTGGGCAACCTTCTGGACATGTCCCGGATCACCTCGGACTCCGTTAACGCCCTGATCAAACCGACGCGTTGGTTTGACGTGATCCCGGCTGCACTTCATGGCGTTCCGGTGGGACGTGTCAGGGTGGACCTGCCACCCAATATGCCCGAGGTGGACGCGGATGCCGGAATGCTGGAACGGGTCATTGCCAACATCGTCGAGAATGCAGTGAAATACGCACCGAACTCCGACGTCGTGATTGTGGGAACTGCGGGTGGACTCAGCACCACCACGCTGGCCGGGCAGCCGGCCAGCGAGCTGCGGATCATCGACCACGGCCAGGGCGTACCCGCGGCCAGCGTCCTGCAAATGTTCCAGCCCTTCCAGCGCCTGAACGACGTACCGGCCGCCACGGGAGTGGGTTTGGGGCTCGCTGTGGCCAAGGGCTTCACCGAGGCAATGGGAGGCACCCTCACCGCGGAGGAAACCCCTGGCGGCGGACTGACCATGGTGATCCGGCTTCCGTTGTCTACCGGCGTGTATTCCTTGACCTCCCCGAAAGGCCCCCAGTGAATTGTCTGCGGAATGAATAACGTCCTGGTCGTGGACGACGACCCCCACATTGTCCGCGCCCTGGCCATCACCCTCAAAGGGCACGGCTACAGCGTCGCAACAGCCATGGATGGCGAATCGGCGCTCCACGCTGCCGCGCAACGGCCGGTCAGCGTGGTCATCCTTGACCTTGGTTTGCCGGATATCGACGGCACAACGGTCATCACGCGTCTCCGCGAATGGAGCACCGTGCCCATCCTGGTCCTGTCAGCCCGCCACGGCTCCAACGACAAGGTTGAGGCTTTGGACGCCGGAGCGGACGATTACATCACCAAGCCTTTTGGACTCGACGAGCTTCTTGCGCGCCTCCGGGCCATCCTGCGGCGAACCGAACCGGACCCCGGTACCACCGTTATCGAGACCGGCTCCTTCACCGTGGACCTCGCAAAAAAGCAGATCACCAAGGCCGGTCAGGACGTCCGGATGACGCCCACCGAGTGGAGCATCCTGGAGATCATGGTCCGGAATCCTGAGAAGCTGATCACCCAACAACAACTCCTCACCGAGGTGTGGGGCCCGGCGTACGCCAAGGAAGCCAACTACCTCCGCGTGTACATGGCGCAGCTCCGCCGGAAGCTCGAAGCAGAACCGGGCACGCCGCGCCACTTCATCACGGAACCGGGCATGGGCTACCGGTTCCTGCCGTAAACCAAAGCCGCCTGCCGCCGTCGTGCATTCAGTGAAGCACGACGGCGGCAGGCGGCTTAAACGCGGAACGGACCCTAGAGGTTCTCCACCAACGAGACGTCGCGGACGGCTCCCTTGTCCGCGGACAGCGCCATGGCCGCGTAAGCGCGCAGCGCGGGTGAGACGTGGCGTTCGCGGTCCTTCGGCTTGTAACCGCCGTTGGCCTCCAGCTTTTCGCGGCGTTCCGCGAGGATCTCATCGGATACCTGCAACTGGAGGGAGCGCTGCGTGATGTCGATGCTGATGATGTCGCCGTTCTCCACCAGGGCGATGGCCCCGCCGGAGGCAGCCTCCGGGGAGATGTGCCCGATCGACAGGCCCGAGGTGCCGCCGGAGAAACGTCCGTCCGTGATGAGGGCGCACTTCTTGCCCAGGCCGCGGCCCTTGAGGAAGCTGGTCGGGTAGAGCATTTCCTGCATGCCCGGACCGCCCCTGGGGCCTTCGTAGCGGATGACCACTACGTCGCCCTCCTTGATGGTCTTGTTCAGGATCTTCTCCACGGCCTCGTCCTGTGACTCGCACACCACTGCCGGACCTTCGAAGGTCCAGATGGACTCGTCCACGCCTGCGGTCTTCACCACAGCGCCGTCCACTGCCACGTTGCCGCGCAGCACGGCCAGACCGCCGTCCTTGGAGAAAGCGTGCTCCACGGAACGGATGCAGCCACCCTCTGCGTCAGTGTCCAGGGAGGTCCATTCGTTCGACTGCGAGAAGGCCGTGGAGGAGCGGACGCCACCGGGGGCAGCGTGCCAGAGGGCCTGCGCTTCCTCAGTGGCCTTCCCACCGCGGATGTCCCAGTCGTCCAGCCAGCCGTCCAGGTCCTCGGAGTGCACGGAGTGGACATTCTTGTGCAGGAGGCCGCCACGGTTCAGCTCACCGAGCAGGGCGGGGATGCCACCGGCGCGGTGCACGTCTTCCATGTAGTAGGTCTTGTCGCCGGCGACGTTGGGGGCCACCTTCGCCAGGCAGGGCACCACGCGGGACTTGGCGTCCATCTCGGCCAGGCCGTAATCCACGCCGGCCTCCTGGGCCGCGGCCAGAAGGTGCAGGATGGTGTTGGTGGAGCCGCCCATGGAGATGTCCAGGGCCATGGCGTTGTCGAAGGCCTCGGCGGTGGCGATGGAGCGCGGCAACACGGAATCGTCGTCGCCGTCGTAATAGCGCTTGACGAGGTCGACGACCGTGGCGCCGGCCTTCTCGTACAGCGCCTTGCGGGCGGTGTGGGTCGCGAGCACGGAGCCGTTGCCCGGAAGGGCAAGGCCGATTGCTTCGGCCAGGCAGTTCATGGAGTTGGCAGTGAACATACCGGAGCAGGAACCGCAGGTGGGGCAGGCGTTCTCTTCGATGAGGTTGATGTCTTCATCGGAGATGGACTCATCCACGGCGTCGGCAATCGCGTTCACCAGGTCCAGGGAGCGGACGGAACCGTCCGTGAGGGTCACGCGGCCGGCTTCCATGGGACCGCCGGAGACGAACACCACCGGGATGTTCAGGCGCAGCGCGGCCATGAGCATGCCCGGAGTGATCTTGTCGCAGTTGGAGATGCAGACCAGGGCGTCGGCGCAGTGCGCGTTGACCATGTACTCAACCGAGTCGGCGATCAGGTCGCGGGACGGCAGGGAGTAGAGCATGCCGGAGTGGCCCATGGCGATGCCGTCATCCACGGCGATGGTGTTGAATTCGCGCGGAACAGCACCGGCGGCGAGGATCGCGTCGGAGACAATCCGGCCCACGGGTGCGAGGTGGGTGTGGCCCGGAACGAATTCCGTGAAGGAGTTGGCCACGGCGATGATCGGCTTGCCGATGTCCGTGTTGGCGACGCCGGAGGCGCGCAGCAGTGCGCGGGCTCCGGCCATGTTGCGGCCGTGGGTGACTGTTCGTGAACGTAGTGCAGGCATGAGTACCATCCTGCGGTTCTTCTACGACGGGCGGAAGACGGTGTTGCTACTAGTAGTGAAAGTAACAGAGTAATAGTGTTGGAGCGTGAAAGATGAGAGGCGCAAGGAACTGGGGCTCTACCTCAGGACCCGCCGCACCCAGGCCCTCCGCTCCGACTATGGGCTGCCCCCGGTGGGCAGGTCCCGCGAGCGCGGGCTCCGGCGGGAAGAGATTGCGTTCCTCTCCGGAGTGAGCGTCACCTGGTACACCTGGCTTGAGCAGGGCCGGGACATCAGCCCCTCGCGGCAGGTCCTCGAGTCGATTGCCCGTGCCCTGCATCTGTCCGACACCGGCCTGGGCTATGTGCTGTCCTTGGGTGGATACTCATCGGCTCCGCCAAAGGGCCCGGTCGCCGCCGATGCGCCCGCACACGTGCAACGCCTCCTGGAGGCACTGGATCCGAATCCGGCCTACGCGTTGTCCCCGGATTGGGGAGTCGCCGGTTGGAACCGCGCCTACGAAGCGCTGTATCCCAACATCGGGACTTTCGACGCCGCCGACAGGAACCTCCTGTGGCTGGTGTTCACCGACCCATATGTCCGTGACCTGCTGCCCGATTGGGATATCACCAGCAAAAGGTTCCTCGCCGAGTTCAGGGCCGAAACGGGACAACGGCTCGGCGATCCGGATGTCGCGTACCAAGTGGAACGCCTTAAGGAAGCGAGCCGCGAGTTCCAGGAAAGCTGGGACCGGTACGACATCCTCGGTTTCCAGTCCCGGGAGCGGCTGTTCCACCACCCGGCGGTTGGAGTGCTGCAACTTGAACACCACCAGGTCTCGCCCTCGGACAGACCGGACTTGCACATCGTGGTGTACACACCCGCCCCGGGCAGTGACGCAGGTGAACAGATGGAGCGGCTGATGGGGACGGGCAAACCGGTCGGCTGAAGGGTCGCCCTATAAGGTCAACGCCGCTTCGTCCGGGGTGGCCAGCGTCAGGACGGCCTCCTCCACTGTCTCGTGGTCTTCCAACTCGCGCTCCAGCCGGCGCAGGACCACGGCTACTTCGTGTTCGGGGTGATCCCCCACCAGATCCACGGCCGCAACGAGATACAGCTTGCGTGGGCCCACGAATTCCAAGTGGAGGTACGTGAGCCGGGCAATGTCCGGATGGTCAAGCACCCGCCGGACCATGGAACGCTCAATGTCCGGGGTTACGCCCTGGCCCACCAGGAACCTCCGGTTGCGGTCGATCAGCACCACGGCGACGACGGCAAGCAGGATGCCCACTACGATCGAACCCACAGCGTCCGGCACGGGCGATCCGGTGACTTGATGCAGGAACACCCCGGCAAAAGCGACCACCAGGCCAACCAGGGCCGCAGCGTCCTCAGCGAAGACGGCCCGCAAGGTGGGGTCCGAGCTGATCAGGACCTGCTCCAACGTGTGCCGTTCCAGTTCCCTGGCCGCCTTCCGGGTCTGGCGGAACGCCTGGACAAAGGAGACGCCTTCGAGGACAAAGGCCATGGCCAAAACCACGTACGCCACCAGGAAGTCCGAGGCAGGCTCAGGCGTGATGAGCTCCTGTATGCCGTGCATGATGGACACCACAGCACCGGCCGTGAAGAGCCCGAAAGCGGCGAACATCGACCACACGTAGGCTTCCCGGCCGTAGCCCATAGGGTGGTCCTTGTCCCGCGGGCGCTGGGAGCGCCGTTCAGCCATGAACAAGAACACCTGGTTGCCGGTGTCCGCCCAGGAATGCGCTGCTTCTGCGGTCATCGAAGCAGAACCGGTGAGCGCCGCAGCCACCGACTTTGCTGCCGCAACCAAGGTGTTCGCCGCGAACGCGATGATGACTGTCAGCAGCGTGGAACCGGACTTTTGTCGCTTCTGGGATGCGGCCATGGGGATACCGTACCCAACTGCCGGGAAAACAAAAGCCGCCCGCCGCCGTCGTGCCTTCGGAAGTGCACGACGACGGCAGGCGGCTTGCGCGTTCAGCGTCAGGCGGTCAGGCGGTCAGGCGGGAATCTGGCTGGCCACGCGCGGCGCCTCCGCAGCCGGCAGTCCTTCGCCGGCCTGGCCGTACAGCCAGTCGTTGTACTGGAAGTCGTTGTCCTTGCGGCTCTTGAACAGCAGGTTTCGGAGCGTCCGCGCCAGCCCGGAAACATGCCAGGACTCACCCCATACGCGGGCCGTTCGCTGGACCCGGGCTGTGCGGGCGGCCCGGACCTTGTTGAATTCCGCAATGGCGCCGTCCCACGCGGACGGGTTGACGCCGTCGGCAGTGAAGACGGTGCCGGCGCTGACATCCTGCAGCACGGCGGCATCTTCGAGTGCCTGGCACGCGCCTTGGGCGAGGTACTGGAGCATCGGGTGGGCAGCATCGCCCATGAGGACCATGCGGCCGGCAACCCAGTTTTCGATAGGGTCGCGATCGTACATGGGCCAACGGATGCTGGTGCCGAGGTTCGCGAGGGCGGCCTGGACAGCGGGGACACAGTCATTGTAGGCAGCCTGGAGTTCGTCCACCCCGCCGTACTGCTCTTCGCCGCGCTCAAATGAAGGCGATTTGAAGACCGCCACAGTGTTCAGCAGTTCGCCTTTCCGGAGTGGGTACTGCACCAGGTGGCAATCCGGTCCGAGGTAGACCACCACGTCTTCTAGGTCGGTGGCGGGGGTCTCGGCGGTGATGGGAACCGTGCCGCGGTAGGCGACGTAGGCCGAGGAGACCGGCTCATCGCCGGCCACCAGGGGACGCAGCGTGGATTTCAGGCCGTCAGCGCCAATCACTACGTCAGCTTCATAATCGACACCGGCCGCAGTGTGAACGATGCCCCGTCCGTTCACAGTTTCCACGCTGTCCACCATGACGTCGTTGACCAGCTTCACGCCCGCCGCTTCACATCCTTCGAGGAGTACGCGGTGAAGGTCGCTGCGGTGAATGACCACATAGGGGGCGCCGTAGCGTTCCTCGAATTCCCCGCGCAGCGACTGGCGGGTCAGTTCTTCACCCGTGACGGCGTCGCGGAACACCAGGTGCTTTGGCTGGACTCCGATCTCCAGGGCCTTCTCCAGCAAACCCCAGCGCTTCAGGACACGGGAGGCGTTCGGGGCCATCTGCAGGCCGGCGCCAACCTCGCCGAACTCGGGGGCGCGCTCCACGAGCGTTACGTTGGCGCCATTCTCGCGGAGGGCCAGGGCGCCGGCCAGGCCGGCCATCCCTCCTCCCACAACCAGGACATCGGTGGACGGGGTGTACTCAGGCATTGTTTGCTCCTTGGGAGGTCTTTTTCTTGATTTTGAGTCCGACGGCGGCCAATAGGACCGCTGCGATGGCGGCGGCACCGGCGAACGCGAGGAAGTTTGAGTTGACGCCCAGCCCGGCGGCGAGCAGGAGCCCACCAACCTGCGGCGCCACGACGGCACCTATGCGGCCCGTGCCCAGCGCCCAGCCGAGCGCGGTTCCCCGCAGATGGTCCGGATAGTGGCTCGCGACCGCCGCGATGATGAGGCACTGCGTGCCATGGGTCCCGACGCCGGCCAGCACCAGCGCGAGGTACACCACCGCCACGGGCGGGCTGGCCAGGAGGGCGGCAAGCCCGACGGCGGCGACGGCGGCGGCCGCTATCGCCGTCGGAATCGGACCGAAACGGGTGCCCGCCCAGGCCGTGATGACCGAGCCGGCCACGGCGCCCAGGTTCAGGGCCAAGGCGAAGGTCAGGGCCGATCCGAGGTTGTATCCGGCCAACTGCATCAGGTTAGGCAGCCAGGTGCCCAGCCCGTACCAGGCGAACAGGGTTGCGATGGTGGCCAAGGCGAAGAGCACGCTGACACCGAGGTAAGGCGCACGGAGCAGGGAACCGAACCCTGCCTTCTTGTTGGCGTCAGTGCTTGCGCCCTTCCCCGGTGCCAGTGTCTCCGGGATGAACTTGAGCCCCAGCGGTACCACGATCACCAAGGCCAGTGCTGCCACGAGGAACATGGCTTGCCAGCCGAAAGCGGGAATCAACGGGATGCCCACCAGTGCTGCGATGGAGCCACCGATCGGCACCCCGGACATCATGAGCGTGGCGATGGTGGACCGCCATTTGGTGGGGACCAACTCGGCCACCAGCGCGTTGGCGGAGGGGACAAGCCCGCCTAGTCCTATGCCGGCGAGGAGGCGAAGAATGCCGAAAACGGCCGCGTTGGGGGCAAGGGCACACAGGATGGTGAAGACCGAGAAGACAATCGCACAACCGATGATGGTTTTTCGTCTGCCCCACGAGTCGGCCATTCTTCCGGCGAAGATGGCGCCGATCATCATGCCGAGGAATGCCATGGAACCGATGGTCCCGGCGGTCGCCTTGGTCAGCCCCCAGCCTGTTTCGGAAATCAGGGAGGACTGGACTGTGCCGTAAACAATGAGGTCGTAGCCGTCGAAGACCACCAGCAGCCAGCAAACAAGGACGGCCAGCGCTGAGCCTTTGGAAAAGCGTGGCGCTGCGCCGGGAGCTTCAACGGTGGCGGCTCCGGAGGTTGGCCCATGCGACGCTGCAGCGGGAAGTGTGTGATTCATCCCACCACTGTCCTGCCGCCCACAGAATCTGCACCATACAATTCTGTTGTGCAGAATAATCCACCCAGATCCTCCACTCGGAAGCCTTTGCAGAAAAGGCCCACCTATTCCATCGAGGCAGTGGACAACGCCCTGCAGCTCCTCCAGCTGCTCCGCGATGGTGGCGCCCTCAGGCTCAAGGACGCCGCGGCCGAGTTGGGCGTTGCCCCGTCCACCGCCCACCGGCTGCTTGCCATGCTGGTTTACCGCGGGTTCGCGGTCCAGGATGAAAACCGGCGGTACGTCCCGGGGCCAGCGATGGGCGTGGGCCCCGCTGGGCTGGGCTGGACCAGGCCTTTGCGGGACCTGGCACTGCCGCACATGGAACTCCTCTCGGCACGGCTGGACGAAACGGTCAACCTGATGGTTCGGGTAGGCACCAAGGTCCGCTTCCTCGCAACGGTTGAGGGCAGCAACGTCCTGCGCATTGGTGACCGCCAAGGCACGGTCATGCCTGCAGACAAAACGTCCGGCGGCAAAGTCATGCTGGCCGAACTGGAGCCGCCCATGATCGACCAGCTGTTCCGCAGCCAGAACGCCGGAATTGGCGGCGACACCATTCCGGACGAGAGCTACCCTGCCTTCATCCGGGAACTCGAGACGATCCGCAGCAACGGTTTCGCCGCTAATTTCGAGGGAACCGAAGAAGGCGTGAGCGCGCTCGGCATGGCCCTCCACAACCGGCACGGCCAGGTGGTCGGGGCACTGAGCGTCGCCACTCCTGCCACCCGGTTCCGCAAAGTGTACGACGCCGGTTTGGTCGCCGCCCTGCGTGAGACATGCCGGCAACTCGAAATCGACATCGCCGCCAACCCTGCGGACGAGGACTAGGCAGAGCACGGCCTCCACCCCGCGTTGCGAGGCCCACTCTGCGCGAAAAGAACCCGGCGAAGGGCGCAGAGTAGGCCCCACAACGCAGGAACTAGTTCTGTACAGCAGAATTTTCTCGAACCCCAGGTACCACCGTCCGTAGGGTCGAACTACGCCAAGAACTGTTCGGACCTATCGAGGAGGCCTACGTGTCCATCAGCGCCGAGAACACGACCCACGAATCCGTGGCCGCCAGTCACGCCCTGCCGGAGCCCACTCCGGAAGAGGCTGCCCAGTTGGAGCAGTTGTATAAGGACTTCGCTGCGGGAAACATGGTTCCGCTCTGGACCGAGATCGGTGACCTGATGCCCATGGTCCCCACGCCGAAGGCTGTGCCGCATGTATGGCGCTGGGATGACCTGTACCCGCTGGCCGCCCGGGCCGGCGACCTGGTTCCGGTGGGCCGGGGTGGCGAGCGGCGGGCCATAGCCCTCGCGAACCCCGGCCTCGCTGGTACCCCGTATGCGACCCCCACGTTGTGGGCCGCCATCCAGTACCTGGGCCCGCACGAGGTAGCCCCTGAACACCGGCACTCCCAGAACGCGTTCCGTTTCGTGGTGGAGGGCGAGGGCGTCTGGACTGTGGTGAACGGGGATCCCGTGGCGATGCGCCGCGGTGATTTCCTGCTCACACCGGGCTGGAACTTCCACGGCCACCACAACGACACGGACCAGCCGATGGCCTGGATCGACGGTTTGGACATTCCGTTCGTGCACTACGCCGACGCCGGGTTCTTCGAGTTCGGCACCGAACGCGTCACCGATGAAGCAACCCCGGACATCTCCCGCTCGGAAAGGCTTTGGGCCCACCCCGGCCTCCGGCCCCTGTCCGGATTGCAGGACACCACCAACTCCCCCATCGCGGCATACCGGTGGGAACACACCGACGCGGCCCTCCGTGAGCAGCTCCTCCTCGAGGACGAGGGCCATCCGGCCACCGTGTCCCAGGGCCATGCCGCGATCCGGTACTCGAACCCCACCACCGGCGGGGATGTCATGCCAACCATCCGGGCCGAGTTCCACCGCCTCCGCGCCGGCGCCTCCACCGAACCGCTCCGCGAGGTCGGCTCCAGTGTCTGGCAGGTCTTCGAAGGCACCGGCACCGCCATCCTCAACGGTGAAACCAAGGCCCTGGCCAAGGGCGACCTGTTCGTGGTCCCGTCCTGGCAGGAATGGTCCCTGACGGCGGACGCCGATCAGCCCGGCTTCGACCTGTTCCGCTTCAGCGACGCCCCCATCTTCGAACGACTGAACTTCAACCGCAGCTACACCGAAGGACGCAAGTAAATGAGACTGCTCACCCTCCGCACCGAAACCGCCGTCGGCAAAGGCACCGTGGCCGTCCGCCAGGACGGCGACACCCTTACGGAGATCCCCGGCTTCGCCGACGTCGGGGCACTCCTGGCCGATCCCGCCTGGGAAGCCACGGCGAAGGCAGCCAACGGCGCAACGCACGGGCTCGACGGCGCCGATCTGGCCGCCGTCGTGCCCTCACCCGGGAAGATCATCTGCGTGGGCCACAACTACCGGAACCACATCAAGGAAATGGGCCGGGACATCCCCGAACACCCCACCCTGTTCGCGAAATACACAGAATCGCTGATCGGCCCGAACGACGACCTCGCCCTGCCGCAGGAATCGGACACTGTCGACTGGGAAGTCGAACTCGCCGTCATCATCGGCAAGAAGGGCCGCCGCATCCCCGAAGCGCAGGCAGCGGAGCACATCGCCGGGTACGCGGTCCTGAACGACGTCAGCATGCGCGACTACCAGTTCCGCACCATCCAGTGGCTCCAGGGCAAGACCTGGGAGAACTCCACCCCGTTCGGGCCCGCCCTGGTCACCAAGGACGAGTTCAGCGCCGGGCCGCTCATGACCTCGGCGGTGGACGGCGAAATCCAGCAGTCCACCCCCACCGGCGACCTGGTCTTCACCCCCGAATTCCTGGTCTCCTACATCTCCACCATCATCACCCTGAACCCCGGTGACGTGATCGCCACCGGCACCCCCGGCGGCGTCGGCCACGCCCAGGACCCCAAGCGGTACCTGCAGGAAGGCCAGCTCCTGGTCACCACCATCGAGGGCCTGGGCCAGCTGAACAACCGCGTGGTCAAGGAAGCCTGATGGTGGCCCGCCACGACCTCGCCACCGACCCGCGCCTGCAGGAAGAACTCCTGCAGGCGCGGCGGGGCACCGCGTTCTTCGCCCGGAAGCTCAACGAACTCAGCGACGCAGAGCTCGACGGCGGCACGCGCCTGCCGGCCTGGACCCGCCGGCACGTGGTGGCCCATGTGGGATACAACGCCCGCGCGATCGCACGGTTGGTGGAGTGGGCGGCCACCGGCATCGACACCCCCATGTATTCCTCGCCTGAGGCACGGAACCGGGAAATCGACTTCGGTGCCACACTGTCCCCCATCGCGTTGCGCAACCTGTTCGACCATTCCGCTGTGCACTTGTCCGTCGAATGGCGCGACCTCCCGGACACGCACTGGACCCACGAGGTCCGCACCGCCCAAGGACGCATCGTGCCCGCCTCTGAAACCGTGTGGATGCGGACCCGCGAAGTGTGGATGCACGCCGTGGACCTCGACAACGGTGCCACGTTCGACGACATCCCCACCCCCGTCCTGCAACGACTGCTCAAAGACATCACCGGCGCCTGGAAAACCCGCGGCACCGACGCCGGACTCCTCGTCACGGTGAACGAAAGCGGCCAGGCGTTCGGCGACACCAGCGCCACGGACCCGACGATCATCACCGGGCCGCTACCCGCCGTCGTCGAATGGGCCGCCGGACGCAGCAGGGACGGCACGAAGCCCGCGCCACCCCCCTGGATCTGAGAGTTTTGAACACGTACTGTACAAAAACCCGATAATTCAGCGCACTATGGGGAGATGAACGCCACCAGCCCGAACGGCCCGGTGGAGGGAGGCTCCCAAGGCATGGTGCCCCGCCTGCACCCGTGGAGCCGCTATGCGGCTTTGGGGGACTCGTTCACTGAGGGAGTGGGAGATCCGGAGCCGCGCAGCCCGGGGGGCATGCGGGGCTGGGCGGACAGGGTAGCGGAGGAGCTCAGCAACGGACACCCGGACTTTGCCTACGCGAACCTGGCAGTCAGCGGAAAGCTGCTCCACCAGATCCTGGACGAACAGCTGGGACCGGCGCTGGAACTCCGACCAGACCTGGTAACCCTCAACGCAGGCGGCAACGACCTGCTCTTCCACCGGACAGACCCCGATTCCTTGGCCCTTGAGCTGGACGCGGGGGTGGAAGCGCTGGCCGCTACGGGAGCGTCCATCCTGCTGTTCACGGGTCCGGACTGGGGCGCCACGCCCGTGCTGGGGCGCACCCGCGGGAAGGTGGCCATCTTCAACGAAAACATCCGCCTTGTCGCAGCCAGGCATGATGCCGTGATCGCAGACCTGTGGGCACTCCGCCAACTCACCCATCCTCAAATGTGGGACCCGGACCGCCTGCATTTCTCCCCGCTGGGCCAGCACACCATTGCCATCATGGTCCTGGATGCCCTCAACGTCCCGCACTCCCTGGAACCCCTGGCGCCGAGGCCCCTCCCGGAACGCAGTTGGCGCGAAGCGCGGGCGGACGACGCCGTCTGGGCGCGGGAATACTTGGTTCCCTGGGTGCTGCGCCGCCTCAGGCAAAGGAATCCCGCCCAAGGCCGACACCCCAAGCGGCCCCAACCCGGTCCGGTTTTCGGCGCTGCCATGCCGCCGGGGTCCTACGTGGGCACCGATCCCCGTAACCTCACCGCGCGGGAGGACCGCCCGTAAACGTGGGCGGGAAACCCCGGGTATGCATTCCATCACCCTTTGCCGCGCCTGTGGTGGCTTCGACAGGATCAACGCTAAAATTTCACTTGCCGCATGTACAAGCTCTTCGGCATCAACCGCGCTCTTTCCTCGGAGCGCCATACCGTGAGTGGGGGAAAACGACCAGTCATGACGACAGGCAGTACCCCCAGCCCCCAACCCGGATCTTCATCGGTGACGAACGTTCCTCCCGTCAGCCACACCCTTCCAGCCAAGCCGTCCGCGGCAACTGGGAAGCCCGTGGCATACCCTGCCATCTGGCAGGGGTTCCTTGGTTCGCTCTTCATGTTCGCCGGGTCGATCGGTATTGGGTGGATCGCCAACGGTTCCCCCATGATCCGGCACCCCATAGTCATTGCCCTCCGCACGGAGGGCTGGGGCGTCACCACCTCGGCCGTGCTGCTGACCGTGGGTGCCATGCTGTTGGTCCGTTCCTGGCTCAGGCTCGGTCAACGGATGGGTACGTGGGAGGGGAACTCCCTGCGGCCCATTGTTTGGGCCATCGCTGCCTGGTCCCTGCCATTGCTCTTTGCCGTGCCCGTCTACTCACGCGACGTCTACGCCTATATAGGCCAGGGCCGGTTGATGATGGAGGGCCAAAATCCCTACACAGTAGGCATCTCAACTCTCAGCAACTGGTTCTCCCTCGGCGCCGATCCAGCCTGGGCTGAAGCCAGGACACCCTATGGGCCCTATTTCCTGTGGATGGAGCACGCGGTTGTGGCCATCACCGGCGCCCAACCGGATGTGTCCGTCCTGCTGTTCAGGCTGCTGGCTGCTGGCGGTGTGCTGCTCTGCGTGCTGTATGTGCCGAAACTTGCCGAATTGCACGGCATCAACGGTGCCCGGGCGCTGTGGATTGCGGTGGCCAACCCGCTGTTCCTGATCAGCTTCGTGGCCAGCGCCCACAACGACGCCATCATGGTTGGCCTGGCTGTTGCAGGAACATACTTCGCCGCCACCAAACGGCCGCTGATCGGCATCCTCCTGGTTACGGCGTCCATTGGCATCAAGCCGATCACCGTGCTCCTGCTCCCGTTCATCGGACTGATGTGGGCCGGCGCCGGGGCATCATGGCCACGGAAATTCGGGATTTGGGCGGCCACAGCCGGGATCAGTTTCGGCGTGCTGTTCATCAGCGGAATCCCCCACGGCCTCGGCATGGGATGGGTGTGGGCCATCACCGATCCCACGCCCGGCTTCACCGGCTACTCGCCGTCGGGGTTCCTTGGCCAGCAAATCGAGTTCCTTGGAAACGCCCTGGGGCTCCCGGGCAACGCCATGGCCGACATCCTGCGCTCCGTCATGAAATGGGGCGGCGTGGGGCTGGTCCTGCTGCTGATGTTCCGTGGAGACCACTCCAGGGTGGTGCGGCGCATGGCCCTTGCGTTCGCGGCTTTGGTGTTGCTGTCCCCCATCATCCAGCCCTGGTACATCCTCTGGTTCGTACCGTTCCTTGCCGTGACCGGAATCAGGGACGACTGGCAGATGCGCAGTCTCTACGTCGGGGTGACCTTCTTTGTGGTCTTCGGAGCGCAAGACCAGCTGTCCGTGTGGTCCTTCGTGGAGGTCTCAGTAGACCTTTCCTCGCTGGCCTTCGCGATCGCGCTGCTCTTTGCCTTCTACCTGGTGTTCCTGGACATCCATACGCGCAGGCTCCTGGTCCAAGGCAGGTTATCGCGCTGGGTCGGCCAGAACGACCGGCGGCTGCTCCACCGGCCCCCCACCATCCGCTAAAGCGTTACCTGCCGGACCTGGCTCCGCCGCCCCAGTTCCACAGTCCGCTGAACCGACCACCACAACAGCACTACCAGCAGCACGTTCCTGATGGTGAGGACCGCGGCCATGACCGGGTGGGCGTGAATAAGCGGCGTGTAGAACAGCGGATAGATCACAAACGTCGTCATGGCGATGGCCATCAGCAACGCGGCAGGCACCTTCCAACGGTTCCAGTCGTGCGTCAGGCCGGCCACGATCACCGGCGCCAGCCAGATGATGAACTGCGGCGAGCCCACCTTATTGAAAACGATGAACGCGGTGGTCATCATCAGCGCACCTTCGAGGAACAGCTCCTCGCGCTCGGCACCGCGTTTGAGGGCGCGGATCAGGAGGATCGCCCCGGCGACCGCGGCGACAATCAGCAGCGGCTGCATCAGGAAAGCGGCTGCGTCGGCCCCGGGCCCGTAGACCTCGGTGGAGTTGATGGCCGTGTTGTCCGCCATTTTGGAGCCGGCGATGTTGAAGACACTGAGCCATACCCAGGGCGTGGAGAAGGTGGCTTCCAACTGCATGCCGCGCTCACCCTGGTTGATCAGGAAGTCCAGGATGTGCCTGAAGCCGCCGGTCAGGTAGGTCCCTAAACCCACGACGGCGGTGACACCCACTCCCGCTGCGACCATCTGCAGCCGCGAGCGGCTGGCAATGATCATCGGAGCAAGCACCGCGGCGGGCCAGACTTTGATCCACGTCGCGACACTGAGCAGCACCGCCGCGACTACCGGCCTCTGCGCAGCGCACAGCAACGCGATGAGCACGATCGGGGCCGTGATGCCCTCAACACGGGCAAAGCTGAGGTAGCCCATGAAGACGGTGAAGAACAGCCACCACCATGCAGGCGCAATTCCGCTGACCTTACGTGGACCGCGAGTCAGGTACCAGAGCCCCAGCGCGTTGAGCGCCGTGATGATCAGGAACCACATCAGCAGGTACAGGTCCGGCCCGGCTATACCGGCAAGGAAAATGGGAATCTGCGCCAGCACCGGGTACACCCAGGGGCTGATCTTTCCCGGGTTCGCCGGGTTGTAGCCCTCCAGCGACCATTGCCGGTACTGCTCGGTATCGCTGAACGTGTCGCCGTTGAGGAAGAAGGACGCCATCCAGCACAAGAAGAAGAAATGCACGACGGCGAAGCCCCACCACACGCTGCCGGGCCGAGCGAACCAGGCTACGACGGCGGGCGGCAGGACACGGCTGCGGACACGGACCAGCCGGTCGAAGAACGTGGCAGAAATTTTAGAGCTCCTTGCCCGCGGTGGCGGTCACGACGGAAGGCTTCCTGCCCAGTGAGTACAGGCGGCGGGCGGACCAGAAGAAGAGGACCACCAGGAGCACGTTGCGGATGGTCAGCACCATGGCCATCAGCGGGTTGTTGTGGCTCAGCGCATCGTAGAACAACGGGTAGATGAAGAACGTGGCCACAGCAATCGCTATCAGCATGGTGGCCGGGACGCGCCACGCCTTCCAGTTGTGGGCCAATCCGACGGCCACGGCAGGGGCAAGCCACACCATGAACTGCGGGGATCCCACCTTGTTGAAAACAATGAAGGCCGTCACCAGGGTCAAGGCTCCCGAGAGCAGCAGTTCGGTGCGGTCAACGCCACCGCTGACTTTTCCTTGGTGCAGCGCCCAGAACGTCAGCCCGGCCACAGCGGCCGCGGCAAGCAGCAGGAGGGGCTGCATCAGCACGGACATGAGGGCCGTTCCGGGCCCGTCCACCTGCATGGAGTTGATGTCGGTATTCATGTACATCCGGGAGTCGCCCACGCCCAGCACCGACAACCACAGCCAGGGTGTGGTGAAGGTGGCTTCGAGCTGCATTCCGCGGTCGCCCTGTTGTGTCAGGAAGTTCAGCAGCTTGGGGACGGCGCCAACCGTAGCGGCGAGTGCCACCACAACCGCCGTCGTCGTGATTCCTGCCAACACAACCAGCAAGCGGTTCTTGACCACGGCGAACAGTGCCAGCATGACGGCCGCGGGCCACACCTTGGTCCAGGTGCCGATGGCCAGCAGGACCGAGGCAATGAAGGGCCGTGCCACGCCGTACACCAGCGCGACGAGGACGATCGGGGCGGTCAACCCATCAACACGGGCGAAGCCCAACCAGCCCATCAGGAGGACAAAAGACAGCCACCACCAGCCGGCAGGGATGGCCTCGCGTCGTCGGCCGCGGTCGGTGAGCTTGAGCATCGCCCAGCCGTTGAGGATGGTGGTGAGCAGGACCCAGAGGAAGAAGAATGGACCAGCGCCAGCAGCGGCTGCGATGCCCATGGGGATGAGGGCCAGGATGGGGTAGACCCAGGGGCTCGGGCCGCCCGAGAGGTTGCTTTCGTTGAAACCTGCGAGCGCCCATTCACGGTAGATAAAGGTGTCGCTGAAGGCTTCGTTCCGGAAGGAGAGCAGCGCAGCGAATATCAGGAAGCCCAGGTGGACAACCACGAAACCCCACAGCAGGCCCCGCGGCGTGTTGAGACGCTCCAGCAACCTCCCCGGCAACGCTTTACTGCGAAAATCCGCGAGAATACTGAAAAACCTGTCCATCAACGTAGAACTTCCTGGCTAGGTGGGTCCATGCTTGAGCAGTCCCCAGTTTTCTTGGGACCGGCAAACCCCCGCGTGCTACTTTACGCGAGTCACCCAAAAGCCTTGCAGTCAGCCGGCGGGCTGCGCTTCGGTCTGCGCGCGGATGCTCCACGTTGACCAGTCCAGCGGATGGACGGAAGGGCGCCCCAGAAGGTACCCCTGCGCAGCGGTGACGTTCAACGCGGTGACTTCTTCAAGTTCGGCCGCGGTTTCGATGCCTTCCGCGATGACGCTGGCGCCGATGTCCCTGGCAAGCTCCACGATGGCCCGCGCGCGGATCTTCTGCCCTGCGCTGCCTTCGATGCCTTCAATGAGGTGTCGGTCGAGCTTGATGATGTCCGGGCGCAGTTGCTCAACCCTGTCCAAGGACACCAAGGCAGCGCCCGACGCGCTGACCGCAAGCCGAAGTCCCAGGGCCCTGAGAGGCCCCAGCCCATCAGCGCCGGAGTGCCCACCGGCGTCTTCCAGGCTGCCGGTAAGCTCAACGATGATGCGCTCGGGGGCCAGGGCAGCTGCGGCCAGCAGGTTCCGCACCCGGGGGTCAATCGACGTTGCCGGAGTGAGGTTCAGCGCGACGGACATGTCCTCCGGGACCTCGTGCGCAGCGGTCAGGGCGCAGTGCAGCGCGGCGATCTCCAGTTCGGTACCCAGTCCTGCTGCCGCTGCCTCGCTGAACCAAACGTCCGCGCCGGCACCGTCCTCGCCAACGAAGCGGGTCAGAGCTTCTACGCCCACCACTTCGCCTGTTGGCAGGGCATGGACGGGTTGGAATGCCGTCAGCAGGAGCTTGTCCGCGAGGACCGCCTGGATGCTCTCGCGGATCTCGTGGCTGACGGGGACGGAAACGGTCCGTGCAATGTCCGAGGATTCCATGTGCAGGCTGGCTGGCTCACGTTGGACAGGGACCTTGGTGCCCGAGGCCGGTGTTTTCCTTGTCTCCAACAGGTGTTCCAGGAGGGCGCCTGCGGGGTTGTCGGGATGGGCGTCCACCAACTCGCGGAGCCTGTTCCGGACCTCTGCGCTGCCGGGATCAGTGTCGGCCAGGATGGCTCCGATAATGTCCAGCACCTGCTCGCGCATGGTCGCGCCAGTGCCTTGAGGGGCAGCCGCTGAGACTTCATGGCGCGGGCCATCAGCACCGCGGTCCGGTGAGGGTGAGCCCTCTTCTTGAGCCATCGATTATTCCTTTATGTGAATCCCCCGCTGGCGACGCCAGACACCTGCCGAACCCATAAACATGTGGGCCTTGTCACGAATCTTACAGAACGAATCGTGGGACGTTGGTACCTGCCGTACTGGTATTAGCCGGGCAAGAATTCGCCGGGTTCGACCTCCCGGGCCATGTCCTCCAGGAACCGCATCACTGTCTCCCGTTCGGCGGGAGTGAGGCGGGCTGCGGCCAGGAAGCGCTTGGCTTGCTGCCGGCCCACCGTCCGCATCGCGGCTTCGTGGGTTTCGGGTGTGATTTCAATGGCGAGCGCCCTGCGATCGGAGGGGTGCGCACGGCGGGAGATGTGGCCCGCGCGTTCCAGCCGGTCAAGCAGCTTGGTGGTTGACGCCGTCGAAATGTGAAGGTGTGCCGCTATTGCGCCGGGTGTGGCAATCACGCCATGGTTAGCGCAGACGATCAGGTAGTGCAGCGCACGCATGTCTGACTGGTTGAGCTTCATATAGATCCGGGAAGCGTCGGAGAGGCGCTCTTCGGCTTCGCGCAACCGCCCGAGTGCCGCCATGAGCTCGTTGATCTGCTGGATATCGGACTCGGAGAGTCCCGAACGGTCCACAAGTTCCTGGTGGGGATCGTTGGACTCCAGCTTGTAAATGCCCGAGGAAACCGAGGCGTCGATTTCTTCAGGTTTGGACATGTTGAGTATGTTACACCCAACTTCCTACATGGTAGCCTTTCTTCTAGCTTGTCTAGCAATGTTGGTCATTGACTTTGTTCCGAGGGAAGGCGAAAAGTGAACGCGACAGAGATGGTCGTCCTCCTTGACGACGCCGGCACCCCTATCGGAGAGGCTCCCAAAGCCACCGTGCACACCCGGGACACTCCCCTGCACCTGGCGTTCTCCTGCTACTTGCTCAACGAGGCGGGCGAAGTCCTCCTAACCCGGCGCTCACCCGAGAAGAAGACTTGGCCCAGCGTGTGGACCAACAGCTTCTGCGGCCACCCCGGACCGGGCGAAGACTTCGAAGAGGCCATCATGCGGCGCGCACGGTTCGAACTCGGGGTGGACGCCAACCGGATCGCGCCCGCCCTCCCCCACTTCCGCTACCGGGCAGTCGACCCCACAGGAATCGTGGAAAACGAAGTCTGCCCCGTCTACATGGCCCGGATCAGTGGCACCCTCCAGCCCAATCCCGCCGAAGTGGCCGACTGGGCCTGGATATCGCCCGCTTTGCTGTCCGAAGCCCTGGAACACACGCCCTCGGCCTTCAGCCCCTGGCTCGGCATGCAATTCCCGCAACTCCTCGAGGCCCGGGCCCTCCCCCTCGCGGCGGGTGCCGAGGCATGACCATCACCTCCGGAACTGTGCGCAGCCGAACCGATCTCTGCACGGCCATCGAGAATGAGCTCACCGGCCTCATCGGCAAACGGACCAGCGCCGCTACGGCCTACGGTCCGGACTTCGCCCACCTTTGGACACTGGCGGGCAAGAATGTCCTGGGCGGCAAGTTCGTCAGGCCGCTCCTCCTCATGGAAACCTACGATTCCCTCCAGCAGGGGAACCCGCGGCAGCGCGAGACCGCCATCAGCATCGCTGCAGCCATAGAGTTGCTCCACTACGCCTTCCTGCTGCACGACGACGTGATTGACGGCGACCTGGTCCGTCGCGGGCATCCCAACCTGATCGGTTCCCTCTTGGCCGAAGCCGGAGAGCTTCCCCGGCCCGATGGCGCCCTCCACTGGGCCCAGACCGGCGGCATCCTGATGGGCGACATGCTGCTCGCCGCCACGCACCAAGCCTTCGCCCGTGCCGACCTGCAGCACCAACTACGGCTTCGCCTGCTCGATCTCCTGGAACACACCATCAACGAGACCGTGGCAGGCGAGCAGCTTGATGTGGGCCTGGGAGACGGCATCGTCACCCCTGAGCTTGAGACCATCCTGATGATGTGCGGCTACAAGACCGCCACCTACACTTTCGAGCTCCCGTTGCGCGCGGCCGCAGCGCTGGCCGGTGCGGACTTCGCCGTCGAAACAGCGCTCGCCACAGCAGGCAAGCATCTGGGACTCGCGTTCCAGCTTCAGGACGACCTCCTGTCGACCTTCGGGGATCCGCGCCGTCACGGCAAGGATCCTTTTTCGGACCTCAGGGAAGGCAAGCAAACGGCTATCATCGCGCACGCCCGGAGCACCAGCAGCTGGGCGGACATCGAGCCCTTCTTCGGGCTGCCCGAGCTCAGTGGCGCGGAGGCCCACCATGTCCGGCGGCAACTGACCGACTGCGGAGCGGAGGGGTTCGTCCAATCCCTGATCAGTGAACAAATGGAGGCCTTCAACCACCTGCTGACCAGTCCCGATTCACAGGTTCCGCCGGGCGCCCGCAACGTCCTGCTGGATCTTGCGGGACAACTGGAAGGACGGCAATCATGAGCGTCGCCATGGACACCTCGTTCACCCATTTCACGCGGACCGCCGAACGCGCGGCGAACCAGGTCATCGCCGCCTATTCCACTTCATTTGGCCTCGCCTGCAGATTGCTGGGGTCACGGCACCGCCAGCATGTCCGCAACATATACGCCCTGGTGCGGGTGGCCGATGAGCTGGTGGATGGGGTCACCGCGGAGGCTGGACTCAGTTACCAGGAG
Organism: Paenarthrobacter nitroguajacolicus; assembly: GCF_031455195.1. Taxonomy (GTDB): domain Bacteria; phylum Actinomycetota; class Actinomycetes; order Actinomycetales; family Micrococcaceae; genus Arthrobacter; species Arthrobacter nitroguajacolicus_D. Next base: position 143,277 of record NZ_JAVDSH010000010.1, on the reverse strand, counting down.
CAGAGCGACGCGCTGGACCACTTCATCGATGAAACCCACCGCGCCATCAAGATCGGTTACAGCAGCGACCTGATCATCCACGCGTTCGCCCAAACTGCGCGTGAGGCCGGGATTGATGCGGTACTTATCAACCCCTTCTTCGACTCCATGCGCACCGACCTTGGCGAGCACACCGCCGCACCGGCTGTGCCGCTGCGGTTCGATGCCGACGCCCACCAGGGCTACGTCCACGGCTCCGCTGAGGTTGTGGGGTTGATGTGCCTGCAAGTGTTCATGCGCGGGCAGGACACCGACGACGACGACCGCTCGGCCCTGCAGCATGGCGCCAGCCAGTTGGGGGCTGCGTTCCAAAACATCAACTTCCTTCGGGACCTGGCCGACGATACCGCACGCCTTGGTCGCAACTACCTTGGTACTGCCGACCATCTTGAGGACCGGGACCGAATGGAATGGGTCCGGACCATCCGCGGGCAACTTGCCGACGCCAACGCGGTTATTCCCCTTCTGCCACGTGACGCCCGGGCAGCTGTCCGCAGCGCACTGGCCCTGTTCGCGGCCCTGACGGACAGGATCGAGCAAACAACAGTGGACGAACTGTACCGTTCGCGGGTCCGCGTGCCGGACACAGTCAAAGCCGGGCTCGCCGCCCGAGCGATCGCCTCAACCTGGATGGAGCTCCGCCGATGACCCGGACAGTAGTGATCGGCGGTGGCATCGCCGGGCTTGCCACCGCCGCACTTCTCGCCCATGAAGGACACGAGGTTCAGCTCCTTGAGCAGCGGGACCACGTTGGCGGCCGGGCGGGCAGCCTGGAGCGGGACGGCTTCCGTTTCGACACCGGCCCGTCCTGGTACCTCATGCCCGGCGTTTTCGACCATTTCTTCAAGCTCCTGGGGACCAGCGCCGCCGAACAGCTCGACCTGCGCACGCTCAGCCCCGCGTACCGTGTCTTCAGCGAACCGGGCCACGACGGCGTAACGCCGGATCCGCTGACGGTCCCCTTGGGCAGCGAACAGGTTTTGGACACCTTCGAAAGGGTCGAGCCCGGAAGTGCCAAAGAGTTGTCCGCCTACCTTGCTTCGGCCCGGCACACCACGGACATGGCAGAACGTTTTTTCCTGTACAACCCGTTCACCAGGCTTCAGGAGTTGCTGCACCCGGAGGTCTTGCGGAACCTTCCCAGGCTGGCGCAGCTCCTGCTGACGCCGTTGGACAAGTACGTTTCCCAACGGTTCCAGCATCCGGTACTGCGGCAGGTGCTTGGATATCCGGCTGTGTTCCTCGGCACCAATCCCTCGGCCGCTCCCGCGATGTACCACTTGATGAGCGCCCTGGACCTTGGCGACGGAGTGCAGTACCCCATGGGCGGGTTCCGGGAGCTGGTGGAGCGCCTCGAAGCCTTGGCCACCGACGCCGGGGTTCGGATCCACACGGGCGCTGAAGCCCTCAAGATCACTACGCGGGAGGCAACCCGGACAAAGAAGGTGGGCCGCTTCGACGGGCTGAAGCTCCCCACCCCTTTTACCGGCAAGGACAGCCGGGAAGTAACCGGCGTGAAATGGCGCGACAACTCAGGAGCCGAGCACTACAGCGTTGCGGACCAGGTTGTGTCCGGCGCTGACCTGCACCACACCGAAACCCAACTCCTTGGCGTCAGGGACCGGAGCTACGACAGGAAGTATTGGCAAAGCCGCACCAGCGGGCCGGGCGCCGTCCTGGTGATGCTGGGCGTCAAAGGAACTTTGCCGCAGATGCCGCACCATTCCTTGTTCTTCACCCGGGATTGGGAGGCAAATTTCGCCTCGATCTTCGGTGAGGAAACCCGCATTCCGGACCCGGCGTCGATCTACGTCTGCAAACCCAGTGCCACCGATCCCGGCGTCGCCCCGCAGGGTCACGAGAATCTCTTTGTCCTTGTTCCCGTTCCCGCCGATCCCACACTCGGGGCAGGGGGCCCGGACGGCACGGGCGATGCGCTGATAGAGCAGGCCGCCGACGCCGCCATCGACCAGATCGCCCAGTGGGCGGGCGTCCCCGACCTCCACGAACGCATCGTCGTACGGCACACCATCGGTCCGGCCGACTTCGCCCGCGACTACAACTCCTGGCGCGGCGGCATGCTGGGACCGGCACATACGCTTCGCCAGAGCGCCATGTTCCGGGCGCAGAACGCCTCCAAGCGCGTCCGCGGCCTCTACTACGCAGGGGCCACCACCGCGCCGGGCGTAGGTGTTCCCATGTGCCTCATCAGCGCCGAGCTGGTGCTGAAGCGTATCCGCGGAGACCACAGCCCAGGCCCTACCACTGTGAGGCCAGTAGCTAGCAGGATTGGCTGATGGGTGTCCTCTATCTAGGCTCGCTACTGCTCGGCATCGGATGCATGCTCCTGCTGGACCACCGATTTCGGTTGTTCTTTTGGCGCGATGCCACAGCGGCAGCGACCGTGACCGCCGTCGGGGTTGTGTTCCTGCTGGCCTGGGACCTGGCCGGGATCGGGCTGGGGATCTTCCTGCGCGGTGAAGGCACCATCGCCACGGGCCTGCTGATCGCTCCGGAGTTGCCCATCGAGGAACCAGTGTTCCTCTTCTTCCTGGTGCTGTGCACTATGGTCCTGTACACCGGCGCCCGGCGCATTCTTGGACGGATCCCCGCCCGGCAGCGCGAGAAGGAGAGGGAGAACGCGTGACCTACTTAGTGCTCGCGCTCCTCTTCATCGTCGCCGCCGTCATCGCCGGTGCAGCGTTCGCGCGGGCTTCTTTCCCCGGGAAGGGCGGGCTGTCCGGCGAGCGGCGGCAGCATTGGAAAGCCGTGGGCATCGCGTTCGTCGCGCTGGCTGTGCTTACCGCCGTGTTCGACTCAATCATGATCGGCATGGAACTCTTCCACTACGACGCCGCGCACATTCTGGGCGTCAAGATCGGCCTCGCCCCGATCGAGGACTTCGCCTATCCGTTGGCAGGCGTCGTGGCCCTCCCCGGATTGTGGATGTGGCTGACGCGTCGTCGCAGCCGCGCCTCAAAACCCAACCTCAAAGGCCTCGTCCCACAAGCACTGCTCGCCTCCCGGCCGGTCAGCTGGATCAACACCGCCTACCCCTTCGCCGCGGCCATGCTCCTCACCACCCGCGAGATCGACTGGGTCCTGATCGTGGGCACCTTCTACTTCCTGGTCCCGTACAACCTGGCCATGTACGGCATCAACGACGTCTTCGACTACGAATCAGACCTCAAGAACCCACGAAAGGGCGGGATGGAGGGCGCGCTCCTACAGCCCCACCTGCACCGGCCCATGCTGTGGCTCGCGGCGATCACCAACGTGCCGTTCCTGGTGGTCCTGGCCTTCGCCGGCGGGCCCGCCGCGTGGATCAGCCTGGCGGTGAGCGCCTTCGCCGTGGTGGCTTACTCCGCTGCCGGACTCCGCTTCAAGGAACGTCCCGTCCTGGACTCATTGACATCCAGTACGCACTTCGTCAGTCCCGCCGTCGTCGGTTTGGCGCTGGCCGGCGCGGACGTGACGCCCGGGCTGCTGATCCTACTGGCCGCGTTCTTCCTGTGGGGCATGGCCGCCCACGCATTCGGCGCGGTCCAGGACATCGAGCCCGACCGGCAGGCCGGCATCGGCTCCATAGCAACAGTCATCGGTGCCCGCCGGACGGTGCGGCTCGCCGTCGTGCTTTGGTTTGTTGCCGGGCTCGCGATGCTGGCCACACCGTGGCCCGGCCCACTCGCGGCGATCATCGCCTTCCCCTATATCGTCAACTGCGCACGCTACTGGAACATCACGGATACGACGGCGGGGCGGACCAATGCGGCGTGGCGCCGGTTCATCTGGCTCAACTACGGTTCAGGATTCCTGGTCACGCTGATCTTCATCCTGCAGTGGAGCCTGACGTCATGAGCGGGGCGGTTCCTCTTCGTCAATGGCGTCCAGCGCTTCGCGCATGTGCCGCAGGAAGTTCACCACGACCTGCGACTCGTCCGGGCTCAACGCGCAGGCCGCGTCCAGCATCCGACGATGCATTCCGCCCAATGTATGCCGAACTTCCTGGTCTGAACCCGTGGTTGCCTTCAGAATCAGCGCGCGACGGTCAGTGGGGTGGGGTTCGCGGCGGATGTGGCCGGACTCCACCAACCGGTCGATCAGCGTGGTCATGGAAGCCGACGTTATGCCGAGCTTGTCGCCCAAATCCTTCGGCTTCATCAACTTGCCTGCAGCCTCGGCCTCGAACAAATACCGGAGGGCCAGCAAGTCCTTCTCACCCATCCCCATGGACGAACGGGTCCGCCGGCGCATCGCTTGTTCGGAGGCACGGTAGTCCCGCAGGGCGTTCAGGACGTCAACGGCAATCGCCTTCTGTCCCGGGTCTTTCCCGTACCAGTAGCCGTGCGCGTGGCCTTCCGAGTCCATCCGATGTTCCTTCGATAAGCGTAAAGCTTGTTTCACTAGCATTTTGATACTAAGTCACGCGCCCCGCGAATGCAGGACCCCGCACACCACCTAAGGAAAGAGGCTCGAAACATGGCACCTCGAAGCTCAGACCTGGCCCGGCAAACGACGGTCACCGCGAGCCTGGTGATATGCATTGTGGGATCGATGATCGGCGTTGGAGTCTTCGGCGGGACTCCCATCGCGCAGGCCGCTGGCGGTGCTCTGGCCGCCGACTCCACGCTCCTGGCTCCCGCGACACCGGCCTTCTCCATCTGGTCTGTGGTGTACGCCGGCCTGGTCGCCTTCACCGTATGGCAGTGGCGGCCATCCCAACGTTCCTCTGGGCGGCAGCGGTCGCTCGGTTGGATCGTCTCCGTTTCCATGGTCCTGAACGCCGCGTGGATTTTATCCGTACAGGCTGGTTGGCTCTTCGTCAGCGTCCTGGTCATTCTGGCCCTCCTCGTTACCTTGGTCCTGGCCTTCCTGAGGTACAGCCGGACCCGCGCCGGCTCGTGGGTCGAGGCTGTGGTGGTGGACGGGACTCTGGGGCTGTACCTGGGCTGGACCAGCGTGGCAGTGTGCGCCAATATAGCTGCGGCTTTGAAGGTGTCAGGCTTTGTGGGGTTTGGGCTGCGACCCGAGATCTGGTCCGTCGCGGTGCTGGCAGTGGTGGCCATCGTCGGAATCGCCTTGGCAATCAAGGGTCACGGACGCATCGCCCTGGCGGCAGCCATCGCATGGGGCCTCGCGTGGATTACGGTTGGCCGCAGCTCCGACGCACCCGAGTCCTTCCCGACGGCGATTGCTGCAGCCGTCGCTGCTGCACTGGTCCTCGGGGCTGCGATCACGGTGCGGGCCCGGACGGTGCGTGCCGGCGCTGGTTTGAGGCGCGGAGGGGCGTAAAGCCATTCCGGCGCCATTCCGCAGTACCTTCCATATTTTGTATCAGGGTGCGCAGGCGTCCTTCAGTGCCTGAACCGACTCGGCCGGCACCTGATCGCCTGCGTCTGCGATCTGTTGGAGCGGCGTCGTGATTTCAGCAGGCACGCCAGCCGCATTAGCTGCCGAGACCAAGCCAGCCAGGACCTTCTTGTCTTCCACGCCGACCACCCCGTCCTGGACCACGACGCAGATCTGCTTGGTTACTTCATCGGCAGCGGCCGTGGCCACTTTCGAGGCGGCGTCGCTGGCTGCGTTTCCGGCAGCTTCCTCAACGGCTCCGCAGCCAGCAAGCATAAGCAACAAGGGGACGGCGGACAGTACGGCGAGGCGTCGGGTCATGATCTCAGCCTAGCAATCCGTGCTGCCGCCTTCGCCTGCTATCCCGCGATGAGTTCCTTGACCGGACCTTCGTGCAGGGCCAGGTAGATGTCGTCCCGGACCCGGTTGGCTTGGCGGTCCGTCATGGTTTCCACGAGTGGACGCATCACCACGCGGATCAGGGCATTGGACTGGCCGTCGAGGATGCGGAGGCGTTCCCGGACAGCCGGGGGAAGCGATTCGCAGGGAGTGAGGGCGAGCAGCTCCACGCTTTCCAGGTCCTCAGCGCGGTCACCCAGAGCCCTCCGCGACGTAACGATTGACATGACATAACTCACATTCTGTAAGCTGAATTCAAAGTCACGCAGACGGCTTACATCGCTCTACTCCGGGAGGTCCCCATGGCCCCCAATTCGCTAAAGGCCGAGATCCTCATGGCCCACGGTGTCCCCCCTTCCGCGGCCAGCGTTGCTCGACGAAGAGCAGCCGCAAACCACGGCACGCACGGCGTAGCCAACAAACCCGATGCCCTCCTTGGAGCGATAGCCGTCAGGCAATTGTTCCACCGCTGGCCCCTGGTGCCATCCCGCGAACTGGAACGGATCCGCCACGTCCTCCTCCACTGTGACCAGCTTGGCTCCCCGGACACCCACCACCTGTCCGAGCCGGCCCAAGCGCTGCTGGAGCTGATCAACTGCGAGTTGGACCGGCGTCGTTCACTGGGTAAATCCCGGCAGGAAAACGCGAGCAGCAACTGACTACGGAAGAGCCGCGACCACATCGATCTCCACCAGGAAGTCGCCAAGGAACGACCCCACGGTGGTTCGTGCCGGGTATGGGGCCACAACGTATTTTTCGTAGATGGTGTTGAAGCCGTCAAAATCACGCCCGGGGTGGTGCAGGTGAACAGTCGCTTTGACCACGTGGGAGAAATCCAGGCCGTGCGCGCCCAGGACTTCGCCGAGGTTCGTCATGGCTTGGATGGTCTGTTCCTCGATGGTGATGCCAACGCGCTCGTCGGTGACGGGGTCGTGGGGCGTCTGGCCTGCGGTGAACAGGAATCCGTTGGCCACGATGGCCTGGGAGTACGGACCGGCCGGACTGGGCGCGAGGCTGGTGACGACTTGCTGGCGGGACATGTAGTGCCTTTCGTGGTGCTTGGAAAACTTACAAAACTTTGGAGAGAAACGCCTTGGTGCGCTCCTGCTGCGGGTTGTCCAGGACGTTCTCCGGAGGGCCGCTTTCGACCACGACGCCGCCATCCATGAACACCACCTGGTCGGCTACCTGACGGGCGAAGCCGAGCTCGTGCGTCACCACCACCATGGTCATTCCTGCCTCGGCCAGTGACTTCATCACGTCCAGCACTTCTCCCACCAATTCCGGGTCAAGCGCAGACGTTGGCTCATCGAAGAGCATCAGTTTCGGCTTCATTGCCAACGCCCTTGCAATAGCGATGCGCTGCTGCTGCCCACCGGAGAGTTCCTGGGGGTAGGAGTGCCCGCGGTTGCCCAGGCCTACCCGGTCCAGCAGTGCCTGCGCTTCCACGACCACCTCGCGCCGGGGCCGGCCGAGCACGTGGACGGGTGCCTCGATGATGTTCTCCAGCACGGTCATGTGGGGGAAAAGGTTGAAGCGTTGGAACACCATGCCGGCGTTGAGTCGCGAGCGGGCTGTTTGGCGTTCCTTCATTTCGTAGAGCTTCCCGTTGCGCTCGGCGTAGCCCACCAGGTGCTCGTCCACGTAAAGCCGGCCGGCGTCCACTTTCTCGAGGTGGTTGATGCAGCGCAGGAAGGTGGTCTTGCCAGAACCGGACGGGCCGATCAGGCAGGTCACCGATCCCTTCTCAACCCGGAGGTCGATGCCTTTGAGGATTTCGATAACGCCGAAGTTCTTCCGGACTCCCCGGGCTTCAACCATGGCGGTAGTCATCATGCTGTCCTTGTCTTGGGCTTGCGGATCCGTCGCGGCGCTGAGTCGAATCCGCGGCCGTAACGGCGTTCAAGTTTGTTTTGGAAGAAGCTCAGGACAGTGGTCATGAGCAGGTACCAGAGGCTGGCCACGATCAGCAGCGGAATGGTCTGGTAGTTGTTCGCGTAGATGATCTGGGCTGAGTAGAGCAGGTCCGAGATCGCCAGGACGCTCACCAGGGACGTGCCCTTCAGCATCGAGATGACCTGGTTGCCAGTGGGGGGCAGCACCACGCGCATGGCCTGGGGCAGGATCACCCGATTCATAAGCTTGCCGCCGCTCATTCCCAGGGCCCGGGCGGCGTCGTACTGGCCCTTGTCCACCGAGCCGATGCCACCACGGATGATCTCTGCCATGTACGCGGCTTCGTTCAGTGACAGGCCCAGCAGCGCAGCCCCCAGCGGGGAGATCAGCACGTTCGCTGATCCCAGCACCACCGACGGTCCACCGAAGGGCAGTCCGAACGCGATCACAGGGTAGAGCGCAGCAATGTTGTACCAAAAGATCAGCTGGACCAGGAGCGGGGTTCCGCGGAAGAACCAGATGTACGCCCGGCTGATGGTGCTGAGGATCGGGTTGTCGGAGAGCCGCATGATCGCCAGCAGTGTGCCCAGCGCGATGCCCACGGTCATGGAAACCACGGTCAAAACAAGCGTTAAACCTGCGCCGGCAAGGATTTGCGGAGCGAACAGGTAGGACACCACAACATCCCAGCGGTACCGTTCGTTCACTGCGACATCCCACGCCGCGCTGAGGGCCACCAGGATGAGCACCGCTGCAAGGACCAAGCGGACAGGGTGCTTCAGCGGCACCACGGGAATTGAGTCCTCCGAAGCTGTCGTCGGCTTCCCGGTGCCGGGGACTGAGGATTGCTTCTGCACAGCCGTCACCTCTCTACTCGAATTCATTACTGGGCGAAGTTGACGCGTGCGTCGGTGATGGCGCTGGTCTCAAGGCCGTACTTCCCAAGGACCTTGGTGTAGGACTCACTCTTGATCACCGCGTCCAGGGCGGCGGAGACCGACTTCACCAGGCCGGATTCCTTGGGCACCCCCACACCTACGGGCGCGAACTCGTACGTCCGTGCGACCTCGATACCGGGGTTCTGGGTGGCGGCGAAATTCAGGATGGGCGAATCCGCCAGCACCGTATCCAGCCGTCCGCTGGTGAGGGCGGAGATAGCCTGGCGCGTGTCCTGGAATTCGCTCCTCTGAATGGAGTCCTTGCCGGCTGCGGCGCAGGCTTCGTCATAGGCCGGAACGTTCACCGTCAGCTGGTACGAGCCCGTAAGGAGCCCGACCTTCTTGCCGCAGAGCGCATTTTCGTCCTTGATGCCGCCCGGGTTGCCCTTCGGGACGGCAATGGCGTTGCCGATCTGCATGTAGTCCACAAAGTCCAGGACTTCCATGCGCTTTTCAGTGGGGGTCATCGAGGAGACGGTCATGTCGTAGCGGTTGGCGGCAAGGCCGGGAATGATGGAGTCGAAGTTGGCCACCTGGATGTCCACTTTGACACCCAATGCCTCACCGATGAGACGGGCCACATCCGGGTTGGTTCCGGTCATTTCCTGCGTGCCCTCGCGGTAGAACTGCGTTGGGGGTTCATTGGTGGGGATGGCCACGCGCAGCACCTTGGAGGCCTTGATGGATTCGGGCAGAAGGTCGACGGCGGCCTGGTTGACTTCCAGCGCCGGGACGCCGGTGCCCGCTGCGGCAGCGTCGCCGGACGGGTTCGACGCCGATGCGTTGCCAGTGGGGCTGCACGCCGTCACCGCCAGCATCATCGCAGCAGTGGCGACGACGGCAGACAAGCCGGGTTTCGCGCGGAGAGCCGCTGTTGGATTTTTCATGTCGGGTTCCTCATTTCTGCAAGGCCAAAGGGGCCTCGGGGATACGGGTGGGTTGGTTGCGGGCGAATGCTTCGTTGCGGTGCCGGATCAAGTCCCGGCCTTCCGCCCGCAGTTCTTCGATGGTTGAGACTCCGAGGAGCATCATGGTGCGGGTCATTTCGGCGGTGATCATTTTCAGGACGTGCTCCACGCCGGCTTGGCCGGAGGCAGCAAGGCCGTACAGGTAGGGGCGTCCGATGGAGCAGGCGTCCGCGCCGAGGGCCAGCGCCTTGACCACGTCGGAGCCCCGGCGGATGCCGCCGTCGACGATGATTTCCATCCGACCGGCGGTCTTTGCAACGATCTCCGGCAGGACATCCAGGGGCGCCGCCATATGGTCCAGCTGCCGTCCACCGTGGTTGCTGACCTGGATGGCATCGATTCCCATGGAAGCTGCGAGCGCGGCGTCGTTCGCGTTCACCACGCCCTTCAGCACGATCGGACCGTTCCAGCGTTCCCGCAGGTCCCGGATGTCGTCCCAATCGGTGGGTTCGTAGGAACCGGCCAGCAGCGTGCGCCACATGTCCGGCGAGCTGGCCAGGGGGCCCTCGGGAATGTCGGCATCGAGGTTGGGGAACGCTATGGCGTCGTTGGCCAGGAATCCCAGCGCCCATGCGGGGTGCAACATCCCCTCAACCACCGTCTTCGGCTTGATGGACGGCGGGGCGGTGAACCCGTTGCGGTAATCGCGTTCGCGGTGCCCGATGGCCCTGCAGTCGACGTTGACCAGGAGGGCTTCGTAGCCGGCGTTGGACACCCGGTCCAGGACGGCCTGCAGCAGTCCTTTGTCCGAGGTTGGTTCCAGGTTGAACCAGCGGCGAAGTCCCGGCGCCGCAGCGCTGACGGCTTCCATGGTGGTGGTACTCAGGTGCGCCAGCCCGTAGGGGATGCCCGCGGTGAGCGCCGCACGGGCGACAGCGGATTCGCCTTCAGGGTGGAAGAGCCGGGTTCCACCGGTCGGCGAGAGTGTCACCGGCATCGCCGATGGGCCGCCAAGGATGGTGATGCTGAGGTCCAGGTTGTCCACTGATCCCCATTTGGGAAGGAATGACCAGTCGTCGAAGGAGGACCGGTTGCGGCGCAGCGAGACCTCGTCCTCTCCGCCGCCTTCGATGTATTCGAAGATGCTCTTGGGCAGCCGCTTGGCAGCCAGCTTCCGCATGTCCTCAACGCTGTAGCATTTCCGGGACAGCCGCTCGGCCGTGGATCGGGCCGGTCCCTGCAGCGAGGCGAGTGCCTTGATGTCCTTGATTTTCATGGTGTGTCCTCTGTGTTCCTGACGGGCTCACCTGCCCGGCGCCCCTCCCAATAGTGACGCAGATCTCCCCCGTGCTATATGTAAGATCCTCCACAAGATCCGTCTGCACCCTGTGATAACGTCCAACCATGGATACCGCGACGCAGTCAGGGATGCAGCAATCGGCAGTACGCCTTTCCGACTGCATCCAGCTGATGCAGGCCGACCTGGTGCACGCCAATCCCACCCCGGAAAACCTCGGGCACCCGGTCTCGGACGTCCTCATGTACGACCCCCTGGATACGTGGTCCAGCGTGGACGATCGGATCATCCTCGCGGTCGGATGTACATACGGTTCACCGGATTTCGACCAGCTCCTCCACCGGGCAGCGAACAGCAACGCGGCAGCGGTGATCGTCAAAGCCCATGGCGCCCGGATGGAGCAACTGCGCTCCGCGGCGGTCCGGCATACCCTCTCGGTCCTGGTGGCGCCGGATGACGCGGACTGGACGCAGCTGGTGGCTTTGGCGCGGGCATCGGTCATGGGCGCCGCTGCGGACTCGGTATCAGGTGTGCGGCTTGGCGACCTTTACGCGTTCGCCAACGCAGCGGCTTCCATCACCAACGGCGCCGCCAGCATTGTGGACCCGCTGGGCCGAATCCTGGGCTATTCCACACTGCCGGGCCAACCCATCGACGAACTCCGCCGCATCACTACGCTGACCCTGCAGGAAACCATCCAGCCGGCATTCGACCAGGACTTCAAGGCTGTTTACGCTGCACCGGGGGCTGTGCTTGTTCCAGCGCTCGACGACGGAATGGCCCGCCTCGCGCTGGCCGTCAGGGCCGGCGGTGAGCTGCTGGGTTCCATCTGGATCATCGACCCGGGTGAGGAAAAACGCGCCACGGCATTGGACGCACTGGATCGGATGGCGCCCCTGGCAGGGCTGCATATGCTCCATGCCCGCTCGGCCTCAGACTTCGGGGAGCGACGAAATGCAGACCTCATCCGCACGCTCATGGATGACACTCCCCACGCCTCCTTCGCCGCCGCGCAGCTGGGCCTCGATACCGCCAACGGGCTGGCTGTGGCAGCCTTCTCGATTGTCCGCCCGGAGACGGGAAGCCTGGAGTCCGTCCGGGAAATCCACCGGCTTCTGCACTTGGTGACCACCGTGTGCAACGTCCAGTTCGGCTCCGGCCACAGCGCCCTGATCGGCTCAGTGGTCTACGCACTCCTGCCCGGCAATGGCCCGTCCCCGCGGGCCCTGCATGCCCGGATCATCCAGGAGATCGAGGCCTATTCGCACACCATCAGTTCGTTCCCGGTCATTGCGACAGTGGGTGGAATCGCAGCGACCATCGGCGAGCTGCCGCGGTCCCGGTCCGAAGCCATGCGCACGCTGCACCATCTTTTGAACCTGCAGGCACGCCAGGGCAAGTCCCCGGGCAACAACAAAGTGCCGGGCGTTGCGCTCTTCGAGGACTTCCAGGTTCCGCTGGACCTGCTGAGGATTGGGGAGTTCATTGAGGACAACGGCCTTGCCGGAGCTGACGAGATTTCCCGGATCCAGGCCCGGGACGCCGAGCAGCAAACGGAATACCTGGAGACCCTCCGGGCTTACTTGGCCTTCAACGGCAACATTTCCACCATGGCCGCCCAACTGCATGTCCACAACAACACCGTCCGGTACCGCGTGGCCCGCCTGGCCGAGGACTTCAACCTTGACCTGGCGGACCCGCAGAAACGGCTGTGGTTGTGGCTGCGGGTAACCACCATGGAACTGGCCGCTAAGTAGCCCCGCCCAAACGCGCCCTAACGGATGATGGGAAGTCCCGCCGTCGGGAAGACGCTGGGGAAGATCGACGGCGGCGGCACGGGAACGCTGTCCAGCGGCACCGTGACCGTTTCCGTCCCGACGGTGACGTCGTAGTCGCGCACCGTGATGCGCAACGGCTCGTCGCTGTAATCCGGCCCGGATTCAAGCGCCAACGCAATGGAGCCCTGCGCGAGTTCCACGGACAGCAGGCGGCCTTGAACCTTGAGCCGGAAGGACAGGTCCTCCCATTCAACCGGCAGGCGCGGGTCGAAACGCAGCACGTCGCCTTGGTCCCGCATGCCCGCGAAACCGCAGACAAGGGAGCTCCAGATACCGCCGGTGGAGGCGATGTGGACGCCGTCGATCGTGTTGCCGTGCGAGTTGTCGAGGTCAATGAACAGGGCGTCGGTGAAGTGTTGCAGGGCAACATCGCCGTAGCCGACTTCGGCCGCCATGATGCCCTGCACGCACGCCGAGAGAGTGGAGTCGCCGGTGGTGATGGGGTCGTAGAAGTCGAACGCCCGCTGCTTCTCTTCGGCCGTGAAGTCCTGCCATTGGAGGAACATGGCCAGCACCGTGTCGGCCTGCTTGAGGACCTGGTGCCGGTAGATCACCAACGGGTGGAAGTTCAACAGCAACGGGTACTTGGACTTGGGGGTGTTCCAGTCCCACGGTTCCAGCGTCATGAAGTCGTTGTCCTGGCTGAACACCTCAAGGTGGGGATCGTACGGGAGCGACATGCGCTCCGCGGCCTGCCGCCACACCATCCGCTCAGTATCGGCGATCCCCTCATGCTCCAGCGCAGCGGCAGCCCGCAGGTTGAAGCGTGCCATGACGTTGGTGTACAGGTTGTCGTTGACCACAGCCGTGTACTCATCGGGGCCGGTCACACCGTGAATGTGGAACATGCCGTCCTTGCCAAAGAAGCCAAGCGACGCCCACATGCGAGCTGTTTCAATGAGCAGGTCGGCGCCCAACTCGCCCCGGAACGAGGCATCTCCGCTGGCCCACTGGTAGCGGTTTGCGGCGAAGGCGATGGCTGCTGCAATGTGGAACTGGGCCGTTCCCGCAGCGTAATAGGCGCTGGCTTCCAGGCCGTTGATGGTCCGCCACGGGAACAGTGCGCCGTCAACGCTGAGCTCCTTTGCCCGGACACGCGCATCCGGCAACATGGCGTGGCGGGATTCCAGCACTTTTCGGGCACCGCATGGGTTGGTGTACGTCAGGTAGGGCAGGAGGTAGATCTCCTGGTCCCAGAAGTAATGGCCTTCATAACCGGACCCGCTGACACCCTTGGCGGGGATGCCCGCCACCCCGGCGCGGGCCGTGGCCTGCGCCAGCTGGAAGAGCCCCCACCTGACGGCCTGCTGCATCTCGGGCTGGCCGCCGATGGAGATGTCCGACGTGGTCCAGTACTGGTCATAGTGGGCTTTGCTCTGGGCAAGGATTTCGGAGAAGGACACCAGGTTGGCTTCCGCATCGGCGGCCAGGCTCTCGCCACGGTCCTCGGCGTCGCTTGAACCTGCCACCAGGTAACTGACGGTCTTCTCCACACGGAAAGCCTCGCCGGCGTGAATCGCCAAAACGTAACGGACGGAGGATTCGTCTTCCGCCACCAGCGTTTCAAACGGCTGGCCTTCGGCGGAGATCCAGTGATCCACGGCCATGGCAACGCGCTGGCGCGATTCGGAGGTCTCCCAGGCCATGCGGAGCGATCCATCGGCACCTTGGAGGTGCAGCGGCAGGAGCACGCGCCCGGCGTGCCGGCCGGATCGGCGCGGGTCATGGACCGAGTGGTCCTCCACAGGCTGGTCCTGGCGATTGACGACGCCGGAAATGATGTCCGCGGACACGTCGCGGTCAGCCGAAACTGACAGCTCCAAGCCAAGGCATCCGCGGTTGTCGAACCCCACTGCGCGGCGTTCCACCGTGGTGACAGTCGCGCCGGACCGGCAGGCGTACGTGGTGCTTTCCTCGTAGACGCCGGTGGAAAAGTCCACGGAGCGGTAGTAGTCCAACACCGTGGACTCGGCCAGGCTCAGCGCCTCGCCGTCGATGGAGACGGTGAAGTTGTTGGCGTCCGGCACGTAGACGATCCGCTGCCCGGTGCGGGCAAAACCGTAGGCATTCTCGGCGTGCTTGATGTCCCAGATCTCGTGGAAACCGTTGATGAACGTGCCGGGAAGCTCACTGTCGCCCGCGGTTGAATGTGAGCCGCGGATGCCCAGGTGGCCGTTGCCGAGCGCGAACAGTGTTTCCAGGGTCCCTTCGTCACCGGGGACGTGGATGTTTTCCACGAGCTTCCAGGGCTCGCAGGGGAAGCGCAGCCGATCGGAGCTGATGAGTGCCATGGGCTAAGGAGGTCCTTCGAAAAAGTAGGGTTAGAGAAGATCGTTGAGGTCGTCGACCACCAGCGTGGCCCCGGCGTCCAGCAGGGTTTGGCGGCCCGCTCCGCGGTCCACGCCGATCACGGCGTAAAAGTCGGCCCCCGCGCCGGCCTGCACACCGGAAACAGCGTCCTCAACCACGATGCATTCCTCAACAGGCACACCCAGCAGGCCTGCCGCGTAAACGTAGGTTGCCGGATCCGGCTTACCGGGAAGTCCGACGCCGGCAGCCACCTGCCCATCCACCACCACCTCGAAGTGGTGGTCAAGGCCGGCGGCCTTGAGTACGGCGGGTGCGTTGCGGGATGAAGACACGACGGCGACCTTCAGTCCCAGCTCCACCGCGGCATTGATGAACTTGACCGAGCCCTGGTACGGCTCGACGCCGCGGGAGTTCACGATCTCGTTGAAGATGGCGTTCTTCCTGTTGCCCAGGCCCTGCACCGTTTGGTTGTCGGGGTGGTCATGGACGGGCCCCTCGGGGAGCGTGATGCCGCGCGAAGCGAGGAAATCCCGGACGCCATCGAAGCGCGGCTTGCCATCGATGTGATCGAAGTAGTCGCTTTCCTGGTAGCCCCGGGCATGGCCGGTCCCGGCGAGGTAGTCGTCGAACAGTTCCTGCCACGCATGCTCGTGCACCACGGCAGTTGGCGTCAGCACGCCGTCGAGGTCGAACAGCAGCGCCGAGGCGCCAGTCCAGGCATTCCGAAGATCAGTCATGTGCAGTATTCCGTTCAGCGCTTGTGGCGCGTGGTTTTGCGTTCGATGAGCTTGGTATCGAGCAGGTGGTTGGCGGGTTGGTGGGGGGTTTCAGTATTCAGCAGGCGTTCACACAGCAGGCTTGCTGCGAAGGCCCCTTGGTCGGCAACGGGCTGCGCCACGGTGCTCAGGCCAAGGAACCCGCTCATGGGGTGGTCGTCGATGCCGACTACTGACACGTGCTTGGGGACGGAGAGGCCGTGTTCGCGGAGCGTCGTCAACACACCGAAGGCCGCTTCGTCGCAATGGGCGAACACTGCCGTGGGCCGTGCGCCGCGGGTGATGAGTTCTGCCATCGCCCGCCGGCCGTCGTCGATGCTTGGCCCGGCAGCCACCACAGAGTCCGGGTGGACGGTGAGGTGGTGTTCATCCAGCGCACGCCTGAAGCCACGGAACCGAGGAGTCTCGGTCACAACGGGGTGTTCGTTGCTCGAGAGAACGGCCAAGTCCCAATGGCCCAGCCCCAGCAGGTGTTGGGTAGCCTGCCAGGCTGCGTGTTCGTCATCGATACCTACATTGTCCCACGGAACATTTCGCATGCCCACGCTGGCCACCGGCAGCCCACACGCTACCAACGCTTCCACTTCTCCGGGCGCAAGGCCAACGTTGAGCAGCAGCACGCCGTCGACCCTCTGGGCCAGGTTGCTGAGGTCCGCAAAGAACTGGCGCCTCACGGTGGCCTTGTTGCGCAGGCTGATCAGGACCGTGTCATATCCGCTGTCGCCGAGCACTTCCTCCGCGGCTTCCACGGTTTGGGCGAAGAACCAAGCTGTGGCTGTCGGGGCCACGATGGCCACGGACCGGGTGCTCCCACCTGCCAGCCTGGACGCTGCGGCCGACGGTTTGTAGCCGAGCTTACTGGCGGCTTCCGCCACTTGGTGCCGGGCTTTGTCAGAAACGTTGGGGAGGTTCCTGAGGGCCCTGGACACCGTGCAAATGGACAATCCGGAGAGGACGGCTACGTCCTGGATCGTCACCCTGTGAGTCCTAACCATGCAACACGGCCTCAACCCTTTCCATCCTCGCCTGACGCCTTCACGCGCATCCCGCATCGGGACACCAGCCAAAAGTGTAAGCGCTTACAATTTTGTCATTCAATAGAGTGCAGTCGAAGTCGAAATTGTGACGCGAATCTCACCGACGTCTTGATTTTGGACGCGCGATGTCTTCTAATCCGGCGGACTACCGCAATACGTAGTACTTGAGGAAGGCGCTGACATCCACCAGTTCCGGCGGCTCAATCCTGTGCCCCATCCCCGGATAGGTTCGCGCGGTCAGCGCAACGTTGGCATGCAGCCATTCCTCGGTGTGCGCTATCGCGTCCTCGTTGATGACCGGATCAGCCTTGTCCCTCCCCCAAAAGAACGGGGGCGGACTGTCGAAGGACTCGCTGAGGGCAAGGAGATCGTTGTCCATCACGAAGCCGGACAGGCCCACCGTGGCCTTGAATTCCTGTGGTCGCAAGCGCAGGAGGGTGCTGGCCATGGCCATCCCTTGTGAGTAACCCAGCAGGCTGACGCTGCTGTGGTTCCCTTTGACGGAGTTGATCCAGTCGAACACCCGGTTGGTGGAGGAGATGACATCCGCAAAGTCGTTGGTAAGGAAGTAGTCCAGCAGGAACCAGCCGTAGTCGTCACCGATGACCTTGGGTCCACGCAGCGCGGCGCAGCTGAAGTCCGCGGGCAAATGCGGGAAGAGCTTAACCATGCGCTGCTCGCTGGTGCCATAGCCGTGCAACATCACCAACAAAGGGGTGCCTGCCCGCTCGTTTTCGGGCTTCGACCAAACCACTGAATCCATGGGACTGAGACTAGTAGACTTGCCGCATGACTCCGCAGGAACTGGCCAACCTGGCCCATCTGCGGCGAGCGCGCGACTTCATTGACCGCGAGTATGCGCGCCCGCTGGATGTGCCAACCATGGCCGCCGGCGCGCTGATGTCCCCAGCCCACTTCTCCCGCCAATTCAAGGCCGCGTACGGTGAATCGCCCTACAACTACCTCATGACCAGGCGGATCGAGCGGGCCATGGCATTGCTTCGCTCGGGAACCAGCGTCACGGATGCCTGCATGGAGGTTGGCTGTACATCCTTGGGTTCGTTCAGTTCCCGCTTCACCGAGATCGTGGGCATCACCCCCAGCGAATACCGCTCCCGCGAACACCACGCCGTGAAGGCAATGCCCACATGCATCGCCAAGCAGCACACCCGCCCCGACCGCAAGGGCGGCAACAACCTGAGCAGGATCGAAGAAGCGCCCGCACCCTAGCTGAAATAGCGTGGGCGGTATGAACATTTCACTGAAGTACGCACACGTTACTGTCAACGACGTGGATGAGTCCCTTGCTTTCTACCGCGACGCCCTCGGCCTGGAGGTCCGCAACGACGTTGGCTCGGACGGTCAACGCTGGGTCACCCTCGGCAGCGATGCCCAACCCGACCTTGAACTCGTCCTGTCCCCACCGCACGCCGGCCGCTCCCAGGCCGATGGCGACGCAATCCAGGAGCTCCTCACCAAGGGGGTCATGCCGATGCTCGTGTTCAACACGGACGACCTCGATGCAACGTTCGAGAAGCTCCGCGCATCCGGCGCTGAGGTCCTCCAGGAGCCGATCGTCCAGCCGTGGGGTCCGCGCGACTGCGCTTTCCGTGACCCTTCGGGCAACATGATCCGCATCAACCAGGGCTGAGCAGGCCCTAAAGTACGACGGCGGCAGGTCACCGTGGGCACCCATGGTGACCTGCCGTCGTCGTACTTCTGCTGCTGCGCGTCCTGTCGCTGTCAACGGCCAAGCAGGTACTTGGCGTCGGACAGTTCGCCGTCCTGATGGGTGGACGCGATGGCGGCGGAAACGACATCCGACAATCGGCGCCGGCGACTGTAGGCCTCGCGCTGCAACCGTTCGCCCGTTCCGCGGCGGAGGATGTTCGCCACCCCCGCGCGCGCAGCGGCCAGGTCCCCCGTCTCCACCAAAGCCCGGCGGACGTGCCGCAGGAGGGCGGCCACCACGTCGGCGGCAGGAAAGGGCGTCTGTTCCAGCGGGTGCAGCAATTGCTGGTCGACGCCGAAGCGGCTGGCTTTCCAGCTGGCCATCCGCAGGATCGGGGTGGAAACGCCCGACGGCGGGGCCCCCTTGCGCCACTCATCCGCCGAGGTCTCCACCAAGGCCCGGGCGATCAGCGCGATAGACAGGGCATCCTCGGCGTAAAGGCACACATCAGCAACCCGAAACTCTACGGTTGGATGCCCCCTGGACAGGCGCGCATCAAAATAGATCATGCCCTCATCCAGGGGAACACCGGTCCGGAGGAGGCTCGAGGCCACAGCCTGGTAACCCTCCGCTGATCCGAAGACATCCATGGGACCAGCCGTGGGCCACCGGTTCCAGATCTGCGTGCGATAACTGGCGAAGCCGGTGTCGGCGCCCATCCAGAACGGCGAGTTGGCGCTCAGCGCCAGAAGCACGGGAAGCCAGTGCCGCATCCGGTCCAGCACAGCTACGCCTTCCTCCGGCGACTCGATGGAAACATGGACGTGGAAGCCACAGGTCAGCTGTTCGCGGGAAATCAGCCCGAACTCGTTGCCCATGGCCGCGTATCGCTGGTTGCCCCCGGTGGGCGTCGCATGGAAGACCGGAGGCGTTGCCAACGCTGCCACCCTCGCCCCGACAGCCCTGGCGGCCTTATCCGCAAGCGCCCTGCCCGCGCGGATTTCGGCTCGAAGTTCCGACGCTGTCCGGCAAGGGAGCGAATTGACTTCAATCTGCTCCTGCTTGAACTCCGACTTCAGGGAAGGTGCGTCATCACTGGGCTCCTCGCCCGGAGTGCCGGCCACATCCAGGATCCCGGCAGCCAAAGCCAAGGGCGTCCCGTCCGAGGGATCGGCAATCAGCAACTCTTCCTCGACACCAAAGGTGCGCATGGCCACCCCTCCCCACGACGAGTTATTCACGGCAGTTAGCCAACGTGGCGTGGAACCTCCATTTGGAAACCGCACCGGCAATGGAGCACCTGGGTCTGCAGGTACACCTCAAGAAGGTTGGGCGTGCCAGGATCGTCCGTGGTCCGGGGAGCCTCGATCACGCGCTCCGTGGGGCGCCCCAACGTCATGGGCTCACCGCAGTGGGTGCAGCTGAACCAGAGTCCAGCGGCGGACGTTGACAGGAATTCCCTCTGGATCTCAGGCACCAGCGCGTCCAAACGGACAGTGTGGGCGTAGAACGTATCGCACTCGCTGCAGGTGTAGCTGACTTCCACCAGCTGGGACTGGTCAGGGGTCGCCTCTACGACGGTTTCCACGAAAACGTACGAATCCGTGTCGCAGACCGTGCACCATGGGCGCGCGTCGGTATCGGCGGCTGCGGGCACCGCCCCCATAAGAAGTTTCGGGGCGGGAATCGGGGATCCAAGCGTCATTGCCATTCTCCTTTTACTCCTTCAAGGAGCCTGCATGCATGCACGCGGTGAGCCGGCCGATAGAGGCCACGGCATCAGTGCAGTTTGTGGACCATCCTTGATGGTGTCAAGCATGAGGTTCCAAGGGCTATCTGCTTAACCCATGTATGAATGTAGTTCACCAGTGGCGAAGGTCACAAGTGATGGGGTGGCTCCGGACCAGTCGCCGGCCCGGGCTCAGGGCTCGAAATGGGCCACAGGAGCATGGTTGGCCACGGACTTCACCAGCGACTCCGCGACGTCCCGGAGCTTCTGGTTCCGGGTGCTGGATGCCTTTTTGAGGATTTGGAATGCCTCGTCCTGCGTGCAGCGGTTCTGGCCCATGATGATGCCACTGGCGAGGTCGATCACCGTGCGGGAGTGCATGGCTTCCTGGAGGTCTTCGGCGTGCTGCTGCTTGACCCCGATCCGCACGGCCAACCTCAGCGAGCGTTCGGCTTGGCTGGCGTAGAGCTCGCAGTTGCGGATGGTGGCGTCATCGTAGACGTGCGCCTGCGGGGCGAAAAAGTTCAGGGCCGCGGTGGCGCCCTCGTCCAGTTCGAGCGGCACGCAAAGGGCTGAGAGGTGGCCACGTTCGGCGATCACGGAACAGTACTCGGACCACCGCTCTTCGGTGGAGGTGTCTGGAACGTGCACGGTCCCATGGCTTCGCATGGCTTCCAGGCAGGGGCCGTCGCCATAGGCCTGCTGGACTTCGTCAATCAAGCGGGCCTCGTGGGTACTCCCAGCCACGGTGGCGGTCCGTCGGCGACGACTCAGGGTGATGCCGCAGAGGACATCGACGCCCACGGCTTGGGAGACCGCGGCCGCCGAGAACGCTGCGAGTTCGTTGAGGAATCCGCCTACGTCCTCGCTGTCGATCACGAGGTCCTGCAATTGCTCGGGGACCGAAACTTCGTCGGGCGCCTGGTCAGCATCAGGCAGCACCAGATCTACGTTCATTTCGTCCATGCCTTAGTTTAGGGTCGAGGGGGCACCGTATCGCCACCCCTTGATGAATGACAACAGAATCCTTGCATATGCCGTGCACCTATGTGCACAATCTTGCTACGTCCCCTTCCAGGGATCCAGGCTTTCCAGCTCATGCAGACGGGCGTCCCGCATTTTTTTGATGCAAAGGTACAGACCCATGCCGGCCCAGCCAGCGTCCAGAGTCCCGGACGAAGCCCACCAACCTCCTGACGAGCCGCTTTGGTGCAAGCGCTGCAATACCGACAGGAACCTGCTGGTCAATTCCATCCAGTCCCACTATCCACCGGCGCCCAACATGGTTGACGTCGCTTACGAATGCAGCGACTGCAGGTACTCCTACACGCAGATTGCCTCAGTCCAGAAAGTGGCTGCGGTGCTCAACCGCCCGGGCGTCACCCAGGGCGTGCTGCAGTTCGGCGGCCAGTATCTCCACTGCGGTGAACCAATGAAGACCAAGAGCTGCGAATTGCGGAGAATACAGGCCCCCTTGGTGTTGAAGCCCAAGGCGCAGCTACGGATGTACGAGGTACTCATCAACACACGGATTCTCGGATGTCATTGCGGCTTCCGTATGGAGATTCCGGACTGAATTCGACCATTGGCTTCGGTGCCCTAGGACAGCCCTGGAGCGACAGGAAGGAACACCATGCACGCAGAACCACAAAGACGAGAACCTGCGGTGACCGGCGGGAAGACCGGCGAAGGCAGGAAGCGGACGCTCCCTGATCCGCCGGATCCGGACAACCTGCCTATCGACTATCCGGGATCTGGATGGGATTCAGGCAGCTACCCCACCCATGTGCCACCGACCCTTCGGCCGCAGCAACCCGCACATCGCGGGAGCCTCTGATCATGGGTCCCCAAGGTGCCCCGCACCCCGACCCCACGCAGGATCCCGGCCCGGATCGGACACGCGGGCCGGGCCCAACGCCCGAGCCGGTTCCACTTCCCGAGCCTGGCCCACCGCCGGTTCCGGAGCCCACCCCAGGGCCGGCCACACCACCGCCATCTGAACCGGGAGGAGCGCCCCGACCCTAACGGTCAGCTGGCACCTCCGACCCATGGACCGGATCCTGGTACATCCCCCAGTCAGGATCCGAACGAGGGCATGTCGCGCTACAGGGAGTGCGGCATGCCCTTTGGCGTGCCCGGACACCCGCACTGGTAGATCTTTGTTTATGTTGGTTTTCTCTTGACTTCCCCACATAAACAAAGATAGAGTCAAGCAATTCCACATCGTTGTGACAGCAGTCACGGCTGTGGCTGTACTGAATTCTTGGCTTTACCGCAATGGAGGGTAAGTGTTCGCAGAAGAGCGCCAACAACTGATCTCCGCCCTCGTCGCCGAGCGCGGACGGGTGAGCGTCACTGACCTCGCCGACCGTTTCAGCATCACCACTGAGACCATTCGCCGCGATCTCGCTGCCCTTGAAGTTTCCGGTAACCTGCGCCGGGTACACGGCGGCGCGGTTCCTTCGGACCGGCTGAGCACCAGGGAAGAAAGCATCCTTGAGCGTGCCGTCCAGCGCCAGTCCCAGAAGCTCCGGATCGCCAACGCAGCACTCGCCCTGATTCCGGAACTCATCAGCGGCAGCATCCTCCTCGACGCCGGATCAACCACGGAAACCCTCGCGGACCTGCTCGCACAGCGGACCCCGCCGGCCCACGGAAGCGACGAACTCGTAGTCATCACGCATGCCATCCCCATCGCCGGCAAGCTCTCATCCACTCCTGGAATTGCACTCCAAATACTGGGCGGCCGTGTCCGCGGCCTCACCCAGGCAGCCGTCGGGCAATCCACGGTGGAGGCCGCGTACCGACTCCGTCCGGACATCGCTTTTGTGGGGACCAACGGGATCCACGCCGACTTCGGGCTGAGCACCCCCGACCCCGAGGAAGCAGCGGTCAAGGCCGCCTTCGTCAAGTCTGCCCGGCGGGTGGTTGCCCTGGCCGATTCTTCCAAGCTGGACGCCGAAACACTGGTCCAGTTCGCAACCTTAAAGGATGTTGACACGTTGATAACAGACAGCGAACCGTCCGCGGAACTCGCGGCCGCCCTGGCCGATGCCGGCGTCGACGTGGTGATCGCATGATCGTCACCCTGACAGCCAACCCCAGCCTGGACAGGACGGTGGAACTCCCTGGAGCCCTGGCCCGCGGTGAAGTCCAGCGCGCCGTGGCCGTCCACCAGGAATCCGGCGGTAAGGGCGTCAACGTCTCCCGGGCCCTTGTTGCCTCAGGCCTCGAAACGTTGGCTGTCCTTCCGGGCGCCGACTCGGACCCCGTTCTTTCCGGACT
Organism: Paenarthrobacter nitroguajacolicus; assembly: GCF_031455195.1. Classification (GTDB taxonomy): domain Bacteria; phylum Actinomycetota; class Actinomycetes; order Actinomycetales; family Micrococcaceae; genus Arthrobacter; species Arthrobacter nitroguajacolicus_D. The sequence continues at coordinate 119,804 of NZ_JAVDSH010000010.1, read as the reverse complement.
GCACGACGGCGGCGTGCCGTTTGCGGCGCTCCCCATCGGTCAGGCGCTGCGCAGCAATGTCACGCTCACCGAACCGGATGGCGTCACCACCAAGATCAACGAACCCGGCCCGGAGCTGAGCGGTGAACAGCAGGAAGCCCTGATCGGGCTGCTGCTGGACCGTTCCCGTGGCGCCAGCTGGGTGGTTCTCGCGGGCTCGCTCCCACCAGGAGTTCCCGCGGACTTCTACGCCACAATCGCGCGTCGACTCCGGTCGAATGCAGATGGGACGGTAGCCCCAGGCATCGCCATCGACTCCTCCGGGGCGCCGCTTGCGGCAGCCCTGGTGGGTGATGCCGCAGGAAAGCCGGACCTCCTCAAGCCGAACGCGGAAGAGCTCGCCGAGCTTGCAGCCGCTGCAGGTTTCACCAACGTCTACACAGCTGAGCAACTGGAAGCAGACCCGGCCAAAGCCGCCCAAGCTGCTGCCGCCGTCGTCGCCAGCGGTGTAGGCGCCGTTCTCGCAACACTCGGGTCCAAGGGCGCAGTCCTGGTGACCGCGGACGGAGCATGGTTCGCCACGCATCCGCCGATCAAAGCCGTCAGCACAGTGGGCGCAGGGGATTCATCCCTGGCCGGCTACCTGTTGGCTGCAACCCAGGGTGGTTCCGCTCAGGACTGCCTTCGTCAGGCGGTGGCACATGGTGCCGCTGCTGCTTCGCTGCCGGGCTCCACTGTCCCGGCAGTCCACCAGACAACCCCCGACGCCGTAACCATCACGGCCCTCCAGAAGGACTAACAGTGACCCAGCTGATCACACCCCAATTGGTCACCCTCGACCAGAACCTGGGCGACTCCCCCGCCGACGTCATCCGCGTCCTGGCCGGCAAAGTCGCCGCGGCCGGCCGTGCTTCCGAGGTTGAAGGGCTCTTCACGGATGCCTTCGCCCGTGAGCAGAAGACCGCAACCGGCGTGCCCGGTGGCATCGCCATCCCACACTGCCGCTCGGCGGCGGTTACGGAGCCTGCCCTTGCCATGGCGCGCCTTTCGCACAAGGTGGATTTTGGCGCCAAGGACGGTCCGGCGGACCTCATCTTCTTCATCGCGGCCCCGGACGGAGCAGACCAGGAACATCTGAAGCTGCTCTCCAAGCTGGCCCGTTCCCTCATCAAGAAGGACTTCACGGCTGCACTCCGCGCGGCCGCTACGGAGCAGGACATCGTGGACCTGGTCGACGGCGCGTTGGCGGACAAGCCAGCCGCAGCGCCTGCTGGTGCGGCACCGGCCGCCGGCGCTTCTGCTGCGACAAGCACGACGACGACCGCCGCACCCAAGCGCATCGTTGCAGTTACCGCTTGCCCCACAGGCATTGCGCACACTTACATGGCGGCCGATTCGCTTGTTGCAGCTGCCAAGGAAATGGGCGTGGACCTCCAGGTCGAGACCCAGGGTTCCTCCGGCGCCAAGCCGCTGGACCCGGCAGTGATCGCTGCGGCAGACGCGGTGATCTTCGCCGTCGACGTCGATGTCCGCGGCAAGGAGCGCTTCGCCGGTAAGCCGGTCATCAACGCTCCGGTCAAGCGTGGCATCGACGAACCCACAAAAATGGTGGAGGAGGCCTTGGCCGCTGCTGTGGACCCGCATGCACGCCGTGTTCCGCACTTCGGTGCCGAAGAGCAGGCTGAGCGCGCCGAGGAGGAGAAGGGCGAGCACATCGGCCAGAAGCTGAAGCGAGCACTCCTCACCGGTGTCAGTTACATGATCCCGTTCGTTGCCGGTGGTGGCCTCCTGATTGCCCTCGGGTTCCTCATGGGTGGCTACCTCATCACCAGCTTCGCGGACAAGATTGTTGTGGAAAACAGCATCTTCAACCTGCCCACCGAATTCCCGGACAACGCTTGGGGACCCCTGGGTGCCTACATCGGAGCGGTGCTGTTCAAGATCGGCGCCCTGTCCCTCGGGTTCCTGGTTCCTGCGCTGGCTGGCTACATCGCCTACGCCATCGCTGACCGCCCCGGCATCGCCCCCGGCTTTGTGGCCGGTGCCGTTTCCGGGTTTATGGGCGCAGGCTTCCTCGGCGGTATCGTCGGCGGCCTCCTGGCAGGCTACGTTGCCTACCAGATCGGCAAGCTTGACGTCCCGCGTTGGCTTCGCGGCCTGATGCCGGTGGTCATCATTCCGTTGATCGCGTCCCTGGTGGCGTCCGGCTTGATGTTCCTGATCCTGGGCGCTCCCATCGTCGCACTCACCAACGCCCTGAACGCCGGGCTCTCAAGCCTGACCGGAGCCGGCGCGATCGTCCTCGGCATCATCCTGGGCCTCATGATGTGCTTCGACCTCGGTGGACCCGTCAACAAGGTCGCTTACGCCTTTGCCGTCGCGGGCCTCGGCGCCGCGAGCGTTACCAACCAGGCCCCCTGGCAGATCATGGCCGCAGTCATGGCGGCAGGTATGGTTCCGCCGTTGGCTATGGCCCTGGCCACCGTCCTGGACAAGAAGCTCTTCTCCCTGGCAGAGCGTGAAAACGGCAAGGCCGCGTGGCTCCTGGGTGCTTCCTTCATCTCCGAAGGCGCCATTCCCTTCGCAGCCGCAGATCCGCTTCGCGTCATTCCTGCCAGCATGGTGGGCGGTGCTGTAACCGGCGCCCTGTCCATGGCCTTCGGAGTCACTTCCAAGGCGCCCCATGGCGGCCTCTTCGTCTTCTTTGCGATCGACAACTTCGTGTTGTTCTTCCTCTCGATTGCCGTGGGCGTGGTTATCACAGCACTGCTGGTCATCGCCCTCAAGCGCTGGGCCGTCCGGAAGCCGGTTGAAGCAGAGCCAGTCCCCGCCACCGCCACCGCCAGCGTCTAGACTTCCCACAAAGCCACCCACACCTAAGGAGCACCAATGCCTGAACGTACAGCCACCATCGCAAGCCGCGTCGGCCTCCACGCCCGCCCGGCAGCCATCTTCGCAGAGGCCGCCGGCGACCTTGACCTCGACGTCACCATTGCCCGCCAGGGCGAGCCCGCTGATGACGCCATGGATGCAGCCAGCATTCTGTCCCTGATGAGCCTGGGTGCAGCCCACGGCGACGTGGTGGTCCTGCGCGCTGAAGGCGAGGGTGCTGACGCAGCCCTGGACAGCTTGGTCAAGATCCTCGAAACAGACCACGACGCCGAGTAGGGACACCCAAACCCCTCAGCGCCACGGAAAGAGCCTGGTGCCACCCGGATATGGGTGGCACCAGGCTCTTTGAGTGTCTGAGGTACTTTTCCTTGTCGTGTCTGAGGTACTAGGGACCGGCGAGCTCGTCGAGATGGCGCGAGAGCACCCTGAGCATAGGACCCCCCTCCGGCAGTTCCCCGCTCAACAGCCCATACATTGCGATTCCATCCAGGAGCGCACGTAGCCGCTGGGCTTCATATTCGGGGTCGCGGCTTGGGTGAAACTGACCCGCTTCGGCCAGGATCCGAAGGGCGACATGGCATACGCGATCTACTCCCTCGCTGAGCCTGATCGCGGCAGGACGCAGCGCACTGTCGGTCAGCGAAAGGACACCGAGCTGGACATGCGCAACGAGTTCCAGCCGTCGTTCCTTGTCGATGGGAAGCAATTGCAGGAGCAACGCATCAACAAGAGCCCGGTCAGTGAGCTCAAGTGCGGCGATTCGGGCGGTGACCCGATCCTCAATGAGTTGCAGGCAGAACTCCCGCAGGGCATGTTGCGTGGCAAACGCGCGCCTCAGTGAAGCGGCCGCGATGCCCGCTTCCGCTGCCACCCCGCGCACGGAAAGACCCGAAAGGCCCTCGCGTTCCAGCACCCGCAAGGAAGCTTCCGCTATTGCTGCGGTACGTGCCTCTGCGTCGATTCTCCGTGGCATGGTCTCAGCGTGAAGGAGCGGCGGCCGGCAATGCGCTGGCGGGCTTCTTGGGCCAGATCGTGTAGCTCACGGCCCATAGGAAGTCGATTGCGAAGATGAAGCCCAGAATGCGAAAGAACTCCGAGAGGGCGGCGGTCCGTCCTGCGTCGTTGACGAGGAGGATGATCGCTCCCAGCGTCGCAGCGGCGATGACTACCGCCAACGCGGTAAGAAGTACATCCCGCCAGCACTTGACCGTGTAACGGGTCCCGCTGAGTCGTTCCGGCGCCGGCCCGCTGGCGAAACGGTGCTGGAAGTGCGCGTCGGCCCATGCCACCATGCGTTTGCCGTAAGCGATGGAGACGCCAATGTAGATCGCCGCGAGCCCATGGTGCCAGGAGGCCGTTCCCCCACCCAGCAGGTCGACGGCCACCAAGGCAAGCAGAACAGCATCGATCACCGGAGCAAGGAGCAGGAGGGCTCCGCCAAGGCGGGGGCGCCGCAGCACATACCGTGCCGTAAGGCCGGCGAGAATCGCCACCCAGAACGCAACTTCACAGACCACGATTGCGAACAGAATCATCCACCGCTCCTCAACGCCATATCCCGACGAGGTTATGGCCCGCCGATCTTTGTTAGTACGACTGTACTCATAAAATCAACAGGGTGGCAGAGGCAGCGGCCCGGAACAGCTGCGCTAGCTTTGTTTTTCGATCAGGAATGCAGCAATGGAAGGTTCTGTGGCCTTGACTGCCTGCAGTTCCCCGGACAAGTAGGCCTCAACGATCCGCGGGTCTACATAGGATGTGCGGGCCACTGTTGGAGTGTTGCCGAGGAGGGCCGCAGCGTCCTTCATGGCTTTCACCAGCGCCTGGGGACGCGTCATGGTGCCATCGGAACTCAACAGGCTGAGTGCGGCGGCGGCCGTCCCCTTCCACGTGCGGAAATCCTTGGAGGTGTAGGCGGCCCCGGCAATCGTACGAAGGTACTCATTGATCATGGAGGCATCCAGGGAGACCCAGGACCCATCCGCCTTGTAAGCCAGCAAGCGCTCCTTGCCCGGGCGTCGGGCCAGGGGCTCCAGGAACGCGGCCAGGGCGGGGTCGTGGATAGAGGTATCCCACAGTTGCCCGCTCTTGCCGGGGAACTTGAGCGCCACGGCATCGCCCTTGACCCGCGCATGCCGGCAGCGGAGGGTAGTGAGCCCATACGAACCGTTCTGGCGCATGTAGCTTTCGGAGCCAACACGCAAAGCGCCGAGGTCCATCAGCCGCACCGCAGCTGCGATGGTTTGTTGCTTGGGCGAGGACATGTCCTTGAGGTGCAGCGTGACGGCCCGGCGCACCGCAGGGAACACGGAGCCCAACTCCGCCGCGCGCTGGAACTTCTCGGTGTCCTTACGTTCACGCCAGCGGGGGTGGTACATGTATTGGCTGCGACCGGCCGCGTCCACGCCGGTGGCTTGGATGTGTCCGTTTTCGAAGGGACAGATCCACACCTCAGTCCAGGCAGGCGGGATCGCCAGCGCGTTGATGCGCTGGCGATCCTCCTTGCTGACCAGGCTCCCGTCCGGGTGGCGGTAGCTGAAGCCCTTGCCCACCTTGCGGCGGACGATGCCGGGCTTGGAAAGGTCGCTTCGCTTAAGCCGTGGCACGCCGGGCTCCTTTGTCCGCGATCAGCCTGGTCCGGGCGCTTGCTAGGCCTCGTCCGGGTCCGTGACGGCTGCGCCTGCATTCATGATTTCGGCGTTGATCATCCATACCAGCTGCTCAAGCCTGGAGATGAACGCATGCAGGAGGTCCGCCGTCGTGGGGTCTTCTTCGTCCACCTCGTCATGGACATCCCGCATGGTCTGGACTGCGCGCTCCACGCGGTCGGTGACCAGCTTGACGGCGTTCTTGGTGTTGACCAGGCCTGCGGGGAATTCCTCAAGCCGCGTGCCCTTGGCGATGGTGGCGCTGCGACCGTCGGGGAGTGCATGCAGTGCCCTCATTCGCTCGGCAGTGTCGTCTGCGAATTCGCGGGTTGCCACCACCAGCTCGTCCAGCTGAAGGTGAAGGTCCCGGAAATTGGGTCCCACGATGTTCCAGTGGGCCTGCTTTCCCTGGAGCTGCAGCTCGATAAGGTCTGTCAGGACGATCTGAAGGTTGTCTGCAAGCTGCTGTGACGCTTTCATGTGTTCCTCTCATGGACGTTCATCTGAGCCAATACGTGCCACCTGCTTACTGCGGCAACTGCCCAATCATCAAGTGACGACTTCAATAAGCCTTTCATAAGGTTGCTTAGTAGTACAATGAAGAGTGTTGCTGTTCACAACTGGCGAACTTCATCCTACGGTGAAGGCCGGTATGGGATAGCGGAAAAGGCACTTAGGGGCGGCGGAACGTCCCCAGGTACCGGCATAACTAAATCGAAGTAAATCGGAATGCATAGTTGGGAATCGAAGATTCCCCCAGAAAGGAATGTGCTGACCATGAATACGCTTCTGATCATTGCTGGTGTAGTAGCAATTGTTCTTCTCCTCGTGGGCGGTTTCTCCCAGGCCCTTAGCTGGCTGCTGTGGGTAGGAATCGTCCTCCTTGTCATCGCGGCCATTGGCTGGCTCCTGAGCTTCATGTCAGGGCGCAGGGGTCATACGGTCTAATTCCAGCCGCCCCGTGCGAGGGCTGCCCCGCCGCAGCTGAACTGCGTATCGGGGCAGTCCTCGGCCGCATCTACTGCCCGCCCGCGCCACCCGTCGGGTCACCTATTGCCGAGGGCGGTGGAGCGGCATCGGGATCCTTGGGCGTTGGGAATTCCCCCTCCGGCACCCCGGGCTCATCCTGGGCCGGCCGCTCGGGCGTTTCCCCTTGGGCGCCCTGACCGGGAAGTTCCTGTTCCGGGGTGGGAGTTCCATAACCGCCGGGTTCATCCGACGGCTCAACGCGATGCTCGTCCTGGCTCATTTCTTCCTCCTTGGAATCCGTTGAGGCCCCGAGAAAAGTTCGAGGAACGCTGACAATCCGACCGTAGCCCGGTGCAACGTCGGCGTCCACCAAGAGTTGCGAGGTGCACGAATGACAGAGCCGGATCAAATTCCCCGGATCGGCCGCAACGAGTCCACCGAAGAGCGGATGGACCGGAACTGGATGGAATTGATCCAGGAGCTGCGCGTGCTCCAAACGGGAGTCCAGATCCTGGGAGGTTTCCTGCTGACGCTTCCCTTCCAAGCCCGGTTCAGCGAACTGGACGACTGGCAGCAAAACCTGTATCTGTTCAACGTCATGACCGCTGCTTTGACTACCGTGCTCATCGTCCTCCCGGTCAGCGTGCATCGGCGGCTGTTCCGGCGGGGGCTCAAAGCCACCCTCGTCTCCAGCGCCGACATCATCACCAAGTGGGCACTCGCGGGCGTAGCCATTCTGATCACCGGCTCCGCTTCCCTTGTCTTCGACGTGACGGCCGGCAGGACCGCGGGTTTGGTGGCAGGCGGCGGCATCATCCTGGTCCTGCTGGTTTTCGTGGTGGGCATGCCGCTGTGGCTGCAACGCCGGGCCGGGGCCACCAACGGCAATTCAAAGGACGGCTGACCATGTACGTGGTCCTCACGGTCTTCCTTTTCCAGAAGGGCTCGTCCGAGTCCAAACCCATGGGCAAGGATTCACCCCAGGAAAAGGACCCCGGGTCTCCACATGGGAATACCTGGCCGTTGCTGTTCTTATGGGCGCCTCTGTTTGCCTCCGTGAGCGCGGCTCGCCCGAGTCCAAGCCCGACGCCGAACCACACTACGAGACAGGCTCGTAGCCAGCCAGGGAAAGGAAACACACTATGCCGGAAAAGAAGAATCCCAGCATCAAAGATCCCGAACTGTACGAAGAACTTCGCGATGATGGCGCCTCCAAGGAAAAGGCTGCCCGCATCTCGAATGCCGCCGCTGCGCAGGGACGCAAGGCCGTGGGCCGTAAAGGTGGAAAGTCCGGCGACTATGACGACTGGACCGTGGACAAATTGAAAGCCCGCGCCAAGGAACTGGGCCTTAAAGGCTATTCCGGCAAGAAGAAGGCCGATCTGATCTCCATGTTGCGGAACCACTAGTTCAAAGGCGATAAACAAAAGCGGTGCCCGCCTGGAAAGGGAGCCACCGCTTTTGTATGGAATGACGACGCCGGGTCAAGCCTTTTTCTTGGCCCGCGCCTTTGGCTTGCTGGCAGTCTTGCTGGCGGCAGCGTCGTCGTCGGACGCTTTTTCCTTGCCGCGTTTCTTGTCGAGGCTGCGCTTGAGCGCTTCCATGAGGTCGATCACGTCGCCGCCTTCGCCTTCGCCTTCAACGACGCCGAAGGTGGCCTCCGTGTCCAGCGCCTCGCCCTTCTCCAGCTTGGCCTCGATCAACGTCTTCAGCTGCGCCTGGTAGTCGTCGGTGTATTCGTCGGGATCGAAGTCGTGCGCCATGGAGTCCACCAAGGCGGAGGACATTTCGAGTTCCTTGTCCGAAATCTTGACGTCGGTCTCCAGGGACGGGAACTTCGCTTCGCGGACTTCGTCCCCCCACAACAACGCCTGAAGCAGCAGCACGTCCCCGCGCACCCGGAGCGCCCCCAAACGTGTTTTTTGGCGCAGCGCGTACTGGACGATCGCGATCCTGTCGGTGTCTTCCAAGGTCTGCCGCAGCAGCATGTAAGCCTTGGGTGACTTGGAGTCAGGTTCAAGGAAGTAACTGCGCTCGTACATGATCGGGTCCAGCTGCTCGGCAGGGATGAACTCCACTACCTCGATTTCACGGCTGCTTTCCTCCGGCAGGGACTTCAATTCCGCCGCCGTCAGGACCACCGTGCGGCCCTCTTCTTCGTAGGCTTTGTCGATGTCCTCGTAGGCCACTACTTCGCTGCAGATTTCGCATTTGCGCTGGTACCTGATGCGCCCACCGTCCTTATTGTGGACTTGGTGCAGGCCAATATCGTGATCCTCCGTGGCACTGTAGAGCTTCACTGGTACGTTGACCAGACCGAACGCGATAGATCCCTTCCATATGGCCCTCATGCACCCAGTCAACAGCACAACACAGCGGAGGAGAAGAGGTGGCAGGCAAGCAGCAGGAGCGGGTGATCGTCGAAGGCCACGAGCTCACCCTCACCAACCTGGGCAAAATCATCTATCCCGAAACCGGCACCACCAAAGCCGAGGTGCTGGAGTACTACGCTGCCGTGGCGCCGTTCCTCATCCCTGCGGCGGCCAACCGGCCCGTGACCCGCAAGCGCTGGGTCAACGGCGTGGGCACTGCCGAGCACCCGGGACAGGTGTTCTTCCAGAAGAACCTGGAGGACTCCGCACCCAAATGGATACCCCGCGCCACCATCCACCATTCGGACCACACCAACGACTACCCCATGGTCAACAACCTGGCCACACTCACGTGGATGGCCCAGATCGCTTCGCTGGAGATCCACGTTCCGCAGTGGCAGGTTGACGCGGCAGGTAACCCGCTCCGCCCGGACCGTTTTGTGCTGGACCTCGATCCCGGTCCGGGCGCGGGCCTGCCTGAATGCGTCGAGGTGGCCAAGCTGGCCCGCTCCATCCTGCAGGACATGGGCATGGACCCCGTTCCCGTCACCAGTGGCAGCAAGGGCATCCACCTCTACACAGGGTTGGATGGCACCCTGAAGTCCGAGCAAGTTTCGGCGTTCGCCCATGAGCTTGCGCGGGCTTTGGAGTCCGACCACCCCGGGCTGGTGGTGAGCGACATGAAGAAGTCCTTGCGCAATGGCAAGGTCCTGGTGGATTGGAGCCAGAACAGCGGCAACAAGACCACTATCGTGCCGTACTCCCTGCGCGGCAAAGCCCACCCCACGGTTGCCGCACCCCGCACGTGGCGGGAGCTGGATTCCCCCACGCTCGACCATCTGGACTACACCGCCGTGATGGAACGGGTCCGCACCGGCAAGGACCACTTCGCGTCCATCTCCGAGCGGCACCTTCCGCCGCATGGGGAGGATACCGACGACGGCGAGGCTGCTTCGGGTGGTTCGCGCGGCCGGGCGGTGACGGTGGAGAGCCGTCTCGCCAAATATGTTGGGATGCGCGATCCGGACAAAACCCCGGAGCCGTTTCCGTCGTCGTCGGCCGCTGCCTCGGCGGCGCCCACCGCGACATCCTCGGAGCAGCCAAAACCGGGTGACCCTCCGCCGCCCGGCGGCATCTTCGTCATCCAGGAGCATCACGCCAGGCGCTACCACCTGGACCTGCGTTTGGAGCACAACGGTGTCCTGGCGTCCTGGGCGCTGCCCCGAGGTGTGCCGGAAACACCCGAGCGCAACAACCTGGCCGTCCACACCGAAGACCACCCCATGGAGTACGCAACGTTCGCCGGGATCATTCCGAAGGGTGAGTACGGGGCGGGAACCATGACCATTTGGGACCGCGGCGAGTTCACGTGCGAAAAGTGGCGCGATGGCAAGGAAGTCATCGCGACGCTCACGGGCGAGCCGGGTGGTGGCCTTGGCGGCACCAAGCGCCTGGCCCTGATCAATACGGGTGACCGTTGGCTGATCCACTTGATGAAGGAGCAGCCGGGAGCGCGCCGGAGTGCACCGGCAAAGGAGCCGCAGCCCGCTGCCGCTCCCGCTGCCCGGCAGCCGATTCGTGATTATGCCCCCATGCTGGCCACGTCCGGGACCACGGCGGACCTTAGCGGGGATCACTGGCTTTACGAGCTCAAATGGGATGGCATCCGGGCTGTCATCACCGGAACCGAGGGCAAGATCCGGCTCATGAGCCGCAACGGAAACGACCTCACCGCCACCTACCCGGAGCTCACAGACCGCGCCTGCTGGCCGGAAGGAGACTTTGTTGCCGACGGCGAAATCGTGGCGCTTGGCAAGGGTTCCCGGCCTGACTTTGGGCGGCTGCAGCTCCGGATGAACCTGGCCAAGGCTGCCGAAATCGAACGCGCCAGGGCCTCGGTTCCGGTGCAGCTCATGCTTTTCGACCTGATGTACGACGACGGCACGGACCTCAGCGGGCTGCCTTTCGTTGAGCGCCGAGAAAAGCTGGAAGCATTCGCGGGCCGCCTGAAGGCAGGCTGTCCCCTGCATCTTTCGGCTGTACTGGACCACGATGTTGAAGATCTCATGTCCAGCGCCGCCGAGTTGGGCCTGGAAGGGGTCATGGCCAAGAAAGCGGACAGCCGTTACGCCGTGGGACGCCGGAGCAGGGCCTGGATCAAGCTCAAACTGGAGCAAAGCCAGGAGGTTGTGGTGGGCGGCTGGCGGCCAGGGGCAGGCGCGCGGAGCGGAACCTTCGGGGCACTGCTTTTGGGCATCCCGGACGGGGACCAGCTGCACTATGTGGGCAGGGTGGGGACCGGGTTCAAGGATTGGCAACTGCGGGACATCATCGAGAAGCTGGAATCGCGGGAAGCCAGCGATTCGCCCTTCGCGGACATCCCTCGTGAGGACGCGGCCGGCGCCCATTGGGTGAGCCCCGACCTCGTGGCCGAGGTGACTTTCGGCAACTGGACCGGTCCTGGCCGGCTACGCCATCCGGTGTGGCGTGGTTGGCGCCCGGACAAGTCCCCCTCAGACATCAGCCAGCCCAACTAGGGGACAGATAACGCAGCTATGAGCGCTCAATAGGGCGTTTACTGTCCCCTAGTTGGGTTGGGAACGCGGAGGTAAGCCGCGCTAGGAGGAGTGTGGCATCTGCGGGCGGCTGGTCCGGTGGATCGCAGACACTGCGGCCCCCTGGCCCATGCGCCCGTGGGCTTGGCCGCGGTCCTTCGGGTGACGGCGCTTGCCGTTACCGTCCGGCCACTGCTGACTTTGATCCGCGCCCAGTGCCAACGCTATGGCAGCAGGTTCGGGCATCGGGGCCATGTCCATGGACTCCACCAAGTGGCTCGCAACCTCAGGATTGATTTTTTCTGCTGAATGCTTCGCAGTCATGGTTCTTCCCTTTCAGTGTGCCTGTCCGTTGGATTTACCAGCGGACCTTCTTCTCGGTCTTGGCTTGCTTACCGCTGGCGGATGTGGGCTTGTGGCCTTTGCCGGTGCTCTGCCAGCCGGCTGGCGCTCCGCCGCCCGACTTGCTGGCGAGCATGGCCCGCTGGGCATCTGTGAGCTTGGACTTGATACCGCCCGAAGCGGCTTGGTTCTTGTTGTCGGAAGGGTTGGCGGTCATACGGACTCCTAGAGTGTGCGAGTCCTGAAGAGACACGTATCCCGTGCGTTGCGGTTCAAAGAAGAAGGCGTCGACAACGGGAACGGCATGGAGGCAAGCCTCAACAGGCGTGGATTTTTGTCTTCTGAAACGCAGCTGGTGCACCATGGCGGGCACGGGCTGGTCTACTCAAAAATCAGTGTTCCCATGGGTCTTACCCTAACCAAGTTTCGCCATGTTTGTGAACCCCTCGACTAGCATGGCTCTCGTGACCAGCAGTACTTCGATCGTCACCACCTTGCGGGCTGCGGGCTGTGTTTTCGCCGAAGACGAAGCCCAGCTCCTGATCAGCGCAGCCCGGACCCCGAGCGAGTTGGCCAGCATGGTGGATCACCGGGTCCGCGGACTCCCGCTCGAACACATTGTGGGCTGGGTTGATTTCTGCGGACAGCGGATGGCAGTGGGACCGGGCGTATTTGTTCCCCGGCGTCGCACCGAGTTCCTGGTTCGGCAAGCCGCGACCATCGCCCGGCCGTTGACAGATGGGCGTCGCGCCGTCGTCGTCGACCTCTGCTGCGGCTCCGGCGCGATCGGCGCAGCGCTCAGCGAACTGCTGGGGAGCTGCGAGCTGCACGCGGCGGACATTGATCCCACGGCTGTCCGATTCGCCCGCCGCAACGTTGAGCCCCGTGGCGGGCGCGTCCATGAAGGCGACCTCTACCAGGCACTCCCCCGCAAACTCCGTGGACGCGTTGACGTGCTTCTGGCCAACGCACCCTACGTGCCCACCGGGTCCATAGGGATGATGCCGCCGGAAGCCCGGCTCCACGAACCGATGGTGGCGCTCGACGGCGGAGCTGACGGTTTGGCGGTGCAGCGTCGAGTCGCGTCGGGGGCACGTGAGTGGCTGGCGCCGGGTGGTACCTTGCTCATTGAAACCTCCACGGCACAGGCGTCGGAGACGGCCGGGATCATGGCCGGCGCAGGGCTCGCAGCATCAGTGGTATCGGATGAGGAACTGGGGGCGACAGTGGTGATCGGTTCACGAGTCAGGGAGTGATTAGCAACGGAGAAGTGAAGGCCGGCACCTTTTCGGATGTCGGCCTTCACTATTTCAGTTGACGTCCCACCCTACCGTCTTCGCCGCCTCCAACTCGGCAGATTTGGCAGTCATTGTCGAGTTACCCCTCGTCAGCTTCCTAATGGTGAGATCGTCGGCTTTGGCGTTCGCACGCCGCAGGTTGTCGGCAGACTTCTGCAGCGCCACTTTCGTCTTTTCCAAGTCCTTGATCGCTTCGTCGATGCGCTTGATCGCCTCCACGAAACCGTCGGAGGCGAGCCGCCAGTTCCGACCGAACGCGTCCTTGAAGTCGCTGATCTGCTGTTCGAAATTCGTGATGTCCAAGTTCTGCGCCTTGACCAACGCAAGTTCGGTCTTGTATTCGAGCGAATTCATCGCGGCATTCCGCAGCAGCGCAATCAACTGGATGAGGAACTGCGGCCGGATGACGTACATCTTCGGATAGCGGTGAGAGACATCGACGATCCCGGTGTTGTAGAGCTCGCTATCAGGCTCGAGCAGAGAGACCAGCACGGCGTACTCGCACCCCTTCTCCGTGCGATCCTTGTCCAGCTCTTTCAGGAAGTCTTCGTTCTTATGCTTGAGTCGCGGTTCCGTCGTTCTCGTTCTTCATCTTAAACATGATCGACACAATCTCAGTACCGGCACTATCGGAGTCGCGGAAGATGTAATCACCCTTGCTCCCGGCCCGCGCATCGTTGTCCTTCTCGAAATAGGCAAGGGGAAAGGCTGTGGCACGAATGCGGTTGAACTCGGTCTCGCAGTGCTGTTCGAGAGTTTCTCCGACCATTTTGGTCGACAGCTTCGCTTTCAGGTCCCGCAGCCGCTCGATTTGTTCTTCACGGTCCTTGATCTGGGTCTCGTACTTGTCCTTCAGAGCCTTCTCACCGAGCTGCTTCTCGAGATCGGCCCGTTCAAGGCTGCTCTTGAGTTTGTCGCGCTCCTTTTCGACCGTGTTGACTGCTCCGGAGATCTCAAGCTTCTGCGTGGTTTCGATGGCTTCGAGCTTCGCCTTGAGGTCCTGGATAGCGGAGTCTTTCTCCGATGCAGTCTTCAGAAGTTCGTTAGCGAGCTTCGCCTCGGCCAGTTCAACCGATGCCTGTTTCTCCTGCTTCGCCTGTTCGAGCTCCTTCATCAGCCCATCGCGCTCCTTTTCGACGGCCCCAAGCGCCTCTGTTACGGCGCCGCGACTCGGCGAATGCGACGGTCAAAGAGCGGCTCAAGGACGTCGACGACGAACTGGAGTTCGTCATCGTTAAGGACATGATGCTCACCGGCTATGACTCACCGCCGCTGCACACACTGTACTTGGACCGGCCATTGAAGGGCGCGCTGCTGATGCAGACCCTGGCACGCGTAAACCGCACCTTCCGCGGCAAACAGGACGGTCTGCTTGTGGCCTACGCTCCGCTGGCTGAGAATCTAACCAAGGCGCTGGCCGAGTACACCAAAGACGATCAGGCGAACATGCCAGTCGGCAAGAACGTAGACGAAGCGGTTGGGCATACGGTGTCGCTGGTGGACGAACTCCGTGGGATGGTCTCCGGATACGACTGGAAATCCGTGCTCGCGAAGGGCGGCCCGCAGGCGTTTGTCAACGCTGCGACGGGCGCGGCCAACTATCTGCGAAGCCCGGAGACACCAGGCAACAAGCCCGCCGAGGGCGAAGAATCTCTGGCCTCAAAGTACCGCCGATACTCCGGCCAATTGTCACGGGCGTGGGCGCTGTGTTCCGGCTCGGATACCTTGGCCGGACTCCGGCCCGAAATTCAGGTCTACGAGGAGACGCGGGTCTACATGGCCAAGTTCGACGCCGCGGACCGACAGGCCAGCGGCGAACCGGTGCCGGAGGAGATCCAGCGACTGCTGGGCAACCTCCTGGCTTCCGCAACCTCTTCCGGCGAGGTACTGGACATCTACGAGGCAGCTGGCATGCCGAAGCCCTCATTGGATGACCTGACACCGGAATTCATTGCCAAGACCCAGAATGCCCGCAACCCGCAGCTGGCGATCGAGGCACTGCGAAAGCTCATCGCTGACGAGTCTGCTGTCGCGACGCGAAACAACGTGATTCGCCAGCGGGCCTTCTCAGAACGCATTACTGAGCTGATGCGGAAGTACACTAACCAGTAGCTGACGTCGGCGGAGATCATCGCGGAGCTGGTGGAGCTGGCTCGGGAAGTCGCAGCCGAGGGCAACCGAGGCGCTCACTTCACTCCCCCTCTGAGTTCTGACGAGCTTGCTTTCTATGACGCTGTGGCCTCCAACGAGTCTGCCGTGGAAATACAGGGCGAAGGCGTGCTCGCCGATATCGCCCGCGAGCTGCTGTCAGTGATGCGCCGGGACGTCCGGACCGATTGGAACGGTGCGCGATGATGTCAGGGCCAAACTTCGTTCCTCGATCAAGAGGCTTCTGGTCCGTTTCGGGTACCCGCCGGACAAGCAGCCTGAAGCGATCAGACTGGTGATGGAGCAGATGGAGTCTATGGCTCCTCGGTTTGCGAGGCACGTCTTTAACAGGTCGGGCTGTCCGTTGACGCGCCTTCTGGCCGATACGCTGGGATCATCAGGCAAAAGCCTGCTGTGCCGTTAACGAACAAAGGACCCGAGTGCAATCGGGTCCTTTGTTCAGCGCGGTGCGCTCATTGGTGCGGTCGAGAGGGTCATAGCCTCAAATCCGAACACTTTGAGTCTATGGCCCTGCGCACGTAGGGCGCAACGTTGTTGTGCCCACAGACACGTGCTGGCCGTGCCCTGTTCCTCCGGGAGGAGGTGCCGGCATGGAGTCCAAGCGGAAACGTGAAGAACCATGGGGCGCCTGGAACCTGGCGGTGAACATCATCC
Organism: Paenarthrobacter nitroguajacolicus; assembly: GCF_031455195.1. Lineage (GTDB taxonomy): Bacteria > Actinomycetota > Actinomycetes > Actinomycetales > Micrococcaceae > Arthrobacter > Arthrobacter nitroguajacolicus_D. The sequence continues at coordinate 103,926 of NZ_JAVDSH010000010.1, read as the reverse complement.
GACTAGTCGTTGATGTCGTCCGCCTGTTCTGGCACAACATCCCCTAACCGGGAGCGGTGGCCACCGGCGCAATGCTGGCGGCCACCGTCAATGTGCCATCGACTGGTTCTACTCGGGCAACCGCCCGGTCCGTATTAGTGGGCCGATGATCGGAGCGACGACTCCCAAACAGTCAGTTTTTGACCCCGTTTCCGCCCCGTTCGGTGGGCTTGGCTAAACAATTTGGTAACAACGCGCTTTGTGAGGCAAAAACAGGCCGACATCCGCATGATCACGGGGCAAGAGCGGGTAATGAGATGCAACACACCTAGGCAATTTGCACCCTCAAAGGGCCCAAAAATCGGATCTCAACTCGGGTTCTGGGCCAAAACCGCGTAAAATTGAAACCCTGCCCAGAGCGGGGCAGCAGAAGTCGCAAGCAAATGACCTCCCTAGGAGAAGCCCAAATGCCCACAGACCAAAGCAACACCGTCTCTCCGGATGGCGCAAGGAACGCCACCGGGAACCAGGTATCGGCAGGCCACACCCCGGCCGCCGCAAACGCAGTAAACGCAGTAAAGAACGCAGCCAAGAAAACGAAGCTTCGCCCGAAGCGCCGGCTCAAGGAGTCCGACGTCAACGTGGTGGATAAGCCGATGCTGCGCAAAGCACTCGGCGGCACCATCGTCGGCAACACCATGGAATGGTACGACGTCGGCGTGTTCGGCTACCTCATCACCACCATGGGCCCTGTCTTCCTGCCGGAAGCAGACAAGTCCGTCCAGACACTCTTCCTTCTGGGCACCTTCGCCGCAACCTTCATCGCCCGCCCCCTCGGTGGCGTCGTGTTCGGTTGGCTCGGCGATAAGGTGGGCCGCCAGAAGGTTCTCGCAGCAACACTGATGCTGATGGCGGCAAGTACGTTCGCCGTCGGCCTCCTTCCCGGCTACGCGCAGATCGGCATCTGGGCCGCCGCGTTGCTGGTGATCCTGAAGCTCATCCAGGGCTTCTCCACCGGTGGCGAGTACGCCGGTGCCACGACTTTCGTCAGCGAGTACGCCCCTGACAAGCGCCGCGGCTACTTTGCCAGCTTCCTGGACATGGGCAGCTACATCGGCTTCGCCCTCGGCGCCGCCCTGGTTTCAGTCCTGCAGCTCACGCTGGGACAGGCAGCCATGGAGGACTGGGGTTGGAGGATTCCATTCCTGATCGCTGGCCCGCTGGGCCTGATTGCCGTGTACTTCCGTAGCAAGATCGAGGAATCCCCGCAGTTCCAGGCAACCCTGGACGCCCAGGAAGCCTCCGCCAAGGATGCAGCCTCGCAGGATGCTGCCGTCGCCAAGGGACCCATCGGCATCGTCAAGGCCTACTGGCGCCAGATCGTGCTGGCCATGATCCTCGCAGCCGCAGCCAACACCGTTGGCTACGCACTGACCTCCTACATGCCCACGTACCTCACGGATTCCAAGGGCTACGACCCCGTCCACGGCACCCTGCTGACCATTCCGGTCCTGGTGATCATGGCCGTGTGCATCCCGCTGACCGGTAAGCTCTCGGACCGCATCGGTCGCCGTCCCGTCCTGTGGATCGGCGCTGGCAGCACCATCGTCTTCTCGGTTCCGGCCTTCATGCTGATCGGCATCGGTGAGATCTGGTCCACGCTGGCCGGCCTGGCACTGATCGCTTTCCCAGTGACGTTCTACATCGCCAACCTGGCCTCGGCTCTCCCCGCGTTGTTCCCGACGTCCAGCCGTTATGGCGGCATGGGTATCGCCTACAACTTCTCGGTAGCGATCTTCGGCGGAACCACGCCGTTCATCGTGCAGGGCCTGATCGAGGGCACCGGCGATGACATGATGCCTGCGTACTACCTGATGGCCACGTCCATCGTCGGTGCGATTGCCATCTTCTTCCTGCGTGAATCCGCCCAGCGGCCGCTGCCGGGTTCCATGCCCAGCGTGGACACCCAGGCTGAAGCGCGCGAGCTCGTCGCAACGCAGGACACCAACCCGCTCATCAACCTGGACGAGATGCCGTTCGACGGCCAGCCCATTGATGACGCAGTGTTCGGCAAAGGCAACAAGGACCTGACACCCGCTTAGGAACTCTTTGCCTGCAACTTCTGCAACGCGACACGGATAGTTCGCGGCCATGCGCCGCCCAACGTAGCCACCAGCCCCAAGGCGCTCTCCTTGAGGTTGGTGGCTACGGTCGTTAAGCGCCCAGCAACTTCCGCACCGCTTCCCCAATAATCCGCGCGCCCTCCGGGAAAGCTCCGGGGTTGGGGCCGGCGTAGTTGAGCCTGATGTGTGGCCCCTCGGGCTCTGCGGGGAACCACTCGGTCCCGGCAGCAATGAGCACCCCTGCCGCTTCGCAATCCTTGGTGAGCTGCTCGGCGTCGAACCCGTCCGGCATCCGCAACCACAGGTTCAAGCCGCCTTTTGGCAGGTTGCTGAGGTGGGCTTCGGGGACGTGTTCCGCGAGGCTGGTGACCAGGAGGTCGCGTCGCGACTGCAGTTGATGGCTGAGTCCGCGAAGGTGGGTTTGCCACCCGGGCTGCGTGACGACGTCGAGCGCTGCCGCCTGCAGCAAACCGCTGACGTACATCGACTCCGCGGCCTGTGCGCCCATGATCCGCTCCCGCGCTGGTCCACGGGCAATAATCGCCGCAATGCGAACGGACGGTGACACGCTTTTGGTCAGCGAGCGGATGTAGACCACGTGGCCCGAATCATCCTTGGCTGCCAGCGGAGCGGAAGGAGCGGTGATCCCGAAATCGTGGGCCCAGTCGTCCTCCACAAGGAAAGCTCCGTGCTGCTGCACGATCCTCAGCACCTCCTCGCCACGCTTGGCCGACCACTGCGCTCCTGTGGGGTTGGCGAAGTTCGGCTGGGCATAAAACAGCCGCGCGCCGGATTCCTCGAATGCCCTGTCCAGTTCGTCCGGGTCGGGACCTTCCGGGCCGCTGGGCACTGGGATGACGTTCACGCCTGCCTGGCCCGCGGCCAGCAACGCGCCCCAGTAACTGGGCGACTCCACCAGCAGGGGCTGGCCATGCCCCACCAATCCACGGAAAATTGAGCTCAGTCCGCTCTGGCTCCCAGGAAGTACGACGACGTCGCTCGGCTGGGGCGGCGTCACCCCAACGGGCATTGAGGTGCTGAGCTCATGCGCGAACCACGACTGCAGTTCGGGGAGGCCTTGCGCCGGAGGCCTCGACAGGGCGGAGTCACCTCGCGCGGCCCGTGTCAGCGCGGCTCGGACCAGCCTTTCGGGCAGGAGTTCACGGTCCGGGTAGCCGGAGTGGAAGGCTATGACGTCGTTGGAAGCGCTGCGCATGGCAGCCGAGTTCAGGGGCCGCGCCGCATGGGCTGACCTGAGTGCCGCAGTCTGCCATCCGTAGTCCGATGGCCGCGCTGTACGGTAGGCACGAACGAAAGTCCCCACGCCGGGACGACTCTCAATCAGCCCCTGGGACGTTAGGCTTCGCAATGCCTTCTGGACGGTGACCGGACTCGCTTGGTATTCGGCCACGAGGTGACGTGTTGATGGCAGTTTCGATCCGGGAGCGGCCGCGGCGATCCAATCTTTTAGTCGCGCGACAATGCGGGAACTGCTATCGTTATTCATGAGTCACAATAGTAGCGCTACTACGCTTTCACGGCCAGTGATATCCACCAAGACTCCCACGGGCATGTGGTGGGGACTCCTCGGTGTCGTCGCCTTCTCCTTCACTGTTCCGTTCACGCGAGTAGCCGTGGAGGGTTTGTCGCCGCTGTTCATTGGTGCCGGCAGGGCGGTGGTGGCAGCCGTACTCGCTGCGCTGGCCCTGGCCGTGACCAGCCAGCGCTTTCCCAGTGGGCTGCAATGGTTCAGGCTGGCCGTAGTGGCAGGAGGCATCGCTGCGGGTTTCCCGTTGCTCACCACCTTCGCCCTCACTACTACATCCGCCAGCCACGGAGCGGTGGTCATTGCGCTCCTTCCGGCGGCTACGGCCACAGCAGCGGTCATCCGGGGACGGGAACGGCCTCGCCCCCTGTTCTGGGTCCTCACCGCAGTGGGCGTTATTGCGGCCCTTGCTTTCGCCCTGGTGCAGTCAGGTGGTTTCGGTGCCCTGCACTGGGCCGACCTCCTCCTGCTCGGTGCTGTCCTGGCTGCAGCCATCGGCTACGCAGAGGGCGGACTGCTGGCCCGTGAATTGGGCGCCTGGCAGACCATCTCCTGGGCATTGGTGGTGGCCTCGCCCGTGATGATCGCGCTGACGGCCCTGTCGTTGGGGTCCGGGATTCCGTCAGCCACGCCTGTTCAATGGCTCAGTTTCGCTTACTTGGGCGTCGTTAGCATGTTCCTCGGCTTCTTCGCCTGGTACCGGGGACTGGCCATCGGCCCCATGGCCCAGGTCAGCCAAATCCAACTGGTCCAACCAGTCATGAGCATCGCATGGGCCGCGCTCCTACTGGGCGAATCCATGAGTTGGACCACCGTGGTGGGCGGCCTAGCCGTGATTCTCTGCGCAGGCGCCGCCGTCCGCGTCAGGCTCAACCCGCCGTCGGCCTCCTAAGACCCGTCACCCCGAGAGGACACCTGGCATGTACACCCCGGCGCATTTCGCCGCTTCACCCGAAGCACTTAAGGCGTTGCTCACGCAGAACAACGCCGCCAACCTCGTCACCATGTCCCCGGAGGGACTGCTGGCTACCCTGTTGCCCTTTGTGTATGACCCCTCGGTTGGGGAACATGGCGCACTTCAGGCACACATGGCCCGCAACAATCCGCAGTGGTCCTTGCCGGTTTCCGGTGAGGCATTAATGATCCTGCAGGGCGCCGACGCCTACATCTCGCCCTCTTGGTACGCGTCCAAGGCCGAACACGGCCGCGTCGTCCCCACCTGGAATTACTCCACGGCGCACGCTTACGGCGAGTTGATAATCCACGACGACGCCGGCTGGCTGGCAACGCATGTCCGGCGCCTGTCCAACCAGAACGAAGCCGGCATGCCCGAACCCTGGACGGTGGACGAAGCACCCGAGCGCTTCATTGCCGGGCAGCTACGGGCGATTGTCGGCGTCGAACTTGTCATCAGCCGGGTGGAGGCCAAGACGAAACTCAGCCAAAACCGTGCGCCCGCCGACGTGGATGGTGTGATTGCCGGGCTTCGGGCCCGTGGAGACTCCGCGAGCGCCGCCGATGTGGAACGGGCCCGGACCTCGTAGACTCGGCGCATGCGTGAGGTTGCAGCTGGATCCGTGGGGTCCATCCACCATCTTGAAATCTGGGTGCCATTGCTGGACCGCGCACGGGCCGAGTGGGGATGGCTGCTGGGCGAGCTCGGTTATGAGCCGTTCCAGGAGTGGCCCACCGGCTGCAGCTGGAGACTCGGTGGAACCTACGTCGTGGTGGAGTGCTCCGACGCCATCACTGGCACCGCGCACCGCCGCACCGATCCGGGGGTCAACCATGTTGCCTTCCACGCCGGCACGCGGGAAAACGTGGATCGCATCCGCGAGCGCGGAGCCGACGCGGGTTGGTACGAGATGTTCGAGTCGAAGTACCCGCACGCCGGTGGTCCGGACCACTACGCGGCTTACCTGATCAACACCGACAGCTACGAGGTTGAGCTGGTGGCTGCCGGCTAGGTGGGTGGCGCTACCGGCCGCCACATGGCCACCCGCGGCCAGCGGGCCAGCCCCACGTCGGCCTCATGCTGCATCAGGCGAGTCAACTCAGGACCCCAGGCGCCGGCGTCGAGCACTTCGAAGCCGAGCCGCCGGTAGTACGGCGCGTTCCAGGGCACGTCCCGGAAAGTAGTGAGGGTCTGCCGGTGCATTCCATGGCCCCTGGCCCAAACGCGGGCGGCGTGCAGCAGTTCGCGGCCGAGGCCCTGATGCGCCTGGTCGGGGTGGACGCTGACCTGTTCCACATGGCCTTCCCCGTCCACGACGTCGGCCAGCAGGTACGCCACCGGGTAGTCAAGACCGTCGACGTACACCCATGCACGCCCGGCAGCCGCGTAGGTGCCCAGCTTCTCCACGGGGAACGGCTCGTCGTCGGCTATCGAGTCCATACCAAGCTGGCGGAAGGCTTCCCCCGCGGCACGTTCAATGTCCTGCATCATCTGCAGGTCATCGGCGTGGGCGAGCCGGATCATTGCCGTGCGTCCAGCGCCGGAGGTGCCTGTGCCACCAGGAACTCGTTGCGCTTTTCAATGAGGTTTTGCATGTACCGGGCGAGGATCAGCTTTTCCGCCAAGCGGCCGAGCGGCCCGAAAGGCGCTGCGAACTCGATGGTGTCCACCATCAGTGTTCCGCTGCCGTCCGGGCGGAACTCGTGCGTGTGTCGGAGGTACTTGAAGGGGCCCTTCACCTGTTCGTCAGAGAACGACGCCGGAGCGTCCATCCGCACGATGCGGCTGGTCATGCGGAACCGGACTCCCAGGTGCCACGCCTGCCATGTGACAGTCTGGCCTTCCGAGATCAGGCCTGTTGTGACACCTGCAATTGCCTTCTCGCGGCTCTTGGTCATCGATCCCACGTGGGCGTCGATGTTCCGCGAAAGATCGAACAGCTCCTGCGGCGGCATGGCGGAGCGGGTGCGGCAAACGAAAGCGACAGGCATATGTTGATCTTCCCAGACCTTCATGCTTCCGATGCCCCTGTTCGCCCTGTGTTGTGACCGGCCTTATAGCGGGATCTCCGGGCACCCTGATAATTTCGAAAGCAACCCTTGAAGATTGGTGGTGTTCCCTGTGCCCGCGCTTTTGACGCACGCCCGTGAACTCCACCGGCTTGGCCCGGCCAACAACGATCGCCTCTCGGCCGTTCGCGTTGCGCTCAGCGTTGCCTTGCCAGGGCTGGTCCTGGTCCTCATTGGGCGCCCCGATCTCATGATGTACGCAGTCTTCGGCGCCCTGACCGGAATGTACGGCCGCAATGAAACCCACCAGCTCCGGCTCAAGCACCAGGCACAGGCTGCGCTGATCCTTGTGGGCGGGCTGACCATCGGCGTCGTTTTGTCCGTGAACCACATCCACTCGTGGTGGTTGGTGCTGGTGGCTACCCTCTTCGCAGGGTTCGGCTCGTTGTATGCCGATGCCGTGCGGCTGAAGCCAATTGGTCCGTTCTTTGGCATCCTCGCCTTGGGCGCCTGCGCTTCGGTGCCAACCAGCGTCCCGTTCACGACGGCGATACTCATCGGGGCCGCGTCGGCCGCCTTCTCCGTGGTGGTCGGTTTTGCCGGCTGGTTCCGGCACCGCACGTGGGTGGCCGGCGCTGCCCGTGACGTTCCCGTGCTCAGCGGGCCTCTGCGCCAAGCGGCACTTGTCCATGCGACCCGCTACATGTTGGCGGTTGGCGCAGCGGGAGTCATTGGCGTGTTGAGCGTGAGCGGCCACCCCCACTGGGCCATGGCCGCGGCGGCGGTGCCGCTCGCCGGTGCCGACCTCCCCAGTCGCGTCCACCGGGGCATCCACCGCATCGTGGGGACGTTCCTTGGGCTGGTGGTGGTCGCCGTCGTCCTTTTCCCCAGTCCACTGTCGCCCCTACAGTACTTTCCCGGCCACGCCGCCGTGGTCCTGGCTGTGGTGGTGGTCTTATGCCAGTTCCCCACGGAGCTGTTCATGGCCCGGCACTACGGGTGGGCCATGGTGTTCTTTACCCCGGTGATCCTGCTGATCGCCCAACTCGCGTCGCCGATGGATCCGGGTGTGCTGGTGATGGAGCGTGCCATCGAAACGTTCGTCGGGGCGGTGGTGGGCATCGCCGTCGCCGTTCTTGTGCGGGCGCCCCGGGCAAAGCCCACCGTTTAAAGGCCGTAAGTCATACTGGTTCCATGCAGGCGACAACGGTGTTGGTCGAGGGCGAAAGTGACCGGCTTGCGGTCGAGTCGCTCGCTCGTCGTTGCGGACATGACCTGATTGCAGAGCAGATCACAGTGGTTCCCATGGGAGGCGCCACGAGCATCGTCCGCTTCCTGGACCGTTACGGTCCGCGTGGGGCGAACCACCGGCTCCTGGGCCTGTGCGACGAAGGTGAGTCGTGGGGCATAGCCCGCGCACTGGAAAGGGCCGGGCTCGGATCCGGGCCACTGGACGAGCTGGGATTCCATGTTTGTCGGGCCGATCTTGAGGACGAACTCATCCGCTGCCTCGGCGTCGACGCCGTACTCGACGTCATTGACGCCCAGGGTGAGCTTGCGTCGTTCCGGCTCCTCCAACGCCAGCCATCGCAGCGCGGGCAGCCGGTACCGGCACAGTTGCGCCGGTTCTTCGGCGGCCGCAGCGGCAACAAGATCCGCTACGCGCCCTTGTTGGTCGCCGCTTTACCCACGGGGCACGCACCCGACCCGCTCGCGCGGCTCGTTGAAGGGTTCGCGCGTGAAAGCTAGGGCTCCAGCGGCCGACGCGGCGGGCCCGACGTCAGCTTTGCCGGCAGGACGCGCGCAAAGAAGCTGACCACTTTGTAGCGCTTGGTGGGGATGGAAATGCCTTTGCCCTTGGCGTTGTCGTCCAGACCCTCACGGACCACTCGTTCGGCGGTCAGCCACAGGAACCGGGGTGCCACGGATTTGTCCATGCCCATCCGGTCGTGGAATTCGGTATGCGTAAAACCCGGGCACACGGCAGTGACTTGGACGCCGGACTTCGCATAGTTGAGGTTGGCCCACCGACTGAAGGTCACCTGCCACGCCTTGGCGGCGGAGTACGTGCCCCTGTTGGCGAACGCGGCGACGCTGGCGACGTTGATAATCCTGCCCCGGCCGCGTGGCAGCATCACCTCAAGGGCTGCATGGCACAGCTCCATGGGCGTCTGGACATGCAGCCTCAGATGGCGGCGTTCTTCCTCCAGCTCGTTGCGTTCGAACGACTTCAGGAGTCCCAGACCGGCGTTGTTCACCAGCACGTCAATGGGCCTTTCGGCGTCCCTGAGACGGTCCGCTACTGCCGAAACGCCGACGTCGGTGGTCAGGTCTGCGGGCAGGACCTCCGCCGAGATACTGAAGTCGCGTTCAAGCTCCTCGGCTTTTTCCTTCAGGCGCCGCTCATCGCGGGCCACCAGGACCACATGGTGCCCCGCTTCGGCGAGTTGGCGGGCGAATTCAGCGCCGATTCCCGCCGTCGCACCAGTGATGAGGGCGGTGAGTTCATTGGCTCGAGTCGTCATGGGCCAAGACTAGCCGCCCGCACCCCGGAGGGTTAGCTCCCACCCTTTTGCTCCGGCGGGAGTGCCGAGAGCTAACCCCTCACGGGTCTTCAGGCGAACTTCGCCAGCGGATTAGCCAGGCGCCCAGCCATCTGGAGGCCGCCTGAAGGATCCGAGATGTCCAGCATTTGCTGATTGTTCCGCAGCTGGAGCCGGTTGAGGCACGACAGTTCAAAGTCCGGAGCGAACACATCATGCATGGCGAACTGGTCCGTGAGGTCCGGGTGGCGCTGCTGGTACTCCTTCACAACAGTTGCGGCGGTTCCCCAGAATTCGTCCTCGCTCAGCGTCCCGTCCTCCACAAGGATCGCCCCCAGGAACCGGAAGATACAGTCGAACACGTCGGTGAAGATAGCCAGCACCATCTCCTCGGCGGGGATGTCGGCTTTGATGCGGGACACGTCTTCCGGGAGCTCCAGCCGGTCCCCCATCACCACGATTTCCTCGGCAATGTCCTTCATGATCGCCCGGACAGGCACGCCATTCTCGAGGATCAGGATCACGTTTTCGCCGTGCGGCATGAACGCGAGCTCATACTCATAGAGGCAGTGAAGCAAGGGCACAAGATAGGCCTCGAAGTAGCGGCGAAGCCATTCAGTGGGAGCCAAGCCTGAACGTTTCATAAGTGCCGTGACCATAGGGGCTCCGGACTGGTCCACGTGCAGGAGCGACGCCATAGTGGCCAGCTGCTGTCCGTCCTTGAGTAACGGCAGCGGACTTTCCCTCCACAGGGCCGAGAGCATCTTGCGGTAAGGCGAACCCTTGGCCGAAGCAGCCTCGTAATAGTGGTTGTGATAGCCGATGGCCGCTGTTTCACGGATCATGGCCAGGCCCCGGTTCTGGAGCTCCTGGTCATTGCCGATCAATTCCTGCAACCAATCGTTGATGGCCGGCGTTGCCTTCATGTACTGCGGCGAGAGCCCACGCATGAAGCCCATGTTCAGCACGGACATCGCCGTTTTGACGTACGCCTTCTCCGGTGCCGTGGTGTTGAAGAAGGTGCGGATGGACTGCTGAGCCTGGTACGAATCCTCGCCTGCACCCAGGTTCACGATGTGGCGCTGGGCGATTTCTGCCGCGAACGTCACCGTGAGCTTGTTGTCCCACTGCCATGGGTGGACCGGCATGAGGAGGTACTCCTCTGGATCCAGGCCGGATGCCGAAAGTTCGGCGTTGAACCACGCCAAGGTGGCGGGTCCTAGTTCAGCTTCGAAGTGGGTGCGGTAATCGAGCCCCGCGCTCGAGGTGAACACTGCTTTGCTACGGTGCACCGCGATCCACTGCAGCTTCACCGTTGCACCGGTCTCCGGCGCGAACGCGTGGTAGTCCGCAATACCGAATCCCAGCCTGCCGTTGTTGGCCACGAAGCAAGGATGCCCCTCGGTCATGCTGTGCTCGATCGCCTGGAAATCCGCGGCACGGTCGGCACCGCCCGTGATACCTGCCGCCAATTGCGCCGAGGAGAAGGGCTTGCCCTGCTTGTACGCGTGGCTGGCCAGTGTGCTGCTGACTTCCTCGAGATAGACGGGCAGCATGTCCTGCCGGATGGCCAGGGCTTCGTGGAAGTCGGCAATGAAATCCAGGGCGTCCACGGATAAGTCTTCGCCGTTGCGCACGCGAACCACGGAATCAGCGGTGATGGACCAGTGGTCAAGCCGCAGCACACGGGCGCGGAACCGGTATTCCGTCGCGTCATCGTCGCTTACCACCTTGTACAGGCCAACGCCGGCACCTTCGTCGCGGATCAGCTCCGGAACCAGGATCCGTTCGTGCGAAAACTCGGCAATCGCCTTGCGGACCACGTGGCGGTTGGCAATGGCCCAGCGCTCAGGTGTCAGGTGGGACACCGGGACAGCAGCCGCGGCGGTCACGTTATCAGCAGTGGTGGTCACAGGGATTCTCCTCTGGTCGCCGCGGCGGGCGCGGCCAGAATCGGGGTCAGGGTGGCAAGGAAGTCGTCGCGGGTACAGAAGCTCAGGAGCCCCTGTTTGTGGTCCTCCGCAGGGTCGACGGCGGGAAGGGTCACCACGCCGTACGGCCGGAAGCCCACCTTTTCATTCAGGACGTGGATCTTGTGGTTGCGGGCGTCAGGCTCGACGACGACCCGCCGTGTGGCGGGGTCGGCGAACAGTTCAGCCATCACGGACTGCATGACGGCGGTGGTGAAGCCCGGCTGCGGCTCGCCACTTGGCGGGGACACCAGGAGGTGCATTCCTATGTCGCCGTCCTGGACCTCGTACACGTCCGCCAATGGCGATGATTCGGGACGGTACCGTTCCATCAGGAAGGCGGGGACACCGCCGTCGAGCCCCAGGAATGCCTGGTGATGGCCCGAATCGGCGATCTTCGAGTATTCCTCCACAACATCCTGCTCTGTGGACGAAACCATGCCCCAGAACCGGGCGTACTCCTGGCTGACCCAGCTGTGGAGGACGGGTGCATCGGTCACAGGATCCACGGGCCGGAACGTGAAGCTCATACGGTTGCTCCAGCTGTCTCCGGGAGGTTGGCAGCCACAGGAGCCGGTGCGCCGAACTGCTGGAACGCGATGCTGCGCTCGATCGGATAGACCTCCCGGCCCGTGATTTCGCGCAGGATGCAGGAGTTGCGGTAGGCGGCCATGCCGAGGTCCGGGGTGACGAAGCCGTGGGTGTGCAGCTCGGCGTTCTGGACGAAGATTTCGCCGGGTTCGACGCCGGTTCCATAGTTGCGCTCTACGTCGAAGCGGCCCTTGGAGTCGCGGCTGATTCGGTCCTGGATGCCGGCCAGGAACACGGGCTCCTTGTAGGTGTAGCCGGTGGCGAGGACCACGGCCTCGGAATCCAACGAGTAGTCGCGGCCGTGTTCTTCGTGGTGCAACTGGAGTGTATGGATTCCGGCGGAAGCGTCCCACGCGGCGGCAGTCAGCGACGAGTGAGTGTGTAGTTGGGTGTCCACCATGCCGGAGAGGCTCTTGGTGTAGAGGAGATCGTAGATGTCGTCGATCAGGTCCGAGTTGATGCCCTTGTACAGGTTCTTCTGGTTCTTGATCAAGGAATCGCGCTGCTCGCCCGGGAGTGAGTGGAAGTAGTCCACGTACTCCGGCGAGGTCATCTCAAGTGTGAGTTTGGTGTACTCGAGCGGGAAGAAGCGGCCGGAGCGGGTTACCCAGTTGAGCTGGTACCCGTAGACGTCGATTTCCTGAAGGAGTTCGTAGTACAGCTCGGCCGCGCTCTGGCCGCTCCCGACAATGGTGATGCTGCGCTTGGACTGCAGCTCACTCTTCCTCGACAGGTAGTCGGCGTTGTGGAGGACCAGTCCCCCAGCGTCGACTATCCCTGCACAGGCGTCCGGGACATAGGGTGATGTGCCCGTGCCAAGGACCAGTTTCCGGGCGCTAAGCACCTCCGCGCCCCCGGGCCCCTGCACCGAAAGGCGGTACACGCCGTCGTCGTAAGTCACATCCAGCACATCCGTGCTAAAACGGACTGACTCAAGCTGACCCGCCACCCACTGGCAGTACTGGTTGTACTCGGCGCGCAGGGGGTAGAAGTTCTCGCGGATATAGAAGCGGTACAGGCGGCCGGTCTGCTTCAGGAAGTTCAGGAACGAGAACCGGGACGTCGGGTCGGCCAAGGTGACGAGGTCCGCCATGAACGGGACCTGCAGGTGCGCCGGCTCCAGCATCATGCCCGGGTGCCAATCGAAGGATTCCCGGCGATCCAGGAACACACAGTCGAGGTTTTCCACCGGTTCGCTGAGCGCGGCCAGGCCCAGGTTGAAGGGCCCGACGCCGATGCCTGCGACGTCGTAAATCCTGCCGTTGTTTGGGGTGCTCATGCGGCGGCCTCCGTGGTTTCTGCGAGGAGGCTGGCGCCGGTCCTGCGAATAAGTTCGATGATTTCCTGGATGTCCCCCAGGGAGGCCTCAGCGTTGAGGAGGGTGAATTTGAGGTAGTGGCGCCCTGCCACCTTAGTGCCTGCAACAACAGCGTCACCCGAAGCGAAAATCGCTGCGCGGATGGCGGGATTGATGGCATCGGCCGCGTCATCATCGATGACAGCACCGTCAACCACCGGGCGGTATCGGAACACCAAAGTGCTCAGCTGCGGCGTGGCGGCCAGCTCGAATTCGGTGTCACCGGCAAGCAAGGTTCCCACACGTCCCGCGAGGTCGATCGCTTCGTCAAAGAGCGCACCAATGGCCTCCGCGCCCATGATGCGCAGTGTGAGCCAGAGCTTGAGGGCATCGAAACGACGCGTGGTCTGGATGCTCTTGTCCACTTGGTTGGGGATCTCGGCCTTGGCGGCGCTCTCAGGATTGAGGTAGTCCGCGTAGTAGGTGACGTGTCCCAGCATGGAACCATTGCGGACCAGCACCGCGCTTGAGCTGACCGGCTGGAAGAACGTTTTGTGGAAGTCCACGGTGACGGAGTCGGCCAGGTGGATCCCGTCCAAGAGGTTCCGGTAACGGCCGGACACAATGAGCCCTCCCCCGTAGGCGGCATCGACGTGCAGCCAGGAATCATAGGCCCGCACCAGAGCGGCCAGCTCCGTGAGGGGATCAACCGATCCGAAGTCTGTGGTTCCAGCGGTCGCCACCACCGCCATGGGTACCAGCCCGGCGTCGTGCGCTTCTGCCAAAGCAGCCGCAAGCGCGGTGGGGTCCATTCGGTGGTCCTCGGCGGTGGGTATGGCGACGACGGCGTCGAATCCCATGCCCAGCATTGAGGCAGACTTTTGGATGCTGAAGTGGCTGTCTGCGGAAGTGAAGATCCGCAGCCGGTCCAGCAGGTGCGGCAGGCGGGCGTCGGGGTGTCCAACACGCAGCTTGGCCACCGCCTGATTGCGCGCAATCAGCAGGGCCTGGAAGTTGGACTGGCTGCCACCCGACGTGAAAACACCGTCCGCGTCAGGGGTGAAGCCGATGCGCTCAGCGGTCCAGTCGATCAAGCGGCGCTCGATCATGGTGGCACCTGCGCTCTGGTCCCAGGTGTCCATGGACGAGTTCACTGCCGAGAGCACAGCCTCGCCAACCAGCGCCGGGATGACTACCGGGCAGTTGAGGTGGGCAGCGTAGCGGGCGTCGTGGAAATAGATGGCGTCCTTGAGGTACAGCTCGTCGAGCTCCTCGAGCGCCGCTGCCGTATCGGGCAGGGGGCGTTCGAGGTCGACGGCGCCAACCTTGGCCTTCAGTTCAGCATGCCCGACGCCGGTGAACGGCTTAGCGGTCCGCTGCACCTTGGTGGAGACAGCATTGACTCCTTGAAGGACCTGCGCGACGTAACTGGGCGAATTTCGTGCGTTGAACAGCTGGTTGGTGGCAGCGAGGGCCAGTTCCACTTTGGAGCCAAAATCCTGCTCCTGAGCGATCCGCTCTTCGACACTGGGTGACGTCACGTCAGCTTCCTTCCATTGCATTGGGCGCTTGTTAGCAAGGTAAGCCTTACTTAGGTAAGCCTTTCCGTCAAACTTTTGTGACCTATTTCGCTTAGAAGGCGGTTTCTTGCGGTTTTCTACGGCGTCGAAGCTTCATTGACTTTCCTGGCGACCCTCCGGAGTGCACAATGTAGGCCTTCATCCCTGCCCCCGGGCACTGCAGGATTGCCATCTGGGGTGTCAGCGGAAGGGGGTAGAGTGCAAGGAAGCATCGACGGCCAGCGGCTGGGGGATCCCATGAAGGACCACGTTCACGAGCGCATCGGCTTCCGTGAGATAGACGAACACGGCAATGCCGTCAAAGCGATCAGTCCGCATGTACCCGAGCCTGCTGACCCGGGGAGTTCCCGCCTTTCCGTCAACCCATTCGTGATTGCCCTGTGGGTTTTGGACGCAGGGCTGGCGTGGTTCGGGACGTGGGCGCTGACCACAGCCACGACTGCAATCATCACGCCCACGTCCAACCAGGGGCCGGAGTCCGCCCAACTGAATTTCCTGATGCTCTCCAACGCACCGTATGCCCTTCTGGCGGCCGTCCTGCTCACTGCCGCCCTCCTGTTTTGGCATGCAGCGCAATGGCAAAAGAAACGACCGACCAAGTAACAAATACCTGAGCTGCGCGCTGCACAGAAATGCGCGGCAACCGGGGTTGGGGCCCCGATTGCCGCGCACTCTTTGTCCTATGCCCCGGAACGCCTGCGACGTCCACTGAGGAACAGGAACAGTCCCGAGCCGAATGCCAGGAGGCTGATCGGCAACACGGTGAGGACAACTCCCGTGCTGGCCAACGCCCCTCCCGGCTGGCCCGGAACCACCGGCGGGGAAGTCACAGCAACACTTGCAGATGGTGCAGTGACCGGGGGTCCCGACGGAAATTGATCCACCCCGCCGGAAGCGGCGGGTGGAGCGGGTGCAGTGACTGCGGAGTCCACTGGAGGAAAGATCACCACGACATGTGCCGGAGGCGTGGTGACGGACGGCCCCATGGGAGGGGTCCCCATTGCGGTCGCAGTGTTGGCAACCTTGCCTGCCTTGATGTCGGCATCGGTGATGGCGTAGTCCGCGGTAGCCGTCATCGTTTGACCGGGAAGCAGCGTTCCTGCCACACCGGGCCAGGCATAGACAATGTCCTGGAGGCCCACCAGCGGATCGTTGACCTCGACTCCAGACATGGGGACAGTGCCGGTGTTCTTAAGGACAAAGTGGTAAACGATCACCTCTCCCAACCGGGCGGGATCTCCAATTGCCGAGGCGTCGGCCGTCTTGGAGAACTCCCAACCGAAACCCGGCAGGAGCGGGGTGTCGGTTTCGCCCGGAGGTGGGGTGACGGGGGTGCCGGATGGAGGGGTCCCCGTGGCTGTTCCACTGCTGGCGACGTGACCGGCGTCGATATCTGTTTGGGTTACCGGGTAGCTCGCTGTAGCGGTGACGGCTTCACCCGGAAGAAGCGCACCGGGGGCACCTGGCCAGCTGTACGTCATCGCAGGCAATCCAGCCGAGGGATCGTCCACGGAGACGTTGGTCAACGTGACATTTCCGGTGTTCTGGGCCACCAGCTTGTAGGTGATCGTGTCACCGACCTTCGCCGGTGACTGCACCGCTGCAACATCGGCCGTTTTGCTGAAGGCAATGCCCGGCGCCTGGACCAAGGCGGTGTTACTGCTCACCGGCTGGGGCGTCACCGCCTGCCCGGTGGGCGGACTCCCGGTGGTGGTTGCAGTGCTGGCGACGTGTCCGGCGTCGATATCCGCCTGGGTGATGGCATAAACCGCCTTCGCGGTCACGGTTTGGCCGGGAAGGAGTTCACCCGTGGCGCCCGGCCAGGTGAAGGCCAGCGCCGGGAGGCCAGCAAGCGGATCAACAATGTCCACGCCAGTGAGCTTCACGTTGCCCGTGTTCTTCGACGTGAACGTGTACGTGATCCGGTCTCCGGCAACAGGCGGCTGCTGGATGCCCGAGGTATCCGCGGCTTTGGAGAACTCCATCGCCGGAACCGGAACTGGAGAAGGATCAGGAACCTCAACTACAGCGTCAAAGGTTGACGTGGCCATTTCCTGGAAGCTGAGTTGGTCAACGCCAAGGTCGTTGCCGAATCCCCCGCCGCTCAAATTGCGGACTCCCAGGACCGCGGTGGTGTTCGATCCCGAGAACCACATTCCGGTGTTGTAGGACCATGTGGTCTCGGAGTTGGCACATGAAGGCTGCTTGGCAAGGGCTGGCGAGGTACCCACCAACTCGCCCGAATCACCGGGGTGCGCGCCGACGAACAAAGCTGACCGCACACCAACAGTGGCCGAGCTGTCGTAGCTCAAATTCGCCGTGTACCCGGTGAAGTTGTACCAGGTATGGGGCGCCACGCTGACAGTTGTTTGAATCAGGTTGTTGGGTACTGGGAGGTCTTTCGAACCATTGACAATCATGAACTTGCCGTTTGCTGCGGACTCGGAGTCAGTGACCGGAGTCCCTGGCGGAAGCATCATGCCGGCAAAGTTTGCGGGAGCGTTCTGGCAGGCTGCCGCAGAGCTGTACGTTGCATCCGGAAGTGGGTTGGTCACGCTCCGGAAATCCGCCCAGAGGTTGTTGTAGGAAACGTCCGGCCCACGGAACCGGGATGTCCCCCAGATCGAGTAGTAGCCGTCCAATGGCCCATATTGCTTGTAGGGCGCCGTACCCATCAAGGTAGTGGGGTCGTGGTAGCCGTACTGGGTGTTGGCAGCAGGTAATTGGGGCTTGGCTGTTCCGACGTAATTGAAGGTTCCGCCGTCGAAATCCGTCATCAACCCAGCGGTAGCCGTGATCCTCGATAAGGCTATGCCGGCTTGGGTTCCCCGGAAACCAAGCGGCGGAAGAATCCGGACCGCCCCACCCAGCGCATCCGCCTTTTCGAGGAGGTAGATCACAGGGTTTGACGACGCCGGCCCTATGACGACGCCGTTCACCGTGACGTCCCAGCCGGACGGAACACCCGAAAGGGTGTAGTGGGTGAAGGAAACGCCGTGCGGATTCGTATCCGTGGCCGCCAGCGTAAATCCCGGGCTTCCTGCTGCTGTCCGGGGAGGGATGCTGACCGGGTTCAGCGTGGCAGTCAGGCCGTCCGAAGACGTCGCCGCTGCCTCGACGGGCGCGACGGCGATACCCGCCACCGCCCCGAGGGCGAGGCAGGCGCCCAGGAGGATCGCAACAATCCTCCCGGCGGTACCCTTGGCCAACCCACGGGGACTCGGGCGTACCGACAACGTGGGTGGGATGCCAGTCGTCTTCACGGCCGATCCTCACTTTTTAGCAGATCGCTCTGCATTCCCGACAGGAGGCCCAGATGGGCTCCGCTATAAAGTGCGGGGGAAGCTCAAATCGTGACGCGGTTTTTTGAAAAAGTTTTTTGAATTGTTTCTAGTGCACGGTGTTGGCGAACGATTTAGGCACGATGCCCTGCCCAGCGAACCGATAACTCACCGTTCCACCGTCGGCAGCCGGCGGCATGTCCACTCCCAAAGTGAAGGAAAGATCGGCGGCATTCAGGGAGTCCGTGGTGCAGCGAAGCTGGCGCGTATTTGCCGCGTCAGTGGCACAAGTCCACCCGTTGGGAGCCACCGCCCTTCCCTCCACAAAGGCTGCCTGGTCCGGCAACGCAAAAACGACCTCTCCTGTGGTGGGGGTTCCGTCCCCTTGGAGCGAGAACCCCACCCGGAGCTCCCGATCCGTTGAGGTCGAACCCACAGCAGCGGCGAACGTCGCATCAACCGTTTGGGTCAACGGTGACGAGGAGGCGGAAACGCCTGGCGCCGTCGTCGAAAATACCGTCCCGGAGTCAACCACTACGGCACTTTGCCGCGCCCGCTCCGTTGGTGGAACCTCGACGGCGGGCAGCTGGCTCGCCTTTGCGGCCGGCGGTACGGCCGCGCTTTCCGAAGACGGCGTGGACGTCGGCCCGATGCCCGGGCTTGGCGAGGTGCTGGGCGCCGAGGTTTCGTGAACGGGCGGGACTATGGTGGCCGTGTTGTTTTCGGCAGCCGATTGGGAGCCCGCGTTGAGCTGCATCAACCACACAAGGAGACCGGCCAAGGCAGCGGCGCCCAGGACGATGGACGCCACCAGCTGCCAGGCCCTGCTGCCCGACTGGAGTCCCACCTTGCCGGGCACAGCGGTGCTGCCGGCACCCGAGGATGCCGTCCCGGACAAAGCTCCGGATCCAATGGCCGCAATCACGCCAGGGGTAAAAGCGATCCCCGTGACCAAAGGGAACAGGATGGTGCGCATGCCGCCCTGGACATCATTGAGCTCAATCAGCAGCGCGGTGCAGTGCGCACAACCTTCCAGGTGGGCTGTGACCTTTTCCTGCGAGGTGCGCTTCAGTGCGTTCCGCGCATACTTTCCAAGTTGGCTGGCGTATTCGTCACATGCCTGGTCCACGGTCTGGCTGATGTGCTGCTGCAAATAGGCCTGGCGTAGTCCTTCGCGGGCACGGATGGCCAATGAAGAGACGCCATTTGGAGTGAGCCCGACAAAAGGCGCCGCCGCGGCTGGCTTGAGCCCTTCGATGTCCAAGTGCCACAGCACGGCCTGCCACCGCTCAGGCAGGGATTTGAACGCCTTGGCCATGATGCTCGACTCGAGGTCGCTGAGAACAGGGTCGTTGTCCAGCACGGGGGAATCGAGAATGGCTTCATCGGCAGCGGTCGGCATCCGGCGGGCCTTGCGGTTCCTGTCATGGGCGGTGCGCCGGACGACGGTCAGGAGGT
Organism: Paenarthrobacter nitroguajacolicus; assembly: GCF_031455195.1. GTDB lineage: Bacteria > Actinomycetota > Actinomycetes > Actinomycetales > Micrococcaceae > Arthrobacter > Arthrobacter nitroguajacolicus_D. The sequence goes on along the minus strand of NZ_JAVDSH010000010.1, from coordinate 84,594 downwards.
ACGACCGAAAGAACTCCTTTGGCCCTTTGCCTTCCTTGAGCAACTGGAAGATGGAGGCGAACGACTCAGCAACGACGTCATCGGCGTCACTTGGGTTATCGGTCTGCGCACGGGCCACATACTGGGCAACTTTCAGGTGCCGCTGATAGAGCACATCAAAGGCCTCGGTGACGCCTTCACGCACCAAAGACATGATCTGGGGATCACTGCCTGAGGCCATCGCGAAAGTTGGGGACGCCCCACCGGCCCCACCCGCAAATACTTGATCCATAAACAATAGTGTGCCATCACAACCTGTGTGACTTGAATCGAAGGCCCCCGCCCTGTAGACAACCAGGTTTTTCGCATCACGATTCGGGCCCTCGCATTACTTGTTAGGCGTGAACTTCCCATCCCCTGGAGCCAAGCGAGGACTCATGGATATCAGGCGCCCCCGGCCCTTCCTGAAACTGATGCGCGCCACCCACAAAAACCTGCTCGCACAGCAGAACACGATCGTTCGATCCTTGCCGATGCGCCGCTCCGGGCCGTTGGCCCGGAAGAAGAACGCGGGTCACGTCGTCCTCGTCTATGGAGCGGACCGGCCGGTGGCCATCCCCGGCGATACCGTCATTTTTACCGCCTGGATCACCAACGACTCCGCAAGTCACGTACGGGATATCACCCTGGTGCCGAGGTCCCTCACCAATGAGGGAATGGAGATGCTGGCGTACACGTCCGAACCGGTGGAACGGGACCTCCGCATCGACCTCCTGGCCCCGGGCCAGTCCGTCATGCGCAGTTTTTCCTACCTGGTGACGGAATCCAATCATGTGCACGGCGGCAGCATCATCAGCGCCATGCAGGTTCGCGGTACGTGCCGTGGCCTCGCAGTACTCGACGAGCACGACGCCATCGTCTCCCTCAGCGGGACGCGAAAGGACTGGCCCTTCGGGCCTGCTGGATACCAGGCCCCGGCCCGGCCGCCCGGCTATCAACATCAGGCCCACCTTGCCGGAGCCTAGCCCCGAGCTATAACGTGGCTAGGGCAGGGGGCAATCACAAGGCAGTAAGCAGGAGGAATTCCGCGTGCCGGAAGCGATTGCACGGCGGACCATCTATGACCAATTCATGATGGCCTTGGGTGAGGGCTGCTGTCCCGAAAAAATGGCGGAGCTGTTGGGGCTTCCTCTTGCCACTGTTTTGCTTTGGCTATCACGGCTCGGCAACCTGGCCTCGGACTTTACCCTCGGCGGCGACTCACCGGCACTGCAGGCTGCAGCCCCTGAGGGCCATCCTGGCCTGACCTTGGTCTACACCCCGGACATCCTGGTCGCACGCGCGGGCCAGGTGGTAACTTTCACCGCTGACATCCTCAACGATGACTCGGCCGCCCTATTGAACACCAATCTGATGCCGGGCCGCCCCCTCGAAACCACCGCTGCGGAAGGCGACGTTATCTTCGCTCCGATCACGTCACCTTTCGACATGGGCGATCTCCCCGCAGGCGGCATGAGCTCCATCTCGTTCAGCCACAAAGTCTCCGAGCATGAGGCCCGCAGCGGAGGAGACCTGGTGAGCAACCTTACGGTCAGCGCCAGGAGCACAGGGAGCAACACCGAGGTCACCGACCAATGCTGTGCGCGTGTGAAGCTCAGTTCAGGCGGTTACATCAGGGCGGCCGGATAACCCGCTACTCGTTGTCGGGCTCGCCGGTGGGCGGCTCTGCAGGCCAATCGACATCCTGTTCGTAACCTTCGTGCTTCTTTAGGTAGGCCGCGATATAGGGGCAGTGCGGAATGATGCGTTTGCCGGACGCCACTACATCGTCCAAGGCGAAGTGGGCGAGCACTTTGGCCAAGCCCTGTCCGTTGAAGCCGGGCTTGGTTTCGGTGTGAATGAAATCGATGTGGCCGGGCCTGTCGAGGAACTGGGAGATCACCGCCAGCTCGCCGTCTACGTGAAGCTCATAGCGGTGAAATTTGTCGTTGCGCACCGTAGTGACGCCAGCGCGGAACGACTCTGCCAGTGAATCCGTGTACTCGGTCATGGTTCGAGATTGGCACTTAAATCCGGCTCTGGCAACGTGGGCGCCTGAGCCTCACGCCGTTCCGTAACGTTCGCGCCCGGCTCGGCCAACGGCGGCGTCGGAACCCTGCCCAGCAGCAGGACTGACAGCGCGAAGCAGGCCGCTCCCCCACCCAGAAGAGCCAGCGTCAGGCCGTTGAAAGCAGCGTCCGCAACCGGCACGAAAACCACGACGGCGGCGGTCACCACAGCGATGCGTGAGGGACCGCGTGCGTGGCTGGCCGCCGTCGGACGTTCCTCCAGACGGCCAAAAAGCCATACGACTGGAACGAGCAAAGCGACTACCGCGGCGAAGACGGGAATCCGCGCCCACCACCAGTCGGCAGTGCCGGCGTCGGGTACCGGAAGGTCCGTCAGCAGCAGCATCCCCGACAATCCCACCAGCAGCGGAAGATGCCACAAATAAATGGTCATGGACCTGCGGCCAGCGAGCGCCATCACCGTCTGGACCCAGCGGGCGCTGGCCACCCACCGCAGGCCCGGCTGGAGCAACTGGAGCGTTGCTGTTTGGGAGATGCCCAAGAGAAGCAAGCAGAGGTTGGGCGGGTTGATGTTCACCACCATGTTTCCCGGATATACAGCCACGCCGGTGACGAGACCCAGCAGGAGGTTGCTGGTCACGATTGCGCCCACGAGCCACGTGCGGCTACGTCGCTCAAAGAAGCCGTCGGCCATCAGGAAACCGAGTTGCTGGACGGCGCACCAAACGAAAATCATGTTGGTGAACGCAAGCACCGGGATGGCTCCGCGGAGGGAATCAACAGTGATAATCGCTGCCACCAGAACACCGAAAACCACCAACGGCGACTTTTGATGCAACCGGGCCATCAGCGGAATGCTCAGTTGCGCGGTCAGGAATGCCGCGAGGAACCACAGGGGCATCGCGGCACCAGCGGTCATGAGCTGAATGACCTGGGGGTGCACGCCCAGGAGCAACGCCACCCATAGCCCGCCCCACATCAGCGCAAGCAAGGCCATGGCGGGGCGGACCAGGCGCAGGAGCCGGAGCTGGGCGAAGTCGAAGCCCGTTCCGCCGCGGGCCGCAAGCCTCCGCCACGACTGGAGCCCGGTAACCCCGCCCATCACGAAGAAAAGGGGGACGATCATCAGCACCCAGAGCACTGGCGTGAACCAGCTTTGGTCCATGAGGACATTCTGTGTGTCCACTGTGCCGTCTTTGTGCAGGACAGGACTGACCATCATGCAGTGCGCGGCAACAACCAAGAGCAGGCATGTGAAGCGGACAAGGTCGATCGCCGGATCCCGCCGCACGGCCTCATCCAGGCCGGCGGGAGGGTGTGTATGCGTGGCCCTCTCCATGGCTCTCCCTACGAGCGCGCTGACCCACGCGCTGCCTCCATTGTCCGCCCCCTTGTGGAACGGGGCCAGCAGGCTTGCCGCTGCTGTTGTGGGAGAAGGATGAGCGGGGTTGCCCACAGCCGGCGGCGCAGGTCTGGACGGGGCGTCGAAACACCGGCAGGATCAGAGCCATGACTACCTCTATTTTCGTGAACCTGCCTGTCAGCGACCTCGAGGCTTCCAAGTCCTTCTACACAGCACTTGGCTATTCCATCAACCCCAACTTCACAGATGAGACGGCTGCCTGCGTTGTCTTCAGCGACACCATCTATGCCATGCTCCTGACGCACGCCAAGTTCAGCGAGTTCACCAAGCAGCCCATCGCGGATACGAAGAATTCGACGGCGGCTATTGTCGCCATTTCAGCCGAGAGCCGTGAAGATGTAGATGCTTTGGCGAACAAGGCCCTCGAGGCCGGCGGATCAGAGACTTATGACGCCCAGGATCTCGGATTCATGTACAGCAGGGCCTTCCGCGACCTCGATGGCCACCACTGGGAGGTGCTGTGGATGGATGACGCAGCAGCCCAGGCCGGCCCGCCGGAGCACTGATTTCGACACGCACGTCGTGGCCCGCTGTTCCGTCGCTGCCCAACAGCGGAACAGCGGGCCACCAACGTTTTCTAGCCGAGCGTCACGGCCAGCACGCCCAGGACGACGGCGAGCAAAGGTGTAATGCCTTGGGTGGTGGCTGCGCGGAGGTACTTCTTCCCACTGGCCGCGAGGACCAGCGCTGCCAGGAGCATCGACCCACAGCTGCTGAACACGAGGGTCCAACCTACCTGTGGAGCCCCGGCCCAGACTGCGATGATGCCGATCAACGCGCCTATGGCCAGGAAGAGGTTGTAGAACCCCTGGTTGTAAGCGAGCGGCTTGGTGGTCTCGGCGTCGGCCTGCGAGGTGAGGCTGAAGCGTTTCCACGTGGATGGCTTGGTCCAGGTGATGGACTCCATGGTGAAGATAAATACGTGAAGCAAAGCCGCAATCAGGGCGAAAATCAGGGAGGCCAGAATCATGGTCTGATCCTAGCCTCCCGTGTTGGTGGGACCGGGCCGTCAGGCGCTCAGCAGCTCCAGCGTGGCGCCCGCGAATGCGCCCGCAGTGCCGTTCCAACGCGCCAACAAACCCTGGAGATTCTCGCCATCTGCCCGGTATGCCGCGGTTTCCGCCTCAAGCGTGGACAGGATGCCGGTGCGTAGTTCAGTGTTGAAGTTCACCTTGCCGACCCGCAGCGAGGGAGCTTTGGCGAGCTCGTCCGCCGGGATGCCCGAAGCGCCGTGCAGTACCAACGGGACGCCGGTCTTCGAGGCAACGTCCTGCAGTACATCCCAACGAATATTGGGCTCACCCTTGTACTTGCCATGCACGTTGCCCACGGCGACAGCCAGCAACTGCGCACCCGTCCGCTCCACGAAGTCGGCCACCTGCGCGGGGTTGGTGAGCCCCTCAACCGGAGTACCGGCGTCGTGCGTTTCACGGGCGGTACCGAATGCCCTGTCCTCATCGCCGGCCAGCCCGCCCAGCTCGGCCTCGATCACCACGTCCGCATGGCCGTCCGCGTGCAACGCGGCACGGACTTCGCGAACCAAGGCGATGTTGTCCTCGAAGGGCAAAGATGAACCGTCGGCCAGGACGGCGTCCACACCGGCGGCCACGGAATCGCGGATGACCTTGAGATCCGAAGCGTGGTCCAGCTGGACGGACACCGGGACGCGTGCGGAGTCGGCCAGACCGCGCAGGGCAGAGATGAGCCGCAAACCGTTGCTGGTGGATGCAGTCTTGGGCGCGACCAGCAGGATCACGCCCAGCCGGGCTTCCTCCGCGGCTGAAACGACTGCCATGGCAGTGGTGAAGTCGTAGCAAGTGAAGGCCGGAACAGCGGCGCCGGAGGCCAGGGCGGAGTTGACCAGCTGATGGAGTGCAACGCGCATCAGTGGGCCAGCCCTCCCACCAGGATCCACGCCACGTAGCTCAGTGCGAAGCCTGCCAACCCCAGGATGGTGGTGAGGACGGTCCAGGTCTTGAGGCCATCGGACACCGTGAGTCCGTAGTAGCGGATCACGGTCCAGAAGCCGGCATCCGTCACGTGGGACAGGCCCAGCGCACCGAAACCGATAGCGATGACGATCACGGCGATCTGCGCTGGTGAGTAGCCGCCTTCCATGACAGCGGAGGTGAGCAGGCCCGTCGTGGTGACGATGGCGACGGTGGCGGAACCCTGCGCGGCGCGCAGCGCCAGGGAGATGATGAAGCCGAGGACGATGACCGGCAGGCCGAGGCTGTCCAGGGTGTGGGACAGTGCTGCGCCGATGCCCGAGGTGCGGAGGACTTCACCGAACACGCCACCAGCTGCGACCACCATGAGAATGGAGGCAATGGGAGGCAGCGCGCCTTCGAAGATCTCGCCTGTTTCCTTGAGCGACCAGTTACGCCGAACTGCCAGCAGGAAGAAGGACAGTGCCACGGCGACGAGGAGGGCAAAGAACGGGTTGCCGATGAACGAGGCCACCCCGTACCAGTAGTTGTCCTTGGCGATGGTGAGGGTGCCAACGGTGCCGAGGAGGATCTGCACAATCGGAGCGGCGATCAGGAACATGATCAGTCCGGGACGCGGCGGAGCGATCGCGCGGGCACCGGGGCCGTCGTGACCAACGCGAACCAATGAATCGGAGCCGAATTCTTCAACCTGGGCTTTGACGCCGGGAAGGAGCTCGTAGTCCTTGCGGTTCATGATGCTGGCGACCCAGTAGGACAGGAAGCCGAGTGGCACGCAGATGATCAACGAAATCATGGTGATGAGACCGATGTCGGCTCCGAAGACACCCGCGCCCGCAACGATGCCAGGGTGCGGCGGAACTGCTACGTGGATGGAGAGCATGATGCCGGCCATGGGCAGGCCGAACTTGATGGGGTGGACCTTCGCGATCTTGGCGAAAGCGTAAACGATGGGGACCAGGACGATCACGCCCACTTCGAAGAAGACCGGGATGGCAACCAGGAAGCCGACGGCGGTCAACGCCACGGCAACACGCTTGGCACCGAGCTTCTCCGTGAAGTGCGTCGCCAGCGACTGGACACCGCCAGAGACTTCGATCATCCGGCCAAGGATGGCGCCGAGGGCGATCAGCAAGGCGACCTTTCCCATGGTGCTGCCCACACCGTTGGTGACCACGGTGAAGATGTCCTTGAGCGGAATCTGCGCGGCGACAGCCACCAGGATGCTCACTGCGAGGAGGGCTACGAAAGCCTGGATCTTGAAGCGGATGATCAGCACCAAGAGCAGTGCAATGCCTGCTGCCGCGATGGTCAGCAGGAGGGGTGTTCCCAGCTCCACTGCGGGTTTGATGGCGGGGGCATCGGCCGCCCGAACCATCAGCGAATTGATGAGGGGATTCATTGGGGGTGTCTCCTTTGACAAACCAGTCTAGAGAGAAGACCGGCGGGAGGTGGCGACGACGGCGGAGGGGGGACCGCCGTCGTCGCGGGTTAACTGGGGTGGTTAGGCGGTGCGCTTGGTGGGCGCGACAACCTTGATGACGGCGGAGTCGTCTGCGGCGGCGAGGCCCTGGGCCTGGCCGAGCAAGTAGAGCTGTTCAGCAGCGGCAGCAACGGGTGCGGCCAGACCTGCGGCGCGGGTTGCTTTGCCCACGATGCCCATGTCCTTGACGAAAATGTCCAGGCGGCTCAGGACCTCGGCGCCGTCCTCGGTGTAGGCCTCGAGGATGCGCGGGCCGCGGTTGGAGAGCATGAAGGAACCTGCTGCTCCGGCTTCGAGTGCGGCGAGGGTCTTGGCCTGGTCCAGTCCGAGGGCGTCGGCGAGAGCCATGGCTTCGGCAGCGGCCGCGATGTGAACGCCGCACAGGAGCTGGTTGACGGTCTTGAGTGCCTGGCCGTCGCCGGGCTTGTCGCCCACGATGCTCAGGGTTGAGGCCAGCAGCTCGAGTGCGGGACGGGCCTTCCCAAGTGCTTCCGGCTCGGCGCCGACCACGATCAGCAGGTCGCCTTCACCGGCGCGCTTAGGGCCGCCGGACAGCGGAGCGTCCACGAGTGCCACGCCGTATTCGGCCAGCTTGGCGACCGTGGCGGGGATGGCTTCGGTGCCGACGGTGCTGCCAAGGATCACGACGGCGCCCGGCTTCAGCACCGAGGCAACACCGTTCTCACCGAAGAGGACATCGTTGAGCTGCTCGCCGTTGCGGACTGCAAGGAGCAGGGCGTCGGCGTCCTGGGACGCTTCGCGGGCCGAGGCGAAGGTCTTGATGCCGGCGGCTGCGGCGAGTTCCAGGCGGGGCTCGGCGATGTCGAAGCCGTGGACGGTCAGCTCGGATGCCAGACGGGTTGCCATGGGCAGGCCCATGGCGCCGAGGCCCAGGACGGTGATGGTGTAGTTGCTGCTGGTCATGGTGTTCTCCATTGAATTTTTCGCTGTTAGAAAGTGGCGCTGAGCTTGCGGGTGACCTGCGTCAGGGATTGGTCGTCGCCCACGTTGCCGGCGAAGACGATGTAAGGGATGCCCTTGGCGGGGCCGTCCACCGGCTCCCACAGCGAGACGATGCCCGGAAGCATGGGCCCGCGGACAATGGCGTGGCGAATTTCCAGGCCGTGCGCGGCGACGTCCGAGGACGTGATGCCACCCTTGGCGATGACGAACCGCGGAGGGAAGGTCTTCAGGGTGCGGTTCACGACAGCCACGACCGCGGCCGAGACGGTGCGGGCGATCTCCAGGCTCGCTGCGGCGTCGTCGGTCTTGATCAGCAGGCGGCTGGTGTGGACGATGACATCGCCTTGGTGGAGGGCATCGACGACGTCGGACACGACGGTTCCGATATAGGCGTCAGCTTCCGCTTCGCCCGCAGTTTTGGTTCCGGCAATGAGCTTCTCGACGTCGATCTCGATGATCCGTGCGGAGCTGTGAGCGGCCGTGAGGTCGTTGAGCTGGCGGGTGGTGACACCAACGTGGGAGCCGACCACGATCAGGCCACCGGCTTCGGAGGGGGTGTTGCCCGCATAGGCCTCTTCGGAGGTCAGCGCGGTGCGGACTTCCTGGCCAATGCGGCCGCGAACGAACGGCGGACCTACGCGGTAGAGGAGCTTCTTGCCGCGGCGCTCGGCTTCTTCGAGACCCAGTGCCAAGGCACGGAAGTCGTTCTCGGTGACGATGTCGGCCACGATCGGGGTGGAGTTGGTGGCGGATTCCAGGGCGTCGGCAATGGCCTTCGCGGAGATGGTGGGGTCCTGGGCGGAAGCACCGGCGCGGATGATGTTCAGGTCCAGGACGATCACGTCGCTGGCGGGGAACCGGCCGTGCGACTTCTCCTCCACATACTTGGCCATCTCGGAATTGGCGAAACCGAAGCTGGCGTCCTTGGCGAATTCCGTCTCGGCAACGGGGGTGAGCGAACCGGCGTCGCCTCTCATGTAGTGCACGCCGCCGATGGTGACCCGTCCGGCGTCTGGGAAGGCCGGAACGATGACGACGCCGTCGGTGGCCTCGCCCGTTTCAGCGGCCACGGTGGCGGCTATGACGTCCGGTTCCAGCGGGTAGTGGCCACGGAGGGTGGAGTCGCTGCGGCTCACGAATCCGATGCTCAAACCGGCCAGCCGGGCCGCAGCCAAGGCATTGCGCACGACTTCTTCGTTCCGGGATGCGGCTTCAGCGGGGTCCAGGCTGCGGGTGTTGGTGAGGACGTAGACGGCAGGCTTGGTGTGGTTTTCACTGATGTGGGTGAAGGCCCACGTGAAGTCCTGCACATCCCAGCGGGTGAGGACCGCGAGGTCTGCGACGGACTGCGTGCCGGTGGGGTCGTCGTCGAGGACCACCAGGATCTTCGGTGCGGCAGCAGCAGACGCGGCAACGGCGTCGGCAACCAGTTGGGCAGGGATCTGGACTTCCGCCGGGAAAGCGGCCAGAACGTCGGCTTCAAAAGTCACTGTGCACTCCATCGTGGGAAATCTTTGTAGCGGCTTGGTGAATGTAAGATGTCAGACATCTAACATTTGAATTAGTGTGACACACCGCTCTTCGCCGTGCAAGGTGCTGCGTGTCACTAGGCTGGGAGCATGGCCGACAGCGCGGTTCCGCTACCTTTCGTGGACGTTCGCATGCCCACAGTTTCCGCAGGTCAGCCGGTTCCCGTGGTCCTCATCCACGGCTGGGCGTCGGGCTCGGTGTACTGGGAACCGCTGGTGGAGAAACTGCTCGACGGCGGCCGGACGGTGTGGGTGCTGGACCTCCCGGGCTATCACCCCGGCGAGGAATTGCCACAGGATTTCGAGTGGACCCTGGACTCCGCCGCTGCTTCGGTAGCGGCGCTCATCTCTGACCGAGGGGGCCGCCCGGTCCATGTGGTGGGCCACTCGATGGGTGGCAGCGTCTCCCTGACCCTGGCCGCCAGCAGGCCGGAACTGGTGGCAACAGTGACCTTGGTAGGCATGGTTCCAGCGCCGCAAAATGAGGGCTTCAAGAAGCTCCTGGTGTCCCAGCTGAGGCAGGGATTCTTCGATGCGGCCACCAAGGCGAAGCTCATGAATGCGTGGTACGGGCCGCTGACCGACAACGAGATGGCATGGCTGGGCAAAGGCTTCGACGTACCTTTCGCGATTCTGTCCGCCAGCGCGATGGCGGCCATGACCGGCGTCGGACCTTCAGTACCCGGGCGCGTCCAGGCGCCCTTGTTGGTGATCGCCGGAACCGGGGACCGGGTACGGTCCATCGACCAGATGCGTGATTTCGTGGCTGTAGGACGCAACCGGCAGCTGAAGGCCATTCCCGACGCCGGTCACAACGTGCACTGGGAGCGGCCGGATGAATGTGCCCAAGCGTTACACGGGTTTTGGAGAACGAGCTGGCACTCGCCAGCGTAAGATGTCTGACATCCATCCGGTCCCGCGGGAAAATCCCAAGGGCGCCGGGCGGTCTGAAGGACAGGAAACGGGGAAACATGGCACGCAAGTCGCTGGTCGGCGTCGTCGCTGACGAGTTGCTGGACCGCATTGTGGCGGGCGAATTCCCGCCCGGAACGGTGGTCCCGGGCGAGCTTGAACTCAGCGCCAAGCATGAGGTGAGCCGCATGACCGTGCGCGAAGCCATGAAAACCCTCGAAGCGCAGCGGATCCTCAGCGTGGAGCGAGGCCGTGGCACATTCGTGAACCCCTTGAATCGGTGGGCCTCGCTCGAAGCAGTCCTGCGCGCAGCTTCCGAAGGAACCAAGGACGCCGCGGCTGCCATCCAGCTTATTGAGCTGCGCCGGATGCTTGAGACCGGCGCGTGCGAACTGGCCGCCGAACGCATATCGGACGATGAGCTCGCGGCCCTCAGAGAGCACGTAGAAAAGATGCAATCCGCGCACGAAGTCAATGATGTGGCGGGTTTCGTGGAAGCAGACCTCGCCTTCCATGACGTGATCCTCCATGCTTCCGGCAACGTGTTTGTGGCCGTCCTGTTCGAACCGCTGCACCGGGTCCTTGAAGCCCGGCGAACGGAAACCTCGGCTTTCCCTGAAATCCAGGAACACGCAATCGCGCACCACCGGAAGATCGCCGCCGCCCTGTCCTCCCGGGATTCCCAGGAAGCGCGACTCGCCATGGACGCCCACATGCAGCAGACGCTGGACGACCTGAAGACGTACGTGCTCGAGGCGTAGGACCCGTTTGGGTCACCGGCGCAGGCTCTCCGAGGGCAACTCGCCAAACGTTTTCAGGTACAGCGCCGAGAACCGCCCTTGATGCGTGAATCCGCAGAGCTCCGCCACCGCCGTGACGCTCTGCTCGCGAGGGTCGGCTTCGAGCAGCATCTCCCGCGCCCGGTCCAGCCGGATGCTGCGCAGCAGCTCCGAGGGCGTTGCACCGGTCTCCGCCCTGAGCGCGGTCTGCAGGGTCCGGACGGAAACACCCAGGCACTCTGCAATGTCCGGGACGGTGAGCTCTTCGAAGGCGTGGCGCTCCAGTAGCTCACGGCACTCACGCACCAGCCTGCTCTCGGCTTCGGGATCGCGGACATCGTCACCGGGGCGTTCCATGGCCATGAGCAAACGCGACACCATGCTGTCAGCCATGAGTCCCTGCACAAACTCCGGTGCAGTGGACTGTGGCCGGCTGATCATGTCGTCGTGGAGTTCGACGACGGCCCTCAGGAAGGCGCGACCTGCCCCACCACTGAGGTCCATGCCGTAGCCCAGATCCACGGTTTTTTCGCCGTACAACTGCCCGGCGACGCGCTCCAGGGCCAGTCGGCGCACGTAAACGATCAGGTGCGGGCTGCCACCGTCCCAGCTCATGGAAAAAGGCTTGTCGATCGGCGGGACGCTGGCCATCGTGGGACTGGATTCCACGATGGTGGACCCCACCTGCATGGTCGCATGGCCCGCCAACGGAATCTGCACCAGGTGGAAATCCTGCAGGCCCTCGGGGTCGATTCGGACGTCCGCGCCGTAGTCCAGGAACTCGATTCCAACATCGGCCCGATGAAGGGACCGCAACTTCATGTCCACGGCGGATGTCCTGGTCCGAGGCGCCAGCTCATGGCTGCAGAACAGTTCGGCAATCTTCGCGTGGGCTTCATCCACGTCCTTGGTGGCCGTTGTCGGCCGTCCCCGTAGAACGTCCCGGGGAAGAATCCTCACCATCTGCCACCTACTTCACAGGGTTTTTCGCAGCTTTCGCCTTTCGGATGATCCCCGCGCCATGTGGATATTCCGGAGTGCAGCGGCTGTCTAGAGTCGCTTTTAGGACAAGTATGACCCAGCTCACAGCACCGTAACAACGCTCGAAAGGCACGTGGGGAAAGTGAAGAACATCAAGCTCGTACACGATCGTCGCGAAGAGCGGGACCTCAACCACTTTGATTTATGGGCCGCGGAGCTGCTGGCAAGGGAAACGCGACTCACATCGGCGGCATGGGTGGGCTGGCATGAAGAAGAGGACGAACCTGCGTAATCCGGATAGTGCCTGCGCTCACCGGATATTCACGCCGCCACGCACTATCTAGAGTCGCTTCCAGAACGAATATGACGCACGTCATAATTCCGCAACAATCCACCAAGGAAAGGTCTGGCCATGTCAGCACTGAAGGGCAGGACGGCAATCGTTACCGGCGGCGCCACCAAGGTAGGTCAGGGAGTGGTTACCGCGTTACGGGATGCCGGCGCCACCGTGGTGGTTGCGGACATAGCGCCCGACGGCGGAATGGCCACCAAGGAGCTGGGCGAAGGTATCCACTACTCCCACACGGACATCACGGACGACGCCGCCGTCACGGAACTCGTAGAGAACACTGCCAGGGAGCACGGAGGCTTGGACATCCTGGTGAACCTCGCCTGCACTTACAAGGACGACGGCGCAGCGTCCGGCAGGGCCGACTGGCTCGAAGCCCTCAACGTCAACCTCGTGAGCGCGGTAATGGCGGCCAACACGGCCCGGCCCCACCTGGCAAAATCCGGGCACGGAGCCATCATCAACTTCACCTCCATCTCCAGCTCCGTGGCCCAGACCGGCCGGTGGTTGTACCCGGCCAGCAAGGCAGCCCTGGTCCAGATCACCCGCAGCATGGCCGTGGACTTCGCGGCAGACGGCATCAGGGTGAATTCCGTCAGCCCCGGCTGGGTGTGGAGCAACATCATGGACACCCTGAGCAACGGAAACCTGGAAAAGACAGACTCCGTCGCGGCCCCGTTTCATGCGCTGGGGCGGGTCGGCCGTCCGCACGAGGTAGGCGACGTCGTGGCGTTCCTTGCAAGCGACCAAGCCAGTTTCGTGACCGGAGCCGATTGGGCGGTCGACGGCGGCTACTCCGCCTTGGGGCCCGAGCGCGCCGAAGAAACCATTCCACTGCTCGCCGCGAACTGACATCCGCGATCCGAACCAACAGAAGAGGACACCATCATGACTCAACGCCACATCACCATCGTCGGTGCCGGCCAGTCCGGGCTGCAGCTGGGCATCGGCCTGCTGGACGCCGGTTTCCAGGTCACCACCATCTCCAACCGGACACCGGAAGAAATCCGTGACGGCAAAGTCGCCTCCAGCCAGTGCATCTTCCATGACGCCTTGGAGCATGAGCGGGCGCTGGGCCTGGATTTCTGGCCGGACGCGCCCACCGTGGACGGCATCTCATTCACCATCCCCCACCCCGAAGTGCCGGGCGAGAAGGCCATCAGTTGGGCCTCCCGCCTGGACAATCACGCCAAGTCGATCGACCAACGGGTGAAGTTCCCGCGCTTCATGGAAGAGTTCGTCGGGCGCGGCGGCGAGCTGGTCTTCGAAGACGCGGGGGTTGAAGAGCTGGAGAGGTACACGCTGAACTCGGACCTGGTGATCGTGGCCGCCGGCAAGGGCGAAATCGCTCAGCTCTTCACCCGCGACGCCGAACGCAGCACCTATGACGCACCGCAACGGGCGTTGGCCTTGACCTACGTGAAGGGCCTGACGCCGCGGGAAGACTATTCGGCGGTGTCTTTCAACCTCATCCCCGGTGTTGGGGAGTACTTCGTTTTCCCTGCACTCACCACCACCGGGCCATGCGAAATCATGGTCTTCGAGGGCGTGCCTGGCGGTCCCATGGACACCTGGAAGGGCCTGACGCCCGAAGAGCACTTGGAGAACTCCAAGAAGATCCTGCAGACCTTCCTGCCGTGGGAAGCCGAACGCGCCTCGGATGTGGAACTCACCGATCCCAACGGCATCCTCCAAGGCCGGTTCGCACCCACGGTCCGGCACCCGATCGCCACGTTGCCGAGCGGCCGGCAGGTACTGGGCCTGGCCGACGTCGTGGTTTTGAACGATCCCATCACGGGTCAGGGCTCCAACAACGCGAGCAAATGCGCGGCGTCGTACCTGGACTCCATCGTCCGACACAGCGGTCCGTTCGACGCCGGGTTCATGCAGGCCACGTTCGAGCGCTATTGGGATTACGCACAGCACGTTGCACACTGGACCAATGCGCTCCTGGCCCCGCCACCGCCGCACGTCCTGGAGCTTTTGGGTGCGGCCAACCAGGAACCCGCTATCGCCCACCGGTTCGCGAACGGCTTCAACCATCCACCGGAATTCCAGGAGTGGTTCATGTACCCCGACAAGGCCGCCGGCTACCTCGCCGAGCTCGCCACCGCCAAAGTTTTGTAGCACACCCCTGCCAGCAAGGATTCAACCATGCGAAAAATAGCAATCGTCGGGGCCGGCGAGTCCGGCGCCCAACTGGCCCTTGGCCTGCAACGGGACGGCTATGAGGTGACGCTGCTGTCCGACCGCTCGGCCGCGCAGATCCGCACGGGCAAGGTCATGTCCAGCCAGTGCATGTTCTCCACGGCCCTGGATGCCGAGGCACAGATGGGGACCGCCCTCACCGAATACTACGAATCCGGAGCAGTCCCGGCCATCACCTCCATCCAGCTCCGGGTGGACGCGGAAGAACCCATCGAATGGGCAGCTCCCCTGGATGGCCCCGCCCGGTCCATCGACCAGCGGATCAAAAGTGCCCTCTGGATTGAGACGTTCGTGGCTGCCGGTGGCGATTTCCGGATCGAGAAGGTCACCCCGCGCAGGCTCGAAGAACTCGCCCGCGACTACGAGCTGGTCATTGTGAGCACGGGCAAGGGCGAAATCGGCCAGATCTTTCCGCGGGACAAGGCAAAGTCGCCCTTCGACCGTCCGCAGCGGGTCCTGGCCCTGAACTACGTCACGTCCTCCGACAGCACGGACACGCCCGGTGACGCCATCCGCATGTCCATGGCACCCGGCGTCGGCGAGTTCTTTACGTTCCCGGGCCTGACCGTCTCCGGCCCCTGCCGCATGATGGTTTTCGAAGGCGTGGTGGGCGGTCCCATGGACTGCTGGACCGACGTCGGAAGCCCCGAAGAGCAGCTGGAACGCTCCCTGCAGATCCTGCGCGAGCACTTCCCGCATGAAGCCGAAAACTTCGCCGACGCGCAACTGACCGACAGCGGGGCCACGCTCCTGGGGCGCATCACGCCTACTGTGCGATCCGCCGTCGGGGAACTCGGGAACGGGCACCTGGTGTTCGGCCTCGGCGACGCCGTGGTCCTCAACGACCCCCTCACCGGGCAAGGTTCCAACAACGCCACGCTGGCCGCCAAGTACTACCTTGATTCGATCGTTCGGCGCGGCCAGCAGCCCTTTGACCGCGCATGGATGGAGCGCACTTTCGACGAGTTCTGGCGCGGTTGGGGTCAGTGGGCGGTGGAGTGGACCAACGATCTCCTCAAGCCCCGCAGGGACCACCAGAAGACACTCCTGGCCGAAGCCGCGGAACACCCTGCGCTGGCAGCAGGAATTGTGGCCGGCTTCGATGATCCCCGCACGTCGTACCCTTGGTGGTTCGACCCCACGGCCGCCACGGACTTCATGCAAGCCCGGAAGGAGGACGACACATCCGCCTTCGACCTCCGGGACTTCAGGAGCGCCTTGGGCCAGTTCGCCACGGGCGTTACCGTGGTGACCACTGTTGCCGCCGATGGCAGGAAGGTAGGCATGACCGCGAACTCCTTCACGTCAGTCTCCATGGAACCCCCTCTGGTGCTGTGGTGCCCCAGCAAGCGGGCGCCCAGCCTGGGCGACTTTGAGGATGCCACGCACTTCGCCATCAACATTCTTGCCAGCGAGCAGCACGTCCTGTCCCGCCAGTTTGCAACGCCCGCCACGGACAAGTTCGCGGGGACGGAGACCACCGAGGGCATCGCCGGTGTGCCGCTCCTGGACGGGGCCGTAGCCACGTTCCAATGCAGGACGGTCTCCCGGCATGATGCCGGTGACCACGTCATCTATGTGGGTGAAGTGGAAAGTTACAACCACGACGGCGGCGCCCCCCTGGTGTTCCATGCCGGCAAGTACCACGCAACAGCCAACCACCCGGATTTCTGACACCTCCTGAAAGGAGCGGTTCCGTATGAACGATCCCGTTGACGTCGCCATCGTTGGTTCGGGCATCAACTCCCTGGTCGCTGCAGCCGAGCTTGCCCTGGACGGGAAGCGCGTGTGCATCATCGAGCGCTCGGACCGGCTGGGTGGTTTCATCGACTCGTCCGAGCGGACCTTGCCGGGTTTCATCCACGACACTTTCTCCTCCTGGCATCCCCTGTTCGTTTCCGGCGGCGCTTACGCAACCTTGGGCAAGGAACTGCAGGCAAGGGGCTTGGAGTACTGCAACACCACCGGGCCCGTGACGGCGAGCGTAGCGACGGACCCGGCGACGGGGACGCACCGCGTGGTGATTGCGCACCGGGATCCAGCGGAAACGGCCGCAGCATTCAAGGTCTCCTCGGACCAGGCTGCGTACTCGGACATGCTGGATGACCTGGGCAGCAACGCCGGCACTGTCTTCGGGGCCTTTGCCGCAGAACTCCGTTCCTTCAAGGAGGTCGCGAAGATCGCGTTCGGGGCGTTGCGGCGGGGCCGGCTTGCCGGTACGGAGGCCTTCATGAGGGACTCGATGATGAGCGGCCGAAACTATGTCCGCAGCCGCTTTGACGGCTGGGAAACGGACCAGCTGTGGTCACCATGGCTTCTGCACGCAGGGCTCGGCCCGGACCAGGCGACCGGCGGGGTCATGCTGCCGGTGATGGCCATGAGCATGCACGGCTTTGGACTTCCGGTGGTCAAGGGCGGTGCTTCGCGGTTTGTTGCGGCGTTCGAGTCGCTCCTGGACGACAACGGGGTTCAGATCATGCTGGGTACTGAAGCCGAAGAGATCCTGGTCGGCGCAGGATCGGTTAAGGGAGTTCGGACCTCGAATGGCGTGGTCCCCGCCGGGACCGTCCTGGCGAACGTTTCACCGCAGGCCCTCTACACCCAACTCCTCCGCCGGCCGCCTGCCGCCGCTGCCGCGGCGGCTGAAAAGTACCAGAACGGCCGCGGAGCCATGCAGATCCACCTCGCCCTCGACAAACCTGTGGAGTGGCTCGATTCCCGGCTCAACCGGGTTCCACTGGTGCATATCAGCAACGGTTCGGACAGTACGGGAATCGCCTGCGCCCAGGCCGAAGCCGGCCTGCTGCCCACCGAACCCACTGTGGTGGTGGGGCAGCAATGCGTCCTGGATCCGTCGCGGGCGCCGGAAGGCAAGGCCACGCTGTGGCTGCAGCTGCAGGAGGTGCCCTTTGCTCCGGTGGGTGACGCTGCGGGAAAGCTCGATGTCAGCGAAGGCTGGACGGACGAGCTGAAGCAGGCCTACCTGGATCGGGTGCTGGCGCGTTTGGAGCAGTTCGCCCCGGGAACCCAAGCCACGGTTCTCGCTTCAGACATCCTTGCACCCACGGATTTGTCCGCAGCCAATCCCAACGCCGTCAAAGGCGACCCCTATGGAGGGTCCGCTGAACTCTTTCAAAACCTGCTCTGGAGGCCGTTCCCCGCGGCGGCAGGCCACCAAACCGCCGTCGAAGGTCTCTGGCATATTGGCGCGTCAACCCACCCGGGGCCCGGCCTTTCCGGTGGCTCGGGACATTTGGTCGCCCAAAAACTGACTACCAAAGCTTCACGATTTTCACGTCTTCAAGCAGCACTTAAACCAAGCAAGCGATAGGAGAACAATGTCTGTTCTGGCCGGGCTCACAGCAGCCCTTTCGAATGGCTCGGTGGAGATCATCGACCTCACAACTCCCCTCAGCTCCGAAACCCCCATCCTGAACCTGCCGCAACCGTTCGCGAACACGGTGGGACTGTCGGTCTCGCCGGTGAGCAATTTCGACGACGCCGGACCGGCTTGGGCGTGGAACGACGTCACGGTGGGCGAGCACGCGGGAACGCACCTGGACGCGCCCGTGCACTGGATCACCGGCAAGGATGGCAAGTCCGTGGACCAGATCGAACCCCACCGCCTGGTGGGGCCCATCGCGGTGATCGACAAGTCGCGCGAGGTAGCGGATAACCCGGACTTCCTGCTGGAGCCCGAACACTTTGAGCAGTGGCAGGAAGAGCACGGTGCTTTCCCGGAGAACTGCTGGGTCATCTTCCGGACCGGTTGGGCGGCCCGGGGCGCTGACGCTGCGGCTTTCGTCAACGCGGACGACGCCGGACCCCACACTCCCGGCGTCTCTGCGGCAGGTGCCAAGTGGCTCGCCGGAAACGCCTCGATCAGCGGTTTCGGCGTGGAGACCGTGGGCATTGATGCCGGGCAGGCCGGAACCCTGGATCCGATGTTCCCGGTGCACTCGTTCCTGCTCGGGGCGGACAAGTACGGCGTGACCTCGCTGCGGAACGTAGACCGGCTTCCGGTCACAGGCGCCACGCTGGTGGTCGCGCCACTGCCTATTGTCGGTGGCACGGGCAGCCCGAGCCGCGTGTACGCGCTGGTGGAGCGCGCATGAGTGAGCAGCTTAGGGTCTCCACGCTCGTCGGGCGGACGCTGGCGAAGCTCGGCGTCGGGCATGTTTTCGGGGTGGTGGGCTCCGGAAACTTCGACGTCACCAGCACGCTGATGGAGTCCGGCGTCCCGTTCACCGCGGCCCGTCACGAGGGCGGCGCAGCTACCATGGCGGACGCCTACACTCGAATGTCGGGCAAAGTGGGCGTGGTTACTACGCACCAGGGGTGCGGCCTCACCAATGCCATTACCGGGGTTGGCGAGGCTGCCAAGAGCCACACTCCGATGATCGTGCTCACGGCCGACACCCAGGCCGCGGCCATCCGATCGAACTTCAAGATCGACCAGGATGCCCTGGCCCGCAGCGTTGGTGCAGTTGCGGAGCGAATCCACTCCCCCGCCACAGCCGTCGCGGACACCCTCCGGGCCTTCAGGACCGCAGTGAACGAGCGCCGCACCGTGGTCCTGAGCCTGCCGTTGGACATCCAAAGTGGCACGGCCGCGGACGAGGTGGGTGCCGTCGTCGTGCCTCAACCGCTGAAGGTGCGGCCGGACGCTGTCGCAGTTGAACAACTGGTGGCGCTGATCGCCGCGGCGGAACGCCCGGTCTTTGTCGCGGGCCGCGGTGGCCGGGCTGCCCGGGACGAGATCCTCGCACTGGCCCAGCACGCCGGCGCGTTGGTGGCGACGTCGGCGGTAGCCAATGGCCTGTTCAACGGCGACTCGCACAACCTCGGGATTTCGGGTGGGTTCTCTTCACCGCTGACAGCGGAGTTGATCAGCGGCGCGGACCTGATCGTGGGTTGGGGTTGCGCGCTGAACATGTGGACCATGCGGCACGGACGGCTGATTTCTGCTGGTGCAAAGGTGGTCCAAGTCGACGTCGAAGATGCCGCCCTGGGCGCCAACCGGCCCATCACCTTGGGCGTGCTGGGTGATTCGGCGCTGGCTGCCGTGGATACCTTGTCAGCTCTCAAGGACGCGCAAGCCGAACCGGCCGAGAAGTACCGTACCGAAGCCAACGCCCTGGCCATCAAGCGGGGGTCGCGTTGGCGGGACGTCGAAACGCCTGACCTGTCCACGGCGACGTCCATTGATCCGCGCGTGCTGACCCGCGAGCTCGACACCATGCTTCCGACGGAAAGGATCGTCGCGGTGGATTCGGGCAACTTCATGGGCTATCCCAGCCAGTACCTCGCGGTGCCGGACGAGTTCGGGTTCTGCTTCACCCAGGCATTTCAGGCGATCGGACTGGGGCTTTACACAGCCATTGGCGCCGCGCTTGCCCAGCCGCACCGCCTGCCGGTGCTGGGCGCGGGTGACGGCGGATTCCTCATGGGAATCAGCGAGCTGGAGACCGCCGCGAGGCTGAAACTGCCGCTGGTGTGCATCGTCTACAACGACGCCGCCTACGGGGCCGAAGTACACCACTTCGCGTCGCAGCATTCCCCGGAGGACCTGTCCAGCGTGGTGTTCCCGGACACCGACATTGCCGCGATTGCCCGTGGCTTCGGGGCTCACGGAGTCACCGTCAGGACCGTGGCGGATCTGGACGCCGTGCGCCCATGGATCGCAGCCTACGAAGCCGGGTCGCAGGACCGGCCGCTGGTCATCGACGCCAAGATCGCCTCAGACGGCGGCTCGTGGTGGCTGGCGGAGGCATTCCAAGGACACTAAGTACCCTGGTTTAGCAGCAGAGGCCGTTGTGGGCATCCACAACGGCCTCTGTCACCTCAATTCGGTCCTAAGAGTCCACGTCCGTGTTCACGATGTACACGTCGCACGGAGCACCGTGTGCCACGCTGTTCGCGATGCTGCCCAGCACTCGGCCCAGGCCCTTCATGCGCTTGTTGCCCACCACGATCAGCGAGGCGTTGTTGGCCTCGGCGTAGTTGATGAGGGCGTTGGCCGGCGTGCCGCGTGCAGCGAAGTACTTGACGTTAGCGGCAGGAATGTCCAGCTCCTCGGAGACCTTGCGGGCAACGTATTCTGCCGAGTCCGCCGAAGAGACAGTGATGCGGTCGCTGCCGCTGCCGAATTCTTCGATGCGGTCATCGGAGAAGCCACTGATCACGTGCAGTTCGGCACCGAGCGCGGTGGCGAGCTTCGCTGCTGCCACTGCCGCACGTTTGGCCGTTTCGCTGTTGTCGACGCCGACCACAATTACTTCTGACATGAGTACTCCTGGTTCTGGGGATTTACTGGGTGCTGCTGCAAGAAATCTACACTCCATCCTGATCTGCCCGGGATAAGCACAGGGACTCGGGTGTTTACGGCGCGGCGGGTCCGGGTAGAGATAAGGCATCGGAACGATCACACGACCGAAAGGCAGGACCATGAGCGACGCACCATTTTCCCCGCAGACCGCCATCGTCACGGGATCGGATTCAGGCATCGGACGGGCTACCGCGGTGGCTTTGGCCCAGGCCGGCATGGACGTAGGCGTCACCTGGCACTCGGACCAGCAGGGCGCGGAAGAAACCGCGGAGGAGGTCCGGGCGTTGGGCCGCAAAGCCGCGGTGCAGCAACTGGACACTACGGACGTCCGGGGAACAGCTGCCGCCATCGAGAAGCTCGCCGATGAACTCGGCGGCGTCGACGTCTTCGTCAACAACTCCGGCACGGGCGACGGCACCAAGTTCCTGGAGCTCGACTACGACACCTGGATGTCCACCCTGGACACCAACCTCAACGGGGCCTTTGTCGCCATGCAAACCGCGGCCAAGCGCATGGTGAAGGCGGGTCGTGGTGGGCGGATCATCGCGGTGACCAGCGTGCACGAGTTCCAGCCAAGGGTTGGCGCCTCGGCCTACGATGCCTCAAAGCATGGCCTGGGTGGGCTCATCAAAACCATGGCCTTGGAACTCGCTGAGCACGGGATCACCGCGAACAACGTCGCGCCGGGCGAGATCGCGACCCCCATGACGGGCCAGGAAGACGAGGATCCGAGCACGAAGGAACGGCCGGGGGTTCCGCTGGGCCGTCCGGGAGATGCCCGGGAGATCGCCGCGGTCATCGCCTTCCTCGCGTCCCCGGCATCCAGTTACGTCAATGGCGCATCGTGGCCGGTGGATGGCGGAATGCTGCAGATGGGACCCCAGGCAGGCTCGCACATTACCAGCAATGACTGGCGTGAAAGCTAGGCCCGTGCAAGCTCTGGCCGCCCGGAGGTCAGTGGGCTAGTCTGCTTGGACGGCCTGCTTGGCGGGCCGGATTCAAGATTCAGGAACGACGATGAGGAGCACCATGGCTGGCCACACATATAGCGTTTCCGAAATTGTAGGAACTTCCAGCGAAGGCGTTGACGACGCGATCAAGAACGGCATCGCTACAGCCTCCCAGACCCTGCGGAACCTGGACTGGTTTGAGGTCAAGGAAATCCGCGGCCACCTTGAGGACGGCGCAGTGGCCGACTGGCAGGTCACCATCAAGCTTGGTTTCCGCCTGGAGCGCTGAAACGCTCTGCGCGAGATGACAGTTAATGCCGATGTTTCAGAGGAACATTGGCATTAACTGTCATCTCGACGCGCAGGCTCGGGCACCTGCGAGGTGGTGCCCACGTCGCCAAAGTTCAGCAGCGTCAAAGCGTCCGACGACGGTGAGCCCGCCTTCGCGGAATACACCCTCAACAGCTGGTCGGGGTCGTCCGGGAGACTGAGGGTTTCAAAGTTCAGTTCCAGGTCCCCCACCACGGGGTGGTGCAGCCGGACGGTGCCGGCGGACCTGGTGGCCACGCGGTGGCCGGCCCACCACTGGCGGAAGTGTTCGCTGTGCACGGCCAGTTCACCCACCAGCTGGTTGGTTTGGGGATCGTTGGGATGCCTGCCGACGTCCATGCGCAGGGCGCCGACGGCTTCGGCCGCCACCGTTTTCCAGTCCCTGAACAGGCGCCCCGCCGCTGGATCCAGGGTGATCCAACGCGTCAGGTTGCGTTCGGGGGCAGACAATGCGGAGAAATCCGTGAAGAGCAGATACGCCATCCGGTTGCCCGCCAGGACGTCCGCCCGCCTGCCCAGCACCATTGCCGGAACATCCCCGACAGCGTCAAGCAGTTGCCGCAACGCCGGGCGCACCTTTTGCACGGGGCCTGGGCTGCCGGAGGAGCTGGCACAGTGTTCCAGCAGGTCCATCATGTGCGCTTGCTCCCCCGCGTCAAGGCGGAGGGCCCTGGCCACGGATTCCAGGACAGCTCTGGAGGGGTGGATGTTGCGGCCCTGCTCCAGGCGCGTGTAGTAGTCGGTGCTGACGCCCGAGAGCCTGGCGACCTCTTCGCGGCGGAGTCCGGGGACACGGCGCGAACCGCCCGACTCCTGCGTCCCGGCGTCGTCGGGTGAGAGGCGGGCACGCATGACTTTGAGGAATTTACCGAACTCGGCGCTTTGACCCATCCGTCCATTCTGCCGGTCAAAGTGCTTGAAAGACCACCATTATGGGTAGGACTACCAGACCTAGGAAAGACAGGATCAGGCAGGATTGCTGACTCCGCCGCTAAAACTGCATAGGCTCGGTACAGAGCCTCCGAAAACGCTTTCTGGATATCAGCAAGCCGGAGTGTCACCAGCTAACCATCCGTCGAAGGAGACCGTCATGCCAGAGCTGACATTGAACAACGGCGTCACCATCCCACAGCTGGGATTTGGTGTCTTCCAAGTGCCTGCGGATGAAACGCAGAAGGTGGTGGAAGATGCTTTGGAGGCCGGCTACCGGCACATCGACACCGCGGCCGCGTACCGCAACGAGGCCGGAGTCGGCGCGGCCGTCGCGGCCTCCGGGATTCCCCGCGAGGAACTCTTCATCACCACCAAACTCCGCAACGGCGAGCAAGGCGAAGCCTATGACGCCTTCCAGCGAAGCCGCGATGCCCTGGGCCTGGAGGTCGTTGACCTCTACCTGATCCACTGGCCTGTCCCGTCGCAGGACCTTTACACGCAGGCATGGCAGGAGATGGAGAAGCTTTACCAGGACAAGCAGATCCGGGCCATCGGCATCTCGAACTTCCTGGCCGACCATGTGGACAACCTTCTCCGGAAGGCCGAGGTTGTGCCTGCCGTCAACCAAATCGAACTCCACCCCACGTATCAACAGGCTGATCTGGCGAACAAATGCCGCGACCTGGGCATCGCCGTTGAGGCGTACAGCCCGCTGGGCCAGGGCAAGGACTTGAACGCCGAGCAAGTGGCCTTGGTGGCGGCGGCCCACGGCACTACTCCTGCACAGGTGATCCTGGCCTGGCACCTCGCCCAGGGGACCATCGTGATCCCCAAGTCCGCAGACTCCACCCGCATGCGCGAGAACTTTGGCGCGGCCGACCTCACCCTGACCGAATCCGAATTGGCAGCAATCACCGCGCTGGAGGCTGGCGCCCGCATCGGCTCCGATCCCGCAGTCGCCTCCTTCACCCAGATGTAGTCACACAACCAGACAAAAGGACCCCACAGTTATGCAGTACACGCACTTGGGCCGTTCAGGCCTGAAAGTTTCACGCCTCTGCCTGGGCACCATGAACTTTGGCCCGCAAACCGACGAAGCGACCGCCCACTCGATCATGGACTCTGCTCTGGATTCCGGGATCAACTTCTTTGACACCGCCAACGTTTACGGCGGAGCGGGGCACCGCGGTTGGACCGAGGAAATCATCGGCCGCTGGTTCGCGAAGGGCGGCGAGCGCCGCGAACGGACCGTCCTGGCCACCAAGTTGTACGGCACCATGACAGACCGCCCCAACGAGTCCAAGCTGTCCGCACTGAACATTCGCCGGGCGCTGGACGCCAGCCTCAAACGGCTTCAGACGGACTACATCGACATCTACCAGTTCCACCACATCGACCGCGATACGCCGTGGGACGAGATCTGGCAGGCGATCGAGGTTGCCGTTCAACAGGGCAAGATCCTGTACTCGGGGAGCAGCAACTTTGCCGGCTGGCATATTGCCCAAGCCCAGGAAGCCGCCCGCCGGAGGAATTACACCGGCCTGGTCAGCGAGCAGTCCATCTACAACCTCTTCCGGCGCGAACTTGAGCTTGAGGTCATCCCTGCTGCACAGCAGTATGGCCTTGGACTGATCCCGTGGTCCCCACTGCAGGGCGGCTTGTTGGGTGGCGTCCTCAAGAAGGAAGAACAGGGCGTCCGCCGCGCCGAGGGCCGGGCACTCGAAACCCTCAAGAAGCACGAAGACCAGATCCGTCAGTACGAGGATTTCGCGGACGAGCTCGGCCACGCACCTGGCGATGTAGCACTGGCCTGGTTGCTCCACCAGCCTGCCGTCACGGCGCCGATCGTTGGACCGCGCACGCAGGAACAGTTGGACGCCGCCATCCGCGCACTCGATGTTTCCCTGAACGAGGATGCGCTCAAGCGACTCGATGATATTTTCCCGGGCCACCGTCCCGCCCCCGAAGATTACGCCTGGTGAAAATCTTTCCACCCGACAGCCTCGGAACCGACACCGTGTCGCCGCGGAACATCCTGTTCATCGGCGGGACCGGGGTCATCAGTGCGGCGGCGGCTGAACGCGTCGTCGCACTGGGCCACCGGCTGACCGTCCTCAACCGGGGACGGTCAGCCGGCCGGCCGGTTCCTGATGGCGCAGAAGTGCTCCATGCGGACATTCGCGATCCCCTGGCTGTGCGTGAGGTACTTCAGGGAAGGGAGTTCGACGCCGTAGCGGACTTCATCTCCTTCACCCCGGATCAGGCGTTCGCCGGCTTGGAGATGTTCCGCGGGCGGACGGGTCAGTACGTGTTCATCAGTTCTGCTTCGGCGTACCAAAAGCCCCCGACGACGCTTCCCATCAGGGAGTCGACTCCGCTGAAGAACCCGTTTTGGCAGTACTCGAAGGACAAGATCGCGTGCGAGGAACTCCTGTTTGAGGCGTACCGTGAGCAGGACTTCCCGCTGACCGTGGTACGGCCGTCGCATACGTATGACCGGACCAAGATTGCCATGGTTGGCGGTTGGACGGACATCCACCGGATGCGCGCGGGTATGCCGGTCATGGTGCATGGGGATGGAACATCGCTATGGACGCTGACCCACAGCCGCGACTTCGCCAAGGCGTTTGTCGGACTCCTTGGACGGCCGCAGGCTATTGGCGAGAGCTACACCATCACCTCGGACGAGTACCTGCCGTGGAACCAGATCTATTGCTTGTTCGCGCGCGCGGCCGGCGTTCCGGAACCCGAGCTTTTCCACGTAGCGTCCGAAACCATAGCCGCCCACAGCCCGGAGCTCGGACCCAACCTGTTGGGCGACCGCTCCCACTCAGTAGTTTTCGACAACTCCAAGATCAAGGCACTCGTCCCGGATTACCGGGCAACCATTCCCTTTGCGGACGGTGCCAGGGAGATCGTGGCATGGCATGATCAGCATCCTGAGCTGCAAGTGGTGAAGGAAGACTATATGGAGCTCAGCGACCGGCTTTATGAAAGGAACCTACGGCCATGACACCAGCCCCGCTCATCGAACTCAACGACGGCAACAAGATTCCGCAACTGGGTTTGGGCACGTGGCCCCTGAACGACGCGCAGGTGGCTGACGCCGTCGTGGAGGCTGCGTCCCGAGGGTATCGGCACATCGATACTGCCGTGAAGTACGGCAACGAAAAGGGCGTGGGCAACGGCATCCGGGCCTGCGGGGTGGGCCGGGAGGAACTCTTCATCACCACCAAGCTGGACGGAGAATTCCAGGGCTCCGGCAAGGCCGCTGCTGGACTCGACGGCTCATTGGAGCGCCTGGGATTGGACTACGTGGACCTGCTCCTCATCCACTGGCCACTCCCCCGCCGCGACGAGTTCGTCTCCACATGGAAGACCTTCGAGGAGCTACAGGCTGCGGGCAAGGTGCGCTCCATCGGCGTTTCCAACTTCAAGCCCGCCCATTTGGACCGGCTGCTCCGGGAAACGGACGTGGTTCCAGCCGTCAACCAAATCCAGGTCAGCCCGTCCATTCCGAGGCCTGCGGCAAGGGCTTACAACGAACGCAACGGCATCATCACCGAGTCCTACAGCCCACTGGGCGCCAGTAGCGAGTTGTTGAACGCCCCGGTCCTGGCTGCCGTTGGTGAAAAGCACGGAAAGACGCCGGGCCAGGTTGTGCTCCGCTGGCACGTGCAGCAGGGTCTGGTTGCCATCCCCAAGACCGCCAACCCGGAACGGATGAAGGAGAACCTGGACGTGTTCGATTTCGAACTGGATCACGACGACCTCACCAGATTGCAAACGCTCGACGCCGGCCCGGACGCGGGCGTCGACTCGGACGTTCAGGGGCACTGACCATGGAAACCGCGGAAACACTCATTTGGACCGGCTCTTACACTGCCGACAGGAATGGTAACGGCAAGGGCATCGCCGCCCTTTCCGCCGATGACAGTGGCCAACTCACCTCGGTCGGCTTGGCCACCGAGGCAAACTCGCCGTCATTCCTCGCCCTGCACCCCATGCTTCCCGTGATCTATGCCGTGGCGGAGGAGGGCAAAACGGTGCGGGCCTACCGGCGGACTGGTGCCGCCGAGCTGGAGGCTTTTGGGGAACCGTGGCCCGCAGGCGAGGCCACGTGCCACGTCGCGGTGGATCCGCAGGGCCGCTTCATCGTGGCCACTTGCTGGGGCGACGGCCAGGTCATCCTCTACGAACTGGACAACGACGGCGCCATCACCTCGCGCACCAGCGCGGAAGCCGCCGTCGACCCCCACACGGCAACGTCCCCGGACCAGGCCCGCCCGAGCCGTGCGCATTCCAGCCTGATGCTGCCCGACGGCCGGGTCATGACCACAGACCTGGGGCATGACCTGGTGCGCGTCTGGAAGTACGCGGCGGGTGAGGGACTGGTGATCGACCATCAGGTGATCCTGCCCCAGGGTTCGGGCCCCCGGCACATGGCCCGCCACCACAGCGGCACAGTGTTGGTGGACACGGAGTATTCGGTGGAGGTGGCCGCGGTCCGTATGCAACCGGACGGCACATATGAGCTGACTGCGATGGTTCCGGCAAGCACCAACGGCGCACAGGAGGGCGACGCGGGAGCGGAAATCGCCCTGTCTCCGGACGGCCGCTTCGCATACGTGGGCGTCCGCGGAACCAACCGCATCTGCGTGCTGCAGGTCTCCGCGGATGGCGCTGAAATCGAACCCATGGCGGACGTACCGTGTGGGGGCGACTGGCCACGCCACCACGTGGTCCGCGAAGGCTGGCTGTATGTCGCGAATGAAGGTTCCGACGACGTCGTGAGCTTCAGGCTGGACCCGGAAACGGGACTGCCGGAAGGGCCTGTGGGCCGAGTGGAGACGGGTTCTCCCAGCGTCCTTGTCCTGGCGGTTTAACTGACGTCGAGATGGCACTTAATGACAATCATCCGCTCAGAAATTGTCATTATGTGCCATCTCGGCGAGTTTTCAGGCGGACCAGACTTGGACGTCGTCCGTACCGCAGATCAGCTTGCGGCCCGTCGGTTCGAGGACCACCCACAGCAACTCCTGGTGCTTGGAAACGTCGTCTACGCGACCTATCCCGGCGCCCCACGCGACATCGTAAATCCACACAGGATCACCGGTGCTGAGCTCCGACCACTCAGCCGACGGCACGTGGCGGTAATCGGCAGGCCTGTTCAGGATGGTGCTGGTCA
Source organism: Paenarthrobacter nitroguajacolicus (assembly GCF_031455195.1). Classification (GTDB taxonomy): domain Bacteria; phylum Actinomycetota; class Actinomycetes; order Actinomycetales; family Micrococcaceae; genus Arthrobacter; species Arthrobacter nitroguajacolicus_D. Next base: position 56,241 of record NZ_JAVDSH010000010.1, on the reverse strand, counting down.
TGCCGGTACTTCAGCTGTGGAGCGCCGCCGCCAAACCGTGGGCGTGCCCTCGTAGGCCGGAAGAACACTGCCTTCTGCGAAGACCTGGACTGCGTCCGGGTCGGAGTCCGGGCTCCACAGGCCCGACGCCGGGCAGTGGGAACCGGTAGGCATGACGCGGGTGGCTCGTTCGCGCAGGAGGGCGATGCTCTTCATCGTTGAAACTCGTCCTTGGGTAGTTCGGGGGATTTTGTGAAGCAGATCTCCTCAACCCTATGAAACTCAAGCGATGATCGTTATGGACAAATGAATAACGTTCTCCTGCGGCACAGTGCTTTTGCACAGGAACCCTGCGTGGCCCCGGCTACTTGTAGCTCAGGCTCAGGAAAAGTGCCTTCAGCTGCGCGTATTGCGTGGTCTTCATCCAGGCTTTGGCTGCCTCTGGAGTGGCGAAGGCCGGCTGCTTGGCGGGGTCGAAGATCGCGTAGGCACTCATGATTCCGTTGGGCACACGGACCTGATTGATACCTGAGCCCGTTTCCCCGGATTGCATCTCTGAGGCAAGGCGGACATCCATGATGTATGTGGGCGTCTGATCCATCTCCGCGATCGATGGCGTTTCTCCTGGGTGAACCATCATGGCCGCCTGATGGGCAAAGAAACCGAACTGCACGGGATCACTGGCTGAGGTTGTGGACACCACTCCAGGTACTGTGGCGCGGTCGTAGACGGTTCGCTTCACCCAGCCGCCCGTCCCATCCGCGTAGTTTCCGTTGAACACGCGCGCTACCTCGGCCCCAGCGGCATCGAAAACAGTCACAATGCGTGAGGCTTCCGCGGTCCCGGGCGGATCGTACGGCCCCTGTTCCGCCCGGACACTCCAGCCCACCGGGTACGTGAAGGACAGGTGCCCGTCGGGGAACGTGAACGTCTGCAAGGTGGGAGCTTGAACCGGCGGTGCTGCCGGAGCGGTGGTCGGCGCAGCAGGCACTGTGGGTGTCGGCACCGGGGTAGTTGTAGGCGTCGGGCTTGCCGTGGGCGTTGCGGACGGGGTAGCCGTCGGAGTCGGCGTTACGGACGCACTGGGCGTGGGGGTCGCTTCGGTGGACGTCACCGTGTTCGCGGGCGCCGGGGTTGAGGTCACGGTCCCAAAGTTCGCCGCGACAAGCACCCCAGCGGTGACGGCGGCTGCGCCGAGCAACAGCCCGCCGGCGATCTGCGCCTTGCGCCGCCGTCGGCCTTCCAGGGACGTCACCCCGGCCAGTGGACGGCTGTCGCTGTACACCGTGGATCCCGACAGGATCTTGTGCAGGGCTTCTTCGCCGTTCGGTTCCGTCACTGGATCGATAGTGAGCGGGTCGATCGCTGAAATTTGGTTCTTGATCGGATCCATTGTCTTCAGACCCCCATCTTCTCTGTAGTCGGGTCGGCCCCTGCAGGCATGTGCTTCCGGAAGGCCGCGCGTGCCCGGTGGAGACGGACTTTCGCTGCCGATTCGCTGCACTGCAGCACGGCGGCGATGTCGGAGATCCCCAGATCGTCCCAGTAGGCCAGCTGCAATATGTCGCGGTCCTTCTCGCGGAGGCGTTCCATCGCTTCCTGTACCGCGACGTTTTCCGAGTCGTCGCCAAACCGCTGCACCGCCGTCGTGCGCAATTTCTCCTGCAGCGCCTGCCGCCTGTCGCGGCTGCGGTACGCATTGCCCACCAGGTTGCGGGCAATGGTCAACAAATAAGCGAGGTCCGGGCGTGAGTCATCCACCCATTTTTGCCACACGACACGGAATACGTCCGCTGCTATTTCCTCCGCCACATGCGCCGATTCAACGCGTCGGCAAACGAACTTGTAGACGGATGGATAGCTGTCTTTGTGAATGGCGATGAATGCCAATTCGCGCTCGGAAAGCACGATTCCCCCTGAAAATAGAACCCGGACCTGCAGGATACTTGTTTAGTTTCCGGCCCGGCTGCCATGGTTACACGCGGCGAAAAGTTTTTTGCTGTGATCCCTGCGATAGTTTCGAGTCATGGTGAATACAGGGGCGTCAGTTGAATGGGCGCGTAAGCAGGTAGACCTCGGGCGCGTGCCTGTTGGGGTTCTGGGGATCGCTTCCAGCAACGGAATCGAGGACGTCGTGGCCTTCGGGTCCGACGGCGGCCGGCAAGCCACAGCCGACCACCACTTCGCGCTGTTCTCGGTCTCAAAGCCCATCAGCGCCCTGGCCGTCATGCGCCAGGTTGAGATGGGAAAGCTGTCGCTGGGAAGCGCACTCTCGACGGCGGTTCCGGGCTTCGGCACCGGCCGCACCGACACCGTGACATTGGAGCACCTGTTGAGTCACCGGTCCGGGATCACCGACCCGGAGCTCGACGACGGAGTCCCCCTCCGCGACGCCCTCACCTCGGCGGGGCAAACCTTCTACGCGGGATCCCTGGTCCAGTACTGCAACATCGCTTTCGAAGGTGCCGCAGCGATGGCCGAGTGGGCTGATGGGCGCCCGTTCGAGGAGCAGGTCCTGTCCTTGGCCGCCGACACCGGCGCAAGCGGGCTCACCTTCAGCACTGACTGCAACCCACACACGGTGCACGGAACCGAAGCGGCGGGGCTGAACGCCGGGGCCATGTTCGAGCAGAGGCATCCGGGGGCCGGGCTCTTCGGAACCGCAACGGACCTGCTCAACCTGGGCTCGGAGTTACTCAGGGATTCCGGCAAAGCTGTCCAACCGGCAACCCTGGCAGCCATGCGCCGGCCGCGGACCACGAGGCTTTCACACATCACCACCCGGCCCAAGCCCCTTCGCCAAACCGGCTTGGGATTCCAACTGCCGGCCAACGAGTCTGAGTTGATCGCCCGGGGGATCTACGGCCACCCTGGCTGGTCCGGAACGGAGTGGTGGATGTTCCCTGAGCAGGATCGCTGCGTGGTGTTCTTGACGAATGTCCTGGACACCCCGGACCTCGGCGTGGACACCACCGAGTTGCTCAACGCAGTGGCGGCTTCCTAACCCCTGCGGGCAACCCGTCCACGCCACACGGACACAGCCCACACCATCGCGAACAATGCCACGAGGATCAGGCCCGCGTCGCCGAGGTCCACTTCCCCGAGCCAGGAGGTCAGCGGGTCCTCCAGCCCAAAAGCGGTGTTAGCGAACCCGCCAAGCGTGATCACGGAGATGAAAAGGGCCGACACAGCTGAGATGCCTGTGATCAACGCGTTGAAGCCGAGCTTGCGTTGCGGATTGTTGATCGCGGATTTGTACATTTTCATCATGGCCACGCCGTTGGCGGAATCGCACAGGGTCATGGCTGCGGTGAACGCGAGCGGTAGCGCCATCAAGGCGAGCGGCGACACACCGGCGAGGGACGCCGTCGTGGTTATTACCAGCAGCCCGATGGTGGTGGCCGTATCGAAGCCCAGTCCGAAGAGGAAGCCGATCACGTAAATGTTCCGCGGCCGCTCCACCCTGGACAGGGGTTTGGCCAGGAGCCTGGCCACAAAACCTTTCGCTTCGAGGTCTTCGTGGCGGACCTCGCCGCCGGCCTGCACCTCCCTGTACAGCTTGGTGGCGCGCACGAATGTCGAGCCGTTAAAGAGGCCCATCGCCAGCAGGAACAGTCCCGAAACGCCGCTCCCGATCAGGCCCAGCACCTTGTTGCCTGTGGTGCCGTCCTCCATGAACTGGCCCACCAGCGTGGCACCCGCTACCACCAGCAACCCGGCCAGCACCACCACCGAGCTGTGGCCCAGGCTGAACGCGAACCCCACACTCACGGGGTCCTTGTGCTGGGCGACGAACTTGCGGGTGGAGTTGTCGATTGCGGCGATATGGTCCCAGTCGTAACTGTGCTTGACGCCCGCAACGTAGGCGGTGACCACCAGGCCCAGCGCCAGCGGCTGGGCACCACCGGCGGCGCCGGCCAGCAGAAGAACGACGGCGGCAGCATGCAATGCGGCCACGGCACCAAACGTGAAGAGCAACCGGGTCCGCAGGGAAAGGTGTTCCCGCTCCCGGTACATGGTGGCGAACTCAGTCAGCGCAGTCATCAGTACTTCCTCAGGTTCAAAGGCGCCTGGCCGAACCAACGTTCCCGCAGAACGCCGGTGCACGCACCCAGCAAATTGTTGAGCTCCTCAGTGCTGTTCGACAACGATCGCAGCACAAGCCCGGTGCTCCCGGCAAGAGCCTGCGTCAAGGAAACCCCCGTGTAAGCATCAAAATCACGGGTCATCTGGTGCAACTCATCAGCGAGCGCCTGATCCACTCTGGGATCCACCACCACTAGGGAGCCCAAATGGCTGAAGCCCTCCATGAACCCAATCCCCCTCACGTCGCCCAGCGGTGGGCGGATCAAAAGGTTGTCCAGTGCCAGCAACTTGGGCCCGTCGTCGTCCTCGATCCAGATCTCGTTGCGCAGCCGCACCTCTTCGTATTTGAAGGCAGCACCGTCCGGCGACCATCCCGGCGTGATGACCTCAGCCATGACAAGGCTCGACGACGGGTGGAGGCTAAGGTGCGAATTCTGCCGGTAGCTGGCCTCCCGGTAGGCGATCAACTGGTCGGGCACCAATTCCAACCGGGCGCCCTCCCCCAGTGTGATGTTCACCCGCTGCTCAGCAAACGACCCCGGAGTGCGGTAAATCTTCGTGGCCGACTGCGTGGTGAGAAGCAGGTCCGCCCCATCCTCTACCTCCACGTCAATGAGGAACAGATCCGCCCCCAGATACGCCCCGCCCGGATTGACCATGACGTAGCAAACCTGCCCACTCTGATCCAGGTAATGCGGTCTGAGCACCCGCAAAGCCCCCTCATGGAACTGATGCGAAGCAACAGACCGTCCGTTCCGCACGGCGATCTGTAACCGGAGTTCACCCCTTGGCGACGTGACCGCCGAGGTGGGTGAGCCGGATTTTTGGGCTGCGGCGTGGCTGGCCGCGCGGGGGGCCCACTGCCGCGAGGGACCCGACTCGAGCTTGCGAGAGTTGGGAGCGGCTGGGGACGGGCACGGCCCAAAATCCGGCGAAGCCGCCGTCGCGATGCGGCTCATTGCGCCAAGTCGAGCATCAAGACATCCCGCCGGATCCAGCTCAGGACGTTTTCGAGCCCTTCGTCAGTTTTCAGGTTGGTGAAACAGAACGGTTTATTGCCGCGGAACTCCTTGGAGTCCCTCTCCATGACGGCCAGGTCCGCCCCGACGTGGGGGGCGAGGTCTGTTTTATTGATGATGAAAAGGTCGGATTTGATCATGCCTTGCCCAGCTTTGCGGGGGATCTTTTCGCCTTGTGCAACGTCGATGATGTAGATGGAGAAGTCGACGAGTTCGGGGCTGAAGGTGGCGGAGAGGTTGTCACCGCCGGATTCGACGAAAATGACCTGGAGGTCCGGGTGGCGGGATTTCAGTTCTTCGATGGCCGCGGTATTCATGGAGGTGTCTTCGCGGATGGCAGTGTGCGGGCACCCACCGGTTTCGACGCCGATGATCCGGTCCTCGGGGAGGATGCCGTTGGCGGCGAGGATTTTGGCGTCCTCAATGGTGTAGATGTCGTTGGTGATGGCGGCCATGGAGATGTCGCCGCTCATGTGCCGGGTGATGCGTTCCACGAGCTGGGTCTTGCCTGCTCCGACGGGTCCACCTACACCGATCTTGATGGGTTCTGTCATCTGTCCTCCTTGTTTAGCTCATGAACATGCGGGCGCGTTGCCGCTCGTGCCGCATCTGTGAAATTTCAAGTCCGGGGCTCACTGCCCCAAAGTCGTCCCAGCACAGCTGTGCTACAACGTTGATGGCGGTAGCGACGGCGTCGTGCGCGTCCCGAAGTACCCGCTGCCCGGCGTTCTGCCCGAGCGGAATGGCGCGCACGGCGTTCTGGGTCAGGGAAGTCACGGTGGCAAAGAGATACGCCGAAACCGCCTCCTCAAAGGGCACCTCCAGAGACCGGGCGATGACCCCAAAAGCCAAGGGCTGGTGCCCCGACGCGCCTCCCCCACGGACCAACTCCCGGTAACCCTCCAACTCCCCGGACGGGAACACCTCACTGCCAATCTCCAAGAGCCGCCCGCCCATTTTCAGGGACGCCTCCCGCACCTCCCGAGCCAACAACTGCCCGGACAACACCCCATCCAACAAACCAACTTCCACCCCCTCATATAGGAAGCGGATAGCCACCCCATCGGAATAAGTCAGCTGCTGGGCAATGAAGGCATGCAACCACGCGCTGAAGGTGGTTTCATCACAAACCAGCCCACGCTCGATATAGCTCTCAAACCCCAAAGAATGAGCAAACGCCCCCGTAGGCAAGGCCGAGTCGGTCAACTGTTGAAGAGCCAGCTGACTAGTGCGAGTGCTCAGCATGGCGGAACGGCACCGGCATGACCCGCTCTTGCCTGTCGTAGGGGACGCCGACACTCTTCACATAGTCTTCGACCGTGTGGTCATACTGGCAGACCATTACTTCGGCTTTGTACTCGGACGAAGCATCGAAGAACTGTGCCTGCAAGTGCCGGTTGCCGAGCGAATGTGCCACGACCCCCATCTCGTGGATGCTCCTCGGCGCCATCACCAGGACATCGGTAGGCAGCACGGAGATGACGATGAGGTTGGTGTCGTCCATGGCAAGGATGTCGCCGTCGCGGAGGTCGCCGGTCCCGGAGGGGAGGCGGATTCCGAGTTCCTTGCCATGGTCGGTGGTGACGCGTTGGATGCGTTTGACCAGCAGGGCGCTGGGGAGCACCACCTTTTCCGTGTGGCGCCCCGCGAAGGCATCCAAGGGTTGTTCGTGCAGGTTGCCGAGGATTTTTTCGATGATCATGGGGTCCTAGAAGAGGAAATAGCGCTGCGCCATGGGCAGCACATCGGACGGCTGGGAGGTGACTTCTTCGCCGTCGACCGTCACTTTGTAGGTTTCGGGGTCGACGGCGATGTCCGGGGTTTCGCCGTTGTGTTTCAGGTCCGCTTTGGTGAGGTTGCGGATGCCGGACACGGGTTTGATGATGCGTTCGAGGCCGAGTTCGGCGGGCACTCCGGCGTCGATGGCTGCCTTGGACAGGAACGTGATGGACGTCTGTTGGAGGGCTTTCCCGTAGGTGGCGAACATAGGCCGCATGGTGCGCGGTTGCGGGGTGGGGATGGAACCGTTGGAGTCGCCCATGAGGGCGTAGGCGATCTGCCCGCCCTTGATGACCAATTCGGGTTTCACGCCAAAGAACGCAGGGTCCCAGAGGACGAGGTCAGCGAATTTGCCCTCTTCAACGGAGCCGATGACGTCTGCCATGCCCTGTGCGATGGCCGCGTTGATGGTGTATTTGGCCACGTAGCGCTTGAGCCGGAAATTGTCCGATCCGTCGGATCCATGGGCAGCGCCGGTCGGGTCTTTCAGCACGCCGCGCTGGCGTTTCATGGCGTCCGCTACTTGCCACGTCCGGGTCACTACTTCGCCCACACGGCCCATGGCCTGGGAGTCGGAGGAGGTGATGGCGAAGATTCCGAGGTCGTGGAGGACGTCCTCGGCGGCGATCGTTTCGGCGCGGATGCGGGAGTCTGCAAAGGCCACGTCTTCCGGGATGTCCGGGTTGAGGTGGTGGCAGACCATGAGCATGTCCAGGTGCTCTTCGATGGTGTTCTTGGTGTACGGCAGCGTGGGGTTGGTGGATGCGGGGAGAACGTTGGGCAGACCGGCGATCTTGATGATGTCCGGCGCGTGCCCTCCTCCGGCACCTTCGGTGTGGAAGGTGTGGATGACGCGTCCGTCGATTGCCCGGATAGTGTCTTCCACGAAACCGCATTCGTTGAGGGTGTCGGTGTGGATGGCTACCTGGACGTCGTATTCGTCCGCAACGCGCAGGGACATGTCGATCGAGGACGTTGTTGAGCCCCAGTCCTCATGGACTTTGAGCCCCACGGCGCCTGCGCGGATCTGCTCGGCGAGGGGCTCGACGGCGGACGCGTGGCCCTTTCCGAACAGGCCGATGTTAACGGGCAACCCTTCCACGGCCTGGAGCATCCGCGAGATGTGCCAAGCACCGGGCGTGATGGTGGTGGCTTTGGTTCCTTCAGCGGGGCCGGTGCCGCCGCCAACCATGGTGGTGATGCCGTTGCACAACGCCGTGGGTACTTGCTCCGGGGAGATGAAGTGGATGTGGGTGTCGATGCCTCCGGCGGTGAGGATTTTCCGTTCGCCGGCGATGATCTCGGTGCTCGCGCCGATCACGATGTCCACGCCGTCGGTGATCTGCGGGTTCCCGGCCTTGCCGATCTTGAAGATATGGCCGTCCTTGAGGGCAACGTCCGCTTTGTAGATTCCGCTGTAGTCCAGGACGATCACGTTGGTGATGACGGTGTCCGGGATGTCCTCTGCGCGGGTGAGTTGGCCGTTCTGGCCCATGCCGTCGCGGATGACCTTGCCGCCGCCGAACACTACTTCATCGCCGTAGACCGTGTGGTCCTTCTCGATTTCGAGGAACAGCTCAGTGTCGGCAAGGCGGATAGCATCGCCCGTCGTCGGGCCATACAGCTCGGCGTACTGCTTGCGGGGAATCTCGAAACTCACTGGTGGTCCCTTTCCGCTGCGACGCCCGGGCGGGGTTCCCCGGCAACCCCGGTTCCGCGATCGAGCTTTCCATTGACTGCGTTGCTGAGGCCGAAGACTTCACGGGACCCGGCGATCTCAATCAGTTGGACAGTTTTCCTGTCCCCAGGTTCGAAGCGCGCGGCTGTGCCTGCAGGAATGTCGAGGCGGCGGCCGTAGGCGGCTTTGCGGTCGAATTCCAGGGCGCGGTTCGCCTCGGCAAAGTGGTAGTGCGAACCAATCTGGACGGGCCTGTCGCCGCGGTTTACGACTTCGACGGCGATCGCCTCGCGGCCGCTGTTGCACGCAATGGTGCCTTGCTGGAGCCTGTATTCACCGGGGATCATGGGGCTCCTATCGGATGGGGTTGTGCACGGTGACGAGCTTGGTGCCGTCAGGGAAGGTGGCCTCGATCTGGACGTCATGGATCATTTCCGGTACGCCTTCCATCACGTCTTCGCGGCGGAGAAGCGTGGTTCCGTAGCTCATCAGCTGGGCGACCGTTCTGCCGTCGCGTGCGCCTTCGATGAGCTCGTAGCTGATGATCGCCACAGCCTCGGGGTAGTTGAGCTTGAGCCCGCGTCCTTGGCGGCGCCGGGCAAGGTCGGCGGCCACTACGATCATGAGTTTCTCCTGCTCACGGGGCAAAAGATGCATTGATTCTCCTGAAAGCTGGGCACGGGCAATGACAGATGTGACCAGCGTAGGGAGCGGAGGTTTCCGAGAAGTTACCAAAGCGTCTCAGTCGGGGGTCAAATTGCCCCGAATTGACCTCAACATATGTTGAGGTCCTAGCATCGCTTCCGGTGAGTGCACGAGATCCGGCGCCATCCCAGCCAGTCCCCCGAGGTGTTTGAATGAGCCGTCCCCAACCCCTGCCATCCACGGAAGTCAGCGAACTCTTCAAGAGCGCGTTCCGCGGCCATCCGGCAGGCGTCGCCATCGTTACGGCCACCGGACCCGACGGCGCGGTGGGGCTCACTGCATCATCGGTGGCATCAGTGGCCGTCGATCCACCGACGCTGGCATTCTCAGTCACGAGCGGGCGATCCGCATCCGTCATTGCGGCGGCCCAGACGATCGTGGTGCACCTGGTAAGCGCCGACCAGTTGGAACTCGTCCGGATTTTCGCCAACCCGGCGGCTCCACGTTTCACCGAGACCATGGACTGGGAGGTGCTGCCCACAGGTGAGCCCCTGCTCAAGGAGGCCCAATGGGCGCTTCGCTGCGAAATCGTCCACCGGGCAGCCCTGGGCAGCTCCGTACTTCTGGCCGCGGAGGTCCTGGATATCAGGTCCAGTGCTTCCAGTTCAGCTCCGCTGGTTTACCACAACCGCGAATTCCACACGGTGTTTAAGAGCGTTCCGTCGCTGGGCTAGTTGTTGCGCCCGCGGGCCGCCACAGCCCACTGCTCCACGACGGCCCCCGAACGCACCACGGTGACCTCGTCCACCAGGTTCATGGTGAGGCACACGTGGTTGGGAATCAGACGGAGCCGCGTACCAAGCGCCGGGAGTTCCGACGAATCCGGCCACACAACCGTTGCATGATGTTCGGACAATGCGGACACCTTGGCTTCGGGATACTCGGGAAGCCGCCCATAACCTGTGGCCCAGTCCGGTCGGTCGCTGCCCAGGATCTTGCTGCCGGCGTCCACCACAACCCGGCGCACGTTTCCGCCCGCGGCTTCGTGGCGGCTGACGACGGTGGCTGCGACAGTCAAAGCGATGTCGTCCCACGTGCACCGCTCAAGCTCCAATTGCTGGGCATCGCCAAACACGTATACTCCCGGACGGAGCTCCGTGGCTACCGTTTCGCCGTCAATCAAGGCAGTAGGCGTGGATCCTCCGCTGATGGTGGTGACTTCGAAGCCTGCCGACGTCATCGCCGTCGCCGCCAAGCCCAGTGCCTCATTCTCATTACTCGCCGCGCCAGTCGGCATGCCGGGCTTGTAGCTGTGGCCCGGGAATGTGAAGACGCCCTGCACGCTCAGTCCGGCGGCAGCCGCCGCGTCGGCAACAGCCACCACTTCGTCCGGCAGCACGCCGCTGCGATGGTGTCCGCTGTCCACTTCGATCAGCACCTCAACGTTTGCTGCGTCGGCTCCGAGTTGGCGGCCCATCGCCGTCGCACTTTCTGCCGAATCCACGCCAACGGCTAGGCGGCAGGATGCCAGCAAAGCGCGAAGCCGTTCCGCGTGAGGGGCTTCAACCCAGAGCGGGTACGCGATGAAGATGTCCTTCACTCCATCTGCCGCGAAGACCTCGGCCTCGCCGATGGTGGCAACGGTGATCCCCACGGCCCCGGCTGACAGCTGCTTTCGCGCGATCTCCAGCGTCTTATGCGTCTTCACGTGCGGCCGGAGCCCGAGCCCGCGGCCGTGCATGCTGGACGCCATCCGTTCGATGTTCCGGTCAAGGACATCGACGTCGATCAGGACGGCAGGGGTGATGACTTCAGCAGGGATGACGTTCATTCCTCAAACCCTAACGTCCTAGCGCGCGGACTGCCTGACCCGCAGCTCGAACGCCGCCTCCGGTTGCTGGACAGTGAGCGCCGCGTCCTTGCTTTCAATCCGCCCGATGAGAAGTTCGACGGCGCGCTCCGCGATTTCCGTGCGCCCCGGCGCCACTGTGGTCAAGGACGGCGACGCGAACCGCGCCTCGTCAATATCATCGAAACCAGCAACGGCAATCTCCTCCGGGACTTTCCTGCCACGGACCAGAAGCTCATGCAGCGCCCCCAAAGCGAGGGCATCGTTGAGTCCGAAGACAGCGTCGAACTCCACTCCGCTGCCCAGCAGTCCGGACGTGGCGGCGGCGCCGCCATCCCGCCGCCAATCGCACGGCACCACGAGGGCCGGGTCATAGGGCACACCAGCGTCAGCGAGCGCAGCCTTGTAACCCTCAAGACGCAGGCCGCTACTGCCGGCAGTGTCGCCGTCGTGCGCGCCTAAAACGGCTATACGACGGCGACCCCCGGCCAGAAGGTGCGTGGTGACCGCAGCGGCCGCTTGGTGGTTTTGGATGAGGACCATGTCCAGCCGCGGATCCTGCACGAATTCACCCAGCAGGACCAACGGCTTTTTGCCGGCAACAGCAATGATCTGCTCAGCGTCCAGGGCAAGTGGAATGAAGAGGAGGCCGTCAGTAAGGGTTCGGAACTGGCCTTGGAGCGCCGCCTTTTCGTGGTCAGCCTCGTTGCCGGTCTGTTCTACCAACACCCGGTAGCCGCGGGCCCACGCGGCTTTCATGATGTCCGATGCCAGTTCCGCGTAGTACGGGATGGAGAGGTCGGCCAGGACCAGGCCGAGCATGCTGGTCTTGCCCGAGCGGAGGCTGCGGGCCGTCAGGTTGGTCTCGTAACCCAGCTCATCAATGGCATCCAGGACGCGCTGTTTGGTGGCTGGCCGGATGAACTCGTAGTTGTTGATCACGTTGGAAACCGTCTTCAACGAGACCCCCGCCGCGCGTGCGACGTCGTTCATGGTGACGGCCATCCAGGTGCTCCTTTGGTACGGATAAATACATCGTTGCAGACGAGGCGAGCGGGTGGTGCTTGTCCGTTACGGCCCCTTCCTACCAACAGGTGAGGCCGTCTGTATCTTGTCGCAATGCACAAGCGTAGTGTTGAACGTAGGAGATTTCGGGTGGCGTTGATGTCCGGGGTTGAATATCCGGGCTTTGCGCGACCACGAGCGTACTGCCGCCAGCCGGAGATGTGTGGACTCCGGCGTTGCTGGAATTGAGGCCGCATGGCCCAGAACAACGCAGTACCCACAGCCGAAGAGTTACAGGACTTGCTCCTGGAAAGTCCCGGCTTCTCCGAATTCCTCCTTGGGCTCACCACCATTTCCGCCTCCCTTTTGGGTGGTGAGACACCCATGCTGTGCGCCATCACGGTTGAACGCGACGACGGACCAATCACGGTGGCCAGCAGTACGGACGCCGCACGGGTGCTGGACGAGAAGCAGTATGAATTCAACGACGGACCATGCCTCACCGCGTTACGGACCGGACAGCTCGTCCAGATTCCCGATCTGTACGCCGATGATCGTTGGCAGGGCTACGCCCATGCCATTTCGGGGACGCCGGTCCGCAGTATTCTCGCTGTCCCTATAAGTACAGACAGCGAGTCCGGTGCGGCACTGAACTGCTACTCCAACGAGCTGGAAGCATTTGACTCCCACACTGTCGAGGCGGTGCAGAGACATGCGGAGTCTCTGTCAAAAATCCTGAGACTTGCCCTACGAATGCACTCCACAGACCCCTACCCGGCGGCGCTGCGGTCAGTGTTGGATTCGAGGGCTGTGGTGGACGCGGCGATTTCGCTGATCATGGTGCAGAACCGCTGCAGCAGGGAATCGGCAATGAAGCTCCTTCATTTGGCAGCCAGAAACAGTAATCAGCGGCTCCACGACATCGCGAGGGACATGCTGGCCCGGAGCGGGGACCCGGAACCCAATGGCGAGAGCTCATGACTGGGCACCTTTGAGGACTGGGAACCTGTCCGTTGTCACGGACTTGTTCCAGGAAAACCACTAGGCTGGGACCATAGGGCGGACTTCAAGGAGCCGCTTGCATTCCTTTGTCGGCCAGCCGACACCGACGGCCGGAGAGAACCCATGACGAAGAAGCAGCTTCCTCTGGATGAACTCTCCACCGCCATCGGGAGAATTCTGGGCCTCCTGCTGACAGAGGAAAAGGTAGACCACGCGGTCCAAAATCTTTCACAGGCCATCTGGGATTCAGTGCCCGGAACCTTGGGTGCAGGGGTGTCCATCCTTGATGCCCTGGGCCGCCGGACCAGCAGGGGATTCACGGACGCGGTGGTGGAGGAGGCTGATTTCCTCCAGTACCAGTTGGGTGAAGGACCGTGCCTGACCGCATGGGCTTCAGAACAGACGGTACTGGTGCATGACGTCAGCGCCGACATCCGGTGGCCCGAATGGACTGCATCCGTCAGGGACCTCCCCATCAAGTCCGTGATCAGCGCACCCCTGCTGGCGGGTGGCCGCAGCATAGGGGCCATCAAGGTCTATTCACCTGAAACCTCAGCCTACGATGCCACCACGGCAAAGTTGTTGGAGCTTTTCGCGTCGCCCGCAGCCACGCTCCTCTCGCACATCCAAAGCGCGGAGACTCCCAAGCGAATCAGCGAAGGTCTCCAATCAGCCCTGCACAGCCGGGACCTGGTGAACCGGGCTTGTGGCATTCTCATGGAACGCCACCAGATCCCCCACGCGTCCGCCCTCCAGCGTATGTTGAAGCACGCACGCGACCACGGCAGTACACTGCAAGACGTCAGCGCCGAGATAGTAGCCGGGATCCCGGCTGACCAAAACTAAGGCGCAGGATATGGGCTTCGACATCAACGAACCCGAGCAACGGCGCAAACTCCGAGCCGCGATCGATTCCGCCGGCATCAACATCGGCAAACTCTGGTTGTACTACTTCAGCATCGGCGGCTCGGTGGGCGAATACGAGGTTGAGGCCTACTTGCAGGGCATGCTGTCCATCCCGGAACTCGAGAGGAACCTGCTTGCTATGGCCGCAAACGACCTCCTGAACAATAGCGGCGAGCCCCGGGCACCGTACTCGGATGAACTCCCCGGGGATGATCCCCCAACCACTGGGGACCCTGAAACTCCCTGACGCACGCCGACCCCACGGGCCGTCACACATCGCTCATCCCCTTGCAACGCGCCCGCAACAAACATGCGGAATGCTGGGGTGAAATGGACGGCGAAGAGTGAGGGGAACGGACATGAGCATCGCAAACAGGGATCTTTTCCAAGCACTTAAGACGCAAGCGAGCCTGGCGCAGGCGTTCGGCAGCATGCCGGGCAGCAAGGAAGAACCGCACCTGCTGAGCCCTGGCGACTACATCGAGGCCTGGCACAACGGCCGCCTCTATCACCGGGGCACCGTGGTGAAAACCGTCGCGGGGACCGACCTCTTCTGGCTGACGGACGATACCGGGAGCCGGCGGCTCCTGGACATGGAGTCCATGGAAATCGTCACCGTTGACGAGCCGGCTCCGGCACCCGCATCGCAGGCACCGGACCCAACTCCGTCAGCTACGGTCACACCGATCTCCGCGTACCCCATGTTCCACGACGGCACGCAGCAGATCGCCTAGCTTTCAGTTGACCTGGTCCTCCAGCGACAGCCGGATCGTGGTCCAGCTCACGGCCGGAAGCGCGGCGGTGAGGCGGCCGCCGTCGAGCTTCACACTGACGTTCCCGGACGGCAGGACCGACGTCGAATCGTCGGCAGCGGCCTGCCAGTACGGGTCCTTGTTCGAGTAGGTGACGGCCTCAATGACCTTGCCGGCGTTGAGGCTCCCGACGGCGGCATCCAGCGTCAGCGCGTCAGTCGCCGAGCGGTTTACTGCGAACACCACGGCCTCCTTGGCTTCTGCATCGAAGGTCGCCACGGCTGAGAGGGCGGTGAAGCCCGACGTCTTTTCGGTCTCCAGCAGCGGGGATTCGGCGGCGAGGTTCAGCACCGTACCCGAGGCATTCTGCGAAGTAAGCGCAAACGGGTGGAACGTGGTCTGCTTCCAGGCCCGGCCACCCGGCTCGGTCATGATTGGGGCGATCACGTTGACCAGCTGGGCCAGGCTGGCGGAGTGGACGCGGTCCGTGTTGCGCAGCAGCGTGATGAGAAGATCTCCCACCACCACGGCGTCGGCAACCCTGTAACGGTCCTCGAGGAGCACTGGCGCCACGGGCCAGTCGTCTCCGGTGGGCATCTTGGACTCGTCGCGGGACATGTGCCAGACGTTCCACTCATCGAACGAGATATTGACCTGCTTCCCGGACTTGTTGGCCGCCCTCACATGGGCCGTTCCACCCTTGATGTTGGAGTACTCCAGCAGGTCCAGAGCTTCCTGCGGGCCCCTGGTACCCAGATTGACCGCCATCATGGGTGCCACACCGGCCTTCTCCGACCACTTCGCGAACTCGTCCACGCCCACCAGGTTGGGATCGCTGGAGTGCCAGGGGGTACTCCGTGGGCAGCGGGCGTGCAGGCGCTCAGTGCAAGGGCAGCGCCGAACAACGTGGCGGGTATGCGGCGGCCCGCGAGCCGGGCTTTGGGTCCAAAGGGCATGTGGTTCACTCTTCCTGAAGCCTCCCCGAGAACACCGCTGAAATCGTCGGTGCAGCGACCGGCCATTCCATGGGCATCGGATCGATCGCCACGCTCTGGAAAGTCTGAAAGTGTTGTTCACGTAAATCGGCGCGTTGCTGCCAGGCATTAAGGTCCTTCAGCCGGGCCTTCTCTTCCCGCGCTTTGAGCTTTGCTTGCCTGACGTCCTCCGCCAACGCCGCAAGGACACCGGCAAGCCGGCCCCGGTCATCGGCCCGGACGTCCAAAGCGTTGGCGAACAAGGTCGCATAGCCGCCCTTGAAGTGTTCCATTGCATAACCCGTGACGACACCCAGGAAGCTACCTTCGGAGCGCAGGGTCTGATCCGCTGAATCAGCAGCGCCGATCAAAGCGTCGGCGGCGCCATCGTCGAACGCAATCTCCACCGCCGTATCAAAGATCCCCACGCCGAGCCCCCGCCCTTGAATAGTTAATCCATCGAATAGCATAACTGGCGGAACCAGAGTGTGGGACGTGACCGGGAAATAAAAAACAGGCCGGAGACTCAAGGTCTCCGGCCTGTCTTGGAGGGTGGGCCCTGTGGGGATCGAACCCACGACCCACGGATTAAAAGTCCGATGCTCTACCAACTGAGCTAAAGGCCCCTCCAGCTGTAGAAACAGCCATGAATACTGTACCTCAAGGTCAAGGCCAGCAAGGAACTCAACGTGACGTGCGCCGTCGTCACCTTCTTTGGGCGAACGTTCGACGGCGGCGCGCGGCGACAGCGGCGTGCCGGACCCGGAACGGCGGCAAAGTGGGTGGTGACGGCACGCCACCAGCAACAAAGCGGCCCGGCAACCGTTACTCGACCCCGCTAGAGCACAGGAGTACGGTGAACTCATGAGCGAACAGCCAGAACCGCGAGCGTACGGCGGAGCAAACCGGCATCACAAGCCGAAGCCCTTCGCGCCCATCGATTTTGAACCGTTCGCAGGTGGCGCCGACCCCGCGCGGGTTTCCGAGGCCGCCCACCTTGCTGCGCAGGCCTTGGTGAGGCGAGGCCGCGACAGCGACGACCCCAAGGTCACGCGTCGTCTGGTGAAACTGGCCGATGAGCAGGGCTTGGAAGCCATCGCCGAGATGTGGGCAGAAAGCCCCGCCCGCAGCCTCCCCGGCGCGCTGTGGCGGCTTTACGCGCTCCGCGCCGCCACCATCCAGAACCCCGAGAAGATCTCGGTCTACTTCAGGGCCGGCCGGGACACCGCGCAGGTCTCCAACGTCGTAGCCGGGGCTGCCGAGCCTCCCGGGGCCGAGGAAATGAAGACCATGGCTGACGCCATTCTCTCCGGCGCGTTCGACGGCGAGTTCGACGTCGCGCTGGAACGTTCCGCCGCCTTCTGCCGCGTGGTGGCACTCGGCCAGGCGACCCTCGCCGACGGCGCAGAGCACAGCAACGAAGGCCACGCCAGCAAGCTCACGCGCAATTCGCACCAGCTCGTCAAAACGGCCGAGGACCTTGAGCACGCCGCCAATGCATGGCGCCTGGGCGAGCTGGACTAGCCAGCAAAGAGGGCAAAACGTACCCACGTCGGCCCCCGACTGTCAATGTTGACTTAGCTCGCTCAACGGTGAAAACTAAAACTGGTGTCGAACCGCGAAACCCCCGGGCTTCAACATATAGCCGCTTCGAGCGGCCTACCGCCGAGAGGCGTATCCGGTTCGGCACCATTTTTATGCCCGGATGCAGAACGCCCGGGCCAGCACTGGGCCGAACCCGGGCAAACGCGCCAATCTACTTCAGGGTGACAGTGGTTTTGGCCTGTTCCTTCTTGTCGTGATCAAGGTCGCCGGCTGCATCCTGCGGTGTCATGGTGGCCGAAATCTCCGCTTCCTTGCCGGGCGTGTAGCCAAAGTTTTCGGCGATGTTGAAGGACTCGCCTGGCTTCAACACGAACGGGTCTTTTTCCTTGAGCTTCACGCCGGAGCTGCTCAGCCCGTACTTCTTGAAACCATCGCTGCTGGAGTCCGACGGCATGCCACCGAGATACTTCCAGTCCGTGTACTTGGCGCTGGGAGTGACCAGCGAGTGGCTCAAGGGGATGTCAGCGGAGGACGTGTTGGTGACCACGTAGTTCACGTACACGATGGGCGCACCCTTCTTCAGCAGGTTTTCCTTGGTTTCCTTGTCCAGGAACATGCTGTCCTTGGAGGCTACGTCCGTGGCCACCTGGTAGATGTCGACGCTGAAGCTGTCGCCCTTCATGCTGCCAAGCTTGTCGCCTTTGTCCGTGATCGGAAGGGCCCAAGCAGCTGCCTTATACGAGCCCGAGGATGCTGCGGCCCCATCGGAACCGGCCGAGGCCGAGGAGGATGCGGTCGGCGCGGCCGCCGAAGAGGAGGACGACGACGGTTCGGAACCACCCGACGTCGACCCTGCGGTAGTAGCTCCACAGGCGGTCAAGGCGAGCAATCCCGCCGCTGCGAGGCTGGTGATCTTCACTGTATTGTTGACGCGCACAATTCCCCCATTGATTGGATAAATTCGTTGACGTGCCAAGTCTTGCATGGATGGGTGGGACTCTGCGATGGGGACCTCTGCCCGGCGGGGTCGGGGCGCTCACCATCCGGGCGTGCGGGACCGGTAAAGTTGGGATCGAAACGGGCTGCGTCAAGTCAAGCCGTCCGCCGCCCCATCCGTCCCCAGCCCGGAAGCGACATGAAGCTGCGCCTTTTCCCCCAGGAACCCGCCGGACTCGTACTGCTCGCGCAGATGGCCGGTGTCATCGTGGCCGCCACCGGGACGCTGTCGGAAATCCTCGGCGCCCAGGCGAGTGAGCACCAGCGCCTTGCCGAAGAACTGCACGAGCACGAGTCCAAGTCCCTGGACCTGCACTTCGCCCTCCTGACGCACATGCGGACCAGCTTCGTGAATCCGCTCCCACGCGAGGACATGTATACCCTTTCCCGCCACCTCAACGAAGCGATGGAAAAGCTCGACGCCGCCGGCGACCTGGTCTCCCTCTACAAGCTGGACCGGCTGCCCAAGCGTGCGGCAGACCAGCTGGAAATCATCAGCCGCCAGGCCGAGCTCACCGTGGACGCCATGCGGAAGCTCGAGGACCTGGACGAGCTGGAGGACTACTGGATCGAGATCCTCCGGCTGGCCAAGCGTGCTGAACGGACGCACCGGATCTGGGTCGCCGAGATGCTCAAGGACATGAAATCGGCGCAGTACGCCCGGCACCGGGACATCGCCAACCAGTTAGTGGAAGTAACCAAGGACATGCGGAAGGTCGCCACCCAGGTAGGCAGCATCATCGTCAAGGAATCCTGACGTGACCATCGCCTTCCTTGTCCTGGTGGTGGGACTCGCCTCAGGGTTCGCCTTCCTCAACGGTTTCCGTGACGTCTCCAACGCCGTCGCGCTCTCCACCCGGACCCGCGCCCTCACGCCCTCCATCGCCGTGCTCCTGGCCGCAATTTTCAACTTTGTGGGCGCCATGCTGAGCGGCACTTTTATCCTCGCCTTCACGCAGTCCTGGATCACATTGCCCGCAGGCCCCAGCGGCCTCACCATGCTCGCCTCAGCCTTGGCTGCCTCTATTTTGTGGGGAATCTACGCCTGGTGGCGGGGCGTCCCGTTGTCCTCCACGAACTCGCTGGTGGGCGGCCTGATTGGTGCCGGCAGCGCGAGCATCCTGGTGGGCGGAAACTCGATCGGCGGGGTAGACGGGGTCGTGCTCACGCAAGTGGTGCTGCCTTTGGTGCTCTCCCCCTTGATAGCCTTCGGGGCAGCGTACCTCCTGGTGTGGCCAGTAACCTGGGCCGCCCGCTACACGCAGCCCAACGTGGTGAACAGGCGCTTCCGGCGTGCACAAGCCGTCTCCAGCGCAGCAGTAGCCTTCGGCCACGGGCTCCAGGACGGGCAGCGAACAGCAGCGGTCATTCTCCTGGCAATGGTAGCCGCCGGGTTGTCAGGCGGGGACGACGTACCCCTCTGGATCCTGTTGGTCACGGCCGTCATGCTCACGGCAGGAACGTTGTTGGGCGGCTGGAGGATCTCCCATACATTGGGCTACAAGCTCATCCGGGTAGATCCGCTGCGTGGATTCGTCTCCCAAACCCTCACGTCCGTCATGCTCTTTATTGGCGCGATCGGCTTCCAACTGCCGCTCTCCACCACCCACACCTTGACGGCGTCCGTCCTCGGTTCGGGGATCAACCAGCGGTTCCACACCGTCAACCGCCGCCTGGTCAGGAGGATCCTCCTGTTGTGGCTGGCCACTCCCGTGGTGACCGCGGCGGTTGCCTTCGTCCTGGAACTGGCGTTCTCGCCCCTCGCGAAGATGTAGACCCAACCAGGGGACAGCAAACGCCCCATTGACGGCTCATAGCGACGTTTGCTGTCCCCTAGTTGGGTATAAAAAACGACGGCGGCCGTACCCCCAAGGCGACGGCCGCCGTCGTTAAGTGCCGACTCCCCCCATAGAAGCCGGAGCCTGCAGACCCTTTATCCGAAGCGGCCGGAGACGTAGTCTTCCGTTGCCTTCTGACCAGGGTTGTTGAAGATGCTGGTGGTGTCTGCGAACTCGATGAGCTTGCCCGGCTTGCCGGTGCCGGCGATGTTGAAGAACGCGGTCTTGTCGGACACGCGGGCAGCCTGCTGCATGTTGTGGGTCACGATCACCACGGTGTACTGGTCCTTGAGTTCGTTGATGAGGTCCTCGACGGCCAGCGTGGAGATGGGGTCCAGTGCGGAGCAGGGCTCGTCCATGAGGATCACCTGGGGTTCAACGGCGATGGCACGGGCAATGCAGAGGCGCTGCTGCTGGCCGCCGGAGAGGCCGGAGCCCGGCTTGTCCAGGCGGTCCTTGACCTCGTTCCACAGGTTGGCGCCAACCAAGGACTTCTCCACCAGCGCATCAGCTGCGCCCTTGGAGATCTTCTTGTTGTTCAGCTTCACGCCGGCCAGCACGTTGTCGCGGATTGACATGGTGGGGAACGGGTTGGGGCGCTGGAAGACCATACCCACCTGCGTGCGCACGGTTACCGGGTCAACACCGGGTCCGTAGAGATTGTCCCCGTCAAGCAGCACTTCACCCTCGACGCGTGCGCCAGGAAGGACCTCGTGCATGCGGTTCAGTGTGCGGAGGAAAGTGGACTTGCCGCAACCGGACGGGCCGATGAAGGCAGTGACGGACTTGGCTTCGATGTTGATGTTGACGTCCTCAACGGCCAGGAAATTGCCGTAATAGACATTCAGGTCTTTGACGTCGATGCGCTTGGACATGGTGTTCCTTTGTTCCTTGGGGGTTCTGGAAGTGTGAATGCGGCCTGGAGGGCCAGGCCCGGCTAGCGTCCCGTTTTGGGAGCGAAGATGCGGGCAATGAGGCGGGCTCCGAGGTTCAGGAGCATCACCAGGATGATCAGCACCAGCGCTGCGCCCCATGCGCGCTGATCCGAGGGACCCGGGTTGGACGGCGAGGTCGGGTTGAGGATCTGCGTGTAAATGAACGTGGGCAGCGAGGCCATCCAGCCGCCAAATACATTGTTGTTGATGGTGGTAGCAAAGCCTGCGGTCACCAGGATCGGTGCGGTTTCGCCGATAACCCGTGCAATCGCCAAGGTGACGCCCGACGCGATGCCGGAGATCGCCGTCGGAATAACCACCTTGGTGATGGTGCGCCATTTACGGACGCCCAGAGCGTAGGAGGCCTCCCGAAGTTCGTTCGGGACGATCTTCAGCATTTCCTCGCTGGAGCGGACCACCACCGGGATCATCAGGACGGAAAGCGCGACGGCGGCCACCGCACCGGTCTTGGTTCCGGGGCCGACGATTGCGAAGAAGAACGCTGCCGCGAAGAGGCCGGCCACGATGGACGGGATGCCTGTCATGACATCCACGAAGAACGTGATGGCGCGGGCCAGCGGACGGTCGTTGCCGTATTCCACCAGGTAGATCGAGGTCAGCAGGCCCACCGGGACGGAAATGACTGTGGCCAGGAGGGTGATCTGGATGGTACCCAACAGTGCGTGGTAAATACCGCCGAGGACGGGTGCGCCGTCTTCCGCTGCCTTGTTGTCGAAGGCGCCCGTAACACCGTTCATGGAGGTGCCCAGGAAGCCGGGAGTGATGAGGCCCGGGATGCCGTTGACCAGCACGGTCCAGATCACCGAGATCAGCGGCAGGAGCGCGATCAGGAAGGCACCCACCACCAAGCAGGTGGCAAGCCGGTCCTTGGCCTTGCGGGCACCTTCGACAGCGCCGCTCCAGGAAACAAGGCCCACGGCGAACAGGATGGCGGAGACCAGGCCCCAACCGAACGCGTTGAAGCCGATGAGCGCCAGGATGGCCGCGCCCACGATCAGCGCGACGGCCAGAACGATGTAGGGCGCGAACTTGGGCAGTTGGCCCTTCGTGAGCGCGGAGCGTTTTCGGACTGCTGTGGCGGTCATTTAGTTGGCTCCCGAGAATTCTTTGTGCCGGGTGATGATCCAGCGGGCGATCATGTTCACCCCGAGGGTGATGACGAACAGCACCAGGCCGGCGGCGATCAGCGTGTTGACCTTGAGGCCGCTGGCTTCGGGGAAGTTCAGGGCGATCTCGGCGGCGATGGTCTGGTTGCCGGACTGGATGAGGCTGGCTGTCAGGACGCCGGAGGACAGCACCAGGGCAACAGCCATGGTCTCGCCCAGTGCGCGGCCGAGGCCAAGCATGATGGCGCTGATGATGCCTGGGCGGCCGAAGGGCAGCACGGCCATCTTGATCATTTCCCAGCGGGTGGCTCCGAGTGCGAGCGCTGCCTCTTCGTGCAGCTTGGGGGTCTGCAGGAAGATTTCGCGGGACAGGGAGGTGATGATGGGAAGCACCATGACGGACAGGACGATGCCTGCGGTCAGGATAGTCTTGCCGGTTGCGGAGGCCGGGCCTGCGAAGATCGGGATCCAGCCGAGGTTGTTGGCCAGCCAGTCATACGCCGGAGAGATTTCCTTGGCCAGGAAGGCCGCACCCCATGCGCCGTAGACAACGGAGGGGATGGCTGCGAGGAGGTCCACCACGTAGCCGAGGCCCGAAGCGAGCCGGCGTGGGGCGTAGTGCGAAATGAACAGGGCCACACCGATGGCTACCGGCGTGGCGATGACCAGGGCGATCACGGCGGCGATAAGCGTGCCCACCACGATCGGGGCGATGTAGGCGAAGAAGCCGTGCCCGCCCTGGATGCTTTCGGGCGGTGCGGTCAGCGCAGGGATTGCCTGAACCACAAGGAACAACGCGACTCCGAAGAGAACCGCGAGAATCAGGCACCCTGCGGCCATGGCGGCCCCGGAGAAAACCTTGTCCCCGGCGCGTCCTGCGCCTTGGGAGGTTGTCAGGGAGTTGGTGGTCACTTCACGATCCTTCAGTCTGGAGTGAACTGGTCTTACATGGCTAAGTTCCCTGCCCCGGTCCGGTGCCGCGGTGGCCACCGGAGAGCGGGACAGGGAACTTCAGTGTTCAGCCGGGTTCAGCAAACCCGCCGGGAAACCTTAGGCCTTGGCCTTGATGGTTTCGATAGCGGCCTTGGCCTTGTCCTGCAGCGTCTTGGAGAGCGGTGCGGACTTCGCGGCGTCAGCTGCGGTCTTCTGTCCTTCGTCGGAAACGACGTAGGTTTCGAAGGCCTTGACCAGGTCGGCAACAGCCTTGGTCTCGTAGGTGGTGCAGACAACGTGGTACGAAACGAGGACTACGGGGTAGGCGCCCGCTGCGGTGGTCTTGCGGTCCAGCTTGATGGCGACATCGTTGGCGGCGCGGCCGTCCACGGGCTTGCCGGCTTCGACAGCCTTGGCGGCAGCGTCTGCGGAGATCTTGACGAACTCTTCGCCGACCTTGATGGAGGCGGTACCGAGCTTGCCGGAAACAGCGGAGTCGTCAGCGTAGGTCACTGCACCGGGGGTGTCTGTGACGGTCTTGACGACGCCGGAGGTGCCCTTGGCGTTTTCGCCCTTCAGGGCTGCGGGCCAGACGCCGGCAGCCTTGTCGGTCCAGACCTCGGGAGCTGCAGCGGCCAGGTAGTCGGTGAAGTTGCTGGTGGTGCCGGAGTCGTCAGAGCGGTTCACCGGGGTGACCTTGAGGTCCGGAAGGGTGACGCCTGCGTTGAGGGCGGCGATGGCGGGGTCGTTCCACTTGGCGATTTCGCCACGGAAGATCTTGGCGACCGTCGCGGCGTCGAGCTTCAGTTCCTTGACGTCAGGAATGTTGAAGGCGACGGCGATCGGGGAGATGTAGACCGGGAGGTTGATGGCGCCGTCGGGGCCGCACTTGGCTTTGGAAGCAGCAAGCTCGTCGTCCTTCAGGTAGGCGTCCGAGCCGGCGAACTGTGCCGAGCCGTCGATGATCGCCTTGCGGCCTGCACCGGAACCATCCGGGGAGTACTGCACGGTGGCGCCCTGGTTTGCGGTGGCGAAACCGGCCTTCCAGGCGTCCATGGCTGCGCCGGTGGAGGAAGCGCCAATGCCGGTGAGGGTACCGGTGACCTTGGTGCCGGATGCTGCCGACTGGGTGCCAGCCGGGGTGCCCGTTGCGTTGTC
Source organism: Paenarthrobacter nitroguajacolicus (assembly GCF_031455195.1). Taxonomy (GTDB): domain Bacteria; phylum Actinomycetota; class Actinomycetes; order Actinomycetales; family Micrococcaceae; genus Arthrobacter; species Arthrobacter nitroguajacolicus_D. The sequence goes on along the minus strand of NZ_JAVDSH010000010.1, from coordinate 32,035 downwards.
TGAACCGCAAGCAGTGAGCGCGAGAGCGCCGGCTGCGATGACCGCGATTGCCGCGTTGCGGCCGAAGTGAGTTGCCTTCACTTGGATGTGCCCCTTCCAGGGATTCTTCGATGCGGGCCGAACGGAGATTTCGGCGTGCGCGAGCTGTGGACCAAATTGTTCCTTTACTGAAGGTAAGGAGCGCAGGTAACGGGACCTGTGGTGAAAGGTGAACAGAAGGTGAACGACGGCGGACCATTGGGTTATGTGGCGCGCGCCACCTTGAGCGGCACCCGGGTTGCCGTCTTTGTGGATGCCCGGGCAAATAGACTGGAGCACATGGCTGCCGCGAAGGGATTTTCTGCAAGCAAGAGGTTTCTGCGCGCCAGGGTCCGGACAGGCTTGGTACGCAGCAGGAACTCGTTGACTCCAGCGATCCAGATGACCGTGTGCGCGGTGGGCGCCTACGCTTTTGCTGAGTACGTACTGGGTCACCAGGGGCCTCTTTTTGCCGCGACTTCTTCCCTGATCGCACTGGGCTTCTCGCGCGATCCAAGGCTGCGCCGGGTGATTGAGGTGGGCCTAGGCTGCACGCTGGGGATCGTTGTTGGCGACCTGCTGCTTCACTGGCTGGGCGCCGGGATCTGGCAGGCCGCCGTCGTACTTCTTTTCTCCATCCTGCTGGCCAGGTTCCTGGACAGCGGGACGATCTTCACCACCCAGCTGGGGCTGCAGTCGCTCCTGGTGGTGCTGCTTCCGGCACCGGCCGGTGGGCCGTTCACGCGCAGCCTTGACGCGGTGGTGGGTGGCGTGTTTGCGCTCCTGGTGACCATTCTGGTGCCCAAGGATCCTCGCCGCGAGCCTCGGAAGGATGTCCAGAAGATCCTGCACGAGCTCGCCGAGGTGCTGCGCGAGTGCGGCAAGGCGATGATCGAAAGCGACTCCACCCTCGCCTGGCACGCCCTGATCCGTGGCCGCAATTGCCAGCCGTTGGTGGACCGGATGCGGCAGACGTTGCGGGCGTCCGGTGAGGTAGCCACACTTGCTCCCGCGCACCGGAGGCACCGCGACGAACTGGCGGGCTTGGAGCATTCTTTGGAGTACATCGATCTCGCACTGCGCAACAGCCGCGTGTTCGCGCGGCGCCTGACCAGCGCGATTAACCATGCGGCCCTGTCCGATGAAGCGATCGACAGCATCTCCGAGGTCCTGCAGGAAACCGCAGCCGCAATCGACGAGATGACCATTGGTCTCGCCGAGCAAAGCGAGGGTACACGGCGGGTTCATTTGCGGCGTGCCCGGAACGACCTCTCCGATATTGCCGCCAGGCTCCACCCGAAGATGCTTGACGTCCAAAGGCTTGAGGGCGAGACCGTGGTCATGCTCTTCCGCCCCCTCATGGTGGACCTCCTTGAGGCCAGCGGGATGGAGCCGGAAGAGGCGCGGGCCGTGCTCCCGGCGCTTTAACCCGCGCCGAGACTCATACTGTCGGTGCCCGCCACTAGTCTTGAACCCATGGCTTCAAAGACTGCACGCGCATCCAAAACACCCGCTTACAAGTGCGCCGAATGTGGCTGGACGGCCATCAAGTGGGTGGGTCGTTGCGGCGAGTGCCAGGCCTGGGGAACCGTTGAAGAGTACGGCGCCACGGTTGCGCGAACGACGGCGGCTGCCACCGTCCTGGAACCGGCCCGCCGTATCGCTGAGGTAGATGGGACAACCGCCGCGTTCCTGCCCACGGGTGTGGACGAACTCGACCGCGTCCTCGGTGGAGGGCTCGTGCCCGGCGCCGTGATCCTGCTCGCCGGGGAACCCGGCGTCGGGAAGTCCACACTGCTGCTGGATGTCGCCGCCAAGTTTGCCCGTACCGGCCAGGACGTCCTGTATGTCACGGGAGAGGAATCGGCAGCGCAGGTGAAGCTGCGGGCTGAACGGATCGATGCCGTGGCGCACACTCTTTACCTGTCCGCGGAAACAGACCTGGGGCAAGCACTCGGGCAAGTTGAGAAGCTGGAGCCGAAACTCCTCATTGTGGACTCCGTGCAGACGCTCAGCAGCGCGGACGTCGAGGGCAGCGCGGGAGGCGTGTCCCAGGTGCGTGAAGTTGCGGCTTCCATCATTGCGGCAGCGAAGCGCCGGAACATGACCACCCTTTTGGTGGGCCACGTAACCAAAGAGGGAACTATCGCCGGCCCGCGACTGCTCGAACACCTGGTGGACGTGGTGTGCCAGTTCGAAGGTGAACGCCATTCCCGCCTGCGCCTGCTCCGGGCAGTCAAGAACCGCTACGGCGCCACGGATGATGTTGGGTGCTTCGACCTCAACGAGTCCGGCATCGAAGGCCTTGCGGACCCCAGCGGACTGTTTGTTTCGCGGACGCGGGAGCCCGTCTCGGGAACCTGCATCACTGTGACCATGGAGGGGCGGCGCCCCCTGCTCGCCGAAGTCCAATCGCTCCTTGCGGAGAGCGCAAATTCGCAGCCTCGCCGGGCTACCAGCGGACTGGAAAGCTCAAGGGTGGCCATGCTGCTGGCAGTCCTTCAGCAGCGGGCCGGGTGCATGCTGCATAAGGACGACTCCTATGTGGCCACCGTCGGCGGGGTGAAGTTGACGGAGCCGGCCACGGACCTGGCGGTCGCGTTGGCTGTCGCCTCGGCGAAGTCACGTAAGGCACTCCCCCAAAGACTCATTGCTTTCGGCGAGGTTGGGCTGGCCGGGGAGGTCCGTCCGGTCCCGGGAATCAACCAGCGCATCCAGGAAGCACACCGGCTTGGGTTCACCCACGCGATCGTTCCGGCAAGTCCGGCAGGGGCGGGTGTCATCCCTGAAGGCTTCTCGGTGCGCGAGGTAGGCCACTTGGCTGAGGCGCTGGAACTGCTGATCACCTAGCCTGCATGAGCGAGCCGCGGACCGCGGATCCCTAGGATAGGACGAAAGCGCAGCTCAGGAAGGCTTGGTGTTTGTTTTTGGGGGAGCAACCAGTGGAAGATGGCGGGTCCCGCAAGGAGAACCGCGCCGAGTTGTTGAGGGCGTTCACGCTGCCGGCCGTGATCGGTTTGGTGGTGCTCGGTATAGCCGGGGTCAACTTCGCCAACTCTTTGGCAGACCGGGAAGCAGTTGCGACGCCGTCGCTCGCGTCCTGCGAAGTCCCCGTGCGAAGCGAACTGGCCCCAGCGAGTGGGTCGCTGTTTGGCGTGAACCTGGACTGGCACTCCAAGTCCTTGGCGTCCTTCGCCAAGGACCTCGGCCACAAACCGGCCGTCAGTGTTTCGTTTACCGGTTTTCCGTTGACATCCAAGGACGAGGACGACCTCCAGAGGGCTGTTGAGCAGATCCATGCAGACGGACACATGATGCTGCTGACCCTGGAGCCTGCCGGTGGCTTGGATGCTGTCACGGAGGACGCGGCCTCTGCCTTGGCGAAGGACCTGGCGCATTTCAACAATGAGGGCGTCCCGGTGATCATCCGATTCGCGCACGAGATGAACGGCTCGTGGTACGCGTGGTCGCAGCAGCCGCAAAAGTACGTGGCCGCGTTCCAAACGCTGGCCAACGCAGTGCACAGGGACGCGCCCGGTTCGGCCATGATGTGGGCGCCGAACTACGGCGGCGGCTACCCCTTCGCCGGGGGCCAGTTTGAGGCGAAGCCCGGGACACCCGAGTTCGCCGCTTTGGATACCAACGGCGATGGCGTAGTGACGATGAACGACGACGCGTATTCGCCCTACTACCCGGGCGATGAGGCTGTGGACTGGGTGGGTATGTCGCTGTACCACTGGGGCAGCAAATATCCGTGGGGTGAAAACGAAGCCTGGTGGAAGCAGCTCTTCAGTCCCGCTACCCACCAACAGTTCCCACTCCTGAAGATGATCAACTGGTTCGAATGGGACAAGGACGAAATTGAGGTCAAGGGCCGCGTCGACTGGACCGTGACCAACACACCGGCAGTGCGGGAGGCCTTTACGGCTGCGCTTCCGGAGTGGTTCCAGTACGGCCCGGACAAGACCTGCCAGCCCAAAACTTAGCGGTGCGGGGCACCTGGCGGAGACCCTTCCGGGGTGTCGGTGCCCATCCGCCCGCGTGGTCGGCAAGGATTAGGCCATGACCAAACGGAATGTGCTTATCGGGGGACGCTTTTTCTTTGGCCTTCTGACCCTGGTGGCCGTTGGCGCGCAGCTGACGGTTCATGTGGGCTTGGGGTACGACATCTGGAACTTCTTCTCCTATTTCACCAACCTGTCCAACATCTTCGCTGCGCTGGTGCTCCTCATCAGCGGTTACAGGGTCCTGATCCGCAAGCGCCCCAGCGAGGCCGACGACGTCACGCGTGGCACCGCCACGATCGCCATGGCCGTCGTGGGCCTGGTGTTCGGTGCACTCCTGGCCGGTGAGGATCTCGGTTCCCTGCTGCCCTGGGTCAATTTCGTGGTGCATTACCTGATGCCCGTGGTGATGGTGGCTGACTGGCTCTTCCAGCCGCCCAGGGTCACCCTCAGGGCGAAGCACATCTGGTACTGGCTGCTTTATCCCATCGGCTACCTGGTCTACAGCCTGATCCGTGGTGCGTTCGTCAACTGGTACCCGTACTGGTTCATCGATCCTGCGCGGGCCGGCGGTTGGGGCGGCGTCGTGGTTTTCGCCTTGGCCATTTCCCTCGGCTTCCTGCTGGTGAGCCTGGCGATGATGTGGCTGGGCAACAAGCTGAAGCGTCAAGTGGATTACTGAGTCGGCCGCCAGGGCGCAATTAACTACACCAACTTGTTATATCCGCCCATGTCAGCGGGCCGCTTTCCCAAAGTGGGCCGCGCCGCAGAGCCGGAAAGACCCTCTTCCGCGGCCGCCCGAACATAACGAAATGACCCACTTTGGGGCTTACTGGTGCGGTTAATGGTGACGCGAAGCCCTATCATGGTGCTAGTCGTCAAAGGGGCATTTTTTCGCGTGTCCCCTGACGCCGGATTCAGCTTGTCTGTGAGCCGCGGCTTGCACCTTCGAAGGGAAACCCCATGGCCCGGAGCCCGGAAGAGTCGCTCAAGGCGACCTTGGCCAGAGTCGCACCCGGAACTCCGTTACGCGATGGCCTTGAGCGCATCCTTCGCGGACGCACCGGAGCCCTGATTGTGCTGGGATCGGACCGCACCATCGACTCCATCTGTTCCGGTGGATTCGATATCGGCATCGACTTCTCCCCCACGCGCTTGCGGGAACTCGCCAAGATGGACGGCGCCATCATCTGCGACAAGGATGCCAGCAACATCGTCCGGGCCGCCGTCCAACTGGTTCCGGACTCCAGCATCGAAACCCAGGAATCCGGTACCAGGCACCGCACCGCTGAACGCGTCGCCATCCAGACCGGTGTCCCCGTCATTTCCGTCAGCCAGTCCATGCAGATCATCGCCCTCTACGTAAACGGGCTGCGCCACGTGTTGGAGGGCTCGGAGAAGGTCCTGGCCCGCGCCAACCAGGCCCTGGCCACGCTGGAACGGTACAGCGCCAGGCTGGACCAGGTCACCAGCTCGCTTTCGGCCCTCGAAATCGAGGCTCTGGTCACCGTCAGGGATGTTGCTGTCACGCTGCAGCGCCAGGAGATGGTGCGCCGGATATCGGAGGAAATTGCCCAGTACGTCCTGGAGCTCGGCGAAGATGGCCGCCTTTTGTCCCTTCAGGTGGAAGAGCTCACCATGGGACGCGGACCGGGCAGCGATGTGATCATCCGTGACTACTCGGACCCGGACGCCACCCCTGAAGACATTGAAGAAGCCGTCCAGGCCCTGCTGAACCTTGGGCCCACAGAGTTGATCGACCTTAGCCGCATCGCCCACATCATCGGTTTCGCCGGCGGCGTCGAACAGTTGGATGCGGTAGTCCAGCCCCGCGGATACCGGCTGCTGTCCGGACTCAAGTCTGTTCCCAAGGCTGTGGCCGACCGCTTGGTGGATTACTTCGGTGGCCTGCAGAACCTGATGGCTGCCACCATCGACGACCTGATGACTGTGGACGGCATCGGCGACCAGCGCGCCCGCACCGTCCGCGAGGGCCTGAGCCGCATGGCGGAGGCCAGCCTGCTGGACCGTTTCCTCTAAGGCGACTGCCGCCGTCGAACGTTTGCTTGGCGCGAGGCCGCTTAGTTCAGCTGGAAGGTGGCTTTGGGGCTGGCTTTGTTTCCCAGCCGCGCTTCGAACGTGTAGTAGGCGCCGCCGGCACCGGGCTTGGCGTTGATGGCTCCGCAGCCTTCCAGTGTCCGGTTGCGCTGCCACGGGAAGTTGGCGGTTTCGCTCTTGCCTGGCTGGATGGTCTTGATGAGGTCCACGCCGCCTGTCTGGCAGTCCTTGGAGGAGAAAATGCGGTCCGCTCCGCTCATCACCAGGTATTCCATCTGTGAAGTTCCGACGTTGACCTCGCACGGAGCTGCGCCGCCGTTGGTGATGGTCATGGTCAGGAGCGGCATTTCCTCAGCACCGTAGGCAGATTTATCGGTTTTCGCGGCCACGGTCATGAGGTTGAAGTCGCACACGGGCGTAGCGGAAGCCGAAGGCGACGGCGTTCCCGACGGTGCGGTCCCTTGCGTCGGTGCCTGCGTTGTATCGGGAGACGCGACCGCTTGCGGTTCTGACTTCCCGGAAAGCGCCCCGGTGACGGCAACTATGCCAGCTACGAGCAGCACGATCACCAGCAGCAGGGCACCGAAGACTACCTGCCGACGACGGCGGTACACGGCAGGGCTCGGCCGGCGACGGTTCGTGGAGGTGCTTTGGGGTGTCGAACCGCGGGCAGCACCTTTCGCCGGCGCTGATGAGCGCGCGGTGGATTGCTGCTTACCCTTGGTGGACATGGTTCTAGGCTAGGCTCGCAGCGGCCGGGGTGCCTAACCTCCACGCCGCTGGCGCCCAATCCAGGGCTGTGTGACGTCGGCCATGCGATTGCGGGCGGGCTGGTCCGGGCTGGAATCCACTAGAGTTGTTGGCAGTATGACACTTCCCAACACCCTCCAGCTGGCCTCGCTCCACAACGCCCTGGACCAGTGGTTCGAGGACACGGCAAGGGACCTCCCGTGGCGCGAACCCGACTGCAGCGCGTGGGGAATCCTGGTCAGCGAAGTCATGCTCCAGCAAACCCCCGTGGTCCGTGTCCTTCCGGTATGGCTTGACTGGATGGAACGTTGGCCCACACCCGCCGACCTCGCCAACGAGCCCTCCGGAGAAGCCGTGCGCCATTGGGGCCGCCTCGGTTATCCGCGTCGGGCATTGCGGCTGCACGCGGCCGCCGTCGCCCTCCGTGAGCAACACGGCGGTTTAGTGCCCGACAACTACGACGAGCTCCTGGGGCTTCCCGGCGTCGGCAGTTACACGGCCGCCGCCGTCGCAGCCTTTGCCTTTGGCCGCCGGGAGACGGTCGTGGACACCAACATCCGCCGCGTCCATGCACGGCTCTTCGCCGGGAGCGCCCTTCCGGCACCAACGCTGACCGCCGCGGAGATGCGCCTGGCAGAGTCGCTGCTCCCCCTCGATCCGGAACTGTCCGTACGCTGGAACGCTTCTGTCATGGAGCTCGGCGCCATGGTCTGCACCGCCCGCAGCCCCAAGTGCTCCGACTGCCCCGTCCGCGCAAGCTGTGCGTGGCTCGCCGCCGGTGAGCCGCCGCCGTCGTACACGCCTAAAGGCCAGTCCTGGCACGGCACCGACCGCCAGGTGCGCGGAGCCGTGATGGCAGTACTCCGCGAAGCTGCCGCACCCGTCCCGCGTGAGATGTTCGAACAGGCGCCTGCCGACCTCGGATTTGCGCCATCCGGCGTCGGCATCCCGCTCGCAGCCTTGCACCGCCTCAACTCGGCGCCGGAACAGCTGGAGCGTGCCTTGGACGGCCTGCTGACCGACGGCCTTGCGGAAATGCACGACGGCGGGTTGCGGCTTCCGGCGTAGCCCGTCCCGGTCCTACCCTGAAGCATGGGCAGAATCGGTTTCGCTTTGACTCTTGCCGGCGCTGTGGCCCTGCTTACTGGCTGCTATCCGGAGCCTGTGGCGTGCCCGGCCATTGCCCGCGCTACCGGGGTGTCCCTGACGGTGGCCGCCACCTACGCTGGCGACGTTGGTTCTCTTCGGCTCAAGGCTTGCCAGGACGGTAGCTGCACCGGGAAAGAGCTGGTTCTGCATCCGGGCTCGGTTGCTGTGGACCAGGGTTGCTCGCCGGAGGGTGTCTGTTCAGCGACTTCATCCCCCGACGGAACCCTGCAGGGCTTCATGGAACTTCAGGCGTTATCGGAAGCACCCATGCAAGCTACGGTGAGTGGCACTTCCGCTGCCGGGGCGGCCTTGCCGATGCGCACCCTGACGTTCACTCCGAAGGGCGACTACCCGTTCGGCGAGCAGTGCGGGCGCATCATTACGGCTGCCGTGGTCCTTGATGCGGCGGGGCTACGGCAGGGGTAGCAGTATCGAACCGCACCGTTCCTCTAGCGATTTGATTTAGTCAGCGGTATTCTCGTGTCATTCTGCCCGGGTCGACCTTTGGAGGCGTTGTGCCAAGCACCGATGAGCCAGGGGCTGAAACTGCAAGCCGGTCAGTGGATGCGGATCTCAGTGCACGGATTTACAACACGCATGGCCGGGAACTCAGCGAACTTCGTGCAGCGTTGACTGCGTCTTCACGGCGCGGGGACGCAAGCCGCCTTGGCCGTCGGCAGCATCGGGCGGGTCCTATGCCGTCGGCCGGCGACGCGAACATCAACTTGACCATCGTCGCCGAAACCGTGGATATGGGGTGGTTCGCCGCCGGGCCTGCCCCTGCCGGCACCTGCGTCACAGTGTCCTTCGCGGCCCACCGGAAGGATGCCGGATACCGCACACCTCTCTCGCTGGCAGAATGTGATGCCTGGATGCAGGCACTGCTGGACAGCTCCTGGATGTCCCAGGCATACCGCTGCAGGTGCGCGACGGGACCAGCCGGGGAGGGAGTGGTTTCCTACAGGGTCTTCCTCGACGCAGCGCATAAGCCGGTCCCGAAGCCTGCGGAGGTTGCGGCGGAGGCCTGCCAGCCCTTATCCCCGGTCAATTTCGCATCGTGAAAACTTGATTCCGATATTAAACACAGAGCGCCTCTGGAATTAGCAATCCGGAAACACGGCACTCATAGCGTCTTGTGTGATCCCGGCCGTGACCCTGCACGGCCCCATGCACAGATAGGCGCCCTCCTTGAAGATCCATGCACCTGAAACAGCCTCAACTCCAGCTGCGAAGAAGCCCTTATACAAATCCTTGTTCTTCCAAATCCTTGTGGCGGTGGTAGCGGGAATCGTCATCGGGTACCTGTGGCCCAACATCGGGTCCGCGCTTCGCCCGCTGGGCGATGGCTTCATCCAACTCATCAAGATGATCATCGCGCCGCTGATTTTCCTGGTCATCGTCACTGGGATCTCAGCCGTGGGAGACGTAAGAGCGGTCGGTCGGGTGGGCGTGAAGGCCCTGGTCTACTTCACCGCCGCTACACTCTTCGCGCTTGCTTTTGGGCTGGTAGTGGCCAACGTCGTGCAGCCGGGCGCCGGCCTGAACATTGACCCCGCGTCCTTGTCCGAGGATGCCGTGAACGCCAAGACCACCACGGCCCCACCCAAGGATGCCGGACAGTTCCTGCTGGGCATCATCCCCACAAGCGTGGTGGGGGCATTTGCCTCAAACTCACTCTTGCAGGTGCTGTGCTTCGCCGTCTTCTTTGGAGCAGCAATCGTGGTGGTGGGGCGGGAGAAATGCAAGCCGGTCATTGACATCATGGAAACCACGTTGGAAATCTTCTTCAGGATCATGGCCTGGGTCATGCGGGTGGCTCCAGTAGGTGCGTTTGGCGCCATGGCCTTCATCATCGGCCAATACGGGCTTAGCTCCCTGAGCACCTACGCCCTCCTGGTGGCAGCGTGCTACGGCTCTGCCCTGATCTTCATCGGCTTGTTGTTTGTGGTGGCCTGGGCCTACCCTCGTGTTCCCCTGTGGCAGTTCATCAAATACTCGCGCGAAGAGTTCATGCTGGCATTGGGCACGGCCTCCACCGAATCCGTCCTCCCTCGCATCATGACCAAGCTGACCAACGCCGGCTGTTCCCGGGCAACCACGGGACTGGTGGTTCCCACCGGATACTCTTTCAACCTCGACGGCGCGGCACTCTACCTGTCGATCTCCCTCCTATTCCTCGCACAGGCCTTCGGGCACAACCTGGATCTGGGTCAGCAACTGGCCGCACTGGGCATTCTCATGCTGACCTCCAAGGGCATGGCCGGAGTCCCGGGATCAGCCTTCCTGGCCCTCTCGGCCACAGCTGGAGCCCTGGGAATCTTCCCGGTTGCAGGCGTGGCACTCCTGCTGGGGGCCGACCGGCTCATGGACTCCATGAGGGTTGTGGTCAACCTGCTTGGCAACTGCGTCGCCACTTTTGTGGTCTCCAAATGGGAGGGTCAATTCGATCGCGAGGCAATGCTGGCAGCTTTCCGCGGGGAGACCCCCGCCCCAGAGGAAGGGGACGCAGTCACCGAACCTACGGTGCCAACGCTCAGCAGTCCGCAGCCCCGGCTGACCGCCGATACGAACTCGGCGTGAAGCCCAGGAACTTCCGGAAATCGTTCGTGAGGTGCGCATGATCTGCATAGCCAAGTTCGACGGCGATCACCGCAAGATCCGCTGTTGGATCAGACCGGGTGCGTTCGGCCGCGTCCTGCAGCCTTCGGCGGCGGATGAGGGCGGAGGGACTCAACCCGATGTACTTCTTCGCGATCCGTTGCAACGTTCGTGGGGACACGGCAAGCAGGGATGCCGCATCCTCGATCCGGACCACCTCGGAGTCGGAAGCGATGATGTCCATCATCCGGTTTGCGAGCAGCGCCTCTTCGGACACAGCAACGTCCAGCGAAACCAGCCACGCAACAAACGCATCCATTGCCCGTCCCCGGTAAGCACCGCCGTCGCGCGTGTCCATGGCCTCCGAGACGGCGGTGTGGAGATCGCGCAAGTCCAAAGCGAGCCCTTTGTCCCGGAGGCTTTCTGGAGCATCACTGAACAGCGGAACCGCCGCCGGACGCAGCAAGGCGCCCACCGCCCAACCCTTTCCGGTCAGGTCACGGTACGCGGCACGGGTGGTGGGGCCGGAGAATTCGACCACATCACCTTGCACCACCAGATTGGAGGTGGGGTAGGCGATCACGTGTTGCCGGGACGATCGGCCCGGTTCGATGTCCCACTCGGGAATCCAGAACCACTGGACGAGGTCCGCCACCGACGCCGGCGCCGGAAGGCGATGGAAGGAGGGCAGCCGCGCGGGATAGAGGATGCCTTTGAACGAATCCTTCATTGGAGCCTTCCCCGGAAACCAACCGCTCGCGAACCCGTCGCGAATCTCCAAGCGCCGGCCCGCACCAGGCACGTAGCGTCATAACCATGACAGATACTGCAAGCACAGAAGCGACAACCGCCGCGAATGGCGAGCACACCACGCACGGCATCCCGCACGGTTTGACCAGCCTCACGCCGTTCCTTGCTGTGCCCAACGCCAAGGAAGCCATCGCGTTCTACCGGGACGTGTTCGGCGCCAGGGTGGTGGGCGAAACCGAGATGGGCGGGGTGGTGGTCCACGCGGAGCTCGACTTCGGAAACGGCCACCTGCAACTCGGCGAACCCAGCCCCGAATACCACTTGGTTGCGGCACCCGAGGGCGAAAACGACTGCTATTCCCTGGGCCTCTACTGCTCCGATGCGGACGCCCTGGTCCGCAAAGCGGAACAAGCCGGCGCCACCATCAGGGAGCCGTTGAGCACCTTCGTTTCCGGTGACCGCTATGCCAGCATCCGGGATCCGTTCGGGGTCCGGTGGTCCATCATGACGCGCGTCGAGGACCTCTCAGAGGAGGAGAGCAACCGCCGCGTCGAAGAGTGGGCGGCTCAGCAGGGCTAAGCCGCCCCCGCAGGCCAGGCCGCCAAACCGGGCCCGGCCGCCCCACGCAGGGCCCGGGCCCTAGCTCAGGCAGAGGCAGAAGGGGTGCCCGGCAGGATCGAGGAACACCCTGAACGTTTCGCCGGGCTGGTGGTCGGCCTTGGTTGCGCCAAGGGAGACGGCAACCTCTTCGCCTTTGTCCAGGTCTTCCACCACCATGTCCAGGTGCATTTGCTGCGGGATGGTCTGGCCGGGCCACTTCGGCGCCTGGTACACCTCAACCTGCTGGAAGGAAATGCAGTTGCTGCCGTCGCTGGGGCGGATATCGAACCAGTCGCCCTTGTCCTCGATTTCCCAGCCGAAGAGCTCACCGTAGAAGGCTGCGAGGGCGGCCGGGTCAGGACAATCGATGACGACACTCGGGAATTTCGCTATTGCCATTTGTTAGACCTCGTCTGCTGTCTTCTTCATACGTGCCAGGGCACTCTTGGTGCCCCTTTGGGTTAGTACGTGAACGATTGCGCCAACACCGGCGGAGACTACGGCGAAAACCAGGACCCCTGGCAGGGAGTCGTTGAGGTCCGTCCCGTCCTTCGGCGCCGGCTTGCCGGTTTTCTTCTCCCAGAGGCCTTCCAGGGTCTTGTTCGCGATGGCACCTGCGCCGAGGCTAACAGCAATGCCGAACAGTTTTACCAGTAGGTTCACGAAGTTCCTCCATTAGATAGCGGCCTCGAAACGAGGCTTCCCACAGCAAGACAGGGCCGCTGCAACCGCAGCGGCCCTGTCTACATTCCTAGTCCTTCTTGAAGGCGTCCTTCAGCTTCTCGCCGGCACCCTTGAGGTCGGCCTTGGTCTGGTCGCCCTTGCCTTCAGCTTCGAGACCCTTGTCGTCCGTCAGCTTGCCGGCAGCTTCCTTTGCCTTGCCGCCGAGCTTCTCGCCAGCATTCTCCATCTTGTCGTCAGCACCCATGTCGCACCTCTTTCGTCGTAGGAACCTTGTACCTCTACAACATCACTAATCAGCATACTTAGCAATATCTTGGTCCAAAAACCGGAGAATCAGAGCTCCCCAAACCCTTCCTCCACAAGCCGACGCACGTATCCCACCGCCTTCGCAGCGTCCTTCCCACGGGCCTCGACGTGGAGCGTCGTACCCTGGCCCGCGGCGAGCGCCATCAGCGCCATGATGGACATGCCGTCGACGCCGTTGACGGTCACCTCGGCGTCCATGCCCGACAAACCGCCTGCGATCTTTGCCGCGGGACGCGCGTGCATTCCCAAGGGGTTGATGAGCTCGAAGTCGCCGCTAGCGTCCGGCGCCCCCGTATGCGGGGTTTCGTCGGGCCTTTCCGTTCCGCCGCCAAAACGTACCGCCTCAGCTGCTTTGAGCACATCCTCGACGCCGGCACCTCCCTGGGCAGCGACGGCCGCCGCCACAAGGCCCTCCACCAGAGGGGCATCGGCAAGCCGAACGGCCTCAGGAGCACTGGCGAACTCCATCGCCGACTCAGCGGTCATCACCGCCGAACCCAAATCGGTCAACACCACCACTCCGTCGCCTCCGGAATCAACCAAGGACTGCTCGACGGCGGCAAGCACCTTCTCCAGGCTGGTACCGATCCGGTCGTCGTCCGTTCCCCCGGCGGCGACCAGTTCGACGTCGGGTGCCATTTGGGCGGCGAGTTCAACTGCTCCTTCAGCGATCTTGCTGCTGTGCGAAACAGCCACGATCCCAACCGTCATCCGGCGCCTGCTCCCGTCCCGACTGCCGGGCCGGCCGCTGCCTCGGCGGCTGCCCGCAACAGCAGCGCAGTGGACACCGCCCCGGGGTCGCGATGACCGGCACTGCGGTCGCCCAAATAGCTGGCCCGGCCTTTGCGTGCCACCAAGGGGTCCGTCGACTTGGCCCCTGCCTCCGCAGCGTCCGCAGCAGCTTCCAGCACAGCCGCTGCTTCCTGGCCGGCGGCCGCAGCGTTACTTGCTGCGTCCACGGCCGGAGTCCAAGCATCGATCATTGTCTTGTCGCCAACTTCTGCCTTGCCGCGTGCCACGATGCCATCCCGCGCAGCGATGAGGGCCGCTGCCAGCGCCTCGGGATCAATGTCGGTGGCCTCGCCCAGCGAGGTGGCCGCGCGCAGGTAGGCAGTTCCGTACAGCGGCCCCGCCGCTCCGCCCACCTTGGACATAAGGGCCATGGCCGCAGCCTTCAACGCAGCTCCTGCAGTTTCGGGCGGGCTTTCATCGAGCTTCTGCAGCACGGCCTGGAAGCCGCGGTCCATGTTCTCCCCGTGGTCGGAGTCGCCAATGGGCCGGTCCAGCTCAATCAGCTCCACCCTGTGCTCCGCCATCGCTTTCGCGGACAACCTCAACCAGTCCTGCGCCCATTTGACGTCAAGGCCCATGCTCAGGCCCCCCATCGCAGGGCGGCGGTGTGAACAGGAGCGTCCCAGAGCCTGGTCATTTCATCGTCCAGGCGCAGCACTGACACCGAACAGCCCTGCATTTCCAGGGACGTCACATAGTTGCCCACCAAGGAGCGCTCCACCGTGGCGCCCCGTTCAGCAAGGACCTGCGCCGCCCGCCGGTAGACGATGTACAACTCACTCAGCGGCGTCCCGCCCATGCCGTTGACGAACAGCAGCACTTTGTCGCCCTCCGCAACCTTCAGGTCTTCCAGCACTGGCTCCAGCAGGCGGTCCGTGATCGCATCGGCGCTTTCCATCGCGATCCTGTGCCGGCCGGGCTCCCCGTGGATGCCGATGCCGATCTCGATCTCGTCATCGGCCAGTTCGAAGCTCGGCGTTCCCGCGTGGGGCACCGTGCAGCCGGACAGGGCGACGCCCATCGTACGGACATTGGCAACTACACGTTCCGCGATGGCCGTGACCGCGTCCAGGTCGTCTCCGCGTTGCGCCGAAGCACCCGCAATCTTCTCCACCAGCACGGTTCCGCCCACCCCGCGACGACCTGCCGTGTACAGCGAGTCCTCCACGGCAACGTCGTCGTTCACCAGCACCGATCGGACGCGCACGCCTTCGGCCTGCGCCATTTCCGCGGCGGTTTCGAAGTTCAGGACGTCACCGGTGTAGTTCTTCACGATATGCACGACGCCGGCACCCGAGTCCACGGCGACGGTGGCCGGGATGATCTGGTCGGGCGTGGGAGAGGTGAAGACCGCGCCGGGGACGGCAGCGTCCAACATGCCCAGGCCCACGAAACCTGCATGCAGCGGCTCGTGACCGCTGCCTCCGCCGGACACCAGGGCAACTTTGCCCGCTACCGGCGCGGCCTTTCGGACAAGGAATTTGGGGTCGGGATGGACGTCCACGATGTCGGCATGGGCCATGCCAAAACCTTCGACAGATTCGTCCACCACGGCGCGTGGATCATTGATGAGCTTTTTCATTGGATGCTCCTGGGCGTGCTGTGGCTGGTGCTCTGACCCTACTACCGGCGGGCGGGGCCACGGTAGGCCCCGAGGCGAAGGGACTGTACTTAAATGGTGGGAGGGACAGCCTTCGGCCATCCCTCCACATGCACTTTTGTTCACGGGTCAGTCATCGGCACCCGGCGCCGCAATCAACCCGGGCTCACTCCGGGGACGGACCTCGGGCCAGAAGGCCGAGTAGAGGTCCGGATCCGGATGGCGTTCCCCGGCCCAGGACTCCCCGTTTGGCAACAATCCATACGGGATGTCGATCTGGAATGCGGAGAAGTCAGGAAAAATCACCCGATGGTCCATTGCCGCCCCAGCTCCCTAGTTGTTCAGCACGGCGTCGCCGCCGGCAGTCACAACATCTTGAAGCAGCACTGTCTGGTCGATCACCGGAAGCCCCACAACGTGTCCAAAACTGAACATGTTCTTCGGATCCAGCTCGGCCTTCGCCTTACGGAGCCGTTCACGGACAGTGGGACCCCAGGGCCGCTCCCTGTCCTCGGCGTCGACGAAGTGGCCGTGCAGGTTAACGAAAGTCCCGCCGCTGGAGGCGTCGCGCAGGTCGTCGCGAACGGCGTCGAACACTACGGGAAGCAGCTCCGCCAGGGGCGGGACAGCCATGCCCGCCATGAAGAAGCTGAACGCGGCGTCGCGCGCCCCAACGGTGTCCTCGCCGTCGGCGCTCTTGGCGAGGGCGCCGCCGAGCAGCCGCACCTCTGCCATCAGCACCGGGCTCTGGACGCCTGGTCCGAAGTGACGCAGGATCGCGCTCTTCGCTCCCTTGTCCAAACGGTCCAGCAGGAAGCCACGCTCGCGCACGGGCACAGGCTGGTCCGGGTCCTGGTGGATACTGTCCATCTGGGTGGAGTCCAGGGGCCCGGTCCCATCCATCATGAACGGCGCACTCCGTCGCATGGGCTCAAGCAATTGCGTTGCCACTGCCGCGTCGCCTTGGTACGCGTAACGCAGATGCACGACGAACTTGCCGCGCAGCGGTTCGGGGATCATCTCCATGTCCGGGAGGCGCAGGAAAGCCAACGACGCCGACGCTTCCTGGGGCAGCGACGGAACCCACTCGCTGAACTGCTGGAGGACCGCCGGGGCATGCTCGCCGTCGAAGTAGAGGCCGCCGGCAAAGAGGTCCGAGCCTGGGAACAAATGGAATTCCATTGCTGTGACAATGCCAAGATTCCCCTTGCCTCCGCGCAGGAGGTAGAAGAGCTCCGGGTTTTCGTCCTTGGTCACCCGTCGGTGCGTGCCGTCTGAGGTAACAAGTTCGAACGCGATCACGTGGTCAGATGCGAAGCCGTACTTTCGACCCATGATGGGCAGGCCGCCGCCCAACGTGTAACCCACCACGCCGACGTCGGTGGTGGAACCGCAAAGCCCCATCAGCCCGAACGTGGAGGCCAGTTCCACTACGGCCTTCCAGCGGACGCCGGCGCCAACGCGGGCGATCCGCTCAAGGGGATCGATACTGAGCTCCAGCATTCGGCGGGTGCTGATGAGCAGACCGCCCTCGATGGCATTGGTGGCACCGTGACCGGTGGATTGGACGGAGACGGGCATTCCGCGCTCCGCCGCCCAGCGGACTGCCGCCGAAACGTCCTCTGCGTCGAGGGCGCCGAAGGCAACATCCGGCTGGTGTTGGGTGGACAAATTGAAGGCCGCAACTTCGGCCGCGAAGCCGGGATCGGCAGGCGTGAACACGGGACCGCGCACGCTTAATTGGAGTTGTGAAACATCTGGAGTGGAGGCGTGGGACTGCATGATCTTCTCTCAAATTGACCGATGTGGTGGAAGCTTCCCCAGCAAGCCTCCATCAGTTTATCCATCAACTTTAGATAAGAGAAGAGGTATTAAATCACGCATAATCGGGCAGGGCTCAGCGGAACATGGAAGCCGAGGTCTGAGAGGGGGTTGGGCGCAGGCTAAAGCTGCTTGATCATGCGGGTATTGCCCAAGGTGTTGGGCTTCACTCGGGCAAGGTCCAGGAACTCGGCCACGCCTTCGTCATGCGAGCGCAGAAGCTCCGAATACACCTGCGGATCAACTGCCGATTGGTCCGCCATGACTTCAAAGCCGTGGCGCTTGAAGAAGTCCACCTCGAACGTCAGGCAGAACACCCGGCTCACTCCCAGCGCCTTTGCCTCCTCCAGCAGGTTCTCCACCAGGACATGGCCCACGCCGCGGCCCCGCCAGGAATCGGCTGCGGCCAGCGTACGGATCTCGGCCAGGTCTTCCCACATCACGTGCAAGGCACCGCAACCAATGACCTCGCCGGCGTCGGACTCCGCAATCCGGAACTCCTGCAGGCTCTCGTAGTACGCCACCGTCTCCTTGGCCATGAGGATCCGCTCCTCAGCCAAAGGAGCCACGAGCCTTTTGATCGCCGCCACATCGCTGGTGCGGGCAGGGCGAAGGCTGAAGGTCGAATCCACTCCCCCATACTAGCGAGGCAAACAGATGCGGGCCGCCCCGGCGCCGCGTATGACGGAGTGCGGGCACGACGGCGATGACCGGGACATTTGTATAGCGTGCGTCTAAGCGAGGAACGAGCGAGCATGCGGCAAATGTCCCGGTTGTCGCACGGAAGGAATCGCCTATAAACCCAGTTCCTCAGGCACCGCTACGTCCTCCCCCAGCACCTGCTTGGCCAGGAAATGCTCCACAACCCCGTACCAAACCTTGGCGTGCTGCGGCTGGAGCACCCAGTGGTTCTCGTCCGGGAAGTACAGGAATCGGTGCGGGCTCTGGCCGTTGTCGTCAGCCGGCAGCTGGGATGAGGAGAGGAGCTCGTACCAGAGCCTCAGGCCTTCGCCGATCGGCACCCGGTAGTCCTTGTCGCCGTGGATCACCAGCATGGGCGTCTTGATGTTGCCGACGTTCAGGTGCGGCGAGTTCTCCATCGCCATCTCCTTGGTCATTTCCTTCAGCCAATATTGGGCCGCATCAGTGGTGGGGCCGAACTGGTCCAGTGCCCACAGGCTTGCGTGCGTGACGATTGCCTTGAAACGGTCGGTCTGGCCTGCCACCCAGTTGGCCATGTAGCCACCAAAGGATCCGCCCATCGCAGCGGTCCTGGACCCGTCGATGTCGGGCCGTTCCACTACCGCGTCCGTGATGGCCATGAGGTCTGTGTACGGCTTCTTGCCCCACTCGCCCCAGCCGCGCTGGATGAACTCCTGCCCGTAACCGGTAGAAAGCGCGGGATCGGGGAGCAGTACGGCATAACCCTTGGCCACCAGCAGCCACGGATTCCAGCGCCACGTCCAGGCGTTCCACGAGCCCAGGGGTCCGCCGTGGATCCAAAGCAGGAGCGGGGCCGGAGTTTCTTCGGAGGCGCCTTCGGGCAGTGCAAGATAAGCAGGCACGCGGGAGCCGTCCTCTGCCGCGGTCTCGACCCGCTCCAACCGGCCCTTGTAGGCAGGTCTCTCCGCTGGCGCCGGCAGGCGAACCGCCTCTCCGGTGGCGAGGTCAATCCGCACTGCTTCGGGCGGGAACTCGTACGAACTCCGCAGCGCATACGCCGTAGCCCCGTCAGGTGACACCACGACGTCGGAATAGGCTGCGGAGTCCTTCGTCACCCGGGTAACGCCACCATCGGCGACGTCAACCCGGAAAACCGGCGACGCGCCGTCGTCGTCCGCCTTCGCGAGTATGGCGCTGCCGTCAGGGAGCCAGGCGAGCGCAGTAGCCCAGCGGTCCCACTGGTGTGCCAGCGGCTCCAAATCCATGGTTCCGCCGTCGGCTACGTTGAGCAGATGCAGCTTCACTTGCGGAGCCTGCGTGGGGGTGGTGTCGCTTTCGCTTTCAACCACCAGCGTGCGGTTGTCCGGGCTGACTGGTCCCGGAAAGTAGCTCATGCCTTCGTGGTCCAGGAGGACCTTGACGTAGCCGGTAGCGACGTCGACGGCGGCGAGCACCTCGCGGCTGTCGGCTTTCGCGAGCGCTTTGGTCAAGCTGGTGTATATGGTCTTGCCGTCCGGGCTCACCACTGTCTTGGCCTCGCGCAGCGAACCGCCGACTCCGGGCGTCAGATTGCGGAGTTTGAGCGACCGCGCGGCGTCTACGGTGGAAGGCTTGCCGGGCTCCTTGTCCTCGCTCTGTTCCACGGCGAAGAGCCGCGGCTCGGCCGGACCCAGGTCGGCGTCCCAGTAGCGGACCGGGTAGCCACTGTGCAGGATGGCCGATACCTTGTTGTCCTTGCGGGCCTTACGGCGCTCCTCATCGTCATCCTCGTCCGAGGATCCAGCCAGGACCTCCGCGTTGATGAACGTTGCGTCCACGTCCTTCGCGGCCATGACGGAGCTGATACCGCCGGAGCGGGAATGCACCACGCGGGCTTCTCCTCCGCCGGAGGGCAACAGCCACAGCGCGTTGACGGGGTCAGCATCGGGGCTTTCCGGGTCCGGGCGTGCCGACGTGAAGTAGAGATCGCCAGTGGAGGCGAAGACCGCTCCCGCTTCTCCCTTGGAACTGCGCGTGATCCGGCGGGACGGGCGCTGGCCCGTCGGATCGATCTCCCAAAGTGCGGTGGCGAACTCGGTTCCTTTGCCATTAAGCGTGGTCACTGTGGTGACCAGTCGCGTTCCGTCCGGGCTAAGGGAGAGGCCACCGACCCGAGGGATGGAGAGGTAATGGTCAAGGTCGTGAAAAGGAGTTTCGGGCTGCTGGCCCGGGGTATGCGTGTCAGCTGAGTCCATGATCTGATTCAACACGGAATGTGCTCCCAATCACAGAGTGGTTCACTGATAGTGAAACAGTACTTTCAGATATTCCGCAGCGTCTTAAGTACAGCCGCGGTTCCGTCTTCCGTCGATAGGGCCGTGGCCACGCTCTTGGCATGGTGGGCGTACGACGGCGTGCTGCTGGCTTCCTTTATTGCCTCACCAAGGCGGTCCGGAGTCAGCTTCTTATACGGAATCGGCTGGGGGCCGGCACCGAGGGATGCCACGCGCGAAGCCCACAACGGTTGGTCCGTGTACACAGGAACACCCACAGTGGGAACACCAGCCCGCAGACCGGCCGCGGTGGTTCCCGCGCCCGCGTGGTGAACAACTACCGACATGCGGGGAAAAAGCCACTCGTGCGGAACACTCCCGACGCCGATTGCGTCATCCGCCAGGTAACCCTCAACGCCCTGGACAACGGCCCTTGCGCCGGCACGACGGGTAGCGTCCAGAATGAAGCCAGGATCGATGTCGGCGCTGCTGCCGAAACCCACGAAGACCGGCGGCGGGCCATCCGCCAGGAAGTCCACAAGATCTGCGGGCGGCTGCCAGTCGGGGTTTCCAGCCGGCCACCAGTACCCTGCCATCACCAAACCCGGATGCCAATCACCCGGCGTGGGCAGTACCGATGGGCTGATGCCGTAAAGCACTGTTGCCTGCGTCTTCCTTCGACGACGCTCCCCGGTCGCACGGCTTTCCTTGCGCAGGCCCAGTTCCCTGCGAAGGCGCGCGCTGGGTCCGTCGTAAGGGGCCGGGCCAGCGGAGGCCCGCTCCCCTATGATCTTGTTTCCCATGGGGCCGAGGCTGCGGGCCGAATTCATCAGGACAGGAGGATAAGCCGCACTGGGTTCCGTGGGCTGCAGGTGGGCGCCGATAGCCGGAATGCCGAAAGCCTCAGCAACATCGTAGGCGTACGGCGCCACCGAGTTGGCGAGGATCACGTCCGCGCCGGCCTCCGCTGCCGCCAACGTCCCTGTCGCCGCATTGTCCATGTACTCGCCGAGCTTCTTCCAGAAGGAAAACACATTTCCGGCTGATGCCTTGGCTCCAGGCGCAGGATGCTTGATCAGCTCAGCAAGGTCTCCCGGCAGTGGCCGGAACTCGCACCCTGACTCCACCACCAGTGGCGCGTAGGCCGGGTTGGCGGCAATGGCGACCTCGTAGCCCACGCCCTGCAGGCGATGCCCCAGGCCAGCCATCGGAACCACGTCTCCTCGCGTGCCTGGTGCCACCATGAGTACGCGCATGTCTATCTCCCCCGGGCTTTTGTACGCCTATTGAACCTAGGAACCCACTCTAGGGCCATGAGGTAAACGTAAAACCCGGAACGGGGGCGGACAACGCAGGACCCCGCCCATTCCTTTCGGAATGGACGGGGTCCTTTACGTCACAGCCTCTGCCTTACGCGGTCGGAGCGATCTCCGGGATACGCGGCTTGGCGTTGCCTTGGAACGTGAACTTGGCGTCGTCACCTTCGCCGTCGACGTCAACCACAACGATGTCGCCGGGGTGGATCTCGCCGAACAGGATCTTCTCGGACAGCTGGTCCTCGATCTCGCGCTGGATGGTGCGGCGCAGCGGCCGGGCACCCATCGCGGGATCGTAACCACGCGTGGCCAGGAGAACCTTCGCGGCGGGCGTGAGCTCGATGCCCATGTCCTTGTCCTTGAGGCGACGCTCCAGACGGGTCACGAACAGATCCACGATCTCGATGATCTCGTCCTGCGTCAGCTGCGGGAACACCACGACGTCGTCAACACGGTTGAGGAACTCGGGGCGGAAGTGCTGCTTCAGCTCTTCCGTAACCCGGGCGCGCATCCGATTGTAGCCGGTCTGGGTGTCCGTGCCGGACTGGAAGCCCGTGGCCACGCTCTTGGAGATGTCGCGGGTACCAAGGTTGGTGGTCATGATGATCACGGTGTTCTTGAAGTCCACGACGCGGCCCTGGGAGTCGGTCAAACGGCCGTCTTCCAGAATCTGCAGGAGGGAGTTGAAGAGGTCCGCATGGGCCTTCTCAACTTCATCGAACAGGACCACGGAGAACGGACGCCTGCGGACCTTCTCGGTCAGCTGGCCACCCTCTTCGTAGCCGACGTATCCCGGAGGTGCACCGAAGAGACGCGAAACCGTGTGCTTCTCGGAGTACTCGGACATGTCCAGCGTGATGAGGGCATCCTCTTCACCGAACAGGAACTCGGCCAGCGCCTTGGCGAGCTCGGTCTTGCCGACGCCCGTGGGGCCGGCGAAGATGAACGAGCCACCGGGACGCTTGGGGTCCTTCAGGCCTGCACGGGTGCGGCGGATGGCCTGCGACAGGGCCTTGATGGCCTCGTCCTGGCCGACGACACGCTTGTGCAGTTCGTCTTCCATCTTGAGCAAGCGCGAGGACTCTTCCTCGGTGAGCTTGAAGACCGGGATGCCAGTGGAGTTCGCAAGAACTTCAGCGATCAGGTCCTCGTCAACCTCGGAGATGTCGTCCATGCCGCCGGACTTCCAGTTGCGCTCCTTCTCCGCGCGTTCGGCAATGAGCTTCTGCTCCTTGTCGCGCAGCGAGGCAGCACCCTCAAAGTCCTGGGCGTCGATGGCGGATTCCTTCTCCATCTTCACGTCTGCAATACGCTCGTCCATGGCCTTGAGCTCCGGTGGAGCGGTCATGCGGCGGATGCGCAGGCGGGCGCCGGCTTCATCGATAAGGTCGATCGCCTTGTCCGGCAGGAAGCGGTCCGAGATGTAGCGTTCGGCCAGCTGCGCGGCAGAGGCCAGGGCACCGTCGGTGATCGTTACGCGGTGGTGTGCCTCGTACCGGTCGCGCAGGCCCTTCAGGATCTCGATCGCGTGCGCAACAGAAGGTTCCTTGACCTGGATCGGCTGGAAACGACGCTCAAGAGCGGCATCCTTCTCGATGTGCTTGCGGTACTCGTCCAGCGTGGTGGCACCGATGGTCTGGAGTTCGCCACGGGCAAGCATCGGCTTGAGGATGGACGCAGCATCGATGGCGCCTTCGGCAGCACCTGCTCCAACGAGGGTGTGGATCTCGTCAATGAAGAGGATGATGTCGCCGCGGGTGCGGATTTCCTTGAGGACCTTCTTCAGGCGCTCTTCGAAGTCACCGCGGTAGCGGGAACCGGCAACCAGTGAACCGAGGTCAAGCGTGTACAGCTGCTTGTCCTTGATGGTTTCCGGGACGTCGCCGCGGACGATCGCCTGAGCGAGGCCTTCGACGACGGCAGTCTTACCGACGCCGGGCTCACCGATCAGAACAGGGTTGTTCTTGGTGCGGCGGGAGAGGACCTGCATGACGCGTTCCATCTCCTGCTCGCGGCCGATCACGGGATCGAGCTTGTTCTCGCGGGCAGCCTGGGTCAGGTTGCGTCCGAACTGGTCAAGCACCACCGAACCGGCGGGGGTACCTTCCGGCTGGCCCTGGCCGGAACCGCTGCCGGCGGTTTCCTTGCCCTGGTAGCCGGAGAGCAGCTGGATAACCTGCTGGCGGACCCTGTTGAGGTCTGCGCCGAGCTTTACCAGCACCTGTGCGGCCACGCCTTCGCCTTCGCGAATGAGGCCGAGCAGGATGTGCTCAGTACCGATGTAATTGTGGCCGAGCTGCAGTGCTTCGCGGAGCGAGAGCTCAAGCACCTTCTTGGCACGCGGGGTGAAGGGGATGTGACCGGATGGAGCCTGCTGCCCCTGGCCGATGATCTCCTGCACCTGCTCGCGAACACCATCGAGCGAAATGCTCAGGGACTCGAGCGCTTTGGCTGCAACGCCTTCACCCTCGTGGATCAGACCCAAGAGGATGTGCTCGGTACCGATGTAATTGTGGTTGAGCATCCGTGCCTCTTCTTGGGCAAGGACGACCACGCGACGGGCACGGTCCGTAAATCTCTCAAACATTTCGCCACACTCCTAGCTACGACGTACTTTGATGCTACGTGCCGGAGCAACACTTTTGGGGCGTGTTCGCCACAGGGGAAACATGACGGGGTTGCGGAATAAAACGGACACTTCCCCTTGACCCGTGCGTCCTGCGGTGGCATGCTGCCGCACCGCTTCCCACTCGTGCCGGTGACCAAGGGCCGGGAGTATTCAATAGCAGTATCTGAACACAGCTTTGTCGAGCCGATTAGCGCCCCTAATCCCGGCTAGTCGGGCAGCCCGTGATTCACAGAATATTCCATGGTTCCGGCGCGGCGCGCGCACCCACATACTGCCCCTTAAAACATCAATGCCCCGGCAGTGGCTGCCGGGGCGTTGAAGCGATGAATCAGGAATTGGCCTTTTGGTACGCTTCCTGAATTTCAGCCTGAATACGTCCGCGACTGTTCACCGTGTAACCGTTATCACGGGCCCACTGCCTGATCTGTGCGGAATCCTGGCTGCGGGCCGCCGTCGCGCGACCGCGGGTGGCGCGGCCGGATGAAGTCTTCCTGGCCTTGGCCACGTACGGTTCCAGGGCCTTCCGAAGCGAAGCAGCGTTTGCGGTGGACAAGTCCATCTCGTAACTGACGCCATCAAGGCCGAATCGGACAGTTTCGTCCGCAGCCCCTTCATCCAGGTCATCGACGAGGATGATTTTTACTTTCTGTGCCATGAGTTGCCTCTCTTTTGGAGGGTTGGATAATCAGAAATTCCCCGGATTCCTTTGTTGATTATCGTTCACGGCAAGCACGCACGTCAAAGCACAAATGGATTCATCCATGATGGGAACCCATTTAGGGGCTATTTAGCGGCAGGACCTTCGGATGCCGGGCCAACATTTCTCGAATTCGCTTCCGCCTGGGCGCGGGCTTCCGCCTGACGCTCCGATTTGTCGGCATTGAAGATTGACTTCATGGCAAACCAAAAGATCAATCCAACAACCACCGACGGCGCCAGGACTGCGATGTACTCCATGATCAGTGTCCTTCGGGCTTCAGCAAGGGGAACAGGATGGTTTCACGGATTCCTGCACCCGTGAACAGCATCACCAGGCGGTCGATGCCGAGTCCGATGCCACCCATGGGCGGAGCACCGTATTCAAGGGCGCGGAGGAAGTCCTCGTCCAGCTGCATGGCTTCCTCATCACCCGCAGCCGAACGGCGTGACTGCTCCGTAAGCCGCTCACGCTGGATGACAGGGTCAATGAGTTCCGAGAACGCCGTTCCGCGTTCCATCCCGCCAATGATCAGGTCCCAGGCCTCGATGAGCCGGCCGTCTTCGCGGTGCGGACGGGCCAGCGGCTGCGCGGAGGGCGGGTAGTCGTAGACGAACGTGGGGTTCAGCAAGGTGGGTTCCACGATCTCGCCGAACAACTCAACCACGATCTTCTCGGCGTCCCACTTGGGGTCCACCTTGACCTCGTGCTTGGCGGCGATGGCAAGCAGCTCATCCACAGTGGTGTCCGGCGTAATTTCCACACCCACCGCTTCGGAGATACCCGGGTACACCGAAATCCAAGCCCATTCGCCGTCGAGATTGATTTCGCCGGCATCGGTCTGGATGGTGCGCGTGCCTACGACGTCGGCTACGTTGAGGATGATTTCCTTCATCCGCTCAGCCATGACGAACTGGTCCGCCCAGGCTTCGTAGCACTCAAGCGTGGTGAATTCGGGACTGTGCGTGGAGTCCACGCCTTCGTTGCGGAAGACGCGTCCCATGTCGTACACGCGGTCGATGCCGCCAACAACGGCGCGCTTCAGGAACAGCTCAGTGGCAATGCGCAGGGTCATCTTCTGGTCGAACGCGTTCATGTGCGTTTCGAACGGACGGGCAGTAGCGCCACCGTGGACCAGCTGCAGGATTGGTGTCTCTACCTCCACATAGCCGTGACGGTCCAGAGTGTCCCGGACCGAGCGGGTGATGGCGGCCCGCTTGTAGACCATTTCTCGGGCTTCATCGCGCACCATGAGGTCCACGTAGCGCTGGCGAACACGGGTTTCTTCGTTAAGTTCCGCGTGCAGGACCGGGAGCGGTCGCAGTGCCTTGGAGGCCATCGACCAGGAATCTGCCATCACGGACAGTTCACCGCGGCGTGAGGAAATGACCTCGCCCTTGATGAACACGTGGTCGCCCAGGTCAACCAGGGCCTTCCAATCCGCGAGCGCTTCCTCACCGACGTTGGCCAGGCTAAGCATCGCCTGCAGCCGGACGCCCTTGCCGTCCACGCCGCCTTCCTGGAGCGTGGCGAAGCACAACTTGCCGGTGTTCCGGACGAACACGACGCGCCCGGTGACGCCCACGGTGTCGCCCGTGGTCTCGTCGGCTTCGAGGTGTGCATATTTTTCGCGGATTTCGCTGAGGGAGTGGGTTCGCTCAACACCCACCGGATAGGCCTCCGTGCCGCGCTCGATCAGCTTGGCGCGCTTCTCCATACGAATGCGCATTTGCTCGCTGGCATCGACGGGTTCTGCGGAGGTGTTCGGGGCTGGGGTGTTTGCGGAAGTCACAGTCCTTAAGTTTACCGTTGATTACGGGTCTTCACTTCCGGGCCCCGGGATACGGGGAACGCATAGACTCGGGCTGTGGAGACATGGACGGTTGAAACGAACGACGGCGGTGGGCAGCTTGAGGTGCACACCTTCCGGCCAGCGTCGCTTGCGGCAATTCCTGGGTCGAAGGCACCCGCTGAACCGGCCGGCGTCGTACTTGTCCATGGCACTTTGGTGACCGACTCCCTTTACTGGCCGTTCGCGCGGACGCTCAGTGTGATGCTGGGGCGCCCGGTCCACGCTTACAACCGCCGCGGCCGCGGGCATTCCGCACCACAACCGCCGGGCTACTCGGTGGAGACGGAGATCGCGGACCTCCAGACGGTCATGGAGAAGAGCGGATCCAATGATGTTGTGGCGCACAGCTACGGCGGGTTCGTGGCCCTGCAAGCCGCCCGACGCTTCAAGATCAATCGCCTGGTCACGTACGACGCTGCAGTGTCCCTTTCCGGCAACCTCAGCAGCAGGTGGCGGCCTGAGCTTGAGGAAGCAGTAACGGCGGGGCAACTGGATCATGCGTGGGCCCACCTTGTGCAGGGGCTGGGCACAGCCGGGCCGATCTCGTACCTGCCCATGGGGGCGTTGCGAACGCTCAGCGTGTTGTCTGCCCGGACCCGGCTTGGGCTGGAAATGCGTTCCTTGCTGCCCACAGCGGTCACCGAAATGCGTGCGGTACTGGACGCCGACGCCCACCTTCACGACTTCATGAAGCTCTCCACGCCAACGCTCATGCTCAGCGGCGGCTGGAGCCCTTCCTACTTCGCCGAGACCGGCCGCATGCTCAGTGGGGCCGTGCCTGCCATCGAGTTCGCCATAGTGCCGCTGCAATTCCACGAAGGCCCCCTGCGTCCGGGCCGGCGGCTCGCAGCCCGCGTCGCCCGGTTCCTGTCAGCAACCCAACATGTCGGTCAGCGCGCTGTTGCCCCCTAGGATGTTTCGGTGAGGGAACGGGACATCAGCACGCACGACGGCGGCAAACTCGCCTTATACACTTACGGCGCGGAAGACGCGCCCGGCGAACGCCGGGTGATTGTTATCGGCGGTGCGTTCCTTACAGCCCTGATCTACCGCCCCTTCTCGATCGCCCTGGCCAAGGGACTTGGTGAAGGCTGGGCCGTGGACGTCTACGACCGCCGAGGGAGGGGAAAGTCGACGGAACAACCGCGCGGCTACTCCATGGCCACGGAAATTGCCGATGTCCGCACCATCATGGACGCTACGGGCGCACGCCACATCCTGGGCCATAGCCTGGGCGGATCCGTCGCCCTCAACGCTGCCCAGGCCTTCGCGGGCACCCGTCACGAACCGGACAAGCTGGCGGTCTACGACGCCGCAGTGAATATTGACGGGAGCATGGACACTGACTGGCTCGCGGGGTTCGCTGATGCCGTTAACAAAGGCGAAGCAGGCCGGGCGATGGCCCGGATGAAGCGTGGAATGAATCAGGGAACTGCCCTCGCTAAGGTCCCTGAACCAATCCTGGCCGGGTTGATGGCCATCGTTTCGCGCACCAAAGTCAACAAGCTGTTCCGTGACCTCATGCCATCGGGCGTCGGCGAACTGAAGGCAGCGTTCGAAGCCGCCGACACGCCCCGGGATTTCTCCGTCTTGCCGCCCACGACGCACTTCATGGTGGGAAAGAAGAGCCCGAAGTTCTATAAAGTCGCCGCCTCGCGCCTGAACAGGGCAGTGCCTGGCAGCACCTTGGAAGTCTCGCCGAAAGGCTTCCACGGCTCCGTTCCGGCGGCGGTCAAGGAACTTGTCTCCGATATTTCCGAGTACTTTACGCGCTGACGGTTTTCCACATACGGGCCGGCGTGCTGCCCGCTTTCAGGTGGCTCGGTTAGGCTCGAGTCATGACGCGCGACATCATCATCACCCACGACGGCGGACACCTCGAAGTACTCACCACCGGTGGTGACCTGGCAGCGGCGGGTTCGGGCGTCGTCGTCGTTCCGGCCTCCATGGTCACCGCCGCCGATTACACGCGTTTCGCCCAGAAACTCAGTGAATCCCTGGGTCGGCCCGTACACACGTTCAATCGGCGTGGACGCGGCGACTCCTCCCCCCAGGCCGAGGACTACACGCTCGAGGCCGACATCCGGGACTTGGACGCTGTCATGAAGCACACCTCCAGCACGGACGTGTTCGGGCACAGCTTCGGTGGCGCCGTGGCACTGCACGCAGCGCGGACGCTTCCGGTGGAACGGCTGGCCGTCTATGATCCGGCTGTTTCCGTCAACCACAGCGTCAAGGCTGAATGGGCGCCGGAATATGAACGCGCGGCGGCGGCAGGGGACTACGATCGCGCCCTCGCCGTGCTGATCAAGGGGGTGGAAACGGAAGGCGCCTTCGGGCGCATGCCGCTGTCCATGCTGACCCTGGCCACCAAGCTGACTGCAGTCACGCCCATGGGCAAACAGATGCGCGAGCTCATGACCAGCGGCGTGCGGGAGATCAAAGCCGTCATCGCCGCGGACATGCCCGCTGAGCCATTCCTTGAACTCCCCTTGGAAACGCTGATCGTAGTCGGCGAAAAGAGCCCTGCCTACTTCGGTGTTGCCTGCGGCCAAATCCACGACGTCCTGTCAGGGTCGAGTTACACCATACTGGCCGGCTTCGGGCACGACGGCCCCAACAAGGCTCCGGACAAGCTGATCGCGGAGTTGTCGGAGTTCTTCTCGGGCTAGCCCAACTGAATGGCCGCGATGCCGGCCACCGCTACAACCGTCAGGGTGAGCCGCAGCCGGCTGAACCTTTCCTTGAAAAACACGACGCCGATGAGGCCTGCCAGCAGGACGCTGGTCTCCCTCAGTGCTGACACTAAAGCCAGTGGTGCAAGGCTCTGCGCCCACACCACGATCCCGTAGGCGAGCATGGACAGTACTCCCCCAAGGAAGCCCGGTTTCCAATAGCGTGCAACCCGCTGCGGGAACCGGCGCCGATCCGCGGCCATGCCCCAGCAGACAAGGGGAATCAGCAGGCCTTGGAAGAGGAACAGCCACGAAATATAGGCCAACGGGTCACCGGACAGGCGGACTCCGACGCCGTCCACCAAGGTATAGGCAGCTATGGCCGCGCCCGTCAGCACAGCGAAGGCGGTGCCCTTCCGGTTTGTGGTGGCCTTTTGGCCGTGACCGGTCAGGGCCAGGCTCAGCAGCGAACCCGCGACGACGGCCACCCCGGCCAACTGCCAAAAGCTCAATGCCTCCGCCAGGAAAGTGCTGGCAATTGCCGTCACCAGCAGGACCGCAAGGCCACGGGCCAGCGGATAGACCTGGGAAAAGTCGCCGTGCTTATAGGACGTGGTCAGCAGGATGAGATAGCAGGTCTGCAGGACTGCGGAACCCACGACGTACGGCCATGAGTCCTGCAGCGGAATTCCACAGACCACCGCGCCTAGTCCACCGGAGACCAGATAGGCCAAGGCGATCATCGTCGACGCGGCCAGCCGGTCCGGGATGCCCTTGGCTATCGCATTCCACGCGCTGTGGAGGACCGCCGCGAACAGGACAGCCAACGTCACTGCGACGGTCAACGGGCGCCTCCCCCTCGTTGGGCCAGGCGTTGCGCTGGTTCTTGTGGCGTTGATTGTTGTTGCGTTGGTCCTGGTTGCGTTGGCTTCTGCCGCGATGCCTCCTGCCTTTCACGCTGCCTTGCGCCGAACGGGGCGCCCCCGGATTCTGCTACCTCTCCATCCGGGGTTACACCGAAGGTGGCCAAGACCTGATGGAAGATGTCGGCGTGGTCCGTGGCTGTGATTCCTTGGGTCAGGCTTGCGCCGCTGGCCGCGATCCAGGCCGTGCGCTCTACCTCGCTCTCACCACCATGTCCGCCGGCGTCGAGGTGGCCATGGTCGGTAACCACAATGACGGTCCAGTCCTCCCTGTGGTGGTTGGGCCGCGAGTCGATCACGTCGAGGAGGTGGTTCAGGCGGGAGTCGCAGCGTTCAATGGCAGCAATGTAGCCAGGGCCTGTTCCGTGGTTGTGGGCTTCCACGTCGGCTTCGCCAAAGTACACGAAAGAGACCGCGAGGTTCTCTGCTCCCAGACGCCTCGACGCGTAGTCCGCAACGGCGTCGTCGGCACAGAGCCAACTGACGGCGTCGTTCGCTTCTTCAGGGTCCGGCGTCGGCACCCATCCGCCGGAAGAGAAAATCGGTCCACACGCGGTCCTGACCGCCAGCGGGTGCCAGCTGGCGGCGATCATGGTTTCCAACTCGGGACGGGCCGAGCGAAGCACCGCCGTGAAGTCCTGGAACCGGCCGAGCTCGGCAGGGTGATGGCTGTTGCCCGTCACCCTGTGCCGGTCGGCATGGACGCCCGACGCCACGGTGGCCCATACGGGGCCGGAGATGGTGGCGTTCTTAGCGTGGACGCGAACAGGGACCAGGAAGCCATCCTCGGCGATCCGGTCCAAAGCAGGGCTGGCTGCTGACCTGAGGGAGTCGTAACGGACGCCGTCCATGCCGACCACCAGGACGTGGGGTTCTTTCTTCACACGACGACGGTACTGGCCTTGCCCGGCAACACATAGGAACTACCGGTCGTATCTATAGAAGACTTAGGCCATGCCTATGAATCTCACGCACCTTCGGGCCTTCCACTATGTCGCCACCCACGCCAGCTATGTGGCAGCCGCAGCGGCAGCGGGTGTCAGCCAACCGACACTATCGGAACAAGTCCGTCTTCTGGAGCGGCAGCACGAAGTTCGCCTGCTGCAGCGTGCCGGCCGTTCCGTGGAGTTGACCGCCTTGGGACGCAAGCTGTTTGAGGTCACGTCCAAACTGTTTGCAGCAGAAATGGAAGCGGAGGCTGTCCTGGCTAAGGCACGACACATCATGCAGGGTGAACTGCGGTTCGGTACCGACGCGCCCATCAATGCTGTGGGGGTCCTGAGCACCTTTCGGAAACGAAACCCCGGAGTCAGCATCCAACTCGTCAGCGGCAACTCCGCAGAGATTCGCAAACGTGTGCTGGCCGGAACCGTGGACGTCGGCATCATCGCTGACGAAACGTCCCACCCGGACCTTAGCGCCCGCCGGCTGGGCACCCAGGATCTCGTGGCCTTTGTGCGGCACGATCATCCCCTTGCCGGCGCCAAAGTGATCCGGCTCCATGACTTGGTCACCCATCCACTGGTCATTCGCGAGGTCGGCTCCGTCACGCGCCGCTCGATTGAGACGGCACTCGCCGCCGCCCAACTCCAGCCCACCGAAGTACTCGAGACGGACAGCAGGGAAGCAGTACACGCCGCCGTGATCGCCGGTCTGGGCATAGGTGTGATCGCCGAGGACGAGTTCAACGACGACCCGAGGCTGGTGCTCCTGGACTTCGCGGACGCCATTGCGCCCATTACGGAACTCCTGGTGTATCGCACGGACAATCAACGTGGTCATGTGCTGGGTGCGGTGTTGGAGTGTGTGGGTTAAATGGGTGGAGCCCCGACCGTCGTGGTCGGGGCTCCCCTGTTAATGTGTGTCCGGCGGTGTCCTACTCTCCCACACCCTCCCGG
>NZ_JAVDSH010000009.1:0-214540 GCF_031455195.1 Paenarthrobacter nitroguajacolicus | reverse complement strand
AAGGGACTCAATCCACTCCGCAGTCTCTTCCGGATCACGATCAGGCAGCTGGGCAGTCAACCCGCTGAGGATGTGTGAGGTCTCTTCTCCTACAGCCACGTCCAACCTCTCTTCATTGAATGTCTGGGCGCTTGCTCTGTGGGGGCGCTCAAGGAATTTCGTATTGTGAGAATAAAATTCTGCAATTCGAGATTACGTCTGCCGATGGGCAGCGTCAACACGGATCACCTGTCCGCAACGGTCAACTGGCAATCCTGTCGCCAGGCAACCAAATGTGACCCTGCATACACCGGGAGCACCTTGACCACAAGTGACCTGCGTCATAGAGTGCTTTCACTATTCAATAACTAGTTTCCGCAATGTGGAAGCAGTACGAAGTGGAGATCCACGATGCAGACGACTTCATCAGTCGGCGTCACTGAGACTCCGGACGAACCGCAGGGTGGCCCCAACCACCGTGCAGTAGGCAACACAGAACTATGTGAAATTGCGTCCGAAGCATCAGGCCGTACCATCAGCCCAAGCCTTTACAACATCGACCTGGCCCCCACCAAGGCCAAAGGCCGAAAGTGGACCAGCTACAGCATCTTCACCCTCTGGGCCAACGACGTCCACAGCCTGGGTAACTATGCTTTCGCGATTGGCCTTTTCTCGCTCGGATTGGGCGGGTGGCAGATCCTGGTGGCCCTGGGGATTGGTGCGGTCCTCCTCTTCGCCCTCCTGAACTTCTCCGGGTTCATGGGCCAGAAGACCGGCGTCCCTTTCCCCGTGATGAGCCGCATCAGTTTTGGCATCCGCGGTGCGCAGATTGCCAGCTTGATCCGCGGCGCCGTTGCCGTGGCGTGGTTCGGAATCCAGACATACCTGGCATCCGTCGTCCTGCGCGTCATGCTCGTTGCCATGGCGCCAGGCCTGAAGGACCTGGACAGCAACTCCATTCTGGGACTTTCCACCTTGGGCTGGTTGTCCTTCGTGGCCCTGTGGATCGTCCAGCTTGTCATCGTCAGTTTCGGCATGGAAATGATCCGTAAGTACGAGGCGTTCGCGGGTCCGGTCATCCTGGTCACCATGGCCGCCATCGCTGTGTGGGTCTTTGTCGAAGCCGGTGGAGCCATCCAGTGGTCCGGGATCAAGGGCCTTGAAGGTGGCGAGATGTGGTTGACCATCTTCGCAGGCGGAGCCCTGTGGGTTTCCATTTACGGAACCTTCGTGCTGAACTTCTGCGACTTCACCCGCTCGTCCACCACCAAGAAGTCGATCGTCAAGGGCAACTTCTGGGGTATCCCCATCAACATGCTGGTCTTCGGCGCCATTGTCGTGGTCATGGCCGGCGGGCAATACAAGATCAACGGCACGGTCATCGAAAGCCCCTCCGATATTGTCCAGAGCATCCCCAACACGCTCCTGTTGGTGCTGGCATGCCTGGCGCTGCTGATCCTCACCGTGGCCGTGAACCTGATGGCAAACTTCGTGGCGCCGGTGTACGCACTGACCAACCTCTTCCCGCGGCACCTGAACTTCCGTAAGGCAGCCTGGGTCAGTGGCACCATCGGCCTGGTCATCCTGCCCTGGAACCTTTACAACAACCCGATCGTGATCGTGTACTTCCTGGGCGGACTTGGCGCCTTGCTCGGCCCGCTGTTCGGAGTGATCATGGCCGACTACTGGCTGGTACGCCGGGGTAAGGTCAATGTCCCCGAGCTGTACACCGATGATCCCAAGGGCGCCTACTTCTACAAGCGCGGCGTGAATCCAAGGGCCATCATCGCTTTGATCCCGGCCGCGGCCATCGCCGTTGCCATAGCGTTCATCCCGGCGCTGGCACCAGCAGCACCCTTCGCGTGGTTCATCGGAGCAGGCGTCGCCGCCCTCACGTTCTTCGCCGTTGCTGACAAGAAGCAACGTCACGACGACGTGTCCGGTGAGCCGATCGCCGTCGCAAGCACCCACTAGCAACTCAGCACCAAGGCCAGGCCCATCCTCATTGGCAGCCGGACTCCGGTCCAGTTGCCCCGGGGGTGGGCGTCGCCGTTGAAAGGATTTCCATGCGCATCCTTGTCGCAAACGTCAACACCACCCAGTCCATGACGGACTCCATCGCCGCCCAGGCGCGGGCGGCGGCTGCTCCGGGCACCGAGATTATCGGAATTACGCCACGCTTCGGCGCCGACTCCTGCGAGGGCAACTTTGAAAGCTACCTCGCCGCGATCGCGGTCATGGATGCTGTGGTCAACTATCCGGAGCCGTTCGACGCCGTCATTCAGGCAGGCTACGGCGAACACGGCCGCGAAGGCCTGCAGGAACTCCTGGAGGTGCCGGTCGTGGATATCACCGAGGCTGCCGCAAGCACCGCCATGTTCCTGGGCCACAAGTATTCGGTGGTCACCACGCTTGACCGCGCGGTGCCCCTCATCGAGGACCGGCTCAAGCTGGCCGGCCTGGACGCCCGCTGCGCCTCTGTCCGGGCCAGTGGCATGGCAGTGCTGGAACTCGAGGAGTACCCCGAGCGGGCCGTCGAAGCGATTGTTGGCCAGGCCGAAGAGGCCGTCCGAAATGACAAGGCCGAGGTCATCGTCCTTGGCTGCGGCGGGATGGCGGGGCTGGATGAGCAGATCCGCCAGCGGACCGGCGTTCCCGTGGTGGATGGCGTAGCCTCGGCCGTCACCATCGCCGAGTCACTGGTCCGCCTTGGCCTGTCCACGTCCAAGGTCCGAACCTACGCCACGCCGCGCCCGAAGACTGTCATAGGCTGGCCGATAACCGCAGCCCGGCATTCCACAGACCAGCCCGAAGCCGCACACTGACGCTGCCCAAAGCATTTTCCGAAAGGCAACACATGACTGAGTCCAGCCTGCCCGCCCACCCGAGGATCGCCGTCGTCACCGGGGCCGGTTCCGGCATAGGGCGGGCGGTCGCCCGGCTGATGCTCGCGGAGGGTTACCGGGTGGCGCTGGCCGGCCGCCGGGAGGCGCAGCTGCTTGAGACTGCGGGCGATCATCCGCACGCGCTTGCGGTTCCTTGCGACGTAACAGCGCCCGACGACGTCGCTCGCCTCTTCGCCGAGGTCCGCCAGCGCTGGGGCCGGGTTGATGTGCTGTTCAACAACGCCGGTATCTTTGGTCCTGCGGGCGACGTCGGCGAGATCAGCGTGGACGAATGGGAAGCGACACTGCGGGTCAACGTCACCGGTTCCATGCTGTGCGCAGCGGAAGCGGTGCGAACCATGAAAGCCCAGGAACCCCAAGGTGGGCGGATCATCAATAATGGTTCCATTTCGGCGCATTCACCCAGACCCAGATCCGTGGCGTACACGGTCACCAAGCATGCGATGACAGGCCTCACCAAGAGCATCGAACTGGACGGCAGGGAGTTCGGGATCACGTGCGGCCAGATCGACATCGGCAACACGCGCACGGAAATCATGGACACGATTGGTGTCGGATCAGGAGCCCTGCAGGCCGACGGTAGCCGCAAGGTGGAACCGATGTTCCCGGTGGACGACGCAGCCCGTGCCGTGCTGATGATGGCCAACATGCCGGCGTCGGCAAGTGTCGGATCACTGGTGGTCACCGCAGCCGGCATGCCGTTCGTGGGCCGCGGCTAGCGAGTTAGGAGCGCCCGCCGGGGGAGTGGATGTACCGGCCCCACCCACTTTGCTTTTGAATGCCCGGGACACGCCTGAGGAGGAGTGTGTCGCGGGCTTTTCTGCGCCCAAACAAGGTGGTGGAGGCCCGCATCCCGGAGCCTTCCAACCGAATGTGACTTCCATAATATGGAAACTCAATTTCCCCTTGCGGAATCATGTGACCCGGCTTACATTGAAAACATCCCCCCAAAACGAGGGGCTGTTCCCAAACTGATTGGTTCAGATCAATGAAGATCCCAGACCCCGCGGCGCTGAAGGCGAGTTCGGCCCCGCAGAAGAAAAAGCGGCTGTACCAGTCGCTCTTTTTTCAAATCCTGATCGCCGTCGTCGCAGGTGTACTCATCGGTCATTTCTGGCCGAACATTGGGTCTGCCCTCCGGCCACTGGGTGATGGATTTATTCAACTCATCAAAATGATCATTGCCCCGCTGATTTTCCTCGTGATCGTCACAGGAATCTCGGCAGTGGGCGACGTCAAGGCGGTCGGCAGGGTTGGGGTCAAGGCACTCCTGTACTTCACCGGCGCCACGCTATTCGCCCTCGTTTTCGGGCTTATCGTAGGAAACATCGTTCAGCCCGGTGCTGGACTGAATATCGATCCATCAACGCTTTCGCAGGAAGCACTTGACGCCAAGACCGGCCATGCCGTCCCCAAGGACGCGGCCGCCTTCATCCTGGACGTCATTCCCTCGAGCGTGATCGGGGCCTTCGCCAGCAACAGCCTGCTCCAGGTCCTGTTCTTCTCCGTCTTCTTCGGCGCGGCGATCGTCGTCATTGGCCGGGAACGTTGCTTGCCGGTCATCAGCCTCATGGAAACCGTCCTGGAGCTGATCTTCAAGATCATGTCCTGGATCATGAGGGTGGCCCCGATCGGTGCCTTTGGTGCCATGGCCTTCATCATCGGCCAGTACGGCGTGGGGACGCTTGGGACCTACGCCCTGTTGATCGCCTCCTGCTACGGAGCGGCCGTCATCTTCATTGGCTTGCTGTTCCTGGTGGCGTGGGGCTTCGCCCGGGTTCCGCTGTGGCAGTTCCTCAAGTACACCCGCGAAGAGTTCCTGCTGGCCCTCGGCACCGCCTCAACGGAAGCCGTGATGCCGCGCATCATGACCAAGCTGACCAACGCCGGGTGCTCCCGGGCCACCACCGGTTTGGTGGTTCCCACCGGCTACTCCTTCAACCTCGACGGCGCCGCGATCTACCTTTCGATTTCGCTGCTGTTCCTGGCCCAAGCGTTCGGCCATCACCTGGACCTCGGCCAGCAACTGGCAGCCCTCGGCGTGCTGCTCCTGACATCAAAGGGCATGGCCGGCGTTCCGGGTTCATCGTTCCTGGCACTTTCTGCCACGGCCGCAGCTCTCGGCATCTTCCCTGTTGCCGGTGTGGCGCTTCTTCTCGGAGCCGACCGCCTCATGGACTCCATGCGCGTCGTCGTGAACTTGCTCGGCAACTGTGTGGCGACGTTCGTTGTCGCCAAGTGGGAGGGCCAATTCGACCGGAGCGTCATGGTTCGCGCCTTCAATGGCGAGATCACCAACGAGGACACGGCCATCATGCTTGGCAAAGAGGACGTCTACGCGCAGCAGGAACTGGAGCGCATCAGCAGTGGCCAGAACCCATCACCGAAGTTCCGCGGCGGTCCGACCTCCGATGAGATCCCGCAGTTCGAGATGAGTAAGCCGGGCCAGACGACAACACCGATCTGCCCCGACTGACTTAAGTGATGATGCCCTCCGGAAAGCTCCGGAGGGCATCACCTGTTTAAAGTGGCAGTAGTTCGGAGAGGTTGGCCCTCAAACCTGAGGCTGTCACTTTGTGTGACGATACCGCGTCCGCCCACGAGATTAGGCCTGTCACCAGCGAAAGCCAGGTGGCGGCGTCGCACTCAATCACATTGGGGGGAGTGCCGCGCGTGTGGCGGGGCCCCTCCACGCACTGCGTGACCCCGAACGGCGGTACCCGGACCTCCACCGAATTGCCGGGCGCCCGCGCGGTGACCTCCTCCAGGGAGTAGCGGACCGCCGTCGCAATTAAGGTCCTCGACGGCGGAGGTGCGGCTTCGGCGTCCGAGCCGGCGGTTTCGGAACGTTCGACGGCGGTTTGCCAGGCTGCCAGCGCAGCGCGGCCCTCCGAAATATCGACGCGGCGTCGTGCAACAGCCATTCGTTTCTCCCTCTCAGGCCGACTGGTCGAGCAGGGCGGAGACAGCGTGTCCAAGGCGGATCCTGCCCACCGAACGTCCGCCACCGAGTACCGGCTCCACTACGCGTTCCAGAACGTTGGATACCGCCGGAATGTCCACGGCTCCGCTCACTGCAAGGAGGGTCAGCCCGACCAAGGACGTGGCGCGGAGGTTACCGTCCAGCATCTTGACGGCCACGGTGGCGCCGGTGGACGTTGCAAGGACCAGGACGCCTTCGGCTCCGATTTTGGCCAGTACTTCCAGTTCTTCCATGACGATGGTGTTCGACTCGCCCTGGCCCTGGACCGCCCACGGGTAGTCCAGCATGGACGTGGCGATGGTGGCCGCGCGTGCGTTCGATGAGGAATCGCTGGGGGACTTGGCCAAACGGGAGTAGGCCCGGGCCACGCCAGTCAGGGAAAGGGCCGCGACGGGGGCCCCGCAACCGTCGATTCCCAGGTGGGAGATGGTTTCGCCACTGTATTCCTCAATGACGGAACGGACGCGTTGCTGGAGCGGGTGGTTCGGTTCGAGGTAGCTGCGCAGGTCCCAGCCGTTCTCGGTGCACGCCCAGAGGAAGGCTGCGTGCTTGCCGGAACAATTGAAAGCCAGCTTGGATTGTCCGCGTTCGGACCGGACCAGCCAGTTGCGTGCCGTTTCGTCCAGGGGCCACGCGGCAGGGCACAGGAGGTTTTCTTCCTTCACGCCCGCTGCTTTGAGCATCCCTTCCACAACGTCCATGTGGTCCAGGGAACCGGTGTGGCTTCCGCAGGCGATGGCAACTTGGGCGCCGCGGAGCGGGACGCCGGATTGCATGGAGGCCAGCGCTTGGAAGGGTTTGAGGGTGGAGCGGGCCAGCACGGGGGCGTCGATGTCACCAAGACGGGTGACCACAGAGCCGTCACCGGCAAGGACGACGGCCGCGCCGATGTGCCGGGACTCGATGAAGCCACTTCGTTCGATCACTGCCAGTTCCACCGCAGACTCAACGTTGAACGTTTCATGCGAACTCATGGGCATGATGCAAGTCTATGGCGCGACGGGGTCCGGGAAGTGACACAGCTTAGGCCGCGCGCCCTTCACAAAGTACCCTTGAAGCCGTGAAGGTACTCGTCATTGGCCCAGGCGGCCGCGAACACGCCATTGTCCGCTCTCTGCTTGAAGACCCAAACGTTTCGGAGGTCCACGCGGCCCCGGGCAACGCGGGCATCAGCAAACTCGTTCCCACCCACGCGATCGACGGGAACAACCCGGAAGCTGTGTCTGCCCTCGCCACCAAGCTGGGCGTGGACCTGGTTGTCGTAGGACCCGAGGCGCCGCTGGCTGCCGGTGTGTCCGACGCCGTCCGTGAGGCCGGGATTCCGGTGTTCGGACCCAGCAAGGAAGCAGCCCAGCTGGAGGCTTCAAAGGCCTTCGCCAAGCAGATCATGGCCGAGGCCAACGTCCCCACGGCCATGGCCCGCGTTGCCACCAACGCGGAGGAAGCTGCGGACGCGCTGGACACCTTCGGCGCACCGCATGTGGTCAAGGACGACGGCCTTGCTGCCGGGAAGGGCGTGGTGGTAACCAAGGACCGCGAGGAAGCACTGGCACACGCCCAGGCATGCTTCGACGCCGGTGGAACTGTGGTCATCGAGGAATTCCTTGACGGCCCCGAAGTTTCCCTGTTTGTCCTCTGCGACGGCCGCACCACTGTTCCGTTGTCCCCGGCGCAGGATTTCAAGCGCATCTTCGACAACGACGAAGGCCCCAACACCGGCGGCATGGGCGCGTACACCCCGCTTGAGTGGGCCCCCGAGGGCCTGGTCCAGGAAGTCATCGACCGCGTGGCCCAGCCCACCGTGGACGAGATGGCCCGCCGCGGCACGCCCTTCGTCGGCGTGTTGTACTGCGGCCTAGCCCTGACCTCCCGCGGCACCCGCGTCATCGAATTCAACGTCCGCTTCGGCGACCCGGAAACCCAGGCAGTCCTGGCGCGCCTCAAGACCCCGCTCGGCGCGTTGCTGCTGGCCGCTGCCAAGGGCGAACTGGACACCGCCGAAGAGCTGCGCTGGTCCAAGGACACGGCAGTCGCCGTCGTGGTTGCTGCCGAGAACTACCCGGACGCGCCCCGCACGGGTGACCGGATCCGTGGCCTGAAAAAGGTTGACGAATTGGATGGCGTCCACGTGGTCCATGCCGGCACCAAGCTGGATGATGAAGGCAAGGTGGTTTCCGCTGGCGGCCGCGTCCTGGCCGTTGTGGCGCTCGGTTCCGATCTGGTGGAAGCGCGGGAAAAAGCGTACGACGGCGTGGAGCTGGTTCAGCTTGAAGGCTCGCAGTTCCGTACGGACATCGGAGGCAAGGCCGCCCGCGGCGAAATCCGGGTTCCCTTCGCGGGTACTGGAACCATCCCGAAAGTGAAGGCCTGACATGACCGATTCCCTTCCCACAGGCGGCCTGGAAACCGAGGCCCTGCAGCTTCCTGGTTGGACGCACGTCTACTCCGGCAAGGTCCGTGACCTCTACGTCCCGGCCGACGAAGCCATTACGGAAAAGATCGGCCAGGAATGCGTACTGGTGGTGGCCAGTGACCGTATCAGCGCCTACGACCACGTGCTGAGCAGCGAGATCCCGGATAAGGGCCGTGTTCTGACCCAGCTGAGCCTGTGGTGGTTCGACCAGCTGGACGTCGAGCACCACGTCCTCGCTTCCACCGTTGAGAGGGGCGTCCCGGCCGAGGTTGAAGGCCGTGCCATGATCTGCAAGAAGCTGGACATGTTCCCCGTGGAGTGCATCGCCCGCGGGTACCTGACAGGTTCAGGCCTGGCCGAGTACAAGGCATCGGGCACGGTGTGTGACATCCCGCTGCCCGAAGGCCTGGTTGACGGCTCGCGCTTGGAGAAGGCGCTGTTCACGCCCTCGGCCAAGGCCGAGGTTGGCGAGCACGACGAAAACATCACCTACGACGACGTCGTGGCCATGGTGGGTGACGACATCGCCGCCCGCCTGAGCGAACTCACGTTGAAGATCTACACCCGCGCCGAGGAGATCGCCCGCGAACGCGGCATCATCCTGGCCGATACCAAGGTGGAGTTCGGGATCGACGCTGCCACCGGCGTGATCACGTTGGGTGACGAGGTCCTCACCCCGGACTCTTCACGTTTCTGGGATGCATCCACGTACGCGCCGGGCCAGTCCCAGCCTTCGTACGACAAGCAGTACGTCCGCGACTGGTTGACCTCGGCGGAGTCGGGCTGGGACAAGTCCTCGGACACCCCGCCGCCGGCGTTGCCCGCCGACGTTGTTGAGCGCACGCGCGCCCGCTACGTCGAGGCCTACGAAAAGCTCACGGGCCGCACCTTCGCGTAGCCCACCCAACTGGGGGACAGCACTTGCTCTACTGAATATCCAGTAGAGCGTGTGCTGTCCCCCAGTTTTTTGGTTAATCAGGCCTGAGAATGTTCCGGGTGTGTTGCAGCGGCGCGGCGCTCGGCGAGCCGGATCTCCAGCACCGCATCCATGGCCTGCTGAACCCGGTCCGAGGCTCCGGCAGCACTGAAGTCGTGCTGGGCCTCTTCCAGATAATGCAGTGCTTCGGTGGTTTCGCCTGCGGCTTTCAGGGACTTGCCCAGCAGCAGCGAAACCTCGCCTGCAGTGTGCCGGGCCAGGACTTTGCGGTCGGCGTAAATTTCGCGCAGTTTCTCCACCGCAGCGAGGATGTCGCCGGTCAGGTAGAGCCAGCGGGCCCGGATGAAAGCCACCTCGAGCTGGTCTGTCTTGTTGCCGCCCACGATGGACAGGGCCAGTTCCGCGCGTTCGATAGCGGACAGTGTTTCGGGTTCCACAATCCCGGAGGACAGCCGGACTGCGGCGGAGGCTTTGTTGAAGCGGGCCCACAGTTCGATGTCGTTGGCGGGGGAGAGCAGCTTGGCGGCACGCTCGTGGTGCTTGATGCCTTCCACATAGTCATGCCGCATGAAGGCAACGTTGCCCACAACCCACGCGACCTCGCCGGCCAGTTGCGACATGGAGTGCTCGTCCATGTGCTCAATCATGGCCAGGCAGTACGTCCATGCTTCGTCCAGCTTGCCGCTTTCGGCGAGTGCGCCGATCAGCGCGCGGTGCGCACCGATGATAAGGGTGGAACCTTTCGGCAGCTGCTCGCACAGCTTCACGGCTTGCTTTGCATGCTCGACGGCGGTGGCCAGCTGACCTTGTCCGTGGCACACGGCGGCGAGCATCTGCCAGGCCCGCACTCCCAGGCCTGCGGATTCCGTGGCCATGGGGTGTTCCAGGAGGTGCTCAACAATCTGCTGGCATTCCTTGAGGTGGCCTTGCTTCATCACGCACTCGGCCTGCATGTAGGTCATGTTCCACCAGGCGCTGTTGTTCTTGGCTTCAAGGGCGATTTGCGCTGCGGTGGCGGCGTGGCTGGCTGCGAGTTGGTAGTCACGGAGGTCCCAGGCTTGCCGCGCGTAGAGTCCGGCGAGGACATATTCGGCGTCGCTGACGGAAACGGGCTGGCTCCACGCTTCAAGGGCTTTGGGAGCAAGTTCCAGCCGCCGGGCGAGCTCTTCGATGACCTCGGCAGTGGGTTCCCGCCGTCCCGTCTCCAGCAGCGAAATGTAGCTGGGCGAATACAGGTTTTTGCCGAGCTCGGCCTGCGTTAACCCACGTTCGAGCCGTTCGGCACGTAGCTTCTCGCCGAATCCGTTTCCCACGGGGTTCCTCCTACAGGTGTCTTTTGACCAAAACCTTGACAGTCTCTGTGGAAAACATTTTACAATGTATGTCAACAGGGACCACGCAATTTCCGTAACGAATCCGACTCGCATTGGGGAAATACCATGTTCAAGAAAATCATCGCTTCAGCGGCTTTGGCAGGCGCGCTGTCGTTGGCAGTCGCGGCTCCCGCAGTCGTCTCCGCTGCTTCGGCAGGAGACTCCAGCACGGTAAGTGCTATCGGCAACTGGCCCGATCCCATGCGCGTGGCGGCGCCGACCAAGGCGACAACGACGTCCGAGCCGACCTTCACCACGATGTCCATCGGCAACTGGCCGGATCCTATGTAAATCCAGTGTAGTGAAGAAACCCCCGGGGCGTGACGAGCGAGGCCCCGGGGGTTTCTTTTTGCCTTCTTTTGGGCAACAAAAATGGCGCCGATTTCTCGACGCCATTCTCGTGTTTGGTCGGGATGACAGGATTTGAACCTGCGACCTCTTCGTCCCGAACGAAGCGCGCTACCAAGCTGCGCTACATCCCGATCCGCTGCGAAAGCAACTGTTCAAGGATAGCTGAATAGCCCCGTGATGCGAAATCGAGGACCGGGTGTCGCTCCTCACAGCATCCAGAAAAGAGGGGGCTACACCAGCGAGTCCCGCCAAGCCCCGTGCAGTTGGGCGAACCGTCCGCCTCCGCTGATCAGCTCGGCGGGTGTTCCGTCTTCCACAATTCGCCCGTCGTGGACCACCAGGACCCGGTCCGCTGTCTCCACCGTGGAGAGTCGGTGGGCGATGATGATGGCCGTGCGGGCCCCTCTGCCGCCGGCCACTCCCTCCAACAGGTTGGAGAGGCCCTGCTGGACCATCCGTTCCGAGGGGATGTCCAGCGAAGACGTTGCCTCGTCCAGGATCAGCACGGCGGGTGCCGCCAGGAAGGCGCGGGCAAACCCGATGAGTTGGCGCTGGCCTGACGACACGCGTCCACCACGCTTGTTGACGTCAGTGTCGTAGCCTTCGGGGAGGCTCATGATGAACTCGTGCGCCCCCACCGCTGCGGCCGCGGCTTCGATCTCAGAACGTGATGCTTCGGGCCGGCCCAAAGCGATGTTGTCCGCTACTGATCCACTGAACAGGAAGGCCTCTTGGGTGACCATCACCACGGCGCGGCGTAGGTCCGTGGTGGCGAGATCCCGCAGGTCGACGCCGTCCAGGGTGATCGCGCCCGAGGTGACGTCATAGAAGCGCGCCACCAGCTTGGCCAAAGTGGATTTCCCGGCACCTGTCTGGCCCACCAGCGCAAGAGTCTGACCGGCGGGGATATGCAGGTCGAGCCGGGGGACAACAATGCTGCCGTCGTTGTAGCCGAACTC
This sequence comes from Paenarthrobacter nitroguajacolicus, assembly GCF_031455195.1. Taxonomy (GTDB): domain Bacteria; phylum Actinomycetota; class Actinomycetes; order Actinomycetales; family Micrococcaceae; genus Arthrobacter; species Arthrobacter nitroguajacolicus_D. The sequence goes on along the minus strand of NZ_JAVDSH010000009.1, from coordinate 202,639 downwards.
CACCTCGTTAAAATCGATCTCGCCGCGCGGACTTTTCAATGGCACGGGATTCTTCGGCGGCCGGACGGTAGGAATTTCCTCGAGGAGGCCGGACACCTTTTCCAGCGCCGCTTGGGCGCTCTGGAACGAGTTGTAGAACATGGCCATCTGGTCCACCGGCTGGAAGAAGCGCTTGGTGGACAGGATCAACGCCAGCAGGACACCGACGGCGAGGTCACCGCTCAGCACCCGGAAGCCACCGAAGAGCAGGACGACGGCGACGCAGACGTTACCGATCAACACCAGGCCGGGCTGGAAAATGCCGTTGAGGTTGATGGACCGGACAGTGTTCTTGCGGTAATCCTCAGCCAACTGACCGTACTGGGCGGCGTTCCCGCGCTCCTTGCGGAAGGCCTTTACGGCACGGATGCCGGTCATGGTTTCCACGAAATGGACGATCAACCGCGCTGAAACCACCCGTGATTCCCGGAAAGCTATCTGTGAGTGCTTCTGGTACCAGCGGGCCAGGAAGAACATGGGGACACCGGCTGCGAGCATGATCAGGCCACTGCGCCAGTCCAAGGCAAACACGGTGACAGCCGTGAAGACCATGAACAGCATGCCGGAGGCGAGGGAGCTGACACCGGAGTCCAACAGTTCCCGCAGCGCCTCCAAGTCGGAAGTCTGCCGGGCGATGATGCGGCCCGAGGTGTATTTCTCGTGGAATTCCAAACTCAACCGTTGGGTGTGCCGAAAGACCCGAAGCCGGAGATCCAGGAGCATGGCCTGGCTCAGCCGGGCCGTGGACGTGACATACAGCGCCGTCATTCCCGCCGTTGCAATGGCGGCGGCCAGATACAACGAACCGGCCAGAACCAACGGACCGTTATCGCCGGATTGCAGTGCCGGGAGCGCACGGTCGATCCCGAAAGCGATCAGCGCAGGCCCAGCCACGCGGGTGAGTTGCGAGACCACCACCATGACGATCGTCATCCAGAAACGCAACCGTACCGGGCGGATCAGCGAGGCAAGCAAGGCGAGGGACCGGCGTCGTACGGCTTTGCTGTCCGCTTTGGTGAGGTGCGTGTTGTCCTCGTTGGCGGTTCCAAATGTTGTGGCGCTCACCGGCGGGCCTCCTCAGCTTCTTCGAGCTCGTCCAGTTCGCTGTCCAGATCCTTTGGACCGGCGTCAAGGCTGGCGATGACGTAGCGGTAATGGTCGTTTTCGGCCAACAGTTCCGTGTGGGTCCCCACGGCGGTAATGGTTCCGTTTTCGAGCAAAGCGACCCGGTCCGCCAAGGCCACGGTGGAAGGCCGGTGCGCCACGATGAGCGTTGTGGTGTCGCGGAGCACCTCGCGCAAACGAGCCTCCACACGTTCTTCGGTGTTCACATCCAGCGCGGACAGGGGGTCATCCAGGACAAGTACTTTCGGCTTTGCTGCAATGGCACGGGCCAAAGCAATGCGCTGGCGCTGGCCGCCTGACAAGCTCAGCCCTTCCTCGCCGATCAGCGTGTCCACACCGTCCGGCAAAGAGTAAGCGAACTGCGCCTGGGCAACGTCCAAGGCCTCGTCCAGCGCGGCATTACTGGGATCCGGGGCGCCAAGGAGGACGTTGTCACGTACGGAGCTGGAGAACAAAGTGGTGTCTTCGAAAGCGACCGCAACGATCCGTCGAAGCTCGTCGAGGTCGTAATCACGCACGTCCACCCCGTCGATGGTTACGGCGCCCTCGGTCACGTCGTACAGGCGGGGGACCAGCTGGAGCAGTGCACTCTTTCCGCTGCCTGTGATGCCCACCAGGGCCATGGTCTCACCAGGGCGAATGTCGAGGGTGACATCGTGCAGCAGGGTGCCGCCGTCGTCGAACCCGAAACCCGCATGCTCAAAGCGCAAGGCGCCCTTGACGGCTTCCGGCACCACGGCTTCATCCGGGGAGGTGATGGTGTTTTCAGTATCCATGACCTCGAAATGGCGATCCAGCGCAGTCTTGGCCGTCAGTGCCATGGCCAGCAGCATCCCGGAAAATTCCACCGGCGTTGCCACCACCGCGGCGGTTGCGAAGAACGCCACCAGCGATCCAATGCTCAGCTGCCCGCTGGCCGCCAGCATGATGCCGACCACCAGCCCTACGCCCAGCGCAAGCTCCGGCAGCAACGTAACCACCAGCGTGAAGCCTGCTTGTTGCTTGGCTTTTGCGATCTCGGTCTGACGCAGTTCCTCGGCTTGGCCGTTGAAGTTCTCCAGCGCTTCCCGGCTGCGGCCGAACGCCTTCAGCACGCGGATGCCGTGCACGGATTCTTCAACGGTGGTGGCGAGGTCACCCGCCTGGTCCTGGCTGAGGCGTGCCACCAAGCTGAAGCGGCGGCGGAATCGGAAGGAATTGATCATGATCGGCACAGCAGCGGCGAGGAAGATCAGGGCCAGCTGCCAGCTCATTGAGAACATGACGCCGACGCCAATAATCACGGTCAACGTCGTGACCACCAGCATGATCGCACCGAACGCCATCCAGCGGCGAAGGAAGCTGAGATCCGTCATGGCCCGCGAAAGGAGCTGGCCCGAACCCCAGCGATCGTGGAATGCGACAGTGAGCTCCTGGAGGTGGCCGTACAGGGTCACGCGCATCCTGGTCTCAACGGTGGTGGCCGGGTTAATGACGAACTGGCGGCGTAGCGCCACCAGTCCGGCTTCGGCAATACCCAAGCCAAGGATCACGACGGCGGCAATCCAGACTGCGTCCGTGGAACCGCCGGGCTGCAGGGAGTTATTGACGAGGACCCGCAGCACTTGCGGGATGGTCAGCGCCACAATGCTGGCGAGCAGGGCGCAGATGAGGCCCATAACTAGTCGGGGGATGATGGGCCGCACATGGGGGTACAGACGGCCGACGGAGGTGAAAAATGACGTTTGCTTGGACATGCCCGCTTCTCAACAGCTGGATCTTCAGATGGTGCGGAGGTAGTTTCCCGTAGCAACTACCCTATGCCATGCCGTGATTCGTTTCACAGAAGTGCCAAGGTCCGGTGAAATGTTTGACCCAGTTATTGAGGATCGTAATGCGTGCCGCGGTTCTAGCTGCGTGCCGTGAGGGTGAGCAGGACCGCTTCCGGGCGGCACGCAATGCGGACCGGCGAGAAGCGTGAGGTGCCGATGCCGCCCGAGACGTTCACCGGCGTCGTGAATCCGTTGCTTTCCCAGTCGTGGAGGCCCTTGGCGCGCCAGGTTGGCAGATCGCAATTGGAGACCAAAGCGCCGTAGCCGGGGATGCAGATCTGTCCGCCGTGGGTGTGGCCGGCGATGATGAGGTCTGCCTGGGCTTGGGTGAAGTGGTCGAGCACGCGCTGGTACGGCGCGTGGACGACGGCGACCTTCAGGTGCGGGCGGGCGTCCTGGTTAACCGTGCCGCGCGGCCAGCCCGCGTAGCGTTCGCGCTTCAAATGGGGATCATCGACCCCGGAAAAGTCGATACGCAGGCTATTCAACACAACAGACTGTGCACGGTTGGTGAGGTCGATCCAGCCACTCATGCCAAACGCTGACCTGAGCTTGGGCCAATCCAGCTTTTTTGGCTCATTCTTCGGCTTGGAAGGACCGCGGAAGTAGCCGGCAGGGTTCTTGATTCTCGGCGCGTAATAGTCGTTGGATCCCGGGACGAAGACGCCAGGGAACTCCAACAAGGGCCTCAGTGCCTGGACCAGGGGATCGATCGCTTTGGCGTGGCTCAGGTTGTCGCCCGTGTTCACAACCAGGTCAGGCTTGAGGCCGGCGAGGGACTTCAGCCATTCGGCCTTTTTCTCTTGGCCGGGCACGAAGTGGATGTCACTCAAGTGCAGGACTTTGAGCGGACCGAAGCCCTCCGGGAGGATGGGAAGGGTCTCGTGGCGAACCTCGAATTGGTCCTTCTCCCACCAGCCGTAGGCAGCGGCTGCCGCGCCTGCCGTTGCGCCGATTGCTGTGGTGACGGCGAAACCGCGCCCGACACTGCGGACGCGGTTTGCCAGTGAATCTCCGAACGACACCTGGTTAGTCCTTGCCCGGACCGTTGCCGTTGCCGTTGTTGCCGTTATCTGTGGCGGGGGGCGCGTTCTGCGTGGTGGGTGCAGGCGTCGTGGTGCGCTGGGGTGCCGCACCACCCAAAAGGTTGGAAGGGGGTGCCTGGAACGGGTTGGTTCCATACGCTGGAGCAACCGACAACATGTAGTTGGTGAACTGCGGCCCGGCGATCATGTAACCGTCGATGGATGGGTAGAACTTGCCGTTGACTGTGATGTTCCGACCCGGACGAAGCTGGTTGTCCAGCGGATCGCCGAACCAGGAAGCAGTTGCAAGGCCGGTGGTGTAACCAACAACCCAGGTGGAGCCGTTGGAGTCGTTGGTTCCAGTCTTGGCGGCTACCGGGAAGTTGTTGCGCGTTGAAAGCGCGGGCCGGATCAGCGAACCAGAACCAGCGTTGAGCACTTCCTGCATCGCGTAAGCCACACCGCGGGCAACCTCGGGCTTGATGGCGTCCTTGCAGTTCGATGATTGGGCCGGCAGGTCAGCACCCGATTGGTCCTTCACTGAAGTGATGGCAATCGGCTCGCAGTACTTGCCGTCAGCAGCGAACGTAGCGAACGCAGCGGCCATGGTTAGCGGAGCCGTCTGAGTAGAACCAATCAGGTTGGCCAGCGTGGTCATGGTGACCTTCGGGTTCGGGTCCGTGATCTTGCCGTTTTCATCGCGGGCCGGAAGTCCTCCGTGGATCCCCGTAGCGTCAACGATTCCCTGGATACCGCAGAGGTCCACCTGGGATGCCGAGGCGAAGGTGGCCGTGTTGATGGAGTTCATCAGGCCATACAAAACAGTCATGTTCCTGTAGTAGCCTTCGTCGGAGTTCTGCAGGTCGAAGCTGCCGGGAACGCTCTTGTCGTAAAAACCATTGACGGGCGTCGGGCAGGTGTTACGCCACGGGAAATTCTGTGGGTAGGTCCGGCGGGACGCGTTGATGGTGGTGTTCATCGACTTGCCCTCGTTCAGCCATTGAGCGAACGTGAAGGGCTTCATCGTGGAACCAGGCTGGAAGCCGCCGATGCCATTGAGGTCATTGCCATTGGCGTCCAAAACATCAACGTTGAAGTTCTGGGTCTGATCAAACTTGCCCTCTTGAGGCAGCCACACCGTGTTCTGGGCCATGCTCACAATCTGACCGGTGCCCGGCTGGACGGAGGTGATAGAGGCGCCCCACTTGTCCGGGTTTGCGCCTGCCGTGCCGTCAACCTGCTGCTGGGCCACTGCCTGCGCAGTGGGATCAAGGGTGGTCCTGATGGTGAGGCCACCGCGCTGGACGCGCTTGATGCGCTCTTCCTGCGTGTCGCCGTAGGCCGGGTTGTTGAAGAGCAAGTGGAGCACGTAGTCGCAGAAGTACGGTGCCATGGTGGCGTAGGCGCAACCCTGGCGGGCCGGGGTGACCTTGGTAGTCACCGGCGTAGCCACAGCGGCGTCGTATTCCGCCTTGGTGATCTTGTTCTGGTTGACCATGGCTGCCAGCACCAGGTCACGGCGGACCTTGGCGTTGTCCGGGTTGGTGATCGGATCAAAAGCGGATGGGCTGTTGACCAAGCCGGCCAGCAGGGCAGCCTGGGGGAGGGTGAGGTCCTTGGCCGAGGTGCTGAAGAAGAATTTTGCTGCAGCCTCAATGCCGTAAGCGTCGCGGTTGAAGAACACGATGTTGAGGTAGCCCTCAAGGATCTGTTCCTTGGAGAACTTCTTCTCCAGTGCGATAGCCAACTTCATTTCGCGAAGCTTGTCGCCAACGCCTTTATTAACACCGTTGAGCTTGACGTCGGAGTCGTTGCCCGATGCCACCAGTGACTCGTTGATGACGTTGTTCACATACTGCTGCGTGATGGTGGACGCGCCCTGCTTGTTACCGCGTGCAGTGCTGACGATGGCTCGCAGGATGCCGGTGGTGTCGATGCCGCCGTGCTCGTAGAAGCGGCTGTCCTCGATAGCGATGACAGCGTCCTTGATATACGGGCTCATCTGGTCCAGCGGAACCTTGGTGCGGTTCTCTGCGTAGATCGAGGCGATCGGCGAACCGTCCTTCGCCAGGATCGTCGTGTTCTGGCTGGGCGGATCCACTTGGAGTTCCGCCGGCAGAGTGTCAAAGAACTGGATTGAACCGCTTGCGGCACTGCCTGAGACGGCCGCGGCGGGGACCAAAAGGCCCGCTACCAGGACGCCACAGATCGCACTCACGCCAAGGAAACCTAGAATCTTTCCGAGGGTGGTGGCAGTGTCGAATAGTGGGTTCTTGCGAGTCACCATGTTTTCCACTTTACCGGCAAGGGCTAGGCTTTCTGTCATGACCAAATGGGAGTACGCCACGATTCCGCTCATTATCCACGCCACGAAGCAGATCCTGGACCAGTGGGGCGAGGATGGCTGGGAGCTTGTTCAGGTCGTCGGTGGACCCGATGGCAAAGGCCTTGTTGCATACCTGAAGAGGGAGAAGCAGTAACTATGACCACCCCCGCAGAAACCACGTCTGCCGCGGAATCCGCCGCCCCGACGTCTGCCGTTGAGCAGCGGATCGCCGAGCTCGGTTTGACCCTCCCCGAGGTCGCCGCCCCGGTAGCTGACTACGTACCCGCCGTTGTCTCCGGCAACTACGTTTACACGTCCGGACAGCTGCCCTTTATTAATGGCAAACTCGAAGCTACGGGCAAGGTCTCTCTCGGCGAGTTGGGTACCTCCGATGAACCCACCGTCGACCCCGAGGACGCCAAGCGCTACGCCGCCGTATGCGCCATTAACGCCCTTGCGGCCGTCAAGAGCGTCATTGGCGATCTCGACCGCATCACCCGCATCGTTAAGGTGGTCGGCTTCGTTTCGTCCGACCCCACGTTCACCGGCCAGCCCGGCGTCATCAACGGTGCGTCCGAACTCCTCGGCCAGGTTTTGGGCGAGGCCGGCAAGCACGCACGTTCCGCCGTCGGCGTTTCTGTGTTGCCGCTCGACTCTCCCGTAGAGGTCGAGCTCATTGCTGAATTCAGCTAAGGAACCGGTTCACCCAATTGCCGCAGCTTGCACGCCGTCTGTTCGTTCTGCCCCCCGAACTCGAAGGGGCAGCACGAAACTGGCTTGATCTCGGCGAGCGGACCCCCAGGGCCGCCCGCTACGCCTCATCCGTTGTCCTTTTGCGGGACTCGCCCACCGGTCTGGAGACCTGGCTTGGTTACAGGCCAGGATCTTCGCCGTTGGGCGTTGTCGCTTTCCCGGGCGGTTCCCTCGACCCGTCCGACGACGACCCCGTGGGTTGGTTGGGCCCCTCACCCCAGCATTGGGCTGAGCAGATGGGAACGGACGACGTCGGACTCGCCCGCCGCCACGTGGTGGGCGCCATCCGCGAACTCTTTGAAGAGACCGGCGTCCTGCTCGCTGGGCCGGACGCGTCCTCCACAGTTGAGTCGAACTCCACGGTGGACTGGATGCGGGCCCGGGAAGCAGTAGCGGCGCAGGAGAAGTCCTTCACCGAGATGCTGTCCAAGCGTGGTCTCTCTCTGCGTACTGACCTGTTGAAGCCCCTGGTGAATTGGCTGAGCCCGGATTTCGCGCACACCCGCTTCAACACCCGGTACTTTGCCGCCACGGTCCCAGTGAACCAGCAGCCTTCGATCCTTGGAAGTAAGGGTGTCTGGGGCCGTTGGGTGTGTGCTGCCGAGGCTGTCTCCCTGCGGGACACTCCTGCGCTCGGCGACGAAATCGGCCAACCTAATACTGTTGGGCTCACGTTGGGCCAACTCCTGGTGCCTGGCTCCGAAATCATGCTCGAGAAAATGGCCGCCGCTAATGGCTGCATCGCGTACCTGAGCTACAAGCGCAAAGCCCACGTCTACCAGGCGAAGCTTGTGGACGAGGGCGGAATCCTGATGCTCGAAGTCGAAGCCGCCAAGACCATAGCCGGAGAGCCCCAGCGCGAACGCTGACGAACGCTCGCTCACGTTCCGCCTGCTTGAGCCGAACGCTCATTCACGTTCCGCCTGCTTGATCCGAACGCTCATTGCCTGCTTGATCCGAACGCTCATTCACGTTCCGCCTGCTTGAGCGGAACGCTCGCTCACCAAGGCAACAAAAAAGCCGCCCCGGTCATCAACCGGGGCGGCTTTTTTGAATGCTCTAGCGGGAGCGCTGGCGGAGGCGCTGCATGTCGAGGATGACCACTGCCCGTGCCTCGAGGCGGAGCCAGCCGCGCTGGACGAACTCGGCCAGTGCCTTGTTCACGGTCTCGCGGGAAGCGCCAACCAGCTGGGCCAGTTCTTCCTGCGTAAGCTCGTGGGCAACCAGGACACCGTCGGTGGCCGGGCGGCCGAAGCGGTCAGCCAGGTCCAGGAGGGCCTTGGCTACGCGGCCCGGAACGTCAGAGAAGACGAGGTCCGAGAGGGAGTCGTTGGTGCGGCGAAGGCGGCGGGCCAAGGCCTGAAGCAGCTGCGCGGAAACTTCCGGGCGTGTGCGCAGGAGCGCGTTGAGGCTCTCGTTCTTGAGGCCGGCCAAGCGGGTCTCGGAGACGGCTGTAGCCGTGGCGGTGCGCGGGCTGGGGTCGAACAAAGCCATTTCACCGAAGAGTTCACCCGGGCCAAGGATGGCGAGCAGGGACTCGCGGCCGTCGGGGGAGGTGCGGCCGAGCTTCACCTTGCCGGAAACGATGAAGTAGAGCTGGTCACCCTGGTCGCCTTCGCGGAACACGGAAGCCCCGCGTGAAAGGTCCACCTCTGTGAGTTCGTCCGTCAGCAGGCGGAATGCGTCGTCGTCAAGGGTGGCGAAGAGGGGTGCGCGGCGCAATACCTCGATGTCCATGAAATCTCCTGAATATAAGTTTCGGTCGTGGCGCTTCAGCCATTGTTTCAGAATTTTTGGGCTTCTGTGACGTACTTGGCATGCGAAACGCTGAAACGGCGCGGGTTTGGCGCCATCAGCGCCCTTCTCTGGCCAGTAATCAGTCCAAATGCGTCATCCGGCGTGATGTGACTAACGGTTGGCTGTCAGGGTCCGCAACTAGAATTGTCGCTACCCGGCTATGAGGAGCATTGGTGTTTGGCTTGACGATATTGGATTTGGCATTGATCCTGATGCTGCTCTCCTACCTGATCTACGGCCTGCGGAACGGCTTTATGGTCACTTTGGGCGGAATTGCCGGTTTCGTTGTCGGCGCCATCGCTGCCTTCGTAGCGGTCCCGCTCGTCAGTGGCTGGGTGACCGACAGCGGCTGGAGGCTTACCGCCACGGTAGGGGCCGCCGTCGTACTTATTGCTGTCGGTCATGGACTGGGAACCATGATTGGGCGTCGTATCCGCCACGCTGTCCGGATCAAACCGCTGCACGCTGTCGACCGGCTGATCGGTGGCGTGGTGAGCATAGTGGTCGCTGCGCTGGTGATGTCCATGCTCGCATTCAGCATCAGTTCGCTGGGCGTGCCGTTCGTTTCGCAGCAAATCGCGGAGTCGCGAGTCATTCGTTCCATCGACAATCTGACACCGACACCGGTCAAGAGCACCATGGCGCAACTCAGGTCCACGGTGATCGGCGATGGGATTCCCAAGCTCATCGAGGGCATCGGACCGACGACGCCTGTGACCATCCCGAACGAGTCAACTGACACTCCCGCGCTGAACCAGGCCGCCCAGTCCGTTCTGAAGATCGCCGGCACGGCCTACGAATGCGGACAGAACCAAACCGGATCCGGATTCGTTGTTTCGCCCGGGCGCGTCGTCACCAACGCCCATGTTGTTGCGGGCGTGTCGCAGCCGGTGGTGGAAATTCCCGACGGCGGTGCGCTGCCGGGTCGCGTGGTCTACTTCGACTCCCAGCGGGACATCGCAGTCCTGGCCGTTGACGGCCTCCGGTCCGCACCGTTGCCGCTCAGCGCCGACCTGCCGGCTGGCACCCCGGCTGCTTTCGCAGGGTACCCGCATGGCGGCCCGTTCCAGTCGAAACCGGCTACCGTGCAAGGTATCTCCACCATCCTGGTTCCGGATATTTACGGCAATAACCCGTCACCGGAGCTGGTGTACAAGCTCGCCGGGGACGTCCAGCCTGGAAACTCGGGCGGACCACTGTTGACGACGCAGGGGCAGGTGGCGGGGCTGATCTTCGCAAAGACCACCACTGATGCGGCACTTGGCTTTGCCCTCACCATGGAAGACCTTGAGCCCGTGGCAGCCCAGGCTCCAGGTCTCAACAGTGCGGTCTCAGCCGGCCAGTGCACGCGTAAGTAACGCATCCCTCTCTCACATCCCGGCCGTTTTTGGGCGACGCGCTCTCACATGGTGGCGGTTTTTGAGGAACGCTCTCTCACTTGGTGGGCGGAGTTCCCTGAGGCTTCTACACGGCTATAGATTGGGAGCCATGACTGAAGCCACTCCCGCCACCGAATCCGGTCGCGGCACCATCCTTGTGATCAATGGACCCAACCTCAATCTTCTGGGCACCCGCGAACCTGAAAAGTATGGAACGTCAACCCTGGCCGACGTCGAACAACTTGCCATGACTGCAGCTGCAGGCCACGGCTTCACTGTTGACTGCGTTCAGTCGAACCACGAGGGCGATCTCCTCGACGCCATCCATGCAGCCCGGGGAACGGCGGTGGGAATTGTCATCAACGCGGGAGCCTACACGCACACTTCCGTGGCACTTCGTGACGCCCTCGCGGCTGTGCAGCTTCCCGCCGTCGAGGTCCACATCACCAACGTCCACCAGCGTGAAGAGTTCCGTCACCACTCATACCTGTCGGGCGTGTGCAGCGCGATCATCGTGGGCGCCGGTGTGCTCGGCTACAAGCTGGCCATCGACTACCTGGCAGACGCGGTCCAGAGCACGCAGTAGGTGAGCGAGCGTTCCCGGGAAACCCTTCGTTGGTGAGAGGGGATCCCCGGGAACGCTGCGGCAGGTGAGAGAGCGTCAGAGAGCTGTGAGACGCAGCAGGATGGCGTGCTCCGGGTTCAGGACGGGCATCGGAAGGCCCACTTCGCCCAGGAACCGGCCGGTGGCTTCCGCCCCGGACGCCAACCAAGGCGCCGCTTTCGCTTCGATGAACGTGTGCCCGTAGTCGGCGTCACCCGGTGAGGGGAAGATTGCCTCCACCCGGTATGAACGCGACGGATCGAGCCCCGGGAGCGCTACGCGACCCACCTGCTCGGCGAAGCCCGTTCGCGTCTTCACGACAGCGAAAAGCGCGGCCGTGGCTCCTGCGATGCCGCCGCCGTGGATGTCCGCAACAACGCCGTGCACCATCAGCGACTCGTCCAGTGCATCGGCGCGCACCACTCGTCCGCTGTGGATCAGGCCCCGGTGTTCCTTGTACAGGCCGATGAAGCGCTTGAGTTCCTCGCGCTCCGCGCCAGTGACGGAGCGGACGTCCCATTCCATGCCGAAGTGTCCGAAGAGCGCAGTGATGGCGCGGAAGGAGAGGTCGTGCGTCCGCCCAGTGGTGTGTGATGTGGTCGGTCCGATGTGTCCGCCCACCAGCTCAGGCGGAACCACCATTCCAGTCCATCGCTGAATTGTCTGCCGTTCCAGTGCGTCGTTGCAGTCAGATGCCCAAACACGGTCGGTACGCTCAAGGATCCCCAGGTCAACGCGCGCACCGCCGGAGGAGCAGCTTTCGATCTCTACGCCGGGGTGGGCCGCATGGAGCGCGTCAAAAAGCCGGTACGCCGCCAAGGTCTGTTCGTGGACTGACGCCCGGCCGGCATGCCCATGCTCCAGGAGATCCCGGTTCTGGTCCCATTTGAGGTAGCTAATGGTGTTCTCACGCAGCAAAGTGTCGATGCGGTCGAAGATGTACTGCCACGCGTCCGGGTTCACCAGATCGATGACGTGCTGCTGCCGCCACTCGAGGGGCAGCCTGCCGCCGTCCTTGTATGAATCAGCGGAGGGGCCAACAATCCACTCGGGGTGTGCCCGGGCTGCGTCGGAATCAAGGTTGATCATTTCCGGCTCCACCCAGAGCCCGAATTCCATGCCCAGGGACGTCACGGCATCGATGAGCGGCGTCAGACCGCCGGGCCATATGGTCTCATCGATGTACCAGTCGCCCAGCCCGGCCCGGTCGTCGCGGCGCCCGCGGAACCAGCCGTCGTCGAGCACGAAACGCTCAACGCCAAGGTCGGCAGCAGACTCAGCGAGCTCGACGAGTGCGTCCAGGTTGTGGTCGAAGTAAACTGCCTCCCACGTGTTGAGGACTACTGGACGGGGCTTGCCGGAGAGCGCTCCCACGTGGTGGGGGCGCGAGCGGAACCAGCTGTAGAAGGCTGCAGAGATCCCGTCCAGACCCTGGTCCGAATAAGCGGCAAAGAGTGCAGGAGTGGTGTAGCTGTCACCGGGTTCCAGGACTACTTCAGCCGGCCCCAATAGTTCAGACCCGCCGATCATCGTGCGCCCATCAGCGACGCTGTCCGCGAACTCCTCATGGTTGCCGCTCCAGGCCAGGTGCGTAGCCCAAACCTTGCCGTGCCTGTTGCCGAAGCCGGCGGTTCCCGCGGCGAGCAGAAGCGACGAGTCGTGCCCTGTACGGCCGTGTCGCCCGGTGCGGACCCACGTTCCCTGCTGGATCGCCCGGCGCTGCGGGTGACGTTCTCGGCACCAGCGCCCGGTCAGGTCCAAAAGTTCGACGGCGTCCGGCGCCACCGGGAGCATCGTCGCCAGTTCATCCACTTGGAAAGGTGACGGGCCGTCGTTCGTGGCCGTGTGCCGCAGTTCGAGGAGCCCGCCCGGGTGCAGGGTGAGGTTGCTGGTCACGGTGATACCGGCGTCGGGATCTGCCTGGACGATGACCGCTGTGGTGCCGTCCGTCGTCGCGCTCACTACGCGAAGGCTGACTGAGAAATCAAAGCCGGGTACGCCGTCGGTGATTCGATGGCCGCGAAGTCCGGGCCTGCCCTGCCACGACGACGAAGCCTGGGGGAGGAGCCCGGCGGGGACGTTGGCGTCGATCGAAGACGGGGGGATGGGCTCGTTGAGGATGGCCAGGTCCGGAAGGGTGTCGCCCAGGTCAGCTCCCCAGTGGCTTATCTCAGCCTCGCCGCGGTGGGTGCTGATCACCAGGCTGGTACCTGCGGAACGGAGATGGAGCGGGTGCATGTGTGAAGTCGCTTTCATATCGGATCGTATGGGGTGTTGTGTGGCCCGCTCTGCGGGATTCGCGAAGGAAATAACGCGCAGAGCAGGCCTCACAACGTGTGGGGTGAGAGCGGGTTGTCCTACTTGAAGAGGTTGTTGACCTGGTTGTTCGCCTCGGTCAGTGAGGAGGCGGGCTTCTTGCCGGAGAGGACTGCATCCATGGCGGGCTTCATGATGCCGTCAACCTTGGCAGCCTTGTCCGCGATCGGGAAGAGGAACGTGGTGCCATCCTTCACATGGGTGGTGAAGGCGGAGACGTCCGTGCCCTTGTCAGCGAAGGCCTTGGCTGCGATCTCAGAGGAACTGGCAATGGCCGGGAACACAACGGCCTTGCTGGCCACGACATCCTGGCAAGCGGTGGACCCAAGGTATTCCACCCACTTGATGCTGGCTCCGGGGTTTTTGGTGCCGGCCCAGACGGAGTCGGCCAGACCATTGAACATGGACGCGCGCTTGCCGTCGGTGCCCTTTGGAGTGGGTGCGAAGGCCGTTTCGATGCCCTTGTAGGTCTGGTACTGGCCGATCAGCCAATCCCCGTTGGTGTTGATGGCAGCCTTGCCGGCTCCGAAGCTGTCCGGCATGCTGGCGCCGACGGTGGTTTCCAGCTTGGGCATGTAGCCCTTGTCCACCAGGCCCGCCCACCAGGCGATGGTTTCCTGGAAACGGGGGTCGTCGTAGTTGAACTTGGTGCCCCACGGATTCTTGTCGGTTGCGGTCCAGCCCGTGGTCGCCGTGAGGAAGCTCCACTCGGTTTGGCCTTGGCCCGCACCGCTGCCCGTCAGCCCCAGTCCGTAGGTGGCAACGTTGTTCTTATCAAAGCCCGGTTCGTCGCCGCGCTTGCCGTTCTTGTCCACGGTCAGGTGCGCGATGGTCTTCTCGTAGCTGCCACCGTCCTTGGGGTTCCACTCCAAGTTGGCCATCTGCTCGGCGGTGATCCCGGCAGCGTCGGTCATGGCCTTGTTGTAGAAGAGGCCTACGGTGTCCCAGTCCTTCGGGAGGCCATAGCGCTTGCCGTCCTGGCCGACCCAGAGCTCGGGGAGGCCCTTGGTGTAGGCGTCCAGCTTGATACCGTCTTTCTCCACAGCCTCGTCCAGCGACAGCAGCTGTTTCTTTGCTGCGTACTCCGGGTACTTGGAGAGGTGGTTGGTGAAGACGTCAGGTGCTGTTCCGGCCACGAAGCCGTTGGTCAGCGTCGTCCAGTAGTCGTCCCAGCCGCGCTGGGTGATCTTGATCTTGATGTCCGGGTTGGCCTTGGTGAAATCGTCCGCGCATTGCTGGTACGCCGGGAGCTGGTTGGCGTCCCAGAGCCAGTAGTTGATGTCACCCTTGGCTTCGGAAGAAGCGGGGGAGGAGCCGCCACAGGCGGACAGGGTCAGGGCGATGGCGGCGGCAGCAGCGGCGACGCCGAGGGTTTTCTTCATAGCGAACCTTTCGGGGATGACTTTGCAGAGGGTGCGGTTATTTGATTCCGGAGAATCCGATGGAGTTGACTACCTTCTTGCCGAAGGCGATGAACAGCAGGAAGATCGGCAGCGCTGCCACGAGGGTCCCGGCCATGAGCCCGGACCAGTCGAGGGCGCCTTGCGGGGACTGCGACTTGAAGACACTCAGGCCAACAGTGAGGACACGGACGTTCTCGTCCTGGCCCACCAACAGCGGCCAGAAGTATTCGTTCCACTGGCCGATAAAGGTCAGCAGCGCCAGGGTGGCGATGGGGGCGGCGGCGTTGGGAAGCACAATCTGGAAGAAGATGCGCAGGTGCTTGGCGCCGTCGAGCATTGCCGCTTCCTCAACTTCGCGGGACATGCTCAGGAAGAACTGCCGCAGGAAGAAGATGGCGAAAGGGGTCATGAACAGGAAGGGCAGGGACATCCCGGCCATGGTGTTCAGCAGCCCGAGGTTCTTGATCATCAGGAAGTTGGGCAGGGCCGTGAAGATCGGGGGAACCATCATGGTGGTCAGGAAGACGGCGAACACCTTGTTCCGGCCTGGCCATCGCAACCGTGCGAAGGCGTAGGCGGCCATCGCGCTGAAGAACACCTGGCCGGCCGTGGTGATGGTGGCGAAGATGATGGAGTTGCGCAGGTAAAGCCAGAAGTTGATGGCCGCACCGGAGCCGCCGTCGGCTATCGCTTCTTCGGTGGTTTGCAGGCCAAGTACGCGTTTGAACGCGCCCCAGCTGAAGTCGGCCGGGAGGAGGTTTCCGGCGTTGGAGGCCAGCGCGCTGTTGCTCGACAGTGCCGTCCGCAGCATCCACAGGAACGGTGCGATGGTGATGGCGAGGGCGACGGCGACCAGCGCCCAGGCGCCGATGCGTCGCCAGTTGAGCGGCTTCTTGCGGTCGTTTCGAGGCAGTGTTGACGTAGTCATGGCGGTTCCTTAGTCCTTGTCCGGCTTAGTCCAGGTCCGATTCGTTGCCCTTGAGGAACTTCATTTGCACGAAGGCCACCAGGGCGAGAATGACGAACAGGATCACGGACAGGGCGGAGGCGTAGCCGAAGTCGGACTCGCCAAAGGCTTTCTGGTAGATGTACATCTGGATCACGCGTGAGGCGTTGACGGGGCCACCGTTGGTGGTGACGGCGACGGTGTCGAAGACTTGGAAGGAACCGATCACGGTGACCACCAGTACCAGCACCAACACGGGGCGGAGCAGCGGCATGGTGACGCTCCAGAACGTCCGGGTGGGGGACGCACCGTCGAGGTTGGCTACCTCGTAGAGGTGGTTCGGGATGGATTGCAGCCCGGCGAAAATCAGCAGCGCGGTGTAGCCCATGTGCCGCCACACGTTGACGAACGCGATGGTGGGGATGGCCCACTGTTCGCTGCCGAAGAAGGCGACGCGGGGGAGCCCCACCCAGCTCATGACCTCGTTGACGATGCCCAGTTGGTAGTCGAGCATCCAGAACCAGAGCAGGGCGACGATGACGTTGGCCACCAGGAACGGCAGCAGGAGAGCGCCTCGAACGAAAGTGGACTTTGCCACCCGGTGCATCAGCAACGCCAGTCCCAGAGCAATAACCGTTTGGAAGCCGATGTTCAGGCCCACGTACTGGAGCGTGACGCCCATGGCGTTCCAGAAGAGTTCGTCCGCAAAGATGGCCGTGTAGTTATCTATGCCGATCCACGTTGGCTCACCCAGGATGCTGTACTCGGTGAAGCTGAGGTAGATGCCGCGGATGGTGGGGATCAGAAAGAAGGCTACGAAGCCGATAACGGCCGGGAAAATAAAGAACAGGGCGATTTTCAGGTCACCGAGACGGCTGGTCATGCTGCGTTTGGCTGGCTGAAGCTTGCGTCCGTGGTTGCTCCTGGAACGCCCCGAAGCTTGCCCGGGTTGCTTGGTTAGCGTGGTCATCGTCGACCCTTTCCTGACTGTGATGGGGGTAACAACTGTTGGCGAATCTACACGAGTAGATTTGGCGAGCGCAAGACATGACTGCAAAATTTGGTCAAAAATGTTCGAACCTGTTCTTTCTGTTGACTCGTGTAGATCGCGGTGGAAGACTCATGTGGAACCCAACAAGGGACGCTTCGCAAGCTGCGCCTGCAGCTTCAGGAAAGGCAAACAATGACGTTTTCGATCGGTGTTGTGGGTGTCGGGCAGTTCGGCAGCCAGTTCGCGCACTTGTTCAAGCTCCACCCGGGCGTCAGCGCGGTTTACGCAGTGGATGAACTCCCCGAACGTGCAGCTGCAGCCCAGGAACGCTGGGGCCTGGACGGCGTCAGGGGCAGCTTCGAGGAGTTGTTGGAGTCCGACGTCGATGCTGTCGCCATCTTCACGCAGCGGTGGACCCATGGGCCGCTGGTCGAGCGTGCTCTGCGCGCAGGGAAACACGTATATTCAGCCGTGCCAATGGCCATTTCCGAAGAAGAAATCGCCCGGATCATAGAGGCCGTACGCGAGACCAAGCTTGTCTACGCCATGGGGGAGACCAGCTACTACAACCCCGCCACGGTCTTCGCCCGACAACAACATGCGGCAGGCAAGTTTGGCCGTATCTTCTACACCGAGGGCGACTACGTTCATGACATGGACCTGGGGTTTTACGAGGCCTATCAGTACAGCGGCGGAGAGCGGTGGAAGGAAACCGCCAGTTACCCACCCATGCTGTACCCGACCCACGCCATCGGTGGAGTCCTCGGCGCTGTACCGGGGCACGCGGTCAGCGTCAGCTGCATCGGCGTGAAGGACCAGCGCGGTGACGGCGTCTTCGACAAGGACGTCAGCATGTTCGCCAACGACTTCTCCAACGCCACTGCGCTGTTTGAAATGAACGACGGCGGCGCGATGCGCACCAACGAGATGCGCCGAGTGGGGTACCCCTCCCATATCCGGGAATCGCGCTTCCGTTTCTTCGGCACCGAGGCCAGTTTTGAGCAGCTCGCCACCACCACCGTCTGGCAGGACAAGTCTTCCGTTGAGGACGTGTCCGAGCAGGTGGAAACCAAACCGACCATGTCCGCAGACGATCCCTCCCTTGCAGATGTAGCACCGGAGCTGCGGGATGCTTTCATCTCCGGGCTGGCCCCGGTACATGACCAGTCCAGGCTTCCCCAAGAATTCCTGGGAGCCCCCAACGGGCATGAAGGCAGCCACCAATTCCTGGTGGATGACTTCGTGACGGCCGTGAACAATCGCAGCCTCCCACCCGTTAATGCTTGGGTTGCGGCCCGGTTCACGCTGCCGGGAATCATCGCTCATGAGTCTGCGCTCCGTGGCGGGGAGCGCCTTCCCATCCGCGACTTCGGTGATGCCCCCGTGGAGTAGTTAGCATTTACCCCATGACACCTTCGGCGGTACAAACCTCGCGCGGCCCGGTAACACGCAAAGACGTGGCCCGGTACGCCGGGGTGAGTACCGCCGTCGTGAGTTATGTGGTGAACGGTGGGCCCAAGAACGTGGCCCCAACCACGGAAGCCAAGGTTCGCGAGGCCATCCGTGTCCTCGGATACCGGCCCAACGCTGCCGCCCGTGCCCTGAAGCTGGGATCCAGCGAGACCATTGGCGTGGTGGTTCCTGATAACACCAACCCGTTCTTTACTCAGCTGGCACACGCCGTGGAGGATGCGGCCGCGGAACTTGGCTTTGGCATGGTGCTCACCAACTCGGACGGCAGCCTGACGCGCGAACGCAAGAACATCCGCACTTTGGCTGCCCGGCAGGTGGACGGGGTGTTCCTGGCCAGCTGCGTGTTCGATCCCGACGTCACGGAGCTTGAAGCCTCGGAGATCCCTTCCGTGCTCTTGAACAATGCAGGCTCGCCGCCGGGTTTCGCCAGCGTTGGCGTGGACTTGGAAGCTGGCGGCCGTGCTGCTGTCCAGCACCTGATAGGCCATGGACACACGAACATCGGCCTGGCCATCGGCACCAACACCGGTAATCAACTGGACGGACGCGAAGTGGGATGGCTGGCCACGCTGCGTGAAGCGGGCCTGCCGGATGGCCCTATGCTGCACAGTCCGTTCACCCGGCCTGGCGGCTACGAAGTGGGCAAGCGATTCCTGTCCATGGCCAACCGGCCCACTGCGATCTTTGCCAGTAACGACATGCAGGCCATCGGAATACTCCGGGCCTTCCACGAGGCCGGAGTCCGTGTGCCCGAGGACATGGCGCTGGTGTCCTTCGACGGGTCCTTGGATTCGGAATACAGTTGGCCCGCACTGACCACGGTGGCGCAGCCGGTCCAACTGATGGCCGAAGCCGCCGTTCGTGCGTTGGTGGGCAAGGGACGCGCGGAGGAACCGCAGCACCACATCCTGCCCACCGAGCTGATCATCCGGCAGTCCTGCGGCTGCGACTAGCACCCTCCATCACCGACTCGCCTGTTTGGCCGGACGCTCGCTCACCTTTCACGGCCCACTGAGAGGGGCTGGTCGGGAGGGGGCCATAGGTGGGAGGGGGCTAGGAGTCCATGCTTGCGTAGCGTTCCGGCCGGGCGAGCACCTGGCTGATCTGCGCCGTGCCCGCAGCGACGGCCAGGCGGACCAGCAGGAACCCGGCGGCGAACACTCCGCCGATGGTCACAAACACCACGGGCTGGGTCAACAGCACGGCACCCGTGAGCGGGAGGACCAGGACAGCCGCCGCTGCCGCCGAAATTCCGGCAACCAGGAAGAGCGGCGACATCACGGCCTTGACCCTGGCCGCCACCATGAGCTTCCGCGGCATGCCAACCCGGTCCAGGGCCACCAGCATCGGCGCCCGGTCGAGCACCGCCGCGGCCTGGTTCACGCCAGCGGAACACGCCACCATCAGGAATGAACCCAACAGGGTGATCATCACGCCGGTGTTGATGTCCCGCACCAACAACGCCGTCTCATCCGTGGCGCTGCCGCCCATGGTGTCGGCCACCGCCATGCCGACGCCCACGAATACCCCTACAAAACTGGTCATCGCGACGCCCCCAACTTGCCGCCACGATTCCTTGGGGCTCTCCAGCACAGTCCTGGCGGCCAAGAGTTGCTCAGGTCGCTTGGCCCGCTTGAGCTGCGAGGACGCGCGCAACCGAAGGATCCACGGGCCCATGAGGTTCAAGGCGAGCAGTGCCAGGCCAAAGCAGCCACCCATGACCGCGATGATCACAATGAATGTGCCAAAACTGCTCAGCATCCCCATCGCCACCACGCCGATGACCACAACCACAACCGCGATAAGTCCGCGAACCCAATGCGCGCCGTCGGCCGTTTGCCTGGTCCTGACGCCCAACGGGGTGACCACGACTTTCCGCAGTCCAAGGGCGGCGCTCGACGCGGCCAGCACGCAGACGGCAAGAACGCAACCAAGGATGGAGGGCACAGACAGCCACGCGTGGCCGCCTATGGCTTGGCCACGGAACTGGATCAGGCCGAGGAACGGTGCAACGCACGCGTACAGTCCCGCGCCCGCCAGCGCTCCGACCGCCGCGAGCACTGTCGACTCGATGACGGTCATCCACACCACGGTGGCGCTGTTGGCGCCCAGCAGGCGCAAGGAGGCCAAGCGGTCATCACGACGGCGGGCGGCCAGTCGCGCGGCCGAGGCACCGAGCGTCAGGAGCGGGATGATGAGCAAGACCATGGCGACGACGGCCAGCGCTTGGTAAGTGCCGGCGATGTCGTCAGTCCAGGACCAGAAAACCTGCGAGCCGCCCGCAACAGTGAGCAGTAGGGCCGTGACGGTTCCGAAAGCGAGGACCGGCAGGCCGGCGTCGCGGAGGCCTGTTTCGCGGAGGCTGCTGCCGTTGCTCCGCGCAAGGTACGGGGTGAGGCGCAGTGCCATGGAGAGACTAGACATTGAAGGCACCCTTGAAGTTGGTGGTCGCGGGAGCAGCCTGGATGGGACTGGCAACGGTGCCGCCGCTGTCCGCCACGATCCGACCGTCCCGCAGTTCCACGACGCGTTGACAGCGGGCCGCGACGTTGGGATCGTGCGTAACCACCAGCAAGGTGCGGCCGTTGGCGGCAACAGAGCCAAGCAGTATGTCCAGCACTTCGCTGGACGTTGCTGAATCCAGGGCGCCGGTGGGTTCATCCGCAAAGACCACCCGGGCACCGGTGACCTGGGCGCGGGCGATCGCCACACGCTGGACCTGCCCGCCGGATAGCTCACCCAGGCGGCGCTGCTCCATCCCGCCAAGGCCCAGGGCAGCCAGCCATTCCGCGGCCCTGGTTTCCGATGTAGTGCGGTCCGTACCGTTGAGCATCAAGGCCAGGGCCACGTTTTCGATGGCCGTCAGTTCCGGAAGGAGCATGCCTTGCTGGAAAACGAAACCGAACTCCTCGCGCCGCAAACGGCACAGCGCAGCGTCACCCAAGGTGTCCAGCCGCAATGGTGCCGAGGGAGTGTGCAAGGTGACCGATCCGGCGTCGGGCCTCAAAATCCCGGCGAGGCAGTGCAGCAGAGTGGTCTTGCCGGAACCCGAGGGGCCAATGATCGCAATGGATTCGCCGGTGTTCACAGTGAAGTCGACGTGGTCCAGGGCGAGGCTGCCTGGATAGTGCTTGGTGAGTTGCTGGGCGTGGAGGATGGCGTTCATACAACCAGCATCCCGAAACGGACCATGTCCGCGCGTCAGTCCACCGGTTGAACTCCGGGCCCAGCCATCCACCCGCGGTATGAGAGCGGCCTAGCTGTGTTGGGAGTCCGCAATCCGAAGCTTCGCCACGTTCTCTTCCAGCACCCGCCGGGCGTCCTCACCCAGCAACGAGTCCGTGATGAGTTCGTCGGCCTCTTCCAACTGGGCGATCGAAGCAATGCCCACTACGCCCCACTTGCTGTGGTCGGCCAGCACAACAGTGCTTCGCGCGGAGGCCATGAAGGCGCGGTTGGTCTCGGCTTCGAGCAGATTGGGGGTGGTGAAGCCTGCATGGGCGTCCATGCCGTGGACGCCCAGGAACAGGACGTCCAGGTGGAGTTGCTTCAAGGATGCGGTGGCAATGGGTCCAACCAAGGCGTCCGACGGCGTGCGCTCGCCGCCGATCAGGATGACGGTGGAACCGAACCGGGCAGGACCGGAGGAAGCGCCGTGATGAAAAAGGTCGGCGATCCGGACAGAGTTGGTCACCACCGTGATGCGTGGACCGTTGACGAGTTCCTTCGCCAGTGCCCAGGTGGTGGTGCCGGCACCGAGCCCAATCGCCATACCCTCCTGGACCATCGAGGCGGCTTCAACGGCAATTGCGTGCTTCTCGGCGGTCAGCTGCGTGGACTTGAGCTCAAATCCGGGCTCGTGCGTGCTCGCATCGCCGGGCAGTTTGGCGCCGCCGTGGATGCGCTCCACCCGGCCGGATTCCTCCAAGGCTTCGATGTCGCGCCGCACGGTCATGGGGGAGACGCCAAGGAGTTGGGCGAGGTCCGAAACCCGTACGACGCGTTCGCGCTGGACGGCGTCGATGATGGCGGAGTGGCGTGCTGCCTGAAGCATCAGGGCCTTTCTGGGAACCTCGTCAAACGTGTGGCTGAGTCTGGCTCCAGTCTAGGACGCAGGACTCCCCGACGGCGGTAAGGCACCCCACCGCAGCAGGAACGCACGACGGCGCCGCTCACCACGGGAGGCGAGCGGCGCCGTCGATAATCCGGGCCGGGAAACGCTACTTGCGGAGCGAGTCGGCGATCTGGGTCATGATGCCCGGGTCCGCCAGGGTGGTGGCGTCGCCGGTGTCGCGGCCCTCGGCGATGTCCTTGAGAAGACGGCGGACGATCTTGCCTGAGCGTGTCTTGGGCAGTTCGGGAACGATGAGCAGCTGCTTGGGCTTGGCGATCGGGCCGATTTCCTTGCCCACGTGGTTGCGCAGTTCCAGGACGGTTTCGTCGCCGTTGTTCACGGCGTCACCGCGGAGGATGACGAACGCGACGACGGCCTGTCCGGTGGTCTCGTCCGCGGCGCCAACGACGGCTGCTTCGGCGACAGACGGGTGGCTGACGAGGGCGGACTCGATTTCGGTGGTGGAGAGGCGGTGGCCTGAGACGTTCATGACGTCGTCCACGCGGCCCAGGAGCCAGACGTCGCCGTCTTCGTCTTTCTTGGCGCCGTCGCCGGCGAAGTACATGGCCTCGAACCGGGACCAGTAGGTGTCCTTGAACCGCTCGGGGTCGCCCCAAATGCCGCGCAGCATGGAGGGCCACGGTTCGCGAACCACCAGGTAGCCGCCTTCGCCGTTGGCCACGGATTGGCCGTTTTCGTCCACCACGTCCACGGCGATGCCCGGCAGCGGCACCTGCGCGGAGCCGGGCTTGGTGGCCGTCACGCCGGGCAGCGGGGCGATCATTTGCGCGCCGGTTTCGGTCTGCCACCAGGTGTCCACGATCGGGGCCGGGTGTTCCTTCTTCTCGCCGTTCTTGCCGGCGTTGCCGCCGATGACGTCCCGGTACCACATCCACGCTTCGGGGTTGATGGATTCACCCACGGAGCCGAGGACGCGGATGGAGGAGAGGTCGTACTTGTCCGGGATGTCCCGGCCCCACTTCATGAACGTCCTGATCGCGGTGGGGGCGGTGTAGAGGATGGAGACCTTATACTTCTCCACGATTTCCCACCAGCGGCCCTGGTGCGGGGAGTCGGGGGTGCCTTCGTACATGACCTGGGTGGCGCCGTTGATGAGCGGTGCGTAGGTGACGTAGGAGTGGCCGGTGACCCATCCGACGTCGGCGGTGCACCAGTACACGTCCGTTTCCGGGTGGAGGTCGAACACGGCTTTGTGCGTGTAGGCGCCCTGGGTGAGGTAGCCGCCGGTGGTGTGCAGGATGCCCTTGGGTTTGCCCGTGGTACCGGAGGTGTAGAGGATGAACAGCGGGTGCTCGGAATCATGTCCGACGGCGGTGTGCTCGGTTTCGGCTTTATCAACCGTCTCGGACCACCAGAGGTCGCGGCCTTCCACCCAGTTGACGTCCTCGCCGTTGCGCTTCACCACGACGACGTTCTGAACGGTGTGGCCCTCTTTGGAGAGGGCTTCGTCCACGGCTGGCTTGAGCGGTGAGGGCTTACCGCGGCGGTAGGTGCCATCGGCGGTGACCACGAGCTTGGCTTCGGCGTCCTCGATCCTGGAACGCAGGGCATCAGCGGAGAAACCACCGAAGACCACCGAGTGCACGGCCCCGATCCGGGCGCAGGCAAGCAGCGTGATGACGGCCTCGGGGATCATGGGCAGGTACACGGCCACGCGGTCACCCTTGGCAACACCGAGGGCTTCGAACGCATTGGCGGCCTTCTTGACCTCTTCGGTCAGCTCCGCGTACGTGTAGGTGCGGGTGTCGCCGGGTTCGCCTTCAAAGTAGATGGCAACGCGGTCGCCCAGGCCGTTTTCCACGTGCCGGTCCAGCGCGTTGTAGGCGGCGTTGATCTCGCCGCCGACGAACCACTTGGCAAACGGCGGGTTGGACCAGTCAAGGGCTTCATTGAAGTCCTTGTCCCAAGTCAGCAGCTCGCGGGCCTGCTTGGCCCAGAACGCGGGGCGGTCCGCCTCAGCCTCTGCATAGGCGTCAGCGCTGGTGACGGCGTTGGCCGCGAACTCCGCCGACGGCCCGAACTTGCGGTTCTCGTGCAGGAGGTTTTCAAGGGCCTCGACGTGTGTGGATCCGGTGGTGTCCTGGGACATGGTGAACCTCATTATTCATCGATCTTTGCTTCGCGGAGCCTTTCCGGGGGTCCGCGCCCGAGCCGCGTTCCGGCGTCGTGCAGGTCCCGTGGAAGGTCCGCAGAGTGCTGTCCGCCAACAACACTATCGCTTTGGAAGGTCCTACGTGTGCGTGGTCACAAACGTGGCCGTGAGCGGCGTAAATTTAGCGCCGAATGGCGGCCGGGGTCATGAGGAACCGTTTACATGACGACGACGGCGGAGCCGGGCCCTCGCTGTCGGGGCGGAAGTCGGGTAGCGATTACTGTAAGGGACCTTGGAGTTTGCTGTGGGCGAAGCCGTATGACCGTTTTCTGCTGGAACCCTGTCAGTGGGGTGGCATAGGCTGAAGAGGCCTTGGGACGCATCTTCTGGCGTGTCCGGTTTCCCCGCAGAATCCTGCGGGGAGGACCGGGCCGGACTGTCCAAGGCACCGCCGTACGAAGGAGAAATAGATGAACCAGCTGAGCCCAGGCCCGCACGACTCACAACCGACGGGACCGGACACCACGGCTGGAACGGCCACCCCTGCAGGTGGCAACGCCGCCGCCAGCAAGGCCCACAGCGGTACCACGAAGGACTCGTCCGCAGCACCAGCCACCTACGAAGCTGTGGCCGGCCCCTTCACCATCCGGGACCTCTCCGTCTTCGGCTCCACCCTCCTGATGTTCGTTGCGTCCCTCCTGCCTATGTTCGGAGAGCGCTACAACTTGTGGAACCTTGGAAACCTGTTCTTCCTGCTGCTGGGCATCATCCTGCCGGTGGTGGTGACGGCGCTGTTCGTCGCCCGCAGGCTGCAGCCAAAGACCATAGTGCGTGTCGGCTCCCTGTCCGTTGACCAGTTCGCGTCGGTCACGGCCTCCTTCGCCTTCCCCCTCTTCTTCCTGACCATCGCCAACTCCTTCAACGGCAGCGTGCTGCTGGGCCTGATCGGTTCGGTGGGCCTGCTGGCTGCGACGGTACTTGGCCCGCATCTTCCGTGGCTGTCTGCCGATTTCAAGGGTCGCGCTGAAACGCCGGCGCATATTGTTGCCCGCGAAGCAGTTGTGCCTAGCCGTAAACCTGCCGCTCCCAAGGCGCCCAAAGCTCCCAAACCGGCTGCAACTTCGTCTACTCCTGGCTTCCAAGGTTCGGCGCCCGGATACCAGGCTCCCAGTCCCGTAGTTTCATCCGGCGCCCCCGGCGCCGCCGCAGGTTCCAGCCCGTTCGCTCCGGCTGCCCCGGCAGAGGCCAAGGCAGCGCAGGCCACCGCGGCGGAGGCCAACCCGGCGCAGGTCGCCGCGGCGCCCGCCACCGCGGCGCCCGCCGTCGTTCATTCAGCCGACGGCACGCCTGGGACCGCGCCTGCTCCGTCCGGTGCCACCGCGGCGCCCGCAACACCTGCGGCTCAAGAAGCCACGAGGAACGGGTCTGCCGCGTCCAGTGAAGTGGACAAAGCCCAGGCGTCCGCTCCGGAGCCCGCCACCACCCAGCACGCGACCCAGCCCGCTGCCGGGCAGCCGGCCGCCAACGCCCAGGCCGCCGCGCAGCAGCCGGCCGCGCAGCAGCCGTGGGCTGCCACCATGGCTACGCCTATCGTTTCCGGTGACACCCGCCGGGTCAGCGACTCCATCGGCGCCACGGTGGACCCAGCAAGTCGTCCCGAGGAATCCGATTCCCCCGCGTACGAGGCCTTCTGGTTCGCGGTCGCCCAGCCACGCACGGCGTACGACGAACACTCCGGCGCTCCTTCCTTCACCATAGAACCCGGCGGCTGGGTCCTCGCACTTGAGGACCGAGGCCACGAATTCCTGGTACAGGACACTGACGGCAAGGTTGGGGTCCTCAGGGAGCTCAGCAACATCGAACGCGGCTAGGCGAGGACACCGTGGCCATCGCCGAAGCTGGTTCGCTGCTCGCTCTCAAACGCCGGGCACGCAAGATCAACAGGGTTCTCGCTGACAAGTACCCTTACGCGCATGCGGAGTTGGACTTCCGGAACCCGTTTGAACTGGTAGTGGCCACGGTCCTTTCCGCCCAGACAACCGACGTCCTGGTCAACCAGGTAACCAAGATCCTGTTTGCCCGCTACCCGGACGCGCGGACCATGGCTGAAGCGGATCCTTTCGAACTTGAAGCAATCCTTCAACCCACAGGTTTCTTCAGGGCAAAGACCCGCAACGTCCTGGCGCTGAGCACCCGGTTGGTGGACGAGTACGACGGCGAGGTCCCGGGCCGGTTGGAAGACCTGGTGACGCTGCCGGGAGTCGGGCGGAAGACCGCCAACGTTGTGCTGGGCAATGCCTTCGGAGTTCCGGGAATCACCGTCGACACGCACTTTGGACGCTTGGCACGACGGTTCGGATGGACTGCTTCCGATGATCCGGTCAAGATCGAATTTGATGTTGCCGAGCTGTTTGAACGCCGGGACTGGACTATGCTGTCCCACCGCGTGGTGTTCCACGGACGCAGGATCTGCCACGCCAAGAAGCCGGCCTGCGGTGCCTGTCCTGTCGCCAGTCTCTGCCCCAGCTACGGCGACGGCGAGACGGACCCCGTCAAAGCAGCCAAGTTGTTGAAGTACGAGCTCGCGCCCGGAAATGAAGCGCTGCTGGAACGATTGCTCGCTGAGACCCACCGGGCCGCGGAAATCCGCATGGAATCGCAAAGGAGGCCCGGGTGACCGCGCTTGAGGAGTTGTCCGCACTCGTTGCCCGCTACGAGTCCGGCGAACAACAGCACTCAAGCCTTTGGGCCCAGCTGCCCGTCCTTGAGGAGACAAACCGGGCCGCCGCCGTCCTGATGTTGTTCGGCGTGCTGGACAACGTGCCCGCGGAATCCGGGCGTCCCATCGCCCCGGCAGACCTTGACGTCCTCCTGCTGGAACGGGCGCATACCCTTGACGACCATCCGGGGCAGGTGGCGTTTCCGGGTGGCAGCGTTGACCCGGAGGACGAATCGGTTGTGGCCGCGGCGCTCCGGGAAGCAGTGGAAGAAACCGGCTTGGACGCCAGTGGCGTCCGGGTTCTCGGCGTCATGCCCGAGCTGGGCCTTATCCGCAGTAACTTCCGGGTCACGCCAGTGCTGGCCTGGTGGGATGCGCCATCACCGGTTCGCGTGGTGGACTATGGCGAATCGGCCCAGGTTTTCAGGGTTCCCGTCCGGGACCTGCTTGACCCGGTCAACCGTGTAAGCGCCACCATTTCGCGGTTCGGGCGCACGTATACCAGCCCGGGCTTCACCGTTAACGGCGTGGTGGTGTGGGGCTTTACCGGAATGGTCCTCAGCGGCCTTTTCGACGAACTGGGCTGGACCGTTCCCTGGGACCAGAACAAGCTCCACGACATCGATCTCTAGGGCTGCGACGCCCGAGGTGCCGTTCAGGCGGCCGTGCGGGCCGCCGTCGAACGGTCCACGATCAGGCCGGTGGCGGCGTTCTCACGGACGGCGTTGATGCCGGCAACGACGCCCTCCAGGTGAGTGAACGTTGGTGATTCGGCCACGACGGTTCCGTCGGCCGCCGTGAGCCGGAAGCGGTATGTTTCGTCGGTGCCTTTGAGAATCTCAAACCTGCCAGCCATCGCTTTCCCCCTGATGCTTCCTTGCACGCGAATGTGGAAGGGCGAACCTGTCCACACAGTGAAAGTATCCAGAACGGCGGAATATCCAAAGTTACTTTTCGGTACTCGTCATGGCGGCTCATATGGCGAGATGTGACTGGATACCCGGGCCGGTTCCTGTTACTTCGCCTTGTCGTAGGAATCGACGACGGCGACGCTCACCGGGAACTCCACAGGCACCTGCCCGAACATGAGCAGTTTCGCCGCTGCCGCCGCCTCTTCGATGGCCCTGATGCAGTCGTCCACAGCATTGTCAGGCGCGTGAACCATGACTTCGTCATGGAGGAAGAAGACGAGTTCCCCGGAGGGCGATCCTTCGGCCCGGAAAGCCCGCAGCCGTCGTCGTAATTCCGCCAGCCAGCAGGCCGCCCATTCCGCCGCGGAGCCTTGGACCACGAAATTGCGGGTGAAGCGGCCCCGTGATCGGGCCAGGTTATCCGCCCGACGCTGTTCTTCGGCGGTGGTGGATTGCTGGCTCCGTAACCAGCCGGCCGACGGCGGTGGGCTGCTTCGCCCCAGCCTCGTGGTCACGGTCCGGCCTGCTTCGCCCTCACGGGCTGCCTGCTCCACGAACCCCACCGCGCGGGGATAGGTGCGCGTCAGCTGAGGCATGAGCCGGCCCGACTCGCCGGTGGTAGCGCCGTAAATCGCCCCCAGGAGGGCAACCTTCGCTTTGGCTCGATCACCGCCAAAGCCCTGCGCCGCGATGCCTGCGTAGAGGTCCTTGTCCCGCGCCGCTTCCGCCATCTTGGTGTCCTGGGCCAATGCCACCAGGACGCGGGGTTCCAGTTGGGACGCGTCAGCGACGATGAGCTTATGGCCCGGGTCGGCATGGACTGCTGCCCGGATGTTGCGCGGAATTTGCAGCGCGCCGCCACCCCGGGAAGCCCAGCGACCGGAAACTACTCCGCCCACCACATACTCCGGGTGGAACCGCCCGTCACTGACCCATGCGTCCAGCCAGGCCCAACCGTTGGCAGTGTGCAGGCGCGATAGCTTCTTGTACGCAAGCAATGGCTGGATGGCAGGGTGCTTCGACTCCTGGAGCTCCCACTGCCGCGTACTTTTCACTTCGATTCCGTTCCGGTGCAGGGCGCGCATGAGGTCCTGCGGGGAGTCGGGGTTCAAACCGGGGGAGTTCAGGATGCTCCGGAGCTCGGCGCACAGGGCCTCAAGTGCTGGTGGCCGGTGTCCTGGTTGGGGCCGTGGACCGAGGACATCCGCGAGAATTTGCTGATGGAGTTCCTCCCGCCAGGGGACACCGGCGTGTTGCATCTCGACGGCGATGATTGCGCAGGCTGACTCAGCGGCGAGCAGCAGTTGGAGGCGCTGCCTCTGCTGCTGGTCCGTGGACACCTGGGCGACGGCGTGCTGTTGGGCCGTGAACTCTTCCTTGAGTTCAGCCAGGCCTGCCCTCGGGGTCGAGCTGATGATGTCATCGAAGAGTGCGCCTTGATCGGCCGGCGGGGGCGGGGGCTGCAGGACGCGGGGAGGTGCCGCGTCGTCGTCCTGCGTGAGCTTGACGGCGTGCTTGGCGTAGTCCGTATGGGCTGTGAACTCCGAATGGGCCAGGATCGCCCCACACAGGGCAAGATCGTGGCAGCGCTCCAGCTCGACTCCGTGACCGAGGAGTTCCGGGTACCAGTCCTGGGCCCGGTGCCACACCCAGCGTGGCCGCTGGGCTTCCAGCTCACGTACGACGCCGGGCAACTCGCCTCGCGTGACAAGGCGTGGGTCGGCAGTTGGTTTCCCCGTGGGGGAGATCCTCTGTATGGCTGCGCCTTCCGGGTGGGCGGCGAGCAGCAAATACATGGTCTCCATTCTGCCTTGTGTGTGGGTGTGCTTCCCCACAGGGGCTTTCCCTCCATTCCTCCACACGGCCATGGGCGCCGGTTTATGCACATACGGACGATAGCGGCTTCAATGGACGTACCCCTGCCGCCATTGTGGGTTCATGAGCAAGCACGATCGAAGGCAAGAGCGATACGGCAGCCAAGGTGTCGAGGTGGGCGCCAACTGGCTGCCGCGGGATGCGGCCGAAGTCCTCCTCGTTTCCGGTGACACCTACCTTCAGGAGGAGGCCAAACGAATCGTCGCGGCCACAGGAGGAAGCCTGAGGATCGCGGTGGAGGTCGGCGAGGCCCTCCATGGCTGGGATAGCTTCGGCGTCGTCCTGGTGGGCAGCGATGTCCGGGAGTTACCACCGCGGCGAAGAGCGCCCACTGTGCTGTTAGGCAGGGCCTCGGACGGGGACGGACTGTGGAGGTTGGCAGCTGCCCTGGGAGCGGAACGGGTCGCGGTACTGCCCGAAGCAGCGGGCTGGTTGGCCGAGCACCTCAGCATGTCGGGATCCCCTGACCCGGGCGGCACAGTGGTGGGAATTATCGGGGGCAGCGGCGGAGCAGGAGCCACTACCACCGCCATCTGGCTGGCCCAGGCCGCAGCCAGCCACGGCATCAGCACCATGCTTATCGACGGCGATCCTTGGGGCGGTGGGCTGGAACTGGCGGTGACGGCAGACGATATCTCCGGCCTTCGATGGCCCGACTTCGCGGAAACCAAGGGAAGCATCGATCCCACCAAGTTCCGGGATTCCCTGCCGATCGCCGGAGGGTTCGCGTACCTGTCGTGGCCGGGAACGCGGGACGCAGTCCCGAGTCCTGACGCAGGTTCCGTCGCTGCAGTCATGGATGCCGCGCGCCGGAGCTTCGAACTCATTGTGGTGGACATTGGACGCAGCGGTAAAGGAATGGCGACGCTCGCATGGGACTGCGACAGATTGCTGATCCAAGCCCTGGCCCACCTCAAATCCGCGGTAGCGGCGGCGCGGATCCTGCAAGAGCTCCCGCCGGTGGATGCCGGCCTGCTCATCCGCGGAAACAGTGCCACGTCCCTGGACGCTTCACTGATTGCCGATTCCTTGGGGTTGCCGCTGGTAGGCCGGGTTCCGGAGCTTCGGGGAGTCGCGTCCGGGACCGAACTGGGACGCCTGCTGGAACTGGGCCGTCGTAAACCTGTGGATCGTTTTGCCGAGACTGTCCTTGAACTGAGTGGAACCGGCCAATGAACCGCTTGCCCGATCCAGCACGCAGGAGGCATAGCCGGAGGCTGGACTCCGTCCTTCTCGAAACAGTTCGCGAATCAGTGCTCGCGGGAAGCGGGCCTGTTACTCCGTCCACCGTTGCGGCAGCAGTCCAAGCGAGCGGCAGGCTCCTGGGCGCGGCCGGTGCACTGGAAGCAGCAGAGTCGATCAATGCGGAACTGAACGGACTGGGCCCCCTGCAGCAGCTGGCAAGAGACCCCGCGGTCACGGACATCTTCGTCAACAGCCCGGATTCAGTATGGGTGGATCGCGGCCAAGGCCTGGAACGTTCAACTGTCCGCTTCGACCAGGAACAACAAGTCCGGTCCCTGGCATCCCGGTTGATTTCGGCTGGCGGACGCAGGCTGGATGACGGTTCCCCCTGCGTGGACGTCAGGCTGAACGGCGGCTACCGGATTCACGCGGTGCTCCCGCCCATATCTACAGCCGGCACCCTGCTGTCCATCCGCATCCGACGTGAGGAAGTCTTCACGCTGGAGGAGTTGCGGGATCTGAGCATGTTTCCGGAGCACGTGGAAGTAGTCCTTCGCGCCATCATGGCCCGCAAATTGAGCTTCCTGATCAGCGGTGCCACAGGCTCGGGAAAGACAACTTTGCTCTCTACGCTGCTCGGGCTCAGCGGTCCGACGGAGCGCCTTGTGTTGATCGAGGACGCGGCGGAGCTCAACCCGGTCCACCCGCACGTGGTGACGCTGGAATCGCGGCACGGGAACCTGGAAGGTGGGGGTGCGTTGGACCTCGGAGACCTGGTCAGGCAGGCATTGCGCATGCGTCCCGACCGATTGATTGTCGGAGAGTGCCGTGGAGCTGAAGTCCGGGAATTACTGACGGCACTCAACACCGGGCACACCGGAGGCGGAGGCACCATCCACGCCAACACCGCAGAGGCAGTGCCAGCCCGGCTGGTGGCGCTGGGCGCGCTCGCCGGGCTGAACGCGGAGGCCGTCCGTTTGCAGGTCTCCAGCGCCCTGGACGTGGTGATCCACGTGGAGCGCACGCATTTGGGACGCAAGGTGGCATCCGTTGGTGTCCTGGCTGACACCAACGAGGGCCAGCGGGTAGTAGCAGCGCTCCGACGTGGTCCATCCGGGATGGAGCATGGACCAGCTTGGCCGGAACTCGCCGCCCGGCTGGCGCTGGAGCCTGCCTACAAGGACGTGGCGGCAACGGAAGACGGCCTACATGCCTCGACCCCTTCCACTGGGATTGGCCAGAACGCATGATCGCCGTCTTCGTCCTTGTCACAGCGTCCGCGGCGTGGGTGCATCTTCGAGGTACCCAAGCGAACAGCCGACGTGTCAGGCGGACCCTGGGAAAACAGTCGGTGTGGGGCGGGATTTTCCACGGCTTGACTTCGGGCTTCCTACGAAAGAGAAAACGCTCGGCACCCCTGTCCCTCGTGGTCCTGGTCCAGCAGCTCGCGGCCTTGCTGCGTGGTGGCCGTGGGCCTTCCCGTCTGTGGGAAGAACTGTGGCTTGTCCACGCAGCGCACCGGGATCATGACCCCGGCCTACCAGCCAAAGCGGCACTGCTTTCGGAAGGATCGCAAAGGGTTCTGACCGCTGCGCGGGCAGCGTCCGCCGTGGGAAATTCTCCCGCCCACGCAATCCGCACCTCTGCTGCCAAGTCATACCCGCTCAGGGCGAGCCCCGAGCGGCGTGTGTGGATGGAATTGGCCGCTTGCCTGGATATTGCCGAAACCAGCGGCTGCCCACTGGCAGATCTCCTCACCCGCTTCGCAGCCCAACTTATTGCCGAAGAGGATGCGGAGGCTGCCCGGCAGACTGCGCTCGCAGGTCCCAAGGCGACAGTGAAGTTGTTGTCGTGGCTCCCGGTTTTCGGACTGGTCCTGGGGATGGCCCTGGGGGTGGATCCCTTGGGAACCCTGCTGGACAACGTCCTTGGTGTTGCCACCTTCGGAGCCGGGCTCCTGCTGACCGTTGCCGGCCGGGTCTGGTCTTCGCGGCTGGTTGCCTCTGCTGCCGGCGGATACTGATGTCCGGAGTCATGCTGATGGTTGCCGTTCTGGCCCTGGCCTCGTTCATCTGTTGTGCCGGGCGGGGGCGTCGCAGGGGCCCGCCCGGCACATCGCAAGGGCTTCCTTGGGCCTTGGCGGACGTCTCCGGCCCCGACCCATCCAACGATTCGGACCATCTTGCCTCTCCGACCGACGGTCTCCGGGACACCGCGATGATGCTGGAGTTGGTGGCTTCCATGCTCGACGCCGGTGCAAGCATCGGGCGTGCGCTGGAGCTCATCTCCCGAGCCGCTTCCCCAGCGATCCAGCAGTCGCTGAGACCAGTCGTTGCGGCCTTGGCAATCGGTGCCGATTGGGAGACCGCCTGGCGTATGCCCACCCAGCACGCCCCCGAAGTGGGGCGGTTGAAAGACGCGTTGGCTTTCGCCGCGATCACAGGGGCTCCGTCAGCATCCATTCTCTACGCCCAAGCTGCCCGGGAACGCCGCGAAGCATTCCGTGCTGCAGAGAAGCGGGCGGCCGCGTTGGGAGTGAAGCTCGTCATTCCATTGGGCCTGTGTTCCTTGCCCGCGTTCATCTGCCTTGGCATCGTGCCCGTGTTGATCGCCATGGTCCCCTCCGGCTGAGTGGGTCAGCCTCGACATAGCTCCCTGAGCGCCCGATGCGCAATCGTGCCGGGCGCTCAGTTGTGCCGAATTTCTGTAGTTCCACTGTTCCTCCACAAACGGCGCGACGCCCGGGGTTATCCACTTGCGGGAATCGTCCCCTACCAGCCCGGATTGGGCCACGGAAGAGTCTGATTCGTCGGCGGGACCGCTGGCATCTCTCGAAAGGAACAATCATGAAAACACTTTTCCGTGCTATGTCCGCCCGCCGTTCCCAACAGCGACGACGTGGGAGGCAGGCTCTCGCCGCCGCAGGGGAGGGACATGCAATGGAACCCTTCGGAATCGAGCAGTTCGAACTGGAGCCGTTTAGGGATTCGGGCTTCGGGGACGTGCCGGCTCCAAGGCCCGCAACTGACCTTCATCTCGCTGGGCCCTACGGAGCCGGGACAATCAAGCGGCGGAGGGAGCGGGGCACGCGCATGGGCACTGACGCCCGGCTTTTCGGTTCGGAAGCGGGCATGGCTACCGCGGAGTACGCCATTGCTACGTTGGCTGCCGTGGGCTTGGCGGGGCTGCTGGTGGTCATCCTTCGCAGCGAAGAGGTCCGCGGCTTCCTGCTCATCCTGATCCGCACGGCACTGTCCTTGCCATGACGCCAGTGCTGCCTGCCCGCAGGAGTGAGTTCCGCTGGGGCAAAGAACAGGGCGCTGTCACTGCCGAGTTCGCCGTCGCTTTGCCAGCGGTGGTGTTGCTCCTTGCCTTCCTGTTGGCAGGCGGCGCTGCGGGCATTACTCAGGTACGGCTGGAGGAAGCGGTCCGGGCGGGGGCGCGTGCATCAGCACGGGGTGAGTCCGCTGGTTCGGTGGAAGCCATCGTGAAGCGCTTGGCCGGGGAAACCGCGGTTCCCGGCTTATCCGAGGACGGCGGCTGGCGCACGGTCACAGCTTCCTCTCCGGTTGGCGGGGCCTTGGGATACCTGATCCCATGGACCATGACGGCCACTGCGTCTGCCCGGAGCGAGTCGGGTACTACGTGAAAGCGACTGCGACATCCCATGATCCGCCACCAGGCGATAGCCATTCCGACCGCGGGGCCGGGAGGGTCCTGGCTTTGGCGCTGGGAGCTGTGGTGATGGTCTTGCTGGCGGGACTGTTGCTTCTGGCCCAGGCTGGCGTTATGGCATCGCGGGCAGCCACCGCGGCGGACCTCGCGGCGCTGGCAGCGGCTGATGCCCAACGGGGTCTTGCGTCGGGAGAACCCTGTGCAGTGGCTGGCGATGTTGCTGGGCGTCACGAAGCCCGGCTCGCGTCCTGCAAGGTGCTCGGCGGTGACGAGGTGGAAGTCGTCACTGAACTGGCGTATCCCATTGCGTGGGGCACTGCCACCGGACGGGCTCGTGCGGGGCCGCCACCCTAGGTAGCGGGGCCGCCCTGGGCGTGCCGGGCCTTGGGCGCAGGGCTCTCTCGCGAGCCTAGATGGCGTCCTTCAACAGGACGTCCAGCAGCGTGACGGCGGCTGCCTTGTCCAGCGGGTTGTTCTTATTGCCGCACTTAGGTGACTGCACACAGGACGGGCAGCCAGCCTCACACTCGCAGGCCTCGATGGCGTCCCGGGTGGCCGACAACCATATTTTGGCTTTCTCGTAACCGCGTTCCGCGAAGCCCGCACCCCCGGGGTGTCCGTCATAGACGAAGATCGTGGGCACTCCGGTGTCGGCATGCAAGGCAGTCGAGACACCGCCAATGTCCCATCGGTCGCTGGAGGCAACCAGGGGGAGGAGCCCAATGGCAGCATGTTCGGCAGCATGCAATGCGCCAGGGAACTGGGCCTCCACCAGTCCCGCACCATGAAGCGAGCGGTTGTCCACCACGAACCAGACTGCCTTTGTAAACAGATCCCGGGCCCCGAGCTCAAGGGGTTCCTCCCCGAGGATCTCGTTCGAAATCAATGCCTTGCGCTGGAAGGAAACCACTTGCGTCGTTACTTTGACATCGCCGAAGTGCACCGTGATGTCTCCCCATTGGACCGTGCGGGACGTTTCAAGCACTTCGATCTGGGTGACGTCACGGGCCGTGGTGTAAAAGTCGGGGTTCACCCGACGAACCATCACGCAATGATCTGCCTCGTTCAGATCCTCCACCAAGTAGCTTTGGCCTTGGTGTACATAGATAGCGCCCGTGTGGGCTTGGTAGTGCGTCTGCGGCGAGTCCATTGTTCCCAGCAGGGATCCGGTTCCGGCGTCGACAATGCTCACAGGTCCGCCGCCGTCGGCACGGAGGTTCACCATTCCGGCCGCACTTTCCGGGTGGGTCCAGAACCATCCCGCCGGACGCTTGCGGAGATATCCCTGGGCCACCAAACGGTCCAGGAGACCTTCGGCTGTGGCACCAAAGAGCTCCAGCTCTGCGGGTCCGATGGGCAACTCGGCCGCAGCCGCGCACAAATGCGGACCCAGTACATAGGGGTTTCCCGGATCGAAGACGGTGGCCTCAACGGACACGTCAAAGATGGCTTCCGGATGGTTCACCAGATACGTATCCAAGGGGTCATCGCTGGCTACGAAGGCCGCGATAGCGTCTTGTCCAGCGCGCCCCGCGCGTCCAATTTGCTGGAAAAGGGAAGCCCGTGTTCCCGGCCAGCCAGCCACCAGCACGGCGTCCAGCCCCGATATGTCGATGCCGAGCTCCAACGCAGATGTGCTGGAAACCCCCAAAAGCTGCCCGGACCTCAACGCTTGTTCCAGGGCTCGCCGTTCCTCGGGCAAGTAGCCGGACCTGTACGCGGCCACCCTTCCCGGCAGGCTGGGGTCAACCTCGTCCAGAAGCCTCTTGGTGATGGAGGAAATGGACTCCGCCCCGCGTCTGGACTTGATAAAGGCGATGGTCCTGACACGGGAGGAGACCAGATTGGCCAGAATGTCCGCGGTTTCCGCAACGGCCGTCCTTCGCTGCTTGGCGCCGTTTTCACCCCTGACGTCGGTCAGTGCGGGTTCCCAGAACGCCACCGTGGTGGAACCGTGCGGAGAGCAGTCTTCAGATACTTCCCTGACGGGGGCGCCAATCAGCCGGCCGAACGAGACTCCGGGGTCGGAAGCGGTGGCGGAAGCGGCGATAAACACCGGCTCCGGAAAAGAGGTGCCAGCCCCGTAGTAAGCGCAGATCCGGCGAAGGCGTCGCATGAGGTTGGCCACGTGCGAACCGAAGACGCCCCGGTAGCTGTGCGCTTCGTCCACAATGACGTATCGGAGCCGCCGGAAGAACCGGGCCCACCAAGTGTGGTTGGGAAGAATTCCGAAATGCAGCATGTCCGGGTTGGCGAGGATGAAATTGGCGTGGTCCCGGATCCAACGGCGCGCGGAGACGTCCGTGTCGCCGTCGTACGTTTCTGCCCTGACCGTGGGCAGCTTCAGCGAGCGTATGGCCGCGAGCTGGTCCGCCGCCAAGGCTTTGGTGGGGGACAGGTACAAGGTGACGGCGCCGTCGTCGTGGATTTTTCCCGGGTCGGAGAGGACCCGCAGTTCCGAACGGTGGATGGCGTCCAAGGAGGGGAGTTGGTAGGCGAGCGACTTTCCGGAGGCTGTACCCGTGGCGATGACGACGTGTTGGCCGGAGTGGGCGATGTCGGCAGCCTGCACCTGATGACGATACGGTTCCTGGATGCCGAGTGTCGCGTAGGCGTCGACAATGTCCGGATGCACCCACTGGGGCCATGGCTCGTTGACGGCTTTTCGGGCAGGGATGGTGTGGACGTGGCGCAGCTGCTCTGGGTCGGGAGTCCGGCCCAGCAAGGAGATCAGCGAATTTGGTAAAGCCACCGAATCATTCTGTCACTGTTCATACTGTCGCCCCGCAGGGCTGCGAACGGCGGCACCCAAGGGCGCCGCCGTTCGCGACTCCCGGAGGGTTGTTAGGCGCCCGAAAGGTCGGATCCTTCAGTTCCGCTGGCGGACATCATCAGCACATGGCACACCACGTCCCAGCCAAGGTGCGAGTACAGTTTCTGGCCATCCAGTGATGCCAGGAGAAGCCCGTTCTCCACGTGATGCGAAAAGGCTTGGGCTGCGAGGGCTTTCATGATGAAGGTCCCCAACCCCCGTCGCTGGAAATCAGGTTCGGTGACGATCTTGTCAAAGACGGCGGTTCCATCTACCACGAACACCCGGCCGCTGGCAGCGACTTTCTCCCCGCTGTGGACCACCGCATGGTGGACTCCGTTCGACTCGGACGTAGCAAGCTCCAGGTCGTCATCAGGAAGCCACGGATCCTCCGCGTCCTGGGTTTCCATGTCCACGATCATCATGGTCTGGGAAGCGGACGTCACGGTCAGCCCGTGCTGCTCGGCCAGGTATTTGTACCTTTGGACGTCGTTGGTGAGGACCGTCAGGATGCGGGCTGGTGCTTCTGAGGTCTTTCCCGCAAGGGTGGTGAACTCTTCGTCGGAGGGATCGTGGGCGAAGTACTCCCAGTCACCGGTTTTGTCGGCTCGAAGGGCTGCAGGGAAGCGTCCCTCCTGGCGTTTCTCATAGCCACGGCAGCCGGCCCAGCCGGCTACCCAGACCTCCAAGAGGTGCGCAATGTCTTCAACCAAGGCGTCTGGACTCATGTAGAGAGAGTATGCCAGCGCCCGGGGAAGCAACAGAGCGACATCAGCAGGAGGATCGTTGCTTATGCAATTGTGACTTCTCCATGGATGACGGGCAGCCGCGATCCCCGCGGAGCCGATTTTACTGCACCAAGTACCCTTGAATAGTGGCTTTGAACCGAATTGTGCTCTTCTACGGCTTTACCCCGATTGCCGATCCCGACGCCGTGCGTCTATGGCAGCGTGCCCTGTGCGAAAAACTCGGGCTGACCGGCCGGATTCTTATCTCGAAGGACGGCATCAACGCCACTGTTGGCGGCGAACTCAACAACATGAAGCAGTACGTGAAGACAACCCGTGAGTATCGGGGATTCCACGGCATCGACTTCAAATGGTCAGAGGGAAGCGCCGCGGACTTCCCGCGCCTGAGCGTCAAAGTGCGCGACGAAATTGTGTCCTTCGGCGCACCCGGCGAACTCAAAGTGGACGCCAGCGGTGTGGTTGGCGGTGGCAAACACCTCCAGCCGGAGGAACTGCACGCCCTGGTTGATGCCAAGAAATCCAGTGGCGAAGACGTCGTGTTCTTTGATGGGCGCAACGCCTTCGAAGCGCAGATCGGCAAGTTCAAGGACGCGATCGTTCCGGAAGTGGACACCACCCACGATTTCATCAAGGAACTTGACTCGGGCAAGTATGATCACCTCAAGGACAAGCCCGTCGTGACTTATTGCACCGGGGGTATCCGCTGCGAAGTGCTGTCCAGTTTGATGGTTAACCGCGGCTTCGCAGAGGTCTACCAGCTGGATGGCGGAATCGTCCGATACGGCGAAACGTTCAAGGACAAGGGACTCTGGGAGGGTTCCCTCTACGTGTTCGACAAGCGCATGCATGTTGAGTTCAGCGACGAAGCGAAAACCATTGGTGAATGCGTACGATGTGCCGCACCGACCAACAAGTTCGAGAACTGCTCAAACCCCAGCTGCCGCACCCTGACCCTTTACTGTGCCGAGTGTGCTTCCAGTCCCGAAACTCTGCGTTGCCCCGGGGGCTGCGAAGCCGCGTGATCGGCTGACTTACAGTTTGCTCACCCGGTAGGCGAAGTTCGCTTCTGACCTGGATCCCACCGTGATGGACAGCACGGCGTCCGTTTCAAGCTGCACCACGTTCACGCGCGCATTGGCGCACCCCAGCGTGAGGTCGACGAGCTCCGCTTCGCCCACCTTGACCGCAAACATCACCCTTCGGGTGCCGCGGCATGCCAGTGTCACCGCGTAGGTTCCGCCCGGCAACTGCACCGTCTGCTCCGATTTGGACTCGCCGGCGTTGAGGTAGCCACTGCTTGAGTAGAAAGACTTGCCCTGGGATTCGGGCAGCGCCGACATCGCCCATTCCTGCAATGCCTCCCCGGTGACGGTCTGTTCCAGCTCGGGATCGGGCGGCAGCACCACGTTGCCCGCGGAAGCGGTGGGAGCTGCCTCCGGCCTGCCGTCGCCGTCGTCAGTGTATTCGCAGCCCGACAAGCTCCCGCACAGCGCAATAAGAAGTACGACGGCGGCCCTCGCCAACCGCCGCGCCATCACCGAGCGAGCTGCGTTGCTCCCCATGCACTGACTTTACGCCCGCCCGGCCGGCTGCTGAAGGCCCGAATGCGGGAGGTGGCAGCGCTGGCCTAGCTGGCTGCTGGGGCCAGGTGATAGGCGAAGATCAGCGGGGCGTCGACACTACTGGTGGAGATGCTGAGGGGGCCGGTGACCGGTACCTTGATCTTGACGATGTCGCGGTTACCGTTACATGCCGCGGCCGCGTCGGTGATCTTCTTCCCGCCCGAGGAGACCGCGAAGTAGGCCTTGCCGCTCCCATCGCATGCCATGGTCAGGGTGTAGGTTCCTGCCTGGACACTTGCCGCTTCCTTTAGCAGCGGGTCCCTGTTCAGTATCTTTCCCGAGTCCTCCAACACCACACCGCTGGCTTCCGGGAGAGCTGTCGCCTTCCACGCTGGGACGTCCGCGTCCGCGATGTTGACTGGTGCCTGGCAGGCACAGGCTCCCAAGAGGACTGCAGCAGTGATGGCAACAAGGCCCGCGCGGCGCCTTGTGGAGGAAAAGTTGAGCATATTATCAACGCTACCGGGTTCAGCCACTGACCTTTGTCCACATAACATCGGGCCAGCACCCGCGGCCACTGTTTACCGCACCTACACTTGCAAGGTGACTGAGACAGCTACCTTCTTTACCGCCGGCAACACTGACGATGCTCCACGCAGCGACCGTCCCGAACTGCTCACGGCGCTCGCCGCGGACCTCCGCGCAATTTCGTACACCGTGGACGGGGTGGCTGAGCTGTTGGGCGAATCCGCGTCAGATGCACTGGGAAGGGATCAACTCATCCCCGCATTGTTGGCCA
This sequence comes from Paenarthrobacter nitroguajacolicus, assembly GCF_031455195.1. Taxonomy (GTDB): domain Bacteria; phylum Actinomycetota; class Actinomycetes; order Actinomycetales; family Micrococcaceae; genus Arthrobacter; species Arthrobacter nitroguajacolicus_D. Next base: position 162,137 of record NZ_JAVDSH010000009.1, on the reverse strand, counting down.
GCGAACGGCTCGCTGCCTCTGAAGACCCGGTGGTGCGGGCGCTGACCACCGTTGTCCGGCTATGGCTGCTCGCCGTCCCGCAATCCACCACCGCAATCGAGGCCGCCGTCCCCCGGACCGGCGTGCAGGGACTGGTGGAGCTGGGTCTGGTCACAGCGGAGTCCGGAATCGTCCGGGCCAAGGTGGACCTGCGACCCTACGGCTGGGATGCCAACCTTGACGGCAGCGGGGGCGCCGACCTCTGGGTAGCAAGCGACCTCGCCGCCCACCAGCAGCCAGGTGTGCTGAGGCACGACCATGTGCTGGGAATCGGTCGCGCATCAACAACACTTGTCCAAACAACTGTCAGGCACCACACGGAGCGGGCGCTCGATTTGGGGACCGGATGCGGCATCCAAACCTTCCACCTGTTGCACCACTGCGACCACGTGACCGCCACGGACATTTCCGAGCGCGCCCTGGCGTTCACCCGATTCAACCTGCTCCTGAATGCACAGGAGTTGGAACTGGACCCCGCCGATTTGGGGAGCAGGGTAAGCCTCCGGTTGGGATCGCTGCTTGACCCCGTGGAGGGGGAGCAGTTCGGTTTGGTGGTGTCCAACCCTCCGTTCGTGATCACGCCACGGACAGGCGGAGAGTTGGCGTCGGAGCAGTTCACCTACCGCGACGGCGGCCTGCCCGGCGACGAGATCGTGGCTTCGCTGGTCCAGTCCCTGGAGAGTGTCCTCCAACCCGGAGGAACCGCCCAAATGCTCGGGAACTGGGAAGTCACCTCGGGGACCGACTGGAGGGACCGTCCCACGGCATGGCTGAAGGACTCGGGCCTGGATGTTTGGTTCATTCAACGCGAGCAGGTTGGTCCGGAGCAGTACGCGGAAACGTGGTTGCAGGACGCCTCGCAAAACCGTGAGGGCGGCCACTATAAAGAGGCATACGCTGCCTATCTGCGGGACTTCGCGTCGAGGAATGTCGAGGGCATCGGGTTTGGCATGATTTGGCTCCGCCGTCCGGTCTCCGCAAATGGGGCCAGCATCAACCGCTTCGAAGAAATCACCTACGCCATCGAGCAGCCGATTGGACCCCATCTCGGCGCCGCCGTGGAACGCTCGGACTGGGTGGCAGCCAATTCGCTGTTGGAAGCTCATCTGGTGGTCGCGGAAGACGTCACCGAGGAACGGCACCAGCGTCCGGGCGCCGAGCACCCCGGGGTCATTCTCCTGCGCCAGGGTGCAGGCCTCCGCCGAACCAATTTGCTCAGCACCGAACTCGCCGGCTTCGTCTCGGCATGCGATGGACAGTTGTCCGTGGGGCAGATCGCATCGGCGTTGGTGGCCCTGCTGGGCGGCAGCGAAGACTTTGACGAGGACACCTTTCGGGAAGGCCTGACCCGGGAGGTCACCAACCTCGTCCTGGATGGCTTCCTGTTCCCTGACACGTTCCTTCTTCCCGACGTCGGGAAGGCCACGGCATGAAAAAGGACAATGCGCCGCCCAGCGATCCGGGCGGAAGTGACGCTGACTACACTGATGAAGTGATTGCGAACAACCAGCCATCCCAAGCGTCAGGCGACGTTCCGCGGCGCAAGCGTGCCGAAAAGACGATTGAGATCACCGATCCCAAGGCCATCCGCGCACTGGCACACGCTGCCCGTATCGAGGTCATATCCGAGCTCTACGCCACCCAGGTCAGCCACACGGCCACCGAACTCGCGGCAAGGACCGGTCTCACCCCCAGCGCAATGAGCTACCACCTCCGGGCCCTCCAAAAATGGGGGATCGTGGCCCCGGCGGAGAACGCAGGGGATGCCCGCGAGCGGCGATGGAAGGCCGCGGGGACGGACTTCACTATTTCCGGCGGCAGCGTCGCCAGCCCTGAAATTGCAGTGGTTGACCTCGAGCTCGATGCTTTCCGACGGAGGGCTTCGGCGTTCGCCAGGGCGCGTGGCGAACGCCGCCAGCGGGGCGGCGCCGCCGAGGAGCCTGCTGCCGTGGTCTTGGCAAGCAACCTGCTGTACCTCACCAACCCGCAACGCAAGGAGCTTTCGGACCGGATCCGTGAAATTCTGCGCGAGTACGAACTCGACGACCCCACCCAAATACCCGAAGGTGCCGAACGTATGGCAACCTTGTGGTCAATGATCCCGGATGACCGCGTAGCACCCGGACAGTAGGAGCCATCCGGGTCCTCGCACCACCGCCCTGGTTTCCCTGCCGCAACGCAGGATTCTACAAACTATGGTGAACTAGGCCAGTATGGGCACCAGCCCAATGACACATTTTTTCTGTAGGAGCACCGTGCCCAGCAAGGCAAAAACCGGCAAGAAACTCGTGATTGTGGAGTCTCCAGCCAAAAGCAAGACCATCGCCAAGTATCTTGGCGAGGGCTTCATCGTCGAGGCTTCGATCGGCCATATCCGTGACCTCCCGCAGCCCTCTGACCTGCCTGCAGAACTGAAGAAGACCTCGCTGGGCAAGTTCGCCGTCGACGTCGAAAACGACTTCAAGCCGTACTACGTTGTTTCTCCGGATAAGAAGAAAAAGGTTGCCGAGCTCAAGGCCCAGCTGAAAGACGCTGACGCGCTCTACCTCGCAACCGATGGGGACCGCGAAGGCGAAGCCATCGCGTGGCACCTCCTGGAGGTCCTGAAGCCCAAGGTTCCCGTATACCGCATGACCTTCGGTGAAATCACCAAGGAAGCCATCCACCGCGCCATGGACAACCTGCGCGACGTCGATACGGCCTTGGTGGATGCCCAGGAGACGCGCCGAATCCTTGACCGCCTCTATGGCTACGAAATTTCTCCTGTCCTGTGGCGCAAGGTGGCCCGCGGGCTGTCAGCCGGCCGCGTGCAGTCAGTAGTCACCCGCATGGTGGTGGACCGCGAACGTGAACGCATGGCCTTCCGCGCAGCGTCGTACTGGGACCTCACCGGACAGTTCGGTGCGGACTCTGGCTCGTTCAAGGCCAAGCTCGCCGCCGTGGACGGCTCCAAGGTTGCCAGTGGCCGTGACTTCAACGACAACGGCCAACTCACTTCCTCCAACGTGGTGCACCTTAACGAGGAACTCGCCACGTCCCTGGCGTCCGGCCTGGAAAACGCGGACTTCCGCGTGCGTTCGGTGGACACCAAGCCGTACACCCGCAGGCCGGCCGCGCCGTTCACCACGTCCACCCTCCAGCAGGAAGCCGGCCGCAAACTGCGCTTCTCCTCGAAGAGCACCATGCAGGTGGCCCAACGCCTGTATGAAAACGGCTACATCACTTATATGCGTACGGATTCGTCGGCCTTGAGTGACGAAGCCCTGACCGCGTCCCGTCGCCAGGCAGCTGAGCTTTACGGCCCCGAGTATGTGCCGCAGAGTCCCCGCGTCTACGCCAACAAAGCGGCCAACGCGCAGGAAGCGCACGAAGCCATCCGTCCTGCCGGTGACTCCTTCCGGACCCCGGCCCAGGTTGCCAAGCAACTCAGCGGTGACGAGTTCCGCCTGTATGAGCTCATCTGGAAGCGGACTGTTGCCTCCCAGATGGCTGACGCGAAGGGGTCCACGGCCACCATCCGCCTCGGAGCGGTTGCCGCTGACGGCCGCGACGCAGAGTTCTCGGCCTCCGGCACCGTTATCACCTTCCCCGGCTTCCTGGCCGCTTACGAAGAGGGCAAGGACGAAAGCCGCGGAGACGACGACTCCGATGAAGCCCGGCGCCTGCCGAACGTCGCCAAGGGCGATGCCCTGACCGCTTCGGACATCCTGGCTGTAGGCCACGAAACCTCGCCGCCCCCGCGCTACACAGAAGCGTCACTGACTGCTGAACTGGAAAAGCGTGGCATCGGACGCCCCTCCACGTACGCCTCCACCATCTCCACCATCCAGGACCGCGGCTATGTCCGGAAGCAGGGCTCCGCCCTGGTCCCGAGCTGGATTGCGTTCTCTGTGATCCGCCTGCTGGAACAGCACTTCACCGACTATGTCGACTACGAGTTCACAGCGGACATGGAAGGCGACCTGGACAAGATCGCCAACGGCCAAGCCGCAGGCACCGCCTGGCTTAAGCACTTCTACTACGGTGAAGACGCCGACCCCGGGCTGTTGAGCATCGTCAACAACCTCGGCGAAATCGATGCCCGCGAAATCAACTCCGTGCCCATTGCAGAAGGCATCACCCTTCGGGTGGGCAAGTTCGGGCCATACCTGGAAAGCTCCATTCCCACAGTGGATGAGAAGACCGGCGAAGTAGTGGAGTCGGCCAGGGCAAACGTTCCTGAGGAGCTGGCTCCGGACGAACTCACCGCAGCCAAAGCCAAAGAGCTGATGGAAACGGCAGCCCCGGAGGAACGCGTCCTGGGAACGGACCCGCACACCGGCCACACGGTTGTGGCAAAGAACGGGCGATACGGCGCATACGTCACTGAGATCATCCCTGAGATGACCGAGGAACAATTGGCCAACCAGCCCGTGGAGTACTACAAGAACGGCAAGCCGAAGCCGCCGAAGAAGCCCGTCAAGGCCAAGCCCCGAACGGGTTCCCTGTTCAAGTCCATGACAGTGGACAGTGTCACCCTGGACGAGGCGCTTCAGCTCATGAGCCTTCCCAGGGTCCTGGGTGAGGACGCTGAAGGCAACCCCATCACCGTTCAGAACGGCCGCTTTGGGCCTTACCTGAAAAAGGGCACCGACTCCCGTTCCATTGGATCGGAAGAGGAAATCTTCACGATCACCCTGGAACAGGCCCTGGAAATCTACTCGCAGCCCAAGCAACGTGGTGCGCGGGCAGCGGTGCCGCCTCTTGCCGAGTTCGGTCCTGACCCGGTGTCGGAGAAGAACATCGTGGTGAAGGAAGGCCGCTTCGGGCCTTACATCACCGACGGCGTCACGAACATCACTGTTCCCCGTTCAACGTCCCTTGAGGAACTGACCCGGGAACGCGCCGTCGAGCTTTTGGCTGAAAAGCGTGCCAAGGGCCCGGTCAAACGGACCACAACCCGTAAGGCACCGGCACGTAAGGCCGCAGCCAAGAAGTAACAACTGTGCCGGCCGGGACAGCATGCGCGAATTGCGTCCCGGCCTGCATCGTGGTCGAGTAGAACCATGACTGAACAGACAGTTTCCCCGGACAACGAACCCTTGAACGACCTCGAGGCGAAGCTCGCCTTGGCCGAACAACCGGACGCGAACCCGGTGGACGTCATCCTCGCTTTCCTGAACAACGAGGTTTACCTTGTCAGCTCGGAAGCCGTGGACGGCCCTGATTCCTCGGTTGAGCCTTTGGTGCTTTCCAACGCTGACGGCCAGCCCGTCCTGGCCGTGTTCAGCCACCCCAGCCGCGTCGACGAACGCTTCCTCGAAGCAGCCCCGCACGTCCTGGGAACCATGGGTTCGGCCATCCTCGGCAACATTGGTGACGAGCTGGGCATGGTCATCAATCCTGGGAGCGAGTTCGGCTTCGAAATCGATCCCGAGGGCATCGCGAACATCCGGCGCGACTTCAAGCGCGCGGATGAAGCCGGCGAGCCCACCGAATAGCGGCCAACCAGATCCCCGAACGCGAAACGAAGTCCACAAGTTGCTTTGCGGCCTTCGAATCGGGGAATAATGGCAGAATGCGTCTTGGCGTTCTCGACATCGGGTCCAACACCGTCCATCTCCTGCTGGTGGATGCTCATCCCGGCGCGCGCCCGGTACCTTTCGCTTCGCATAAGCGCCCACTGTCCTTGGTGCAATACCTCGACGGCGACGGAAACATCAACGATGCCGGACAACACGAGCTCATTGAGTTCGTGTTGGAGGCCTGGGAGTTCGCTGCCACCCATAAGGCCGAGGACCTCCTGGCTTTCTGTACTTCCGCCATCCGCGAGGCCACGAACGGTCCTGAGGTCCTGGCAAGGGTCAAGCACGAGACCACAGTGACCCTCCAGGAACTCACAGGCAGCGAGGAAGCGTCCATGACGTTTTTCGCTGTTCGCCGTTGGTACGGTTGGGGCGCCGGGCCCATCCTCGATCTTGACATCGGTGGCGGTTCGTTTGAAATGGCCTATGGAACGGACGAGCTCCCGGAATTCGCCACGTCTGTCCCGTTGGGTGCCAGCCGCCTGACGCGCGATTGGCTTCACGATGATCCGCCAACGGCCAAGAGCGTCAAGGAGTTGCGGCGCTATATCCGTTCCACGTTGAAACCGGTGGTCCGTCAATTCGACGACCTCGGCCGGGCCAACCTGGTGGCTGGGACGTCCAAGACGTTCCGTTCGTTGGCGCGTATCGCGGGTGCAGCGCCCAGTGCGGCCGGCCCTTATGTGAAGCGCGAACTGCATGCGGCCGATTTGGGGCTGTGGGCGCAACGCATTTCGGCTATGACGGTGGAGGACAGGCTGTACCTTCCGGGGGTATCGGACGCCCGCGCACGCCAGTTGTTGGCTGGCGCCCTGGTTGCCGAGGCTGCCCTGGAGCTCTTCGAGTTCCCCACCATGGTGATCTGCCCTTGGGCGCTGCGCGAAGGCCTGATCCTTCGCCGCCTGGACCAGCTGGTGTTCGAGGACGCCCTGGATCCTGCGCCGCACGTGGGCAAGCGCAAGAAGGACAAATCCAAGAAGAAGTCCAAAGGAAGTGGCAAGACCACGGACATTGATGAGCCCAACCCGGTCAAGGAATTCCCGGTCCCGGTAAACACACCATCCCCATCACCCATCCCAGCCCCTGTGGCAGGCGGGCTGGCCTCCTGAGATGAGTAACGACGTCGAACCTGAAGTGAATGACCGCCAGATCCCTGTGGCGCTGTCCAGTGCGTCCGTCTACCCCCTGAGCGTCCATGACGCCTTCGCAGTGGCCCAGGACCTGGGGTACGAGGGCGTGGAGGTGATGGTCACCAACAACGCGGTGAGCCAGAACCCTGATGCCCTGATCCAGCTGAGCCACCGGTATCACCAAAAGATCGTTTCCATACATGCCCCCACCCTGTTGTTGACGCAACAGGTGTGGGGTACGGCATGGAGCAAGATCGAGAAGTCGTGCCAGATGGCGGCAGAGGTAGACTGCGACACCGTCGTGGTGCACCCGCCCTTCCGCTGGCAGTCCAATTACGCGGAGAACTTCGTGGAAGGCGTACGGGAGATGGCCGCCACGTACCAGGTGCGCATCGCCGTGGAGAACATGTATCCGTGGCGGGTCCGGGGCCGGGAGGCCGTCGCCTACCTCCCGCACTGGGATCCGTTGGGCCAGGATTACGACGACGTCACGTGGGACTTCTCGCATGCAGCCACTGCCGGGGCCAACAGTTTGGAAGCCATCAAGGCTCTGGGAAGCAAGCTGCGTCACGTTCACTTGACGGACGGGTCGGGTTCCGGGAAGGACGAACACCTGGTGCCCGGTACCGGGACGCAACAGTGTGCCGATGCCCTGCAGCACTTGGCTGCGAGCGGTTTTGACGGTGTGGTGGTGGCCGAGATTTCCACCCGTAAAGCAAAGGTAGCGGGGGAGCGCGAGGAGATGCTGGCCGAGACCCTGCGCTTCGCCCGGCAGCACCTCAGCGTTCCGCTGGTTCGCAGCTCCGACCAGTAACGGCGTCGGGTTTTCCCGTTCTTGTTCGCCTGCCCCGCCGTACTGCGGCCCGGCAGGCGGATGAGAGCGGGATTTTGCTGCTTAAAAGCGAAAGCACCGGCGGCCGAATCGGGAAATGGGGGAAAACCCGCCCGGCCACCGGTGCTGCTGGCGGACATCCCCATGCCCGCCTCATCACTCGCACCCTCAATGAGGTAATAACTACATTAGGTACCGAGCATGAGTGCTGCCTGCAATAACCTTGGGAACAAGCTGGGAATGCTGAAGCCGTTAGACCCCGTCGGATGCCAACTGCAATGATGGAGCCATGAGCAACCGAATCGCATTCCTTGGCTGTGGATCCATGAACGAGGCAATCCTGGGCGGTCTCCTGGCCGCGGGGGCGGACCCGTCCGATATTGTTGCCACCGTCCGCCGGGCGGAACGGGCGGACGAGTTGGCCCAGCGCCATGGCGTCATGGCAATCGCCGGCGAGGAAGAGCCGGATAACAACAAACTGGCCACCAAGGGCGCCGGAATGGTCATCCTGGGCGTCAAACCCGTTGGCATCCTGGATCTGGCCCGCGAGATCAGCCCAGCACTGGCGAAGGACACCTTGGTGGTCAGCGTCGCTGCTGCCGTCTCCATCGCCCAACTTGAAGCCGCTTTACCTGAGGGGCAGCCGGTCATCCGCACGATGCCCAATACGCCGGCCAAGCTGGGCCGTGGCGTCGTGTCTGTTTCGCCCGGGACGCACTGCACCCCGGAGCAACTGGAGCAGGCTAAGAAGGCCTTGGCCGGGGCCGGAACGGTGGTGGAAATCCCCGAAGAGCAGGTTGACGCGCTCTCGGCCATCAGCGGTTCCGGACCGGCCTATGCGTTCTACCTTGCCGAGGCCATGGCTGCGGCCGGCGTCGAGCTGGGCCTGGACCGGGAGCTGTCCGTGATGCTGGCCCGCGAAACCGTGGCCGGCGCTGGCTTCATGTTGGCTGAGCCAGGCGCGGACCCCACGCAATTGCGGGTTGCTGTCACCAGCCCCAATGGCACCACCGAGCGGGCCATCATGGCCTTCGACGACGGCGGCATCCCCAAGATCATCGCCGCCGGCGCCCGGGCCGCGGCCGCCCGGGCAGCGGAGATCACCAAGCAGCTCGGCTGACCCCTAGGGCCGTGCTGCGAAGCGCTCCAGCAGGTCCACGTGTCCGGACACGATCAACATGTCGTGGCCGGACACTTTGGTTTCGGGTCGGGCGTAGGTGAAGTCCTCGCCCGGGGTTTTGACGCCAACAATGGTCACGCCGTACTTGGAGCGGACCTTGGATTCTTCCAGCGTGAATCCCACGGTTTCCTTGGGCGGGTACATCTTGACGATCGCGTAGTCGTCGTCGAACTCGATGAAGTCCAGCATGCGGCCTGACACCAGGTGGGCGGCGCGGACGCCGGCGTCGGCTTCGGGGTAGATCACGTGGTTGGCGCCGATCCGGGTCAGGATCTTGCCGTGCGAGGGCGTGATGGCCTTGACCCACAGGTGCTGGATGCCCAGGTCCACCAGGTTTACGGTGATCAGCACCGAGGATTCGATGGACGTGCCCACACCCACCACGGCTGAGCTGAATTCCTGTGCACCGAGTTGGCGCAGGGCGTCGATGTTGGTGGCGTCGGCTTCGACCACGTGTGTCAGGACCGGTGCCCATTTCTGGACGAGGGTCCTGTCGCGCTCGATCGCAAGGACTTCGCGGCCTTGCTTGACCAGTTGCTCGGCCGTTGCTGAGCCGAACCGGCCCAGGCCGATGACCAGCACTGGGGCGTTGTGGGCGGGGCGGTTGGCGGCCCCAGTGGTACTAGCCAATGATTGGCCTCTCTTCCGGGTAGTGGAACAACTGGCTGCGCTGGCGTAAGGCCAGCCCGGCAGCGAGGGTCACGGTGCCGACGCGTCCGGCGAACATTAGCACTGTGAGGACGTAAACGCCCGACGGCGGCAGCTCGGCGCTGAGGTTGGTGCTCAGTCCTACGGTGGCAAAGGCTGAGATGGATTCGAAGAGCACCCTGTCCAGCGAGGCTCCGCTGATGGAGAGCAACAAAAATGCTGCCACGGATACCAGGGTGGCGCCAGCGACGATCACGGAGATGGCCACTCGCATGGTTCCTTGGGGAATGGTGCGGCCATAGACCTTCACGTCGGCGTCACCGCGGGCTTCGGCCATGATGGCGAGGAACATGACGGCGATGGTGGTCACCTTGATGCCGCCTGCCGTGGAAGCTGAGCCGCCGCCGGCGAACATGAGGGCGTCGGTGAGGAGCATGGTGGTGGATTCCATGTGGTTTTGGTCCACCAGGTTGAAGCCGCCCGAACGGGTCATGACGGAGGCAAACAGCGAGTGGGTGATCTTGTCACCAAGGTTCATGTGGGCAATGGTCCGCACGTTGTCCCACTCCATGAGCCCCCACAGAACGGTCCCGGCCGCCAGCAGTATGAAGGAGACCTGGATGGTCAGCTTGGTGTGGAGGTTCCATTTCTTCCAGTTGAGACCGTTCTGCTGCAAAACCATCACCACGGGGAAGCCCAGGCTGCCCAGGAAGACGCCCAGCATGAGGGGTATGAGGATCCAGAGGTCGGTTTCGTAGGGGACGATACCGTCGGAGTGGGGCGTGAAGCCGGCGTTGTTGAATGATGAGATCGAATAGAAGACGCCGTGCCAGACGGCTTGCCAGAAATCTTCGCCGAGCATGATGAAACGCGGAATCAACGCCAACGCCAGGGCTCCCTCAATGACCACGGACGTGACTATGACGATCCGTAGGAGGGTACCCACCTCACCGAGGCGGCCCGCGTTGTTCATGGCTTCCTGCGCGATCAGTTTGCCGCGCACACCCAGCCGCTTGCTGACCATCAGGGCCAGGAGCGAGGCGAGGGTGAGGGTGCCCAAACCGCCAACGAAGATGCCGACCAGGATGACCAGCTGACCGAAGAACGTCCAGTGGGTTGCCGTGGAAACCACGGTCAGCCCGGTGACGCAGACGCTGGACACCGCAGTGAACATGGCTTGGTGCAAAGGTGTGACGGTACCGGCAGACGAAGCGGCGGGCAGGGACAGCAAACCCGTGAAGACCAGGATCACCACTGCGAAGACGGTCAGTGCCAGGCGGGCCGGTGAGGTGTTGGCAATGTTGTCGATGAAGTCGCGCACCCGGGTGAAGATCCACAGGCCTTCCCGCTCCGGCTGGTTGGGTTGCCAGTTGGTCGGGCTGGTGGACCGCGACTGGCTTTGAGACATGGCGCTCTTCCTCGGTTGATACAAGCTTTCCTGAGTAGTAAACCACTATTCCTGCGGCGTAACCGGGCGTTGGCCCCCGCCAGCCTCAGGTAGCCTGTTCTGGATGAACTCCAGGCTTGGGACAACTGCTTCCAGCATTACGCGCTCCGCACTGCCAACGACGGTGGTGTGGGACCCAGCCATGACTGCGTACAACTTCGGCCCCGGCCATCCCATGGCCCCGCAACGACTCGAACTCACGGCGCGGCTGGCGGACTCCTTGGGGCTCTTCGACCACCATCACGTGGCCGTGGAGGCACCTGCGGTGGCTACCGACGTCGAGCTTTACACCGTTCACAGCCGCGAGTATGTGGACGCTGTCCGCCGCGTCAGCGCCGACCCCACCCGCCCCGAGGAAAGCCGCGGCCTCGGCACCGAGGATGATCCCGCGTTTGCCGGTATGCATGAAGCCAGCGCACGCCTGGCAGGGGGTTCTTTGCTGGCTGCGGACACCATCCTGACCGGCCGCGCCGTTCGGGCCGTGAACTTTAGTGGAGGCATGCACCACGCGGCCCGGGAGCGGGCCAGCGGGTTCTGCGTCTACAACGACGTCGCAATGGCCATCCAAAGACTGCTCGATGGCGGGGTGCAGCGGATTGTCAGCATCGACGTGGACGCCCATCACGGAGACGGGACCCAGAGTATCTTCTGGAACGATCCCCGCGTCATGACCATTTCGCTCCACGAAACCGGCCTGACACTTTTCCCGGGCACCGGCTTCGCCAATGAGACCGGCGGCCCGGAGGCACTTGGGACGGCTGTGAACGTCGCACTGCCCACGTTCACGGGTGACGCTGCCTGGTTGCGGGCGTTCCACGCGGTGGTGCCCCAATTGGTGGGTGCGTTTGAACCCGAAGTAATCGTGAGCCAGCACGGCTGCGATTCGCACAGGGACGACCCCCTGACGCATCTCAACCTCAGCGTTGACGGTCAGCGCGAAGCGGCATCCGCAGTCGGCAGCCTTGCCGCCCGCTACTGCGACAACCGCTGGATCGCCACCGGGGGAGGCGGCTACGACGTCACGGGCGTGGTGCCCAGGGCCTGGAGCCATCTGATCGGCATGGTGACCCAACGGCCGGTCCCGCTGAGCACGGCCGTCCCGGAAGCGTGGCGGACGTACGTGAAGGAAACGTATGGGGTGTGGGCGCCGGAGAAGATGGGCGACGACGTGGATGTGTGGTGGCGCTCGTGGGAGGTTGGTTACGATCCCGCAGATGAGGTTGACCGGACGGTCATCGCAACCCGCAAGGAGATCTTCCCGTTGTACGGCCTGGATCCCTGGTTCGATTGAGTGGGCTTCGCCTGCGCGACCTCGCGTCTGCAGCCCGCATCACAACGAAATAGGGATGCCATTTGGCGTATATGTCGCTAGGGTGGGAGGCATGGTGACTGACGACGTATTTGCCGTCATAGCTGAGGCAACCAGGCGCGACATCCTGGTCTCCCTCCGCTCTGGGGATAAAGCTGTAGGCGAACTGGTGGAAGAACTGGCTGCAAGCCAGCCCACAATCTCCAAGCATCTGAAAGTGCTCCGCGAGGCGGACCTCGTCAGCATGCGCGCGCAGGGCCAGAAGCGTTTTTACGCGCTGAATCCCAAGCCGCTCGCCGGTGTGGTGAGTTGGCTTGAAACGTTCGACGTCGGACCCACGGCACCCGCCGCCGTCGTGCCTTCCAGCGAGGTGCCTGCCGCTGCGCCGAGCACGGCACCTGAGGTAGCGCCCACCCGCACTGACGCAGTGGGCCAGGCTGTCAAGGTCCATGCCAGTGGCACCCCGGTTTCCTTGGACCTGACATCCGATGACACCGTTCCCCAGCAGATTGGCCGTACCGTGGGCCGGGCTGCGACGAAGGCCGCCGACCTCCTCGCCAATCTCCCGAACCTTCCCAACCTGCCCAAATTCGGCCGCAAGCGGTAGCGGGCAACGCCGGGCGTGATCCTGCTCACATTGTGAGTTCTTGGTAGCCTGCTACCCCTTGATTTCCCAACGATTTTCTACGCTTGTGTTAACTCCGCCATGAGGGTCACATACTCACCGGATGGAGATCCCACCTCCTCGGGTGCAACCATGGGCGGGACTGATCGTCCCGCCGCTGGCCGGCGCACTGAGGATAGGAAGACGCATGGATTCAAGGCTCGAAGCTGTCCGGGACACCGTGTTGGCGCGGAACCCGGGGGAGAAGGAATTCCACCAGGCCGTCATTGAGGTCTTCGAAAGCCTGGGCCCGGTCCACGACCGTCATCCTGAATTCCTTGAGGGTGCAGTCTTGGAGCGCCTGTGCGAGCCCGAACGCCAGATCATTTTCCGTGTCCCATGGACTGACGACGCCGGCCGCGTGCACGTCAACCGGGGCTTTCGAGTGGAGTTCAACTCGGCGCTGGGCCCCTACAAGGGTGGGCTCCGCTTCCATCCGTCCGTGTACCTGGGCATCGTCAAGTTCCTGGGCTTCGAGCAGATCTTCAAGAACGCGCTCACGGGCATGCCGATCGGTGGAGGGAAGGGCGGCTCGGACTTCGATCCCCGCGGGCGTTCCGACGCGGAGATCATGCGTTTCTGCCAGTCTTTCATGACCGAGCTGTACCGCCACATTGGCGAGTACACCGATGTTCCCGCCGGCGATATTGGCGTGGGTGGCCGCGAGATCGGCTACCTCTTTGGCCAATACAAGCGCATCACCAACCGATACGAATCCGGTGTGCTCACCGGCAAGGGTATCTCGTGGGGCGGCTCCCTGGTCCGGCCGGAGGCCACGGGATATGGCACGGTCATCTTCGCCCAGGAAATGCTCAAGACGCGTGGCGCTTCCTTTGATGGCCAGCGCGTCGTGGTGTCCGGTTCGGGCAACGTCGCGATCCATGCGATCGCCAAGGCGCAATCCCTCGGTGCCACCGTTGTGGCCTGTTCGGACTCCGCCGGTTACATCGTGGACGAAGCCGGGATCGACGTCGCGCTTTTGAGCCAGATCAAGGAAGTGGAGCGGGGTCGCCTGACCGATTACGCAGCGCGCCGTCCGGGGGCCAGCCACGTCGCCGGTGGTTCCGTGTGGGATGTCACCGGCACCGTTGCGCTGCCGTGCGCCACGCAGAACGAGCTCGACGGCGATGCTGCCGCCAAGCTGGTCAGCAACGGACTCATCGCGGTGGCTGAAGGCGCGAACATGCCTTCCACCCGTGAGGCTGTGTCGGTGTTCCAGGACGCAGGGATCCTGTTCGGGCCAGGCAAGGCAGCCAACGCCGGCGGTGTCGCAACCTCAGCCCTTGAGATGCAGCAGAACGCCAGCCGCGACTCGTGGTCCTTCGAACACACCGAGCAGCGCCTGACCGAGATCATGGTGGGCATCCATGACCGTTGCGCGGCCACCGCCGAGGAATACGGGGCGCCCGGAAACTACGTGGTGGGCGCCAACATCGGCGGCTTCGTCAAGGTAGCCGACGCGATGCTGGCGCAGGGCCTGATCTAGCGCCCTCACCCACCAGGTCAGCGCTGCAGCAGCCGGACGTGGTCCGGGTTCAGGTCCGCCACCTTGCTGACGCCCAGGAGTGCCATGGTTCGTGTCATGTCCTTTTCGAGGATCCGGATGGTCCGGTCCACGCCTTCACGGCCCCCGGCCATCAGGCCGTAAAGGTAGGCGCGCCCGATCAGCGTAAAGTCCGCTCCCAAGGCCAGGGCTGCCACGATGTCGGCGCCACTCATGATTCCTGTGTCCAGGATGACCGCGGCCTTGCTGTTGTCCGCCTTCAGCGCCGATGTAACCTCGGGCAGCAGGTGGAACGGGATGGGGGCGCGATCCAGTTGGCGGCCGCCATGGTTGGACAGGATGATGCCGTCGGCGCCGTGGTCAACCACGCGCCGGGCGTCTTCGACGGTCTGGATGCCCTTGACCACCAGCTTGCCCTTCCAGGTTTCCCGCAGCCAGTCGAGGTCCTCGTAGGTCAGGGTGGGGTCGAACATGGAGTTGATGAGGTCCGCCACAGTGCCGGTGTAGCGGGAGAGCGAGGCGAACGTCAGGGGCTCGTGCGTGAGGAAGTTGAACCACCATGCCGGACGGTAGGACGCGTCCAGAACCGTCTTGATGGTCAGTGCCGGCGGTATGGTCATGCCGTTCCGGACATCGCGCAGGCGGGCTCCGGCTACTGCGGTGTCCACGGTGACCATGAGGGTGTCGTTGCCGGCCTTCGCGGCCCGCTCGATGAGTTCGAGTGAGCGGTCGCGGTCCGTCCACAGGTACAACTGGAACCAGTTCCGGCCGTTCGGCGCGGCAGTGGCGACGTCCTCGATGGACGCTGTGCCCATGGTGGACAGGGTGTAGGGAATGCCTGCAGCCTCAGCGGCCTGCGAGCCGGCGTATTCGCCTTCGGACTGCATCATGCGGGTAAAGCCGGTGGGTGCGATCCCGAACGGGAGCCTTGATTCCTTGCCCAGGATGTCCGTTCGAAGGTCGATCCTGGAAACATCGCGAAGGATGCCCGGCCGGAATTCGATGTCCTGGAAGGCCTGCCGCGCACGGCGCAGCGTGATCTCCTCTTCTGCGGCGCCGTCGGTGTAGTCGAATGGTGCCTGCGGGGTGCGGCGCTTGGCAATGTCGCGCAGTTCCCAGATGGTGCTGGCACGCTTGAGGCGGGCGGCCTTGCTGAACTCCGGCTTTTTGAACTGCATCAGCGGTGCCAGGTCGGAGACCTTGGGTACGCGGCGCTTGAGGGCCGGTGGCTGCACGACGGCGGGCCTCGGCTGGGGCGTGCGGGTCACGTTTTCGTCGCTGCCGGCATTGGCGGGGGCGGCCGTGAGCTTGGGATCCAGTGTCTCGGTCATGAGGTTCTCCCTTGAATTCTGTGGTCTAACCACACTGTAGACCATGTGGTTGGACCACATCAACTAGTATGTCGGATATGCGAACCCACGAGTTGGTCCTGCAGTGGATCGAGAAGCAGTTGTCTGATGGAGACCTCACCCTCGGGGGCCGGCTGCCGGGCGAGCGTGCCATGGCCGAGCAGCTTCAGGTTTCGCGGACTTCCGTGCGCGAAGCCGTCAGGATCCTTGAGGCAATGGGGGTCGTTCGAGCCGGCGTTGGTTCGGGTAAGGACGCCGGAACGGTGGTCATCGCAGAGCCTGGGTCCGCCCTGGGTTCAACCCTCAGGCTGCATGTGGCCACCCGTCATCTTCCGGTGGCCGACATCGTGGAGACCCGTGTGTTGCTTGAATCCTGGGCGGCCGAACGGGCTCAGGTGGGGGTTCCCGCTTTGGAGGCAGCTGCCGCGCTGCTGGACCAAATGGATGAGGCCCCGGACATCGACACGTTCCTTGCTCTCGACGCCCGGTTCCACGTGGCACTCGCCCAGGCTGCCGGCAACTCGGTGGTCAGCGCCATGATGGCCTCGCTGAGGGGCGCAATCGAGAACTACGCAAGCACTTTGACGGAAAACCTGCCCGACTGGAACGCGACTTCCACCAGGCTTCGCGCCGAACATCGCGCCATCCTGAACGCCGTGAACAATAACGACGGCGGCAAGGCGGCCCAGCTTGTGGCGGCCCACATCCAGGGCTTCTACGCGGAGGCCGGAGTGGGCGCGGGAGTCCCCCGGATCTAGAGCAACGCGGGGTCACTTAGGGCCCATGATGACCCTCAGGATGGGCCGTAAGTGACCCCGCGTTGCTTTAAGAGGCGGGCTTGAGGGCGGGCGCCGCGGTACTCTTGCGGATCTCCACCCTGGGCGAGAACTCATCCTGCGCCTGGGTGGCAGCTTCTCCGGCCTGCTGGATCTGTTCGCGCATGCGCCGCCAGGCCAGGCTTCCGAGCTCGTTGATGGGCACCGCTGCCGTGGTCAGTGGGGGAGTGGTGTATTTCGCGAACGGGATGTCGTCGAAGCCGGTCACGGAGATGTCTTCCGGCACGCGCACTCCGCGTTCGTGGAGGCCGCTGAGCAGCCCCATGGCAACGAGGTCGTTAAAGGCCAAAATTCCCGTGGCACCGCTGGCGATGATGGCTTCGGTGGATTCGTGGCCGGAATCGAAGTTGGAGCCGCCGTCGAGCATTTGCAGTTCTATGTCCGGGTGCCCGGTGCGGAATTGATCAAGCCCTGCCAGGCGTTGGCGGTTTGAGGCGCTGTGCTCGGGGCCGGAGAGGAACGCCAGGCGTTGGTGGCCCAGGGAGACCAAATGCTGGGCCAATTCCTGTATCCCTTGGCCGTAGTCCACGCTCAAACTGGGCGTATTGGTAGCCACTGTGGTTCGGTTGATGAGTACCAGCGGATGCAGGGTGGGAGCGAGTTCCTCAAGTTCGGCATCCGACATTCGGGGTGCGCAGAGGACCACGCCGTCGCAGCGCCGCCGGGCCTCGCCGGCAAGGATCGCTTCTTCGCTGGTGACTTCGGAGGAATCGGCGATGAGGACGCGATACCCGTCCTGCGCGGCTGCGATGCTGAGCCCGCGGAGGATGGCCTGGAACGTGGGGTTGGCCAGGTCCGGAACCACGATGCCGATGGTGTCTGTCTTGCCCAGTGCAAGGCTGCGGCCCACCGGGTTGGGTTGGTACTTCAGTTCGGCCGCTGCGGCCCGGACGCGCGCGGCGATGCCAGGGTCCACGGCGGCGTTACCGTTCATGACGCGTGACACGGTGGCGTGCGAGACGCCCGCCTTCTCCGCGACGTCGGCGATCCCGACGCGTCTGTTGGTGTTCCTGCGTGCCATGTGGCCCCTTCCCATTGGCCGCCTCCCGTTTGCTCCGTCGTTGGAGCAATGGTTGACGTGACCACCAGAGTCTTGATACAAAGCTTATAACGCTCTGAGAAAACGCTTTCTCACGATTCTTCCCATACGAAGCCGGGCCGTCAAGCGGTTCACTCCTGCTCTTTGAAAGGGGCATCCCCATGGTCAACGTCGACTCAGCCGAGACCCAGACCGCACCTGGCGCAACCACAGTCCAGGACGAAAGCCCCCAGCGAACCCGGATTGCCCTCATCGGCACCGGCGGCCGCTCCGAGATGTACATCCGGGCCATCTACGGGCAGCACGCGGACGTCGCTGAACTTATTGCCCTGTCCGACGTCAACCAGGGCCGCGTGCAGTTCTACCAGGACCTCATCAAAGAGCTCGGCGGCACAGAGCCCGTGGCTTCCTTCGAGCCCGGACAGCTCACCAGCTTCATCCAAGCCAACGGCATCGAGCGCGTCATCGTAACCACGCCCGATTACACCCACGCGGACTACATTGTGGAGGCACTCGAGGCGGGCGCCGACGTCGTGGTTGAAAAGCCCCTCACCATCGACGTTGAGGGCTGCCGCCGCATCACCGAGGCCGTGGCCAAGACGGGCCGCAACGTTGTGGTTACCTTCAACTACCGCTACTCGCCGCGCAACAGTGCGCTGAAGGAAGTCATCCAGAACGGCGTGATCGGCAAAGTCACCTCCATTGACTTCAGCTGGGTCCTGGACACGGTGCACGGCGCTGACTACTTCCGCCGCTGGCACCGCGAAAAGAAGAACTCCGGTGGCCTGCTCATCCACAAGGCCTCCCATCACTTCGACCTTGTTAACTGGTGGATCAACGACGTCCCGGAGCGCGTTTTTGCCTCCGGTGGCCTGCGCTTTTACGGCGACAAGAACGCAGCAGAGCGCGGCTTGGGAGCCCGTCCGGAGCGAGGCACCGTTGACGGCCTTGAGCACGATCCCTTCCTCCTGGACATGCGCGAGGACGAGCGACTGAAGGCCTTGTATTACGACAATGAGAAGTTCGACGGCTACCTCCGAGACCAGGACGTGTTCACCGAAGGCATCACCATCGAGGACAACCTTGCCCTCGTGGTGGACTACCAGGGTGGGCCCACGCTGAGTTACTCGCTGAACGCCCACAGCCCGTGGGAAGGCTACCGCGTCACCGTCAACGGCACCGAGGGCCGCGCCGAACTCGAAGTGGTGGAACGCGCCGCCGTCGAATCCAGTACCGACAAGAAGACCGTGGTGGACCCGAGCGCCACACCGGTCGAAGAAGAGGACGCTGTGCGCCGCAACGGCGAACGCCTGGTGGTCCAGCGGCACTGGGAAGCGGCCTACGAAGTCCCGATCATCAACGGCGAAGGGGGCCACGGCGGCGGCGACAACCTCCTGCTCTCCGACCTCTTCAACGGCCCCGGCATTGACCCGTTGGGCCGCCCGTCCGGCTACATCGATGGACTCCGTTCCGTGTCGGTGGGCATCGCCGGCAACCAGTCCCTTGAGACCGACCTCCCCGTCCGCATCAGCGAACTTGGCCTCGGCGCCGACCTCAGCCGTAGCCAGGGCTGACCGGCTCACTACCCACGCAAGGAACAGAGAATGAGCAGGATTTTTGTCACCGGCGGTTCCGGCCGGCTTGGCCGCAGCGTTGTGGCCGGCCTCGCCGGGGCCGGCCACAAGGTGATCTCAGTTGACCGGGACGCCGTCCCGGCGGAGTATCTGCCGGCAGGCGCCGAGCAATACACCGCAGACCTCCTGGCGCCGGGGGAGGCGGAACGCCTCATCCGCGAAACAGCGCCCGACGCCGTCATCCACCTCGCTGCTATCGCCGTACCTTTCAGCGCACCCGAGGACGTCATCTTCAGCACGAACACCAGGCTTGCCTACGCGGTGGTCAGTGCGGCCACCGACGCCGGCGTCCCGAAGATCGTGACGGCGTCCAGCCCCACCGCCCTGGGCTACGGTTCACCGGCCGGATGGCTGCCGCCGTCGTTCCCTTTGGACGAGCAGACGCCGCCCAAGCCATGGAACGCCTATGCGCTGTCCAAGCTGATCGCCGAACAAACCGTACAGATGTTTGCGGCCGCCCAGGGCGAGAAGATCAGGTATGCGGCCTTCCGTCCGTGCTATGTGATTTCCCCCGAAGAGTGGGAAGGTGCCCTGACGCAGCAGGGGCACACGGTCCGCGAACGCCTGGACAATCCCGCCCTCTCGGCGCCCGCGCAGTTCAACTACGTGGATGCCCGGGACGTGGCCGACTTCCTGGACGTGCTTCTGGACAAGATGGACTCGATTCCGAACGGCGAGGTGTTCTTTGTTGGCGCGAAGGATGCCTTGGCCACCGCGCCCCTCGCAGAGCTCTTCCCACGTTTCCTCCCCGGCAGCGGTCCCTTGACCAAACACCTGACCGGGACCAGCCCCGCGTTCTCCATTGACAAGGCCCGCGAACTCCTCGGCTGGGAGCCCGAGCGCACGTGGCGGACCGAACTCACTCCGCCCTACGAGGGCCCGGACACCGCAGCATCCGAACAAGCAGCACTCAACGACGAGATCCACGCCGGCCTGGTCCCGGCGGGAGCAACCAAGGAGACACCATGAACTTCGACGGCGTACTGTTCTTCCCCGTCACTCCCTTCGCTGAAGACGGCACCGTAGATGTGGCATTGCTGAAAGAGCACATTACCTCCCGTCTTCCCTTCGGCCCGGGCGGCGTTTTCCCGGCCTGCGGCACCGGCGAATTCCATGCGCTCTCCCTTGACGAGATCCGCGCGGTGGTTACTGCCGCCGTCGAGGCCGTTGCGGGAGCCGTGCCGGTAGTTTCCGGTGCCGGTGGTCCGCTGGGCCACGCCATCGCCGCCGCGAAGGTGGCCGAGGAAGCCGGCGCGGACGCACTCCTGGTGCTCCCGCCGTACCTGGTCACCGGCCCCACGGATGGCGTGGTGGCGTACGTCGAAGCCATCGCCGCCGCGAGTAGCCTTCCGGTGATCGTGTACCACCGCGGCACCGCCAAATTCACTGCCGAAGCCATCACCCGCCTGACCGCCAACCCGAAGGTGGTTGGCTTCAAGGACGGAATCGGCGACGTCGGCTTGGCCCAGGAAATCGTCTCGGCCATCAACGCGAGCGGACGCAAGGACTTCGCACTCTTCAACGGCCTGCTGACAGCTGAACTGACCCAGGGCGCCTACCGGGGCCTCGGCATTCCCTTGTACTCCTCGGCTGCGTTTGCCATGGCCCCCGAAATCGCCAAGGCCTATTACGACGCCTACGTTTCCGGCGACGAAGAACGCCGCCACGCGTTGCTCGAGGGCTTCTATGCGCCGCTGGTCCGTCTCCGTGACCAGACTCCGGGCTTCGGGGTCTCCCTCATCAAGGCCGGACTGCGCCTCGCCGGATTGCCGGTCGGCCCCGTCCGCCCGCCGCTGGTTGACCCCTCGGAGGAGCAACTCCTGGAGCTCAAGTCCATCCTGGCCAAGGGCCACGAGCTGGCCGGCAGCTGATGGCGGCCCGCATCACGGGCCTGGCCACCCGGCTGATTACGGTCCCGCTGCTGCGCAGCTGGGGTGCGGAGGCGCCAGAGAACCACGTGATCGTCACCGAACTGACTACGGACGACGGCGGCACGGGCCATGGCTTCTCGTGGACGCCTACCATCGGTCCCCAAGCGGTCAAAGCCCTCCTGGACCACGACATCGCACCGTTCATTGTCGGTTTGGAAGCGAACGCGGACATTGTCTGGGACCAGCTCTGGAAGCGGCTGCACGAAGCTGGCGGTGGCGGCCTGACCACCATCGCCATGGCCGGTGTGGACCTGGCCCTGTGGGATCTGAAGGCCCGGCAGGCCGAGACCTCCGTGACCGGGTTGTTGGGCCAACGCCGGGAATCGGTGGAGGTTTACGGCTCCGGAGTGAATCTTCATTACACCCTGGAGCAGCTGGTGGAACAGGCCCGACGATGGGTTGCTGCCGGACATAACGCGGTGAAGATCAAGGTTGGCAAGCCCGAACTCAGGGAAGACGCCGAGCGCGTCGCAGCCGTTCGGAAGGTCATTGGCCCGGACCGGTTGCTCATGATTGACGCCAACCAGCGTTGGGACCTGGCCCATACCTTCCGTGCCTTGGATGTTTTGGGGGAGTACGGACTGGAATGGCTGGAAGAACCGATCCGCGCCGACGACCTCTGGGCCTACCGCCGCCTGCGCAAGCAGTCACCGGTGCCCATAGCCCTGGGCGAGAACGTCCACACCATCTACCGCTTCCGCGACTTCATCGAAGCCGAAGCGGTAGACATCATCCAGCCCAACATTGTCCGGGTGGGTGGCATTACCCCGTTCCGCAGGATCGTTGAGCTGGCCCGGGCCAACAGCATCAGGGTGGCACCGCACCTGCTTCCGGAGCTTTCCGGACAGTTGGCCCTCACCTTGGCTGACGCCGTCAGCGTGGAGGACGTGGAAGATGCCTCGTTCGAGCAGCTCGGCATCCTGGCCGGGCCCTCCCCGGTACGCATCCACAACAGCAGGCTCAGCAGTACAAGCCGTACGGGCCTTGGCCTCGAATTCACCGGCCAGACACCACCGCCGGTTGCTGACAGCCCAGAACCTCAGAGCAAAGGAAACCGCATTGAGTACAGCAACTCTTGACCTGACCGCCATCACCTCCGCAGCCACCGCGGCAGCGAAAGTGACCGCAGCTGCTTCCGACGCCGAACGCGCGGCCTGGCTGACCGCCGTCGCCGACGCTTTGGACGCCAACGTCACCGAGCTGGTGGCCATCGCCGATTCAGAGACAAGCCTGGGCACCGTCCGGCTCACCGGCGAGGTAGCGAGGACCAGTGGACAGCTCAGGTTGTTCGCCACAGTGATCACCGAGGGCTCCTACCTTGAGGCCGTCATCGATCACGCAGACCCGACGGCCACCCCGCCCAAGCCCGACCTTCGCCGCATCCTGCGTCCGATCGGACCGGTGGCGGTGTTCTCGGCGTCGAACTTTCCGTTCGCCTTCTCCGTGGCGGGAGGCGACACCGCGTCCGCATTGGCCGTCGGCTGCCCGGTGATCGTCAAGGCCCACTCAGGTCACTTGCGCCTGAGCGAGCGGACCGCGGAGATCGTCACGGAAGCCCTGGCCAAGGCCGGGGCCCCGGACGGCATCTTCGCACTGGTCAGTGGCCGCGAGGCCGGAACAGCCCTCGTCCAGGACCCGGCCATCAAAGCGGTGGGATTCACCGGCTCCATTCCCGGTGGCCGGGCACTGTTCGACCTCGCCACGTCCCGCCCGGAACCCATCCCGTTCTACGGTGAGCTGGGCAGCCTGAACCCGGTGGTCATCACCGCGGATGCCCTGGCCGAGCGTGGCCAGCAGCTCGCTGCGGGCTTGGCTGGTTCCTTCACCATGGGCGCGGGCCAGTTCTGCACCAAGCCCGGACTGGTCTTTATCCCTGCAGGCACCGATTTCGCGTCACAACTGGCTGAGGCGAGCAAGGACAAGCCCACGGCTGCCATGCTTACCGAGCGCATCGCCGAGGCTTACCCGGACGGGCTGCGCAGCGTCGCGGACCAACCGGGTGTCGCCGTCGTCAGTGGCACGGTCCAGCAGGACAGCCTGGCCGACGGTGCCGCGCCCGTGGTGTTCTCCACCAGTGCCGCCAACGTACTGGAACGCCCGGATGAACTGCTGGAGGAGTGCTTCGGCCCCACCACTCTGCTCATCGAATACGCGAACCAAGAGGAGCTGTCGGCAGCCCTCGCGAAGGTGCCGGGGAGCCTCACCGGCACGGTGCACGCCCAGCCCGGCGAGAATGTCTCCAGCTTGGTAGAGCAGCTCAGCACCCTGGCCGGCCGGGTCCTGTTCGATGGCTGGCCCACCGGTGTTGCCGTGAACTGGGCCCAACAGCACGGTGGCCCGTACCCGGCCACGACGTCGTTGTTCACCTCAGTGGGTGCCACGGCGGTGCGTCGTTTCCAGCGCCCGGTGGCCTACCAGGATGCGCCTGAGAGCGTGCTGCACCCAGCCCTGCACGACGCCAACCCGCTTGGTATCCCGCGTCGCGTGGACGGTGTGCTCACCCTGGTTGGCTAGGCACACGCAGAAGGGGCGGGTCACCGTGATGGTGACCCGCCCCTTTCGTGTTGGTGCGGATAGAGTGCAGGCCCGGTTACAGGCGCATGGTCAAAGGACGACGGCGGCCCTCCACCAGGGTGGTCGGCCAACGGTCGTCTACGGTCAGCACGCGCAGGCCGGAATCCGTGAGCAGCACCGTGTCCTCGATCTTGACCCCGGGCCCCGAAGGGTTCCACGTGAAGGGCTGGTTGAGCACCACAGCATCCGTGACGTCAGCGGTGACGCGGGGGTCCCGGCCTGCATACCCAGCGGGCCCGCCCTGGTGGTGGAGGGTCCATTGATCGTCGCCGAATCCGTGCCGCGCGTATGCAGTCTTGATCTCGGCGAAGACCTCGTTGAGCTGTGCCCCGGGGACTGTGGCACGGAAGATGTCGGCCTCAACGGCTGCGATGCGGGCCTCGGCGTCGAGCTCCTGCGCTGAGCCGGCGTCGAACGCCACCCAACGGGTGACGTTGGCGACTAAGCCGTTCCGGCGTGCGCACACCACCACCATGGCGCGGCGGCCTATGGGAGAGTGTGTTGCCAAGGGGTGGCGGAAGTCGCTCCGGCCGGCACCGTTGCAGAGCAGGACCAAAGGCTCGGCCCCAGCCGCGACGATCCTGGCGGCAAGCGCCGAGACCAGCTGGAATTCGGTGGTTTGGGGGGTCGCTGCGGTGAGGACTTCGGTCATGGCAGCCGCAGCATCCGCCGATAGTGCAGCGTAGCGGGCGGACTCGGCTGGCAAGAGCTGCTGGCGGGCCGCCCGCAGTTCGGTGGTCACGGCCGCTTCCACCAACGGGTTCCCGTCGATGGCCAGTCCCGCGGCCGCGGCATGCAGTTGGCCGTACCACGGAACGGTGGACAGGCTAACCCCTTCCGGCAATTCCTCACCGGCGATCCGCCCGGCCTCATTGTTGAATGTCACCAGGTGGTCGCCGGAGCGGTCCACCAGGAGGGCGGCAATGGGATCGCCGGCGAGGCTGATGTGCATCCGGCTGCCGTCCAGGTACCAGGTGAGCGCGGTGTTGGTGGTGAGCAGGAGCGAGTCCCGGCCCGCGGCGTCCAGGATGTCCAGCACGCGGCGGCGTTTCACTGCCCGGTCGGCTACGTTGCCGGGGGCGGTAAGTGCTGTGGTGGGCGTTGTGGACTGTATTGGCGTGGTCATGCCGATTCCCCCAAGGTAGTGATGAGCTGTTCAATGTCTTGTGTTGCCAGGAAGCCGTCCGTGATGAGCACCGTGACGGTCCTGTGGACAGGGTTCCCGGGTTCGGTGGGCACCGGGGCATCCCAGGCCAACGACAATCCGACGCCGGGATAGCCCGAATGCCGCACGAACCATGGGTCCGGCGCCTGTGGTGAGGCAAGGAAGACGAGTGTTGCCGGGTGGCCCAAACCGGGGTCTCCGGTGACGTGCGCGGCGCCGGAGGTTCCGGCGTCGAACGTTCCCGACCACGCCAACCACGGCGCCACGCTGCCGTGCACGGCGTCCTCGCCGCGGGCGTCCGGAGTCCAGATGGTCGCGTCGCTGACCTTGGGCAAGCGCCAAAAGAAACCGCCGTAACCGCCCTGCGGCCGCCCGTTGGAACCGGGGCTGCCCAGGAAGACCGGATGACCGGTGGCTGACTCAAGCGTGAAATCGAGCGTCAGCTTCCACGTTGAATTCCCGACGGCGGCCCAGCGCCACTCGCGCTGTTCGCGGAGCAGCCGGGTGCCGTCGGGCCCTATCCAGCCCAGCTGTTCGCGCCGCTGCCCGTTACTGTGCTCCGCGGATCCGGTGACGATGCGGCCATGGTCCTTGCGCCAGACGTACGCGCCGGCGTCGCGGGTGTAGGTCCGGCCGCCCCAGAAGTTGACGCCATCCACGTCCTGGATGGCAACACCTGCGCCAAGGTGCCACACGTGGTCTTCCGGGATGTGGTCGGTGACTACAGTGCCGGCAAGGGTCCGCACCGGGTGCAGATAGGGGCGGGGGGACGAGGTTGGCCTGATGCGGGTCCCGTCCTGGACGGTAGCGACGGGAGCGCCGTCGATCTCCAACGCCGGACCACCTGCTGCAGTCCACGGCGCTCCGAGCTCGGCGAAGGTGGCATGCCCCAAGGCAGCGCGACGGATCAGGGACTCGATACCGTGCACCACGGGGTGGGCGGCGTCGCCGTCGCCGTCCCACGTGATGAAGTCGGGGTGGATCGCTCGGGGCGAGTCCGCTGTCCGGATGGCTTCGAGCACTGACACGTAGGCGCCAACCCCACCGAGAGGGCTGAGCAGGTCCTTGGGGTTGCGTGCGGCAAGAAGGTTCTCCAGGAGATCCTTCCGCCCAAACGTCTCAGTCCGGACGCCCCCAGGCGTGGTGATCTCCAACCGATCCTCCGTGTAGAAGAGGGTCAGCTGGCCCTCGGTGCCGTACACGGTGACCGACGGTGCGGACTGCTCCGGCGCGCACAGCGTCAGTGCACACGTCAGCACCGTGCCGCGGGTGGTGCGTACCCGCACCACGGAGGTGTCGTCACTCTGGGTGTCGTTGGCACGGTAAAGATCGGTGTCCACGGATTCGACATCCGCTACGGTCCTTGCCCCGGCCAGCCACAACCCGGTGGCCACTGCGTGCGCCAAGGCGTTGGTGGCCACTCCGTCCACCACGTCCGTACCGTTCAGGCTGCGCTTGCCGGCCCATCGGGACCGTTTGAAATAAGCCTTGGTCCGGAGCCACAAGCCCGTGGCGCTGATGCCTCGCACCTCTCCGATGGCACCGGCCCCCACCAGTGCTTCGATCGCGGGGAGGGCGTCCGAACCCAGGCTCTGGAACCCTACCTGGACCAGGCGGCCGGCGCTCGCGGCCGCCGCCATGACTTCCCGGTACTGCACCATGGAGGCCACCGGCGGTTTCTCGAGGTACACGTTGGCTCCGGCGTTGAGTGCAGCAATGGCCAACGGCGCGTGGGTCTGGATGGGCGTGGAGATAATGACGACGTCGGGGGCCACTCCGGCGGCCAGGAGTTCGTCGAGCGAGGCGTAGACATCCACGCCCGGTTCGAGTGTGTCCTTGGCCGGTGGGTTCGGATCGGCGACTGCCACCAGCTCCAAGGCGCCTGCAGCACTCAGCCGATCCAGGTTCTCCAGGTGCCGTTCGCCGAAGCCGTGCACACCCACCAGTGCGACGCGGGGAAGTCGTGTTGGGCCCTCCGCTGTTGTGGTGGCCAATTGTTGCGTCATGATGCTGTCCTAGCGGGGTCAGGTTCGTGGGTTGTTTTGGTGGCCGATAACTGCAGGGCCTCGGTGAGGAAAGCTGCTGCCTCGTCTTGCATGGCTCTGCTGAAGACGTGTGGTTCCTGCCAGAAAGTACCGGTGTACAGCTCCGGTAGTGCGCTGGAGAGATGGGCGTGGGCGTCGCCCATTCCTTGTTCCGGGAAGAGCTGGTCATCGAGGGCGTACTGGACCAGCGCGCGTGCACTGGACCGGGCGGCAAGGTGCGGCCAGTCGCCCAGCTGGGCGAGGCCGGGGGAGTGCAGCAACCAGGAGTGCGCATCCAGGTACGACGGCAACAGCGAGGCGAACGTGGTCATCATGCACGTCACCACGTAGCTGCGAATTCTGGAATCGAGGGCCGCGAGCAGCATCGCCCGCCCGCCGCCGCCGGAAAAGCCGAGGCACCCGATCCTGTGTTGGTCCACTCCCGGGAGCGAGGAGAGGATGTCCAGCGCCGCGAGGTCGTCATGGGCCACCGTCCCGGCGACGCTGCTGCCCAGCAGCGTCGCAGCTTTCGCTACGGTTTCCTCGTGGGCGGCGGCCGCGGCGTCGTAGAGCGCCGACGCGGAAGGTTCGACGCCGGCCTCCCGCCAGAGCGACTGCTGGCCGCTTACCGCTGTGGCAGAGCGGAAGGGCAGGGGATCGAGCCCGAAACGACGACTGCCCCACATGAAGGCGTCATGGGCAAGGACCGCGAAGCCCTGTAGGGCCAACCAGGTGGCAAGGGCCCGGCCGCCGTAGAGCTTCGCCTGCAACCCTGGCGGCACGGGGCCGAATCCACCCGGGAAAGGGCTATCGGCGTCGTGGTCTTCGACCCCGGCAGGAAGCTTCACGAGCCGTTCGGCGCCATACGACTTGATGCCGGCGTGGCAGTGCATCGCGAGGAGTCCCGGCAGCGGGCCGGTGCTGTGGGCTGGGCGCACGAGCCACGCGGACGTCCTCGGCCCGAAGCCCAACTGCCAGGACAGCCGGGTGGTGATGACGTCGTCGTGCGCTGTTTCCGAGTGGATCGTGTATCCAAGGTCCGGGACGACAGCCGGTATGCCAAGCACGTCGCTGAGTTCCTGGGCGGTGGCCGACCCGGCCCGGTGAAAGTGTGGCGCGTAGCCTGGCCAGTCCTCATACCCGGCCAGCGCACTCGGACGAAAAGCAGTTCCGGTCATGTCAGCGGGAGTCATGGCAGGCGCTGGGGTTGGTTGACAATGGTGTCCTGCCTTATCGATGCGGGAGGGTGTGCGGAGGCGCACGCCGGGCTTCTTCAGCGTGGGAAATCGATGCTGGCGGCTTCGTAAGAAAACGCTTTCTCAAAAATTAGCAAAAGGCTGTACATGGGTCAAGAAAACGTTTACTTTGGTACGGAGCCGCTGAACATCGGGAGCCAATCCCGGTAACTCAGGGGAGTGCCGGAAGATCGACGGCATCCCGGAAGGCAAGCATCAACAGACTCGAACTCCGTGGATGGCCACGATGACCAAAGGAGACCACATGGCCGCTGTAGTACACACGGGGACGCCGCAGGGCGTTCGCGGTCCGGAGAGGGGGAATCCATGAGTGCCATTGGTGAACTCTCAACGATGACCCGCCGCAAGGGCCCCATGACCAAGGAGGAGAAGAAGGCCAACGGCCGCGACAACAAAGCGGCCTACATCTTCCTTCTTCCTTGGCTCGTTGGCTTGGTTGCCATCACGGTGGGCCCCATGCTGATGTCGTTGTACCTGTCCTTCACGGACTACAACCTCCTGCAGCCTCCGGAATGGGTGGGCCTGGACAACTTCGTCCGGATGTTCGGCGACGCCCGCCTCCACAACTCATTGCGGGTCACCTTCACCTATGTACTGGTGGGTGTTCCCCTGCAGTTGGCAGTGGCCCTGCTGATCGCGCTGGTCCTGGACAAGGGTCTTCGCGGCCTGCCGTTCTACCGCTCCATCTTCTACTTGCCGTCCCTCCTTGGTGGTTCCGTCGCCGTTGCCATCCTCTGGAAGCAGATCTTCGGCACCACGGGCCTGGTTAACCAGGTCCTGGCCATGGTGGGCATCGAAGGACCCGGCTGGATTTCGGATCCCAGCACAGCTCTTGGCTCGATCATCCTCCTGCATGTGTGGACGTTTGGCGCTCCGATGATCATCTTCCTGGCCGGCCTGCGCCAGATCCCCAACATGTACTACGAAGCCGCGGAAGTTGACGGCGCCACCACCCTCCAGAGGTTCTGGCGGATCACCCTCCCGTTGCTGAGCCCCATCATCTTCTTCAACCTGGTGCTCCAGATCATTGGTTCGTTCCAGTCGTTCACGCAGGCGTTCATCGTCTCCGGCGGCAACGGCGGACCGTCCGACTCCACCATGTTCTTCACGCTGTACCTGTATCAAAAGGGCTTCGGCCAGTTCGACATGGGCTACGCCTCAGCGATGGCCTGGGTCCTGCTGGTCATCATCGGCGTCTTCACCGCCATCAACTTCATCGCTTCAAAGTATTGGGTGTTCTACGATGACTAAACTCCAGAGCCTTCCCGCAGCAAAAACCACCGAGCCGGGCAAGGCTCCGCGCCGCCGCGAATCGCCGGGAAACCTGGCCTTCAGCCGTAGTGCCCGCATCAAGGGGCTGGTCAAGCACGCCATCCTGATCGTGGTGGGGCTTGTCATGATCTACCCGCTCCTGTGGATGGTGGTTTCTTCCCTGCGGCCCAACGACCTCATCTTCCGCGAACCCGGTCTCTGGCTGAACAGTCTGGACATGACCAACTACACCGACGGATGGTCCGCCCTGACCCACCCGTTCGGGCACTACATGATCAACTCGGCGATTGTGGTTTTGGGCTCGATCGTGGGCAACCTGGTCTCGTGCTCCATGGCCGCCTATGCGTTCGCCCGGTTGCAGTTCACCGGCAAGAAGCTGTTCTTCGGCATCATGCTGCTGACCATCATGCTGCCCTTCCACGTGGTGATCGTGCCCCAGTACATCCTGTTCTCCCAGATCGGCTGGGTGAACACCTTCTGGCCCCTCATCGTTCCCAAGCTCCTGGCCACCGATGCGTTCTTCGTGTTCCTCATGGTCCAGTTCATCCGCGGCATTCCAAAGGAGCTTGACGAGGCGGCCCGCATCGACGGCGCCGGACACCCGCGGATCTTCCTCCGCGTGATCCTGCCCCTGATGGTCCCGGCCTTGGCCACCACCACCATCTTCACGTTCATCTGGACGTGGAACGACTTCTTCGGAGCCCTGATCTACCTGACGGATCCGGACATGTTCACAGTCCCCGTTGCACTGCGCGCCTTCGTCGATTCGCAGTCCGCAACCAGCTGGGGATCACTCTTCGCCATGTCCATCGTGTCGTTGTTCCCGGTGTTCCTGGTGTTCCTGTTCGGCCAGCGATTCCTCATCAAGGGCATCGCCACCACCGGTATCAAGTAGGCCGGCCGTCGTAATTTCCCAGCAACTAATACAAGTCGCTATCTTGTAATACAAGAATGTGACTCGTATCATAATCACAACTAAGAAAACGCTTTCCCACATCGCATCAGGATCAATGAAGATCGGAGACAACAGTGCCCGCACAACCCAAGGGTGAAGCAGTCGCCCTCGCAACAACAGGAGCCCCCCGCCGAACCAAGCGCAGGCTCCGCGCCTCGGCCCTCGTCGCGGCAACGGCCGCCGCGGTCCTGGCGCTCACCGCCTGCGGTGGCGGTTCGGAAGCCAAGAGCGCCGACGGAAAAGTGGAGCTTCGCTTCGCCTGGTGGGGCGGCGACAAGCGGGCCCAGGTAACCCAGGCAGCCATCGCGGCCTTCGAAGCCGAAAACCCCAACATCAAGATCAAGCCCGAGTATGGAGACTGGAGCGGCTACTGGGACAAACTGGCCACCCAGGTTGCCGCCAATGACGCCCCGGACATCATTCAGATGGACGAGAAGTACATTACCGAGTACTCCACTCGTGGCGCACTGCTGGACCTCTCCAAGTACAAGATCGATACATCCAAGCTGGACGCGGCCGCCTTGGATGCGGGTAAGAGCGAGAAGGGCCTGACCGGTATCGCGGCAGGCATCAACGCTGCGACCATCCTGGCCAATCCGGCCGTATTCCAGGCAGCAGGCGTGGCCCTGCCGGACGACAAGACCTGGACCTGGGAAGACTTTGAACGCATCTCTGCCGAGGTCACCGCCAAGTCGCCCAAGGGTACCTATGGCGCTGCAGCGTACGGAACCGATGAAGCTTCCCTCGGAGTGTGGCTCCGGCAGAACGGCAAGTCCCTCTACACCGAGGACGGCAAACTGGGCTTCGAGCCCTCGGACATTGCCGAGTGGTGGAGCTTTCTGAAGGAACTGAGCGAGAAGAAGGCAGTCCCGTCGGCCTCGGAGGTAGTTGAAGCCGAAGCTGCGCCGCTGGACCAGAGTGGCCTTGCAACCGGCAAGAACGGTCTCGCCTTCTGGTGGTCCAACCAGCTTCCGGCCCTCGAGAAGGCGGCTGGCGGCGAGTTGCAGATCCTGCGCTTCCCGTCCAAGACCGGCAAGGCTGCCGACGCCAAGCTTTGGTACAAGGCCTCCCAGTTCTGGTCCGCATCGTCCCGCACCAAGCACCCTGAAGAAACAGCGAAGTTCATCGACTTCCTGACCAACAACGTCAAGGCCGGCGAAGCCCTCCTCGCGGACCGCGGCGTCTACCCGAACTCTGATGTCCGTGAGGCTATCGCACCCAAGCTCGCCAAGGCCGACGTCAAGGTAGTGAGCTTCATCGACCAGATCAAGGGCGAGCTCGGGGATGCTCCGGCAGCACCGCCGAAGGGTGCCGGCGCCATCCAGGAAATCGTCAAGAGGTACACCTCCGAGGTCCTCTTCAACAGGCTCTCGACTGACGAGGCAGGCAAGAAGGCCGTGGACGAAATGAAGTCCGCCATCAGCTAGTTTTATCAAGGAACCGCGCCCCGGGCGATCATTCGTGATCCGCCCGGGGCGCGGTTTTTTGTGTCCCCCGGTTGGGTTTAGTCCTCCGCGATGACGGCCACGCCGCCGGCGGGAACTACGCCAGAGAAGCGGGCCCCGCTGATCAGTTCCTCGCCGTCGGCCTTGACGGGTTGGTCCTCGCGGCTGTGGTTGATGGCGAACAGGAAGGTGCGGCCGTTTTCGGCACGCCGCCGCGTGAGTTCGACGCCGGGAGAAACCTCGGTCACGGCATTCACCCCTGCTTCTTCGATCAGGCGGGTGGTCAGTGCGTCGATGCCACCGGCGTCGGGAAGCGTTGCGAGGTACCAGGCCGAACCGTTGCCTACGGTGCGCCTGGTCAGTGCAGGGACGCCGTCGAGCGGGTAGTCGGTGAACGTGGCCAGGACCTCCGTAGTGGCGCCCGCAGAGACGTGTTCACTCCAGACCGTGCCAACTGCTCCATCGCTCAGCGTGACCGAAGCGCCTGGGAAAAGCGGATGGAATTCCTCGCTGCGGACGCCCAGCAGTTCCCGAAAAGCGCCCGGGTAACCGCCGAGCCGAACATGGTCGCGTTCGTCGACGATGCCACTGAAGTAGCTGATCAGGACGGTAGCGCCACCCTCGGCGGCCGCAGCGATCGAGGCCGCCGCGGCGTCCGTCACGCAGTAGAGCGTGCAGACCAGGATGAGGTCGTATCCGGACAGGTCGCCGGAGGGGTGGACGAAGTCCGCAGTCACTCCGCGCAGGTACAGGGAGCGGTGGAAAGCACGCATCGTATCGAGGTATTTCAGGGAGTTGTTCGGGTGCGAGTCCAGTTCGGAAGCCCACCAGGCCTCGTAATCAAAGACGATCGCAACGCGCGATTCCACCCGGGATCCCTTGACAGGTTCGAGCTTGTCCAGGGCATCGCCGAGTTCCACGACGTTCCGCCACACCTGGGTGTCGCGGCCGGCGTGCGGAACCATGGCCGAGTGGAATTTCTCGGAGCCCGCCTTGCTTTGGCGCCACTGGAAGAACATCACCCCGTCTGCGCCGCGGGCCACATGCCCCAGTGAGTTCCGGAGCATTTCACCGGGCATTTTGGGCTGGTTGTGCGGCTGCCAGTTGACCGCCGACGTCGAGTGTTCCATCAGGATCCACGGATCTCCGCCCGCCACGCCACGGGTGAGGTCGGCGCTGAAGGCGAGTTCGATGTTGCGCTCAGGGTCTGCCGCCACCAGGTAGTGGTCGTTGGCGATGACATCCATGTCCTTGGACCAGTCGAAGTAGTCCAGGGTTTTCGTTGCGCTGGAGACCATGAAGTTGGTGGTGGCCGGTACGTTCGGAGTGACGTCGCGTATCACGGCCAGCAGTTCGCGGTAGTAGTCGATGAATGCCCACGAATTGAATCGGACGAAGTCCAGTTGCTGGCCCGGATTGAGCGTGGTGGGGGCCGCTCCGGGTGGGATGATCTCTTCGAATGAGGCGTAGTGCTGGGACCAGAATGCCGTTCCCCAGGCCTCGTTCAGGTCTTCGATGGTGCCGTAACGGCGTTCCAGCCAGGCGCGGAAAGCAGCGGCGTCTTCTTCGCCGTGGAACTCGCCAACGTGGCAGCCGAGTTCGTTGTCCACGTGCCAGAGCGCCAGCGCGGGGTGGTCCTTATAGCGCTCGGCGATCACGCGCGTTATCCCAGTGGCATACCGGCGGTAAACAGCGGACGACGGCGTGTAGTGGCGTCGCGATCCGCGCTCCAGTCGGGTGCCTTCCGCCGTGACGGGAAGGATTTCCGGGTACTTGCGGACCAGCCAGGCCGGCGGTGAAGCGGTGGCCGTGGCGAGGGCTACCTTGATGCCGGCTCCGTGGAGGTTGTCCATAACCTCGTCCAGCCACCCGAAATCGTAGTTGCCTTCACTGGGTTCCAGTAGGCCCCAGGAGAAGATGCCCACGCTGAGGAAGTTGACGCCGGCTTCCTTCATGAGCTCAATGTCTTCGAGCCTGACGTCACGAGGCCATTGTTCGGGGTTGTAGTCGCCACCGTAAGCGAGGCCGCCAATGCTGTTCCAGACCGAGGGGCTGCGGGGAATTGAGGGGGAGGTCAAGGGGACTCCTTCGTCAGGTTGGCCGAACTGTTGCGGGTGCTGCTGAACGTATGCATGCAGAATATCGGTCAAAACGCGTTCTTTGGAAAACGCTTGCCCACATTCCTTATTGCCGCTATTGTATCGATTCAGAACGAGTGTAAGCGAGATCACTGCCACGTTGTAGAGAACTCCACAAGCTTGCACCAACTGAGCAAGGAGGCTCTCATGATCGACAGAAGGAAATTCCTCACCACGGTGGCACTCGGCACCGCATCTGCCGCGTTCCTCTCGGCCTGTGGCCAGTCATCGTCCTCGGGCCAGACCGGTTCCGCGGACAAACCCGTCACCATCACCTACACCTGGTGGGGCAACGACGACCGTGCAGAACGAACCCGCAAGGCCATCGCGCTCTTCGAGACGAAGAACCCGGACATCAAAGTCAACGGCAACTTCTCCGACTTCGCAGGCTACTGGCAGAAGCGCGCCACCGAAGCCGCCGGCGGTGGCCTGCCGGATGTCATGCAGTGGGACCTGTCCTACCTCCGCGATTACGGCCAGCGGAACCAGCTCCTGGACCTCGGCACGGTCAAGATCAACACCGACGGATTCGACAAGTCACTCCTTCCGTCCGGCCAGATCAAGGGCAAGACGTTCGGCATTCCCACCAGCACCAACGCCTTCGCGGTCTACTACGATCCTGCGAAGCTCGCTTCACTGGGTATTGCCGAGCCGGACGGTTCATGGAACTACAAGGAGTTCAACGCCTTCCTGGCCGAGGTTGGCCAGAAGGGTAGTGGCACGCTGTTCGGGGGCACCGATTACACCAGTGTTTGGTGGAACTTCAATATTTGGCTGCGGCAGAACAACATCAAGGCCTTCACCGATGAGGGCAAGCTTGGTTTCTCCAAGGACGACCTCAAGAAGTGGTGGAACCTCAGCGCAGACCTGCGCGGCACCGGCGCAATCGTCGGCGAAGACAAGACCACCCAGTTGCTGCCCAAGTCCCCGTTCGGCTCCAACGTCACCGCAACGGAAGTCACCTGGGACAACTTCATGGCTGGCTATCTCGCGGACAGCGGCGCCAAGGAATTGAAGCTTGTTCCGGTACCCTCCGATGATCCCGACAACCTGGGCCTCTTCCTTAAGCCGTCCATGCTGATGGTGGCCAGCGCCAAGACCAAGTACAAGGATGCCGCAGCCCGCTTCATCGACTTCATGGTCAACGACCCCGAGGTTGGCCAGATCTTCAAGACCTCCCGTGGCGTCCCGGCGTCCAAGACCCAGCGCGACGGCACTACGTTCGAAGGCACCGACAAGCTGGTGGTGGATTATGAGAAGTCCATCGAGAAGTACCTCAAGGATGCTCCCGAGCCGCCCATCGTCGGATTCGGCACGCTTGAATCAACGTTCAAGCGGGTCAGTTCGGACCTGAACTACGGCAAGCTGACCATCGATGGTGCAGCTGATGCGTGGTTCAAGGAAGCCGAAGACCTCATCAAGCAGAACGCCTGATCCAGGCTTTCCCAACTGACGGACTGATCTTGTGACTCAAAGCCCAACCCTGAGCAGGCGTGCCTCGTCCGCTCCCTCGCAGCCGCGCAAGTCGCGGCGGCGGGGGGCCGACGCCCGCGCCGGATACACCTTCCTGTTGCCGTGGCTGCTGGGATTCATCGCCCTGACCGTAGGCCCGATGATTTCCTCGCTGTACCTCTCCTTCACCAACTACAACCTGTTCGACGCCCCCAAATGGATCGGCCTGGACAACTACACCACCCTCTTGCAGGACGAGCGCTTCCTCCAATCAGTGGGAGTCACCCTGCAGTACGTGGTGTTCGGAACGCCGTTGAAGCTCGCCGCAGCCTTGGCGATCGCGATGCTCCTCAACAGCAAGCGCAAGGGCCAGGGCTTCTACAGGTCGGCGTTCTATGCACCGTCCCTCATTGGGGCCAGCGTGTCCATCGCCATCGTGTGGAAAGCAATGTTTGGTGACTCCGGGCCCGTCGACCAGGGGTTGTCGTTCTTCGGCATCAACCTCGGCGGCTGGGTGGGCAACCCCAACATGACCATGGGCATGATGATCCTGCTGACTGTGTGGCAGTTTGGTGCGCCGATGGTGATCTTCCTGGCGGGTCTGAAGCAGATCCCCGCGGACCTTTACGAGGCAGCCTCCATGGACGGTGCCGGCCCGGTCCGGAAGTTCCTGAACATCACCTGGCCCATGCTTTCCCCGGTGATCTTCTTCAACCTGCTCATGGAAACCATCCATGCGTTCCAGATCTTTGCCTCGGCCTACATCATCTCCAACGGTGAAGGTGGCCCTGCGGGCTCGACACTCTTCTATACCCTCTACCTGTACTTGCGCGGTTTCAGCGATTTCCGGATGGGTTACGCCTCAGCGATGGCCTGGCTCCTGGTGATCGTGGTCGGCATCATCACGCTGATCTTCTTCAAGACCTCCAAGTCCTGGGTCCACTACAGCGGTGATTCAAAGTGACAACAACGGCAACCCCCACCCAACCCCAACCGATAAAGCCCGCCACTCCGGCACCGGTCTATAACCCGAAGTCCGAGTCCGCCACGGCCAAGCGCATCAAGAGCACCATCTTCCACCTCGTTGCCTTGGCGCTGGTGGTAATGGTTCTTTACCCGGCTATCTGGATGATCGCTTCGTCCTTCAAGCCGAACTCCGAGATCGGCGGGGCGAACAACGCGCTGTGGTCCAACAACTTCAGCTTCGACAACTTCGCCACCGCGATGGACGGCATCGGTGGTGTCTCAACGCTGACGTTCTTCACCAACTCGCTGATCCTTGCTGTCGGCGCGGTGGTGGGCACTGTCCTGTCGGCAAGCATCTCGGCTTACGCCTTCGCCCGGATCAACTTCCCCGGCCGGGGATTGTTCTTTGGCATGATGATCGCCACCTTGCTCCTGCCGTTCCACGTGGTGATCATCCCGCAGTACATCGTGTTCCAGCAGCTCGGCCTCGTGGACACCTACGTGCCGCTGCTGATCGGTAAGTTCCTCGCCGCGGATGCGTTCTTCGTCTTCCTCATGGTCCAGTTCATGCGTGGCCTGCCGGCCGAACTGGACGAAGCGGCGCGCATCGACGGTGCCGGGCACGCCCGGATCTTCGGGTCCATCATGCTGCCGCTGATGAAGCCTGCCCTGATTTCCACGTCGATCTTCTCCTTCATCTGGAGCTGGAACGACTTCCTGGGCCCGCTGCTGTACCTGAACACCCCCGAGAAGTACCCGCTGCCCTTGGCTTTGCGGCTCTTCGTGGACCAGACCCAGTCCTCGGACTACGGTGCCATGATCGCCATGTCCGTGCTGGCGCTGCTGCCCGTGCTGGTGTTCTTCCTGGTGTTCCAGCGCTACATCGTTGAGGGCGTTTCCACACAAGGGCTTAAGGGCTAAGGGAGCGGGCAGTGAGCACCATCCACACCAGAGGCAAGTCGTCGGGGACGTCCGGCATCCCGGTCAACCGTTTTGCGTTGTTCTCCGAAACCATCCTGGCCGGAGTCATCGTGCTCCTCCTGTCGGTTCCCTTGGTGACGGCGCCGGCTGCATACGCGGCCGGCGTCGCGCACCTGGAAAGGCACCTCAGCGGCAGGGATGATTCCTTGCGAAGCCTTTGGGGAAACTTCCGCCGGGCGCTTCCCGGCAGTTGGAAGCTGGGAATCACGACGGCGGTAGCCGCCGTCGTGATTGTCCTGAACCTGTTGCTCGCACTGGTGGGGCAACTGCCGGGGCGGGCTGTGATCCTGCCCGCCACAGTCATTCTGGCGGCTGGCGGTGCGGTGCTCCTGCTCCGCATCACGGCCAATTGGAGTGGCCAGGTGGCATGGAACGGGGATGAGTACCAAGTGCCCACAGACGTTCCGGGCTCCCAGCGCTGGGCGGCGGCCTATGCCAGTGCGAAGAGCGATTCCCTGCGTGACTGGAGTGGCTCGCTGCTGCTTCTCGCCGCCGTGTTCATGGCAGTTGTCTTCGTCTGGATGCTGCAGGCGTTGTTCGTGATCGTGCCCGGAACCCTGGTGCTCGCGGCGGCCGCCATCAAGATCCGTTCCCACCGAAACTCCAGACCAACCCGCTGAATCGAGCAGACCTCCCCGTGTCGCCGCGCCCGTTCCCACCGCGCCCCCAATCCACCAAGCCCTTAACCAGGCGTGCCCGATCCACAGAGTCCTGGCACTACCCGCTGCGGCACCACAACTACCGGATCTTCGTCGTCCTCTCCCTGGT
Organism: Paenarthrobacter nitroguajacolicus; assembly: GCF_031455195.1. Taxonomy (GTDB): domain Bacteria; phylum Actinomycetota; class Actinomycetes; order Actinomycetales; family Micrococcaceae; genus Arthrobacter; species Arthrobacter nitroguajacolicus_D. The sequence continues at coordinate 124,035 of NZ_JAVDSH010000009.1, read as the reverse complement.
TGGCAGCGGTGGTGTATGGATGCAACGGCTCGCGCAGGACTGGTTGGTCCTCCAGCTGACCGGCAGCCCGGCTGCGGTTGGCCTGGCCGTTGCACTTCAGTTCCTTCCCATGCTGGTGGTGGGCCCCGTCAGTGGTGTGCTGGTGGACCTTTTCCCCAAACGTCGCATCCTGCTGGCATGCCAGTCGGTCGCCGTGGTGCTTGCCGCAGGCCTTGCCGCGTGGAATGCGATGGGCGGCACCGACGTGTGGGTGGTCTACGCTTCGTGCATTGCCTTGGGGATAACCAGTGCCATTGACGGGCCGGCCAGGCAGGTGTTCGTCAATGAAGTGGTAGGCGACGCCGGCCTTCCTGCGGCCATCGGACTGAACAGTGCGATTGGGCAACTGGGCGCCATGGCAGGTCCTGCACTTGCCGGTGTGGTGATTGCCCATACGGGCCCGGCAGCGGCCTTCGCTGCCAACGCAGGCCTTGGCGTGGCGGTCCTGGTGATGATCGCATCCATCCGTCCGGGGGAGCTCCACCACTCGCCGGAACCGCCCGGCCCCGGGGCAGGTCGCGGCCAGGTCCTGGCTGGGTTCCGGTTCGTCCGTGCCCGTCCATCCCTTCTTCTAACCATGCTCCTGGCCGGTTTGCTGGGTGCCTTCGGCATGAACGGGCCCGTTGTCCTGGCAGCCTTCGCTGACAGGGTGTGGCACAGCGGCCCGGCCGGTTTCGGCCTCTTCAACACCGTCAGCGCGCTCGGAGCTTTGGCTGGCGCCTTGGTCGCTACCCGGATCAAACGGTTCGGACGCAAGGGAATCGTGGCCAGCGCCGGGCTCTTTGGCCTGACCCAGCTCCTGGCCGCGTTAATGCCGACGCAGGAGTGGTTCGTGGTGATGCTCATTGTGGTGGGCTTCATGACCCTGGTATTCCTCACCAGCGCTGCGACTGCCGTCCAACTCGAAGCCGGCGCGAATGTCCGCGGACGTGTCCTGGCGCTCTATTTCCCCCTCCTCCTGGGCGGACACGCCTTGGGTGGGTTGTTGGCGGGGTGGCTGACCGAGGATTTCGGTGTGCGGACGGGGCTGGTCATCACCGGGGCGCTGGGCATGGTGTCGGCGGCCGTGATCGGTTTTCTGCTGTGGCGCTGTTCCCGTCGAGGTGGCAATTGATGACAGTTCCACGGAAGCGGACTGTTCCTAGCTGCCATCTCGCGGCGACGTGATGCGTGTAGTCAGCGGCTGGCTACCAGCTCGTCAATCTCGTCCACATCCAGGGAACCATCACTGATCCAGACCGTGTTGGTGCGTGCCAGCGAAGTGCCCCGGGCCAACTCCACCGCACTGTCCCAAGCCAAGGCCGAGCCCACTGCCGGGTAGCCGCTGCACCGCACGAACCACGGATCGGGGGACTCCATAGGCGCGCCGAACACCAAGGTGGCGGGACCGCCGTCGAACTCTCCCGACCAAGCCAGCCACGGCGAAACGGAACCGTGCACAGCCGGCTCTCCGTCGGCTGTGGAGGAGAAGACGCGCGGCGAAGAGTTGACAGGCAGCCGCCAAAAGAAGCCACCGTAGCCGCTTCCGGCCGCACCATGCGAACCCGGGCTCCCAAGCGTGACATCGACGACGGCGGTGAGCTGGGTCTGGATGTCCAGCCGCCACGTGCTGTAGCTGATGAGGCTGCGAGTGAAGGTGCGACGCTCTTCCAGGAGCAGGCTGCCGTCGGCCCCGAACCACTCAAGGTCCAGTGCTGCGTGGCGACCTCCGCGGGTTACGCCTGCGATGTCCACCCGGCCGTGATCGTTCAGGTCAACGTACTTTCCAGCAGTCCTGCGGTAGCTGCGACCGCCCCAGAAGTTGCTTCCGTTGACATCCTGCAGCGCGAACCCGGCGCCGAGATGCCAGGCATGGTCCGAGGCCAGGTGGTCCGTCACCACAATTCCGGCTTGCGTAGACACCGGGTGCAGGTAAGGACGGGGAGAGAGATCCCCCTCGAGGCCACTTCCGCTGCGCAGGACGGTAGCCGGCGTGGCTGGCTCGGCGGCGGGGGAAGTGAACAGGGCCTCGGCGCCCGATGTGACGGGCCGCGCCCAGGGGAGCCCCAGTTCGGCGAAGGTGGCATGCGCGCGGGTGGCGCGTTCCAGGATGTCCTCGATACGGGGGATCACGGCGTGGGCTTGATCGCCCGTTCCCACCCAGATCACGCTTTCCGTGGGGATGAGGGCCGGTGCATCGGCCGTGCGAATGGCTTCCAGGACACGCATGAACGCGCCGCTGTGATCGAGCGGGCTGAGCAGCGGCGTGCCATCAGAGAGGTGCTGCAGGAGGTTCGCGGTGAGGTCTTCGCGACCGAAGGTGTGCGATGTTTCCCCACTTTCGGTGCGAACGGTGACGCGGTCCTCCGTGTAATGGAACACCGCCGTTCCTTCCGTCCCATGCAGCGTGACGTACGGTTCCACCGACTCCGCGGCGCAAAGCGTGAGGGCGCACGTGATGGGCAAACCAGCGGTGGTACGCATTCGGATCACTGAGGTGTCGTCCGCCTCAATATCGTTGGCGCGGTAAAGGTCCGTCTCCACGGAGGCCAGGTCTTCTGCTTGCCGGGCTCCGGCAATCCGAAGTGCAGTAGCGATCGCGTGGGCAAGGGGATTGGTCGCCACGCCATCCACCACGTCCACGCCGTCGAGGTTGCGTTTGCCAGCCCAGCGGGAGCGCTTGTAGTAGGCGCGGTCGCGGACCCAGCGGCCCGTGGCAGAGATGCCTTTGAGGGTGCCGATGAAAGGAAGACCTTCTGCGGCTTCGCCGTTGGCGAGCTTTTCCAACGCGGCGAGGGCGTGGGAACCGAGGCTTTGGAAGCCGATCTGGACGCTGCGTCCGGCTGCGCTCGCGGCTTCCTGGAGGCGGAGGAAGTCAGCCATGGAGGCCACGGGCGGTTTTTCCAGATAGAGATCGGCCTCGGAAGCGAGCACTGACAGAGCCAATGGGGCGTGCGTCTGGATGGGGGTGGCCACGATGATGACATCCGGGTGGTGGTTGCCGGCCAATAGTTCATCGAGGTTGGCGTGCACAGCTGTGGTGTCCGGCAGGGCGCCGGCGGCCGGGGGATTGGGATCGGCGACGGCGACGAGTTCCACCATGCCCTGTGCACTGAGTGTTTCGAGGTTGCGGAGATGGTGGGCTCCGAATCCGTGGACTCCCACCAGGGCAATCCTGGCGTGTGTACTCGCGGTTGCCGCCTCCTTGATTGCCGCCGCGTCACTCTGCGCAGGGGTGGTGTCGAGCGGTGTTGGACTGATGATGGACTGTGTGGAGCGGGTGTCCATGGGCTCTCCTCTGCTGGCGCTGCAACGAGGGCGGTGTGACGCCGTCGTCAGGGTGTTCACTCGTTTGTTCCGGCGGGTTCAGGCTATACCCAGCAAGCGCTTTCCCATTTCCGGCTTTGCCCAGTGTAGCGCGGGCAAAGAGCAAATGTAACGATTCAAGACCAGCCTTGACTCGACCCGCGTTCAGCGTCTAAATTTTCGGGAAAGCGTTTACTTTGTGACATGGCCCACCTGGGCTGCACCCAAACTGCCTGGCGCGGTGATAGTTCCGACCACTTAAGAAATCACTCCCGCCAATTAATTTGGGCCTGTTCTGCAACGATGGAGAAAGGGGATTGCCATGGCGTCTGGTGGATTCGGCTTTCGGGCCTACACGCTCTTTGACACTCTTGTGTGGATTGCCTGCCTGAATGTGCTGTGGGTTGCTTTCACGATCCTTGGCGGTGTTGTCCTTGGTGTTGGACCCAGTACAGCCGCGGCCCATGTCCTGGTCCGCGACAAGGTGCGGGGAAATGCCACGCCCTTGATGCGTCGCTTTGCCAGGGAGTTTTTCAAGAACTTCGGCAGGGGCAACGCCCTGGGATTGCCCTTGCAGGCAGTGGGAGTGGCGCTGACGCTTAACTGGGGCTACTTCTCTGCCGGTTGGGACTTTGGCTCGCAGATAGCTTCCGCGGGAATCCTCCTGGCTGCCCTTTTTGCCGCCGGTACGGTCTGTTACCTGTTCCCGATGTTCGCCCGCTATGAGCTGACCGTTCCCCAGTACTTCCTGATGTCCTCGCGTTTTGCCATGCGACACCTGGCGGGCTCAGCGATTCTCCTGTTCGTGACAGCGGCCGCCCTGTTCGTGTGCCGCTCGGTTCCGGGGCTTATCCCCTTCTTCGGTGTGGGCGCCTGGCTCTACGTCACGGGGTGGCTCTGTGATCGCTTCTTCACTGCGAATGACGAAGCCATGGCCGGCACGGAAGCCGTCGCCACTACGACTGCAGCCAGTGTGCCCGCCGCCGCGACAACCAAGGAGGCCAGTCTTGTCTGAGTTCAACCGCGCCCGCCCGGCCTTGAGTGGGCCGCCCGTCCTTCACCGCTCCCTTGACGTTCAAGGGCACGCCGAACTTGCCCCCAACGCCTCTGGCGTGAGCACTAATGAAACGTATCAAGATGCAAGTGGCCAGCATCTCTGGAGCCTCAAAAGGTTTCCCGGGGTGCCGTCCACCGACGAGTCGACCGACAACAACCCCGAAGAAGTGGAGCAGGTAAGAAAATGATCCGTAGAAAACAAACGTTGGCCGCCGCCGTCGTAGTTTCCGCTGCCCTGGCCCTGACCGCCTGTGGCGGCGAAGCGCCGACGTCGGACCTTTCATCCGTCAAGATCATGGCGCCGTTCCTGGAGGCGCAACCGCCTACAGCCGATGGCGCCGTTCAGAAAAAGCTCGAGGAGCTGACGGGCAAGGACGTCAACATCACGTGGACGCCCAACGCATCCTATGAAGACAAGATGAACATCACCCTGGCTTCCTCCGACATTCCCCACGTGCTGGTGGTCCAAGGCAAAACGCCCGGCTTCGTCAAGAATGCCGAAGCCGGAGCGTTCTGGGACCTGACAGACAAACTCAAGGACTACCCGAACCTCAACACCACCTTTCCGGAAGTCCAGCAGAACGCCAGCGTCAACGGCAAGGTCTACGGCGTCTACCGCGGCCGTAACCCGATCCGCGCCGCGGTGATGTTCCGCCAGGACTGGCTGGACAAGCTCGGACTCAAAGCACCGGAAACCACGGAAGACCTTTACAAGGTAGCCAAGGCGTTCACCGAACAGGATCCGGACGGCAACGGCCAGAACGACACCTACGGAATCACCATCCCCAAGTGGGGTGGGCTGGGCACCAACAGCCCCTATGACCTCATCGAAACCTGGTACGGCGCCGGGAACCGTTGGGCTGAGCGCGACGGAAAGCTCGTACCAAGCTTCGAGACCGACGAGTTTCTCGAGGCCAACCGCTTCATCAAGAAGATGGTGGATGAGAAGCTCATCAACCCCGATTTTGCTACCTTCGACAGCACCAAGTGGAACGAGCCGTTCTTCAACGGCAAGGGTGGAATCATCATCGACGTCGACTCCCGGGCGAGCGTACTGATCAACCTGTTCAAGCAGGCCAACCCCAATGACTTCCAGAACAAGGTGGGTTTCGTGGGCAGCCTCAAGGGCCCCGACGGCGAACTGCACGCCCACCCCACCGATGGCTACTCCGGCTTCCTGGCCATCCCCAAGTCCAGCGTCAAAACCGAGGCCGACCTGAAGAACGTCCTGACCTTCCTGGACAAGCTGAACAGCAAGGAAGTAGCCATCCTGATGAACAACGGGATTGAGGGCGTGAACTTCAACGTAGAGGGTGGCCTGGCCGCCACCATCAAGCCTGAAACTCCTGAGGGCAAGGCCGTCAATACCGACATCAAGAGCTTCGCGCAGCTCGGAACAAACGTCACCGGCAATAACTTCTACCCCGTCAAGCAGGCCTCCGAGTACGAGCAGAAGGTCTTCGATGACCGCGTAGCCGTCATGGCCGAGGACCTCAAGAGCGCCGTTTACAACCCGGCAGCCGCCTTCGTCTCGCCCACCTATGTTGCCAAGGGTGCCCAGTTGGACAACATCGTGGCCGATGCACGCATCAAGTACCTGGCCGGCCAGAGCGACGAGCAGGGCCTGAAGGACGCCATCAAGCTGTGGAACACCAGCGGCGGTGACAAGGTCAAGGAAGAAATCAACAAGCTTTGGCAGGACAACAAGAAGTGACAGCGCCGGTGATTGAAGCCAAGGCCTCGGAAGGGGTGGCCGCCAAGCCACCCGCCCCGAGGCGGCGGCGCAGTTTCGCAGTCCACTTCGCGCACTACAAGTGGCTCTATCTGCTCCTTTTGCCCGGAGTCCTGTACTTTGCGGTCTTCCGGTACGGGCCCATGTACGGCGTGTCCATTGCGTTCAAGGACTACGTTCCCTTCCTGGGCGTCAACGGCAGCCCGTGGGTTGGTGTCACTAACTTCACGGATTTCTTCGCGAACCCCGATTTCCCGCGGCTGCTCGGAAACACCCTGATCCTTGCGTTCCTGAACCTGGGGATCGCGTTTCCCCTAACCATCATCCTGGCCCTGCTGCTGAACGAGGTCCGTCTGTCGGTGCTCAAGCGCACGGTCCAGACCCTCGTGTACATTCCGCACTTCCTGTCCTGGACCATCGTGGCCTCGCTGAGCTTCCTGCTCTTTGCCTTGGACATCGGGCCGCTGTTCCAGTTCGTCAACGGGCTGTTCGGTACCAACGTGGACATCCTTTCCGACCCCAACTGGTTCCGGCCCTTGATCGTGCTTCAGGAGATCTGGAAGAACACCGGCTGGGGAACCATCATCTTCCTCGCCGCGCTGGCCACCGTGGACCAGGACCAGTACGAGGCGGCCATCATCGACGGCGCCGGCAGGTTCCGGCGCGTCTGGCACATCACCTTGCCGGGCATCCGGTCCACCATCATCGTGATGCTCATCCTGGCCATCGGGCAGATGCTCAACACCGGTTTTGAGCAGATCTACCTCATGACCAACGCACTCAACCGCAGCGTGGCCGACGTCTTCGATACCTACGTGTACTTCGTGGGCATCACCCAGGGCGCCTACAGCTACAGCACCGCCGTCGGACTCTTCAAGTCCCTGGTGGGCATCGTGCTGATCTTTGGCACCAACTGGCTGTCCAAGCGGTTCAACCAGAGCGGACTGTTCTAAATGAAGATTCACAACACCCGTGGCGGCCGGGTCTTCGATGCCGCCAACTACATTTTCCTCAGCCTCGTCGGCATCATCACGATGCTGCCGTTCATCTACGTGATAGCAGGCTCGTTCGCCAACGAAGCGGAAATCACCCGGCGGGCGTTCTTCGTTTGGCCCGAGCAGTTCACTCTGGGTGCCTATGAGTACATCTTCTCCACCCCGGCGTTCACCAAGGCTTTGGTCACCACGGTGCTGGTGACCCTGGCGGGTACGTTGATCCAGTTGATCCTGACCGTCACCATGGCCTACCCGTTGGCGAAGAAGAACCTGCGCGGCCGGAAGCTGATCATGTCCCTGGTGGTTTTCGCCATGGTGTTCTCCGGCGGCATGATTCCAACGTTCCTGTTGGTCAAGGACCTGGGCCTGTTGAACACGTACTGGGCCCTGATCCTCCCTGCCGCCATCAACCCGTTCAGCCTGATCATCATCAAGAACTTCTTCCAGGAACTCCCGGACGAGTTGGAAGAGTCGGCAAAGATGGACGGTGCCACCGAAATCGGGATCCTCTGGCGGATACTGTTGCCGCTGTCCAAACCGGTGCTGGCCACGTTCGCGCTCTTCTACGCCGTGGGTATCTGGAACGACTTCATGTCCCCACTGCTCTACCTGAGCGACAACAACATGTGGACCCTGCAGATGTACCTCCGCCAAGTCACCGCTGCCTCGGATTTGCTGGGCACCGGGAACGTGGACCCGTCGTATATTCCGCCCGAGCAAGGCATTAAGTTTGCCGTGATCGTGGTGGCCACCCTGCCCATCCTCATCTTCTACCCCTTCCTGCAGAAACACTTTGCCAAGGGCATGCTGATCGGCTCGGTCAAGGGCTGACCCCGGGGCCAAGCAAAGGACAACAATGAAAATCCTCCTCGCGGGCGACTCAACCGTGGCCGCCTGCCCCAGTTACGAATACCCGATGAGCGGGTGGGGTGCCCACCTCGCTCCAGAAACCTACTGGTGGGGCGCCGTGCACAACTTCGCCAAAGGCGGCGCCACCACGGAGTCGTTCCGCGAGGACGGCCTCTGGTACCAGTTGCTCAACCAGACGGCCCTGGGCGACGTGGTGCTCATCCAGTTCGGGCACAACGACCAGAAGCGTGGACATCTCGCCGCCCCCTCGGGATACGCCGACAACCTTCGCCGCATGGTGGCCGAGGTCCGCTCCAAGGGGGGCGTGCCCATCCTGTGCACCTCGGTGGAGCGCCGGCATTGGATCGACGGAGGCTTGGAGGCCACCTTGGGTGAGTATCCCGCCGTCGTGCGTGAACTCGGCACCGAGCTGGGCCTGGACGTCATCGACCTCACCCAGTGGACCCGCGCACTTTACGAAGGGCTTGGAGAGGAGAAGTCCACGGAGCTTTTCTTCCACGTCGCTCCCGGCGAACACGCGCACTGGGCCGGCGGTCTGGAGGACAACACGCACTTCCACTGGAAGGGGGCCACGTTGATTGCCGGATATGTGGCGGGGCAACTTGAAACCCTCGGCTACGGCCTTGCTGCCACCCTTGGGGCGCGCGCTTGATCTATTCCAACCCGTTGCGGGGTCCCGCGGATGTGGCTGATTGGGTGGCGGAGGGGCCGGTTCAGTCTGGAACGTATAACCCTGGAACAAACGACGACGGCGGGCCAGGCTCGGGCAGCGACGGAGCCACTGCGCTGGTACTTTCGGGCGGTGTAGACGCAGAAGTCCACGGCGACCACGCGCACTGGACCCTCTGGTGCCCGGAGGAAATCCCCGATGACGTGAGGATCGCCTGGGAGTTCCTGCCCTTGGAAGAGCCGGGGCTGGCCATGGTGTTCTTCTCCGCCCGGGGGCACGGAGGCGAGGACCTGTTCTCACCTTCCCTGGCACCGCGCACCGGCTTCTACCCGCAATACCACTCGGGAGATATCGATGCCCTCCACATCTCCTACTTCCGGCACAAGTACGCGTCGGAACGTGCTTTCCGTACCTGCAATCTCCGCAAGAGCGCCGGCTTCGAACTCGTGGCGCAGGGAGCTGACCCGCTGCCTTCCCCTGAGGACGCCGAGGGCTTCTATCGGATGGAGGTGGTCAAGGATGGGCCTCGTGTGGCCTTTTCCATCAACGAACTGCTGTTGTTCCAATGGGTGGACCCCAGACCTGGGCCACTGGGCGGCGGCTACTTCGGAATCCGCCAAATGGCACCGTTGCGGGCCGCCTACCGCAACCTTTCCATCCACCCCCTTTGACCACGTGAAGCCCTGTGACGGGGCACACGAAACTATGACGTAGGATGTCCTCATGCCCCTCTTTGACCTCCCCCTTGAGCAGCTTCGCGACTACACCTCAAGCGCAGTTCCACCGGCTGACCTCGACGCCTTCTGGGACCGCACCATCAACGAGGCGAGAGCCTTGCCACTGGACGCAGTCTTCGAACCGGTGGATAACTACCTGAGCGTGATCGACACCTTCGACGTCACGTTCTCCGGCTTCGGGGGAGACCGCATCAAGGGCTGGCTGCACGTGCCTTCGCATCTCGAAGCCGGCCAGCGGCTTCCCGTGGTGGTGGAGTACATCGGCTACTCCGGAGGTCGCGGCCTGGTCAACCAGAACACCCGCTGGGCGCAGGCGGGCTACGCGCACTTCATCATGGACACCCGCGGGCAGGGCTACGGTGGCGTCTCCGGCGATACCCCGGATCCGCACCCCTCAGCGGGCGGCGTCAACTTTGCCGGCCTTATGACGCGCGGCGCCGACCACCAGGACAACTACTATTTCCGACGGGTCTACGTGGACGCCTTCCGTGCGGTAGAAGCGGCGCAGAGCCATCCCGCCGTCGACCCTTCCCACGTGGTGCTGGCCGGTGTCAGCCAAGGCGGCGGCATCACCGTGGCAACCGCGGGGCTGGTGGCCGGAAGGCTCGACGGTGTCATCGCCGCGCTGCCCGACGTCCCGTTCCTGCAGGACTTCCCACGTGCCATCGACATCACGCCGCGCGGGCCATACCCCGAGATCGCCTCATTCCTGGGCCGGCACCGGGACCGCTACGACTCGATGCTAGCCGTGCTGAACTATTTCGACGGCGTCCACCTTGGCCGCGCGGCCACCGTCCCGGCGCTCTTTTCCGCAGCACAAATGGACGACATCTGCCCGCCCTCCACGGTGTTCGCGAGCTACAACAACTACGGTCTGGATGCTGGGGCGCCTGAGAAGGACATCGAGGTTTACCGCTTCAACAACCACGAGGGTGGCCAGGAACACCACTGGATCAGGCAGCTGCAGTACCTGCGCAAGCTGTTGTCATCATGACGGACACGATTTGCCGCGTGTGAAGAACCGTGGTTATGGTGTGGCTATGACAAACCGTTGGTATGCGTATTTTTCGTTGGCTCTGGAGGGGCCCGCGTCTAACTGACACGCATCCAACTTTCCTTCAGAGCCAACAGGGCAGAGATCATTCTCTGCCCTTCGCCATATCCGGCGGGTTCTGAAAAGGGGCCCGCTCCGCATCCCGGACAGGACCCAGAAATGACCAGCATCGCCGCAGAACCCGCAGAATCGCTTTCAGCCCCCGACGCCGCGCAGCCCTCAACCTCCAACTTGCGGGTAGCCCGCTTCGAGCCGCTGCCGGCTCCCCAGGACCTCATCGCCGAGTTGCCGCTGGACGCCCGCTCAGCAGCCGTCGTCGACCGCGGCCGTGACCAGGTCCGCGCGATCATGGACGGGGTGGACGATCGGCTCCTGGTGATCGTTGGACCCTGCTCCATCCACGACCCCAAGGCCGGTCTTGAATACGCCCGCCGGTTGGTCAGCCAGGCTGAGAAGCACAAGGAAGACCTGCTGATCGTCATGCGGACCTACTTCGAGAAGCCGCGCACCACGGTCGGCTGGAAGGGCCTCATCAACGATCCCCACCTGGACGGCAGCCACGACATCGCTGCAGGACTGCGCGCAGCCCGCGGCTTCCTCAAGCAGGTCACCGCGCTCGGGTTGCCCACGGCTACCGAGTTCCTTGAGCCCATCAGCCCGCAGTACATGGCCGACCTCGTTTCCTGGGGTGCAATCGGTGCGCGCACCACCGAAAGCCAGATCCACCGTCAGCTCGCTTCCGGCCTGTCCATGCCCATCGGATTCAAGAACGGGACCGACGGCGACCTGCAGGTGGCGATCGACGCGTGCGGCGCCTCTGCCGCCGAGCAAGCCTTCCTGGGAATTGACGACGACGGCCGTGCAGCGCTCGTGGCGACGTCCGGCAACCCCGACACCCACGTGATCCTGCGCGGCGGACGCAAGGGTCCCAACTACTCTGCCTCCGACGTTGCTGCAGCTTCGTCCAAGCTTGCAGCCAAGGGCCTGAATCCGCGGCTGATCGTGGACGCTTCGCACGCCAACAGCGGGAAGAGCCACCACCGCCAGGCCGAGGTTGCGCTGGAAATCGGGGCGCAGCTGGAGACCGGTTCCTCTTCTCCTGTTGCCGGTGTGATGCTGGAGAGCTTCCTCGTGGGCGGGGCGCAGAACCTGGACACCGCCAAGCAGTTGGCCGGCGAGCAGGAACTCGTCTACGGCCAGAGTGTCACCGACGCCTGCATGGAGTGGGATGTAACGGCCTCGGTGCTGGAGCAGCTTGCAGCATCGGCCCGGAAGCGTCGCGTGGCGGCGGGGGAGTAGCGTCCCACTTTCCGGAAATGCTTTCACATTGGCCCCATCAGCCTCTAGAGTATCTAGCACATGGTTGTTGGATGGCTCAGCATCGGCACACCGTTCTACTGGGGGTGTCCTACTGTCTGAGAGCAAAGGAATATGGGAAATGTCCGCGGAGACTAACTTCTCGAATGCGCGTTTCATGACGGTGGCTGAAGTAGCCGACGTCTTGCGTGTTTCCAAAATGACCGTGTATCGCCTGGTCCACTCAGGGGAAATGCCCGCGGTCAGGTTCGGCCGTTCCTTCCGGGTTCCGGAAGAAGCCGTATCCCAGTACCTCAAGGGCGCTGTGGTGGACGGGCAATCCGAGACTGCCTAAGGCTGCCGCAGTCCACCTCACGGACCGTGGTCACGGGGTGCCCCTTTGAAGCGGTACTCTGTTAAGGAACGTTTTACGTCAATGTAAGAATCTGTCAGTTGTACTGTCTGCTTCCGCGGATCCGTTCCAACAGACAGGACCTTCTAGTTTGTAAGGAACTTTCGTGGGTTCAGTTATTAAGAAGCGCCGCAAGCGTATGGCCAAGAAGAAGCACCGCAAGCTGCTTCGCAAGACCCGCCACCAGCGCCGCAATAAGAAGTAGAGATACTTCATCAAGCGTGAATGCCCGTTGCCTTTCGAGGTGGCGGGCATTTTTGCATCCCCATGACGCTCTCTCACATCCCAGCCCTTATTTCCCGTCCCTCTCTCACATCCCGCCCGTTTCCGGCCAACGCTCGCTCACATCCCGCCTGTTTCCGGCCGATGTTCGCTCACGTCCCGCCTGTTTCCTGCCGACGCTCGCTCACTCGTGCGGCTGCGCGAAGCCTGCCTGGACCGACGGGTCCACCCAGCCGTTTCTCAAAGCCCTTTTGATCTGACGGGTGGCATTCGCGAAGTTGTCCGCGAGATCCGACTTCCCGAAGATAAGCACCGTCCACCCCGCCGCCTCGAATGCCTTGTCCCTGCGCCGATCGCTGAGGATCTGTTCGGGCCCAAGGTGATGACCGCCGTCGTACTGGATTGCGACCCGACGCTGGCGGTAGCCGAGGTCGGCTGAAGGCGAGAAGGGATCGTTGATGTAGAGCCGTACCTGTAGTTCCGGGTCGGGAAGTCCAGCATCGAGCATAGCCAGACGGAGTGCAGTCTCCGGCGCCGAGTCGGCACCGACCCGCATCAGGTCGAGTGCTTCCCTCGCACGGACAACACCCTGCAAGTTCTTGTGGCGATCCACCATAATGCGAAGTTCGTGGATGGTCGTGAACGGCAGTTCCCTTTGCTCAAACTCCGGCCTGGGGACGCGAATGAGTTCGTCGCCGACGCTGACCAGTTCATTCAGCCGAAGAATCCGGGCCAAGTCCAACCAAGTCCTGGAGCGCGTACTGATCCACATGCCGTGACTGAGCTCTATTTCACCCTCCGAGACCACGACGGTGTGGCCGATAACGCCTTTTCGTCGCACTGCAGGCAGAGTCCGTGGCTTGCTCAGATGCAGCTCATGTGAATCTGATAACCAAGGTGGGAGTGAAAATCCGTGAATCTTGGCGGCAGTGACATGTGAGATCCAAGCGCCAGGGCTCGCCGCCGAGAGCGAGCGAGCAGCCGATTCCAGGTCAAAAGCCCAGTCTTTCGGACGGTAGATGCCCTTGCTTACAGCCTCAATGCTGACGCGCTTCCAAAGCTGAGGACGGGCGAGGCCGGCCGCCTGGGCCTCCGAAAGAGTGAACGGGGCGGACGCCAGCTTGGAGGGTACCGGTATGGGAATCTGCATACCGGCATTCTGACCCAGATACCGATGGGGCTGCAGAAGTTATCCACAGGGATGTAGCCACCTCCCGGGGATGTGAGAGAGGGTTGGCCTGAAGGGGGTGGGATGTGAGAGAGGGTTGGCCTGAAGGGGGTGGGATGTGAGAGAGGGTCAGATTCGGGGGCCGCGGAACCTGGAGAAGCCGCGCCACAAACCATAAATCGCGCCGCCCACCGTAGCTGCCTTGAGCCCGAGTGTTGCGGCTCGACGACCCGACCGGAAGTCGTACACGGGCCAGTTGTTGTCGCGGGCGTGCCGGCGGAGCTTCGCGTCCGGGTTGATGACGACCGGGTGCCCCACCATGGTCAGCAAGGGGATGTCGTTGGCAGAATCGCTATAAGCCCAGCAATGGTCCAGGTCCAACCCCTCGCGGTCGGCGACCAGTTGGACCGCGACTGCCTTGGCGGGTCCGTGCAGAATGTCGCCCACGAGCTTCCCCGTGTACATGCCGTCGTGCACTTCGCCGACAGTCCCCAGCGCGCCGGTCAGGCCCAGGCGGGTGGAGATCACAGTGGCCACCTCGATCGGGGTCGCCGTTACCAGCCACACTCTGCGGCCGACCCTGAGGTGCTGTTCGGCCAGCGCTTTGGTTCCGGGCCAGATCCGCGACTCAATCATCTCGTCGTAGACTTCTTCGCCCAAGGCCTTGATGTCATCGACGGTGATGCCTGCCGCCAGGGTAAGTGCGGAATCCCTTACAGCGTGAACGTCTTCCATGGTCTCGCCGCGCATCACGAATTTGAACTGCTTCCAAGCAAAACCAGCGGCCTGCGGCAAGGTGAAGGCCTTGCGTTCGTACATCTTTCGGGCCACATGGAAGAGGCTGGCACCCTTCATCAACGTGTTGTCGACGTCGAAGAAAGCAGCTTCGCCAGTGTGCTTCTGCGCTTTGGCAGCTGCGGCGACAGCGGCGTTCTTCTCCTCGGGCATGACTTGAGTCTAGTCAATCACTGGTACACCTCGCTGTTGGCGCACTGACACCCGCTCCGGTGGGGGTGGGATGTGAGTGAGGGTTCGTGGGATGGGGGTGGGATGTGAGTGAGGGTTCGTGGGATGGGGGTGGGATGTGAGTGAGGGTTGGTGGGGCGGGGGTGGGATGTGAGTGAGGGTTCGTGGGATGGGGGTGGGATGTGAGTGAGGGTTGGTGGGGCGGTTACCGTTATCCCATGGCTACTCCCGACGTCGTACTCCTCACCAAAGCTGACTGCCACCTCTGCACGGAGGCGCGTGCCGCCGTCGAGCGTGTAACCACAAGCCTGGGCCTGGAGTGGAAAGAGCAAAGTATCGACGGCGATCCGCAGTTGCGGGACCGCTTCGCGGAGGAGATTCCCGTGGTCCTTGTGGACGGTGTGCAGCGGGACTTTTGGAAGATCGACGAGCAGCGGCTGACCCGCACCTTGAAGAAAGCCCTGGAGGGCTGAGGGTGCGGTTACCCGTAAGTAATCGCTTTGGTTGAGCCCGCCCGGGGGTCATAGAGTGGAACAACAAAGCGACGCAATGGAGAATACCGTGACTGCGCTGGAACCGTCCGCGGAAGCAACTTCCGAGGATAACGAACCTGCCGCCAAGCAGATCCCACCCGCGGCTGTGGCCCGGATGACTCTCTATTTGCGTGCGCTCAACTCTTTACTGGCAGAAGGCGTGGAGCGGGTTTCATCCGAAGCTCTCGCCGAGGCCTCCGGCGTGAGTTCATCCACTCTCCGCAAAGACCTTTCCTACGTGGGCTCGTACGGGACCCGCGGCGTGGGCTACGAGGTCCAATACCTTAGCCGTCACATTGCCGCGGCTTTGGGCTTGACCCATGACTGGAAGGTCGCGATTGTTGGTGCCGGTAACCTTGGCAAGGCGCTGGCCCGGTACGGCGGCTTCGAATCCAGGGGTTTCGACGTTGTCGCCATTTTTGATGCTGACCCCATGGTGATCGGCAACGAGGTGGGCTGGCTGCGGGTCAGCGACTCAGCCGAATTGGAGCGGGTGCTGGAGCGTACGCACACGAACATGGTGGTGCTCGCGTTGCCGGCCACCGTGGCGCAGGCAGTCTGCGACCGCGTGATCGCCGCAGGTATCCGAAGCATCCTGAGTTTCGCTCCGGTGCTGCTGCAGGTCCCGCCGCACGTCAATCTCCGCAAGGTGGACATGGCCACGGAGCTACAAATTCTGGCTTACCACGCACAACGGGCGCAGACACCGGGCCAGGCTGTATAGCCTTCGCCGGGTCCACGCCCGCTGGGGTTGCCTTTGAACAGGCCCGCTGGTTTTAGCGGCCGTACGGAGCCTGGTACGGGTTGCCGAACGGCTGGGGCTTCCGGAAGTACGGAGCCGACGCCGGCAGGTACAGCATGACGATTGCTGCAACACCCAGCAGGATCACCACGAGCTGCAGCACACCGTAGGTTGCGCCGAACTGGAAGAGGCTGGTCAGGCCGAGGACGGAGATCGCTGCGAAGACGGTGCCCAGGATCCTTGCCCAGTTCTTGCCCTTGCGGACGTTGAATGCAACCAGGGCGTAAAGGCCCAGAGAGATGACAGCGCCAACGATGGCGCTCACGGAGATGACTCCGCGCATGCCCTCCATGGACCCTGCAGGAAGGTCGGTGCCCTGCTGCGCAGCCTGCTGGTTCATGGCGTTGATGAAGGCGTCAGCACCGGTGGTGGCAAGGAGCAGCGAGCTGATGGCCGAGAGGACGCCGGCGGCGATGATCATCCAGAAGGCGTAGTTGACCATGGGCGGAACCGTGGTGGGGCCAGGCTGCTGGCTGGGCCAGTTGGTGTCCTGGCCGTACTGGGGAGCGGCCGGGGCCTGGCCGTAGGGGGAAGCCTGCTGGCCGTACTGAGGCGCGGACTGCTGGCCGTATTGCGGCGCGGGAGGCGGGGACTGCTGGCCGTACTGCGGTGCGGACGGCTGCTGCCCGTATTGCGGCGCGGAGGGCGGGGACTGCTGCCCGTACTGCGGTGCGGACGGCTGCGAGCCGGTCTGCTCAGGCTGGTTGGCGTCACCCGGGTTCGACGGCGGGTAGGGAGGGTTGCTCATGGCATTCCTTTGCTTGTTCGACTGCTGGTTCGGCCGCCGGGATCAGCAAAATGACCCTGCCCCCAGCGTGGTTCTGGTTCCACCGTACATCCCGGGTCTGACGCTATAGCCAAACACGCGCAGGAATTCCATGGCTAGGGCGAAAATCATCATGTGGGCTTACGCCTTCATGATGAAGGCCGCGGGAATCCGGAGGGGATTTCACCGCGGCCTTCCCGTCGTTTAAGGCTCGACGGCGGCACTTGCGTGAAGGCTAGACCTGGCCCTTGACTGCCTTGAACCAGAGTTGCGAGTTGGGCAGCCACATCAGTACGACGGCGACTGCGCTGACCAGGAATCCGAACCAGTTGCTGCCGAGACCCGTGCTGGATCCGCCGGCGCTTGCGGCGCTGAAAATTGTGAGGAGCAATGAAACCCCGGCCACGATGGTGAGTCCGAGGCGGGCCCACTCTTTGCCTTCCTTCATCTTCATCGCAAGGATCACCTGTGCCGCGGCCACTGCAAGGCTGAGGATCAGGAGAATCAGCAGGATGGCCGCAACTCCGGGGGCAAAAGCGAAAAGGGCGATGATGGCGAAGAACCCGATGAGTCCAAACAGCAGGCCCAGGAGTCCGGAGATCACCCAGATGAAGTACGACACCTTCAATTCCGTGGGCAGGCCCTGGGTCTTGAACATTCCCGAGAAGCCGCCTTGTGGCATGACGTCGTTGAAGTTGCGGGGACCGTCGGTAGGCATTTCGAAGTGGAAGCCGGGCTGGCCGGCGCCGGGCTGGGCCGGTCCGGGCTGGCTTGGTCCAGGTTGGGCCGCTCCTGGCTGGGAGTACTGTCCGGGTTGCGATGGGGGCTGGTAGCCCTGGGGTGGTTGGTATTCCTGCGGAGGCTGGTAACCCGCAGGAGGAACATTGCCGGGCTGCGGAGGCTGTGAGCCGGGCTGCTGAGGCTGTGGTGCTTCGTCTGGGGTACTCATGGCATCACTTTAGACCGGCGGTTGAAGGATGCATAGGAAATTCGGAGCCAACTCGCAGCTAACCAGGGGGTATCTGCCGAATAATTGGCGGGTGATCTCCGAGACAGCGAAACGGCGCCCCCGCAGCGTGATGCCGTGGAGGCGCCGTGCGGGTGGTCCCGCCATGAATCCCGCCCTTGAATGTCACGCCCGGCGTTGTGCCACGGAGATGATGAACAAGGGCGGGATCCGCGCAGGGTCCAGGGTGGACTTACGCGGCAGCCGGTGCGATGAACGCGAGTTCGAGGTTGATGACTACCTTGTCGCTGACCAGGACGCCACCGGCTTCGAGGACTGCGTTCCAGGTGAGGCCGAATTCCTTGCGGCTGATGGTGGTCTCGCCGGAAACGCCGGCGCGGGTGTTGCCGAAGGGATCGACGGCCACGCCGTTGAACTCGGTCTCGATGGAAACTTCCTTGGTCACGCCCTTGATTGTGAGATCTCCCACGAGGTCGAAGCTGTTTCCGTTGGCCTTGACGTGGCGGGAAACGAAGGTGATCTCCGGGAACTTCTCCACATCGAAGAAGTCTTCGCCCTTGACGTGGCCGTCGCGGTTGACGTCGCCGGAGTCGAAGCTGGCGGTCTGGATGGTTGCGGAGACCTTGGAGTCCGTCAGGGTTTCGCCAACTTCCAAGGTGGCCGAGGCGTCCTTGAATTGGCCGCGGACCTTGCTGATGCCTGCGTGGCGGACGGTGAAGCCGATCTCGCTGTGGGAAGCGTCGAGGGTCCAGGTGCCGGTGGTGACGGAAGCGGGAAGGGTCATCATGGTGTTGCTCCTATGGGTAGTGGAAGGTACTGCGTGCTTGCCCGGTCGAATTCATTGCTTGAAGCGTCAACCGAGCTTCGTGTCTAGTATAAACATGCATATGCATCTTTTATTCCAACTCCACGGAACATTTCTGTAAAACTTTGAGTTCTACTAGCGGTAGAAGATTTCGGATCGCCCCGCTTCTTTGAGAAACTGGTAAACATGCCCCAAGCAACTGTCCATCTGCTTCGCCATGGCGAGGTCCACAATCCCGACGGCGTCCTGTACGGTCGCCTGCCGGAATTCCACCTCTCCGAACGAGGCCGTGAGATGGCCCGCATGCTGGCCGACCACTTCTCGGTGCAGGCCGCCCAGGGCGCCAAGATCGTGCACCTGGTGGCCTCACCGCTGACCCGCGCGCAGGAAACGGCGATGCCCACAGCTGAAGCCCTGGGCCTTGAGATTTATACAGAGCCGCGCATCATCGAGGCAGAGAACCACTTCCAGGGGCTCCACCCCACCAAGAGCGAGTTCCTCAAGCCCAAGCACTGGTTCTACTTCCGCAACCCCGTGCGGCCGTCCTGGGGTGAGCCGTACAAGGAGCAGGCTGCCCGTGTCCTGGCCGCAGTTGAGGACGCCCGCGTCAAGGCCATCGAGTTGGGCGGCGACGGCGCCGAGGCCATTTTGGTGAGCCACCAACTGCCCATCTGGTCCACCCGTTTGACGGCCGAAGGCCGCCGGCTGGCACACGACCCCCGCAAGCGTGAATGCACACTCACCTCCCTGACTTCCCTGACCCTCGACGACGACGGCAAGATCGTCCACGTCGAATACAGCGAACCTGCCGCAGCGTTGCTCCCCGGCGCCGCGAGCACCCCCGGAGCCTAAGGATCATGGACAAGAATCTTTCACGCCGCGGCGTACTGACTGCAGGTGGCGTCCTGCTCGCCGGACTCACCATGGGCCTGTCAGCGTGCGCCCAGCAGGACTCCTTGGCCGAACAGGCCAGGAAAGGCGACAACAAGAACTACGTAGCCGGCGACGGTTCAGTGACCGAGTTCGCCAAGGCTGACCGCTCCGCTCCCGTGGCACTCAAAGGCACACTGTTCACCGGCGCGGAAGTAAAGCCGGAGGACCTCCTCGGCAAAGTCACTGTCCTCAACTTCTGGTTTGCCGCCTGCGCTCCCTGCCGCATCGAAGCTCCACAGCTTGAGGCACTGCACCAGGAATTCAGGGATCAGGGCGTCCAGTTCTTCGGCGTGAACCTGCGCGATGAGCAACCGACGGCTGAGGCTTTCGATAAGACCTTCAACCTCACGTACCCGAGCTTCAACGACAAGGACGGGGCAGTGCTGCTCTCCGTGTCCGGAATCGTCCCACCGGGAGCGGTGCCCACAACTTTGGTCCTGGACAAGGAGGGCAAGGTTGCCTCCCGTGTGCTCGGCGAGATTGAAAAGAGCACCCTGAAAGCCCTCATCACCTCTGCAGTGGCCGAGTAGAACCGTGAACAGTCCCTTCGCCGAGACCATCCTCAACGGATCCCTGCTGCTGGCTGTGCCCGTGGCATTGCTCGCCGGGCTGGTCTCCTTCCTGTCGCCATGCGTGCTGCCCCTGGTGCCCGGGTACCTGGGCTACGTCACTGGACTGACCGGCGTCGACCTGCAAAAGCAGCGGCGAGGCCGCATGCTGGCCGGAATCGGCCTGTTCGTCCTGGGCTTCTCGGTGATCTTCGTCCTGCTCGGCGGTGCCTTCGGCCAGCTGGGCACCCTCCTGACCGGCCCACAGAATGCCTGGATCACCCAAGTCCTGGGCCTTTTGGTGATTGTCATGGGCGTCGTGTTCATGGGCGGTTTCGGTTGGCTCCAGCGTGACGCGAAAATCCACGCTAAACCGCCGGCGGGCCTTTGGGGCGCACCGCTGCTGGGGCTCACGTTCGGCCTTGGCTGGGCGCCCTGCATTGGCCCGACGTACTCCGCGGTACAGTTGCTGAGCCTGTCCGGCGGTTCGTCGGCGGCTAAGGGCGCACTCCTTGCCTTTATCTACAGCCTTGGCCTGGGCATTCCGTTCCTCCTGATCGCGTTGGCCGTTCGTCGCGGCATGGGCGTCATGTCCTTCTTCCGCAAGCACCGCCTGGCCATCCAGCGGATCGGCGGAGGCATCCTGATTTTGCTCGGCATCCTGATGGCCACCGGAGTGTGGGGGACCTGGGTGACCGAGTTGCAGTACTGGTTCCAAAACGATGTGAAGTTGCCGATCTGATGAGTGAGTCCGTGAAAGCCAAGAAGAAGTCGCCATCCGCTGAAAGCGCCACCGCAGAAGGCACAACAGGCGAAGGCAAACTCCAGCAGGCAAAGTCCGAGGCCGCGCTTCCCGCGCTCGGCTTCAAGGGCATGCTCCGTTGGGCGTGGACGCAGCTCACCAGCATGCGGACGGCACTTTTCCTGTTGCTCATGCTCGCCGTGGGGGCCGTGCCTGGCTCTTTGTTCCCGCAGCGGCCAGCCAACCCGGCGGTCGTCACCCAATACATCAAGGACAACCCTTCCTACGGACAGTTCCTGGATGCGTTGCAGCTCTACGACGTGTACTCGTCGGCATGGTTCTCGGCGATCTACATCCTGCTCTTCATCTCCCTGATCGGCTGTGTCACCCCGCGCGCAATCGCCCACTACAAGGCCATGAAGTCGCAGCCGCCGCGCACTCCCAAGCGCCTTTCCCGCCTGCCGGAGTACGGCACTCTCGCGTTGCCCGCCGACGCCGGGATCCCGGCGTCGAAAGCCATCAACGATGCCGCCGGACTGCTCAGGAAGCGCGGCTACCGCGTTGAGGTCAGGAACACCGACGGCGACCTTCCGTCCTTGGGTGCCGAGCGTGGCTTCCTGAAGGAAGTGGGCAACCTGGTGTTCCACACTTCCCTGATCGGAGTGTTGGTGTCCGTGGCCGTCGGCGGCCTGTTCGGCTACAGTGGCCAGCGCATCCTGGTGGAGGGCGATACGTTCGTGAACACCCTGGTGGGCTACGACCAATTCACCCCCGGGACCAATTTCCAGAGCAGTTCCCTCCAGCCTTACTCCATGCAGCTGGACAAGTTTGATGCCAAGTTCGACCGCGAATCACCTGGCAAGGCCGGCCAGCCCATCGACTACACCGCCGAAGTCACCACCAAGGAAACCCCCGATTCGCCGGCCAAGAAGGAAACCCTGAAGGTCAACGACCCCGTATCCCTGGGCGGAACCAGCCTTTACCTCACCGGAAATGGCTACGCGCCCACGGTGACCGTCCGCGACGGCGAGGGAAACGTGTCCTTCCAAGGCCCGGTCATCGCCAAGGTCCAGGGCGATAACTACTACTCCTCCGTGGTCATCAAGGTGCCCGATGCCAAGCCTGAACAGCTCGGATTTGTGGGCTTCTTCCTCCCCACGGCGTTGGTCACCAGTGATGGAATCTCCTTCAGCGGGGCCCCCGAACTGGTCAACCCGCAGCTGAGCCTCAACTCGTTCTACGGTGACCTTGGCCTGGACAAGGGTGTGCCGCAGAACGTGTTTGAACTGGACGTCGAAAAGCTGAAGCCGTTGAACAACCGCAACCTGGCGGCAGGCGGCATCACCCTGACTCCCGGCGCAACCGTGAACCTGCCCGAGGGCAAGGGAAGCATCACGTTCGACGGGGTGAAAAAGTACATTGGCGTAGATATCCACCACAACCCGGGCCAGTTGTATGCCCTGATCTTCGGCCTCCTGGCAGTCGCGGGACTCATGACTTCCCTGTACGTCAACCGACGCCGCGTCTGGGTACGCACCGGAACGCACACCGATGGCCGCACCATGGTGGAATACGGCCTCCTTGCACGCGGTGAAGACCACAGGTTGGCCGGCGAAGCCGCGGCCCTCCGTGAACTCTTTGCCCGGGAATGGAACCTCCCGGAAACGCCCCAGGCACCCTCCACAACAGCAGTCTCTTCCTCAACCTCGAAGGACCAGTAATGCCAGCCATCAACGAAACCCTGGGCCAGTACAGCGAGCTGTTCATGCTGTTGGCCGCCGGCACGTACACCGTGGCGTTCATTGCCTTCGCCTGGGACTTGGCGAAAAGCAGCAAGACGTTCCAAGCCGTGGACCTTAAAGCCGCGGCCAGTTCGGCCAGCGAGAAGGTGACGGTTGCGGCCGGTCGCGTAGGTGCCGCCCTGGGAGGGGCCGACGCCGGTGGGCCGGCAGGCCGCGCCGAACGGCCGACGTCGAGCCTCACCGTGGAGGGCGGTACTGCGGCAGGCGACATGAAGTACGCCGCCGAGCGGCGCGTACCCGCGCGCATCGCCGTTGCGCTGACGGTCCTTGGCGTGCTGATCCACGCCGCGGGTGTCCTTACCCGTGCGCTGGGCGCCGGTCGTGTGCCGTGGGGCAACATGTACGAGTTCCTCACCACGGGTGCGTTCGTGGCTGTCGCGGTCTTCCTGGTCACCCTGATCCGCCGCGACCTGCGGTTCCTGGGCACGTTCGTGCTGGGCTTGGCCATCATCATGCTGGTTGCCGCGTCCGTATCGTTCTGGACCCCGGTGGGCCACCTGGTTCCGGCCCTGCAGAGCTACTGGCTGATCATCCACGTTTCCATTGCGGTCCTGTCCTCAGCACTGTTTACCTTGACCTTCGCCATGTCCGTGCTGCAGTTGCTTCAGTCCTACCGGCAGAAGAACCTTGGGGCCGGTCGCAAGGACAACCTCGCGTTCATGCGGGTGGTACCCAATGCGCTGAGCCTTGAGAATCTTTCCTACCGCATCAACGCAATTGCGTTCATCGGCTGGACCTTCACCCTGATGTTCGGCGCCATTTGGGCCGAAAAGGCCTGGGGCAGGTTCTGGGGCTGGGACCCGAAGGAAGTCTGGACGTTCGTTATCTGGGTTGTCTACGCAGGCTACTTGCACGCACGTGCCACGCGCGGCTGGACCGGAACCCGTGCTGCGTGGTTGTCCATTGTTGGTTACGCGTGCGTCATTATCAACTTCACGCTCGTCAACACGGTTTTCCAGGGGCTGCACTCCTACTCGGGACTTTAGACTCACTTCCGGCCTGAGCTGGAAAGATACACAGGATGTCCGGCGTCCGTCTCGAAATCCACAAATCGATGTAGCAACTGAACCTTTTGTACGTGCTTAGCAGGTGCTAACTTGTTCAGGACCCGCTTGTGATGAAGACCGCAGCGCGGTGCCATGTGAACTTTCGAGGTAGCCATGAGCTATGTTCTCGCCATTGACGTCGGGACAAGTTTTACCGCAGCAGCACTGGCCAGGCCCCACCAGGGGCCGGTACCACCACCGGAAATCCTTCCCCTGGGATTGCACGGCAGCGCCGTGCCCTCCGTGCTCTACTACGCAGACGACGGCCGGGTTTTGGTGGGAGAACCCGCCGAGCGGCGTGGACTGGACGACCCCCAGCGGATGGTCCGGGAGTTCAAGCGCCGGATCGGGGATTCCGTCCCCCTGTCTGTGGGGGACCACTGGGTGGCGCCGGAAGACGTCTACGCCTCCATGGCCCGGTGGGTGGTGGACCGCGCCGAAGAGCGGGAGGGAAGTTCGCCGTCGTCGATCCTCATGACGCACCCGGCGGCCTGGGGTGAGCACCGCACGTCCTTGGTGCTGGCCGCGTTGAACGTCGCGGGCCTCGAAGCGGTGACGTTGCTCAGCGAGCCTGAAGCGGCCGCACTGCACTACGCCTCCCAGACGAGGGTGGAGGATGGCAGCGTCATTGCCGTGTACGACCTTGGCGGTGGCACTTTTGACACAGCCATCCTGCGAAAGGCGGGGGTTGGGACGTTTGAACTCCTCGGGCGGCCGGCGGGTATAGAAACACTTGGTGGCGCCGATTTCGACGCCGCTGTTTTGCGGCACGTCATGCAGCACCTCGGCAGCGCCGGTGAGGGCCTGGACCCCACATCGTCGGAGACCCTGGCCGCCCTTTCGCGGCTGCGACGGGAATGCCGGGAAGCCAAGGAAGCCCTGTCCTTGGACAGCGAAGCCAGCGTTGCCGTGGCGCTTCCCGGGACACAGCAGTCGGTTCGGTTGGTCCGTTCCGAGTTCGAGGCAATGATCGAACAGCCCCTCCGCGAGACCGTGGACGCGCTGGAGCGCAGCCTGCTGAGCAACCATCTTGAGCCCCGGGACCTTAGCACGGTGCTGCTGATCGGAGGCTCCTCGCGCATTCCGCTCGTGGCCGAGTTGATTTCCGTTGAACTGGGACGCCCCATAGCGGTGGACGCCGATCCCAAGTCGTCCATTTGCCGCGGTGCCGCGCTGGCAGGGCTCACCCAGGTGGCTGACGCTGCGGCCCACGCTGCGGCTGTGACCCCCAAGGAACCGGTGGTCTCGCGGCCGCGCGTCATCACCCGCGTCCCCGGTACTGACGTGGTGAATGCGGCAGTTGCCCGTCCTGGCAGGCATGCGCCGCGGCCCCGCGCCCGGTTGGCAGCGGCCGCCGCTGCCGCCGCCACGGCGCTGACCATTGCCACGGCGACTGCTGCCCAGAGCCCTGACGGCAACGGACTGCTCGCATCGATGTTCGGGACCCAAGCCGCTGACGTCATGCGCGACGGCGGCGCCCAGGTTTCCGGGGCACATGACGGTGGGGCGGATGGCAACGCTGCAGCCGCTGCTCCGGTGGCGGGGGGCCCGGCGACAGGACTTGAAGCCAGTGCACGCACTGGCGTCACCCGGGCTGGAACGGGTGCGGGGAGAAACCCGGCGCAGCAGGCCACCGGGACAGGACGCGGTTCGGTAGCGAACGGACCGGCTGGAACCAGCCCCGGCACGTCGGCCGGGGCTCCGGGTCAGGCCGGAGCAGCCGCTGGCGGGACCATTGGCACTCCGCCGACCACCCCGGGAACCGTTGCGCCCGGGACCGGCAGTACTCCCACCACACCCGGAACCGGCACGACGCCGGGAACCGGCACGCCCTCCACGCCTACGGAGCCCGGAGGCGCGGCGAGTGGCCCAACACCGCCACCGGCCACGGATCCAGGGACCCCGCCACCGGCCACGGATCCAGGGACCCCGCCACCGGCCACGGATCCAGGGACCCCGCCACCGGCCACGGATCCAGGGACCCCGCCACCGGCCACGGACCCAGTGACACCTCCACCTGCGCCGGACCCTGCGCCGCCGTCTCCCGAACCAACCGCGTCGCTGGCAGATCCGGCCCCCACGCAGGATCCCGCACCCATAACCGAGCCAACACCTGTCCCGCCGCCTTCGACCACGGAAAACAGTCCGAGTTTGGATAACGCGTCGACCTCGGTGGCTTAGGCATGACGGGGCCAGACCATACTTTCCGAACCAACACCAGCAAGGATGCAACTCCGGATCGGCCCGATGCGATCCGGGGTGGCCACAATGCGGTGCTCCGGGAGCTCCTCCTGGCATTGTCGGTAGGGTTCACGCTGCCCGGACCGCTGCCGGATGATTTGGAAAACCGTGACGGGCTCGAAGAAGCCGTGGCGGCCGGCAAGGATGCAGGGCTGCTCGCTCCGGATGGAACCGTAGTGGGGACGGTCCAATACGCCCTGTTGAACAGCGTTCCCAAGCCTCAACTCCGGGCCCTGCAGCGGGAACTGGTAGGGAAGATCCTGCAGGAGGAGAGGCTCTTGGGTGAGGTTGCCCGGGACCTGGCCAGGAGCGGGTTGAAGGACCCCCGCGTGGCAGGAGAGCTGGAACGGTGGGCGGACGGGGTGCTGGAGGCCGATCCGCAACTGGCAGCCGATCTCTTCGCCGAGGCACTCCTTGCCGGTGCTCCGGAGCTTCCCACCGCCGCGCGGCGGGCCCAAGCGGCTGCGGCTACCGGTAACTTGGACGCTGCCGGAAGAATCGTGGACAGGCTTCTGGCCCTGCCCGAGCCCCCCGGACTGCGCCTGGGTGTGGACGTAGCTGCTGCCGTGTGGGCGCATCGGGGCATGCTGGCCCGCAGTGCGGACACTTACAGGTGGGTAGGCCCTGTCAGGATCGCCGATTCCGCGCCGCTGGCGGCCGTGGCCATGATCGGCGCGGGTGATGCAACGGGCGCCGACGAACTCTTGGCCGCTGCGCCACAGGCCGGTTCGCCCACGCTCCTGGCGGTGGCGCTGACGTTGACCCACCAGGGGCTCAGGCAGACCCTGGGGCAGGAACCGCAACGCGCGCTGCCCGAACTCATTCGAGCATCCGACATGATGAACGCCGCGGGCGCGTCGATTCCCCTGCCGGAGACCCCTGCTGCCTTGGCGGCTCTCTGTGCGATCCACAGTGGGGAACCCGCTGTGGCGGACACGGTGCTCAGAGCCGCTATCGCCGCCGGCCAGGGTGGAGATGCCAACCGGCCCAGGCTTTTCCTGCTTCAGGCGTGGTGTTCCATGCAACAGGACAACCCCGACGAAGCACGCCTGGCCATCAACGAGGCCGTCAAGGCCAACCATTGGCCCCTGGCGCCGCGGGATACATTCCTGCTCGCTGCACTGGACGTGGCCCTGGCACGGCGAGGCAGCGAAGTGCACCAACTGGTGCTTGCCTGGGACCGGGCCCGTGAGGCGATGATGCACGTGTCCGTGGACCTCTACAGCCTGCTGCCTTGGGGGGAATTGGCCATCGCCGCAGCGAGGCTGCGGGAAACGCGACGAATTTCGCCCTACATGGATGGTGCTTGGGAGCTGTTGGGCCGGTTGGGGAACCCGCCTTTGTGGTCGGTTCCCCTGCACTGGGCTGGAGTGCAGGCCGCATTGCTGGGCGAAAGCCCCGCCGAACTGGCCCCACATGCTGCTGCTTTGGTGCGCGCATCCGAACATAGCCATCTTGCCTCCGTCCTCGCCGCTGGCGGAAAGGCCTGGGTTTCCGTGCTGGCCAGCCGGTTCGAAGCATCCGACGTCGAAACGGCGGCCCGCGGGCTGGCTGCGGTAGGGATGCCCTGGGAAGGAGCAAGGTTGGCGGGCCACGCCGCCGCGCACGCCGATGAACGGCGCGACATGGTACGGCTGCTGGCCTGCGCCCGGGATATTCACCCGCAGGGTGCAACCACCACCGCGGGGCCTTCCGAAGAGGCGGAAGCTGCCCGGCCCCAGGATCCAAGCACGCCCCTGCCTGATGCGGTGCAGGTCCCCGGGATGCCCGACACTTCAGGGCTGAGCGCCCGTGAACGGGAAGTGGGACGGTTGCTCCTGGAGGGCAAGACGTATCGCGAAATCGGTGAAGCCATCTACATCTCGCCCCGCACGGCGGAGCACCACGTAGCCCGGATGCGCCGTCGATTGGGGGCCGAAAACCGTTCCGAACTGCTGGTCCGGCTCCGCCTGGCCTTGGGGGAGGGGTACCCACCTCCATGACCGGGCGCCCCCTCCACCCCCTAACGGGAATCCACCGGATCCCCTAACGCCGGGGTGACCAGTAGGGGGACCGGCCCCGATGCCCCGCCCCTGGCCCGGGCCATACGTTGAGTGGGAGCCCGGCAAAGGCGCCGGGCCACTTACCACCCACCACAGAATTTGAGGGAGCACTCCAATGCCTACACTCGCACAACAGCTCGTGCAGTTCCTGATGAGCCTGTTCAACGATCCTGACGCAGCCGAAGAGTTCGTACGTAACCCGGAAGCGGCCCTTTCCGCAGCCGGCCTGCGGCACGTCTCCTCGGCAGATGTCGACGCCGCCCGGCCCGTGGTCCTGGACTACGCACCCATCAACGCCCGCTCCTCGTTCGACCGCGAATACAACACTGGCGGCAACCACGCTTCCACCGGCGGCTGGGAAGGCGGCGGCCAAGGCGGCGGACGCCCCCACAATTCCGGTGGTGACGACCATGAGCACGACGGCGGCGGGCATGGGGGTGCCGGCGGTGGTTGGGACGGCCATGATGGTGGTGACGACCATGAGCACGACGGCGGCGGGCATGGCGGCGGCGGTTGGGACGGCCATGATGGTGGTGACGACCATGAGCACGACGGCGGCGGACATGGCGGCGGCGATGACTACGATGATCACGCACACGCAGTCCAGCAGCTGATCCACGTGGTGAATAACTACTCGTACACCACCAACATTGACGACCGCGACACCATCACCGACCAGTCGGTCAACCAGAACATCTGGGCCGATGGCGACGTCACGCAGTTCTTCAACCAGGATGCCGTGACGGCTTCGGGGGATGGGGCCATCGCAGCCGGCGGGGACGTCAGGGACTCTGGAAACACGACGACCACCACCACGACGACCAACAACGATGACCACTCCACGGACAACTCGGTGAACATCACAGAGTCCGGCGACGGCGACGTTGAAGTGGGCAACACGGACATCGACGTCAGGGACTCTTTCAACGACGATCACTCGGTGACGAAGGATTCCTACAACACCGAGGATTCCTACAACACCGACGTGGACGTGGATGTCGATATCGAGGACTCGTTCAACGAGGAGACCGACAACTCGGTTCACACCACCACTAACAACATCTCGGATTCGTTCAACGACAATTCGCAGGACAACTCCGTAGACGTTGACGCGGACATCGACGTCGAAATCGAGGACTCCTTCAACACGGACAACTCGTCCACGACGACGACCAACACAACCACGAACACGGATAACTCGAACAACTCCGTCAACGTGGCGGACTCCTTCAACTCCACCGACGTTGATGTGGACGTGGAGGACGTCCAGGTGATCAACGACTCGCTGGTGGTGCAGGACAACGAGTTGACCTACACGGAGGACAACTCCACCACAGTGGGCGATGTGGACGTGGACTACACCAACGTCGAGGACAACACTGTCATCGCCGACAACGACCTCGATGTCGAGTACAACGACATCGACGACTCGATCGTCGTCGCCAAGAACGACGTGGACATCGACCACTAACCAGAGCACCAAACGATGCAGCGAACGCTGCACCGCGAAGTCCCCAGGCAGTGCCCGGCAGGTCTACACACCTGCCGGGCACTTCGTGGCCTCCCGTCCACGGGTGGCAGAGCAAAGGACGAATTTGTGGCGGAAACAGTACGCATGACCACGTTGGTGGAGCAAGGCATTGCCGTCGTGGGGGAACGGAACGACCTCAGGCGACGCCTGGAAAATACTTTGGAGCGGCTGCGGGACCCCAGTGTCCGCGTGATTGTGGTTGGCGAATTCAAGCAAGGCAAAAGCCAGCTGATCAACGCCATGGTCAACGCCCCGGTCTGCCCGGTGGACGACGACATCGCCACAACTGTCCCAACCGTCGTACGGCAGGGGGATCCGGCGTCGGCCGTTGTCCTTGTGCCCCGCCACGGCGGGAGCGCCACGGAAACCGACAGCGGACAAGAAGCCCCCGTGGAGCGGCAACCGATCGGGCTCGATGAGCTTGCAGACTATGTTTCCGAAAAGGGAAACCCGGGAAACGCCAAGAACATCGTGGCGGCCGAAGTATCACTTCCACGCAAGCTGCTCGCAGGCGGTCTCACCCTGGTTGATTCCCCGGGTGTCGGCGGTCTTGGTTCCTCCCATACGCTCACCACCCTGACGGCGCTCCCATCTGCCCACGCTATGGTGTTCGTGTCCGATGCCTCGCAGGAATATACGGAGCCGGAAATACGGTTCCTACACCAAGCAATGCGGGTCAGCCCCAACGTCCTGTGCGTGCTCTCCAAAACCGACCTTTATCCCAGCTGGCGACAAATCGCTGACTTGGACAAAGGCCACCTGGAAGCTGTCGGCCCAGGCATCCCTTTGTTCCCTGTCTCCTCCGAACTCCGGCTGCAGGCAGCGAGGCTCCAGGACACAGAACTCAACGACGAATCGGGATTCCCTGCCCTGATCTCACACCTCCGCACCAACATTGTGGGTGAGGCGGCCCGGTTGCAACGCCGCTCCGTCGCGCACGATGTCCTCTCCGTGACCGACCACCTGAGGCTTGCTCTGCAGTCCGAGCTCGGCGCCTTGGAGAATCCGGAAGGCACCCCGCAAATGATCGCAGGCCTGAAAGCCGCGAAGGAGGATGCCGATGCCCTGCGGAAACGGTCGGCGCGTTGGCAGATCACCCTCAACGACGGGATTGGGGACCTCATCGCGGACATGGAGTACGACCTGAAGGACAGGCTTCGCAGGATCCAACGCGAAGCCGAAGCAGCCATCGATCAGGGCGACCCCGGACCAGCATGGGAGCAGTTCACCAAATGGTTGGAGCAAAGTACCGCCGCCGCGGTTTCGGATACGTTCGTGTGGACCAGCGAAAGAGCACAATGGCTGGCCGGCCAAGTAGCCGAACACTTCTCCGAAGAAGAGGTGGCGCTGCCCGCTCTGCAGGTCGCCGACACGGGCGGAGTGCTGGACCCGGTGGCAGACATCCAGGAGATGGAAGATGGCCGCATGGGTCCGCTCCAAAAAATCCTGATCGGGATGCGTGGGTCCTATGGCGGCGTCCTGATGTTCGGGCTGCTGACCGGGCTCTTTGGCCTTGCACTGATCAATCCGCTGTCCGTGGGAGCGGGCCTCATGCTGGGCCGGAAGGCCTACCGGGAAGAACAGGACGCCCGGCTCAAACGGCGCCAAGCCGAAGCCAAGATGCTGGTCCGTAAGCAGGTAGACGACGTTGTCTTCCAGGTGGGCAAGCAGTTGAAAGACAGGCTGCGGATGGTCCAGCGGGCAACCCGCGACCATTTCACCGACATCGCCGAAGAGCATCACCGTTCCCTGACGGAATCAGTCGCCGCCGCTCAAAAAGCTGCTGCCACCTACGCCGTGGAGCGTGACATGCGCATCAAGGAGATCAGGAACCAACTCAGGACCGTCGACGCCCTCAGCTCAGGCGCCCAGCAGTTGCAGGACCGGAGCGCCGATCCCCAGCCAACGCCGTCCACGGTCCCCGCCGGATGATGCATTCCGGTATTGCTGGAGCGACGGAGCTGCTTCGGCAGGCCCGGGAGGTCTTCCATGACGACGCCGCCGCCCTCGCCGTGCTGGACGACCTCAATGGCAGGCTTGCCGGGCCGCTTCGCATTGCCGTGGCCGGAATGGTCAAAGCCGGCAAATCAACCCTCCTCAACGCGATCATCGGCGAAGAGATAGCGCCCACCGATGCGGGGGAGTGCACCCGGATTGTCACGTGGTACCGCTTCGGCCACACCCCAAGGATCACCCTCCACCCTTTCGTCGGTGAGCCGAAGGGACTTCCGGTCACGCGTGAGGACGGCCGGCTGGTCTTTACCCTGGGTGACGTCCGGCCTGAGGAGGTGGAACGGTTGGTGGTGGACTGGCCGGCAGCCAGCCTGCGTGATCTCACACTGATAGATACGCCAGGCATTGCCTCCCTGTCCCAGGATGTTTCCGGTCGGTCCTTGGCCTTTCTGCTTCCCGAGGATTCGCCATCAGCTGCTGATGCCATCATCTATCTCATGCGGCACCTGCACGCCTCTGACGTCAGGTTCCTTGAGTCATTCAAAGACACTGCGGCCGGCGAGTCGGGGACTGTCAATGCCTTGGCCGTGCTCTCCAGGGCCGATGAAATCGGAGCCGGGAGGATTGATTCGTTGATCTCCGCGGCCGTGATCGCCGACAGGTACAGCAAGGACCACAACCTGAAGCCCCTGGCTTTGGGAGTGGTTCCCGTGGCAGGCCTTCTCGCGCAAAGCTCCAGGACCATGCGCCAATCGGATTTCGAGGCCCTGAAATTGCTTGCCCTCATGGAAAGGAACCCACGGGAAAGGCTGATGCTGTCAGCGGACCGTTTTATTCGCGATACCGGACCTGCGGGACTCGACCCGGCCACGAAGTCCTCCCTGGTGAACAGGTTCGGCTTGTTTGGCATCCGCCTCGGTGTAGCCCTCATCCGCGGCGGGACCAACAACCCTGGCGAACTTGCCCATGAACTGGCGCGGCGCAGCGGTCTTGGCCAGTTGCTCGACACCATCTCGCATCTGTTCCAGACGCGAGCCGACGCACTGAAGGCCCGTGCCGCCGTCGTGGGTGTGGAGGCCCTGGTGAGCGGTGCGCCGAAGGAGCGTGCGGCCCCGTTGGAGGCAGCGTTGGAACGGCTTTATGCAGGTGCCCATGAGTTCCGGGAGTTGAAGCTCTTGGCAGCCTTAAGGACGGGCGGGGTTGGCCTGGGACCTGAAGCGTCGGCGGAAGCGGAACGACTGCTCGGCGGGCGTGGCAGCAGCTGCGCGCTGCGGCTTGGCCTTGACCGGGACGCAGACGACCGCCTGATCAACGAAACAGCAAGGGCCAGCCTTTACCGCTGGCGGCTGATCGCGGAAAACCCTTTGACCGAGCCGCAGGCAGTGGATGCATGCCGCGTGGTGATGCGCAGCTGCGAGGGGATGATGGCCTCTACCGTCGCCGTTCGCTGAGCAGCCACGATGTAGTGGTCGGAAGGAAAAGCAGGATCAGGCCTGCTGCTGCCAGGACAAACTGGGCCGCCAGCAGCAGTGTCGCCAAGACGCCTTCAGAGCCTGGAGCCACCACGAAATCCCTGGTGATGACGGTGACGATCGCGTGCAGGAGGACCACCGGAGCCATGGCCCATCGCGCCCACAGCCGGCGTTTGAAGAGGACGGCCAGAAGGACGGCTTCCATGGCCATCACCAGCGCCAGCATGGCGAGGCTTCCAAGGAATACGACGGCGGTGGCACCGTCCACTGCCGTCGCGTCACCGTCCGGGACCATGGTTCCGATGACGCCCTTCAGCCGGTCGAAGTGCGAATCACGGCTCAGGAAGCCTGTCACCACAACGCCAAGTCCGGCCAGGAAGCTCGCCACCCACAGCGAGCGGGAGACCCGGGCAAAGGTGGGAGGCTTGGTGACTGCGGCTATCGGCGGCGTGCTGGACAGGGAGATCCCAGGGCGGGGTGGCGGTGCGGGTACTGCCGTGGGCCCGCTGGCTGATGGTGTGGTGGAAGGTGACTGCCGTGAACCATCAGCTTGCTGGGCCATGTTTGCCTACTTCAGCTCGTCGGTATCATGCGGATCCGGCTCGCCGTGCTTGGCCTCACCGGCGTTGAACCCTGGTTTTGCGCCCTTGCTCTTGCCGTCGGAGGGATTCTCTCCGGCTTTGCGCTCCTTGGCTTCCAGTTCAGCTTTGAGCTTCTTCAGGCGCTCATCTTCTGCCTGGTTCCGGCGGCGCGTTTCCAGGTTTCGGAGGAATTCGGGGTCGTCATCGGGCGCGGTGGGCTGGCGCCGGATGGGCTGCGCGGCGGGCCTGCCATAGGGGCGTCCGAAGATGAACCAGAGGACCGCGCCCAGCAGCGGCAGGAGGATCATCACAATGATCCACGCGGTTTTGGAGATGCCGCGGGTCTGGTGACGGTCCGTGCGGATGACATCCACCAGGGCATAGACGAAGATGACCAGGACTACGACGACACCTATAACGCGGGGCATGCACCAAGTCTAGTCGCCGCAGGGCATTCACCGGATGCCCACTTTTGGCCGTGATCAGAGTGCAACCATCCGGACGGCTAAACTTGGATGGTGGCTTTCCTGAAGTATTCCCTCATCCGTCTGGCGCTATTCGCGCCGTTGTTCGTGCTCTTCGTCTTTTTGGGGGTGGGCTGGTTCCTGGCGGTCATCTTCGCCGGGCTGATTGCTTTCGCCATCAGCTACCTCTTCTTCCAGAAGCAGCGTGACGCCGCTACGGCGTCCATGCGCGAACGTTTCTCCGGGCGGGCCAAGCCCATCCGGACCGCCGGGGAGGTCGAGGATGCAGCGGCCGAGGACGGACTCGTTGAGCAGAACCCGGACATCGCCGTTAACAACGACAAGCGCCCCGGCTCCAAATAAGAGTCTTTGTACAGCTAACGCCCCTCAAACCGCGTTTGAGGGGCGTTAGCTGTACAAAGAGTCAGATGCGGCTGAGGATCAGGCCCAGCGAGAACAGCAGGCTGTAACCAAGGTTGATCAGGCCGGTCTGCTTGAGCACCGGGATGAGGCTCTTGCGTTTCTTGCCGTTGATCATGAGCCACGCCGGCATGAGGCATGCCGGGATCAGCAACAGCACGATCAGCATCCACGGTTTGGTGGGCGCGAGGACCACCACCAGAAGGATGGCCACACCCAGCATCAGGACGTAGCTCTCGCGGGCGTGCCGGTCCCCAAGCCGTACAGCGAGGGTCCTCTTGCCCGCCATCGTGTCCGTGGGGATGTCCCTGACATTGTTGGCCATCAGGAGCGCACAGGCGATGAGGCCCGTCCCTATCGCACCGATCACGGCAGCCAAGCTGACCTGTCCGGCCTGCGTGTACGTGGTGCCGAGGGTGGCTACCAGTCCGAAGAACACGAACACGAACACGTCGCCCAAGCCCATATAGCCGTAGGGGTTCTTGCCGCCGGTGTAGCCCCAGGCTGCCAGGACACAGCCGATGCCCACGAGGATCAGCCACCAGGACTGCGTGATGATCACCAGGATTAGGCCACACACCATCGCCAAGCCGAAAAGGCCGAACGCGGCCCACTTCACCTGCTCGGGTTTGGCCGCGCCCGAACCAACCAGCCTCAACGGACCAACGCGGTCCTCATCCGTGCCGCGGATGCCATCGGAGTAGTCGTTTGCGTAGTTGACGCCAATCTGAAGCAGCAGGGCAACGAGCGCCGCGAGGATCGCGTTCGGCAGCCGGAACGACTGGAGCTCGTACGCCGCTGCCGAACCGATGAGGACGGGCGCGATGGCCGCGGGCAGTGTGCGGAGCCGGGCCCCTTGAATCCATTGTGCAGCTGTCGCCACGTGTAGTACCTCGTGTTTTTCGCGGTTGATCTTAGTCAGTGTCGGGAGGGAAGAACGTGTCTATTGTCCCTGATGCAGTTCGGAAAGCCGTTCAATCATTGCCAGCCGGTCCGGTTTTCCGTTGGGCAGCATGGGCAATTCCGTGTCGGCAAACACTGTCTTGGGCGCCAGGACACCCAGCGCCCCTGCGACGCGGGCGGTGATTCCCTTCACACCCTCGGGCGAAGGGTCGGCCGCGGCAACGTATGCCGCAACGGCTTGTCCCCATTCGCGCGACGGGACGCCCGCCACGAAAGCCGCGTTCACGCCGTCGAGCGCTTCCAGCTTGCCTTGGATGTACGTGGCTGAGGCTTTGATTCCCCCGGTGATGATGACGTCGTCGGCGCGCCCCAGCACGGTAAGTTTGCCGTCGTCGCCCAGTTCGCCAAGATCGCCGGTGACGTACCAACGGACGCCGTCCTCTTCGAAGAACGCCGCCTTGGAGGCGCGTGCAGCGTCCAGGTAACCCGCGGCCACGGTGTCTCCACCGAGGAGGATGCGACCTTCCAACTCGCCCTCGCCAATGCGGACCTCGACGCCGTCCAGCGGTTCGCCGTCGTAGACGCACCCGCCGCAGGTCTCAGCCGAGCCGTACGTGGTGACCACCTTGAGGCCTTCAGCGTGGGCGGTTGCGAGGAGGTCGGGGGAGGCGGGCGCCCCGCCCAGCAGGATCGCGTTGAAGCGGCGCAACACGGCGAGCGTTTCCGGTGCCGGCGAGTCCAAAAGCCGTTGCAGTTGTGTAGGTACCAGGGACGTGAAGCGGATTTTGTCAGTGAGTTCCTCGGCTGCGGCGGTGAAGGCCTCGGGCGTGAAACCGTTCGACTGGTCCATCACCCACGGGCGTGTCCCGGCGTACAGCGAGCGAACCAGGACCTGGACACCGGCCACGTACTGCAGAGGCAGGGCCAGAAGCCACTGCCCTTCGCCGCGGAGCGCCATTGCCGTGGATACGGAGGACGCGGCGAGGGCGTCAACGGTCAGGACCGTGGCTTTGGGCGCTCCGGTGGACCCGGAAGTCCGGACCACCACGGCTGCGTCGTCGATGCCGGTCTCAACCGGGACTGCTGCAAGTCCGCCGTTTTCCCCCGTGACGATTTCGACGGCGGGACCCTCGCCATGGAGGGCAGCGGCGAGTGCTCTGAGTACGGGGTCGATGTCCACGGGTGGGTCCTAGAAGTAGTAGGGGAAGTTGGACCAGTCGGGGTCGCGTTTCTGGAGGAACGCTTCCTTGCCCTCCACGGCTTCGTCCGTCATGTAGGCCAGCCGAGTGGCTTCACCGGCGAAGACCTGCTGCCCGGCCAGGCCGTCGTCGGCCAGGTTGAAGGCGAACTTGAGCATACGGATGGCCTGCGGCGACTGGCGTGCGATGTCGGCCGCGTATTCCAAGGCGACTTCCTCGAGGCGGTGGTGGTCAACGGCTTCGTTGACGGCACCCATCCGGACCATATCGTCTGCGGAATATTCGCGGGCCAGGAAGAAGATCTCGCGCGCGGCTTTCTGCCCGATCTGGCGGGCCAGCAGGGCCGAACCGTATCCGGCGTCGAAACTTCCTACTGTGGCGTCGGTCTGCTTGAACTTGCCGTGCTCGCGGGAGGCGATGGTGAGGTCGCTGACCACGTGCAGGGAGTGGCCGCCTCCGGCTGCCCAACCGTTAACGACGGCGATGACCACCTTGGGCATGGTCCGCATGAGCCGCTGGACTTCCAGGATGTGGAGCCGGCCGGCACGGGCGGGGTCTATAAATTCAGCAGAGTCTCCTGTGGCGTTTTCTACTGCATACCGGTAGCCGTCACGTCCACGGATCCGTTGGTCGCCACCGGAGCAGAACGAGTGCCCGCCGTCCTTTTCGGAGGGACCGTTGCCCGTGAGGAGGACCGTGGCGACGTCGGGGGTCATGCGGGCGTGGTCCATGGCCCGGTAGAGCTCATCCACCGTGCCGGGACGGAACGCATTGCGGACCTCGGGACGGTTGAAGGCGATACGGACCGTGGGGAGGTCCTTGACCGTGCCATCCGCGGACCGCTCAACTTGCCGGTGGTACGTCATGTCCTTGAAGTCGTCGAAGCCGGAAACCGTGCGCCAGCGCGAGGGGTCAAAGATGTCGGAAACCTTGGCAGGGAGTTGGTTGTTCACAGTCCGAGTCTAGTAATGGGGTTCGCCGATGCCGAACCCGTGGTCCTAGTTGGGGAGGAGCTCGGGTGGGACGGCGTAGATAAGCACCACGGCCATGAGGTTCTTGGCTGCGTGGACAAAGTAGGAAAACATCAGGTTCTTTCCGGTCCACACATAGACCGCCACCAGCACCACGGCCATGCCCAGGTAGGGCGCGAGGGCGGAAAGCACCAGTCCTTCCCGGCCAATCACGTGGATGGACGCGAACACCAACACGGAGATGACGCAACAGACCCAGATGTTCACATAGCCGGACAACTTGCCAATCAGCAGGTGCCTGAACAGGTATTCCTCAACAAAGGGGCCCAGCAACACCAGGAGCGGAACCATGAGCCATGCCGGCACATGCTGCAGCAGGCCCTGGATGCCCAGCTGGTTTTCCGAGGTTTCGGCGGTTC
The DNA here is from genome assembly GCF_031455195.1 of Paenarthrobacter nitroguajacolicus. GTDB lineage: Bacteria > Actinomycetota > Actinomycetes > Actinomycetales > Micrococcaceae > Arthrobacter > Arthrobacter nitroguajacolicus_D. The sequence goes on along the minus strand of NZ_JAVDSH010000009.1, from coordinate 86,393 downwards.
CCAACGCCGCGACCAGGATCGCCGTCAGGATGAGCATCACCACAATCGCCAGGGGGACCATTCCCAACGTGAACCACGGCCGGGTGCCCAGAATCCTGAGGTCGCGGCCGGCTACACGCCAAGCGGACGCTATCGCGAATATTCCGACGCCGGCATAAAAGATGGCGTTGACGGCGTAGGATGCGGTGGCCGGGTCGCGGAACAGCTGAAGCATCAGCCGTTCGACGGTGCCGCCAGCGACTGTGAAGTAGATAGTGAATCCCAAGTATGCGGCCACGGCCAAGGCATCGAGTGCGGTAAAGCGGTACAAACGTGCCTTGCTGGTGATGGTGCCCATATGACCAGACTAGCTTTGCCGTTTGGCGATTTTCATCCCTCGCTTGGCTGGAAGAACGTCACGACTGGCCGCCGAGGGTCAAAGCGATAAGTACGCAGTTCAGCCCCACAATCAGCGTTGCACTGGTCCAGCCGGCAATTTTCAGGGGGAGGGAGTCCGTATGGATTCCCATCACCTCACGCTTGCCGGTCAAACGGATCAACGGGATCAACGCGAAGGGGATGCCAAAACTGAGCAGCACCTGACTGAGGACCAGGGCGAGTGTCGGCTCAATTCCAGCGCCCAGGATGACCAGTGCGGGAATCAGGGTAATGACACGGCGGGCCAGCAGCGGGATCTTGACCTTCAGCAGCCCACCCATGATTGTTGCGCCGGCGTAACAGCCCACGGACGTTGATGCCAGCCCCGAGGCGAGCAGCCCGATCGCGAACACCACCCCGATGGCGGGGCCCAGGGCTGCGGTGACGGCCGCGTGCGCCCCGGCGATGGTGTCCGTTCCTTCAATCCCGCGCAGGCTGGAGGCTGCCAGCAGCAACATGGAGATGTTGACGATGCCGGCGAGCAGCAAAGCGCCGACGACGTCCACCCGCGTGGTCCGGATCAGTCGGGTGCGGACCAGGGGGTCCTCGGAGAAGCCGTGCCGGTCCCGGGCCAGGGCGGAGTGAAGGTAGATCGCGTGGGGCATCACGGTGGCCCCCAACATACTTGCCGCCAGGAGTACCGTGTCCGGGCCTTCGAAACGCGGAAGCAAGCCACCCAGCGCGCTTCCGGCATCAGGCGGATTCACGAACAACCCCGAGACAAACCCCACCGCAATGATTCCCAGGAGAATCAGGATGGCGTACTCAAAGGAGCGTTGCCCCCGCTGTGACTGCAGGGCCAGCAGCAGCATGGATGCGACGCCGACGATCACGCCGCCCGCGAGCAGCGGCAGCCCGAACAGCAGGTTGAGGGCCACAGCACCGCCGATTACCTCGGCCATGTCGGTAGCTCCGGCAACAATCTCGGCCTGCGCCCAGTACAGGCGCCGGCGTTTTGTGCCCAGCCTCTGCCCTAGGATTTCGGGCAGGCTCAGTCCTGTAGCCAGACCGAGCTTGGCTGACTGGTATTGCACCAGCACGGCCATGGCGTTGGCGGCCACCAGGACCCACACCAGCAAGTATCCGTAATTGGCACCGGCCGTAAGATTTGCAGCCACATTTCCCGGGTCCACGTAGGCGATCGCAGCCACGAAAGCCGGACCCAGCAGCAGCAGGCGGGACCAGACCTTGCCGGGCGTGACGCGTGTTTGCAGGGTTGGTGCAGCCATGGTGGTCCTCATCGTTGGGGGTGCTCTGATACGAGGATAACGGAAAGTTAGGCGTACCGAAAAGTATTATTTAGGCCACCCATTGTGGTCTCTCCGGAGAACAGCCGCTTGACTCGAAGCAGAACGCCCGGCAGGCTGGAGCGATGAAGTCTTGAGGGCAGCCCCGTCGGCTGCATCCCAGTGCCCATATGGCTATCTGCCAACCGCTGCGGACTTGCGAGGATTCCTCTTGACTGACCACCTTTACCTTGCCGGCGTTTCCCATGGCTATGGGGACCGCGAACTTCTCACCAATGCCGAGCTCGTGATTCATCACGGCGAGCACGTGGCAATCGTGGGCGAGAACGGCGCAGGAAAGTCCACGCTGCTCCGCCTGCTCTCAGGCGTGGAGACGCCCGACGACGGCGCTGCCGGTTTGGCCGGTGACTCCGGCTACCGCGTTGGTTACCTTGCGCAAACCCACGGGTTCCCCGAGTCCCTGACTGTAGGGGAGGTCATCGATGCCTCCCTTGGTGCACTCCGCGACCTCGAGGATCGCATCGCCGGACTTGAGCGCGACCTCGCCGACGCCGATCCCGATGCCTTGGAACTCTACGGAAGCCTGCAGACGGAGTACCAGCTCCGCGAAGGGTACGCGGCCGAGTCGCGGGTGGAAGCAGCGCTGGACAAGCTGGGGCTGGGAGGCTTGGACCGCCGTCGAACGCTTGGATCGTTGTCAGGAGGCGAGCAGGAGCGGGTTGCCCTGGCCTGCCTCCTTGCCGATCCGGCCGAGGCCCTGCTGCTGGATGAGCCCACCAACCACCTGGATGCGGAGGGAACCGCCTGGCTTGAATCGCGGCTGGCCGCACATCGCGGAACCGTGGTGGTGGTGTCTCACGACCGTGTCCTGCTGCGCAAAGTGGCCACCACCATTGTGGAAGTGGACGCCGAGCGCCGCTCTGTGAACCGCTACGGCAGTGGGTACGACGGCTACCTCCGCGAAAAGGCGGCCGAACGCGCCCGTTGGGTTCAGCAGTATGAGGGCTGGCTCGACGCTATGGCGGCGGAACGCCTTCAGGCTGCCACTGTGGCCGACGGCATGGGTTACGGCCGGAAGCGCGACAACGACAAGATGGCTTTCGGCTTCAAGACTGGAACCTGGCAGAGTGCTGCTGCCAGCAAGGTCCGCAACGCGCAGGAACGACTCCGCCGGCTGGAAGAGAATCCGGTGGACCGCCCGCCCGTGCCCCTGACCCTGGCGGCGCCCCTGAAGACTGCACCACCTTCAGGCGCGGTGGCTGTTGAGGCTTCCGAACCGGCTGTGAAGGCCGGCAGCGTCAGCGTTCCGGGACGTCTCCAGCCCACGGATTTCTCGGTGGACGCAGGCCAGAAAGTGCTGATCACGGGTCCAAACGGCGCAGGCAAGTCGACGCTGCTCTCGGTCTTGGCGGGGAACCTGGAGCCTGCCACGGGTGCTGTGGCTGTCAACGGCTCTGTGGGGTACCTCCAGCAAGAGCTCCACGTGCCCCCAAGGCCGGGTTTGCGTTTGTTGCCCGCATTCGCCGCTGGGTTGGGCGGAAACATCGACGAACACGCCGAGGGACTCTTGCGGCTGGGCCTGTTCCGTCCCGCGGAGTTCCACGTCCCTGTCGGCAGTTTGTCCGCGGGGCAACAACGCAGGCTCGCCCTTGCCCGCCTGCTCCTGGGCGGTTACGAAACGATGATCGTAGACGAGCCCACCAACCACTTGGCGCCTGTCCTCGTAGAGCAACTCGAGGCCGCGTTGGCTTCGTTCGCGGGAACCGTGGTGATCGTCAGCCATGATCGCGCGCTGGGGGAGTGGTTCGACCGCTGCGCGCGTTCCGCGGCAGGCGCCGGAAGCTGGGTGCGGCGACGGATGGCGGACGGCTTCCTCCTGTAGCGAAGACCCCGCGTTGGCCTTCCGCGACCGGGTGTTGTTGCCTGCGTCACGGGCATTCCGGTTAATCCCGTAAGATGGACGGGTTGCGCGAAGCTTCGGCGTTCTGCGTTCTTTGTCACACTTCGTGATCCCCAAAGCGGGAAAGCTCGAATTATGTGTGCCAAAGCCGCCCGTGTTCCGGCACTGGGCGAAAACCCCTACAGCAACACCCCGACCCACAAGGAACAGCTGTGCCGCAAAGTACTCCCACAGATCTCCAGAGCCCCAAGGCCTCATCCGCAGCCGCGGGCTCGACCCTCAGCGCTGAGGGTTACCAGAAGACCCTGAGCCGCCGCCACGTCACCATGATCGCCATGGGTGGCGCCATCGGCGTCGGCCTCTTCATGGGTGCCGGTGGCCGCCTGGCCTCCACCGGCCCGGCCCTGATCTTCTCCTACGCCATTGCAGGCGTCATCGCTTACCTGCTGATGCGCGCCCTTGGCGAACTCATCATGTACCGCCAGACGTCCGGCTCGTTCGTGAGCTACGCCGGCGAAATGTTCGGCAAGAAGGGGGCCTACCTTTCGGGGTGGATGTACTTCATCAACTGGGCCATGACAGGCATCGCTGAGCTCATCGCGATCGGTCTCTACTTCCAGTTCTTCTTCCCCAACGTGCCCATCGAAATGTCCGCCATTGCAGCGCTGGTGCTGCTGGTTGCCGTCAACCTGTTCAGCGTCAAGGCATTCGGTGAGTTCGAATTCTGGGCATCCTGCCTCAAGGTCGCGGCCATCGTGATCTTCCTGGCTGTCGGCACATTCATGGTTGTTACCAACGCCAAGGTGGGCGAGGGGCACGCATCCGTAGCCAACCTGTTCCACGAAGACGGCGGCATGTTCCCCAAGGGCGGCCTGGTGATGATCCTGGTCCTCAACGCCGTGATCTTCGCTTACAACGCCATCGAACTGGTCGGCATTACCGCTGGCGAGATGGAAAACCCGGAACGCGAAGTCCCCAAGGCGATCCGCGCCGTCGTGATCCGTATTGTGGTCTTCTATGTCGGTTCGGTGACCCTCCTCGCGATGCTCCTCCCGTCCGACCAGTACGTGGCCGGCACCTCGCCGTTCGTTACCGTGTTCGGGCAGATGGGCCTGGGCTGGATGGGCGATGTGATGAACATGATCGTCATCACCGCTGCCCTGTCTTCCTGCAATTCGGGCCTGTACTCGATCGGCCGAATTTTCCGCACCATGGCAAACAACGGTCACGCGCCGCAGTGGCTCACCAAGATGTCCAGCCGCCACGTGCCGTACGCGGCCATCCTGGCCATTGGCGCCGTCTACCTCGTAGGTATCCTGCTCAACATCTGGCTGGGTGGCTCGCACGCGTTCGACCTCGCCCTGAACACCGCCTCCATCGGCGTGATCTTCACCTGGGGCTCCATCTTTGCCAGCCAGATCGCCCTGCGGAAGAAGCGCGGAAAGGTCTCCAGCCTGCCGATGCCCGGTTCGCCGTGGACCAGCTGGTTGGGCCTGATCGCCCTGCTGGCCATTACCGTGCTGATCGGTTTTGACTCCATGACCAACAAGGAGACCGGCGAGGTCTTCCTGCTGGGCCTGTGGACCCTGGCAACCATTCCTTTCTTCGCCCTGATCCTTTGGCTGGGCTGGCAGAAGGTCAAGAACAACGAGCCCAAGAGTGAGCTTTTCAGCTAACTCCCTCGTTTCAAACGCTTTCTAACGCACGACGGCGGGTGCCGCCTTGGGTGACCAGTTCACCCCGGGTGGCGCCCGCCGTCGTTTGTGGTTGGGGATGTAGGTTCAGTCGGCCAGATGCTTCGCGAAGTGATCCTCGATACGGCGCCACGCTTCCGGCGCCGCAGCGGGATCGGGTTTGATTCCTAAAACCCGCATCAGGGGACGAAGCACTTTCGGTCCCGCGGGAGCGTCGTTCATGAAGGCGTGTCCCGCCGTCGGAAATTCCTTGACGTCGTGCTCAATGCCCAGGCTGGTGAGGGCCGACTCCAACTTGGCGGCGGCTCCCGGCAGGGTCCGGTCCTTGCCGCCGTAATTCGCGACCATCGGGCAAGCGCCTTCGAGTGCGCCAGGCAGGTCCCGCGGCAATTGGCCATAGTTCACGGATGCGGCGTCGAATCCGTCGTTGGCGGCCATCAGCGCGAAAGCACCGCCCATGCAGAAGCCAATGACGCCCACCTTTCCCGTGCACTTCGCATCCTCCCGCAGCCATGCCCTGGCGGTAGCTACATCGATGAAAGCGCGGCCTTCCCCGGAACCCAAAGAGCGCATGGTCGCGACGAGGCAGCGCCGGGGACCGCCGTCGCTGTAGAGATCCACCGCGAGGGTCAAGTACCCCGCTGCTGCCAGCCGGTCTGCCTGGCGACGCATCACATCGTCCAGTCCGAAGGCCTCGTGGATCATCACCACTCCCGGAAACGGCCCCACTCCGTCGGGCTCGGCCAAGTATCCCTTCAGCGCGGAAGAACCCCCCGATGCCTGGCTCTTCGCGCTCAAATCGATGGTGACCATGGGTGGCCTTTCGCTGTGCTTCCAGCGGCATGGAGTGCGCCGGCTGAGGCCAGTTTTCGCCATCGGCACAGTTCAGGCAAGGCCGGGCCGTCCCGGACGGCGATCTTTGTCGGCACCCGGGGATAGGCTCGAAGCATGGAACTACGCACCACACTGACGCAGCACATCACCGCCGGACCATCCAGGGTTTGGCCTGGTACGGCGCACTCTCCGGAAGTGTCCTCGACCCCCACGCGGGAATCCCTCTGATGCCGGCGGCAAAGGTCGCGGCCCCGAAGATTTCCCCGGTGCGGTTGGACGAACTTCGTGACGACGACGCCCCGGACTGGCAGCGGGGTGAAAGGTACGACGGCGTCCGGCTCACCCGCGTCTCTGCGGAAGGAGAAGAACTGAGCGGCGCCGATTTCATCGAGTGCGAGTTCAACAGTGTGTCCTTCAACGAGGCCCAATTGCGTGGTGCCACGTTCAGGGAGTGCATCCTGGCCGAACCCTACGCACCTGTTTTCATGGCTGCGCGCTCATCGTGGCAGGACGTGGCGATCAGCAACCCCCGCTGGGGTTCAGCCGAACTCTATGAGGGCAACTGGCGCTCGGTCAGAATCGACGGCGGCAAGCTGGATTACGTGAACCTGCGCGGTTCCAAGCTCATGGACGTGCAGATCTCGGATTGCATCATCAACGAGCTGGACCTGGGTGGTTGTGCCGGGACCCGGGTGGCGTTGAACAACTGCACCATTGGCACCTTGGATGTCACCGGCGCCAAGCTGAAGGACGTGGATTTGCGGACTTCCGAGTTCCGCGGTGTCAACGGCCTGGCCGGTCTGGCTGGAGTGGTCATTGACGATTATCAGCTGAGCCTCATGGCGCCGCTTTTGGCGGGCCACTTGGGGATCCGGGTGATCTGACCGGCTGCGGGATGGTCGGCAGGGGAGCTTCATCTGTTGACCGTCCCGCCAGGCCGTGTAATCTTTATAGAACGAACGGTCGGTATATTATTCCCGGGCCGGTCCCTTTCACTTCGCGAAGGATGTTCTCATGGTCGAGGCTTTTCTTGTTGGCGGCGCCCGTACGCCTGTAGGTCGCTACGGTGGGGCTCTGTCCTCCGTCCGTCCCGACGACCTCGCAGCGTTGGTGGTCCGGGAAGCAGTGGCGCGTGCCGGCGTCGATCCTGACTCCATCGACGAGGTCATCCTCGGAAATGCCAACGGCGCCGGCGAGGAAAACCGCAACGTCGCGCGCATGGCAACCATTCTCGCCGGACTTCCCCTCCACATACCGGGCATCACGGTGAACCGTCTGTGCGCTTCGGGCCTGAGCGCCATCATCATGGCCAGCCAGATGATCAAGTCAGGTGCCGCGGACATCGTGGTGGCCGGTGGCGTCGAGTCCATGAGCCGCGCACCGTGGGTCCAGGAGAAGCCCACCACGGCTTTCGCCAAGCCCGGCCAAATCTTCGATACCTCCATCGGCTGGCGATTCGCCAACCCGCTCTTCACCAAGGGCGAGCTCTCCCGCGACGGCAAGATGACCTACTCCATGCCGGAGACGGCAGAGGAAGTGGGCCGCGTGGACAACATCTCCCGCGAGGACGCGGACGCTTTCGCGGTCCGCTCGCACGAACGCGCACTCGCTGCGATCGCCGGAGGCCGGTTCAAGGACGAAATCGTTCCGGTGACAGTCAAGACCCGCAAGGCAGAGACCGTGGTGGACACTGATGAGGGTCCCAGGTTGGGCACCAGCATGGATGTTCTGGCGGGGCTTCGGCCCGTCGTACCGGGTGGCTCCGTGGTGACGGCCGGCAACTCGTCCACCCTGAATGACGGCGCCTCAGCGATCATCGTTGCGTCCGAGGCCGCGATCAAGAAGTTCGGACTGACACCTCGCGCTCGCGTAGTTGACGGAGCATCGGCCGGCTGCGAGCCCGAAATCATGGGAATCGGCCCGGTCCCGGCCACGCAGAAGGTCCTGGCACGCACTGGCCTGACAGTGGGCCAGCTTGGTGCCGTGGAACTGAACGAAGCGTTTGCCACGCAGTCGCTGGCGAGCATGCGTCGCCTTGGACTGGACCCGGACATCGTGAACAACGATGGCGGGGCCATCAGCCTGGGACACCCGCTCGGTTCAAGCGGCTCACGTATCGCCATCACGCTTTTGGGCCGGATGGAGCGCGAGCTCGCCTCCGCGGCCGGACCAAAGCTGGGCTTGGCGACCATGTGCATCGGCGTCGGGCAGGGAACTGCGATGCTGCTGGAAGGCGTGTAATGGCACTGAACCCGGAAGACTTCTCCACCCTCCTCGTAGAGGAGCGCGAAGACCGACTCACCGTCCTGTTGAACCGTCCCGAGGTCCGCAACGCAATCGACCAGCAGATGGTGGACGAGTTCCACCTGGTCTGTGCCGAGCTCGAACGGAACCCGAAGGTATTGATCATTGCCGGCACGGACGGCGTGTTCGCCTCAGGTGCCGACATCGGCCAGCTGCGCGAACGCCGACGGGACGACGCCCTTCAGGGAATCAACTCCACGATCTTTGCCCGCATCGCCAAACTTCCCATGCCCGTCATCGCGGCCCTGGACGGATACTGCCTGGGCGGCGGGGCCGAACTCGCGTACGCCGCGGACTTCCGTATTGGTACTCCAAGCGTCCGGATCGGAAACCCCGAGACGGGGCTGGGGATCCTGGCCGCGGCTGGTGCCACATGGCGGCTCAGGGAACTCGTGGGTGAACCCAAGGCCAAGGAGATTCTCCTGGCCGGTGCGGTCCTCCGGGCGGAGGAAGCCCTACGGATCAACCTCATCACCGCCATCGTCGAAGCACCTGAGCTCATGGACGCGGCCCACGCCCTGGCAGACAGGATCGGCCGGCAGGATCCTCTGGCCGTGCGCATTACCAAGTCCGTGTTCCATGCCCCGGCGGAAGCCCACCCGTTGATCGACACTCTCGCCCAAGGCATCCTCTTCGAGTCCCAGGCCAAGTTCGACAGGATGCAGGCGTTCCTCGACAAGAAATCGGCTAAAGCTTCGCAAGACACAGACGCTCCCACGCACGACAGGACCCAGAAATGACAGACGTTACCGCCCTACCGCACGTTGTTGGAGTCCTGGGCGGCGGCCGGATGGGAGCCGGCATCGCACACGCCTTCCTGACCAAGGGCGCCACCGTGATCGTTGTTGAGCGTGACCACGAGGCCGCCGCCGGTGCCCAAGGCAGGGTCGCCGAGGCCGTGGCCAAATCCGCCGCCCGAGGCACCCTGGACGAGGCGCCCGAAACCGCACTGGCACGCTTCAGCACGTCCACGGACTACGCCTCCTTCATCCACTGCGGCCTGGTGGTGGAGGCCGTCCCCGAGGATTACGAACTCAAGGTCAGCGCGCTTAAGGCCGTGGAGGAGCACCTGTCCGCAGACGCATTCCTCGCCTCCAACACCTCCTCGCTGTCCGTCACCGGCCTGGCAAACGAACTCCGCCGGCCAGCCCACTTTGTGGGACTGCATTTCTTCAACCCGGTGCCCGCGTCAACCCTGATTGAAGTGGTGCTGGCCAAGGAAACGTCTCCCGAACTCGCTGAAGCGGCGAAAAGCTGGACCGAGGCACTCGGCAAGACCGCCGTCGTCGTGAATGACGCACCGGGCTTCGCGTCCTCCAGGCTGGGGGTGGCCATCGCGCTGGAAGCGATGCGCATGGTGGAAGAGGGCGTCGCGTCCGCCGAAGACATCGATGCCGCCATGGTGCTTGGCTACAAGCACCCCACGGGACCGCTGAAGACCACTGACATTGTGGGTTTGGATGTCCGTCTGGGCATTGCCGAGTACCTGCACTCAACGCTGGGTGACCGCTTCGCGCCTCCTCAGATCCTCCGTGACAAGGTGGCGCGCGGCGAGCTTGGCCGCAAGTCGGGCAAGGGCTTCTTCGACTGGAACGCCTAAAGCGCGTGGGCGGTTAGGCTAGCCGGGTGACTTCAATCGAACCCATCACCCTGTCTGGAAAATTCGTGACGCTGGAACCGTTGAGCCAGGAGCACCATGACCAGCTGGTTGATGCCGCGCGCGACGGTGAACTGTGGAAGCTCTGGTACACCTCTGTTCCGGCTCCGGAAGGCATGGCCGCCGAGATCGATCGGCGCCTGGGCCTGCAGTCCAAGGGTTCCATGGTGCCGTTCGCGACGCGCTCAAACGCCACGGGCAAACTCATCGGCATGACGACGTACATGAATATCGACGCCGTGACACCCCGTGTCGAGATCGGATCCACGTGGAACGCGGTGTCGGCGCACGGTACGGGAACCAACCCTGACTCCAAACTCCTGCTCCTGCGGCACGCGTTCGAGACGCTCGGCTGCCCGGCAGTGGAGTTCCGCACGCACTGGCTGAACCAGCAATCCCGTGAGGCCATTGCCCGGCTCGGAGCCAAGCAGGACGGCGTGCTCCGTAACCACTCGCGCAGCGCCGATGGAGCCCTGCGCGACACAGTGGTGTTCTCCATCCTCGAGCACGAGTGGCCGGCGGTCCGGAACGGCTTGGAGTTCCGCCTGTCCAAGTACCGCGCCGAGGGGTGAGCTTTCGGCAGTAAATGGGCGCCTTTAGTCCCGAGAGCTAACCCTTCGGCGCCAATGTGCTTAGCTGGCTCTTATGGATTCAGCGCACCAAAGCGTCCACTGGGACGGCGCCGTCAACGCGTGGCGTATCGCCGGTGACGTATACAGGATGGGCCGCCACGAATGGGTCACCGAGGCCGGTTGGCAGCAGATGTACGACGACGGCGTCCGCACCGTGATCGATCTTCGCGCCGCACGTGAGCGGACGTCGCGCGACACCGACCCGGAGGTGCCGCCCGAGGTGAAGGCGCGTATCGACGTCGTACATTGCCCCACGGAGGATCCAGACCATAGCCGCTTCAGCGAGCTGTTCGGCCACTACCTGAAGGACCCTGCCCAGTACGCCGACTACCTCCAGCTTTTCGCGGAGAAAGTCGCAGCCGTGTTCAAAGCGATCGCGGCTTCGCCAGGCAAGGTCGTGGTGCATTGCTCGGCGGGACGCGACCGCAGCGGCGTGATCGCCCTGATTCTGCAGCGCCTGGCCGGATTCAGTGACGAGGAAATCGTGAGCGGCTATGAGCTCGCTGCCCGGGGAATCAACGAGCGGCATCGCACGCACGGGGCTCCGCACGCCCACGACCCGTACCTGCCTGAGGCCGAACTTGAAGCGACGTTAACACACCGGCGGGCCAGCCTACGGGCTTTCCTTGAGTGGCTCGACGCTCCCGGCTTCCTGGCCGCCAACGGCGTGTCCCCGTCCGAGCTGGCTGCCGTGCGCGCAAAGCTGGCAGCAACCGACGCTGCTACCATGCAGAGTTGACTGATATCTGAAATGGATGGATCCGAATGACTACCGGCGCCCGCGTCACCATCGTGACGCGAACCAAGAATCGACCCACCTTCCTGGCACGCGCTTTGGACGACGTCTTTGGCCAGACGTTCCAGGACTTCGAGCTGGTCATAGTCAACGACGGCGGCGACCCTGCGGATGTCGATCGCCTCACCTCCCAGCGGCCCGAAGCCGAGCGGGAACGCATCACCACGCTCCACCATTCCGAATCTGTAGGCATGGAGGCCGCCTCCAACGCAGGCATCAAAGCCAGCACAGGCGACTTCATCGTGATCCACGACGACGATGACTTTTGGGCACCGAACTTCCTGGAGAGCACCGTGGCTTACCTGGACGATCCTGCGCATGGAGCCGAGAGCGGCGTCATGGTCCGCACGGAGATCGTCATCGAGGAGGTCATAGCCGACCGGATTGAGCCGATCCGCCGCGAGATCTTCTGGGCCGACATGCAGCAGATTACCCTTGCCGACATGTTGAAGATCAACAGGGCTGTTCCCATTTCCTTCCTGTACCGGCGCAGCCTCCACGATGCCGTGGGCTACTACAACGAGGACCTCCCAGTGGTGGGCGACTGGGAGTTCCACCTGCGCGTCCTCAGCCACTCACGCGTTGGATTCCTCGACGGCGAACCCCTCGCGTTCTGGTCGCAGCGGCCCGAATCAGAGGGGCATGACGGCAACAGCATCTTCGCCAAGGCCGCCGAGCACGCCCGCTACGATGCCCTGGTCCGCGATGAACACCTCCGTGAGGGCGTCGCGCAGGGAGGGCTCGGTGGCATGTTGTACCTGACGCAGGTCCTGGCCGAGCAGGAGGAACTCATCCACGCACAGCAGCGCCGCCTGGACGAGGCCGCTGCCAAGCTTGACCGTGTGCTGGAGCGACTGGACGCACTTAACGAGACGATCATTGTCCGAACCAGCGTGGGGGAGTTCCTCAAGAAGCCACTCCTGCTGGCGAAGAAGCTCGGTGGTCGGGGCTAGATCCTCTCTCACGTCCCGGCCGTTTGGGGCCGACGCTCTCTCACGTCCCGGCCGTTTGGGGCCGACGCTCGGTCACGTTCCGGTGTCATATTTGCCCCCACTATCGACCCTTCCAGCGCAACTCCTTATGATCAGCGAAGGGCCGCTAAACGTAGCGGCCCTTCGCACGCTCAAAAGAATATTGGGGGACCCTTGAAGGGTAAATCGCGCGGCCGTTTTCGGCTCGCTCTGACACTATTGGCGGCTCTGTTCCTTGGAGCCCTTCCTGCCGGACTCGCTTCCCCGGCAGTTGCCGCAGCCACGGGAAGTATCTCGGGGACGGTCACGGTACCGGTTGGGACGGATGTGACCAAAATCATGGTCGCCACATTGGCCGGGCCCACCCAAAAGAACGTGTGGGCCGATGCTGAGGGGAAGTTCCTGCTCCCCGCGCTGGAGGCAGGCCAATACAACCTGCAATTTGTAGACACCGCGAACCCGATGCAGTTGCTTCCGACCTTCTATGGGAACCGGGACAGAGACCAGTCGACTGTCGTTACCGTGACCGCGGGTTCTGCTGTCACCGGCATAAGCCAGGCCATGAGCATCGGAGGAACGATAGCAGGGAAGGTGTCCGTCCCCGCCGGCGTAAACCCCGCGGGCGTCACCGTCGTAGCTGGGGGGCCCAGCGGAACCAATTCAAGTGCCGTCAACAACGACGGAACATATGTGGTGAGGGGCCTGGGCGCAGGCGGTCACAAGGTCTACTTTGTCCACTATGGGCAGCCGTCACCTGTACTAAGCACTTACTACCCGGGTGCTTCACTCGACGGGGCCACCTTGGTTCCGGTCACCGAGGGTGCCGGTGTGACCGGCATCAACCAAGTAATGCAGCCAGCAGCCATGATTTCGGGGCAAGTCTCCGTTCCGGTGGGAAGTTCCTATGACGGACAGGTAACGGTCGAAGCTGGCCCTGACTTCACCAAGAACAACTTTGTCAGCACAGCATTCATCGGTGCGGACGGAAGATTTACCGTTGGCGGGCTTCCGGCTGGAAAGTACAAGCTCCATTTCCGGACCAACAACCAGAAATGGGCAAACATGTGGCACGGTGCGGTCGCCGTTGCTGACAAGTCTCCCTGGGTGTCGGTCGCGGCTGGGGAACAACTCACCGGCGTTACGGATTCCGCTGTCGCTGCTGCGAGCGTCTCAGGTTCCGTTTCTGGTCAACCAGCTCCGGGACCGACCATGAGCGGTCCGGGCATGAGCATCACCGCAATCATGCAGGACGGCACCGTGGCGGCGTCGACGGTCATGGAGACTTCCCAGACCACCTACGCCATTCGGAATCTGTTGCCGGGTTCATACAGAATCCAGTTCAACCGCGACCCTGACTTCGTCTCCTCATACGAGGCTCAGTCGTATAAGGATCTTCCTGAGTCCAGCGGAACTGCGGGCGCCACATTGGTGACTGCGCAGGCCGGACAAGCCGTATCAAACATCAACGCGACGGTACGTACGGGCGGAACATTCACAGGTAAGGTACTGGACTCCAAAGGCCGTCCATTGGCAAACGCGCGGATCAACGTTTACACCAAGGATGGCTCGTTAATCACTCGTTTTGACTACTCGATGGCTGATGGGACGTTCAAGGTTACGGGTCTGACGACGGGTCTGTATTTTGTCTCTGCTGAGGAGGGCGCGGAGTCCGGCCCGATCTTCTCGGGCAACGTCCTCAATGAAGCCAACGCTCGCTCCATCTCCGCTGCAGTCGGACAGAACACGGACATCGGCACCCTGAGCTACGCCACTGCCACGGCCGGAAAGCAGGGTTTTGATGACGTTCCGTTGGGGGCGCAGTTCCAGGATGAGATCCAGTGGTTGGCGGATAAGGGTATCTCCACGGGGTGGGAGGCGAATGGGTCGCGGACGTATCAGCCGTTGTCTCCGGTGAATCGTGATGCGATGGCTGCGTTCATGTACCGGTTGGCTGGTAAGCCTGCTTTCACGGCTCCTGTGGTGACTCCGTTCAAGGATCTGCCTGTTGGTACGCAGTTCTATAAGGAGATCACTTGGCTTGCGGATAAGGGCATTTCCACGGGGTGGGAAGAGGCTGACAAGTCGAAGACGTACCGGCCTTTGCAGCCGGTGAACCGCGATGCGATGGCCGCGTTCATGTACCGGCTGGCGGGGGAGCCGGCGTTCACGGCGCCGAAGGTTTCACCGTTTGTTGATGTTCCGGTGGGTGCGCAGTTCTACAAGGAGATCACCTGGCTCGCGGCTCAGGGCATCTCCACGGGCTGGGCTGAGGCGGGAAACACTAAGTCGTTCCGTCCGTTGCAGCCGGTGAACCGTGACGCGATGGCCGCGTTCATGTTCCGCTACAACACCAAATTCGGCTCAATCTAGTCGCCTAACTCGACTTATCAACCAGAAGGGGTTGGTTCCGGATCACTGGAACCAACCCCTTCTTTGTCTGCACCCTTTTCGTCGCATTGCTGCGTTTCCGAACACCTCCGTACATGCACTAAGATCGCGTCGGGCCGCCGTTTGGGCGGCCCTTTCGCACGCATGGAACATGGGGGACCCGTGAGGGGTTTTTCGCGCGGCCGCTTTCGCGTCGCTCTCGCAGTAATGACAGCACTCTTCTTGGGCGCGTTGCCGTTTGGAATCGCATCCCCGGCCATCGCAGCACCCACAGGGAGTATTTCAGGCAAGGTTACGGTCCCCAGCGGTGTGGACGCGACCACGATCTCTGTTCTGGTCTGGTCCAATTCCATGTCGAAGGAAGCTAAGCCGAATGCCAGCGGGCAGTTCTCCCTACCCGATCTCGAACCCGGACAATACGTGGTCTACTTCCGAGAGAGTTCCGAACCTCGCTACGTGCTCGCCACCTACTACGGCGGGTACACCCCAGCCGAGGCGACCCGTGTCGAGGTAGCTGCTGGAACCGCCGTCTCCGGGATCAATCAAACACTTTCCCCTGGCGGAAGAATCAAGGGCAAAGTCACTGCTCCTGAAGGCACCGAATGGGGAGATGTCGTCGTCACGGCTTCGGACGGAGACCACACTGCATGGCAGATGATCAGGAGTGAGGACAAGTCTTTCGATCTCGGGCCGCTGATGCCCGGCGCGTACATCGTTTCGTTTTCCTCCCACGAGGGAAGATCTCCATTCCTCAAGACCAGTTATCCCGGCGTTTCCGACCCCGCCCAAGCGACAAAGATCAGGGTTACCGATGGGTCTGTAGTCACGGGCATCGATCAGGTCTTGAAGAAGTCCGCAGTCATTTCGGGCTCCATTTCGGGAGGAACCTTCTACGGGTCCGTAGTAGCCCGACCCGCCAACGACTTGACGAAGGTGACAATCCAAACCGCCGTCAAGGCAGGGGCTTACACGATCGGTGGACTCGAAGCAGGGGCGTACAAGCTCGAGTTCCAATCAGATAATTACGACCTCGTCTCCATGTGGCATGGCAGCGTGCCAACTTCGGCTTCATCGCCCAGTATTACGGTGGCCGCAGCCCAGACTGTCAGTGGCATTGCGGACGCTCCCGTTAGGGCCGCCGTCATCTCTGGCTCCTTTCCTACCCTGGACGCCGGCAACAGCGTGCAGGTCCTGGCTGTGGATGGTTCCGTGATAAAACATGCCCAGTACTACTCGGGCAAGGAATATACGGTCAGCGGCCTCTTTCCAGGGGCATACAAGGTCCAGTTCAACCGGGAGGACTACGACACCTATCGAACGGCTCAAGAAGGGCAGTTCTATAACAATGTGCCTGAAAGCTCCGGGGTAGGAAGCGCCACGACTATCACCTTGGCGCCGGGGCAGTCAGCTTCGAACATCAATGCGAGCAACCGTGTGGGTGGAACCCTGACGGGCAAGGTAGTGGGATCCAACGGTTCACCGCTGAGCGAGGTACCCATTCGCATTTACTCCAAGAACGCCGTGCTCACTGCCCGCCACGCAAGGACCGCTGGGGATGGCACGTTCAAGGTCACGGGTCTGAGCACGGGTTTGTACTTTGTGTCGGCTGACGCTGAGGGCCAGTCCGGTCCGATCTTCTCCGGAAATGTTCTGGCTGAGGCCAATGCCCGGTCCGTTGCTACTGCGGTGGGTCAGAACACGGACCTTGGGACGTTGAGCTACGCCACTGCCACGGCCGGAAAGCAGGGTTTCGACGACGTCCCGTTGGGCGCGCAGTTCCAGGATGAGATCCAGTGGTTGGCGGATAAGGGTATCTCCACGGGGTGGCAGGCAGGCGATGGCTCCAGGACGTACCAGCCGCTGACTCCGGTGAATCGCGACGCGATGGCTGCCTTCATGTACCGGTTGTCGGGGAAACCTGACTTCACGGCGCCAACTGCGTCCCCGTTCAAGGATCTGCCAACGGGTGCCCAGTTCTTCAAGGAGATCACTTGGCTTGCGGATAAGGGCATTTCCACGGGGTGGGAAGAGGCTGACAAGTCGAAGACGTACCGGCCTTTGCAGCCGGTGAACCGCGATGCGATGGCCGCGTTCATGTACCGGCTGGCGGGGGAGCCGGCGTTCACGGCGCCGAAGGTTTCACCGTTTGTTGATGTTCCGGTGGGTGCGCAGTTCTACAAGGAGATCACCTGGCTCGCGGCTCAGGGGATTTCCACGGGCTGGGCTGAGGCGGGAAACACTAAGTCGTTCCGTCCGTTGCAGCCGGTGAATCGTGACGCGATGGCCGCGTTCATGTTCCGCTACAACACCAAATTCGGCGCCAACTAGCCCCGGCGTCCAAACAAACCAAACGAAGGGTCGGCTCCCCACGCAGGGGCCGGCCCTTCGGCGTCCTCGTAAATTACTGCTGTACTCCTCCGGGCATTCATGTACCCTGTATATATTACCGAACGGCCGGTCAGTAATGTTGGCGCCAGTCAGCAATGACCGTGCCGCTTTCATGTGCCTTGGAAGGACCCGTCGACGATGACCACTACAGCAGTCGCCCCGGAAACCACAGCCGTTGCCACCGTCCCCAGCTACGTCCAGGATGCCTGGTGGACGCCGGCGCCCGATGCGAAGAAAGTCCCGGTCCGCGATGCCAGCACTGGAGAAGTGCTGGCTAACGTGAGCACCGATGGGCTGGACCTTGCCGCCGTCGTACATCACGGCCGAACCACGGGCCAAACGGAACTCGGAAAGCTGACGTTCCACCAGCGGGCCCTCAAGCTCAAAGAGCTTGCAATGTACCTCAATGGGCGCCGCGAGGAACTGTACACGTCATCGTCCCAGTCCGGTGCCACCAAGATCGACAACATGATCGACATCGACGGCGGCATTGGTGTGCTCTTCACCTTCGGCTCAAAGGGCCGGAGGGAACTGCCCAACTCGCAGGTGATCGTGGACGGTCCCATGGAGACGCTCTCCAAGGACGGATCGTTCGTCGCGGAGCACATCTACACCCGCATTCCCGGTGTTGCTGTGCAGATCAACGCCTTCAACTTCCCGGTCTGGGGCATGCTGGAGAAGTTCGCGCCGTCGTTCCTGGCCGGTGTGCCCACCATCGTCAAGCCAGCAACCCCCACCGGATATGTGGCGGAGGCTGCGGTGCGGGCCATCATTGAATCCGGCATCCTGCCGGCCGGCGCTCTCCAGCTGATCTCGGGTTCGGCCCGCACGCTCCTGGACGAGCTGGATTATCGCGACCTCGTCTCTTTCACGGGTTCTGCGTCCACGGCCAAGTCGCTCAAGTCCCACCCGAACGTCGTTCAGGGCGGCGTCCGTTTCACCTCCGAAACCGACTCGCTCAACGCCGCCATCCTCGGCCCTGATGCCGTGCCCGGAACTCCGGAATTCGACGCCTTCATCAAGGCCGTCGTTACCGAGATGACGGTCAAGGCCGGTCAGAAGTGCACCGCGATCCGTCGCGTCATCGTTCCGCAGGCCTTGACCGCTGAGGTCGCCGCCGCCGTCGGTGCCCGCATCACCGAGCGCGTTGTGCTCGGTGACCCGCGCGCCGAGGGCGTCACCATGGGCGCCTTGGCGTCGCTTGATCAGCTCGCCGACGTCCGCGCGGCCGTGCAGTCAATGCTCGACGCCGGTGGGGAGCTCGCGTACGGATCTCTCGATTCGCCTTCGGTCACCTCGGTTGGGGGCGCTGTGGGAGTTGTAGAAGACGGCGCGTTCATGTCTCCCGTACTGCTGAGCTGGGCCGATGCGGAAGCTGAGGAAGTGCACTCGCTTGAAGCCTTCGGGCCGGTGTCCTCCGTGATCGGCTACTCGGACCTGCCCGATGCGATCCGTTTGGCTGCCCGAGGATCCGGATCCCTTGTGGCATCGGTGTGCACCAACGATCCCGCCGTGGCGCAGGAACTGGTCCTCGGCATTGCGGCCCACCACGGGCGTGTACACATGCTCAACCGCGAGGACGCCCGCTCGTCCACCGGCCACGGATCCCCGGTTCCTCACCTTGTCCACGGTGGTCCGGGTCGTGCCGGGGGCGGGGAGGAGCTGGGCGGTATCCGTTCCGTTCTGCACCACATGCAGCGCACAGCCATCCAGGGTTCGCCCAACATGCTGACGGCCGTCACAGGTGTTTGGCACACGGGAGCTGAGCGCAACTTCACTGTGGAAACTGAAGGAGAGCACCCGTTCCGGAAGTCGTTGGCGTCCCTCCGAATCGGAGATGCTGTGCGCTCGGAGCTCCGTGAGGTCAAGCTGGAGGACATCACCGCCTTCGCGAACTCCACTGGCGACACCTTCTACGCCCACACCAACCAGGAAGCCGCCGAAGCCAACCCGTTCTTCCCGGGCATCGTGGCACACGGCTACCTGCTCCTCAGCTGGGCTGCAGGGCTGTTCGTTGAGCCCGCGCCGGGCCCCGTCCTGGCTAACTACGGGCTGGAGAACCTGCGCTTCATCACCCCTGTTGCCGCCGGTGATTCGATCCGCGTGACCCTCACCGCCAAGAAGATCACCCCTCGCGAGACCGACGAATACGGCGAGGTGGCCTGGGACGCCGTCCTGACTAACCAGAACGACGAAATCGTGGCCACCTACGACGTCCTCACCCTCGTGGAGAAGTAACCCTCTCTCACGTAAGCGCCTTTTGGGTGGGATCCTCTCTCACGTAAGCGCCTTCCCACAGACTGTGGGAAGGCGCTTCGTCGTGGGTTGAAGACAGCCAGGGAGAAATGCTCGACGGCGGTACCAGGCACTCCATCGATGCCAATGACATGGAAGTCGGTGGGGGCGAGGATCCCAACCTCGAGCACATGCATTTCGTTCTCGACGATGTCCAGTTCAATCGCCGCAGCGGCAATCTTCGCCCTAACAGGGGAACTCCATCTGCTTTTCGCGAGCTGGCTTACCAAAAATCAGCTGTTGACCCATTCTGCGGTCAGCTAGTGAGCGCGCGTGGGCCGAGGATGCCCGCAGTTGCGCCGGCGCGTCCATAAGAGCGAAGTGTAGATATAGCGGTACGTGAGGGAGCGTCGGCTGGAAGGGGCCGGTATGTGAGGGAGCGTCGGCTGGAAGGGGCCGGGATGTGAGGGAGCGTCGGCTGGAAGGGGGCGGGTTGTGAGTGAGGGTCAGGAGGTCGTGTGGAGGCCGTCGAAAGCCATGGTGATGACGTCGTCCGCGAGCTTCTCCGGCGACAGCGAGCCCCCGGGCTTGTACCACTCCACGATCGAGTTGATGGTGCCGAACAGCAGGCGTGTGACGGTGCGGGGATCGATGTCCTGGCGCAGGGAGCCGTCCTCGCGGGCTGCGGAGATCAGGGCAGCCACCTTGTGGTCGAATGCACGCCGGCGTTCCAGCGCGTCCCGTTCGATCTCCGTGTTTCCACGCAAGCGCAGCAGCAGGGTGACGAACGGCAGCCGCTCCACCAGCACGGCTATGGTCTGCCGGAGAACGAATTCAAGACGTGCGTCGGCCGGCCCGGAGGTCGCGGAAGGTTCCTCCAGTATGGCCTCCAGGCCGCCCAACGCGTGGTCCAGGGCGAGCTTCAGCAGATCGCCCTTGGACGGCACGTGATGGTAGATGGCGGACTTCGAAATCCCCAGGTTTTCAGCCAGGATGCCCATGGACGTTGCGTCGTAGCCGTGGCGGTTGAAGACGTCGACGGCGATGCGGAGCACCGACTGCTGGTCGTAGCCGGGCCGTCCGCGTTTGGTGCTGGTCTCAGTAGGCATGCTGGCATTTTCTCACGAAGCGGATCAGCCCTTGGGACGCAGGTCGTAGATGCGGCGCAGCTTGCCGTTGGAGCGCTCCAGCGAACCGGGCTCCACAACGTCCACTACGCAAGATGACCCGACGTGAATCTTGATCTGCTCACGCAAGGTGTGTGCCGCCGTCGTGCCGGCCTCTGACGGGACGTTCTCACGGCGCTCAATCTTCACCGTCAGCGAGTCCATGCGCTTGCCTTCAGGTCGGGTGATCTCGAGTTGGAAGTGAGGGCTGAGCTCAGGGATGCGCAGGGCGATTTCTTCGATCTGTGACGGGAAGAGGTTCACGCCGCGGAGGATGATCATGTCGTCGCTGCGGCCGGTGATGCGTCCCATGCGGCGGTGTGCGGGCCGGGCGGTGCCGGGGAGCAGCCGGGTGAGGTCCTTGGTGCGGTAGCGGATGATCGGCAGCGCTTCCTTGGTCAAGGATGTGAAGACAAGTTCGCCGGGTTCGCCGTCGGCCAGGACCGTGGAGTGGTCGAACGGGTCGATGATTTCGGGACGGAAGTGGTCCTCCCAGATGTGGCAGCCATCCTGCGTTTCAACCGCTTCGCCGGCGACGCCCGGGCCCATGACCTCGGAGAGCCCGTAAATGTCCGAGGCTTTGATGTTCATGGTGACTTCGAGTTCGTGGCGCATTTCTTCGGTCCACGGTTCGGCACCGAGCACGGCGTATTTCAGCGAGGTGGAGGTGGGGTCGATGCCCTGGTGTGCCATGGCGTCGGCGATGGTGAGCAAGTATGTGGGGGTGGCCAGGATCGCGTCTGGCTTGAAGTCCTGGATGAGCTGGATCTGGCGTTCCGTCTGGCCTCCGGACATGGGAATGACGGTGCAGCCAAGTGCTTCAGCGCCTGCGTGTGCACCCAGGCCGCCGGTGAACAGGCCGTAGCCGTAGGCGTTGTGGACCTTCATGCCGGGGCGGACCCCGGATGCGCGGAATGACCGTGCCACCAATGTTGCCCAGTTGGCGAGGTCGTTCTTGGTGTAGCCAACAACTGTGGGGCGCCCGGTGGTGCCGGAGCTGGCGTGGATTCGCGCGATTTGGTCCTGGGGGACCGCGAACATCCCGAAGGGGTATTCCAGGCGAAGGTCTTCCTTGGTGGTGTACGGGAACTTGCCGAGGTCGCTCAACTCGCGGAGGTCCGAGGGGTGTACCCCGGCTTCGTCGAACTTGCGCTTGTACAGGGGCACGCGGTCGTAGGCGTAGGCCACAGTGTGCTGGAGTCGGGTCAGTTGAAGGGCCTCGAGCTCGTCGCGGGAAATGGTCTCTTCACGGTCCAGCACGGGGGCAGTTTCCTTCAACGAGGAAGCTTCGGGTGCGGCCACGGTGTTTTGCGTCATGGGTTCCTACTTCTTGGAGATGGTGCGGCTGCGGCCACGGAACTCAGCGATGAGTTCGCCGGGCTCGGCGTCAGGGGAGGGGGCGGGGGCCGGGTCGGCCGCGTAGATCTGGATGTCGTACAGGCCGCTTCTGCCGGTACTCGCGCGGCGGTTTGCGACGGCGGTGATTACCTGGCCTTGGAAGGCCGGCTTGATGAAGTTGATGTCGACGCCGGACGCCACCGTGATGTTGGCGGCTTCCTCGGGCGTGGGGTTGGCCGGGTTGCAGGCCAGTGCGAAGGCTGTGTCGGCGAAGGCGAAGATCATTCCGCCGTGGGCCATGCCGAAGCCGTTGAGCATCTCCTGACGGAGGTGCATCCGGATGGTGGCGTGGCCGTCGTCGATCTTGAGCACCTGGATGCCCATCCACTCGGACGCGTAGTCGTTCGTCAGGATGTGGTGCGATGCACCGGAGAGGGTTGTTTCAACCATGCGTCATTGCCTCCAGCTTTATTTACCGAATGTTCATTAGGTAATCCCAGATCGCGCCAAGTGTCAAGACTGGACCACTATTCACCCGCGACTAGTAGCCTCATGTTCATGCCCGACATTGAGCTCCCCATAGTCACCGACCGACTCATCCTCCGACGCTTCGAAGCTGAAGACCTTGAGCGTTTCCACGGATACCAGTCCCTCCCTGAAACCGCACGCTTTCTCTTCCGCAGCGAGTTGACCAAGACACGGGCCATGGAGGTCCTGGGACGGTATGCGAATTTCGAGTTCAAGCAGGAAGGCGACTGGGTTTGCCTGGCCATTGAACGCAAGGACCAGCCCGGGCTGATGGGCGAGATAGTGCTGAAATGGCTTGAGGGGACGGGGCAAGGTGAGCTGGGCTGGATCCTGCATCCGGAGGCCCGCGGCCAGGGAATCGCTACGGAAGCCGCCCAAGCCGTCATGGAACTGGCTTTTGGGACGTTGTCCTTCCATCGCCTCGACGCCAAGCTCGATGCGCTCAACGCCGGTTCCGCGGGTATCTGCAAACGCCTGGGTATGCGGCTCGAA
Source organism: Paenarthrobacter nitroguajacolicus (assembly GCF_031455195.1). GTDB lineage: Bacteria > Actinomycetota > Actinomycetes > Actinomycetales > Micrococcaceae > Arthrobacter > Arthrobacter nitroguajacolicus_D. The sequence continues at coordinate 63,406 of NZ_JAVDSH010000009.1, read as the reverse complement.
GCAACCCTTGTGGACAACTGGCACTACAAGGGACAGTGGGCCACCGAGAACATCTATGCCATCCTGGACACCGAGTGGCGGGCCCGGAGTGGGCAGGCCACCAGCGGTCAGACGGCAGCGGGCGGTGAGTCGCCGACGTCGGGCATTTAGTCCTCGGTGACTGGCCACGTCTTGTGGTGCTTCAGCTGCTCCGTTAGCTGCTCCCCGGGCAACGGCCGGCTGAAGTAGTAACCCTGGCCGCTGGTGCAGCCGATGCCCAGGAGGTACTGGGCTTGCTCGGCAGTCTCGATTCCTTCCCACACGGCATTCAGGCCACAGGCCCGGATAAGCTGCAGGACGGCGGCGAGCAGTGCCGGTTGTGAGGGGTCGCTGCCCAGGGCGGATAGCAGGGTCCGGTCCACTTTGACGGTATCGACGGGCAGCCGACGCAGGTAGCTGATGGAGGAGTAGCCCGTACCGAAGTCGTCGATCTCCAGTCCCACGCCCAGGCGGCGCAGGCTGTTGAGCGTGTAGCGGTCCAGGTCGTTACCAAGGATGACGGCGCTTTCGGTCAGTTCCAGCACCAGCAGCGATGGGTCCAGGTCCGCGGACGCCAACGCTTCCCTGACATCCTCGATGAACTCAAGCCGCTGCAGGTCGGCGGCCGAAACGTTGATGCGCATGCTGAAGTTGTGGCCCGCCGTCAGGGGGTCGCTGCGCCATTGCCTTAACTGCTCGACGGCGGTGCGGAGCACCCAACCGCCCAAATCGGAGATCATGCCCGTTTCCTCGGCAATCGGGATGAACTCGTCCGGCATGACCAACCCGCGGGTGGGGTGGTTCCAGCGGACCAAAGCCTCCACACCCTCTATTTCACGGGTGTCCAAACGGATGATCGGCTGGTAGTAGAGCACCAGTTGCGAACCGGCGATGGCCTCTTTGAGTTCGCCCACCAGCTGGTTCCGCATTTGCCGCGCAAGAAGCATGGCCGGTTCAAACACCTTGAGCTTGCCCCGTCCGTCCGCCTTGGACTCGTACATGGCGATGTCCGCTTCCATCATCAGCTCTTCGGCGCCGTGGCCGGGGTCAGCCATCCGCAGGCCCATGCTGGCCCCGCAACGCAGATGCTGGCCCTCGATCTCCATGACGCCCACCACGGACGCAAGGATGCGATTGCCAATTGAAGCCGCTTCGGCAGGCGTTACGTCCGGGATCATGACGGCGAATTCGTCGCCGCCCATGCGCGCAACCATGTCCTGTTCACGGACTGCTCCGCTGATCCGTGCGGCAACGGTTTCAAGGACCTTGTCCCCGATGGTGTGGCCCAAGGTGTCATTGATCGACTTGAACCCGTCCATGTCCAGCAGCAGGATGGCGGGCCGCTTGTTGCCCTTCTGCCCGGTCGCCTGGGCCTCGGCCAGTGCGTTGGCGAACGCGGAACGGTTATTCAAGCCTGTCAAGGGATCGGTCATGGCCATGTGGCGCATCGCCAGGTGTGCCTCGTTGAGCTGTTGCGTCCTGGCGTTGACCCGCTGCTCCAGTTCCTCGTAGATGATCTGGAGGTCTTCGGCCAGGAGGTTGGTACCCATGATCACGGCATCGATCTCATCGCGTGCGTCGGAGACTTCGATCCTGGTGTTCAGGTCGCCAGCTGCCAACCGTACGATGCCGTCCAGCAGCAATCCCAAACGGGGATCCTCGTTGGAGACATTTCCTTCGGACATGCTCACCCCCCGTACGGCTGGCCTCGTCGCTCATCGTCATGCCGCAGGTGTTCGCGGACTGCGACGCTTCGTTCAGGCAATGCGGCCTGTTCGAACAGTGTCGCTGCTTCGTCAAAATTCGCAAGCGCTTCATCTCGACGCCCCAATTCGAGCAGCGTCCGCGCGAGGAGGAAGTGGGCTTCCGCGGAGGTTTGGGTGGCCAAAATGGAGGACCGCGCGCAAAGCGGTTCAAGGATGGCCGCAGCCTGCTGCATATCTCCGCTGAGGAAATGCCAATGGGCCCGGACCAAGGACATTTCCAAGTGGTCCCTTTCGGAGCCACCCACAATGTCCGTGGCGAGCTCGGCCCTTTCAATGCAGCGGAGGGTAGCGGCGTCGCTGAGTTTGGCCTGAAGGCGCATTTCGGCGGAGGCCCTGTTGAAGCGGGCCCAGAGATCAACGTCCTTTGAAGGCGACAGCAGCTCTGCCGCCATGTCGTGATAGCGCCCTCCGTCGTTGACGCGGTCTGCAAGGAATGCAACGTTGCCAATCACCCAGTAGCCCTTACCCGCGGTGTCCTCGTCCACATCGTCCGTCAGCAGGGTCTCCAAGGCCAGGCACTCCCGCCAGGCGTAATCGAGCAGGCGGCTTTCTGCCAGGGCGGCGATCAGGGCGCGTTGGGCGAGGATCTGGACGTAGAGCAGGTCGGCGTCCCGGGCCGCAAGCTTCGCTGCGTCTGCCGCCATGGTCGCCGCCTCCGCCAACCGGCCCAGCCCTTGGAGGGCAACGGCAACCATGGTCCCGGCCTTCGCGCCAAGCTCTGCTGAGGTGGCTGTGAGGGCGTGATCGTTGAGTTCGGAAGCCAAGGCAAGGAATTCCTCGATCCGACCCTGGTCACGGAGGCACTCAGCCTGCAGGTAGCGCATGTTCCACCATGCTTCTTCGTCGCCGGCCAGCGTAGCCAACGCGGCGGCGTCACTTGCCAAACGGGCGGCTTCGTCGAAGTCCCGCTCCTTCCATTTGGCTCGTGCCGAAAGCCCGGCTACTACGTGGGCGGCGAGCTGCGGACTTTGCATATGCCCATTATCCATGTCATTAGAGACGAAAAGCTCGTATAGTTTGCCCCGTGACTTTATTCAAGTCACACACAACAAATTCGCATCAGTACGAAAGGGCATAGCGGATGAAAAAATTTGCGGCAACCCTGCTCATGGCGGCGGTTCTGGCAGTAACGGGATTCGCTGCTCCAGCCAATGCCGACTCTTCGCAGGACAGCTCGGCCATTGGTTGGTGGCCTAACAGCGTCACCACAACCAAGACGAACACCACCAGCATCGGTTGGTGGCCAAACTAAACATTGGGGGAGCGCCTCTCGAGGCCATATGACATAAATTGATGCCCTGGGCCGCTGCCCGGGGCATCAGTTTTGTTTCGCCGCATGTCGAGCATTAGTGACGGCGGGACAAATCCCTGGAGGCCCCGCATGACAGCGATGTCATACGGCTTACGGACCTCCCACCGGCAGCTCCACGGACACGGTCGTTCCGGAGCCCAGCGTGGAATCCAGCAGGAGCCGGCCCATGTGTCGGCTGATGATGTCGTGGGCAATGGCCAGCCCCAGGCCGCTGCCGGGGACTGCGGCGGAGGTGGCATTGGAGGCCCGGTAGAAGCGCGTGAAGATGTGGGGGAGGTCGTGCTCAGGGATGCCCAGGCCGTTGTCGGCGATCCGCACAGTGGCCGCCCGCGCGCCGTTATCGGAGGCCGACACCGAACTGGTGATGCCTACCTGGCCGCCCTCGGGGGTGAACTTGATGGCGTTGGCCACGATGTTCGTGAAGACCTGCTCCAACTTTGCTTCGTCGGCCGTAATTTCGATGTCCTCGCTCGCCTCCGTGAAGGAAACGGAAACGTGCCGGGACTCGGCCAGGGGCCGCAGCGTTGCCACAACTACCTGGAGCAGCTTGGCGATGTCCACAGGCTTGAGGTCCAGGTTGCTGCCGTCCTGCATGGACACAGTGAGCATGTCCTCGATGAGCCGGCGGAGGCGATCCGAGTTCCGGCCAATGACGTCCAGCATCTTGGAAATGCCTTCAGGTACCGGGCCGCCCGAACCGTCCTGGATCATGTCGAGGTACGCAGTGATGGAGGTCAAGGGAGTACGCAGCTCATGGTTCACGGTGGCCAGAAAGTCGGTTTTGGCCTTGTCCAGTTGCCGGAGTTGGTGCAGCACCCGCTGCTGGGCGCTAATGAGATGGCCTTGGATGAGGCCGTGTGCCACGTTCCCGGCCACGTGCTGCATCAGCGCGATCTCGGGACGGGTCCAGTCGTGCTCGTCCTGCACTGTGGACAGCAGGATGATGCCCATGGCAGTTGCGCCTTCGCCGACCGGCAGCAGCACGGTGGAGACGGGGTGCAGCTCGCAGGACCATTCCCGCAAGGCCTTGGCGATCGGTGATTCGGGATCTTTCCTGTGGTCCGACACCGCAAGGACGTCCGCCTCGGCCCACAGCCTGTTGGCTGTTTCGGTGATGGCGTCTTCACTGTCCCCCAGCCTCGCGGGAAGGGGTGGCACGCCCTGACGGTTCCATTGGGCGCGGATGTTGGGGACGCGTTCGTCCCGGAACGTCGCAAACCAGACGTGGTCCACGCCCAGGGCCTCGCCGAAACCACGCACCACATGGTCGGCGATCAGCTGCGGCTCGTTGGTTTCCCGGATCGCCGAGGACACATTCCGGAGGCTTTCGCGGAGGGCTTCTATCTCGCCCCGGGAACGGTCGCGCTCCATTGACCGGCCGATCAGGGTCCTGACGCGGTGTACCAGTTCCCCTGCCCGCACCGGACCCAGGACGTAGTCCGCCATCCGCCAGGACTCGACGTCGGCGAAGTCCACGGATTCTTCGGCGTCCAGGAGCAACAGCACCGGAATCCCCGCATTGCGCAGGCCGCGTGCCAAACTGCTGCCAGCCACGATCACGGAAGGGCTGTGGTGCTGGAGCTGGAGGGCCAGAGCTGCATTATCCGAAGCCGTAAAAACGTCGAACCCGGCTGAGGTGAGCGCAGCTTGGGCAGCGGCCAAACGGTCCCCATCCGAATCCGCCACAAGGGCGGACGGAGAATGCTGTACATCGGCAACGGTCTCGCCCACGGAGCCCCTTCCGTTCCAACGTTCCATTCACGGTATTTCCGGATTTGGCAACACCTTATCAGCGGCATTGAGGCTCGCGGGTTCCCCGCGTGAAATGGTCCTGTTGAGTCGTGGAACACACCCTTTACATTGGCCGCGGGATTCGTCAGCCTTGAGGAAGCCGAACCGGGTGACGACGTCAGCCCCGACACAGGCACCGAAACGCATGAGGAGCACTTTGGATCAGCACGCAACACCGCAAGACAACCAGCAGGTGTCGTTCGAACTTGAACTCGAAGAGCAGGGAATCCTCCGCCTGACGTGGCCGCGCGGTGCCAGGATCCAGGAATCGGATGCCCAACGGGCCATGGACAGGGTCAATGAACTGTGCGGCGAAGACCGGCACCCCATGATTGTTGACATGGCGACGACGGACGACGTCACCCGTGGCGCCAGATCAGTGTTCGCCAAGCCCTGCCAAGCCAATCGAATCGCCCTGTGGGGTGCGTCGCCGGTTGACAGGGTGATTGCAAATTTCTTTCTTGGAATCATGAAGCCTCCGTGCCCCACCAAGTTCTTCACTTCCGAAACAGAAGCCCTGGAGTGGCTGGTGGAGGCATAACGCCACCTATATTTGGAGAATGTTCTCCGCCCTCAGGAAGTACCTGCTGATTCCACGCCTCATCAGGCTCTCCTCCGGCGCACCCAAGGACCCGCTAACGGCGTGGGACCGGTACTGGGGCGACGTCCGCTCGACAGGTGCCGCTGGTGACGTCCTGTGGGATTCGGGCAGCGACCACGAACTCAACGGTTACCTGCCCAAGGTGACGCAGCTGGACCCGAATCTTCCCGTAGTGGACGTCGGGTGTGGCAACGGCAGCTTCACCCGCCTTCTTGCACGGCACTTCCCTCTCGCTGTGGGACTTGATTACTCGGCGAATGCAGTTGACCGGGCCCGGCAGGAATCAACGGACATCACGACGGCGTCATTCGCAGTCTGCGATATGACCGCACCGGAGGCTGCGGCTACTGTGGCGGCGGCACTGGCCGAGGCAGGCTGGACGGGCGACGCCAACGTGTTCATCCGCGGTGTCCTGCACGTACTGGACAGCGACGGCCGTGCCGCACTGGCAGCGAACCTGCTGCCCGTCGTCGGGGCCCGGGGCGGGGTTTTCCTGGCAGAGACAAATTTTCCGGGCACTCCGGTGGACTACGTGAGCCACCTCGGAGCTACGAGGAAATCCATCCCCGGACCGCTCGAGTGGGCGATTCGTGGGCTGCCGATGCCCGGCCGCTTCGGTGCCAAGCAACGCGCAAAGGCATTCCCGACGGCGGACTGGAACCTGGTGGAGGAAGGCTCAGCAAGCATCGAGACGCGCCCGCTCAGCAACCCTTCCGCCCCTGATGTGATCCCGGGGTACTTCGCACTGCTGCGGGCCCGCCAACGATGAACTCCTACTTGGGGCCAGCTCCGGGGAGAAGCTCCGTAGCACCCACGGAATCCGCGACGAACGCGTAATCCCATGCCCGCTCGCGCCATTGCACGTACCGGCCCGATGCGCCGCCGTGGCCGCCATCCATCTCGATCTTCATGACGATTGGCTGGGTCCCGGTGGAAACGGAACGCAGCGCCTGCACCCATTTTGCGGGTTCGACGTAGAGCACCCGGGTGTCGTTGAAGGACGTCACTGCAGCGATCTTAGGGTAGGCCACAGCCGCAACATTCTCGTAGGGAGTGTAGGACTTCATGTAGGCGTAGGCCTCGGGGTCCGTGATCGGGTTGCCCCATTCCTCCCACTCCAAGGCGGACAGCGGAAGCTCCGGGTCAAGGATGGTGGTCAGGGCGTCCACGAAAGGCACCTGTGCCACCACCGCGGCATACTTTTCGGGGGCCATATTCGCCACGGCGCCCATGAGAAGGCCGCCGGCCGAGCCGCCCATGGCCGCTACGCGTGACGGGTCAACCCAGCCTGATCCGGCGAGCCAGTCAGTCGCGGCGATGAAGTCGGTAAAGGTGTTCTTCTTGCTGAGCTTCTTGCCGTCCTCGTACCAGTGGCGTCCCAGCTCGCCGCCGCCCCGGATGTGGGCGATCACCATGACGATCCCGCGATCCAACAATGACAAGCGGGCCACGCCGAAGCCCGGATCCATGCTCATCTCATAGGATCCGTAGCCGTACACCAGGCCCGCCGCGGTGCCGTCCTGCTGAACCGAAGCGTGACGCAGCACCGAGAGCGGGACCCGGGTGCCGTCGTCGGCCGTTGCCCATTCGCGGGTGGCGACGTAGTCGGTGGAACTGTAGCCACCAAGGACCGGGCTTTCCTTGCGGAGCAGTAACTGGCCTGCGGGCAACTCGGCGGTGGGCAGGACGAAGTCGTATACGCGCGACGGCGTGAAGTAGGAGGTGTAGCCCATGCGAATCACGGGAGCTTCATAGTCAGAGCCGGAAACGCCCGCTGTGTACAGTTCCTCATCGAATGCTGGCTCCACCGGGGTGCCTTGCGACGCAGTACCAAGCCCGGCAAGCGGCAGCACCTGCACCCGTTCGATGGTGTCCTTGCGAATGGAGAGCACAAGGTGCGTGGACGTTACGCCCGCGCCGTTGACGCGCACCTGGTCGGAATGCCCGACGACGGTCCGCCAGTCCTGCTGTTCGAGCGGCTTGTCGAGTTCGGCGGGGTCAACCAGGCTCACCATGGAGTTGATGGCGTCCTTGTTATGGGTCAGGAGGAGGGTCTCGCGGCCATCGAGCAAGAACGGCTCGGCCTCGTAAAGAATACGTTCGTCGCGGGAAATGACGGTGCTGAGGCCGGCTTCGTAGTCATCGAAGCGGAGCAACCGCGTTTCGCTGAACTCGGAGCAGCCGATGCTGAGCACCAGGTGACGCCGGTCGGAGGCGAGGTCGAAACCTAGCCACATGGCGACGTCGTCCTCCTGGTACAGCACCTCATCCTCGGCTACCGGAGTGCCCAGGACATGGGCTTTCACTTGGTACGGACGCCAGGCGTCATCTACGACTGTGTAGAAGAGGCGGGTGCCATCAGGGGAGAAAGCCACACCGTAGAAGATGTTCTCGATGACGTCCGGGAGGAGCTCACCGGTGCGGAGATCCTTGATCCGGAGGGTAAAGCGTTCATCTCCGGCGTTGTCCACTGCATACGCATAGAGGTTTCCGTCCAGGGTGACCGCAGCACCACCAACGCTGAAGAACGGCTTTCCCTCAGCTTCGACGTTGCCATCGAGGAGGATTTCCTCGCCCGGGAGCTCGACGCCTGCCTCCACCGAAGGGGGAGTCCAGTCCGCCACTGGGTCGCCTGAATTTTCTGCCTGGATACGGCACTGGATGCTGTATTCCTTGCCCTCCACCGACCGGCTGTAGTACCACCAGCCGTCCTTCCGGTTGGGCACGGACAGGTCGGTCTCCTGCGTGCGGCCCTTGATCTCCTGGAACATGGCTTCGCGCAATGGCTCCTGGTGCGCGGTGACAGCTTCCTGGTAGGCATTCTCGGCCTTGAGGTGTTCCACCACCTCCGCGGATTCCTTATCCCTCAGCCACTCATAGTTGTCCACAAAAACATCGCCGTGGTGTTCGCGGCGCGTGGGCACCCGCTTGGCGACAGGTGGCCCAACATGTGACTCCGGGGCAGTAGTTTCCGGGGCGGCCGAAGGAACGGAAGATGAGTGGCTCATGTGGCAACTCTATAGACGGGCACAGACAACCAACCAGCAATTTCGCTCAGAGCGCCGGGAAGCGCCCACGGCCACGGCAGCAGTCCACGACTTGGACCACAAACCAGGATTGGCGTCATGAGTTGCCGGGTTCCGCCACTCCATATATTGCGGGCATGCTTTCGTTCCCGCTACCGGATATTTGGAGGCTCAGATGGTTCTGCTGCAATCCCACAGTGTGCACATCGGCAGGAGAGGAGGTCTACAAGCACGCCGACATTTAGAGACTCTGCGGCGCTCCCACGTGGATCTCGAGGTGGTTATCCCGGCCTACAACGAGGCCGCCAGGATTCCAGGTACCCTCCGGCAGACAGTCGATTTCCTGGCGACCCAGCCGTGGTCGTCACGCATCGTGGTGGTGGACAACGGCAGTGTTGATGAGACCGCTGCGGTTGTCCGCAGGATCTCCCGCGAGAAAGGGGGCGTGGTTCCCATCTCCGTCGTAGGTTGCTCGCGCCGCGGCAAGGGAGCGGCAGTCCGCCGAGGCCTCCTCAGCGGAACGTCCAGGTTCACCGGCTTCTTCGACGCCGACCTGGCCACTCCCTTGGAAACGCTCACCGAAACCATGACCCACCTGTCCAACGGTGCGGCCGCAGTCATCGCGTCCCGCCATGCCCCTGGCTCCACCTTCGTCCGTCCCCAACACATTGGGCGCCGGGTGGGCGGAACGGCGTTCAGGGTCCTGACCCGGTCCAAGGTGAAGGGCATCCAGGACACCCAGTGTGGCTTCAAGTTCTTTGAACGCGATGCCCTGACAGCTGCCATGGTGCAATGCCGCAGCACCGGGTTCGCCTTTGACGTTGAGCTGCTTCTCCGGCTCCAGGACAACAACGCCAGCATTATCGAACTGCCCGTGGCGTGGACCGACGGCGCGGAGTCGACATTCCGCCCTTTCCAGGACGGAGTTGCAAGCTTCGCCTCGGTGCTTCAACTCCAGAAAGCAACACCATGACCTTTGCTCTACCCGACCTGAACTCTCCATCCCGGCTTGCGGGGAAGCACGTGCTTGTCCTCAACTGGCGCGACATCAAGCACTCACAGGCTGGTGGCGCGGAGCAGTACATGCATGAAATCTCCAGGAGATGGGTGCAACACGGAGTCCAGGTCACCTGGTTCACGGGACGCGACGCCGGTCAGTCCGCTGAGGACCTCATCGACGGCATCCGCATAGTGCGCGGGGGCGGAGCCCTATCCATCTACGCCCATTCGGCGTTGCGGCTCCTGCGGACCAACGGTCAGTTTGATGCCGTGGTGGATTGCCAGAACGGCATTCCGTTCTTCTCTCCCTTGTTCCTGCGGCGGGACATCCCGATCATCCAATTGATCCACCATGTCCATCAGGAACAGTTCCGTACCAAGTTCTCACCTCCCATGGCGGCGGTCGGCCGGTTCCTGGAAAGTTCAGGCGCCAAATCCGTGTACGGGCAGCGCTCCATCGTGGCGGTCTCAGCATCCACCAGGTTGGAACTGCGTAAGCTCGGATTCTCGGGACCCGTCCATGTGGTTCCCAACGGAACCACGGACAGTCCGCGGCCGGTTGCCGCCCGCGCACTCAGGCCTACCCTCGCCGTCGTCAGCCGACTGGTACCCCACAAACGGCTGGACCTGCTGTTGGGACAATTCGCCGTGGCCGCACGGAGTATCCCCAAACTGCGGATGGACATCGTCGGGGACGGTCCGGAACGGGCACGCCTGCAGCAGTTGGCCATGGACCTGGGCCTGGATCATGCGGTGACGTTCCACGGGTACCAGCCCAATGAGGTCCGTGACGAATTGCTGAGCAGGGCCTGGCTGACTGCTTCCACCTCAGCCTCGGAAGGCTGGGGTTGCTCAGTCATCGAGGCCGCCGCGTGGGGCGTGCCCTGCCTTGCTTTGCGGGTACCGGGCATTCGGGACTCCGTGGTGGATGGCAGGACAGGCTGGTTGGTGGATACACCCAAGGAGTTTGGGAAAGCCATGGTCGAGGCATTGCCGGTCATGGGTGAGCCGGACGCAGCCAGGGACGTTTCAGTGGAATGCAAGGAATGGGCGAGATGCTTTACCTGGGATCGCAGCACCAGGCTCCTCACGGGCGTCCTGTTGGAAGAGGAGAAGATACGCCGCGAGGGCCGGGACCCGCGCTCCCTGCACTCCGACCTTTCCACGCTGGTGCGCTTCGAACTGCCCGAGGGAGCGGACCTCAGGGCCATCCTGCGGCCAACGGACGAAGTTGCCCTGACAGACGACGGGCATGTTTCGGTCATGATGAAAGGCCGTGACGAGTTCGAGGCTTTCGCTGCCCTGAAACAGATTGGCGTGGAGACTGCTGAACTCCGTCCGGCAGGACCCAACACTTTGCTTGCGGGTCCCGGGAGTTCGTTCGCTCCCGCAGATGCCGTCGATGGCCAGTAGCGGGCGGTCCATACGTGGAGGTGTCCCTGGAAAGACCGGTCACTGCCGTGCGCGCGAGGCCAAGGGCCGAACGCCGGGACAAAGCGCCGGCTGACGACGTAAGAATCGCCGAGAACAGCGGTTTCCTGGCTGTCTCTGCGGGGGTTGTGGGCGTGGTGAGCTATGCCTGCACCCTTCTCATGGCCAACATGCTGGGGACTGCCGACTACACCATGTTCGCCGCGGCAGCCATGATCCTGGGCGTGGTGGGAATCGTTGCCAACGCTCTGGTTCCGCTGCCCTTGTCGCACGTGGTCGCCGTCCACCCGGAAGGTTCCCGGGAACGGCAGAACGGAGTGGCGTTCTCGGTCTTCGTTTCGTTCCTGGCAGGCATGCTGGCCGCGGTCATCACAGGGGCCGTCACCCTGGCGTTGGCGACACCTGCCCTGGCAGCCGCAGTGGCCCTGGCCGCCTTGGCCATCTTCATTGTTAATGCGCCCGCCGGATGGTTGCAGGGCGAGCTTCGCTTCACCTGGTACGCAGCGTCCACCATCGGCGAGGTCGTCCTCAGATTGCTCTTCAGCTTGCTGGTGATCGTGATGGCCTGGGGTGCCGGGGGAGCGGTCCTGGGCTTCGTTGTGGCGTGCCTTGCGCCGTTGGTTGTGCCACGGTCCTTCTACCGGGACCTCCGTTGGCGGCCACGGGTCCTGCTGGACAAGTGGCGATGGGCCGAAACCAGCGATATCGCCTCCGTCCTGTGCGTCGTTTCCGTTCTGGTGGGCGTCGACGTCGTAGTGGTTGGCTTCCTGGATAACGGCTCTGCCGCGGCAGCAGGATTCCAGGCGCTGGCCACCATCGCGAAGGGGCCCGTCTATGTGGCGGCTGGAACGGCTTTGGTGGCATTTCCCCTGTTGCGCACCCCCGGCATCAAGACTGGAGAGGTATTACGCGAGTCGTTTGCCTCCTTTGGGCAGCTCGTGGTTGTCGCTTTCGCTATCATCGCCACCGCACCACCCATCATGGCGGGCGTAATAGTTCCACCGAAATATCACGGTTCCCTTCAGCTCCTGCCGTGGTTGGCAGCCTCGGGTCTTGGCTATGCAGTCCTGATGGTCCTGTCCACGATCCTCCTGGCCATGCGTGCTTACCGGCGTTGCCAGCTTGGCCTGGCATGTTCGTGCCTCCTGGTGGTGGGCGGACTGTGGGCCGGATGGCAGTGGGATGCCGTCACCGGCCTGGCGGTGGGCTCAGCGGCCGGGGCGGTCCTGTCAGGAGTGGTCCTGGTGGTCTTGGCTCGGCCCTTGTTACTGGAAGCCCGTCCAGGAAAGGGTGCCGGGCAGTTCATACTCCTGGGCTTAGGCCTGATCGTGCTTTTGGCAGCTGCTTCCTACCTGCAACCCCTGCTGTGGCTCGGCCTGGCGGGCATCAGCGGTGTCGCGGTCCTCGCCCACCAACGAAACCTGTTGCCACACAGGAACGACTTCAGGATTGCCCGACGTCGTCCAGCCGGCGACCATGCCCGGTCCGCTGGCCGCCGCTCCACAGTGAAAACGCGGTCGGCGTGGGCCGCCCGGGCGCTCGCAGGCAACTTGACCGCATTTGTCGTGGTGGTTGCCGCAGTATTCGCTGTCCGTGAGTTGGTCCTTGAGCGTGGCCTGCTCCGGAGCTGGACAGGAACGGGAACCGGGACCGGAACGGCATCTGGGGCCGCAATCCTGTTCGGCGGGGGCGTCGACGCGGCACTCCAATTGCGCTTATTCAACGCGGTATTGGGCGCTGTGGCTGTGGGCCTGTGCTTCCTGGTGGTCCGCAGACTGGCGACACGTGCTGCCGCGTGGCTGGTTGCCGTGTTGGTGGCCTTCGAGCCGCTGATCTTGCGGATCGGCCATCAAGCGTTCCTTGAGACGTCCGGGATGGTGGCGGCACTCGCGGCGCTGTTGCTCCTCACAGGTCCTGGTCCAGATACAGGTCCCGAGGCCGGTGACATCTCGGCGGGGTGGCAGTCTTTCGTGAGGCCAGCGGCAGCAGGGGTTCTGTTGGGCTACTCCATCATCTGCCAGGATTTGTCCTTCATATGGGCCGTGGCCCCCGTGGTCGTAGCGACGGTGTGGAAGAGGACGCTTCCGTGGCGCCGGGCCGTTGTGGCGGCTGGCTTTGCCTTGGCGCTGTACGCGGACTACTTCCTGGTGGTGGCAGCCCACGACTACGCCACAGGTTTGCCGGCCGAAGGAGTGCCCCGCACCACGACCACGATGATCGGATACGGCTGTACGGGCCTGGTGCTGCTGGTCCTTTGCTCCTTGGCTGGCGTGTTCTTGTGCTTCAGCCACCACTCGGGGCGACGCCTTGTCGGACTGGGAGTTCTGGCCGTAGGGGCAGCGGGCGCCTGTTTCGCAGTGCTGGGAACGTTGACTGAACAGATCGCCTATGCGGCCGCGGTGGCTGGTGCCATCTGTGGGGCCGTGATGGTGGTGGAGCTTTGTGAGAGGTTCCCCAAAGCCCGCACAGGGGTTTCTTCCGGGGATGACAGGACAGAAAGGTCATGATGAGGGTTCTGCATTTGGGTTTCGAGGATCCACGCATGCCTGGCGCGGGCGGGGGTTCTGTCCGTACCCACGAGATCAACCGCCGCCTTGCAGTGCGGGGTTTCCACGTCACAGTGTTGACCACCCGTTACCCGGGCTGGCAGGAACGGGTCGAGGACGGCGTTCACTATGTGCCAATCGGTTTCGGTGACGGGCGGAACAGGCTGGCCCGCCTGCTGACCTACGTGGCGCGCTTGCCTTTCGAGGTTCGTCGGCGTCGTGCCATGGCGGATTTGGTAGTGGAGGATTTCTTCGCCCCGTTCTCCACCATGGCGGCACCGTTGTGGACGGCTCGCCCCACGGTGGGTGTGGTGCAGTGGTTGCATGCCGAGGAGAAAGCGCGACAGTACAAGCTTCCGTTGCATTGGATTGAACGCCTGGGTGTCCGGAAACACCGACGCCTGATTTCCGTTTCGCAGGGGATCGCGGACCGCCTGACCGGCCTGAATCCGGGGCTCCATGTGGACGTGATCGGAAACGGGGTTGATCCTGCAGCGTGGATACCAGCGCCGCACCCGGGCGCGGATGTCCTTTTCATCGGGCGCCTGGAGTACGGGCATAAGGGCCTCGACCTTCTCTTGGCCGCCTGGAGCAAATGCTGCGACCGTGTCGATGGCAATTTGCTGATCGCGGGAGCGGGCCCGGATGAAGCCCGGCTTCGGGCGGCCATCCGGGACGCCGGGCTCACCAGCAGGATAAAGATGCTCGGGTGGCTTAGCGGTGAGGAGAAGTTCCAGGCGCTCAGCAATGCCCGGCTGGTGGTGGTGCCTTCGCGCCATGAGACGTTCGGCTTGGTAGCTATAGACGCGTTGGCCACGGGCACCCCTGTCATCACCTTCAATATTCCATGCCTCCGGGAGATCGTGCCGCGGGGTGCGGGGTGGCTCGTAGAAGCTTTCGATGTGGATGCCTTTGCGGAGGAAATCGCCATCAGATACGCCCAGCCAGGGCTGGAAGAGGCCGGCGCGCTCGGGCGCGAGTTCGCAGCCGGCTACAACTGGGATGCACTCGCTGAGAAGCAGGCCCAGTCCTACAACGACTCATTGGCCGCGCTCAGTGGCACCCACACGGATCAGCTCAACCCCACAACCCATGAAAGGGCTTGAATGCCGTACCGAACCAGGATCGGACGTTCGTTGGAGGGCGATGCGCCGTGGTTGTTCCTGTCACCCCACTTGGATGACGCCGTGTTGTCGTGCGGTGCGCTCATGGAGGCACAAGCCCAGGGCCGCCAGATCATCGTCGCAACGATCTTCACCGAGGCTACGGATCAACCGCACACCAGGGCGGCGCGCTCCTTCCTGCGCCAATGCACCATCGGCGACGCGGCCCAACTGTACGGGGCCAGGCAGGCTGAGGACCGGGCCGTCTTGGAACGCATGGGCATCCAGTCCATCCACTTGGGCGAAGTCGATGCGCTCTTTCGGCGCCGTCGGAAGCCTCCACGGCTGGGAAGCAGTGCGTGGGAACGGCTCCTCCCCGAGTTCACCCACCGTTACCCCACGTACCGGTTTGATATCGCCATGGGCCGGATAGCCAGGGGCGATCGGTCGCTCATCCGTGAGCTCCGCACCGACGTCGCCGCACTCCTGGCCCAAACCCAAGCCGAGCTGCTCTTTTGCCCTGCCGGAGTGGGCAAGCATGTAGATCACCTCATGACCCGCGAGCTGGGCGAAGGCCACCCGGACAATCTGGTCCTGTATTCGGATTTTCCCTACGACCTGACCCAGCAACCCGATGAACCCCATATGCAAGGCCTGGGCTACGTGCCGTGGTCCTGGGACCACGGACTGTCCGCGAAGCCGCCCCGGATCAGGGAGTACGCCACGCAAGCGGATGCACTCTTCCCCGATGGGGAGATCCCCTTGAAACCGGAAACGTACTTTGTTCCCGGTGTCATCAACGGTCAGTAATGAGGGCGCTGGCCAGCGTCACACGGTTCCGTCCGGAGGCCTTGGCCGCATACAGGGCCAGGTCGGCTTCGCGCAGGAGCTGCTCAGCGCCAGCGCGATGCCCCTGGGTGAAGGCCGAGACTCCGGCGCTGATGGTCAGGACACCGTCGGGGTCGCCCGAGTGCTCGATCCGTAAGTCATGTACGGCGGAGCGGACCCGTTCCAGGATCACAGCGGCAGTTTCCTCCGACTGTTCTCCCAGCACCAGCAGGAATTCTTCGCCGCCGAACCGGTATACGCCGTCCGACTCCCGGACTTCGCGGGCCAGGGTGGAGGCGATGGCCACCAGGGCGGAGTCGCCCGCCTGGTGCCCATAGATGTCGTTGTAGCTCTTGAAGTTGTCCACGTCCACCATGGCCAGGCAGTAGTCCCGGGGCGGGCAGTCGCCCCGGTTGTGGAGTTCGCCAAGGTCCTCCGTCAGCTTGAGCCTGTTGTGCAGTTTGGTCAACGGGTCGGTCCGGGCCTGGTTGCTGAGGGCGGTCCGATACTTGGCCAGGTCCGAGTGTAAGGACGTGATCCGTTGGGCGGCGAGGAGCCGGATGTGCAGGTTGAAGGGGTCCAGGGGTTTGGTCACGTAATCGTCCGCCCCGGCTTCCATTCCAGCCAGCACGTCCTTCCGTGATCCGTGCGAGGTCACCAGGATTACGTACGTGTAGTTGTCGTCCTCGGAGGAACGGATCGCCCTGCACAGATCGAGTCCGTTCAGTCCGGGCATCATCAGGTCCGTGACTACGGCCTCCGGCGCGTGCGCCTGGTAGAGCTCCCAGGCTGAGTCGCCGTCCACCGCCACGATGCATTCGTGGCCCGACTGCTCGACGGCGGCCTTGGTGATCATCCGGGAGATCTGGTCGTCATCGGCGATCAGTACTTTCATGGCGCTCCCAATAGTGTGCGACCGAGGGCATCATCCACCCGGGCGAGTTCCGCTCGAAGTTCGACGAGCAATCCCGGCCCGGTAACGGCGAAGTCCGGGCCCGCTTCGCGCCCGAGCCGCTCCAGGTTCCTGCAAAGGTCCGCCGCGCCGACCGCACCAATGTTGGCTGCAGCGCCGGCAAGTTTGTGGGCGGCTTCCTCCACGGCAGCGGCTTGCCCACCATCCAGTCCGGCTTGGAGCTTTTCCACGGCGCCTTGGGCGTCCTCTCGGAAAGCCCTGACCGCGTCGGGCAGCAGGCCCAGACCGTCCCCGGGTCCGAGGTCGCGGAGGATCTGCAGCCGTTGCTCATCCAGGACAACAGCGGTCGACGGCGGTGCTGCCGCCGCCTGTGGCGCGTCGTCCTCCGGCACCCAGCGTCCGAGTACTTCCCGCAACGTGGCAAGGTCTACGGGCTTGCTGACGTAGTCGTCCATTCCGGCGGCGAAGCAGCGTTCGCGGTCTTCGTTCAGGGCCCCGGCCGTCATGGCGATGATGGGGATCCGGGAAGCGTGGCCGTTGCGTGAGCGGATGGCCTTGGTTGCGTCGAAGCCGTCCATGACCGGCATGTGGCAGTCCATGAGGACGGCGGCGTAGGCACCGGTGAGCGCCGCTGCGACGGCTTGGGCCCCGTCTTCTACGATGTCCACGTCGTAGCCGAGCCGGTTGGCCATGCCGCGAGCCACGAGTTGGTTGACTTGGTTGTCTTCTGCGACCAGGAGCCTGCCGGCCCGGTGCACCGGAGATGGTGATACAGGCGCCGCTGAGGGCGCTGCCGCTGAAGGGCCGCCGATTTTCCTGGTGGACATGAGCCGTAGGATCCGGTTGTAGAACTCGGAACTGCGCACTGGTTTGGTGAGGTATTCCCGGATGCCGGCCGAGACGAGGTCCTCCCGGTCCACCATCATGGTGGAGGTCAGCAGGATGATGCCGGGGCCGCCAGAGCCGTTGCTTTCATGGTTTATTTGTCGTGCCAGTTCCAGTCCATCGGTGTCGGGCATGCACATGTCCACCACGGCAATGTCGTAGGGTTCAGCGGCTGCTATGGCCGAGCGGTATGCGAGCATGGCGCTTGCGGCGTCGGGGACGGCAACGGGCAGCATCCCCCAGCTGGCCAGCTGGGTTTCCAGCACCAGGCGGTTGGTTGCATTGTCGTCGACCACCAGCACCCGGCGTCCCGAGAGCGAGGCAGGCAGGGCAGCGGTGTCTGAGGCCGGGGGCCCGATGGGCAGGTCCAGCACGAACCAGAATTTGCTGCCATTTCCCGGCTCACTGTCCAGGCCGATTTCGCCACCCATGACCTCCGTGAGCCGGCGTGAAATGGCAAGGCCCAGGCCGGTACCACCGTAGCGTCGCGTAGTGGAGGCGTCCGCCTGCGCGAAGGATTCGAAGAGTTTGTGATGGTCCTCGGCGCTAATGCCTATTCCTGTGTCGCGGACCTCGAAGCGGAGGGAGGCTTTGTGCTTGTCCTCGTCGAGGACTGAGACCTGGATTTCAACTTCCCCGGCGGGTGTGAACTTCACGGCGTTGGAGGCGAGGTTCACCAGGATTTGCCGGATGCGTCCGGCGTCACCCATGAGCCGTTCCGGGACGGCAGGGTGGCAGTAGGAGATGAGTTCCAGGTTCTTGGCTTGGGCGGCTTCTGCGACAAGTCCGGCCACTTCGTCCACCAAAGCCCGCGGGTCGAACGCGTTCACGTCCAAGTCCACCTTCCCCGCTTCCAACTTGGAGAAGTCCAGGATGTCGTTGATGAGTGTCAGGAGGACCTCGCCTGCGCCCTTCACGCCTTGGGCGTACTGTCGCTGGCCCTCGCTGAGGGGTGTGTCCATCATCAGGGAGGTCAGCCCGATGACGGCGTTGAGGGGGGTCCGGATTTCGTGGCTCATGGTGGCCAGGAACTCTGACTTGAGTCGGCTGGCTTCGAGTGCGGATTCGCGTGCCGCGAGCAGTTCGGCTTCGGCGGCCCGGCGTTCGGTGATGTCCCGTGAGATGGTTGCCACGCCCCGGATGCCTGACTCGCTGCGGATGGGGGACAGGGTCACGGAGACGGGGATGGTGGCACCGTCTCCGCGGAGACGGAGGGATTCGTAGTTGTGCACCTCGCCGCTTTGCGCTGTGCTCTCCAAGGCCAGGCGCTCTGTTTCCATCAGGTGCTGTGGAACGAAGAAGTCGCCCTTCCGGCCGAGTGCTTCGGAGGCCGGGTAACCGAAAATACGTTCGGCGCCGGGGTTCCAGCTGGTGATCACTCCGTCGGGCGTCTCGCCAATGATGGCGTCGCCTGAGGAGTTGACGATCGCGCCGAGCCCCTCAAGTTCCGCTGTGCGCTGGGCCACCTTCGTCTCAAGGTCCCTGGTCAGGGTCACATTTTCGACGACGATCAGCACCTGCCGCACGATCACGAAAACCACCACCACCAGGCCGGTGACCAGCAGGATGCGGTCCTCGCCGATGGGGCGGCTGCGGGAGAAGAACACAGCGCTGAAAACGGGCAGGTAGGGGAGGAGTTCCAGGGCCGCAGCGTAGGCGCGCCCGTCCTTCCGCGTGCTGCCGGCTTCGGGGAGCAGAGGGCTGAGCCCTACCAGCAGGAAAGCGAGAACCCATCCCAGGGCCAGGGGCGATCCGGTGACACCTGTGATGCCTTCGAGGGTGAAGCGCATGTACGCAAGGTCGGTGATGGCGAGGATCCAGAAGCCGAGACCCATGCTCAGCCAGGGCAGCCTTCGTCCGCGGGCGGCCCGCATGGTCAGGACGATCACTACTGAGACCATGAAGACGTCTGCGATGGGATACGCCATCTGCGTCGCATGGGCGAAAGCGTCCTGGTCCTTATCGGCGGCCAAAGGCCCCAGCACCGAACTCCAAGCGATGAAGAAAGTGGAACTGGCCACGACGCCGGCGTCCAGGATGGTCCGGCGCAAGGGGAGCCGCAGCCCTTGGCCGCGGAGCAGCAGAACCAAGCCAACAGAAACCGGGAGCGCATACCAGACAAAGCCGATGTCGGCGAAGGACGGGAAGGGGTATTCGTGGTTGAGCGTAATGCCGTTGACGGTCCACACTGCTTGGCCGACTGACCAGAGCGCCAACCCGGCGACGACAAACCACCGGCCCACAGAGTTGCGGCGTTTTTTCAGTACGGCGCGGGCGTGGGTGGTCAGCGCGGTGAGTGCAGCCAGAAGGATCGCCAAATCGCCGGCGAGTTGAGCCGTCGTCGTTCCTGCCCCGCTGGCCAAACCGACAGCCAGCAATGCCAAGCACAAAGCGACGGGCACCAAAAAGAGTGGCCATCCCTGCCGCCCGACCGAGCGCTCCGGAAGAACCCCGTGCGTCACTCCTGCCACTGAACCCCTGCCTTCGAAAGTGGCCCCACCAAAAGCGAACAACGCGTCTTGCCTCTGCGCTGAGGAGAGCATACGCCGTACAGACCCAACTAAGTAGCAGGTGAGCCCGTTTTGGACACTCAGGATCCCTGTGCTGCTACGTAGTTTGGGTGGCCGGCTCCAGGGTCAGCGCTGCGGGGTGAGGGCCTTCGAATAGAGCACTGCACCCAGAGCGTTGCGGAGGCTCACAGTGAAGACGCCGTCGGAAGCGAGTTCGACGTGCCCGAAGTACTGGTTCTCGCCGTCGCGCGGTGATTCGCCGGCAAAGCGCCCGGCCTTCGAGAAAACGACTTCCGGACCAAACGTCCCGTCCATGTCATTCGGCCCGAACGAGCCCGCGTTGATGGGACCGGCCACGAACTCCCAGAACGGGTCGAAATCCGTGAAGGACGCGCGCTCGGGGGAGTAGTGGTGCGCAGCGCAGTAGTGCACGTCCGCGGCCAGCCATACAGTGTTCTTCACGCCGAATTTCTTGAAAGCCGAGAGCACTCCGGCAATCTCCAGTTCGCGGCCCAGCGGCGCCCCGTTGTCGCGGTTGGACAGGCTTTCCTGGTTGACGGGGCCGTCGGGCACGATGATCCCGAGTGGCAGGTCGGCCGCAATGACTTTCCATGTGGCCTTGGATTTGCGGACTTCCTTAATCAGCCAGTCCACCTGTTCCTGGCCCAGGATGTTGGTGGTGTATGGCTCCTTGCCGTCGGTGTTGGGGGACTTGAAGGTGCGCATGTCCAGGCAGAAGATGTCCAGCTGCGGGCCGCGCGAAATCTTCCGGTAGATATGCGCGGGCTGGTACTGGCCGGCGTCGAACTTGCCGGGACGCCAGAGCGCGGCGGCGTCGGCGATGGGCATGTTCTCTTGCCATGCCTGACGGCCCCGGGCGGCGAGGGTGTTGACGTTTCGTTCGGTGTAGCGGGCGTCGTCCAGGATCTGGCCCGGGTACCAGTTGTTGTGGGTTTCGTGGTCGTCCCATTGCGCGATCACGGGGACCTCGGCGAACATTGCGCGCATGTTGGCGTCCAGCGAGTTGTAGCGGTGACGGCCGCGGTATTCCTGTAGGGTTTCGGCCACTTTGGACACTTCCTCGGTGACGATGTTCCGCCAGACCTGGCCGTCCTTTTCGGTCACGGTGGCGGCGATGGGACCGTCGGCGTAGATGGTGTCGCCGGAGTGGATGAAGAAGTCCGGCCTGGTGGCGTGCATGGCTTTGTAGCCGCGCATGCCGCCGAGCTCTTCGTTGATGCCCCAGCCCTGGCCGGCGGTGTCGCCGGTCCACACGAACGATTGGGAGGACGACGACGGACTGCCGCCTCCGCGGGCGTCGTCAGTGCCGCCGTCGTTCTTGCCGTTGGCCGAACCGGGCGCCGTGCTGAACGTACCCCGGACCGTCTCGCTGGACCCGTTCTCGTCTTCAAAACCAAGTTCCAGGGCGAACCGGGTTCCTGCGGGGAGGCCGTTGGCTTGGATCTTGGCGGTGAAGTCGCTGGCCTCGGTGGCCAGTGGGCCTCGAATCGTGCGGCTGAAGCCGTAGCGTCCGCGGAGGATTTCGCCCGCGCTGTCCACGGCCTGGAGGGTGGCTGTCATACGGCCTGGGCCGGAGGCGCGGGACCAGAGAACGGCGGAGTCGGTGGTGACGTCGCCGGTGGCAATGCCGGTGGGGATCGTGAGCCGTTTGCGGACCAGGGGAATGGCGGCGTAAGCGGGTGCTGTCCCGCCGGCCAGGCCTGCCAGTGTGAGGCCCGCGAGGGAGGTCTTGACGAGGGTGCGGCGCGTGAAGTCAGTCATATAGTCCACTGTTGTGGCCCGTGATGAACGGAAAGTGAGGCGTGGGTGAACCTGTGCCGCCGCCCGAAAAGCTTGACTGAAAACACCCACTCCGCATATTCTGAACGAACGGTCGGTAATTTATTAGGAGCAACCATGGCATCGCAGAATCTGCAGTCAGTGCCCGCTGAGCTGTCCCCGGAAGAGCAGGAGCGGGAGGCAGCCGGACAGGCGTATTTTGATCGCATCATTTCGGAGGACTCGCGCATCGAACCGCGCGACTGGATGCCGGCGGCTTACCGCAAGACTTTGCTGCGCCAGATCTCGCAGCACGCACACTCGGAAATCATTGGCATGCAGCCGGAAGCCAACTGGATCACCAGGGCACCGAGCCTGAAGCGCAAGTCCATCCTCATGGCCAAGGTCCAGGACGAAGCCGGCCACGGCCTGTACCTGTACTCGGCCGCCGAGACCCTGGGCCAGTCCCGGGACCAGATGATGGAAGACCTCATCGCCGGGAAGGCCCGGTACTCGTCCATCTTCAACTACCCCACGATTTCCTGGGCTGACATGGGGGCCATCGGATGGCTTGTTGATGGTGCTGCCATCTGCAACCAAGTGCCCCTGTGCCGTGCCTCGTATGGTCCGTATGGTCGCGCAATGGTGCGCATCTGCAAGGAAGAATCATTCCACCAGCGCCAGGGTTTCGAGATCCTGCTGGAACTCTCCAATGGCACTCCTGCGCAGAAGCAGATGGCCCAGGACGCAGTGAACCGCTGGTACGCGCCGTCGCTGATGATGTTCGGCCCGCCGGATGAGGATTCACCCAACTCCAAGCAATCCATGGCCTGGAACATCAAGCGCTTCAGCAATGACGAGCTGCGCAGCCGGTTCGTCGGCATGATGGTGGAGCAGGTCCGGGTCCTCGGCCTGACGCTGCCTGATAAGGACATCCGTTTCAACGAAGAAACCAAGAAGTGGGAGCACGGACCCCTGGACTGGAACGAGTTCAAGGAAGTCCTGGCCGGCCGCGGCCCCTGCAACTCGCAGCGCGTAGAGCGCCGCCGCGAGGCACACGAAAACGGTGCCTGGGTTCGCGAAGCCGCTGTGGCTTACGCCCGCAAGCAAGCACAGAAAGAGAACGCAGCATAATGGCTCCCCACGGAAATCCCGAAGCACCTGGCAGCGCCGCCAGTGAAATCAACCGCGAGGCCCCCAAAGTAGCGGCCACCACGGAGGAGCACCAGGAATCACCTTGGTCGCTCTGGGAGGTCTTTGTGCGCTCAAGCCGAGGCCTGTCCCACGTCCACGCTGGCTCTTTGCATGCCCCTGACGCGGCCATGGCCCTCCGGAACGCACGTGATCTCTACACGCGCCGCAACGAGGGCGTCTCTATCTGGGTTGTCCCGGCCGAGGCGATTTCCTCCAGTGATCCCGACTCCAAGGGTTCCTTCTTCGAGTCCCCGCAGGGCAAGGACTACCGTCATGCGACGTACTACACCAAGAGCGAAGGCGTGAAGCACCTGTGAGCAATCCAGAGACCACTGACTTCGTCATCGAGGGCCACGGCGACATTTCCGTTGGTGTCCACGGAGCCGGCGCATCAGGCGACGGTTCGGCCAGTGCCACCCGCATTACGCCGGGCAACGCACTGCGCCCCGAGGACATCGCCCTGGAGATCAGCCGCGGGAAGGTCAAGCCCAGCGAGGACGTCGCCGAGTACGCCCTGCGCATCGGCGACGACGGCCTGATCCTCGCCCAGCGTTTGGGGCACTGGATTTCCCGAGCCCCTGAGCTGGAGGAAGACATCGCACTGGGCAACATCGCCCTGGACCAGTTGGGGCACGCGCGTTCGTTCCTGACCTACGCTGGTGCTGCCTGGGGCAAATCCGAGGACGATCTCGCCTATTTCCGCCGCGAGCACGAGTTCCGCTCGGCGCACCTTTTCGAGCAGCCCAACGGTGACTTCGCGGTGACCATCGCCCGGCAGTTCATCGTGAGCTACTACCAGTTTGAGCTCTACACGGCGCTCTCCGCCTCAACCGACCCCACCCTCGCAGCCATCTCTGCGAAGGCCGTCAAGGAAGTGGATTACCACCGCGACCACAGCGCCCAGTGGGTGCTGCGCCTGGCCGGCGGCACGGATGAGTCCAGGAAACGGATCATCCAGGGTTTCAAGCTTGTATGGCCGTACGTCGACGAGATATTCGAGGACGACGAGCTCACCGCGCGTCTCGCCGAGGCTGGCGTCGCTGTTCAGCCGTCCAGCCTTCGCGCAGAGTTCGACCGGCTGACCGGCGAAATCATGGCCGAAGCTGAGCTTGAGATCCCCGGCGTTCCGCAGTCCCTGGGCGGCGGCCGACGCGGCAAGCACTCCGAGTTCCTGGGCTACATCCTTGCCGAGATGCAGGTCCTCGCCCGCGAACACCCCGGCGCGAGCTGGTGACCAGCGTGATGATTCCGTCGCGAACTCAGGCACAGACCGAAGAGCAGAGGGCCTGGGACATCGCGTCCACAGTCTGCGATCCGGAGATCCCGGTCCTCACCATCGAGGACCTGGGCATCCTCCGCGGCGTGCGCGTCACCTCGACTGAAGCGACGGGAACCCACGACGGCGGCCCGGCCAGTACCGCCGTCGAGGTCACCATCACGCCGACGTACTCGGGCTGCCCCGCGATGGATGCCATCGGTGACGACCTGCGGAAGGCCTTCGAACGGGAGGGCTACGCCCGTGTCCACGTCAACCTGGTGTTGTCCCCGGCATGGACCACGGACTGGATGACCGAATCCGGCAAGGCCAAGCTGGAGGAATACGGGATCGCCCCGCCCAGCGGCATGGCCGCCGCCGGCGGGCACTCCGGTCCTGTCCGCCTGAGCCTCGCCGTGAAATGCCCGCAGTGTTCCTCACTCAACACCAAGGAACTCACCCGTTTTGGTTCCACGTCCTGCAAGGCGCTGTTCGTCTGCCAGGACTGCAAGGAACCGTTCGACTACTTCAAAGTCCTCTAAGGAAGCAGCCATGACCACCGAAACACAGACGGCCAGCCGCCGTCGTGCGTCTTTCCATAACCTGACCGTGGCGGAAGTCCGGCGTCTCACGGACGATGCCATCGAGGTCACGTTCGGTGTTCCTGCCGAGCTGGCGGGCCAGTATGACTACCTTCCCGGACAGTACGTTGCCTTGCGAACCACGCTGCCGGACGAGACCGGTGAGCCGCACGAGGTCCGCCGCAGCTACTCGATTTGCGCAGAGCCGCGCAGTTTCGAGGACGGCAGCAGCGAGATCCGGGTGGCCATCAAGAAGGACCTTGGCGGCATCTTCTCCACCTGGGCCAATGCCGAGCTCAAGGCTGGCGACGTCCTGGACGTCATGAGCCCGCAGGGTGCGTTTATTTCGCGTCATGGCAAGGACGGTTCCGCCGTCCAGCACAACGTCATGAACTCCATGAACCACCCGGAGGAGCTGGCGGGGGAGCCGGGCAGCTTTGTGGCCATTGCCGCGGGGTCTGGCATCACTCCGGTGATCGCGATTGCACGGACCTTGCTGGCTGCCAACCCGGAAACCAGGTTTGACCTGGTGTACGCCAACAAAGCTGCCATGGACGTGATGTTCCTGGAGGAGTTGGCGGACCTGAAGGACAAGTACCCGTCCCGCCTGGCGCTGCACCATGTGCTGTCCCGTGAGCAGCGCATCGCCCCGCTGATGACCGGCCGTATCGACTCGGAGAAGTTGCAGGCGCTCCTGAGCAGTGCCATTCATGCCGAGGATGTTGACGAGTGGTTCCTGTGCGGGCCGTTTGAGTTGGTCCAGTTGTGCCGTGACACCCTTGCCGCCCGCGGCGTTGAGCCGGAGCATGTCCGCTTTGAGCTGTTCACCACCGGCCGTCCGGACCGCCCCGAGGGCAACGCCGGCCGACCCGTCGTAGCCGACGAATCGCAGGACACGTTCAAGATCACCTTCAAGCTCGATGGCCTGACCGGCGATGTCGCCAGCCCCACGCATGCCCGTGAGTCAATCCTCAACGCGGCCCTACGCGTCCGCCCGGACGTTCCGTTCGCCTGTGCAGGCGGGGTTTGTGGCACGTGCCGCGCCAAGTTGATCACCGGTACCGTGAGCATGGATGAGAACTACGCCCTAGAGCAGGACGAGCTGGATAAGGGCTATGTCCTGACCTGCCAGTCCCACCCCACCAGCGAAGAAGTTACCGTCGACTTTGACGTCTAAGGAGTCCCCATGATCGAGCTCTCCATTTCCAACGGCATTGCCGAAATTGTCCTCAACATCCCGGAAAAGCTGAACTCGCTCAACGAGGACGCACTTGCCGAACTGGATAAGGCGTACGACGACGCTGCTGCCGCCGCTGCCCGCGGTGAGGTGCGGGCGTTGCTGCTTCGCGGCGAGGGCAGGGCCTTCTGCGCCGGCCGGGACATCGGCGCAGTGACACCTGAAACCGACGATGCCCAGGCGTACCTTGGTGGGTTGGTGGAGCCGCTGCTGAAGAAGATGGCTGCGTTCCCTGCGCCCACTTTCGCTGCGGCACACGGCGCGTGTTTGGGCGTTGGGCTGGGTCTGTTGTTGGCCACTGACGTTGTGTATGTGGCGGAGAACGCCAAGTTCGGCTCACCCTTTGCAAAGCTTGGTGCCACCCTGGACTCAGGTGGGCACTGGTACTTCACCGAGCGTCTGGGCATGCACCGAACCCTGGACCTGATCTACACAGCGGATCTCATTTCCGGGGCGGAAGCCGTTGCCCAGGGAATGTTCAGCCGGGCGATGCCTGCCGATGTACTGCTTGAGGAGACCCGGGCCATCGTTGAGCGGGTGGCTGTGGGGGCGACAGGCGCCTTCAACGCGTCGAAGGAACTCGTGGCCCACATCCGCGACCAGCGCCTGGGCCTCTGGGCGTCCATGGCTGAGGAAAACACCGAGCAGGCCCGGCTGTGCAAGACCGAGGATTACGCTGAGGGCTTCCGGGCGTTCCAGGAGAAGCGTGCGCCTGTTTTCAAGGGGTAGTTCCGTTGCGATCGAAGCTGTCGCAGGGCCACTCGCTTGTAACGCTGCCGATATCCTTGGTTGATGAGTGACATCGCGCATTCCACCATTGCCTTCGAGAGCCATTTCGCCCGGGACTTCCCGGAGCTGGCTGTTCCATGGCGGGCGGAGGAAGCTCCAGATCCGCAGCTGCTGGCACTCAACGGGCCACTCGCCGTCGAGCTTGGTTTTGATCCGGACTTCCTGCGGAGCCCGGAGGGCGTACGGCTGCTGCTCGGCAACGAGGTTCCGGAGGACGCGACACCGGTGGCCCAGGGCTACTCGGGGCACCAGTTCGGCTTTTACTCGCCGCGTTTGGGGGATGGGCGTGCCCTGCTGCTGGGCGAGGTGGTGGGAACCGACGGTAAGCTCCGCGACATCCACCTCAAAGGTTCGGGCCGGACGCCCTTCGCCCGTAATGGCGACGGCCGGGCGGTCATCGGTCCCATGCTTCGCGAGTTCATCGTCAGTGAGTCGATGCATGCGCTGGGGATCCCGACCACCCGTTCCCTCGCCGTCGTCGCTACCGGGCGCCCGGTTCAGCGTGAGAGTGTCTTGCCGGGTGCGGTCCTGACGCGGGTGGCCAGCAGCCATCTGCGGGTGGGCAGTTTCCAATATGCCAGGGCCTCGGATGACCTGGATCTGCTGCGTCGGCTCGCTGACCATGCGATCGAACGTCACCACCCGTCCTCGGCTGGTGACGCCGACCGCTACCTTGGCCTGCTGAAAGACGTCGTGTCGGTCCAGGCGAACCTGGTGGCCCAGTGGATGCTCGTGGGGTTCGTGCATGGGGTCATGAACACTGACAACATGACCATCTCGGGCGAAACCATTGATTACGGTCCGTGCGCCTTCATGGAGGGCTTCGACCCGGGTGCCGTGTACAGCTCAATCGATGAGATGGGCCGCTACGCGTACCGGAATCAGCCGCTGGTTGCCGAGTGGAACCTCGCGCGTTTCGCCGAGTCCATTGCACCCCTGATCCACGAGGACCAGGAGAAGGCGGTAGCGATGGCCGTTGAGGCCCTCAATGGCTTCCGCACGCAGTACAGTGCCGCGTGGTTCAGTGGCATGAAGGCCAAGCTTGGGCTTCCAGAAGACATTGACGACGGCGTCGCCTCGCCTTTGGTGGACGACTTACTTGAGTTGGTCCAGGCGGCGCGCGCGGATTACACCTCGTTCTTCCGTAGCTTGGGCAGAGCGGCCCGTGGGGAGGCGGAGCCGGCCAGGGGCGTGATCCTGGACCTGCCCGCGTTCGATGCGTGGCTGGTGCGTTGGCGGGAATTGGCACCTGACGCGGATGCCATGGATGCGGTTAACCCGGTCTACATTCCGCGCAACCACTTGGTGGAGGAAGCGCTTGCCGCAGCAACAGAGGGGGACATCGGACGCACGGAGGGATTGCTGGAAGCTTTGGCGTCCCCGTTTGAGGAACATCCCGGCCTGGAGAAGTACGCTGCCCCGGCGCCGGAAAGTTTCGGTCCTTACCGGACTTTCTGCGGTACTTAACGGGGAAAGCTAACGGCAAGCAACCCTGGCCGGGTCACTTGCCGTTAGCTGTTTGTCTTCGTTCGTTAGGCCCAGACGGCCTTGACTACCATGTCTGCACCAGCGGCCAAGTGGCTGCCGGTGTGTCCATCATCCAGGATGCACATGTCTTCTGATCCTGGCGGACCGGTCGAAACCAGACACTCCGTTGCCCTGAAACTCAGGAGTTCTACTGGCAGGTTATCGCCAATGCGAAGTTCGTTCATGATGCCCTTTTGCTCGTCCGGGCACGGCGCTTAAGGTGTACCTGCCCGGGGTGTCGGAAACTTGTCCCCTTGGACGCCGGGCTTCATCAGCAGATAACACCATCATGCCGTGGTGAACGGTTTCAGTCCACGCGGCAGTGTCGAACCTTTAGTTAATTTTGGTGTCCCGAACGATAGCAATGAGTTCTTCCCGAAGACTTTCGGAATCCAGGTCGATGCCTTCGAGTACCGTGTTCTCTTGACCGTGGGATTGGTTCAGCAACTCCAGGCCCAACTCGGTAATCGACACGAGCTGGCTGCGCCGGTCAAAACGGTTGACCTCGCGGCGGATGAAGCCCCGGGATTCCAGCCGGGTCAGAAGCGGGCCCATGGTTTGGGCTTGCACCCGGATGCTCTCGGCAAGCTTGCCTGGCGAGATGGGGCCGGCATCCGCCACGGCGTCGAGGGTTAGCACCGTTGGATACGTCAGTCCCAGAGGGCGGAGCCGCTCATTCCACCCAAGTTCCACGAGCCGCGCTGCGGTGGAAAGCAACCGGCTTGTTGGCCAATAGTCCATGTCAGGCATTCGGGCCCCCAGCCTCGTAAGAATAGTCAGCTTACTTACTAAGACTACATCTCACGGGCCGAAGGTATGGAGCTATGAGGTTAAGAGAGCTCGAATCCGGGGTGCCCAGTGGTCCGCTCCGCGCTGTGCACGTGCAGGGCGTGGCGCATCGCCTGGCGGTTTTCTTCAGCCGGTTCAGGCTGGCCGGCGACGCGGTACAGGTCGGCGGCCCACTGAAATTCGTCGGCAGCGGCGCGGAACCGGGCTTCGTCAAAGAGCCGCCGGCCGATGTGGTGGCGGACGTAGGCTTCCTCTTCCGGTGTTCGGACTGTTCGGAGTGCCTTTTCATGGAGCACGGCGGCGTCATGCCAGCGGTACTGGCGCTGCTTCACCTGGGCAAGGATCAGGAGCAGCTCCCGGCGGTCGGTTGAATCGGGGAGCAGCTTGAAGCCCTCGTCCAAAGCCTCCGTGTCCCGTCCGAGCAACGCCAAGTATCTGATGCGTTCCACCGGTGGACACTCACCTGCCAGGGCAGCCTTCAATGCGTCGCGGTTGATCACCACGTCGCGGAACGTCGCAGGGTCAGTACGCCAAAGACTTGCAGTATCTTCCACCGTGATGCCCCCCATAGGACTGTTACGGAGCCGCTGAGTTGCAGCCTCGATCATCGGGCTGCAGAAGACTCCATAATCTCACGAACGGTCAGGCTGGCAAGTTCCGCGTCAGTGAAGGTGGCTGTCCGGGGGAGTGGTCCGCCAGGTGTGGAACGGGACAGTCAGTCCGGCCCGCGTTGGCGCGCAGGTGAACGGCCCGGCGACGGCGATCAGCTCGGGATCCAGCGGCACAACCCGCACCAGTTGGAGTTCCCCGCCGTTTGCCGCGGCCCGGATGGTGAGGGCGTCGCCCACGCGGCTGATGCGTATACGGACACGGCCGCCATTCCAGTCCGGAACAGGCGCCAAGGACCAGTCCGAGAAGCGGTCGGTGACAACCGCACCCAACTGGGCGGCGCCGTCGGCGAATTCCACGCCGGCCTTGATCCAGTGCTCCGGGCCGACCCGCACGAAGATGCCCGCCTGGTCGAATTGTTGGGACAAGGCGGCGGTGAATTCGACCTCCATGGCGCTGTCCTGCGGGAAGGGTGCCAAGAGGGCGTGTTCGGTGTCGTGAATGAACCCGTAGGACGTGATGCGCCAGGCGTCGCTGCTCTCGGCTGCGGTCACCAGCAGGTCACCTTCCTGCTCGACGACGGCGGCCGGCTGGTTGGTCCACTCGCCGCGGCTCCATGGAATGTCAGTCATCGTCGGTCTCCTTGTTCCTGTTGTCGCGCAGCAACCGGCGGGCCCTGGCACTCAAGCCACGGCCCGCCGTCGTGCGTTTATTTACGGGTGGCCGGGCAGTGTTTCGCAGGCGATCCGATCCTTATCGCGATCAAGATCTGCAACATCGCCGTACCACGGATAGTACTTGTCGAACCAGTCCTGGGCCTGGCGCCAGGTGCTGAAGCTAGTGCAGTTAACGCTGTCGCCAGGGTTCGCCGGCGGCTGCGGCGTGACCGGCGGCGGGGGCGTCACCGGAGGCTTCGGTGCGGGCGGCGGCGTCACGACGGGCGGCGGGGGAGGCGAGCAGGTGTTGCCCGTGATCCCGCCGGTGCCACCGTTGACGAACCGGTACATGAACGCGGCCATCGCATCACGCGCAACTGGCTGGACGGGGTTGTAGGCGCGGCAGCCGTAGCCAATATCCCAACCAGTGGAGATGCCCTGGGCTGCCAGCCACGTGATCTGCTTGTAGAACTGGCTGCTGACGGGGACGTCCTGGAATGGCGACGTGCCAGGTGCCGTGAAGGCTGGGTTGCCTCCATAGCGGTAGAGGAATGCGGCCATGGCGTCGCGGTTGATCGGGCTGAGCGGACGGAAGGTCTTGGTGCCGTTGGCTTCGGTCCAACCCGTCGAGATGCCGCTGGCGGCCAGCCAGGTGATTTCCTTGTAGAACTGGCTCGACGGCGTGATGTCGCTGAACGGCGACGTCGCCGGGGGAGTGAAGGCGGGCTTCTTGGCCAGGCGGTAGAGGAAGGCGGCCATGGCGTCACGGTTAACGGCGTTCAGTGGCCGGTAGGTCCGGGTGCCGTTGGCTTCAACCCAGCCGGTTGAGATGCCCTGTGTCGCAAGCCAGGAGATTTCCACGTTGAACTGTGTGGAGGAGTTGACGTCACTGAACGTGATCGGTTGCGTGGGGGCGGTCTCAATGGCGATCGCCGGGACGGCGACCTGAGTTGTGCCGCACGAGCCCTGAAGTGCGTTTGAGACAGCAGCCGATTCAGCTGAGTCCATGGTCAGTTGCCACCGGTACTTCACCAGCACCCAGTCCGTGGCGTACCTGCAGGCGGTTCCGGCCAGCGGCGGCATCCATTCTGCAGGGTCGCGGTCGCTCTTGGACTGGTTCACGTTGTCGGTCACGGCTTCGAGGCCGACGTCAAGGGTGAGGTCGTTGGCGTAGTCACGTCGCTGCGCGGCCGTCCACGCGCTCGCGCCGGAACCCCACGCTTCGGCGAGCGGTACCAAGTGGTCAATATCGACGTCGGACGCGTTGGTCCACGTCGCGCCGTCGTACCAGGAGTTCCATTGGCCAGTGGCCACGGTGCAGTTACCGGGATTGAACGTCACCGGCGTCAGCGACTCCTGCTGGAGCACCTCTGACCGGGTGTCGCAGCCGTCGTTGTCAGCGTCCACCCAATGCTGGAAAAGGTCGCGGTTGTACCCGGTGTTTGTTTCCTGGGTGACGGTCAATGAAGAGAAAAGAGTTGCGACGCTTGCCGTGTCTGAGGCGGTCGCGGTTTGCGGCAAAAAGACAGCCGCCGACGCGGTCAGCGATAGGATCGCCAACCACGAAAGAGCCTTAGGCATCTGGGTTCCCCATATTCGATTAGTGCGCTCTGAGCAGCGCATACATCATGGGATCGTACCGGCGCGGGCCAGCTAATCAGGAACCTTGCAGTGGTGTGACGCCCGTGTTTCCTTCCGGCGCCGGGCGTACGCTGGGCACATGGAGTCCGGGGTGAGGACGCTGGCTTTGGACACGGGGATCAGCGTGCCGTGTTACGTGCAAGGTAGCTTCGAGGAAACGCACGACGACGGCGGCGCACCGTTGCTTCTATTGCACGCCTGGGGCGAATCCTGGCGGAGTTTTGAACGGCTGATTGCCTCGCTTCCTGATTTACTGCTGGTAGCCCCCGACTTGCGGGGGCACGGAGGTGCTGACAAGCCTTTGGGCGGTTATTCGTTGGACGAGGTGGCACGTGATGCTGTGGCGGTCCTCGATGCGCTGGGCGTCCGCCGGGCGCACCTAGTGGGGTCCTCCAGTGGGGGATACGTGGCGCAGCAACTGGCCGTGATGTACCCGGATCGGGTTTCGTCGCTGGTGTTGGTTGGAGCGCCCTTGAGCCTGCACAGTAGGCCCGCCTTCGCTGATGAGGTGGAGGCTTTGGCTGATCCTGTGCCGGAATCCTGGGTTCGGGAATCGCTGTCCTGGTACCGGCTGCTGCACACAGTGCCCGCCGCTTACATCGAAGACCGTGTCCAGGATGGCCTGGCCATGCCGGCGTCCGTGTGGAAGGCGTCGCTGCGGGGGTTTTGCGAGGCGGTGCCACCCACGGAATCCGGTCAGATCTCGGCGCGCACCCTCATCCTGTGGGGCGCCCACGATCATCTGGTTCCGCGTCACCATCAGGAGACCCTTGCCGCGCGTATCCCTGGCTCCCGGCTGAAGATCTACCAGGAGACCGGGCATCTGGTGTTGTGGGAATGTCCGGAGCGGGTGGCGGGGGATGTGGTGGGGTTTCTGTAAGTTCTTGGATTCCGGCTGCAGTGAAAAAGCAAAACCCCACGAACGGAGGACCGTTCGTGGGGTTTGGATGGTTTCAAGGCTGCTGGTTAGTTGCCCTTTTCGAGGGCGTGCGCAGTGACATAAGCCCCCAACTGGTCCTTGGAGAGCGCTCCCGCAATATCCGTAATAGCAGTGGTATCCGCTACGACAATCGACTGCCCATCAGCGGAAGTGCCTGTACCGAGAGTGGGTAGCGTGAACATCACGGTGTCATTCGCCCGCAGGTCCTTCATTCCCAGTGCAAGGCTGCCAATCGCCGCGGCGTCGAAGCCCTTATCGACGCTGATAAATGGGGACACTGCACTCACCATGCTGTTCACCGTCACTGGGTTGGTGAGCGTTTCACGGGCGATGGTCTTGCTGATGATCGCTTTCATGTATGCCTGCTGGTTGCGCACACGCTGGTAGTCGCCATCACTGAAGGACTTTCGTTCCCGGACGAAGGCGAGTGCTTCGTCGCCGTTCAGCGTCTGCTTACCGGCTTCGTAGAAGTGGCCTTTCATTGGTCCGGATGCCGGCGCGAAGGGGATCTTAACGTCGACTTCCACGCCACCAACAGCATCGGTCAGACCCTTGAATCCTTCGAAGTCCACCATTGCTACGTGGTCGATCCGCTGCTGGAACAAAGATTCAACAGTCTGAACCATAAGCGGTACGCCGCCCAGGGCGAGGGCGGCATTGATTTTCGATTCGCCGTGACCCGGAATATCGACCCAGAGGTCACGCATGAGGGAGACCGCGTAGACGTTCTTACGGTCGGCAGGGATGTGGACCAGCATGAGCGTATCGGCCCGCTGATCGGTCGCCGCCTGCGTATCAACATCCAGATCGGCCGTGCCTCGGGTGTCGCTACCCATGACCAGCACGTTCATCGCCGCAGTGCCGTTGACGGGCTCTGCCTTCTGGGGACGCGTTGACTCTTCGGGGAAAGCTGCGTCGATCTTTGTGGTTCCGGAGTTGAACGTCTGTGCCAGATTGAAGATGTAGGCGCCGCCGATCAGTCCCGCCACCAGGACTGCGGCAGCGAAGCCAAGGAGCACGTTCCGGGCGGTTTTCTTACCGCTCTTCTGACGTCTGGGACGGGACTCTGCAGAGGGAGTTTCAGTATCTGTCGGGAGCGTCATGTGTTCCTTGGTGTCGGTATCAGCAGAGTCGATTCTATCAAGGGTGCGATTGGGGTTGCCTCAGGAACCTCTCGAGCGAAGCCGCTTGCCTTGTGCTTAGGAGAGCAGTGAATTGAATTCCGTAGCTTTCGCACCCCAGCTATTCGTGACGTTTACGGAGAATACCTTGCTTTTTCCTACGCTTGTGGGGCCGACGTTGACGGAGATCATTTCGAGCTGGGGGTTCATTCCGTGCTTGACCCCGTATGAAGGGTCGAAGCCGTCCGCTTTGGCCGACTTCCGGCTCTCTTCTCCGACTTTATTCGTCCAGGCCAGAGTGGCCGTACTTCCCTCCAGATTGAA
Organism: Paenarthrobacter nitroguajacolicus; assembly: GCF_031455195.1. Taxonomy (GTDB): domain Bacteria; phylum Actinomycetota; class Actinomycetes; order Actinomycetales; family Micrococcaceae; genus Arthrobacter; species Arthrobacter nitroguajacolicus_D. The sequence goes on along the minus strand of NZ_JAVDSH010000009.1, from coordinate 29,235 downwards.
CCCGACAATTTCAAGGGTGCCCGCGCCGGGCTGAAACGTCACGTCAGTGATTATGGGTGTGGTTAGGCCTGCTTCGACCTGCTTCTTGAGGGTGGTTCCGGTTCCTTTGCAGGTGTAATACGAGTCCCACATGAATGAAATGACCTTACGGGCGGCGGCGACTTGTTGAAGCTGCCGGTCGACCCTCGCCTTCGTTGTCTGTCCCCGGAGGCTGTCACCACAGGGATTCTGCTTGGTTACGGGCGCCATCCCCTCCAAATTTGCCCAAAGGACGGCGCCGGTACCCTTTATCCCTGCTGCGGCGGCTGTGAAGTAGTCCTTGTTGGGCGCGAGATATTTGCTGTTCCAAGCCCCTTGGCCAACGATGGTGGCTGCGTAAGGATCAACCGCGGAAGCTGCGTCACTGGGGGAAAACGCGCCACCCTTGCCCGTGCCCATTCCATCCTGAATGGCGATGTTGAGCTGAACGCCGGCCGCTGTTTGGGCCATCCGGCGAATTCCCCTCCGCGCATCATCGACGCTGATGCCTGATTTATCGACACGCGCATCGATGTAAGGACTGATAATCGCCTGCCGGGTTGGAAGGATGCGGTGAATTGCATCGTTTTGGCTTGCGTAAAGAGCAAACACGGAGTCGAACGTTGCGCTGTCGGTGAGGGGCATCTCGGTGTGATGGTAGAACCCGGCCAGGCCTGGCAAGTCATTTGCGTCAGCTTGGTACTTCAAGAACCGGTCTGTGAAGAGGTCAAAAATCGCCTTATAGGAGAAATCGGGCAGATAAGGTAGATCAGATCGTTTTGCTGGTGCCGGCAGGCCGGCAAAGTACTTCAGGCCGAGCTTTGTCGCTGCCGTTGCAAGGGAGTTGGAAGGGTCTGTAGAGGACGCAGGAGTTCCGCCAGCTATCACGATGTTGTATTTGTCATCGCTTGATGTGCACGTTTTTCCCGCGTTCGGGAGGACGAGGACCGTGTACGACTGTCCGTTGTTGGTGACTTGTCTGTCACCAGGACACTGCAGCGCTTCAGGACCCCACTTGCTTGCGTCGAGGAATGTGAAATAGCGCTCAACGGTTCTGGGCCCAGCGGCGACTCGGGCGCAACTCTTGCCGTCAACGAGGCAATCAGCAGGAAGGTCCTCGGCTGTCGCCGGCTGCAGAGTGGATCCAAAAGTTATGACGGTGTCGCCGCCGAAAGCCTTGATGTCCTGCAGCTTCCCAAAGTTTGTCGCGTCACGGGAACTGGCCGATATGAAGTAGCCGCTTATGGGGAAGTTTGGCTCCACTGCGACCGGAGTTGGGACGTCGGCGGTATCCGGAGGGGCACTGCTGGACTGATCTGTAGTAATAACGCTCGCCACCCCTGCGCCCACGAGCAAAACCGCGAGTGCAAGGAGTCCGGATATCAGGCGGACATATTTGCGACGTACTCGACGGCTCTCGATCAACTTCGGAGGTGGCATCTTGTCCTTGGGGTCGGCTTGCGCAGACACGACTCTAGCAAGGACAGCGGAGGTCGGGTCGCAGAGGAGCACCTCCCGTGTCGACGACTTGTCAGAGTAGTGTCGCGAGCGGAGCTAATCCATACGATAAACTAAGTCGGGCCGCCCTCCGATGGTGGACGTCCGCGCGCCGTCGTGACAGAGATGGCGGAGCATGTCCCGAGTGCGGAAGCACCGGACCAAGATACAACGGGGGAAAGATGGGAAAGGCAGTCAGACGCTTTCAAGCGGCAAGTGCCGTCCTAATGCTGGCCATTTTCGGGTTTTTTGGGGCCCAGCCTGCCGTGGCTACGGAAACGAACCCAGGTCCGGGTAGCGAACAGTCAGGGGAATCTCCGAGTCCCGAACCTAATCCGATTGATCCGCTACCAGTCGATCCCATCCCCGGGAACCCTGTTCCTGTAGACCCACCCATAGTCCCAACGGACCCAAGTCCTGCCCCGACCGATCCGACGCCGGCCCCAGTGCCGCCGCCTGTCGTCCAGCCAGTCGCTCCAGTTGCCCCGCCGGCTGTGGTTCCGGCTGTACCTCCTGTGGTTCCTTCTGCATCCCCGGAACCTACGACAACAGCTCCCTCGCCAGAGGAGAGTCCGGCAATCGGTGAACCAGTATTTCCCATCGAGCCGGAGACGTCAGTGTCACCGGAGCCAACGCCGACGCCTACCCCTATAGCGACCAAGACGGCTGCCCCGCCCGTGGTGAGCGCCGACCTTGCCGGTCCTTTGAAAGTAGCGCTGGCTCCAGTAGCTGAGAACAACCCTATTGTTCAGGGAGCCACCGTCTTGGTGCTTCTTCTGTTGGGCGCCGCATACTTCCGTGCTTTGCGATCCAAGGGTGTTCGTAGGCCCCGCCTCAGTGGCAAATAGACCATGAGCAACTCCCTCCCAGGGGATAGCGCTGAGCAAGACCCGGTTGAAGCGCCCTTGCGCCTCATGCTTCTCACCCACTCCTATTGGCCAGAACACAGTCCGCCCCAGCGTCGATGGGGTGCATTGACCCGCGAATTCCGTCGTGCAGGTTGGCGCATCGACGTCGTCGCGCCGGTAGCGCACTACCCCAATGGCCGCCGGAATTTGCCCCGGCGGCAAGCGGGTTTGGCTTTCAGTATCCAAAGGGGACCGCACGGTGAGAACATTCGTCGTGTTCCCTACCTCCGCCACATTGGGACCTCTTCAATGGCACGGCTCATTGATCAGGTTTTTTCCGCCGTGCTGTCGGTTCCTGTGGGGCTCTCGGGCAAGAAACCCCATGCTGTCCTCGCGACGGCCCCCAGCCTCCCAACGCTCGCTGCTGGCTTGGTTCTGTCCAAGCTGCGCCGGGTTCCTTTCATTGTGGAGATGCGTGATGCTTGGCCGGATCTGGCACGTGACGCCCGCATCGTCCAAGGCAGTGTGAAGAGCATCGTTGAGCATGTTGTGGAGTTCGTCCAACGTAGGGCCGACCTAGTGGTTACGGTCACCGAAGGCTTCGCGGACACGCTCCGAGCCAGGGGAATCCGCAACGTCATCACTGTGAGCAACGGACTGGACCTGAGCACCATGCCCTTCCTCGAGCCCCCGCCGCTGGAACGCGAAGGCTTTCATGCGCTCTATTTGGGTAATCACGGTAAGAGCCAACGACTGGATATTTTGATCAGGGCAGCTGCTTTGCTGGGCGAGGGCTTCCATCTGACGTTGGTCGGACACGGAACCAGCCGGCCGCAACTGGTTAAATTGGCACGGGAACTGGATGCTCCGGTGACGTTTTACCCGTCGCTCCAAGGACCGGCGGTCATGGATAGATACCGTGAAGCCGACACCTGCATAGTGTCCTTGCGGGATGACTGGAAGTCATTCGAAACCACGGTGCCGTCAAAGACGTACGAAGTGCTGGCGATCGGCCGCCACGTCACAGCCATTGTCCGGGGCGAAGCTGAGCGCATCATTTTGGATGCGAAAGGCGGTGACGTTGTTGCAGCCACCGTCGAGGCGGTGGCTGACCTGTGGCGGGAACTTTCAAAGGACCGCGGCAGACTAACGGCGGGCAAGAGCGGACGGGAATGGGTGGAAAACCATGCTGAATACTCCAAGCTCGCGCTGACCTATATGAATCACATTGCACAGCTTGTTGGTCAGGAAACCAGCGCACGCTGTCAGGACGGTGAGGCGTGAGACCTTTCCTTAGAAATATGGCCCTGGCTTTCAGTACGGTCTCAGAGCACCGTCGTGAAGCGCCATTTGTGCTCGCCCTTCAGGTCCTTAGGCGTCTTCCGTCAAGAATCGTGCGACCGTTGGCGCGCACACTCTCAGGGGCAATTCCTGATTCCACGAGCCCGTTCCTGATGATGGCCAGCCATGCTGCAGGTGACGGCGAGGCATTGAAGCGGCGGTTCCAGAACGCCCATGCCAACGTGAAGTCTTCAGAGCACGCCCGGAAAGCCGCAGAGGTGGCATTGGCGGCAGAGCAGGCCGACTGGGCGGACACCTTCCTCCACGCCGCCGCTTCCAGCCCGCACGCAGCGGCAACCACGGCGCGTCGACGCTGGTACGCCGGCGATATGAACGGGGCCGTCCAAGCCCTCGAAGGCCGGCCTGGAAATATGGCCAAGCAGCAGCGCCGTTTGTCTTCCGAGCTCAGCGTCTTTGAGGGTTGGCGCCCGTCCTTGAAGACGGCCGTTTCCAGTTCGCGCAATAACCGGGTCCTTCATCTCCTGACGAACTCCTTGCCTCACACCGGAAGTGGGTATGCAAGACGAACGCATTCGATTTTGACGGCGCAGCAGGCCGTGGGGTGGGAAACTCTGGCCGTGACCCGTATCGGGTACCCCGTGCAAATTGGTGTGCTCACTGCCAAGGACACGGACGTCGTGGATGGCGTGACCTATCAAAGGTTGTTGCCTGGCAAGATGGCCAAGACCATGGACGGTCGGTTGCAGCAGCAAACGGAAGGACTCTTGGCCGTTGCCCGGGACTTCAAGCCGAGTGTTATTCACACCACTACACACTTCGTAAATGGCCTCGTTGCTGGTGAGGTTGCTCATGCAATTGGTGTGCCCTGGGTTTACGAAGTCCGTGGCCAGCTCGCTGATACCTGGGCTTCCACCCGGGGAGCGGAATCGCGGAACAGCGAACGTTACCAACTGTTCATGGAGCGCGAGGCCGAAACCATGCGGCGTGCTGACCTGGTGGTGACACTGGGGGAAGCCATGAAGCACAACATCGTGGCTGCTGGAATCCCCGAAGAGAAGGTGCTGATCAGTCCTAATGCGGTTGGTGGAGACTACTTCAGCGTGCCGATGTCGCAGCAGGACGCCCGGGGTGTCCTCGGTCTGGACGCCGGGCTGCTGTATGTAGGCACTGTGAGCAGCTTGGTTGATTACGAGGGCATCGATGACCTCGTCACAGCATTTGCGTTGCTCGCCCCGAGGCTGCCAAGGTTAAGGCTGCTTCTGGTGGGTGACGGGACCTCTGCCCCTGCTCTTCGGACCCAGGTGCAGCGGTTGGGGCTCGCAGGGAAAGTCGTGTTCACCGGGCGTGTTCCTGCTGAGCAAGCCAAGCTCTACCACCAGGCCTTGGATGTATTTGTGGTGCCCCGCAAGGATCTATCTGTTACCCGTTCCGTAACTCCGTTGAAGCCAGTGGAGGCCCTGGCTTGCGCGCGACCTGTGGTGGCCAGCCGCCTCGAGGCCCTTTGCGAGATAGTGCACGATGGCGTCACCGGCCGGCTTGCCGAGCCGTCAGACCCAGTGGGGCTTAGTGAGGTGTTGCTGGAATTGCTGGAGGATGAAGGTTTGCGCAAGCGTTTAGGAGCTGCTGGAAGGCAGGACGTGTTGGCTACGAGAACATGGAGCGCCAACGCACACGCATATGCACAGGCGTACAGTGCTGCGATTTCCAACCACAATAGAAAGGCCAGCTAATGTCGGCTAAGAAGGCACTTTTGCCAGAGCCCGCGGTGGTGCAGCCGAGGGCTGTGGACATGCGGCGGCTGACGCGCGTGGGTGCCCGCCCCGGTTTCCTGGACTATCTTGTTCAACTGTGGGACTTCAGGGCGTTTATCTTCTACGATGCCAGGGCCCGCGTTCAGAGCGGAACGCGCCGCGACCGCCTGGGCAGTGCGTGGTTGTTGCTGAATCCGGTCTTCAACGGGCTGACGTACTACGTGATTTTCGGCATGCTGCTCCAGACAGGTCACGGTATCGACAACTACGTTGGCTACCTCGTGATCGGTATCTTCATCTTTCAGGGAACTTCCGGTGCCATTACGAGTGGTGCCAGATCGATCCACAGCAACAAGTCAGTCGTTCAAGCCTTTAATTTCCCTCGTGCAACCCTGCCCATAGGGGTCAACATTCGGGAAATGATGGCGAACTTCCCGCTGATTCTGGCGATGCTTTTAATCATCACTGTTGTACCGCCGGTTGAAAAAATCTCATGGCTTTGGCTCTTGATAGTTCCTGCGTTGGCTCTCCAAGGAATCTTCAATTTGGGCGTCGGGCTCATACTTGCGCGCATTATCTCCCGTGTGCACGATGCAACTCACTTACTGCCGTTCTTCATGCGCGCCTGGATGTATGGATCCGCAATCTTTTACTCCTACGACCGCTTCGTTACGCATCCGGACATTTTGGCGCTACTCAAGATGAACCCGTTGTTCAACGTCATCGACATAATTAGAAACTGCGTACTTTATGCGCAAGCGCCTACGTGGCAGTCTTGGGCGACGCTTGCCGTTTGGGCTCTTGGAGCCCTTCTTCTCGGCATGGTCTTCTTTTGGCAGGGGGAGGAATCTTATGGTCGTGGCTGAGGAGGTACTGGATGTTGAGGGTCACCCTTGCGTGGTGGTGGACCGTGCAGCCATGGAGTATCGCGTCGTTACTACAGACTCTGAGGCTGTTGCGAAGGAACGGCGTGAGACGAGCTTGCTGGGACGTTTGTCAAGGCGCCCGAACACTATAACCGTGCGGGCGTTGCACGAGTTGTCTCTTGTGGTGGAGCGTGGTGAGTCGGTGGGCATCATTGGGCGAAACGGTTCGGGCAAGAGCACGCTTATGAAGCTCATTTGCGGGCAGGTAAGGCCTTCTTCCGGTGCGGTTTTTGCCTCCAGCACGCCAATCATGCTTGGAGTGAATGCGGCCCTCGTCGGCGATCTTTCCGGTCACCAGAACGTAGTTCTAGGCTGTCTTGCCATGGGTATGAGCCGTCGGGAGGTGTCCGCTAAGTTCGCCTCGATTGTGGAGCTTTCGGGACTTAAGGACTCCATCTATCTGCCTATGAAATCGTATTCGTCGGGTATGGCATCCAGGCTTCGCTTCGCCATTGCTGCGAGTATTGATCCCGAAATTCTGCTGGTCGACGAGGCTCTGAATACCGGAGATGCCCAGTTCGGTGATAGAAGCAAGCGCCGCATGGACCAACTGCGCGAACAGGCAGGGTGCGTTTTCATTGTGAGCCACTCATTGGACACCATCACCAGCATGTGCAGCCGTGTTGTGTGGCTGGACATGGGCCACATGATCATGGATGGAGATCCGGCCAAAACGGTCAAGGCGTACCAGGATTTCACCGGCAACCTGGCAAAAGGAAACGGTATAACTGCTGCAAGAATCCGTGATGACGCACGGGCTAGTTTGCAAATGACAGAAGTGTTGGCCAGAAGTAAGATGCGTAGGAGCCGGGCATGATCTACACAGTAGGTGATTTGCGGAAAGCCGCTTGGCACTTTCGGGCTGGAGGGTTCCAGCAGATGCAGACGTGGCTCAAACGTCAGCGCGCACTCAACGTTAATAAGACTGCTGCTAAAAATATCGAGGCTCGCGCGGCGGTCTCTATAACCAGCGGTGAAAAACAGCGACGCCTGACCTTCCCGGCCTTTGACTACCCGCCGGCGCGCGCGCGACGGGACGATCTGACAGTGGCTGTGATTCTCGACGACTTCTCAGCCAAAGCCTTTACCTATGAATGGAACCTCGTCCTCCTGTCGAAGGATCGATGGTTACAGCAGCTCCAGGAGCAGCGCATCGATTTCCTGTTCGTCGAGTCGGCATGGGAGGGCAACGGCGGTTCCTGGAAGTATCAGCTGACTGGGACCAGCGGGCCAAAGCAGGAATTCCTGAACCTGATGCAATGGTGCCGCGATAACAGTATTCCGACAGTCTTTTGGAACAAAGAAGATCCACCTCACTTCCATGACTTCTTGCCGGCGGCCCGTGAGTTTGACGTCGTCTTTACTTCCGACGAGAACAAGCTTCCGGACTACAGGCAGGCGCTTGGACACAACCGCGTGGATGTACTCCCCTTTGCGGCGCAGCCGGCAATCCACAATCCCGTCCGACCAAGGGAAGGGCGTCACTCCCGCGATGTGGCATTTGCCGGAATGTATTTTGCCCATAAGTACCCTGAGCGTCGCGAACAAATGCACGTCCTGCTTGCCGGGGCCATGGAGGGATCCGACAGGGTTAAACACGGACTGGAGATCTTCTCCCGGCAATTGGGCGGGAATCCTGACTATCAGTTCCCCGCACCTTATGACTCGCGCGTGGTCGGATCGCTGACGTACGACCAAATGTTGACGGCCTACAAGGCCTACAAAGTCTTCTTGAATGTCAACTCAGTTGTTGATTCTCCGTCCATGTGTGCACGTCGAATCTTTGAGATAACAGCGTCCGGCACGCCCGTTGTGACGACGCCCAGCCCGGCTTTGCCGCGATTCTTTCCCGATGGCGAGATCCACAGTGTCTCGACTAAGGACGAGGCTGCAAGCCTAATGAGGGCCTTGATGAGGAGTCCGGAGCTCAACGATCGTTCCGTGCACCTTGCCCAGCGAAGAATCTGGAATGAGCATACCTACGCTCACAGGGCTGAGAGGGTGGTAGCGCTGGCTTTGCCCAGCCAATCACTACCAGTGCAGGCGGAATCCGTTAGTGCGTTGGTATCCACCATTCGTCCCCACCAACTGGAGCATGTTTTCCGGACTATTGGCTCACAGCAGGGTGTCAACGTGGAATTGGTTCTGTTGACGCATGGTTTCAAACCCAGCTGGTGGAAAATCTGGCGTTTGCGCCGTAAATACGGCGTGCGGCAAGTAACGCTTCTCCACGAGCCCAGGTCTGTCACTCTTGGCACCTGCCTCAATCTCTGCGTGGCAGCGTCAAGCGGCTCCATTCTCACAAAGATGGACGATGATGACTACTACGGGCCCAACTACCTGCAGGACCAAGTCAACGCGTTGATGTTTTCTGACGCGGATGTCGTAGGAAAACTGGCTCATTACATGTACATCGAAGGTCGGAACGCCACACTGCTGCGGTTCAAGAACATGGAGCACAGGTTCGGCCATATGGTTATCGGAGCAACCATTATGGCCCGACGTTCTGTTTTCGAGCGCCACCCGTTCAAGGAGCTTGGGCGCGGCGAAGACACCGCATTCATGCGGGCGGTCAGCGATGATGGCGGCAAGATCTACGCCTCCGACCGGTACAACTACTACGTACAGAGGTCGGCTTCCGGCCACACCTGGACTGCATCGGATGACGAGCTTCTTGCCTCCGGCGATGTTCAGTTTTGGGGCAAGCCGACGGAACACATCACTCTTTAGCACTCAAACAAAATGGGGAGCATTTTGAACACCATCAATCGCGTCGCAGTTATTGGCCTGGGCTACATCGGGCTTCCGACTGCAGCCATTTTGGCCACCAATGGCATGGAGGTCATTGGCGTGGACGTAAGCCCAAGTACTGTCGATGCCGTGAACGCAGGTCAGGTGCCGTTCGTGGAGCCGGACCTGGCCGTGCACGTTTCCGGGGCCGTAAGTCAGGGTCGCCTCAAAGCGACGACATTGACCCCACCAGCCGAGGCCTACATCGTGGCGGTACCAACTCCGTTCAGGGACGACCACTCTGCTGACCTTAGCTACATAGAGGCCGCCGCTCGCGGGATCGCCCCGCAATTGCAGGGTGGTGAGCTACTTATTCTCGAGTCGACCTCGCCTCCGGGTGCCACTGAACACATGACCAACTACATTCTGGGTCTACGCCCCGATCTGAGCATTGATGGTTCTGACTCCCGGCCCGCGATCCTCGTAGCTCATTGTCCTGAACGCGTTCTTCCAGGTCGAGTAATGATCGAGCTCGTGACCAATGACAGGATCGTAGGCGGCATGACTCCTGAAGCTGCGGAGGCGGCCAAAAAACTCTACGCAGTATTTTGCCAAGGCGAGATCCTCACTACGGATGCCGTTACCGCTGAAATGGCGAAGCTCGTGGAGAACTCATATCGTGATGTCAATATCGCGTTCGCCAACGAGCTGTCTGTGATTAGCGACAAATTGGGAATCGACGTCTGGGAGCTGATTCGCTTGGCTAATCACCACCCACGCGTAAACATCCTCCAGCCGGGACCAGGTGTTGGCGGACACTGCATTGCTGTTGATCCATGGTTCATCGTTGCTGCAGCTCCCAAGGAGTCACAGCTGATCCGCACTGCTCGCGAGGTGAATGATGGGAAACCTGAATGGGTCGTTGAGAAAGCAATACAGGCTCTCGATGCCTTTGGCCCGGCGTCTGAGATCGCGGCCCTTGGTCTGGCTTTCAAAGCAAACATTGATGATCTTCGAGAATCGCCTGCCGTACTGATTACCAGCGTTCTTGCCGAGCAGCTACCCGGCCGGCGTATTAATGTGGTCGAACCGCACGTGGAAGCTTTGCCGCGGGCCCTTGCGACCCGCGAGAATGTGGAACTGGTTGCAGTTGAGACCGCCATCGAGCGTTCAGATGTAGTTATTCTTCTTGTTGACCACGAACAATTCCGAGGACTCGATTTGGAGATCCTTAAGGGGAAGAGCGTCGTTGACACCAGAGGGGCCTGGGACCACACCAAACTTGAATCGCAACGTATTTGACACTTGACGGGCCCACCGGATTCTAGGGCTGGCTGATTGGCCAAGTGTTGTGGCGGGAGGCTGAAACGGAGGACGGGAAGCACCTGGATCGTTTCGAGCCGGTCATCCAGCCCACTGCTCGGCGGCCGGCGGGCAGGGATTTGAGCAGTTGTGAACGGTCCTCGATCACGAACCGCAACAGTGCCGTCCATGGCCCTGCCAGCCCGGGGGCCGCTGATCGTGGTGAGGCGTGGACATGCCGGCGTACCTCCTGACGAGATATCGATGCCTATGGGCGCCAAAGCGAACTACTCAGCGTCCATATGCATTTGCTGGCCGCGCCATAAAATACGCTGGGATTGGTTTCACCAGGAGGGCGAGGCTGGGTGCTGAGGAGGATGCCTTCAAGGCCCCGCCGCAGCCGACGCAAGTCCCACGCACCCAAGAACCCGAACCCGTCCACCAGCTTCGTTATGTCCTCAGCTGGGCGTCGTGAACTGGCTAATCAGAAGGCGATGTGACTGCCCTCCGTCACCGGCGCGGCCACCGAAGTAGTGCTGCATGGAATGAGCCAGGAAACCCATGTAGGACGAAACGGACGATATGCCCACCACGGTGACGAGGTGGGCATATTCACATTATTGAGTCAGGCAATGAAGAATCGATTTTTCGCTGTGAGTTCATCCAACCTATGGCACCATGCCGCGCGTCCGGGCCCATCGCTAGCCTGTTCCAGCTCCGCTTCCAGCTTATCGATCTCCAAAACAAATCCATCGCGGGAGTAGATGAAATCATCCTTGGCCTCGAACCCGCTGCGATCAGTCTGCGCTTGGGTGTACGCGTGGACTGATGGTCGAGTCCAGAACACGCCCGTACCGACAATACGGCCAGGCACGCCTGCTGCTGTTGAGTTGGATGGAATCGGCTTCGTAATTAGTGCACGAGCCGCCAGTATGCTCCCAGAACCGACTCGAGCCCCCTTAAGCAGTAACGTGTCTTCGCCAAGCCAAACGTGGTCGCCTACCCAGATCGATGCACTTGGGTTAACGCGCCGGTGGCTTCCGACTGCGTATATGAGATGGGGATCTGCGGTCCTGAAGGTCACCCTGGACGAGAACATTGCATCGGCGCCGATGATTACATGTTTGCGTTCCGTGGGGAGGAACCGGGCCTCCGAAGTGAAGGACGCTCCGGGTCCCAAATACAGGACTGAGTCTTCGAATACTGACGCTACTAAGCGTATAAAGCGGGGCGATTTACGGATATGGATAACCGCATTATTTCCTAAAAACCTAAGTCGAGTGTTCCTGAGTTTTGCCCCGTCTTCAATAAATAGAACGTTGCCGGTTCCGGCAAATTCCACAGACGAATTGAGGAACTCTGCTCCGTCAGTTTCATTGAGCTGGATCGTGTTGTCTTTGACGGTGGCGACATCCGCATAGGTCCTGATGATCTGCAGCGGGGTGGAACTTTCTACCACTGCAGCAGCAACGTTGTTATCTTGCATCGCTAAGGAGGGCTTCCTTCTCTCGGGCTGCAGCGCCTGCCGCAACACGGGACTCAAGTTGTTTTGGGGACACAGTGACTAAGTGCTTGTCCTTCCAGTCGACCTTGGACAACAGCTTTAAAGCCTCTTGTCGGAAGTTTACGTCATGGACAACAATTCGTAGGCGCGTCGCCTTCGAAGCTATGACGAAGCGAAGCGCGACCAGTTCGACCAATGCCCACCCATTCAGAGCTTCGACAATTGCAACATGGGAGGTCTGATGCCCTTCAGTCTTCTCCAGCATGTAGTCGACGTCGTCCGCAATGTCTTTAACGAAGTGGACCTCCATTGTGTCGCCTGCTGTGTCCAGTTCAAGGCTCCGGTAACGGTAGCGTCCGAAGGTGTCACCATCTAGGGCCACGTAGTTCCGAGGCTGGCGGCTGTTGACGTTTAGGGCATGAAAATCAAAGTTTCCACGAGGACTCTGCCTGGCGCCCCGAACTAACGGTTCGGGCAATGTGCTTGACCACCGGGTTCCGTTCGTTTCCCAAGCTGTGATACCTGCTATATCTTCGATTGGGTCATACGCTGCGGCGAGCACCTGGTTATCTGAAGTGAACTTAACGAAACGATATGAGTGCTCGGTCATCAGATGCAGAAACTTTGTTCTCCCAAGCGTGCCCTCCAGGTACCAGTTAGCACCGACAATTCTCGAAGCTGCTGAGTCAACTCGGGCCTGTGCCAAAACTGAGTCGCCACGCGCATAGGATCGGACGTTCTCGCATTTGAACTCCTTCGCCTTTTCCCCAGCGAGGAATGTTCTGATTAGGCCCATCATCGAAGGAAGAGCAGCACGCGCTACAGCAGAGTGGCCTCCATCAACCCTGTATTTGGTCAAGTTTGGAACATCATGAGCGAGTTCAATCAGCGAATGGTTGCTGAGCTCATCTGAATTGGTATAGAAGTAATGAATTTTCCGCCCTTCGCTGAAGTACTGGCGAAGTAAAGCCTCTGGTTGTTCGGCACTACAAATGGAGGCATTGCGGAAGAGGTTATCCCTAAAGAATGGCTTATTGAAGTAATAAGGGAGATTCATTTGTGGAACGGCCAATAGCAAGGTGGCCTGTGGGAAGTCCTTGGCATAATTAATAGCAATGCTACCGCCCTTCGATGCACCAAAGAACAGCATCTGGGATTCGTCCACGTCGTACTGGCTTCGTAAGCCTTCCAGGACTGCCCAAACGCGTTCGTAAAGAGAGCGACCGGCGCTGTCAACCATCATGTATGAACCTGCAGCCAGATAGCGGTCCTGAAAACACACCATCAATGTATCTTTTAGGTCAGCCTTTGTGACCTCCTTCAAATAGCTGACTGCATAGCTGATGCGAGAAGTCGAGGGACCGAATCCAGGAAAAGTAATTAGTAGCTTTTTGGGGTTCGTCGAGTTGCCCCGCAGAGAGTAAAAGACGTCTCCGTGCTGTTCGACTCCATACTGATGATCATATTTGAGCTGCTGAGGCGTTGTGAACGCACCGCGTCCAATCTTGAGCTCATAAGGAGCATCAATATCCAAACTGAATCTTGAAACATCATTGGATGTAACAACTATGTTTCGGTATTCCAAAGGGAAGCCGCGTGCAGGCGGTTCTATTTCGTTACCGTAAGCAACTTCGGAGTCCTGCAGCAAGCGAAACTGCTTGCCCCGGTGCTTTTCCCAGTTGCTTATAGTTAGCTTCGCGAAGAACAACCCAGGGGGAAGGCTCTCCGAAGCAATTCTCCGCAGACTTCCGTCTAGGCCCTTGGTTTGCACAAATTTGCTGACCCTATGCTCAGAAGGCAGGGACATGATTCGGCGGGCCAAGCTGGTTCCCAGCTCAGAGTAGGCTGCGGCCTTGCCGAGTTCTGATACTTGGCGCCGTGCGCCTCGAACTATCTTCATCAGAGACTCAACATCCTCTCTACAATCTTGGAATTAATCCGCTCTGGGTCGACTCCCTCAAAGAAACGCTCATGTCGGTGAGTGTACTGTTCATCAGAGTGGAGGTAGCCCTCATGGACAATGTGGTTGATGAGTTCGGAGTGTTCCTCGAAAACGGGACCCAATCCGTCCTGCCTGAAGTTCAGGCGACCTTCATAGGGTTGATCGTTGAAGAAATCGACGGCATCCCACTGGTAGTAGGCAATAGGCGTTCCGATAAATGCGGCATCAATTACTGCAGAGCTGTAATCCGTGAAGACCATCTCGGCGGAAGATATGGCCTCTCGATAGCTCAAGTCGGATTTGATCACTCGATCAGAGAATCGGAAGTGGCTCGCCCGCTTTTCTACATTGGGATGAAGCTTCACGTGCAAAGTTCGCCCAGTCCGTTCCAGGAAGTTGAGGAGCGACTTGTCAGACAGAATCGCATCGATGGCACGGAAGTAGCTTGACTGCGTAAAATGCTCCGTTGAAGATTGGTGCAAGTTGAATCGCCATGTGGGCAGGAATAGTAGATGCTTATCTGCGTTGTCAGCCCGTACCAGTGATTCGAAGCGCGGAAGTCCTGAGTTAAGGGTCTCTACCGGCGCTAGCGCCTTTAAGTAATCTGCTTCTATCTGCCCTGTAGCGACAAAAATATCAAAGTACTTGGACAATACCCAGTCGGTCATGTCATTGAGTTGCACGCCGTGCTGAAGGTAGACGAAGCGTGAGTTTGCAAATGACTTGCCTTTATACCTGATGTTATAGATCTGCGAAGAGATAACGAGATCTGAAATCAGGAACTTTTCGTAGAACTCCTGAGTAAAAATTGGAATTAGTTTGAAGCCTTTGGCCAAGAGCCTATCCCAGTCTTCTGACTTGGGATTGAGTGCGAAGTATGTTTCTTTGTATTCCGGGTGGTTCTTAATGAAATACTCGTACAAGTGCTCGGCGTTATCGTCCGCCTGAAGCGGGCGGTCAAAGAACAGGATTGTCGAGTAGTGGTCTATCGGGCGACTATAGAAGTCGTAACTCGCAGGGCGGAAGTACCCGGGCCGGCGTACGCAGGGAACGTACGATTTCTCGATGGTGAGGATGTCGCTTCCAAGCTGGAGACGGTATAGCTGCAGGGCTGATTCGTCGGCCTCGCCTTCGTGGAAGACCAGATATGAATCTCCCTCGCTGAGTTGCTTGTATAGGTAGCGGGGTTCGGGTTCATTGAGCCATCTCAGCCAGGAACCCTCAAAGGGTTGAAGCGGGTCGAGCAAGTTCGCGAAATCGGCAAGGTCAAATGTGTGAATGACATCGCGAAGATGCGCCAAGCTTACGCGGGAGACTTTTTGAGCGCGAAGTCCGCGCAGGAATGCCGCGAGATAACGAACCAGGTGAAGCCTCACCTCGGTGGACGTGGTCGAAATGAGCGGCACGAGCCTAGTCACGTCATCGTGAAGCTGGAGCCCAATTGCTGCTTTTGTTTCCGACGCTACGGAGAAGCCTGTAGGAAGGGGAGTAATGATGCCCAACGACCAATACAGACGGTAGCTGATGTAGAGCCCGGCACGGTCTATGTCGCCCAAGGCTTCCAGTGCATCAGCCAAGCGCCGAGTGTTGAAGGCCGTACCAAAAACGTCGGTATCCCGGGAATAGTGATAATTCTGGTCAATTTTTGTATTTGCAATGTTGTTTGGGATCGGCCCCGTGTATACAACCGGCTCGGTGAGGTACACCGTGCGTGTGCGCAGGTAGTCGAGCATGGTCGTCACATAGTTAGTGGAAAGCTGGTGGGACGTCCGCATGAAGACGACGTACTTACTGTCGATCTCGTTGCAAAGCCTGGCGATAGTTGCCGTGGTGAGGGGTTCTGAGATGTGAAGAATCCTAAACTCGGATTCCAAGCGCAGGCGTGCAGCCACAAGGCGCCGGTACATGACGGATTCTCTGTCAAGAGTCCCTGACTCTTCGAGGACGATCGTAAGCAAGGGTGATGAGTCGGCCATCTATGTCCTAGGTGAGGTCGAGTGTGCGGGACGGGCGCAGGCATGAATGATGTGTCTGGCGCCCGTAAAGGAATACACAAGGGAACTCGCCAGGTCCCCCAAAGGCTGCGCAGTCAGCCTTGAGTATACGTGATGTTCACCTTCTGGCCTCTTTGCGGACGTCCAACAGAGAAGAGATGTGACGGAGTGAACATATTGCAGTGGGCAGATGCGCCACCCGACGAACGAGTGGAGACCCCTCGGCCCGTTCACCGCAACTTCATTTGGTGTTATCTCCTGCTACACAAAGTCCTGCCACGCTTCAATCACCACCAACGAGCAGAAGGGCTGTGCATGCGAGTATTCCAAGCTGGCGATCCGTTTCCCGTCGACCTGTTGAGCGTAATGGATGAGTGTCCGGGCTCTGCGCCGGGAGTCAGGCCTCAGACCTTTTGCTCTCTTGCGACCGGCCATAGCGGTCACCACGTGGCTGCAGGCGCTGAACATGTTCCAGAACTCGTGACGACCGGGACCCTAGGGGAACTCGTTGACTTCGGTGACCAAGTGGGGGTGGCCAGTCTTACGATTCTGCGCGTTTGGGCCTGAGTCAAACTGCACCTGAAGGTTCTTGTATCGAAGCTGGAGTAACGCGTTCCACATCATCTTTGCTCTCGCCAATGCGGATACGTCAAGATTCGATCCGCAAGGTTAGCCGACCGGTCTCCGACCTCAGGGGCAAAGGATGACCTCCCGTGCAATGGCGCAGATGCACCCAGGCATTGGACTCAAGAGGATTATTGGGCACGAGGAAGTCAGCGGCTTTAACACCGCGCAGTCGGCAGCTCCTGATCCCGCAGGGGATTCCAGCCCTGCCCAGATGCCTGTGACCTTTGGGGGACCTTTCCCAATCATTGGTAGTGTATTGGAGGCGTGCAACTGCCTCCCTGAGCAGTAGGGCGCCCGAATGGGTTGAGCTTGGCTTTCGGCAGCATGGTTCCATACCCGTTAGGAACTGTTCGCCTTGGAAGGAAGCCCCCATCAATATACTGCGCATGGCCCTCGAAAAGCTCGGAAATAGTGGCCCTAAGCAGTTGCTGGGCGCTGAACGGGATGATACGTCGCCAAATACTCCCTGCAACGAGGTGGACGAGCAGCCCCAAACTGGTGACGCCTCGAAGTCGAATATCGACTTCCCGGTTTCTGTTGCTCTACCCCACACATCAGGCTCCAACAAGCTGCGAGTCGGGACCGTCCTAAGCGCATCCTCCGAGGAGGCCTGGGGCTATGAGTGGGAGTGCATCAACCTCCAGCCGACGACGTGGCGTAAAACGTTGCAGAAGGCACATGTGTCGTTACTGTTTGTGGACTCGTCCTGGGCGGACAGCCACGAGGGCTGGGCGGATTTCCCGGGGAGTCCAACGGCCCGCCGTCAAGTGCTGAGTGACATCGTGGAGTGGTGCCGTTCCGAGGAAATCCCCGCAGTGTATTGGTCGCGGGAAGCGGAACCAAGCCACGTTGACCTTCGCTTTGCATTAAGCACGTTCGATAAGGTCTTTGTTTCGGACGCGGCTGTGTTGAAGCAATGTGAGGAGAAATTTGGTCCGGATCGGATTGAGGCATTAGGGCATGCTGCCCAACCGAAGCTGCACAACCCTGTCCGTCTAAGAAGCCACCATCAAACCCGGGATATGGGTGTTATCGATGGGGCTGTTTTTTCCAGCAATTCTGCTGCCCAGGCACGGCAGATGGAGTATCTGATTGACGGAGGACTCGACACGTCAAACAAGATGGGTTCCGCGTTGGAGGTGCTCAGTCCACTGGGTTCCGCCAGTAGTTCAACCGGGGACCTGGCCCTTCATAATGCAGGAACCCTGCCTAGCGAGAAGATGCTGAGCGCTTATAAGGCATTTAAGTGTTTTCTCACGTCGAGTTCTCAGGAAATCATCGAAATCACGGCTTCGGGTACCCCCGTGGTGATGCCAGCGGACGTGCAACTCGTGGTTCCTGTTGATGATCCCATCGGTACAAAGGCGACGAGCCGCGAAGATGCAGCAAACGCGACTCGTGCTCTGATCCGCAGTACGGAACTGCGTGATCGAACTGTGCACTTGGGGCAAAGGAGTATATGGGAGCGCCATACTTATGCACACCGTGCAGCAAGTATTCTCCGGAGCGTAGGCGTAGATGCTGGACCTATCGATGCCCTGAGCATGACGGAGATCCCAACTGTTTCCGTTATTGCGTCGACCATTAGGCCCGAACGCATCAGTGACATCTTGACGACGCTTGCTCGACAAGAGGGCGTGAAAGTTGAGTTGGTGTTATTGGCTCACGGGTTTGAGCCGGAGGAAAATCGACTCCTAGCCGAGGCTGCAAGTATGGGTCTAGACCATGTGGTGGTCCTCACAGAACCTCGCACAACGCCTCTGGGAGAGTGTCTGAACTTGGCGGTTGCTGCTGCCTCGGGAGTGTACTTGGCCAAGATGGATGACGACGACCTCTATGGCGCGAACTATTTGCGCGACCAAGCAGCAGCGCTCCGCTATTCAGGTGCCGTGGTCGCCGGCAAGCATTCCCACTACATGCACCTATCGGAAAGCAACGTCACGTTACTTCGTTTCGAGGATTTCGAACATCGGTTCACCGACTTCGTGATGGGGCCCACTATCTTCACGACGCGTGAAACACTGCGAGCCATCCCTTTCGAAGGACTTGCCCGCGGAGAAGATTCTGAGTTTTTGAGGAGTGTCCGGCGTTCTGGCGGCACCATTTACTCGGGGGACCGGTTCAAC
Organism: Paenarthrobacter nitroguajacolicus; assembly: GCF_031455195.1. Classification (GTDB taxonomy): domain Bacteria; phylum Actinomycetota; class Actinomycetes; order Actinomycetales; family Micrococcaceae; genus Arthrobacter; species Arthrobacter nitroguajacolicus_D. The sequence continues at coordinate 10,668 of NZ_JAVDSH010000009.1, read as the reverse complement.
TTCGTTCAGGTGCGCTCGGGCGTCGGCGCGGAACACACGTGGTCTGCGAGTGAGAGGGCTTTGATGGCTACAGGAGTAGTGTCGTCCTTTGGACTCAACACACAACACATCATGTTTTAGAGCGCCCTTGGCCCTGCTTGGGCTCGACACCGTCGCGTGAGGGCGAGCCGCCCCTTGTATCTCGACGACTGGATGTGTGCGAACTGACGCTCGCCATGAAGTTGGGGATAACTACCGCCCCATGACGAGACTGGGAGTCCTAGGCGAAGTTGTCGATTCTTCTTCCGATCCCCAACAGCTCGGCGACCGCAGCAACAGTTCGCGCGGCGGCCTTGCCATCGCCGTAGGGATTCACGGCATTGGCCATGGCGTCAAATGCTTCTGGCTGATTCAGGAGCCTATCGACTTCCTTGACGATCGTTTCTTCGTCTGTGCCGATCAACGAGACCGTACCGGCGTCAACAGCCTCGGGACGTTCGGTGTTGTCGCGCATCACCAGAACGGGCTTGCCCAAACTGGGAGCTTCTTCCTGCACTCCGCCCGAGTCGGTCAGGACAATGTGAGCGAGCGACAGCATGCGGGTGAATTCACCGTATGCGAGGGGCTCCGTGACAACCACGTTTTCCTTGCCTTCAAGCGCAGGTAGTACGGCTTCGCGCACGACAGGGTTTTTGTGGGCGGGCAATACGATCACGAGATCCGGTTCCGCGTCCGCAATGCGTGCCAGTGCACGCCCCACACCGCGCATGGCGTCACCCTGATTCTCACGTCGGTGCGTTGTCACCAAAAGGATTCGACGTCGGCTGGCTGCCAGTTCTTCCAGCTGGGGGTCGCTGAACGGAAGTTGCTTGTCGACCGTCGTAAGTAGAGCATCGATCACGGAGTTGCCGGTGACTACGATGGCGTCCTCGGCGATGCCCTCTGCCAGCAGATTCGCTTTGCTGGTGTTGGTGGGCGCCAGGTGCAAGCTGGCGATCTGGCTTGTAATCTTGCGGTTCGCTTCCTCCGGGAACGGCGAGAAGAGGTCGCCACTCCGCAGACCAGCCTCCACGTGTACCACAGGGATCCGGTGGTAGAACGCGGCGATGGCTCCCGCTGTGGATGTGGTCGTGTCGCCCTGAACGATAACGGCATCAGGCCTGTTCGCAGAGAACAGCTTGTCCAGTCCATCAATGGTTCTGGTCATGATCGCCGAGAGAGATTGGCGTTGCTGAAGGATGTTCAGGTCGTGATCTGGTTCAATGCCGAAGAGTTCATTGACCTGGTCGAGCATCTCTCGGTGCTGACCTGTTACGGTCACGATGCAGTCGAAGTCAGCGGACTTTTGGAAGGCGCTGACAATGGGAGCCATCTTGATGGCTTCTGGACGAGTGCCAAAAATCGGCATGACGCTGGGCATGGAATTCCCCCGGGGAGTGGCATTGAGTGACTAGGCGATGCTATCCCACCCAAGGAGCTCACTCTCAATCATGTGCCACGAGGGGTATACCTTATCGGATAAAGATCAACGTCAGGGCCAGAATGGGGATACTGACAGAGACAAGGATCACGAGAACCAGCGCAACTCGTCGCTTTTGACGGAGATTGGTTTCAGCGGGCGCCCCTGCGTCGGGATCACTGTTTGTGGTCACACCAGCCGGAGCGTGTGCGCTAGGCGTTGCCTCCATGCGGGTAGCAGGTTTTAAGCCACCGTCGGTCTGAAAGCCGCCCATAAGGCTCGGCGGAACTTCGGCCCTGAACGCCCGTCTACGAAGGTGGCGAGGGGCGGGCGTAAATGCCGCCGGCCGGCGGACCGGGTCCGTCACTTTTTACTCCTCAGCTGCGTCCGGGGGGAAACTATGGCACGTTCAATTCTTGCATTTCGGGGGCGGCCCGCAACATTTGGGGTCGTCCAGAACACGCTTGCCCGTGCCGGACCGAACCGAAGAAGACGCTGGGTTAGCGCTTTGCGACGCCCGGGAGGACGGTCCCAATCGTTGGGACCGTCCTCTCGATAACTCAGCTAGCCGCGGTCTGAGTAGAGCGCGTCGTTCTTTTGTCCGTAGCCGTTCTTGACATCTATGAAGTAGTTCTTGCCGGACTTCAAGGACGTACTGCCGAGCTTCGCGGTGACGGACTCCAGCAGCGGATTGATGCCCAACTCCTCGCCATAGGTTGGGTTGTAGTTGGATGCCGTCACTGTCTTGTCAAGAGCCCTCCCTGAGTCGTCGACCCACTTGACCTGGACAGTCCCTCCGCTCAGGTTTTGGCCGGTGACCAGCACGTCACCGTTGCCATTGAAAATCGAATCCGTGATGATCGGTGTTGTGCTTCCTGCCTTAAGCCGGTCGATCATGGCTGTACCAGTCCCCGCGCAGGTGAAGTACGGATCCCACATGAAGGAGATGACTTTCACGGGCGTGTTACCGAATTGCTGAATCTGCTTGTCGACGCGTGCCTTGGTTGACTGGCCTCTAAGGCTGTTGTCGCAAGGGTTTTGTGATGTGGCCGGTGCCATGCCCTCCAGGTTGGCCCAGAGGTCTGCCCCCGTTCCTTCGATGCCTTCCGCCATCGCCCAGAAGTAGTCGCGGGTTGGTGCCAGGTACTTGCTTCCCCAGGACCCACTTCCGACTATCGATGCGGCGTACTGGTCAACATCGTTTCCGCTTTCGCTCCCAAAGAAGGAGCCTCCCTTGCCTGTGCCCATGCCGTCCTGAACAGCGATGGAAAGATGGACGTCGCCCGCCGTATCCGCGATGTTAGCGATAGCGTTCCGTGCTTGATCCACTGTTACGCGCCCACCGAAGTTGGAGCGAGAATCGATGTAGGGACTGACAACGGCCGAACGACTCGGCTGATACTGAGCGATTCTGGCGTTTTGCATGCGGTATACCGTGAGGACAGAGTCCCACACGGCCCCATCGCTGAGAGGCATTTCGGTGTGGTGATAGAAGCCGGCAAGGCCGGGAACATTATTGACTTTGCCTTGGTATATCAAGAAGCGGGCGGTGAAAACCGACAGGGTGGCTTGATAGGAAAGGTCAGGGAGATACGTCGTGGTGGTACTCATGACGGGAGCCGGGAGGCCGGCGTAGTACTTCATTCCCAAGCTAGTGGCGGCCTTTCCCAATGACACGGACATTGAGGAAGAGGTTCCGCCATTAATCACTACTACGTCGTAGCTTCCACTCGGAGAGTTACAGCCGCTTCCTTCAGAAGGCAGGACCATGACTGTGTAGATCGTGGTACCACTTGTGACCGTTCTGTCGCGGGCACATAGGATTGCAGGGGACCCCCATGAGTTTCCATCGGAGTACGTGAAGTACCGCTTCACCTTGACTCCGGATGCGGCAGCTGTCGCGCAATTGACCCCCGAGATGGTGCATCCAGCGGGGATAGTGGAAAGCGTGGCGGGTTTCAGCCTGGAGCCGAAGGTGATGACAGTGTCCCCGCCAACGGATTTGATGTCACTCAGCTTCTTAGTGTTCGCTGCGTCGCTTGTGCTTCCATAGATGAAATATCCGCTGATTGGATAAACGGGAGCGGGTGCCGCGTTGGCTGCGGGTGCATGAATAAACCCGACGACCAAAAAGAGTGCGGCCAGTAGGCCGACGCCAGAACGCCGAGCATTTGAGATGAAGGTGGAGCGCGGAAGTCTGATTTTTTCCACGATGGATCCTTGGGCTCGTAGGGTGAGACCTTGGACCTATGCCAAAAGGATGAACCGACGAGTCAGCAGAACTCAAGTGATTGACGAAAACCTTCAAGTGCCTAATTAGATGTCAAGAAACGGGAGACATTGTTGACCTGGGCTGTCGGGAATTTGTGGTCGCTTAACAGCTCTTGTCATGACCTTTGGTTGCCGGTTCGGCATAGCAGCAACTCTAGTGAGAAGTGCACTCCGGCTGCATCCACACGTCGATCAGACCACCCGTTTCCACCACGAACCGGTCCAGCCAAGCGCCCGCAGAGAGGTCGGGGCGGGACCCGACCATCTGTACCTCCGCAGGCGTGCATTGCTCGATCAACGTACCCGCGCGCATTAGGTGATATTCGGATGTCACCACCGTCACTGACTTCCAGCCGTGTTCCGAAATCAACGAGCGAAGGGCTTCCGCTTCGCCCCTCGTATTGAGCGGCGAGGGGCGGAAGCACACCAAATCAGGGTCGTCAGGGTACTCGTCGCACAACGAATCACCCTCCACATTGCCCGCAAGACCAGTGGTGGAGACCACGAGGACCGGTATATCCAAGTCCTTCTGCAGCTTTTCGGCCACCGGCAGCCTCTCCTTGCTCATACCACCCAGGACTACAATCGCGTCCGTGCGATGGGGCTTAGCGTGGGGCGGATCGTAGAAGAACTGGAATGCGGCAATCAGCCAGAGGAGTGCCGCCAAGAAGCAGGCCGCCACGAAAACGCCAAGGACACGCGTGGCGGGGGCAGTTTTGAGGGGCACGGGGACAGTCTAAGGTCCGGAAATGAGCGCTTCCTCCCAAAAACTGCCATGTACGACGCCTACCTCGTATCAACATCCTCAAAAACAAGGAAAGTCTGCGTATCCAGCACGCCGTCCATGGACTGCAACTGGTCGAAGATCACACGTCGGAGGTGGATGTTGTCGGTCGCTCGGACCAGGAGGATAACGTCAAAGTCCCCACCCACTAAGGCGATGTGGTGAACTTCGGGGATGGCGCGCAGCTCCTCTTTCAGTTCGCGCCACGAGTGTTGCTGAACCTTGAGCGTCACGTACGCGGAGGAGCGCAGTCCAGCCTTGATGGGATCCACCAGGGCCGTGAACTTCGTGAGGACTCCTTCGCCGGTAAGCCGTGCGATGCGCGAGTAGGCATGGGCCCGGCTGATGTGCACGTTCTCTGCTACTTGTGTGATGGACATACGGCCGTCCGTGGTGAGCTCGCGGATGATGTCCCGGTCCACGGCATCCAAAGGAACGGCAGTCTGCTCTGCCTCGGCCTCACTCATGTGTACTCCAAATCGTCCACAGCATAGGCGAGTTACCCAGCTCACAATTACAAACTGTCTTTCAGATTACTGAGTTTTCACAAGGTCTTCCATGATCTCGCCGAAAGCTGGATACGAAACAGCGCCGGGGAACATACTGGAAGCACATAGTGGCTAGAGAAGGACGGACCAATGACGATCCATGCAGACCACTCTGCGCCGGAAACGGCTGTAGAGGACCCGGCTGCTGACGTTCGGGCAAAATTCGGCATCAGCGTCGAGGACTACATGCTCCCCGCACGGCACCAGATTCAAATGGTGAACCCGGACGGGACCCTTCGCTCCCGCGACGAGCAGGGCACCGAACCCGGCCATGAATACCCCACGCCCGGCGATGCTGAACTGATGGCCGCTTACGAGCAGCTCGTCGTCGGACGTCGCGTTAACGATCAGAACTCTGCGCTGGTCCGTCAGGGCCGCATGGCCGTCTACCCGTCCAGCCACGGACAGGAAGCCTGCCAGGTTGCAGCTGCCATGTGCCTTAGCGAAGGTGACTGGCTGTTCCCCACCTACCGTGACGCCGTCGCCGTCATGACCCGAGGCGTTGACCCGGTAGAGGTCATGACCATCTTCCGGGGTGACTGGCACGGCGGATATGACCCCAAGAAGCACAAGGTCGGCATCCAGTGCACGCCGCTGACTACGCAACTGTTGCACGCCGTCGGCGTCGCGCATGCTGCCAAGCTGCGCGGTGAGGACACAGTGGTGATGGCCATGTGCGGCGATGGTGCTACCAGTGAAGGCGACTTCCACGAGGCCCTCAACTTTGCCGCCGTCTTCCACCTGCCCGTCATCTTCTTTGTGCAGAACAACAAGTACGCCATCTCGGTACCCCTCAGCCACCAGTCCGTCGCTCCGTCCCTGGCGCACAAGGCCGTGGGTTACGGCATGGCCGGTGAGCGCGTGGACGGCAACGACCTCGTCGCGCTGCTCGCCGTAATGGACCGGGCGGTGAAGCTGGCTCGCGAAGGTTCGGGACCGCTGCTGATCGAAGCCCACACCTATCGCATGCAGGCCCACACCAACGCCGACGACGCCACCCGCTACCGTCCGGACAGCGAAGTCACCGAGTGGCAGGCCAAGGACCCGCTGGCGCGCATGAAGTCGTACCTTACGGACAAGGGTCTCCTGAATGACGAGGCCAGCAACAGGATCACCGAGCACGCAGAAGCCGTAGCCACGCAGCTCCGCGAAGGCCTCGGCGAGGACGTCCCTGTCCAACCGCTGGACCTCTTCAAGTACGTCTTCTCCAAGCCCACCCCGCAGCTGAAAGAACAGTCCGAACTGCTCGCCGGCGAACTCGCCCGTGAGGAGAGCGCAAAATGACCGTCACCACAACCGTCAACGGCAACGTGAGCGCAGCGACCGCCAGCGCCGCCGCTTCCGCTGCGGCTACCGCCGACGCCACCGGCCCGCAGAGCCTCACCATGGCCAAGGCTCTGAATACCGCTATGGCCGACGCCATGCGCGCCGACTCCTCCGTCCTGGTCTTCGGCGAGGACGTGGGAATGCTGGGCGGCGTCTTCCGCATCACCGACGGACTCATGGCGGAGTTCGGTGAACAGCGCTGCTTCGACACGCCCCTGGCGGAGTCCGGCATCGTCGGTATGGCAGTGGGCATGGCAATCAACGGCATGCGTCCCGTCATCGAGATGCAGTTCGATGCCTTTGCCTACCCGGCCTTTGAGCAGATCGTCAGCCACGTTGCCAAAATGCACAACCGCACCAAGGGCAAGCTCAAGATGCCCATGGTCATCCGCGTTCCCTACGCCGGTGGAATCGGGGGAGTGGAGCACCACTGCGACTCCTCGGAGTCCTACTATGCCCACACCGCTGGCCTGAAGGTCTACACCCCGGCCACCGTGGCCGACGGTTACCGCATGCTCCGCGAAGCCATCGACTCCGATGACCCTGTCATGTTCATGGAACCCAAGAAGCTCTACTGGTCCAAGGACCAGGTGGACTTGGGCGCCCTGCGCGCGGAGCACGACGCCGGCACCTCCACCGAGGGCCGAGCGGCTGTCGCCCGTCCCGGCACGGACGCGACACTGATTGCCTACGGCCCGTCCGTCCCCACAGCGCTGGCCGCTGCAGCCGCCGCCGCTGAAGAGGGCCGGTCCTTGGAAGTCATCGACGTGCGCACCCTCGTCCCCTTCGATGATGAAACTGTCTGCGCGTCCGTACGGAAGACGGGACGCGCCGTCGTGATCGCCGAAGCCCATGGCTTCGCATCCGTGTCCTCCGAGATCGTTGCCCGCGTCCAGGAACGTGCGTTCCATTACCTGGCCGCACCGATCCTCCGCGTGACAGGTTTCGATGTCCCGTTCCCGTCTCCCAAGCTGGAGCACTACTACCTGCCAAGCGTCGACCGCATCCTCGACGCCGTCGACGACCTTCAATGGGAGGACTAACCATGAGTTCAGATATGCAGGTATTCCGTTTGCCGGACTTGGGGGAGGGCCTTACGGAGGCTGAACTCGTGAACTGGCTCGTCGCCGTCGGAGATGAAATCAAGGTGGATCAGCCCATCGCCGAGGTCGAGACTGCCAAGTCCATGGTGGAGGTGCCCTCGCCTTATGCGGGCACCGTCGCCGAACTCCACGGCCAGGCCGGTGAGACGCTCGACGTCGGCAAGCCCCTGATCTCGATCGCTCGCGCCGGTGCCGCCACAGTTGCGCCGGAAGCTCCATCAGCTACTGACGATGCCGTCTCGACTGGTGTTACGACATCCCCCGAGGTTGAGGCGGCCGCTGAGACCTACCGGACCGAGGAGAAGGCTGGCTCCGGCAATGTTTTGATCGGGTACGGCACGCCTGGCGGGGCTACCGGAGGGCGCACCCGTCCACGCAAGGCGAGCGTCGCCGTCGTCGATAGCGTTGCTGAGACCGTTGTCCTGCCAACGTTGGAACCGTCCATTTCCGGAACGCGCATCCCTGGCAAACTCAGCGCTGTCATCTCGCCCCTGGTGCGAAAGATGGCGCGGGACCATGGCGTCTCGCTCGATGCCATTGAGGGCTCAGGTGCGAGTGGCCTGATCATGCGCAGGGACGTAGAAGCAGCCATATCCGCGCCGGAACCTTCGGCCGCGCCTGCTGCTTCGCCCGCTCCGCCTGTTTCTGTGGGCGCGGGAACTGCCGAGGGCTCTGTTGATGGTCGGACTGGCCTCGGTGTTTCGGCCAGGACTCCCGTTCGCGGTGTTCGGAAGGCCGTTGCTGCGAACATGACCCGAAGCCGTTCGGAGATCCCCGAGGCTACCGTCTGGGTGGACGTCGACGCCACTGCTTTGCTGGACATGCGGGCCGAGCTCAAGAAGCGTGCGCCGCACGACACTCCTGGCCTGCTGGCTTTCATAGCCCGTTTTGTCACAGCTGGGTTAAAAAAGTACCCAGCCCTTAACACCCGCTTTGAGACGGCTGCTGACGGTTCCCAGGAGATCGTCGGTTTTGACGGAATCAATCTTGGTTTCGCAGCGCAAACGGACCGCGGGCTCGTGGTCCCCTCGGTACGCAAGGCTCATGAGTTGAGTGCCCGTGAACTGGACGCGGAGATACGCCGGCTGACCGCCGTCGCGCGTGAAGGAAAGGCGACGCCAACCGAACTCGGCTCCGGCACGTTCACGCTCAATAACTACGGCGTGTTCGGGGTGGACGGCTCGGCTGCGATTATCAATTACCCCGAAGTCGCAATGCTCGGCGTGGGCCGCATCATCGACAAGCCGTGGGTGGTCAACGGCGAGCTGGCAGTCCGCAAGGTGACTGAACTGACCCTCGCCTTCGACCACCGGGTATGCGACGGCGAAACCGCTGCCGGCTTCCTCCGGTACGTCGCTGACGCGATCGAGAACCCGGGTGGAGCGCTCGCGGATATGTAGCTGCGTGCAGCCTCGATACGACAACGACCTGATCCACGGATCAGGTCGTTGTCGCTTAAATCAATCAAATGACTTGTCATAAACGTGAAATTGCAAAGCGCAAGTCAAGTGTCTGCTTAGAATCTCCGAGGGGGTCAGCTGGTGATCTCCAGCTGTCTGCGATCGGTCGGCTCAGGGCCGCTCGCAATACCCTTAGGACTCCCAGAAAAATGCATAAGAATTACCGCGCCCAAACGCTGACCGCGTTGGGCGCAGCTTTGACTACGCTCGTTATCAGCGGAGGAGTCGTTGCACTTCCTGCTTCGGCCAGTGTTCGCGAAGTTCCAGCTATTGCCTCGCTGCTTGAACGCCCTACCGTTGCGGAGCCTGCACAGTTTCTTTTGACCACCAAAGACGGTGTCGAGGAACCTGCGATCAAGGCTGGAGCAGCTGCTCAGGAGGCCGCCGCGCATCTTGGTGTGGAAGTAAAGGCGCTCACTCAGAAGAATCCGGACGTCTTTCAGGTCGAACTTGAAAAGGCTCTCACAGCTGATGATGCCGCCCTTTTCCTGACATCGCTCCAAGCGGACGCTTCCGTGAAGGTCGCCGTCTCCGAGGATGATGCTGAGAAGCAGACAGCTTTTGCTGTCAGCCCTGGCTCTCCTGATATGGCAGCACCGGTGTTGGTGAGTTCTTCGGTGAGTAAGACGTCGTTTAACTTGGCGGATGGTCCGGCTGTGGTTACGGCTACGGTCCGTTTGACGGATGCCACTGGTGTAAAGGCTCCGACCGTCATTTTGAGCCATTCGGCCACGGGGCAGCAACAAGGCTTTGGCTCTATGTCCTTGGTGTCGGGAACGCCCCAGGATGGCGTTTGGGAGCGGACTATGACGATTCCGCTGGGCTCTGCCACGGGGCAATGGGATGTGACGCTTTATCCCGTAGGGGATGTGTTGGGCAACTCCGGCGGTGGGTTCAGAACATTGGCGACTTTGAACGTCTCGGGTGCGGTGGCGGATGTTTCAGCACCGGTGTTGGTGAGTTCTTCGGTGAACAAGACATCATTCAATCTTTTCGACGGTCCTGCTGTTGTGAAGGCTTCGGTCCGTCTGAAAGATCAGACGGGTGCCACGGCCCCGACTGTCATCCTGAGTCATTCGGAGACTTGGCAGCAACAGGGGTTCGGTTCCATGTCGCTGGTCTCCGGAACGCCGCAGGACGGAGTTTGGGAGCGGACTATGACGCTTCCGGAGTGGGCGGCTACAGGGAAGTGGGACGTTACCTTGTACCCCCTCAGGGATGCCATTGGGAACTCCGGCGGTGGATTTAGGACCCTCGCAACTATTGATGTTCAGAATCAGGCACCCCGCACGCCTGTGACCCCGGCTGCCGTTACCTTCACGGATAAGGACGGTACGAAGGACGACGTTTATGTTGTCCCGGCCACGACCGGTGTTGAGTACCTCGTGGGCGGCAGGGTCGTTGCCGCCGGGACGTACCCGGGTTCGGAGACGGTGACGGTGACTGCCCGTGCGGTGACGGATTATGTTCTGGCCTCGGGTGCAACAGCGTCGTGGACGGGAACGTTCAAGTCGACCCCGTTTGTGGTGACCCCTGCGGCTGTGCTGTTTACGGATAAGGACGGCACGAAGGACGACGTCTATGTTGTTCCGGCCACGGCCGGTGTTGAGTACCTGGTTGGTGGGAAGGTCGTTGCTGCTGGGACGTACCCGGGTTCGGGGACGGTGACGGTGACTGCACGTGCGGTGACGGATTATGTTCTGGCTGCCGGCGCAACCGCGTCGTGGACGGGAACGTT
>NZ_JAVDSH010000008.1:0-226592 GCF_031455195.1 Paenarthrobacter nitroguajacolicus | reverse complement strand
GGCTCCACGGAGCAGGAGATCGCTGACGCTGTTTCCTATGGTGTGATCAAGATGAACATCGACACCGACACCCAGTACGCGTTCACCCGCCCGGTGGCCGGGCACATGTTCTCCAACTACGACGGCGTCCTGAAGGTCGACGGCGAAATGGGCAACAAGAAGACCTACGACCCCCGCGTCTGGGGCGCTTCGGCCGAAGCCGGCATGGCCGCGCGCATCGTCGAAGCAGCCCAGCAGCTCGGATCGGTCGGGAAAACCTTGTGACCGCTGAACATCACCTGATCATTGATGGTCATAACGACATGCTGTGGAAGCACCACGAAATCGCCGGCCTGGACTTTGGACTTCTTGATCCCGCTCAGGAGCAGCCACAATTGCAGACTGATTTGGTCCGCCTGAAACGCGGCGGCGTGGGGGCGCAGTTCTGGTCCATCTGGGTGCCGTCCGATTCCGATCCAGGCGAGTCAGCTGCCCTGACGCTGGCGCAAGTCGAGGCCGTCCACCGTCTGTGCGAGGCCTACCCGCATCTCACGGCCCTCGCGCGCTCTGCTGACGACATAGAACGATGCTTCTCCGAAGGGAGGATCGCATCGTTGATGGGTTTGGAAGGCGGCCACCAGATCCTCGATTCCTTGGACGTTTTGCGCTTCCTGTACCGCAGCGGGATCAGGTACATGACGCTGACACACAACAGGAACACCGCTTGGGCAGACAGCGCAACCGACGTACCCGGCCTTGGTGGCCTCAGCCGGTTCGGCGAATCCGTGGTCGAAACGATGAACGAACTGGGCATGTTGATTGATCTGTCGCATTGCGCGGACTCTACGGTGCAGCACGTCAGCCGCCTCAGCAAAGCTCCGTTGTTCTTTTCGCATTCAGGCGCACGTGCAGTGTCCGATCACCCTCGCAACGTTACCGATACGACACTGAGCGCGGTCAGGTCGAGCGGGGGAATCGTCATGGTGGTGTTTCTCCCGGAATTCCTTTCCGCTGAGTATCGTCAGTGGGCTGCAGCGCGCCAATCCCTACGGCACGACCGGTCGGGACCGGAAGCTATCGCGCATGAGGCCGCTTGGCTAGCGGAGAACCCCAAGCCTCCCTGTGGCATTCGCGAGATTTGTGACCACATAGAACACATCCGTGACATCGCTGGGATTGAGCATGTCGGAATTGGCAGCGATTTCGACGGGATGACGCCACCTGACGATATGGCGTCGGTGGACCGCTACCCCGCACTGCTGGGTGAGCTCTCGCGACGCGGATGGACCGGTTTTGAACTGGCAGCACTGGCCCACGGCAACCTGATCCGCGTCCTGAGGGCCACCGAATCACTCGCGGAAACCCGCCCCATGCGGCGTCGCAGTTAAGCTACCGACTGCCTTTCCGCCAACATCTCAGGGACAACCGCACTAATACGCGCTGTCCGGACAAACCCCGACCACACTCGCAGGCCGCAACGAGCGGCGCTTTCCGGCGGGTGAACGGCAAGGTCCGGGGACCCGGCGGTAGTGCCTGTTCGGCGGGGTGGAGCGGGCATAGATTAGCTCACAGTTCCCACCGTTCGTCACCCAAACAGAGTCCTTCGTGGCTCCGCTGAAGGAGTAACTGTGTCTGGAAGCCCTGACGCCCATGTGGACCTTACCTATGATCAGACGCTTGCAGGGCGTCGACCGCCTGGCAAACGCAATTGTCCGGTGGCAGGCGGCCATCCACGGGACGAAGGGCCTTCCCAGCTGGACCTGAGGTGCCTCGCCAGGCCCAGCCGCGATGCTAATCCACTGGGAGATGACTTTGACTACGCCAAAGAGTTCCTGACGGTGGACCTGGACGAGCTGGCCCGGGATGTTGACGACGTACTGACCACGTCCCAGGACTGGTGGCCGGCTGACTTCGGGCATTACGGACCACTTGTGTTGCGCATGGCTTGGCATAGTGCCGGTACTTATCGTGTGGGTGACGGTAGGGGCGGCGCCGGCGCTGGTATGCAGCGCTTTGCGCCCCTCAGTGGCTGGCCTGACAACCGTAACCTCGACAAGGCGCGCAGGCTCCTGTGGCCGGTGAAGCAGAAGTACGGCTACAAGGTCTCGTGGGCCGATTTGATGATCTTCGCAGGTAACAGGGCTTTAGAGTCCATGGGCTTCAAGACCTTCGGGTTTGGAGGTGGACGCCAGGACGCATGGGAAGCTGATGAGACGTACTGGGGTCCGGAGGACACATGGTTCGCCGACGAGCGTCACAGCGGCATCCGGGATCTACACCAACCCTTGGCTGCCAGCGAAATGGGCCTGATTTACGTGGACCCGCAAGGGCCAGCGACAGTACCGGACCCCATCGCCGCAGCCCGGGACATTCGTCAAACATTCCAGCGCATGGGGATGGACGACCAGGAAACGGTTGCCTTGGTGGCTGGTGGCCATACGTTCGGGAAGACCCATGGGGTCGCCCACCCTGGCACCCACCTGGGACCGGAGCCTGGCTTCGGCGCATTCGAACTCCAGGGCCTGGGCTGGCCGAATTCGTTTGGAACAGGCAAAGGCGCGGACACCATCACCAGTGGTCTGGAAGGCATTTGGACGCCCACCCCGACGACATGGGACAACAGCTTCCTGGAGATACTGTTTGCGTACGAATGGGATGTGGTCCTTAGCCCGGCAGGTCTCTGGCAGTGGGTTCCGAGCGACGATGAAGGGGCCGGCACGGTTCCTGACGCCCACGACCCGTCCAAGAGCCATGTCCCCACAGTCCTCACCACAGACCTTGCATTGAAGGAGGACCGAAAATACGGTCCGATTGCGCGGCGGTTCCTGGAGAACCCAGAGCAAATGGCGGATGCCTTTGCTCGTGCATGGTTCAAACTCACACATGCCGATATGGGCCCCGTCAGCCGATACGTGGGCCCGCTGGTCCCGCGTGAACGCCTGATCTGGCAGGACCCGGTACCCGAACCCAACCACGAGTTGGTCGGGGCCGACGACGTCGAAGCGCTGAAGAGCAGAGTTCTCGAATCGGGCCTGTCAGTGGGACAACTTGTCTCTACTGCATGGGCATCGGCGTCCACGTTCCGAAACAGCGACAAGCGCGGGGGAGCCAACGGTGCGCGCATTCGCCTCGATCCACAGCGACGATGGGAAGCCAACGACCCTGAATCATTGGCCAAAGTGCTGGACACGCTTGGAGCGATCCGCGAGGAGTTCAACAATTCCCAGTCTGACGCGAAAAGGGTTTCACTTGCCGACTTGATCGTGCTGGGTGGATGCGCAGCGGTGGAACACGCTGCAGCAATGGGAGGCCACGACGTCGAGGTCCCCTTCCGGCCGGGACGCACGGATGCCACGCAACAGTGGACCGATCCTGAGCGGTTCTCCGTGCTGGAACCCACGGCTGATGCATTCCGCAGCTACTTTGGGCCAGGCAACCGCCTCCCGTCAGAAGTCCTATTGGTGGAGCGCGCCCATCAGCTGACACTGACTGCCCCCGAGATGACTGTTCTCCTCGGTGGACTCCGGGTGATGGGAGCCAACTACAAGGGTTCAGCACTGGGCGTACTGACTTTGACGCCGGGCGTCCTGACCAACGACTACTTCGTGAACCTGCTCGATACCGACACCGTCTGGACGCAGACGGGGGAGGGAGGTGCGGCTGAAGGGACGTATGCAGGCAAGGACCGGAAAACCGGGCAGCCCAAGTGGGTCGCAAGCCGCGTAGATCTCGTGTTTGCGGGAAATTCCGAGCTGCGTGCCCTATCGGAGGTCTATGCGGGCCGGGATGCCGAAGCAAAGTTCATCAGCGATTTCGTCTTCGCGTGGCAGAAAGTCATGGAGATCGACAGGTTTGATCTATAGCGATGCAGAACCCTTCACCTTGCGAAGGACTGGCAACACCAACTAAAGGAGCAAATGGATGTCTCTCGGAATAGTCTTTCTTTCCGAATTATTCGGAACAGCAATACTGACCCTCTTGGGTTGCGGCGTCGTGGCGAACGTTGCGCTTAAAGGCACTAAAGGAAACAACGGCGGATTCCTTATGGTGACGTGGGGGTGGGGTATTGCGGTTTTTGCCGGTGTTTTTGTCGCTGTGAAGTCCGGTGCGCACCTCAACCCAGCAGTTACCCTGGGCCTGCTGATCAATGGCAAGGTGGAGTATGCGCCAGGTGTCGCAGTGGACTTCGCATCCACTGTGACATATTTCGGAGCTCAGTTGCTGGGGGCAATCCTCGGAGCCGGGTTCATGTGGGCTGCGCACAAGCAGCATTTTGATGCGGAACCCGAGCCCGCAAATAAGCTGGGTGTTTTCGCCACGGGGCCGGCCATCAGGTCCACGCCCTGGAACCTGGTCACCGAGATCATCGGCACGTTCGTCCTGGTCTTCGGGATCCTCACGTTCGGCGGAACTCCCTCTGGCCTGGGCCCCCTGGCCGTCGCTCTTCTCGTTGTCGGCATTGGCGTGTCCCTCGGCGGTCCCACTGGTTATGCCATCAATCCTGCCCGGGACCTGGGGCCCCGAATTGCCCACGCTCTTCTTCCCATCAAGGGCAAAGGCTCCAGCGATTGGGGATACAGCTGGATCCCTGTTGTGGGGCCACTTGTCGGAGGAGCCTTGGCCGGAGGTGTCGCCGCAGTTGTGCCGATAGTCGCGTCCTGAAGAAAGAAGACCATCATGAAACTCCAAGTCGCCATCGACCTCCTTACTACCGCCGCCGCCCTCGAACTGGCGGGCAATGTAGCCGAATACGTGGACATCCTGGGGCTCGGAGCTCCGTTGATCAAGTCTGAAGGTCTCCCGGTTGTCAGCGCTGTCAAGAAAGCACACCCCGACAAACTGGTCCTGGCTGACGTGCAGACCATGGATGCCGGAGAGCTCGAAGCAAACCTTGCCTTCGCGGCAGGCGCTGATCTGGTGACTGTGCTCGGTGTTGCCGACGACGCGACGATTGCGGGTGCGATCAAGGCGGCAGCGGAATGCGATAAGGGAGTGATCGTCGACCTCATTGGCGTGGCGGACAAGGTGAGCCGCGCCCGCCAGGTCCGAGCCTTAGGCGCCAAATACGCGGGGATGCATGCTGGATTGGACGAGCAAGCCCAGCCGGGGTTTGACTTGGCCCGGCTGCTCCGTTTCGGCGAAGACGCCGGCGTTCCGTTCTCTGTGGCAGGTGGGGTAAAGCTCACCACGATTACAGATATTCAGCAGGCCGGCGCGGACGTGGCCGTCGTCGGAGGTTCCATTTATGGCGCAACGGACCCTGCCCAGGCGGCCCGGAAACTCCGTGGTGCTGTCATGTGGCTGCCCGTTCCTAGGACGTGACCACCATCGTACGACGACCTTTATCCAGGCTTTGGCATCGGCTGCTCGAAGCGATGTCCTATCTGCACCCGCTGCCGCCTTCCCCAGAGCCCGTCAGTTGCGTGGTGTGCGGACATAGGGAACCTGGCGACGAGGCGGACCAGCTGGACTGGTTCGTCATCGCCACCGGGTTCTTGCCGGGCTGTATCAACTGCGCCCGGTAAATCGCGATGAGGCTTACCTATCTATATGAGGAGCGCAGGATCAATGAAATCCGCCATCGGGTCTGCGACAGCTTCTGGGTCTTTCCGGCGGGAAGTTGCGGGAATGCCGATCGCTACGGAGCGCGGCGAAACGTCGCGGACTACAACGGCATTCGCGCCTACGGCGGAGTCCTCGCCGATCGTGATGGGCCTCATGATCTTTGCACCTGCCCCAAGCATGACGTGATCTCCGATGGTGGGGTGGCGTTCGGCTCCAGATTGCGCGAACCCCTGACTATGGCGACCTCGAAGAGGTTGGACGCTGCTGGGTCCTGAGTCTTGGCGTCCTGCAAGTCTTCCTTGAGGAGGTTCAGAATCGTCAGGGCCGCAGCCGCGTCGCTGTTCATGGCGTTTGGGGTGCTTATCCGTGTTCGTGTACTTCGCAGGGGCAGTACATGTTCCGGCACGTATAGCAGGCGGGCATCATCGTGCATCGTTGGCAAACCTGACAGTCTACGGGATCGACATGCCGACCCGATCCGGCCGGCGTGTACGGTTCCCCGCAGTGGTAGCAGGGCGGACGTGTTCGGTCTCCAGCCAGACCAGGAGCTTCAAGGTTCGCCATCAGTCACCATCCGTGTCGACGATGCCTTCATCAATGATGTCTATGCCCATAAGCATCAAGCACGCCATGGCCAGAAGGACTATTCCAGTCAGCAGGTCCATTCGGAGGCGGGGAAGGAAACGGGGAAGGAAGCTGGCGATCGTTCGGCCAATTTGGTGTCCCGCGACTGACATCACGAACGTGGTCAGGGCGAACAGAGCTGGCGCAAGCCACGGCGAATGGCCAGCCAGCCCGAGGGTGGCACCGGCTGCGACGTTGTCGAGGCTCAGGGGCAGGGGCAGCCAGCGCCGTGCCGTTTTCATGTCGAGATCGGCATGTTCGGGAAACCTCACCGCCTTGATGATGAGCCACAGGCTGTAGGCGGCCAAGCCGATCGCACCGATGACTCCTGCCATGCTTTCAATCTTTGTGCTGAGATATGCGCCGATCAGGATCCCTGCCACTGGTGCCACGCCATCCCACGCAGCAAATACCAGTGACGTCCTTACTGACGTGCGCCAGTTGGGTTTGAGTCCACCAAGCACAATGGAGGTCCGAAAGTTGTCCAGGCCAAGGGCAAATCCCAACCCCACCAGGGCGATCATGGCTTGTCCCTCAGCATGGTTGGGGACAGCCGGACGGGTGTGCTTGTGGTCCTTCGCGGCTGCACCGTCATTGCCCGGTTGGGACGGCCAATCGTTGCACGGGGGATCAGTATCCCGCCCGCAGGCCGGCCGGGATCGTTCGCCGTCGCCACAGCAGCCTCAATGAGGCCATGGTCGGGGGATAGGTGGCAGACAGGATCGGTCCTGGCGGCGTCACCCGTCAGAGCAAAGGCCTGGCAGCGGCAGCCGCCGAAGTCGATCTCCTTGCGCTCGCAGCTGCGGCACGGATCGGGCATCCAAGAGTCGCCGCGGAATGCCTGGAAGAGTGGCGCTTGATCCCAAATCCAACCCAAGGAGTGCTCGCGCACGTTGGCTGACGGTATCCCATGGCCCACAGCCAGTTCGTGGGCCGCCGGGCAGGGAAGGGCATCGCCGTTGGGAACAACGGTGAACTGCCGCGCAGCCCAGCCGTCCATGCAGGGTTTCGGGTAGTCACTGTAGTAGTCCGGGATGACGTAGATGATCTCCATGGATCCCTCCAGACGTTCCCGTGCTTCGCGAACCACCACCTCAGCGTGGTCGAGCTGACCCCGGCTCGGAAGTAATTCGGGCTGGTTAATCCCTGCCCAGCCTGCGTATTGCGTGTTTGCCAGCTCGATGCGGTCGGCATTCATCGCTTCAGCCATGGCGATGATGCCGGCGATCCGATCAATGTTCAGCCGATGCAGGACGACGTTGAGGGTGAGCGGCCAGCCCAGATCCTTCACTTGCTTGGCGACCACCTGCTTGCGGGCAAACGAGGGGGTGCCCGCGATGTGATCGGAGAGTGGTTGCTCGTCTGACTGAATGCTGAGCTGCACATGGTCCAGGCCTGCCTCGCGAAGCTCCGCCGCACGGCTCCTTGATAAGCCAAGCCCGCTGGTGATCAGGTTGGTGTAAAGACCCAGTCGATTGGCGGAGCGCACCAACTCGACGATGTCGTGGCGTTGGAGTGGCTCGCCGCCGGAGAGGTGCAGTTGCAGTACGCCAAGGTCTGCGGCTTCAGCGAACACCCGTTTCCACTCCTCCGTGCCCAGCTCGTCGCGGTAGTCGTCGAGTTGGAGCGGGTTTGAGCAGTAGCCGCATTTGAGCGGGCAGGCATAGGTGAGCTCAGCGAGCAGTCCGTAGGGCTTATCCATGTTCTACCTCCATGCCGTGCTTGGTGACGAGCCCCGCCACGAAGCGTTGGATGTCGCCGTAGGCGACCTGGTCGTACTGGCCGCGCAGCTCGGCCTCGATCTCTGCGAGGGTCCTGGTGGCGTCGCACAGCTCCACAATCGCGGCGCCGGTGGCGTTGATGGTCCAAATGGTCTCGGGTGAGAGCAATGCGTATTCCCCCCGCGCGGCGTTGAAAACCAGCCGAACATGTGGGGACAACCTCGGCCGGCCGGCAGCATCAACGATTTCCATAGCCCTGGTCAATCGCGTCGAGCATGCTCCACAGGACATCGCATTTGAAGGACAAAGCGGCGACGGCGGCGGCCTGTGTTTCCGGGGTGACGCAGTACTTGCGAACGATCTCCAAACCGTGTTCGGAGTCGCGGGGGGCCTGGGAGATACGGGCGCGAAAATAGGCGAGGCCTTCAGGGGCGATCCAGGTGTAATAGCGTTCGAAGGCCGAGAGCCGTTCTGCCATCAGGTCCGGGGCAAACAACTCGGTCAGGGAAGATGCGACGGACTCCACCCAGGGCTTGGTGCGGGTGAAGGTGACATACGCATCTACGGCGAACCTCACCCCGGGAAGCAGGTGCCGCGAGTCCTCCACCTCTTCGCGCGTCAGGCCGACAGCTTCGCTCAACCGCAGCCAGGACTCGATTCCCCCGGTCCCCTCCGTTACACCGTCGTGGTCGACAATCCGCTGCACCCAGCGTCGCCGGACGTCGCTGTCCGGGCAGTGGCTGAGGATCGCCCCATCTTTGCGGGGGATATTCATTTGATAGTAGAAGCGGTTCGCCACCCAACCCCGGAGTTCCTCCGGGGTGGACTGGCCTGCGTTCATGCGCCGATGAAAGGGATGCTCGCTGTGATACTGCTTGGCGTGGGCACGGAGGGACTCTTCGAGCTCATCCGGCGTGAGTATTGCTGTCATAGCTGCTCCTTAGATTTCCAACTCGAGACCGTCCACGGCGACCTCCATGCCATGCCGGTCGAGCTGTAGGCGTTCTTGTGAGTCCTCGAGCAGGATCGGGTTGGTGTTGTTGATGTGGACGTAGAGCTTGCGCCGGATCCCAAGGGCCGACAACGCTTCGAGGCTGCCGCCCGGTCCACTGATGGGAACGTGTCCCATGTCCCGCGAAGTCTTGCCAGCCAAGCCGAGCCTGGCCATTTCGTCGTCGCGCCAGAAGCTCCCGTCGATCAGGAGGGCCGAGCAATCCTGGAATTCCTCAAGGATGTCCGGGGTGAGTCGCTGCACGCCGGGAAGGTAGACCAAGGATCTGTCGGTGGAGGTGTCAGTGACCCGATAGCCCACCACCCGGCCATAAGAAGCTGTGCCTTCGAAGCGCACGCTCTTGCTGGTGGGGACGTTGAAGGCGCGATAGGACAACCCTGGCCCAAGCTGCGTCTCCACACCCGGTATCACGGGCTTCCACTTGACGGGGCAATATTGTTTGAGCGTTCGCAGAATGCCGCTACCGGAGGTGAGTGTTCCATGTACTGACTCCGTGGCATGCACTTCGAGTCCACGGGCCTCGCGCATCAGCAGCAGCCCCAGGGAATGGTCAAGCTCAGCATCTGTGAGCAGGACGGCCTGTAGTTGGGTTCCTTGGCCTGCTACGGGATGCAGCTCTTGGAAGGATTCTATTTGTGATCGGACATCCGGCGAGCAGTTGAAGAGGAACCATTGCCGACGGTCAGCGCTGACCGCGATGGACGATTGAAGGCGCGGAACACAAGGACGTGATCCGTCCCTCGCCGCACTGCACGAAGGGCAGGCGCAGTTCCACTGCGGAAATCCTCCGCCAGCTGCTGATCCCAGTACGCGTACCCACATCTCTGATGACGCCTTTCGTTGCGGTGGAGGTGTTATGGGCGGAGGCATGCCGGCTATGGTTGCCGGCATACCTCCGGACCACTACTTGGTTGCCACGTAAGCGGTTACTTCTGCCGATACGCGGATTTCCGCGAGCGTGGGAGCTTCCCAGCTCTTCTTGGTGCTTTGATCAGTCATGTTCCTTCTCCTTTCATTGATTGATGGGTTTGCAGGACACAGTTCAGTCGGGCAAAGCGAAGGCGATGACCGCACTGCCGTGGCCTTGGCCAAGAAGTCCGGGCACGATGCCTTCGAGCCAACCGCCCCAGCCAACGGGCACCACGACATACTGCTTACCGTCGACGCTGTACGTCGAGGGACTGCTGTGGTGTCCGCTTCCGCACTGGAATTCCCAGAGCTTTTCACCGGTGCGGGCGTCCAGTGCTACGAATTCGCCGGTAGGCGTCCCTGCGAATACCAGGTCCCCGGCCGTGGCCAGCACGGACGCGGCCATGGGGTAGTCAATACGCCAGCGCCATTTCTCTTCACCGTAGGTGTCGAACGCGCTGACTGATCCGGCCATGTTGTCGATGTCCACCTGAACACCGGCGCCCCAGTACGGAATGCCTTCCTTGAACTCGCGCCGCCGCCGCGTGGCGGTAGCACCGACGTCGGCCACTGGCACATAGAACAGTTCAGTCTTCTGGCTGTAAGCGGCATGCGTCCATTCCTTCGCACCGGCCGGGCCGGGGTAGAAGTGAACCGGTTCGCCTTCTTTGTCGGGATACTTCCGCGGCGTTACTTTCCCATCCCTGGTGATCACGCCCCAGTCGATCCGATCCACAAAGGGAGTTACATGCTGCAGCTCGCCATTGGTGCGGTCAAGGACGAAGAAGTAGCCATTCTTGTCGAAATGGCCGAGCAACTTCTTGCCATCACGTTCGAACAGGGTCATCTCCATCGTGGAGTCGTAGTCCCACAGGTCGTGCGGAGTGAACTGGTAGTGCCACTTGATTTCCCCGGTGTCGACATCCATCGCGACGACGCTGTCGGTGTAGAGGTTGTCCCCCTCACGGACCCCGCCATCGAAGTCCGGGGCCGGGTTGCCGGTGCCTGCGTAGTACAGGTTCAGTTCCGGATCATAAGTTCCGGTAACCCAGTGGTTCCCACCGCCGCGCTGCCAGGCCTCGCCGTCAGCAGGCCAGGTCTCCGAGCCGGGTTCGCCGGGCTTGGGCACAGTGTAGGTACGCCAGCGTTGCTCGCCGGTTTCCAGGTCCCAGCAGTCGATGTGGCCACGCACCCCGAACTCTCCGCCGGCGCTGCCGGTGATGAGCGTGTCCTTGATGACAGTCGGAGCGATTGAGGCGCTTTCACCTGCGCGCACATCGCCAATGGTCTTCTGCCACACCAAGTCCCCATTTGTTGCGTCCAGGGCCAACAGTTGGGCATTCGGGGTCACGAAGAAGACTTTCCCCTTGGCCACCGCACATCCTCGGTTGACGTTGCTGCAGCAGAGCGAGACGTCGAATGGCACCGCATGCTTGTAGCGCCACAGCTCCTTGCCGGTCACCGCGTCCAAAGCCCAGAACCAGCCGTCCCAGCCGGTGACGTACATGACGCCGTCGACAACCAGTGGGCAGGCCTCGAACGCATAGGTCGAGGTAGCTGCCATCTGACCGGACTGCCCGGCCTGGAAGATCCATGCGGGGCTGAGTTTGCTTACGTTCCCGGTGTTGATTTGGTCCAGCAGGCTGTAGCGCTGCCCGTCATAAGCACCGTAGTAGGTCAGCCAGTTCTGTGATTCCGAACGCGCATTCAGCAGGCGTTCGTAATCGATGTCGTTTGTCACCGCGGGCGCGATCTTCGCCATGCTGCTCAAGGCGCTGTGGTTGATGGCCTCGCCTGCGTCCACATATTCAACAGTCATCGATTGATCCTTTCTATGAGCGGGGTTGGGTGGGGCGATCCAGTCGGGCTTCCGGGGGCACTTCACCCTGCACGACGATCGCGGCGGTGAGGCCTCGACCTTCGTCGTTGCCTCCCGGTGAGCTGTACCAGTAGTAGCCGGGACCATCGAGGGTGATCTTCGCCCTGCCCCGCGAATGGTTCACCAGCCAAAGGAACTTTTGGTCGCCGTTGCTCGGCAACAGGCAGGCATGGGTGTTCTTGTCGTCATTGATGACCGTCAGTTCCAGATCACCGCCATGCGGCAGAACGAGAATGGCCGGATCCCAGCAAACCTCGTCTTCCTTGATCCGGATCGTCGCCTCCATGGTGCCGTCGGCCCGCTCCGTCGCCTCTGCGATGGAGCCGGTGGCCAACACCCGGCCCATGGATGCTTTGTTCTGCCCGTCCAAACCAAGCCTGGCCAGCAATTCTGACCGTTCCTCAGTAATGTGTTCTTCAGCAATCGTCACCAGACACCACCTCCTCGTGAAATCACATACGAATTACGCGAACTTTCATGCGTAACAGCCGGCTCGTCCGAGCAGCTGAGAGCTAACCGTATGCCTGCCCAAACCCGCCGAACAGGCACTACCGCAGGACTCCCGGAGCACGCCGTTCACCCGCCTGAAGATGCCGTTCGCTGTCACATCACCGGTGCGCGGATGCCACTTCCCTGCACCGGTTTGCCGCGGGAACGAAGCCAGACCCGAAAACGAAGGGGTGTGAATTACGTCACGAAATTGGCGAGGTGGCCACTATGGCTATAGACGCTGGCCGTGGTTCGGCCATTGATCCAGAACGCGCTCCTTGACGGGCGCTGAGGAGGTTTCCATGCCAAATGAGCAACAGTTACAGCCGGTTTCCGCTAGCTCAAACCGAACCGCCGTATATCAGGCGTGGGAAAGGTTCGTGGGCGGCGATGATGACATCGACGGCGTGAGGCCCGAGGTAGCGATCTCGTGGCAACGCTCCCGGGACGTCTACCGCATAGACCCATTTTTGGCCGAAGCGCCCAATGCGGTCTCAGATGCCACCCACTCCCTTGACCAGGACACGGTCTTCGCGGAGTTGGGTTTTTGTGCTGCCGCAATGGCGCACGAGTTGGCCAAGGTGGGAGGTGTTGCGACGATCGCCGACGCCAACGGCCGGATTGTTGCCGCTTGGGGCGATCGGAACACCCGCACGATCGCTTCCGAGGGTGGACTTGCGCCCTTTTTCAGCTGGTCGGAGAGCTCCGTTGGAACCAACAGCATGGGAACGGCGCTGGAAACCCGGCGCGCAGTGATGATCAGGCAGTCGGAGCACTGGCTGCAGGCCTTCCATGACTGGTCCTGCGGTGCCATCGCGGTGCGGGAGCTGGTGGGCGGAGAACCCATTGCAGTCCTCAACATCTCGTGCTGGGGCAGTGAATTGCCCGGTTCTGCAAGGAAATGGCTCGAGACGTCCGCAGCCCGCACCCAGAATGTCCTGAGGGGAAGGGCCCATGACAGTGGCAACGAGCTGCTTGCAGTGTTTGCACAGGCGAGGGGACGTTCAACTGATCCGCTCGTCGCCGTTGACACTGAGGGAGGTGTGGTGATCGCCGACGACAGGGCGAGCATCATCCTCGGCGTACCGGGCAACGCTCCCGCCGTGGATCCGGTGGTGCGTTGGGCTCCCCAACTTCCCCCGTTCATCCATGCCGCACGCTATGCCACCAAGCGGGCCGCCGTGGACTCCGGGTGGACCGGATCGACCCAGATCTTTACCCGTTTCACCGACGAACCGACATCGATCGGAATTCGACCGGTGTTCCTCCACAAAAATCTGATTGGCCACCTGATCTCTTTCGGGGCCTTGGCGGGGGAGCACTTCCCCCAAGCCGAAACTGGCGGAGTCCTGCTGGGACGATCGCGGCGGGTTGTCGCCCTCCGTGAGGAGAACCGGATGGTTCTGTTGGGAACCTCAGAGGTGGCGGTGGCTGAAGCGGTGGGGAACGAAGTGTGGCTGCTCACTGATGAAGGCAGGCTTCGGGCCGCTTTGTCCGGCTTGGACAAACTGGAAACCGACTTGTCGGACACGGGGAGCTTCCTGCGTGTCCACCGTCAGTACTTGGTCAACCTCAGCCGCATCCGCGAGGTGGAACGTCGCGAAAAGGGCGAACTGGTGCTCATCATGGACAACGCGGAGAACACGATGGTCCCCGTCTCAAGAAGGAACACCCGCGCCGTGCGGGGCGCACTGAACATTTAGCCCACCGGCCATGCAGCGGGTCAGCCCACCGTCTTCAAGTAGTTCCGGATCCCGTCCACCACCAGCTGGTGGTCGTCATCGGATGACAACCCGGATACTGTGATCGCCCCAATGACGCCGGCACCACGTACGCGGAGAGGGAAGGAACCACCCGCCAGGGTGTAGTCCTCGTGGGCCAGCCACCCGTTGCCCAGGGGGTCACGATCGGCAAACTGCTCAGTCAACAACGCCGTGCTGTGCTCAAAGCGCAGCACCGAAGCGGACTTCCGGCGGATCCACTCTTCCTGGTCGGACGTCGCACCCGGCAGGACGCATCGAAACAGCACGATGTTGTGCCGGCGAATATCGATGGCAACACCGAACTCAGACGCGATGGCGTGGTTGGCTATCAGCGACCCCAACCGCCAAGCGTCGTGGTTGTCGAAGCTCGCGAAAACCAGTTCCTCTTCCTGCTGGCGGAGTTCTGCGAGACGGGGTGAGTCGCTCATGCGGCATCCGCCCCGTTGGAAGCGCCGTCAGCGTCGTAGCTCAGGCCGATCTGGCTGCGGATCTCGTCCATGGCCGCCATGATGGCAACCGTTTCTTCCGGCGGAAGGATGGTTCCGGCAGTGTCACCGGCGCGGACCAGGCGTTCCAGTTCCGCTGCCTGGTACTGCATGCCCCGGCTGGTGACGGGCTGCTCGTAGCGCTCACCCACGGAACCGTCGGCCGCATGGACGGAGAAGGGCACGGGGTTGTACCAAGTGTCTTCGATGTCGATCCAACCCTCCGTGCCGATCACCATGGCCCGGTTGGCGCTGGCCGCATCCAGTTCGCAGTCCACCAAAGCCTGCGCGCCGCCGTCGTAATCAAAAATCGCCGCCGTCTGTCGGTCCACACCAGTGGCCGTCATGGAAGCGCTTGCCCGGATCGCGGCGGGCGTGCCCAGGATGTCGAAAGCGAACGAGATGGGGTAGATACCGAGGTCCAGCAGGGCCCCACCACCCAGTGCGGGATCGTTCAAGCGGTGGGAAGGATCCTTGGGAAGGCTTTGGTTGTGGCTGGCCACCACTTTCCGGACCTCGCCGATGGTGCCGGCCGCGATGACCTCGCGCACGCGGATCATGTGTGGAAGGAACCTCGTCCACATGGCTTCCAACGCCACGAGCCCTTTCGATGCGGCCAGGTCAACGATGTCCAGGGCTTCGCGGGCATTCATGGTGAACGACTTCTCCACCAGCACGTGCTTGCCCGCATTCAGGGCCAACAAAGCGTTCGCGTGGTGGAACGGGTGCGGCGTGGCGATGTAGACCACGTCGACCATGGGGTCGGCCACCAGGTCTTCATAGCTGCTGTGCGCGGTTGCGATCCCGAACTTTTCCGCGAAGGACCTGCTGGACTCAGCCGAACGCGAACCCACCGCCTGGACCGTGAAACCGTTGTCTTTGAGGTCCTGGGTTTGCAGCCCGGCGATGAAGCCGGTGCCGAGAATTCCCCACCGGATGGTGCCGTCTGAAGTGCCATTGCTGAGGGTCACGGGCTTAGTCCTTTGGTGAGTCGGTGAGCGGGTACGCCACAAACGCAAAGCGCGTCGAATCCGGCGACCAGCTGTTGACGTTGAGGGTACCTTGGCCGCCAAAAAGTGGCCACGCCTGGAGGGGAGTGCTCCAGTCTCCGGTCGAAACAAGTACGACGGCGACCGGCAAGTCGGCGGGATGGCCTTCGGTGCCGCTGGGGAACCGGATATACGTCGCGAAGCGGCCATCGGGGGAAAGGTGCGGGAACCAGTCGACGGATCCCGAGGCCAGTAGTTGCTCGAATCCGCTCCCGTCACGGCTGACCCGGGCCAGTTGCGCATGGCCGGGAGCAGTAGTGAAGGACGCGGTATTGAGGTAGATCCACTTGCCGTCCGGCGAGTATTCCGGTCCGTCGCAGTGGCCGGGCCCCACATCAACCCGGGCGGTAGCGCCGCCGTCGGACGCCATGGTCATGAGGCGACCGGGCTGCGTAAAGTCGCCCGCCTCGATACCCACGTATGCCAGCTCCTTGCCGTCGGGACTGACGCCGTGGAGGAAATGGAATGTGCCGTCCTCGTCCGTGATCCGCTGGGCAGGACCGCCGCCCAGTGATGCCCGGTAGATGTGGCCGTCGTTGGCGGAAAGGTAGATGCCGGCGCCGCCGGGCGCGAGGACGTGATCGTTGTTCAGGTCCGGTACGCCGGTCAGCGGAACCGTGGTGAGCTCCGCGGAATCGACGTCCAGGGTCCACAACCTGCCGTCCCCGTTGAGGACCAGCGCCGTCCCGTCGAGGGTCCAATTCGGTGCCTCAAACAGGACGTCGGTGGAGGTGAACAGCAGCTCGGCCTGACCGCTGACCGACGCGACCCACACCTCGCAACGCTGACCGGGTTGAAGGGTGCGGGTCGCGTGGGCCATGGTCTAGTCCTGGCTGAACGCGGCGTCGAACGAGGTCTGCGACGCGGGGAAGTCGAACTTCTTCAGCGCGGTGAGGGCTTCGGGGGCGCCGTGGAGGCGGTCCATTCCGGCGTCTTCCCATTCCACGGAGATGGGTCCGTCATAGCCGATCGCGGTGAGGGCTCGGAAGGACGATTCCCAGGGCACGTCGCCGCGTCCGGCGGAGACGAAGTCCCAGCCGCGGCGGGGGTCACCCCAGGGCAGGTGGGAGCCCATGACGGTGTTCCGGCCGGTGGGGCGGAGCTTGGTGTCCTTGCAGTCCACGTGGTAGATCCGGTCCTTGAAGTCCCAGATAAAGGAGACGGGGTCGATGCCCTGCCACATGAAGTGGGAGGGGTCCCAGTTCAGGCCGAACGCCGGCCGGTGGCCGATCGCTTCGAGGGTCCGGACGGTGGTCCAGTAGTCGTAGGCGATCTCACTCGGGTGGACTTCATGGGCGAATCGGACACCGCATTCGTCGAAGACGTCCAGGATGGGGTTCCAACGGTCGGCGAAGTCCTGGTAGCCGGCCTCGATGACTTTCTCCGGGACGGGCGGGAACATGGCCACGTACTGCCAGATCGAGGAACCGGTGAACCCGACGACGGTGTCCACACCCAAAGCGCGGGCGAGGCGGGCGGTGTGCTTCATTTCCTCGGCGGCGCGTTGGCGCACGCCTTCGGGGTCGCCGTCGCCCCAGACCTTGGAACCGACGATGGCTTCGTGGCGGAAGTCGATGGGGTCATCGCAAACGGCCTGGCCCTTGAGGTGGTTGGAGATGGCCCAGACTTTGAGGTTGTACTTTTCCAGGACAGCGAGCTTGGACTCGACGTAGCCGGGCTCGTCCCAGCGCCAGGCGTCGAGGTGATCTCCGGAGACGGCGATTTCCAGGCCGTCATAGCCCCAGCCCGAGGCGAGCTTGGCGACTTCCTCGAAGGGGAGGTCGGCCCACTGGCCGGTGAACAGGGTGTACGGGCGGGGCATGTCAGGCTCCTTTAATAGGGGTTGCGTTGAGTTGGATCAGTGAGCTTTTGGCGGCTGCGGACTCCTCCACGGCGGCCAGTATGTGTTGGACGTTGAGCCCTTCTTCGAACGACGGCGACGGCTGGCTTCCGTCGCGAATGGCGAGAAGGAAGTCGCGGATTTGGTGCGTGAAGGTGTGTTCCCAGCCGATGATATGGCCCTGCGGCCACCAGGCTTCCAGGTACGGGTGTTCGGGCTCGTTGACCAGGATCCGACGGAAACCTTGTTCCCGAACCGGCACGGTCGCGTCCAGGAAACCCAGTTCGTTGAGGGCCTCCAGATCGAACAGGATGGTGCCCTTGTCGCCGTAGATTTCAAGTTTGAGGGAGTTCTTCTGGCCCGTCGCCACCCGGCTGACTTCCACCGAGGCGATTGCTCCGGAGGCGAGGGTCAGGGTGGCCCAGGCGGCGTCGTCGACCGTTACATCTTCCAGGCCGTCCGCTCCCGGGCGCCGGTCCACGAAGGTGTGCAGGCGGCCGGAGACCTCGGTGACCGCATCGCCCAGCAGGTAGAGGACCTGGTCGATGGCGTGTGATGCGATGTCGCCGAGGGCGCCGGATCCGGCGGTTTCTTTCCGGAGCCGCCAGGTCATGGGAGACTCTGCGTCGGAAAGCCAGTCCTGGAGGTAGGCGGCGCGGACGTGGCGGACGCTGCCGAGGCGGCCTTCGGCGATGAGCTCTTTGGCCAGGGCCAGGGCGGGGACTCGGCGGTAGTTGAAACCGATCATGGACTGCACGCCGCGCTTCCGGGCTTTGGCTGCGGCTGCGGTCATGAGTTCAGCCTCGGCCAGGGTGTTGGCGAGAGGCTTTTCCACCAGCACGTGCTTGCCCGCTTCCAGCGCGGCGATGGCGATTTCGGCGTGCATCCAACCCGGGGCGCAGATGTCGATGATGTGGATGTCGTCCCGTTCAATGACCGAACGCCAGTCGGTGGCGGATTCCGCCCAGCCGTACCTTGCAGCGGCCTCGGCCACTTGGGTGGCGTCCCGGCCCACGAGGACTTTCTGCTCGAAGGCCGGGACGTCGAAGAAACTAGCCACGTTCCGCCACGCATTCGAGTGGGCCTTCCCCATAAAGGCGTAGCCGATGGCGGCCACACCGAGAGGCTGGTTGGAAGGCAGGGACGAGTGTGTGGGCGTGCTCATGGTTCGATTCCTCGCTGGTTTCGCTGCGGATTTCTAGAGTGTTGCGGTTTCCGGTGCCCAGTCCTCGGGCAGGGCGGCCGAGGTGGGTGCGTTGCTGGTGACATCCACGAACGAGCCCGACTCCACGGATTCGGCGATTGAGACCATGCTGTCCAGCACGTGGTAGGCGAGGTCCCCAGTGGCACGGTGCGGGGTGCCGGCTCGCAGGGCGCGGGCCATGTCCAGCACGCCGAGCCCCCGGCCATTGGCGGGCCCGGTCGCGGCGATGATCTCTGGTTCTTCCGCGCCCGGACGCCAGAGCTTCAGGTCGCCGTCGAAATAGTTCGGGTCCGGCAGCGAGAGCGTCGCCTCCGAGCCGGTGATCTCCACGAAGCCCATGCGTTGGCGCGGCGACTCAAAGGAGAACACACTGTGTGAGGACTGGCCGCCCTCGAACTGAGCCATTGCCGAAACGTGCGTGGGGACCTCGACGGCGAATTCCTCGCCGGCCTTTGGACCGGAACCGATCACGCGGGTCGCCTTCGCGGAGGAGCCGACGGCGGCCACCTTGCGGATCGATCCGAAGGTCTGGATCAGTGCGGTCAGGTAGTACGGGCCCATGTCGAACAAGGGACCGGCGCCGTGCTGGAACAGGAACGCAGGGTTCGGGTGCCAGGATTCCGGACCGGGGGTCTGGAACGTGGTCATGCCGGTCAGCGGCGTGCCGATATCACCGCGCTCGATAATCCGTCGCGCGGTCTGCAGGCCCGCACCAAGGAACGTGTCCGGTGCGGTGCCCAGGCGGATGCCCGCGGCATCGGCTGCCTTGAGCAGGCCAAGACCGGACTCGCGGTCCAGGGAGAAGGGCTTCTCGGTCCAGACGTGCTTGCCGGCGTTGACCGCCGCCGTCGCCACCTCGACGTGAGCTGCAGGGATGGTCAGGTTCACGATGATTTCGACGTCGGGATGGTTCAGCGCCAGCTCCGGGGCACCCCACTCGGGGATCCCGTATTCCTCGGCGCGTGCCTTGGCCGCCTCTTCGAACAGGTCGGCGATCACCAGGACCTTGACGTCCGGGAAGGTGGTGAGGTTGTCCAGGTACTGCTTGCTGATGTTGCCCGCACCGATGACTGCTACGCCTACGGCGCCTTTGCGGGTGGAAGGTGTGAAGCTCATGCCTTGGCACCTGCCGATTCTGCGTTGAGGAATGCGAGCGATTCCGTGATGCCCTGGAAGATGTCGCCTGAGTAGTCGTCGAACTCAACGACGCCAACTTCCAAGGACTTCGCCGCGGCGATGACGTCCAGCACGGGGATGGTGCCTTGGCCTGCCGGCTGCTGGGCCTTGGTGTCGGTGTTGCCCGGGCCGTCCTTGATGTGGATCAGCTTCACGCGGTCACCGAGCCGGGCCAGGAGTTCCACGGGGTCTTGGCCGCCCACAGCAACCCAGTAGGTGTCCACCTCGAGGACGAGTTCCGGATCCAACAGGCCCTCGAAGTACTCCAACGCGGTCTTGCCCTCGATGGTGGACTCCAGTTCCCATGCGTGGTTGTGGTAGCCCACGCGGATGCCGTACTCAGCACCCTTCTTGGCCGCGGCGTTGAGCTTGGCCGCCGTACCCTGGATGGTTTCCGCGTCCTGCCAGTGTTCAGCCGGGAGGAACGGGTCGATCACGGTGGTGATGCCCAGTTCCTTGGCGGCGGCGAAGATTTCATCCTGGTCGGCCGACAGAAGCGGTGCGTGTCCTGAAGGAGCGGTCAGGCCGTTTTCCTTCAGGGCAGCCCCGAGCTCGGCTGCGGTGGCCACGAAGTTGTACGGCTCAACCTGCGTGAAACCGATCTCGGCGACCTTTTTGATGGTTCCAGGCAGGTCCTCCTGGATGGCATTGCGGAGGGTGTACAGCTGGAGTGAGTACGACATTGTTTTCCTTTGCGGGAGTGGTTTATGCAGGGAATTCAGGCGTTGGCGCCAGTCTAGTTAGCGCCCGGCGAGGGAGCCACCGATTCCGCCAACGCTGAAGTACTTGTTCAACGTGGCGAAGACGATGATCGGGGGAAGCATCATGACGACGGCCAGCGCCATCACGGAGGTCCAGTCTGTGGCGTTCTGCTGGAAGAAGGATTGGACGCCCATGGGGAGGGTGAAGATCTCATTGGAGCGGAGGAAGACGATTGCCACGAGGTAGTCGTTCCATGCGAGCAGGAAAGCGAAAATTGCCGTGGAGAGGATGCCCGGCAAGGAGTTGCGCAGCACCACTTTGGTGAAGGACCCGAAGACCGAGCACCCATCGATCCACGATGCTTCTTCAAGGCTGATGGGGATCGAATCGAAGTACGCGGCCATCATCCAGGTTGCCACGGTCATGGTGGAACCGACGTAGATGATGGTGATGCCCAGCAGGTTGTCCACCAATCCCATCCCTGCGAAGAGGATGAACAGCGGAACCACCGAGGTGATGATCGGTAGGGACTGCATGACGAACAGGAGCAGCGAGTAGCCGGAGACTGCCTTGGACCGCCCGCGGGAGAGGACATAGCCGGCAGGCGCTGCCACGGCTACGGACACCACAACGGTGGAGAGCGTGGTGACCAGGCTGTTCTGCAGCCACGTCGCAGCCAGTGTTCCGTTGAAGACGTTGGCCAGGTTTTCGAAGGTGAACCCGGTCGCGGTGCTGTTGGGGCCTGGTGTGAACGCCAGGACCACGGTGACCATGATGGGAACCAGGACGATCACGGTGATGGCCAGGATCAGGACAAACCGCCACCAGCGTCCGCGCATGCCGGCTTCGGAGAGGACCCGGCGGGTTTTGCCCGTTTCGCTGATGCCGAGGGCCGGGCCGGATTCGGGGTGGGCGTGGAGTACAGCGCTCATTATTCGACGCTCGACTTTCGGATCTGGCGGTACAGGATGACGGAGATGACAACCAGGGTCATGGTCATGAGGAAGGCGATGGCAACGCCTGGGCCGGTGGCGAAGTCCTGGAAGACGGTACGGTAGGCCAGAACCACCAGCGAGGTGGTGGCGCTGACCGGCCCACCGCCGGTGAGGAGGTAGATGGTGGGGAAGTCATTGACGCAGAAGATCGTCATGAGGATCCACGAGATGTACGTGGAGCGGGCGATCAGCGGCAAGGTGATTTGGGTGAATTGCTGCCAACGGCTGGCACCATCCATGCTCGCGGCTTCGTAGACGGTGGTGTCCACCGAGGCCAGGGCCGCGGAGATCATCATCATCATGAAGGGGAAGGAAACCCAGACCTTGAACACCATGACAGTGATGGACGCGAGGGTTGGGTCGGCCAGGAACAGTGGGGTTCCCAGGCCGAGGCCCCGGAAGATCGAGGGGATCAGGCTGTCAGGTGTGGCAACCAGCCAGTTCCACGCGGTGGAGGAGACCACAATCGGCACCACCCACGGCAGGAGCAACAGGACCTTGAAGGTATTGCCTGCGGGGATTTTGGTCCGCAGCAGCAGGGCCAGTCCCAGGCCAACAAGCCAAGAGCCGAACACGCCAACAATCGTGAACCACAGGGTGAACTGTGCAGCCTTCCAGAACGCCGGCGAGGACAGGACGTTGGCGAAGTTTTCCCCACCAACGAAGTTTCCCGTCTGGAGCAGGTCGCCGTCGTGGGTGGCCTGCACCGCGGCGTGGATCAGCGGATAGCCGTGGATCAGGACCAGCAGGACCACGGACGGCAACAGGAGCCAGAAGAAGGTCTTGGTGGTTTGCGCGCTCAGTTTGCTCTTGCGTTTACCAGGGGAGGCCCCCGGCCCGCCGGGGGCGAGCCCCCGGCGGGCCCGGGACAAGCCCGAAGGTGCGGTGGTGGATGTCATGGCTGGATCCGTTCTACTTCTTCAGGACGGATTCGAGGCCGGACTGGAACGTCTGCAGGGCGCTCTTTGCGTCCTTTGCCTGGCCGGTGAGGATGGACTGGCTGAACTGGTTGAGGGCCTGGCCGCCGTCGAGGGCTGCGAGGTTGGCGTTGAGGGTGCTGCCCTGGGAGGCGAACGTCTTGGCGATGGGCTGCCAGTCCTTGACGATCTTGACGTTGTTGGGATCATTGGCGAACTCGGGCGTTTCCGTGATCGACTTGAAGACCGGAAGTGCGGACATGAGCTTCTGCTTCCACAGTTCCTTGAGCTGGCCCATGTAGTAGACGAGGAACTCTTCGGAGGCGTCCTGGGAAGGGGTGTTCTTGTACATCATGATGTTGTTCGGGAACACGATGGTGGCTTTGTCGCCGTGCGGGCCGGTGATGGGGTCGGCCACCAGCAGGTCGCCGGACGTGTCGCCCACCCGCTGGGGAACGTTGACCTGGAAGAGGCCGAATCCCGCCTTGCCGTCCTTCCACTGTGCCGACATGTTGTCCGTGGTGTAGCTGACCGCAGCTGGATCGATGATGCCATTGGAGACGAGTTCCAGGACGAATTCCATGGCTTCGACGTTGCGGTCGTTGAGGAGGTCCAGTTCGCCGGCCTTGTTCCAGACGCCGCCGCCGTTGTTGACCATCATCATGATCATGGAGTGGTTGCCGTAGTTGTTGCCCGAACCGGCGCCTGTGGCGAAGCCAAACGCGCCAACCTTCTTCAGTGCCTTGCCGGCTTCGAGCAGGGATGGCCAGTCGGTGGGGAGCGACACTCCGGCTTTCTCGAACAGCGACTTGCGGTACCAGAACACGCGCATGTCCAGCTGCCAAGGTACCGCGACGTAGCCCTTGTCCGACTTGAACGGATCGAGCACTCCGGGCAGGAAATCGTCGAACTGGCCGTTGGACTTCATCTTCTCGATGACTTTGTCTGCGTAGGCGATCTGACCCTGCTGATCAAACTGGAATGCCTGGAAGCCGCCACCGGTGGAAACAGCCGGACCGGTTTTGGACGCGATGGCCGAGGAGAACGTCTGGTAGAAGTTGTTCCACTGGATGATCTGGTAGTTGGCCTTGGCGTTGTTGGCGCCGGAGAAGCCCTCAGCGATCTTCTTGGCGGAATCGTTGTAGGCCGGTGTTGCCCACGGCATATCCCAGAACTTGATGGTGCCACCCGCACCGCCGCCACCGCCGCCCTGGCTGGCTGAGCCGCCTCCGCAGGCGGCGAGGAGCGGAACTGAGGCCGCGGCGGCGGTCAGGCCGAGAAAGCCGCGGCGGGAGAATGCTTTGTTGGCTGTGGACTGAACATTCATAGTGATTCCTTTCGGGACCGGCAACGCGGAGTCCGCGTCGATACGCCGGTCCAGCTCAACTTTGAGTAGGGCAAACGGATACTGAATGGCTGGTACTGCTTTGTGTTGCGGTGGTTCAGGTGAGGTTGGAAACGGATTCGGTCAGTTCGGCGAAGTGGCGCAGATCTGAGGGGACGGTGCCGGCGTCGAGGTGTTCCTTGAGCCGGCGCCACGTGGCGCGGTGGGCGGATTCGAACAGGGTGGGCAGAAGCAGTTCGCCGTGCGGGCCGGTGACCTTGACCGTGGCCGGCCACGCCGCGGACGGTTCGGGCAACGTGAGGTCGACGCCGCCGTCGTCAGTCAGCATGCTGAGCTGCAGGGACGCGGGCCGGGCGTCGGTCAGCACGCCCTGCAAGGCCACTGGAGCGCCATTGGCCAGCGTCGCGGACACCGTGTAGCCGGTAGCGCCGAGGCCCACGGTCCGTAGCTTGCCCAACGGACCGGTGACGCGCACGACGGCGGCAAGATGGTCCGCCAGCAGCTCACCGGAGTTGGTGCCGGCCGGGGCGGTTGCGACGGTGTCGAGCATCGCGGCACGTCCGGCGAGGGAGCGGACTGCGTCCTCGGCTGCGGGCATTGCAGGGTTGGATGCCCAGCGCTGGTCCAGGACCACTGCGGTGTTGCTGGGTCCGGCAGCCGCCTCGAGGGAGTCGGTGTTTTCCGGTGCCGGGTTGACCACCACGATGCCGCGCGCACCGCCGTCGATGGCAGTGACCGCCACAGCGGTCCATCCTGGCCGGCCGGCAATGACGTGCACGTTGGCTTTCGCTTCGGCAGCGGGACCGAACGATTCGGGAAGGGACGCGACCACCAACGCCACGGCACCGGCTCCGTGGGCCTCCGGCGCGGACCTGACTGTGTACTTGTGGCTCATGCGCGGATTCCTTCGGCAACGGAGTGCTGCGTCTCGAGGGTGGCTACCGTGGCGTCGGCGATGTCCAACGCGAAGGTGAGGTCGTCAATCAGGGTTTGCGCGGTGGGCGGCTGCTTCGTCCCCGTGGCGAGAGCTGCGAGTTCGCGCCACTCGCCTTCGTAGCCGTTGTGATCGAAGGGGCCGAGCACTGTGGTCCTGGTGCCCTGCGTCAAGGTGCTTGTGGCGGAACCGGCCTGCACGTACGACGGTGTGAAGTCGATGTGCAGGGCAGCCTCGTCGGAGATGGCTTCAAAGCTCCATTCCGGCTTCCATGTGTTGTTCATGGCCGCGCGGAGTTCGATGGTCCGCGTGGGAGTGCGCAGCGAGATGACGTAGCCGAAGGGGCGGACGTGGCGTGCCTCGAGCACCTCGATGTCCTTGAAATCCGGGGTGAACCGGCGGATCAGCGGGAGGTCGTGGATGGCCAGGCCCATGATGCCGCCGCGGAGTGCGCCTTTGATGACCTCAGGGTCCGAGTAGTCGGGCGTGCCGTTGGCGGGGCGGGTGATGATCTCCGTGGCGAAGTCCTCGAACCGGGCGTTGGGTGGGAGGACGATCGAGGACCGGATGGTGTGCGTGGTCTCGGGGAGGTCGGCCCAGTTCTCTTGGGCGGCAATCCAGCCTGGATCGAAGGTGTGCATGGCGCCGACGATGATCGGCACGCCCGTTTCCGCGCTGACCGCAGAGATCCGGGCCGCTTCCCCGGCGTTCATGGCGAAGGGCTTCTCGCAGAGGACGGCCTTCTTGCCGGCGCGGCAGGCGGCGATGACCTGCTCGGCATGGAACTGGTGGGGGCTGCAGATGGCGACAATCTCGACCGCGGGATCGCTGAGGAGGGCTTCGACGCTGGTGCTGTGGGTGGCACCGACGCGGGCGGCGACCGACTCGGCGACGGAAGGGTCCACGTCCATGATGTGGCGGACGGTGAGGATGTCGCCGAGCCGGGCGAGGGACGGCAAGTGGATGGCCTGGGTGACCGGGCCGGCGCCGAGGATGCCAACACCCAAAGGGCGGGTGGCGTCTGTGTGGCTGGACAAGTTCAGTTACCTCTTCGTAAGCGGACTTCTGGAGGTGAATCGATGGGGGAGATGGAGAGTATCGATCGCCTTGATGTGCTGCTCATCACAACCTAGGGGGACTTTTGCCGAGCGTCAAGCAAAAGTTGAAATAAGGCCGACATACTTCTGCTGCATGACACGCATAAGCAATCGTGCTTCACTAAAGGCATGACTTCAGCCAGCGCAAACGACGCCGGAAATGCCTCCGTGGTGGAGGCCGGCAACCTTTCGCGTGCTGGCGATCTGTTCCAACTTCTCCGCGACGGCCAAGCCCGCACCCGAGCCGAACTTGCCGTCACCACAGGGCTCGCCCGTTCAACAGTTGCTTCCCGCATCGATGCCCTGATTAATTCCGGACTTGTCGGGCCAGCAGGGGAGGCGAGTTCCAGCGGCGGCAGGCCGCCGTCGCGCTTTGCCTTCAATCCCGCCGCGCGCGTGGTCCTGGCGGTCGACGTCGGCGCGACCCACGTGATTGTTGCCGTCACCGACCTCAGCGGCAGCATCCTCGCTGAGCGGCGGCTTGGCCAGGAAGTCGCCGACGGCCCCGAAGTGGTCCTGGGCCGTTTGGTTTCCGCGGGACGTGAGCTCCTCGCCGAGGCAGGGCGGGAGCTCGGAGACCTCGCCGGAATGGGCATCGGATTGCCAGGGCCGGTTGAGCATGCCACCGGGCGGCCCGTGAAGCCGCCCATCATGCCCGGTTGGGACGGATTCGACGTCGTCACTTACGTTCAGCGACTGCTGCCCGTTCCCGTCTTGGTGGACAACGACGTCAACATCATGGCCCTCGGCGAACGGACCGCATTCTGGCCCGACCACGATAACTTCCTGTTCATCAAGGTCGCCACCGGCATCGGTGCAGGCATCATCAGCAGCGGTGAGCTGCAACGCGGCGCCAACGGCACGGCCGGCGACCTCGGCCACGTCCGTGTTCCGCGCGGCGACGACGTCCTCTGCCGATGCGGCAACCACGGCTGCCTCGAAGCGCTGGCCTCAGGCCCCGCCGTCGCCCGTCAACTCAAGGCCCAGGGGCTCGAAGCCGCCACCGGCGGGGACGTTTTGCGGCTCGTGGGCGAGGGAAACCTGCAGGCCATCCAGGCGCTGCGTCAGGCCGGGCGCGACGTTGGCGATGTGCTGGCCACCGTGGTCAACCTGCTCAACCCGTCCATGATCATCATCGGCGGCAGCGTGGGGGAGGCAGGCGAGCACCTCGTGGCCGGAATCCGTGAAGTGGTCTACCGGCGGTCCTTGCCGCTCGCCACCACGCACCTGCGCATCGGTATCTCCATGGCCGGGGATCGTGCAGCCATCCTGGGCGCCAGCCAAATGGTCACGCAACACGTTCTTTCGCCGGCCGTGATCGAAGCCACGCTGCAAGCTGCAGGCTGAGCCCCGTTGGGTGCCGTTCGCCGGGTGGCGGCGTGATAGCAATGAAAGTAATGTCTATTTTCTTCCCTTCCCGGTGCGTCCAATGAGCCAATTCCTTGCCAAAGTCCCGCGCGGCTGGCTGATCCTCGCTTGTATTGGGCTCATTGCCCTGAACATGCGCGGGCCTTTCGTCGCAGTGGCGCCCGTGGTGGATTCCCTGCGGCAGGACCTCGGGTTCTCGCCGGTGGAACTCGGGCTGCTGACCGGCATTCCCGTGCTTTGCTTCTCCCTTGCATCCCCTTTGGCCTCGTTGGCCGGGCGGCGCCTCGGAGCCGAGTTCGCGGTGATGCTCACCCTGCTTGGGGTATTGGCCGGTGTGGTGATCCGCTCCAGCGGCGGTGGTGCCCTGGTCATGGCCGGCACGGTCATCATTGGCGTGGCCATCACCATCGGCAACATCGCCGTGCCGCTCATCATCCGGCGCGACTTCGCGCCCCGGCGCCAAGCCACTGCCATGGGCGTCTACACGGCTGCCCTGAACATCGGCTCGTTCCTCACGTCGGTGGCTACAGCGCCCCTTGCCGAGGTGGTGGGCTGGAGGCTAGCCCTGGCCGCGAGTGCACTGTTGGCGTTGGCCGCGATTGTTTTTTGGGTGCCCACCGTTGGTGCGCGGCGTGCTTTTGTTCCGGCCGCTGTTCCTTTGCCGGTTGCTTCCGATGCGGGCCGCGTAGCGGGTGTGCGCTGGCTGACCGTGGGCTTGACACTCGGCTTCGCGGGCCAAGCTTTCTCTTATTACGGTGTCACCGCGTGGCTGCCCAGTTTCCTCGCTGATGAGCTCGCCATGGGCACAGCCGAAGCCGGTGCCGGCTCCTCGCTCTTCCAGATCTTCGCGATTGTTGGCGGCCTGGGCGTGCCACTCCTGGCCCGCTTCGCCAGTACGACGACGGTGGCGGTTACCTTGAGCGCGCTCTGGCTGGCCGTTCCCGTGGGCCTGTTACTGGCGCCTGGGTTCTGGTGGCTGTGGTCTTCGATGGGCGGTATTGCCCAGGGCGGCGGCATCACGGTCATCTTTATTGCCATCATCAAGTTCGCACACTCCCAAGCGGCCGCAGGGAAGATGTCCGCCGTCGTGCAGGGTGTGGGTTACTGCTTCGCCGCCTTGGCTCCCACGATTGTTGGCTACGTCCACAGTGCCTCGGACGGCTGGACTGTTCCGCTCTTCGTGATCCTCGGCTCCGTGCTCACGTTCTGCGTGTGCACCACGTTGTCCGTGCGCTGGGTGGCCCGGCAACGCTAGCTCTGGCGTGCCCGTTTCGATGGGTTGCTGCGGATTAGACGGTAGGAAGCGTCTTGCGTGCAGCGAGTCGTCGACGTGGGGTGCGCTCCGGACATGGAGAAGCCCCGTTGCTGGGCTGCCTCCCCGACCATCGGGGTCACTTGTTGCGAAGAGTGCAGGCAGCCCAGCGTCGGGGCGTGGTGTCCGCGGCGTGTGTCGCGGGGCTTGTGGTGCCTCCCTAGGCGGCGACGAGTTCTTCCTCCGTGGCCTCTTCCCGGGCCTCGGTGAGGAATCGTGCGTAGGCCGGGATGGTCAGGAAGGTGGGGAATTCCTCAGCCAGGGTTACTTCTTCGAAGATGGCGCGGGCGTCAGCGAAGCGGTCTCCGTCGAAGCGTTCCAGGCGGGCGAATTCCTCGTCCAGCAGATCCTCCACCCATTCGCGGGTGATGATGTCGCCGTTCTCGACGATCGCGTGGGAGTGGATCCACTGCCAGAGCTGGGACCGGGAGATCTCCGCGGTGGCGGCATCTTCCATCAGGTTGTGAATGGCCACTGCCCCGTTACCCCGCAGCCAGGATTCGATGTAGCGGATGCCGACCTCGATGTTCAGGCGAACCCCGCCCTCGGTGATGGTGCCCTCGGTGCTGGCGATGTCGATCAAGGCCCGGTCATCGGGGGTGACGTCCTCACGGGACTTGCCCAGCTGGTTCGGGCGGTCTCCGAGAACTGAGTCAAAAACTTCTCGGCACACCGGCACCAGGTCAGGGTGGGCTACCCAGGAGCCGTCGAAGCCGTCATTGGCCTCGCGGGTCTTGTCGGCACGAACCTTCTCAAACGATGCCTGATTGGCTGCCTCGTCCTTGCGGTTCGGGACAGCAGCTGCCATGCCCCCAATGGCCATGGCACCTCGCCGGTGGCAAGCACGGACGAGCTGCTCGGTGTAGGCCCGCATGAACGGCTGGGTCATGGTCACCTGGCCGCGGTCCGGGAGCACGAACCGCGGACCGCGGGTACGGAAGTTTTTGATCAGAGAGAAGATGTAGTCCCAGCGGCCGGCGTTCAAACCGCTCGCGTGGTCGCGCAGTTCGTACAGGATCTCCTCCATTTCGAACGCGGCCGTGATGGTTTCGATCAGCACCGTGGCGCGGATGGTGCCCTGCGGGATGCCGAGCAGGTCCTGCGCCAGCACAAAGATGTCGTTCCAGAGCCGGGCTTCGAGGTGGTTCTCGATCTTGGGCAGGTAGAAGTACGGGCCTTTACCCTGGGCGAGCAGTCGGCGGGCGTTGTGGAAGAAGTACAGGCCGAAGTCCACGATCCCGCCGGCGATCGGCTTGCCGTCGATCAGCATGTGCTTCTCCGGCAGGTGCCAGCCACGGGGACGAACCACGATGGTGGGCAGGTCCTCGGCGGACTTGAGCTTGTATTCCTTGCCCTCGGGGGACGTGAAATCAATCCGGCGCTCCAAGGCATCCGTCAGGTTGAGCTGGCCCTGGATCACGTTCCGCCACGTCGGCGTTGACGAGTCTTCCATGTCCGCCAGCCAGACCTTCGCACCAGAGTTCAGGGCGTTGATGGTCATCTTCTTGTCCACCGGTCCCGTGATCTCCACGCGACGATCCTCGAGCCCGGGAGCCGGGGGAGCCACGCGCCACGACGGATCATTGCGGATGCCCTCGGTCTCCGGCAGGAAACGCGGATCCTGACCACTGGAGATCTGGTTGCGCCGTGCGTGCCGCGCCTGCATCAGCTCCTGGCGACGATCAGCCGTAGCCCGGTGCAGCTTGCCGACGAACTCAAGCGCATCCGGCGTCAAAACCTCGTTCTGCCGGCAAATGGGCTGCGCGGTGATATTGATTCCATTGATAGTGAAGTTGTCAGTGAAGCTGTTCATGTCAATCTCTCCTATGAGAAGCAAATGTTCGACGGCGGTGCTTACGTGAGGTGCCCACGAGGCCGGAGGTGCGGTGATGCGGCAGCCTGCGTAAAAGGGGCCCTGCGTCCCGGTCCGTCCTCGCTCAGCGAGGTCGAAACCGGGACGTGGGGAATAGCAGGCAGAGCATTACCGCTCCGCAGGGCGGAGGCGACAATCGCCGTCGTGCCTTCCGGTGAGCGAAGCGA
This sequence comes from Paenarthrobacter nitroguajacolicus, assembly GCF_031455195.1. GTDB lineage: Bacteria > Actinomycetota > Actinomycetes > Actinomycetales > Micrococcaceae > Arthrobacter > Arthrobacter nitroguajacolicus_D. Next base: position 196,187 of record NZ_JAVDSH010000008.1, on the reverse strand, counting down.
ACAGCTCACCTTGGGCGGAATGGGCCCACGGCCGCCGGGTTCCCTCGCGAGCTTGCGAGCGGAGGGGGCGGCTGGGGATTAGTGGAACTGGCCTTCTTCGGTGGATCCCACCAGGGCCAAAGTGGATGCGTTCGGGTTGAGCGCAGTTGCGATGTCGTCGAAGTAGCCGGTGCCGACTTCGCGCTGGTGCTTGGTGGCGGTGTAGCCGCGGGATTCGGAGGCGAATTCCTTTTCCTGGAGCTCGACGTAGGCGCTCATGCCTTCACGGGCGTAGCCGTGGGCGAGATCGAACATCGAGTAGTTCAGGGCGTGGAAGCCGGCCAGGGTGATGAACTGGAACGTGAAGCCCATGGCACCAAGTTCGCGCTGGAACTTCGCGATGGTCGTGTCGTCCAGGTGCTTGCGCCAGTTGAAGGACGGGGAGCAGTTGTAGGAGAGCATCTGGTCCGGGAACTCAGCCTTGACCGACTCGGCGAACTTGCGTGCCAGTTCCAGGTCCGGGGTGCCCGTCTCCATCCAGATAAGGTCGGAGTACGGTGCGTAGGCCTTGGCACGGGCGATGCAGGGTTCGATGCCGTTGCGGACCTTGTAGAAGCCCTCGGCGGTGCGAACAGGCTGTCCACCTTCGCGGAGGATGAATTCCTGGTCGCGCTCGTCAACGTCTGAGGTGATCAGGGTTGCTGCTTCGGCGTCGGTGCGGGCAATGACAACCGTCGGGGTACCGGCGACGTCGGCTGCCAGTCGGGCTGCGTTGAGGGTCCGGATGTGCTGCTGGGTGGGGATCAGGACCTTGCCGCCCAGGTGGCCGCACTTCTTTTCGGATGCGAGCTGGTCTTCCCAGTGAACGCCCGAGGCACCTGCGGTGATCATGGATTTCATGAGTTCGTAGGCGTTGAGCGGGCCACCGAAGCCGGCTTCGGCGTCGGCGACGATCGGGACGAGCCAGTCCTCGACGGTCTTGACGCCCTCGGCGTATTCGATCTGGTCTGCGCGGAGCAGGGCGTTGTTGATGCGGCGGACAACCTGCGGCACCGAGTTGGCCGGGTACAGGGACTGGTCCGGGTAGGTCTGGCCCGACAGGTTGGCGTCGGCGGCGACCTGCCAGCCGGAGAGATAGATTGCGCGGAGGCCGGCCTTGACCTGCTGTACGGCCTGGTTGCCGGTGAGTGCGCCGAGCGCGTTGGTGTAGCCGCCGGTGGGAGCTTCCTCGGTGAGCTGCTTCCAGAGCTTCTCCGAACCGCGGCGGGCCAGGGTGTGCTCTTCGGAGACGCGACCGCGGAGGCGGACGACGTCGGTGGCCGAGTAATCGCGGGTGACGCCTTCCCAACGCGGGTTGGCGGACCATTCAAGTTCCAGCGCTGCGGCCTGCTGCTCTGCACTCTGCTCTGCTGGTTCAAATGAAGCGGTCATTTCTGTCTCCTAGGTGGTGCCCGGCCCGGCCGCTGCTGCATCGTTGCGGCACCGGCCGGGTTGTCCGGGGTCTGTATTTCCTTTTCGTAAGACCTACTTTTCTGCACTTTCAATAGGCTTTCTAGAGGAAAACTATGGAAAGAAATGCACTTCTTCGCGTATTCTCAAGAAATGTCGCCTGTTAGCTGGAATCGCGAAGTAGCATCGCCATCGTCGTCCCCTGCGGCCCCGGAACTGGACGTCATCAGTCTGGGCCGCCGCGTACGGCACCTGCGCAAGCAGGCGGGGCTGACGCTGGACGGCTTGAGTGCTGCCGTCGGGACCGCACCAAGCCAACTGAGCCTGATCGAAAACGGCAAGCGCGAACCCAAGTTGGGGCTGCTGCAGCAGTTGGCCGCATCACTCAACGTAAGCATCGATCAGCTGCTCGGGGCGGAGCCGCCGAGTCGCCGGGCGGCGTTGGAAATTGAACTGGAACGGTACCAGCGCGGCCCCCTGTACGAGTCCCTGAATCTCCCGAAAATCCGCATCAGCTCGCGGCTTCCGCTGGAAGTCCTGGAGTCCCAGGTGGGGCTGCTTCAGGAGCTCGAACGCAAACTCAATGAGCAAGCCGCGACGCCGGAGGAGGCCCGCCGAGCCAACGGTGAGTTGCGTGCCATGATGCGCGAGCGCGGGAACTATTTCCCCGAGTACGAGGCGGAAGCGCAGAAGGTCCTCAAAGGGGTCGGCTACACCACCGGTCCGCTGAGCCAGCACGTCATTGCGGACATCGCCGAGAACCTCGGTTTCACGCTGCACCACGTAGGGGATTTGCCGCATTCCACCCGTTCGGTGACGGATTTGAAGAACCGCAGAATTTATCTCACGCAGAACCAGCGGCAGGATCACGATCCACGATCTGTTTTGCTCCAAGCGCTGGGACACTACGTCCTGGGGCATGAAACGCCCCGGAACTATGGGGACTTCCTGGCCCAGCGCGTTGCGACCAACTACTTTGCCGCGGCTTTGCTGCTGCCGGAGCAGGCCACGGTCGAATTCCTCCAGAAGGCCAAGGCCGCCAAGGAAATTGCCGTGGAGGACATCCGCGACGCCTTCGCCGTGTCCTACGAGACCGCCGCGCACCGTTTCACCAACCTGGCCACGAAGCACTTGGGCATCACCACGCACTTCCAGAAGACCCACCAGTCCGGCATCATCTACAAGGCGTACGAGAACGACGGCGTGACCTTCCCGCAGGACCACACGGGAGCGATTGAGGGGCAGCCGTCGTGCAAGGCATGGACCTCTCGGGCGGTGTTCGACGTGCCGGACAAGTTCAGCGCTTACAGCCAGTACACGGACACTCCATCGGGCACGTACTGGTGCACTGCACGGACTGAACGGTCCGCGGCCGGCGAGTTTTCATTGAGCATCGGGGTGCCGTACCAGCACGTCAAGTGGTTCCGGGGCCGGGAGACCACGGCCCGTGCAACGTCCAACTGCCCGGACCCGAACTGCTGCAAGAGGCCGCCTGCCTCGCTGGCGAACGAGTGGGCCGGCAACGCGTGGCCCTCCGCCCGAGCACACTCCCACCTGTTGGCCGCCATGCCTCCCGGAGCGTTCCCCGGCGTGGACGAGACCGAGGTGTACTCCTTCCTGGCGGCGCACTCCGAACGCTGACCCCCAACGCTCCTTCACGTTCCGCCTGCTTTTTCCCGATGCTCTCTCACGTTCCGCCTGCTTGGGGCGGTCGCTCGCTCACGTTCCGCCTGCTTGGCGCGGACGCTCGCTCACGTCCCGTCGGTTTGGCGCGGACGCTCTCTCGCGTTCCGCGTTCTTGATTGTGGGCTCTTGAGAACCTTCGAATGTGAAAGCCGTGCTTTCTGGGCGCGACCACCTGCATCCTCACACATTGCGGCTACGCCGGCGCGGGCATGTTTGACAATTGTCTGGCCTGTGTCACTAAGGTAATTCGGTGGATAAAAAGATGTTGGGTGCTATTGCGGCTTGGGTGGCCGCTCTTGCTGTTGTCATCTGCTGCGTTGCGGTGGCAATCGAATTCCCGGTACCTGTCAAGATCGCCATGGTGGCAGGAGCGGCACTGTTGCTGCTGTCTGCAGGTGGGCTGATCGGTGCCGGCATCGCAGCACAGAAGAAGTCACCAACCTGAAGATCGCGTCGATCCGCCGGAATGGTGAAGGCGCCAGCATCGAGAACGCCCTGGCGCAGCGGATACATCGCCCGTCAAGCCAGCCCAACAAACGGCAGACGCCGAATCACTGAAGGTGAGTCGTTCTCCGGCCAGCATTGCTGGAGAATCGGTGCATGATCAGCAAGGCAGAGGATGAGGGATTCGTGGTTCGTGTGGGCGGTCGGTCCCGAGCGGAGGTCGTACAGCTGCTTCTCAATAACGGAGTCTTGCTCAATAGCCACGCTGAGGCGCTGCTCGCTCACCCCGCATTCGAGGCCCGAACGAGTCGAAACTTGCGAATCGTCGAGCGAACGGTAGATGGACTCGGCTTCAAGCACGGCGCGGCACAACCTAAGATATTCGAGGCTGCCAGGAACCAAGGCCTCGAACTCTGCGTCCCGAGCCGCCCAGCCTCATCGTAAGATTCGCGGTTCGCGGACAGTTTGCTTGGCGCAGCTTGGGTGGGTACGGAGCTATCCGACCAGTCTCCGGACCAGCACTGCCGCAGCTTCAACCACGGCGTCGGCCTCACGCTTGGTGGCGCTCAGGGCAACTTCCTGCCCCGACACCGTCACGATGTCCGTGATCACCGCGACTGTGAGCCTGCCAAGGGTGTCGTCGCTGGCGCCGAGGAGCACCGAGTTCTGCCGGACCCATTCCCGTCCCCGTTCCCGCCTGAGCAATTCGAAGCCCGGGGGAGTGTCGCCCTCGATGAACACCCGTTCCAAGTCCCGGTGCTTCCAGGCGTAGTCGAAGTAGCTGCGGCTGCCCACGTTGAACAGTGTCAGGGGATCGTCCTCGCCGTCTTTCCGCGCTTTCGCGACGGCGGCTGCGACGAGTCTTTCGTGTTCGTTCTGGTAGTCGTTCCAGAGGGCGAGGAAGAGCTCGGTCTTTCCGCCGAAGTGGTGGTACAGGCTGCCCACACTGGATCCGGCACGGGCCACGATGTCAGTAATGCCAGCATCGGTAAAGCCGTGTTCGATGAAGACCCCGGCCGCCGCGTCCAACAAGTTGCGCTGGGTGGCCGCCGTGCGGGTCCATTGCCACGAGCCCGCGTTACTGGCAACTTCGGACGTCTTGCGAACCATGCAGGGCTCCTTCCGCGGGCAGAACGGACACCGGTGTGTCGACCAGCTATTTTTTGGAATCCTATCCCCGAAAGAATCCACATAGCCAGCCGCAAGCCTTGACTGACCACTAAAGCACGGGAAATAATTCTGGAAGTCTGTTCTAGAAATACACATTGCGGCATGTATCCGAATGCTGCGATTTTTGACGTCGAACGCCCCGAAACCCGGGTGCCGTTTTCACCGTCGGGCTGCAACTGGTTGAATCGCTATATAGCGCCAACTGGTCGCAGCCAAACAAGCCAGAGAGGAACGCGGCCTGATGTCCGTTTCAAGCAAGTCGTCCGGGATCACGTCGAACAGGTGGTTCAAACCCGTCGCCGTCACCGCAGGAGCTCTGGTGGTGGCACTGATCCTGGTTCTGGTGGCACAGTGGCTCCGGACCCTTCAGCCGGTCCAGCAATTCTTGACGGACTACCCCGGCCATTCGGCCATCCCTGAAGGCACTCCTACTGGCTTCCCCGCATGGCTTGGCTGGCAGCACTTCCTGAACATGTTCTTCATTGTCCTGATCATCCGTTCGGGGTGGCAGGTGCGCACCACCACGCGGCCGGCAGCCAACTGGACCAGGAACAACAAGGGCTTCATCAAAACCAAGAACCCGCCTACCAAGATCAGCCTGGACCTCTGGTTCCACCTGACGCTGGATGCGCTCTGGGTCTTGAATGGCATCATTTTCATCGTGTTGCTCTTCGCCACCGGTCAATGGTTGCGGATCGTCCCCACCAACTGGGACGTCTTCCCGAACGCTGTCTCCGCCGGCCTGCAGTATGCCTCGCTGAACTGGCCCGTTGAAAATGGCTGGAACAACTACAACAGCCTTCAGCTCCTGACCTACTTCGTCACGGTCTTCATTGCGGCGCCGCTGGCCATCATCACCGGCATCCGGATGTCCGGCGCATGGCCCAAGAAGGCTGCGATCAACAAGTACTACCCGATCGAGCTGGCCCGCAAGATCCACTTCCCCGTGATGATCTACTTCGTTGCCTTCGTGATCGTCCACGTGACCCTGGTGCTGGCCACCGGCGCCCTAAACAATTTGAACCATATGTACGCGTCCAACAACGACTACAGCTGGTGGGGCTTCGGAATCTTCGCGGCCTCCATCGTCTTCACGGCAGCCGCCTGGTTCCTTGCCCGCCCACTGTTCCTGCGTCCCATCGCCTCACTCATGGGCAAGCTCTCACGCTAAAGCTCACGCAAAGAAAAGCAGCCGCCTCGGAACACTCCGCGGCGGCTGCTTTCGTATAGGAGCTAGGACAACGCCCCACCCTGCCACAGCGCGTCAAAGGGAGCGCCGGAGGACACACGGTTCTTGATCCCTTCGGTGACGAAAGCCTTGGCAGTGCGTGCGGCTTCCAGCGGCGTCGCGCCCTTAGCCAGCTCAGCGGTCACAGCCGCGGCCAACGAGCAGCCCGCACCTGACACAGCAACATCGCCCACTTTCGGAGCGCGCAGGACTTCCAAGGTCTCGCCGTCGTAATAGACGTCGACGGCGTCCGGGCCTTCCAGCCGCACCCCGCCTTTGGCGAGGACTGCTGCGCCGCTGATCTCGTGGATGCGGATCGCAGCAGCCTTGAGGGACTCTTCATCGGTAATCGTGAGCCCGGACAAGGACTCGGCTTCGAAGTGGTTCGGCGTGACGAAAGTAGCCAGCGGCAGGATCTGGGCCTTCAGTGCCTGGTCGGTGTCCAGGGCGTGGCCCGGCTCCTGGCCTTTGCAGATCAAAACAGGATCCAAAACCACATTCGCGAAAGCGCCGTCCGTCAGCGCCTTTTCCACCGTGCTGATGGTCGCCGGGCTGCCGAGCATGCCGATCTTCACTGTGTCCAAAACGGAAGGCGCGCCGGAAGCGGCACCGTAGGCCGCCGTCGTGGCTTCGAGTTGATCCGCGATGACCTGCTGGTCCACCGGCACAAAGCGGTGGTTCCAGTTGTCCTGCGGGTTGAAGGAAACGATGCACGTGAGGTTCGCGATGCCGAACACTCCGAGTTCCTGGAAGGTCTTGAGGTCCGCTTGCGCGCCGGCGCCACCGGTCGCTTCGGAACCGGCGATGGTCAGGGCAATGGCAGGGGCAACGGCTGAAGTCATGGTTTCCATTTTGGCAGTTGCTCCGGTCCCGCTCCTAAACGGCCTAGCCGTGCAGCGTCCGGTATGCCGCCTCCGCGGCAGGGTGCAAGGGCACGCCCGCGGTGTTGATCAGGGTTTCCGGGCTGAGGAATTGCACACCGGTGCTCGACTTCGGAACCAAGTCCTGGGCTTGTTCCACCAGCAGTTCCACGGTCTGACGAACAACGTGGTCGGCAAGGTCCCTGCGGCAGAGGAGGAGGTTGGCGACGCCGACCGTCCACACAGCGGGCGCGTCACCGTAACTGTTGGCGGGAATAAGGACGCGGTCGTAGAACGGTCCAAACTGCGAGCGCGTTGCGTTGATGAGGTCCGATAGGTCCACCAAGCGGAGGCCAACGTCCTTGGCAGTGGACGCGATGGCTGCGGTGGGGACGCCTCCGGACCAGAACAGAGCGTCGATGGTCCGGTTCTGCAGCGCCGCGAGCCCTTGGTTCAGCCCCAGGTTCACTTGGGTGAGCGCGGGACTGGTTTTTGCGGATGACAGGCTGGAGGCCTCGATGATCCTGGGAGCAGTGAGGGATGTCCCCGACCCCACTTCGCCCACGCCCACGGTTTTCCCCGCGAGGTCGGCAAAGTTCCGGATGCCGCTGTCCTTCCGCACGATGCAGTGGACATAGTTCTGGTAGACCTTGCCGAGAGCTACAAGGTCTGCGGGTCGGGGTGGCCGGTCACCGGGGCTCGACTGCTGGGCGGCCGCGTCCGCAAGCGCGACGGCGAGCGTCGCCTCCCCGGCCACCACCCGCCGGATGTTCTCCAGGCTCCCACCGGTGACTACAGGCTCCGCCGTTTCGGCCACGCCTTCCTTTTGCAGCAAGGCCGCGAGCAGCGTGGCGAACTCCAGGTAAAAGCCGCCAGCTTCACCGCCGGCCACCGTCAGTTTCCGGGGACGTTCGCCCGGGGTGCAGGCTGCTGTTGCGGGAAGGAAAAGACCAGCCACACCCACGGCCAGCCCGGCCTTAAGTGCAGACCGCCGGGGCATCACCTTCGACTCAGGCATCCTGCGCGTCCTCCGGTTTCGCAAACTCGAGCCGTGCCGTCAGCCCATGCGGCTCGCGCGGCTCAATGACGAGCCGGCCGCCGTTTGCTTGGGCCAGCCGATCCACGATGGTCATGCCCAAACCGTTGCCAGGGATTTTGCTGTGCTGTGGGGCCCGCCAGAACCTGGTGGTGGAAGCGGCACGCTGCTCGGCTGGGAGGCCGGGACCGTCGTCGGAAATTACGACGGCGCTTCCGCCTGCCGTCTGCTGCGTGGCCACGGTGATGGTAGCTCCGGGGGCGTACTTGATGGCGTTGGCAATGAGTTCTCCCACCATGTGGGCAAGTTCGTCGGGGTCGCAGTTGATCTGGTTTTCGTGTGCGGGGCCCTCTAGCGTAAGCCGGGATCCCGCCCGTTGAGCGGCAGGTACGGCCCGTTCTACTTCGCCCTGCAGGATGGGGAGGGGGTCGATGACGGCTTGCCGCTGGTGCTCTGCGGCTTGGTCCGGGCGGGTAGACCCCTCGAAGGCGCGGTGTTCCGCCGTCGCCAGCTTCAGCACGCCGTCGAGCATTTCCTCAACCCGCTCAAGTTCCGCCACAACACCAGCTGCCGCAGCCTTCTCCTGCTGCCCTTTGAGTTCCAGCTGCAGCAAATCGATCCGCAGCCGAAGCGCCCCAACAGGGTTTCTAAGTTGATGCGATGTGTCAGCGATCAGCCGGCGCTGGGACTCCATACTCTCCGTCACGGTGTCCGCCATGGCGGTGAAGGAGCGGCTGAGTTCGCGCAGTTCGGGCGGTCCGGCGTCGGGAAGTTGGCTTGTTTTACCCGTGGTTTCGAGCTCGTGAACTGCCCTGCTGAGCCGGTTGACCGGGCGCAGGACCCACCCGGTGATTCGCGCTGCGGCGAGCAGGAGCAAAGCTGCCAACGCCAGCGCCGCGAATCCGACCACCAGCCATCGCTCCCGCAGCTTTTGCCGGGCGGCATCGAGGTTGACTTCCACAACAGCCTCGCCGAGGACTTGGCTGGCCGTGCCGAACGACCTGGAAATGATGTCGTTGCCGGTCCCGAAAGCACTGATGGGGTTCAGGGTGGTGTCGCTGAGGTTGAGGCTCGCCCGGTTCAGTGCGTCCTGGACGTCGGGCCGCTCTTCGCTGAGTCCGCCGGAACGGACGGTTCCCTCCTGTGTGCGGATCAGGATTCCCTCGCCGTAAAGCTCGGAGTAGCGGTCCATTTCGCGCTGCAACTGACTGGTGTCTTTGTCTTGGGCGGCGTCGCTGGCCAGTTGCGCGAAGCGGTTGAGGGCGGCGACGCGGTTGATCTGAAGTTCCTGGGTGAGCTCCCGGCTGGCCGAGGTCAGGATCACGCTGGAGACCGTCACCACGATGATGACCACCAGCAAGCTCAGGATGCTGAGAACACGGACTTTCACGGCTGCTCTACCCGGTAGCCAACGCCCCGGACGTTGATGATGAAGCCGGGCAGCTGCAGCTTGGACCGCAGGCCTGTGAGGTGCACGTCCAAGGACCTGGAATGTGTCACGAACGCGTCGCCCCAGAGTGCGTCCAGGATCTGCTCGCGGGTCACCACCGAGCCCGCGTTCCTGACGAGGAGGCTGAGGAGGTCGAACTCGGTTGCTGTCAGGGCGAGTTTCCGTTGGCCGACGGCGGCCAGGCGGCGGTCGAGGTCGACCTCGAGTTCGCCCAGGACGATGGCGTGCGGAGCTTCCTGGCCGCCGCGGTTGGTGCGCCGGGTGACGGCTTCGATCCTGGCAAGCAATTCCACGAGCTTCACGGGCTTGACCAGGTAGTCGTCTGCTCCGGACCTGAGACCCAGGACCACGCTCCGCTCGTCATCCCGGGCCGTCAGGATGAGGATGGGGATGTTGGTTACTTGGCGCAGCTTGCGCAGCACATCCAAGCCATCCAAATCCGGAAGGCCAAGGTCCAGCAGGACCACCTGGTGTTCCCGGTGGGCCAGCAGCGCATCCTCGCCGCGGGACACGCGGGTGTGTGTATGTCCGGCCGAAGCGACGGCAGCGCTCAAGGCCGACGCCATGGCGTCGTCATCCTCGACGATGAGCACGTGCACTGTCATGGTCCTTTGGATTGGGGCTGGTTCGCTGTTGGCTGGTTCGCTACTAGAGCTTAACGTTGTGAGGCCCGCTCTGCGCCCTTCGGAGTACCCAAAGTGCGCAGAGCGGGCCTAACAAGGCAGGAAGGTCAGGCGTCGACGCGATCCTTCGTGCCGTCGTCGTCCTTTGTTGTTGCCGTCGCAGCGCCCTTCGCCACGAACGCGTGGCCTTGCTCCGCATCCAAGTGCGTGGACGTCTTGTTCTTCAGCGCGAAGATGTACACCAGAAGCGAGATGAAGATCGCAGCTGTGACGTACGTGAAGAACAGATCCACCTGGTTGGATTTCTGCAACGCAGCACCGATCAGGGGGACGGTTCCGCCGAACAGCGAGTTGGCGATTGCGTAACCGAGTCCTACTCCCAAGGCGCGGATCGAAGCCGGGAACAGTTCGGCCTTCACCAGTGCGTTGATGGACGTGTAGCCGCCAACCATGAGCAGGCCGCCCAGCATCAGCAGGAATGCGATGAACGGATCCTTGGTGCCGGAAAGAGTGGAGAGCAGCGGCCAGGTGAACAGGACGCCGGTGACGCCGAACCAGATCAGCAGGGGTTTGCGGCCCACCTTGTCCGAAATCAGGCCGTAGACAGGCTGCAGCAGCATGAAGATGAACAGCGCCCAGAAGTTGATCACGGAGGTATCCGTCTTGGCGATGCCGGACGTATCGTTCATGAACTTCAGGATGAAGTTGGTGTACGTATAGAACGCAACCGTGCCGCCGAGGGTGATGCCGATGCAGATGAGCAGCGGCTTCCAGTGCCTAGTGAGCAGGAGCTTCATAGTGCCAGGCTGGGCCTCGCCCTCCACTTTCACATGTGCGGCACGGAGCTGATCGGAAGAGAGGGTCTCCTCCATCGAACGGCGGAGCCAGAGAACAACCAGCGCAGCCACGCCACCTACGGCGAACGGGATACGCCATCCCCACGCCGTCAGGTCTTCCTTGCTCATGGTGTTCTGCAGAATCACGAGCACCAAAAGTGCCAGCATCTGGCCGCCGATCAGCGTGACGTACTGGAAGCTGGAGAAGAAGCCGCGGCGCTTTGCCGTTGCCGCCTCGGACATGTACGTGGCGCTGGTGCCGTACTCACCGCCGACTGAGAAGCCCTGCACGACGCGGATAAACACCAGCAAGATCAGGGCCCAGAGTCCGATCACATCCTGTGTCGGCAGGATCGCGATCGCGAAGGACCCGGCCGACATCATGGTCACACTGAGCGTCAGCGCGGCCTTGCGGCCCTTGCGGTCTGCGTAGCGGCCGAAGAACCAACTTCCGATCGGACGCATAAGGAACGACGTCGAAAAGACCGCCATCGCCTCAAGGCCAGCCTGAAGGTCGTCCGAGGAATTAAAGAAGTGCGACTGAAAATATGCCGCGAAAACCGTATAGACGTAGAGGTCGAACCACTCCACGAGGTTGCCCGCGGAGCCCTTGAGGATATTGCTCACGGCTTTGCGTGTCTGAGCGGCTTCGCTCAGAGGTGCAGCTTGCTGGGTGCTCATCAATGAACCTTCCTGGACGGCAGCGTTTTGCGGCGGCCGTGTCTTGCCTGAGTTCGTTCTGTCCATGAAGCTCGTGCTCATGGCGTCCTTGCGCATGGCTCTTCGTCGACTAAGAAAGGTCCTCCAAGGTGAAGAGGACGTATTCCAAACTATGGGTGATGCACGGCACAGCCATAGCCCGCGGGGCATTTCCTAACACTTCCTTAGGATTCGGGTTGCGTGGCTAGGTTGGGGACGGTGGCCGCACCTTAACGCCCGACGGCGGCTGCTCACCTATCGATGCTCTCTCATGTGACAGGGGGACTCTGGTTGATCCGGACCAGTTTCCATACAGCCAGGCGGCCGGCGCATGCCGCGACGGCGATCGACAACGAGAAAAGAAGCGGACCCGTCGGTGAAAGTCCACCGAATGGGACACACATGAGTAAAGCTCCGGCGAAAAAGGCGACAACGTGAACCCATTGGTTCCGGACGCGGCGCAGAGCCAAGCCGAGAAGTGATCCGGCCGCAGCACCAACAGCCCAGACCGGGAGGAGGCTATAAATAAAAAAGATGACAGCCCACTCCGGCCCTTGGATGCTGAGGAGAACGCAGAATGTCAGATGCGCTACGGCGGTTCCAACTGCAAGTCCCTTGGTGTCGAGCACCACTCGGTCCTTTGGTCCGTAGCGCCATCCTCTGGACTGGCCCTTGGTTGCCAGAGCGTACTCATCTTCGTCAGTCCATGGTTCCTGGCTCATGGCTGCCTTTCTGCGTGGGTGAGAGAGGGTTTGGGTGAAGGGGTGATTATGGGAGAGAGGGCTTGGGGACTTGCTTGGCGATGTCGTTCAGCGCGTCGGCCAGAGTTGGGTGCTCGAAGGCGAACCCGGCGTCGAGCAACTTCCGCGGCTCAACCCAGCGGCTCTTGAGCACCAACTCGGTCTGCGTCCGGATCAGAACGGCCCCGGCTTCCAGGAGCCAGGCCGGTGTAGGAATGCCAAACGGGACACCCATACTTTGCCGAACCAGCGACATCAGTTCGCGGTTGTCCACGGGGTAGGGCGTTGCCGCGTTCACAGGACCCGTTAGCTCAGCGCGCTGGTGGACGAACAGCACCACACGGAACAAGTCCTCCACATGGATCCAGCTGAATTTCTGCGTACCGGGACCCATGTGCCCACCCAGGCCAAGCCGGGCGAGGTTCTGGAGGGGGCTCATGACGCCACCGGCACCGAGCACGATCGCAATCCGCAGGGCCACCTTTCGAGTGTCCGGCGCAACGGCGGCCGCCAATTCGTCTTCCCATGCGCGGGCCACGTCGACGGAGAACCCAGTGCCCAACTCGCCGGATGCCTCCGATTGTGGGTGGTCGTCGGCGTGCCGGTAGATGGTCCCGGTGCTCGAGTTGATCCAGGTTCGGGGAGGTTCCGCACACGCAGCAACCGCCCGGCCCAACGCACGCGTCGTCAAAACCCGGGAGTCCAGGATCTCTCGCCGGTGCCGCTCGTCGTAACGGCAATTCACGGATCGTCCGGCGAGGTTCACCAGCAGTTCGGCGCCGTCCAGCGACTTGGTGATGCCGCCGTCGTCATGCCACTGGGCGTCAGCCGAGACATCCCGCCCGACTGTCCGGACCTGCCAGCCCTCTTCGAGGAACCGCCGCGTGAAGTAGCTGCCAATGAACCCGCTGGCACCGGCGATCACCACTGTCCGGGTCATTACGAGTCCTCCTTGACGCTGCGTACGAGTCCCAAAACGTCGTCGAAGACCTTGCTGACTCCGGGAATCTTTGCCAGAGACAGGCCGCGAGCCACAAGAGGTGCGGCACCGTCGATCAGTTTCCGGGTACGGCGTTGGCCCTCGGATTTGTCGTAAACCCAGAACAGTGCGACGCCCATGTACGCCAGCCACAGCAGCTCGGGCAGATCGGCGCGCAGTTTTTTAGCGACGGCGGGAGAGGAGCCCTCGACGGCGGAACGGAAGATCGCGAGCGAAGCCTCGCGGGCGGCGGTGGATGCCTCGCCGAACGGGTTGACAGGCGAAGTCGGCCGTATGGCGGTTGAGATGAAGTCGGAACCGAACTGATGGTAAGGGGCCATGACGTCGACGCCGGTGTGCAGCACTGCTTTCAGGCGCCCCGTGAGGTCGTGAACGCCCTCCAGCGCCTGTGCCGCGACCACTGCATGCTCATCCTGGACCTGGACGTACAGCTCCTGAACCAGTTCATCCTTGGAAGCGAAGTAGTAGTAGGCGTTCCCTACGGACACGCCGGCTTCCTGCGCAATGGCACGCATTGTGGTCTTTTCGAAGCCGATTTCACGGAACATCTTCAGCGCGACGTCTGCCACGAGTTGCCGGGTCTGTTCGCTCTTTGCTGCCACCTGAGGCTCCTTGATCAAGGTTTTGAACGTGTTCAAGAATGAGTATGCCAGATTTCTGAACGTGTTCAAAAAGAAGGAAGTGAGGGAGGGTTTGGTTCAAGGGGGTGGGATGTGAGAGAGGATCAGCGGGAAGGGGGTGGGATGTGAGAGAGGATCAGCGGGAAGGGGGTGGGATGTGAGAGAGGATCGGCGGGTGGGACAATGGAACCGGTGCCGGGCCAGATGCCCCACCACCACAGTGCTAATACAGCGGGGCAGCCAAGATGCGGCGACCTTCGCGAACCACTACGAAATGGATGACCCATGTCTTCGCCCTCCGGCTCCAGCACGCTGAGTAAGCCTGCACCCCGCTTCGCCTCGATCGGTTCCCCGTATTTCGGCATCATGTTGGCCGTCATGGCCGTGGTGCTGATCCTGTCCAACATCGGCGCTTCAAAGGGCGTGGTGCTCGGGCCGATCATCACCGACGGTGGGTTCTTCCTTTTCCCGTTGGCCTACATCCTGGGCGACGTGATGAGTGAGGTCTACGGATTCAAAGTGACCCGCAAAGCCATCATCACCTCCTTTGCGCTGAGTGTGTTCGCCTCCCTTTGCTACTGGGTGATCATCATCCTTCCCGGTTTTGACGATGACTACGGAACCGCGAAGCAGGCCGCTATCGAGGGGGCACTGGGTCCTGTGCCGCAGATCGTCCTTGCCTCCCTGCTTGCTTTCCTGGCAGGACAGACCATCAACTCCTGGATCCTGGTGAAGATGAAGCAGCGCACGGGTGAACGATCCCTGTGGGCACGCCTCATGGGTTCTTCCGTGGTGGGAGAATTCGTGGACACCCTGATCTTCTGCAGCATCGCGGCGTCTGTCATCGGCATCTCGGACGCCGGCTCGTTCGTCAACTACGTCCTGGTGGGCTTCGTTTACAAGACCGCGGTGGAGTTCCTGTTCGTGCCTGTCACCGTACTGGTTGTTGGCTGGATCAAGAAGCGCGAGCCAAGCTACGGAGCAGTCGCAGCCTAGCTCGGCTCCGGAGCGCCAACCTACGAGTAGTACCGCCCCAGCGTCTCCGCCTTGAACTCGAAGAAGTCCCCGGATTCGATGGCCAGCCGGGCATCGTCGACCATCTTCACCACGAAGCGTTCGTTGTGGATGGAAATCAGCGTCGCGGAGAGCATCTCCTTGGCCTTGAACAAGTGGTGGATGTACGCGCGCGAGTAGTTGACGCATGTGTAGCAGTCGCAGCCGTCCTGCAAGGGCCCGAAATCGGCTTTGTATTTAGCCCCGGACAAGTTGAACCGGCCAAACGGGGTATAGAACGCTGAGTTCCTGGCAACGCGCGTGGGGGAGACGCAGTCGAACGTGTCGGCGCCGTTCTCGATGGCCGTGAAGATATCGTCCGGTTCGGAGATGCCGAGCAGGTGCCTGGGCTTGTCCTCGGGCAGTTCCTCGTTGCACCAACGCACAATGGTGCCCAGGTTTTCCTTCTCCAACGCACCGCCGATCCCGTATCCGTCAAAGGGCATGGCACCGAGGTCCTGGCAGGCTTTGCGGCGCAGGTCCTCGTATTGGGCTCCCTGAATAACCCCGAACAACGCCTGATACGGCTTGCCGACACGGGAAGAAGTCAACGAAGCGTGCTCCTCCAAGCACCGCAGCGCCCACAAACGGGTGCGCTCCAAGGACTCCTCCTGGTACGCCCGCGAATTCTGCAGGGTAGTGAGCTCGTCGAAGGCGAACATGATGTCCGCGCCGATCTGGTGTTGGACACGCATGGAGATCTCGGGGGAGAAACGGTGGCGGTCACCGTTCAGGTGGGATTTGAACCAGACGCCGTCGTCGTCAATGTGCGCCAGACGTTCCTTGCCCGGTGCTACGGCGTCATCGGGGCCGGACGAATCGACGTTCTTCATGTCGATGACTTTCTTGAACCCCGAGCCCAGGCTCATCACCTGAAACCCGCCGGAGTCGGTAAAAGTGGGCCCGGGCCAGTTCATGAACGCACCCAGCCCACCCGCGGCGTCGAGGATTTCGGGCCCGGGCTGCAGGTACAGGTGGTAGGCGTTGGCCAGTACGGCCTGCGCGCCAAACGCGGCGATCGACTCGGGCAGCACGGCCTTCACGGTCGCTTTGGTTCCGACGGCGATGAAGGCGGGCGTCTGGATGGTTCCGTGCGGCGTGGTGATGGTACCTGTCCGGCCAAGGAAGGCGCCGCCGTTGGCGTCCACTTGGGCGTCCGACGGCGAGCACGCTTCAGTCAGGCGGGTGCCCACCGTGAAAGAGAACTCGGATTGCCGGGCGGATAACCCCGGCAAGTCGGGCAGGGCGGGAGCTGGGGAGGAAACAGGAACGGAAGCTGGCACCTACCTAGTGTGCCAGCTTTACCGGGAGTAACCTGCGGGGCGGGCCCTAGGACCCGTAGTTCTCAGCTTTCCAGTTGTCCCACGAGGCCCGGATGTCCGCCAACGTATGGGCCCCCAAATCGTAGGTGGAGGCAATCACCATGGACCCGCCGTCGGGCCTTTTCTCCGGGATCGGCAACTGCTCGGCGACGATCAGCAGCCCTTCCCCATGTTCGGCGTAGTTGTGGACGGTGAGGCCAACCTGATGCCGGCTCTTGAACCAGACCTTGCCTGAGATCTTCTCACCGGTAGCGAGGGTGAGCGAGTATTCCTCTCCAACGGGCGGCAGATCCCCTAGTCCCAACTTCTCGATCGCCGGACCGCCTTTGCCGGGGAGGGAGACAAAATGTGTCCGCCGGTGCCCGTGCGGATGGCGCTCAAGGGCGAACCTCAGTTGGTGCAGGAAGGTGAGCCAGCCTTGGGTGATGTCTTCGTCCCAGTCGGCCCACTCGGAATCGTGGTCCAGGGCAACCCTGGTGATCCGCACTTCGGTGCCGCCGGAGACAGGGTGGAGTTCAAAGATGTCGCCGCCGTTGACGGTCAGGCTGGTGTGATCGGGCCCTTCCACGACATCGGTATTGAAGTAGATCTGTTTGATTTCATCGTTAAGGTCGTCGGCCTCCCAGCCGTGCCATTGGGCGACCAACGACGGTTCACGCAGCATGGTCCAAACCTGCTGCGCATCGGCATTAACCACAACGCTCAGATTGTTCGTCATGGCCCCGAATCTACCGCCGTTCGCCCCGGCATAACAGGCCCGGAACCTGTCAGGCCCGCACCGATTCCAGTTCGTTGCCGATCCGCCGGGCCAGCTCTTCCTCGCCGATGGTCTTCGAGCCGCCGTGGGCACGCAGGAACATCAGTGCCTCCAAGCGCAGGAACCGCCATTCGCGCTCGGCCTCGTGGTTGCCGTTGTCGATTGCGCGGAAGATTTCCTTGTCGTACAAATTGGGTTCGTTGAGCGAACGCTGGCGGACCCTCGCGTTGATCCGGGCCTTGAACGGGTCCTCTTCCTGGGATTCGGGCGCGCGGAGCAGCTTCTCGTAGACGGCAGCCCGTTCGGACTGGCCGGCCTCGCGGCAGATGAAACTGGAGAGTGCCAGGGCGCGTTCGATCGACGCCCACCGGTCCAGGTTCCCATCGAAAGGCAGGACGTTCAGCAGGTCCGCGACCGCCAGCGCGTGGTCCGGATCGCGAAGCACGATGCACAGGTCGAAGGCGAGGTCGCTGAGGTCCCGGAGGCAGCTTCCGGACTTGGTGTTGATGCCCTTGGCCAGCCGCTCCGCGAGCACCTGGACACCGTTCTTGCCTTTGTGGTCGGCGGCTGCGGCACGCACCACCGCTTCGGGGGTGCCGTCGGGTTCGGGGATCAGGGCGAGCTCTTCGGCGCTGGGTCCGGTGTATGTTGGCGGGGTTTCGGGACGCGGAGGCACGACGACGGCGGGTCCAGCGGGTGCGTCGACCTCGGCTTCGGCGGGGCTGCTGATGTCCGGTTCGGCTTCGGCGGGTGCGTCCACTGGCGCTTCGGCACCGGGGCCGGCAGGAACTCCGTCACCCACAGGGACACTGGACCCGACAGCGATCCTGATGGTGCCGCCGTCGACCGCTGTTACCAGCAGCAGCGCGGGCACGCCGTAATCGTCTTTCTGCACCTCGATGGCGCGGATTTCCTCGGCCGGCCCGTCGCCGGGCGGGAACACAAAATCTCCGGGCTGCAGGTCCCCAGCCTGCTTTTCTTTGTACTGCTGTGTGGCTGGGCTGTGAGTCATCGGAAGTCCTTTGGTTCTCTTGGGGTCCGCCGTCCAGTCTACAAAGACCGGCCGCCGCAGGGGCCGGGACCCGCTAGAGGACGATGCCCGAGAAAGCCAGCGCCTGCCGGACGAGGTTGCCTCGACCGCCGTCGAATTCCTGCTGGACGTTCTCGCTCAGTACCTCTTGGGGCGTCATCCAGGTGAGTTCCAGGGCGTCTTGGCGTGGTTCGCATTCGCCGGTCACCGGGATCACGTAGGCGAGTGAGACGGCGTGCTGGCGGTCGTCCGTGAAACCCGTTTGCGATGGCGCGGGGAAGTATTCGGCCACGGTGAACGGGACAGGGCTGATGGGGAGTTGCGGGAAAGCAAGGGGACCGAGGTCCTTTTCCATGTGCCGCAGGAGGGCTGCCCGGATGGTCTCGCGGTAGAGGACACGGCCGGAGACAAGGTATCGGACCATGTTGCCGTCGGCGTCACCCTGCAGGAGCGTGCCGACTTCGTTGACATACCCGAGCGGATCCAACCTGACCGGAACGGCTTCCACATAAACCATGGGGAGGCGGCCGCGGGCTTCGAAGAGGTCCTCATCTGAAAGCCAGCCTGGATACGGGTCGGGTGTACGTACGCTCATGGTTAAGTTCTACCCCATCCCCGGTGGAACTTCCGTGGAGGCCCTGCCGGGTACAGGGCCGTTACGCTCTCGGCTGTATTCCGGGGCGGGGGATTGACTCCAACCCTTGGCGGCAGGAATCACTGCGGATTGTGGTCTCGAAAAGAATCTTTTCCTCCGCAATGTAACCGGCGGACCAGACCCGGAAACAACATGTTCGAGCAAGCAAATCTGCTCAACGACTCCGTGGGGGAAGGAACCCAGAAATGAACTACCGCCGAACCGGACACGCCAAGTACGCGACCCTTGTATCGCTGGCTTTGGCGTTGACGCTTACTGCCTGCACGCCGTCGTCGCCCGAGCCGGGCGGCGCACCAACTGAGCGTCCTGCGGCGTCCCCGCAGGAAGTGCTCGCAGAGACGGTGGCGGAGGTCGATGTCCCTGTGGCGGACGCTGCCCCCGTCGCTCCGACCCCAGCCGCCGAGCCCGCCCCATTGGTGATTCCGGAGCCCGCGGTGGTTCCTGTTGTCGCCCAGCCCGTGAGTGAAGCACCCGCCCCGGCACCCACGGTAACCGTTGAGCCCGCACCTGCAGTGACGGCTCCGCCCACCGAACCGGTGGTGACCCCGATTACCCCTCTTGAGCCCTCCACGCCGCATGTATCGCCCAACTACCCGGAAATCGGGACCTACACCTTCCCGGATGGGCACATCTCCTTCGAAGTCCCGACCGGTTGGGGAATGCAAGCCGAAGTTCCGGTAGTTGCGCCCGGGGACGACTACCCTTACGACGATCACTTCGCCATTGCCCACATCTTCGATGAAAACGGGCACAACGTTGTGGACATTACCAGCGGAGGTGTCGGCGGAGTGGTGGCCGGCCCCGTCAACCGCACCATTCTGGACTCGCAGAAGCTCAGCTCTTTTGACAGCCGCGACGGGGCATCCTATTTTGCGGTCTTCCGGGACGATTACCCCTTCGAGCCCGCGGAAACCAGGTACTTCGTGGGCCTCGTCCCGGAAACGCTGATGACCGAAGGTCCTGACAGCACCTCCGCAGCCAGCTTCCTGATCATGGGCAACGGCGCCACCACAGCCCATGTGAATATCGACCCGTTCATGACGCAGGAGGCCGCGGAGGCCTGGATGCAGTCCGGGCAGTACAGCAAGCTCAAGGGCCTGCTTACCAGCCTCCGATACGCACAGTAGGCCCCAGTGCGGGCGCCCGTTCGGCCTAGGCGGGCGCCCGTTCCACCACGATCGACGCCGGTGTGGCGCCACCCGCGGCATCGGGGTTGGCGACGTACAGGATGCCCTCGCTGATCCGGGCCTCAGTGCCCGCTTCGGTGAGCCGCGCCAGCAGTGGTTCCAGTTCGCCGTCGTACTCGAACGCAAGCACACCGCTGGTTCCGTCCGCCCCGTGGATGATCTGCAGAATGCCGCCGTTCTTGGTGGTGAAGGTGGCTGATTCGTCGTCCGACGTCCGGGGCCGGGCGCCGATGCCGCGGAGCACGCCAGCCGACATCTCCACCAGCGGACTGACCCAGGTGGCCACGACGGACAGTGCCGAATCGGCCCCGGGCGACGTTGCCCATGTGCCATCAGCCGCCCGGGTCGCGGGGAAAGCGAAGAACTCGAAACCATCGTCGGCTGAGATGCGGGCAGTGGTGCCATCAGGGGTTTCGTGGATTTCTGCTTGGGTGCCGGCTTCCTCGGTGCGGCGTACGAACTCGTCCACGTTCCCCACTTCGACGCTAAAAAGCGTGGACCCATCCAAGGGATGGCCGTGCTCCACATGCCCCAAAGCGAGGCGGCCCGAACCGGCGTCGAACTCCCGCCACTCGCCGTCGTCGACGGTCTTCACCAAACCCAACGCGTGCAGGATGGCGGCCCAGTCTTCCGGGCGGGAGGTGTAGTGGATGGGGCGGGCTCGCAACATGGGGTCTCCTGGTGGGTTTCGGGATCCTCGTCCAAGCCTATGCTGGGGCCATGCCCATTGAATTGGAAGAACTACTGGTCAAAGACGGCAACGCGTGGCGTGCCTGGTTGGCCGCCCATGCCGCCGAAAGCCCCGGGGTTTGGCTGATCCTGCACAAGAAGGGCGGCACCGTCACCGAACTGGACTACGATGCCGCGCTGGACGAAGCGTTGTGCTTTGGCTGGATCGATGGCCAGTCCAGGAGCCGCGACGCCGAAAGCTACTTCCAGCGCATGACGCCCCGGGGGCGCCGTAGCATCTGGTCCGCACGGAACGTGGGGCACATTGGCCGGCTCGAAATGGAAGGCAGGATGACCGACGCCGGCCGTTCCGCGGTCGAGGCTGCCAAGGCAGACGGCCGTTGGGAGGCGGCCTACGCGGGGCCCGCCGATTCGGTGGTGCCGGCGGACCTGGCAGCGGCCATTGCAGCCGTGCCGGAGGCGCAGGCTATGTTCGACGTGCTCACATCGCAGAACCGCTTCGCTCTCATCCACCGCACCAACCTGGTCAAAAGGGCCGACACGCGGGAGCGGAAGATCGCAGGCTTCGTGGAAATGCTGGCGCGCCACGAAACCCCGTACCCGCAACGCAAAAAGCCCTAGGCGGGCTCACTCACCGAAGGGGAAAGCCACACCCTCGCCAACCACGCGCAGGCACAATTCCGTGCCCGGCCTAGTGATGGAGGCGTTCCAGTGGCGGATGGTAATGATTTCGCCGCCCCCGGGGTAACGATAGCTGTTGCCCGAAGCGCTGCCGTCCGGTGCTGTGTACTCGCCGAGTTTGATGCGGACAGTGGTCTCCGGGCCGAAATAGTCCGTGTCCACCACCACGCCGCGGATCGGGCCGTCGGACGCGATCCGGATCTGCTCCGGGCGCAGCATGAGCTGGACCTTGCCCTGGGCCGGTGGCCGCCGGACGGGTATGCCGCCCAGGGAGCAGGTGGCCAACGAGCCTTCCATCCATGCATCCAGGATCACCGCGTCGCCCAGGAACTCGGCGGTGGCGCGGTCAGCCGGGCGCGTGTAGACGACGAACGGGTTACCGATCTGGGCCAGTTTGCCGCCCCGCATGATTGCCACCTGGTCAGCGAAGGACAAAGCCTCCGCTTGGTCGTGGGTCACCAGGATGGTGGTTACGCCGGCTGCATTGAGCACCTTCGCCACGGCCCTGCGGGTAGCCACACGGAGGCCGGCGTCGAGGGCTGAGAACGGCTCGTCCAGCAGCATGAGCTCAGGTTCCCGCGCCAGTGCACGGGCAAGGGCGACGCGTTGTTGCTGTCCGCCGGACAGCTGATGCGGCCGCCGTTTGGCCATGGACGCGTCAAGGGACACCATCTCCAGCAGTTCCTGGACACGCGCCCGCACCCCACGCCGACCGCCGTCGAGCTTTGCCGAATCGAGGCCGAAGGCCACGTTCTGCCCCACCGTCAGGTGCGGAAAGAGCGCGCCGTCCTGGGCGACATAGCCTACCTGCCGCCTGTGTGCCGGCACCCAGAGGCCCTCGCCGGCCACCGGTGAGCCGTTGAGGCTGATGGTCCCGGTATCCGGATGTTCGAAACCGGCTATCAGGCGCAGCAAGGTGGTCTTGCCCGAACCCGACGGCCCCACAATTGCGGTGGTGCCGCCCTTGGCCACCGACAAGTTCACGCCCTTCAGGACAGCCTGGGAACCGAAGTTCTTGGTGACTTCGGCGATGTCCAGGTGGGCGTTGGTGGAGGGGGCCACTGACGGTGCTACCCGGGGTGCAGGAAGCCTGGAAGGGGATTGTTCGGTCACTGTCCGGCTACTTTCTTGGACTGTTGGAAAAGCAAGTACGTCATGGGGGCCGAGAGCAGGATCATGAGCAAGGCGTAGGGCGCTGCGCCTGCGTAGTCGATCTCGCTGCTCTTGCTCCAGAATTCCGTGGCCAGCGTCCGGGTGCCGTTCGGTGAGAGCAGTAGCGTGGCCGTGAGTTCGTTGACGATGGCAAGGAATACCAGCGCCGCACCACCTGCCGCGGCCGGAGCTGTCAGCCGCAACGTGACCCGGAAGAAGGACGTCAAAGGGGCCTTGCCCAGTGATTGGGCGGCCTCGTCGAGTTCCTTGGGCGCCTGGGCCAGGCCCGAGCGGATGTTGACCAACGCCCGCGGCAGGAAGAGCAGGACATAGGCTGCGATCAGCACACCGGCCGTCTGGTAGACACCGGGGACCACCCGAATGCTGACGGTAACGAACGCCAGACCCACCACGATGCCGGGGAGCGAACTGGTGACGTAGTTGGAGAGTTCCAACATCTTGCTGAACCAGCTGGGTCGCCTCACCGCGAGGTACGCCATGGGGAACGCCACCACCGTGGTGACCACTGCGCCGGCCGCCCCGTACAGGAGGGTCTGGACAAGTGCGGGCATGAACTCCTCAGCTGCCCACACCTCCGTGCCACCGGCAAACAGCCACTTCAGCACGAACCACAGGGGCAGCCCGAATGCCAGGGCTGTCAGGGCCAGGAGTGCCAGCTGGGCAGGGACCTGGGAAACGCCAAGGGGCAGCCTGGTGGCTTTGGCTTGTGCACCGGATCCGATGCGCGCGTAACGGGCGGTGCCGCGGCTCCTGACTTCGGCCAGCAGCAGGACCAGGCACAGGAGAACAAGGACGCTGGCCAGCATGTTTCCCGCAGTGCCGTTGAACGTTGACTGGAACTGGACCATGATGGCGGTGGTAAACGTGTCAAAGCGGATCATGGCGAAGGCGCCGTATTCAGCCAGCAAATGCAAGGAAACCAGTAAAGCGCCGCCGGTCATTGCGATGCGCAGCTGCGGCAGCACCACCCGGAAAAAGACCGCCCACGAACCCAGCCCCAACGAGGCCGCGGACTGTTCAATGGCTGGATCCAAACGGCCCAAGGTGGCTGCTGAGGGGATGTAGACCAACGGGAAATAGGAGAGCGTGGCAATCAGGACACCCGACCCGAGGCCCGCCATCGACGGAACAGCGGACACCCAGGCATAGCTGTTCACGAAAGCCGGAATGGCCAGGGGCGCCGCCAACGCAACCGCCCACCAACGGTGCCCGCGCAGCTGGGTCCGTTCCACCAACCAGGCCCCACCCACGCCCAGGACCAAGCAGAGCGGCACCGTGAACACCGTGAGGAGGACGGTGTTCAGCAGCAGCTCGCCCACCCTGGGACGCACGATGAGGCTGACCGCCGTCTCCCATCCGGTGGTGGCCGTCATGTACACCACATAGCCCAGCGGAATCAGGGAAAACAGGGCTATGAGCACGGCCAACAGGGACACTGTTGAAACGCCGAAAGGCGGGCGGGGGCGCTTGCCCCTGCCCGCCGTCGTCGTGCTTCCCTGGGAACGTGGAACGTCGGGAGCCGATAGATCAGTGGTCACAGAACTAGAGGAGTCCTGCCTTGGTCATCAGGTCGGTGACCTTGGTGGAGTTCAGCTTGGCCGGGTCCACCGTCGGAGCCTGCAGTTCCTTGATGGGAACCAGCTTGGCGTTGGAATCAACCTGCGAGGCAATGGCGTATTCGAAGGACGTGCCATCCTTGAGGATTTCCTGGCCCTTTTTGCCGGTGATGAACTTCAGGAATGCCTGGGCGTCGGCGGCCTTCTTGGAGGACTTGAGGACGCCGCCGCCGGACACGGAAACGAACGCGCCCGGGTCCTGGTTCTTGAAGTAGTACGGCGTGACGTTCTTGGAGTTTTCGCCGGTCTTGGCCTGGTCGCCGTAGTAGTAGTAGTGGTAGATCAGCGCGGCATCCACTTCGCCGGCGTTGACGGCCTTCATGGCGGTGCTGTTGCCCTTGTAAGCCTTGAAGTTCTCCTTCATGCCCTTGAGCCATTCCTCAGTGGCGGCTTCGCCCTTGAGTTCCAGCAGGGCGGAGACGATCGCCTGGAAGTCGGCGCCGGAGGGCGACGCGGCCCACTTGCCCTTCCACTCAGGCTTGGCCAGGTCCAGCATGGACTTGGGCAGCTTGTCTTCGCTGATCTTGTTCTTGTCGTACACCAGCACGGTTGAACGGGCGGCGATGCCGGTCCACTTGCCCGTGGAGGGGCGGAATTCTGCGGGAACCTGGTCCAGGGTGGCCTTATCTACGTCGGCGAAGAGGCCCGCGTTCTCAACCTGCGCCATTGCAGGGGAGTTTTCAGTGAGGAACACGTCGGCCGGTGAGGCTGCGCCTTCCTGGACGATCTGGTTGGACATTTCGGTGTCGTCGCCCTGGCGGACGGTGACTTTGATGCCGGTTTCCTTGGTGAAAGCGTCGATCCATTCCTTGGTGAGGCTTTCGTGCTGGGCGTTGTAGACCGTGATCCCGTCGCCAGCAGCGGCTGGTTCGGAGGAGTTCGGAGCTGTGCTGGCGTTGGAGCCGCAGGCGCTGAGGCCAAGCGCGGCCGATGCGAGGAGCGCGATTCCCGCCAGGGCTTTCTTGGGAAAGTTCATGAGGGCTTCTTTCTGGGAACACGACACGGAGTCAATGGAGGTGGGTTTGGCCCGTGCTGGCGGGAAGGTTGGGGACCCGCTCTAAAAAGGGTAGGTTAGCCAACCCTTCTTAACACCATCCACACCGGCAAATGTGACAAGGGTCACCACAATTACGGAAGTATTGCGTGCCGTAATTGTCAGGGCAGTGTGGCTGCGGCCTCGAAAGCCATCCACGCCTGCAATTGCGTTGAAAGCTCGACGCCGGTACCTGGCGGATACGTTTCGCCCGCCGCCCGCAGGGGGTCGAAGGAGAACAGCAGGGAAGGGGAGTCGTTCCGGCGCTCGGCGCGGCCTGCCCAGAACGCCTCGGCCGTGTCCCGGACCAAGGATGCTGCGGCCCTCCTGGTAGGTTCCGGCAGCCGATCATCGCTGGCAGCCAACGCGAGGTACCGGAGCAGGATGCCGGTGAACAGGCCGCCGTCGCCGGTACCGTCGCCGCGGACCACGTTCGTGCCGGGGCGGGTCAATTCGCGGGCAACCGCTTCAACCAACCCGGCAGCCCGGCCAAGATTGCGCTCCCCACCGAGTTCCAGCAGTGCACCCAGGACCGGCCCCTGGTTGTAGGTGTAGACGGCATCATCGACGCGTAGTTGGCCGTTGCTGATCCTCACCCCGTCCAGGTAGACGCCGCGCTCGGGGTGGAGAAGCTTGCCATTGAGCCAGTCCACTAAGGACTGCGCTTTGGTGCGCTGGCCAGTCCGGGAGTAGTACAGGGCGACCGGTGCCGTGGCCGGGGTGTTCTTGAAATCCCGCTTGGTGCTCCAAAACGTTCCTCCGCCCATGTGGTCCGTGGATGCGGAATCGAACTGCAGGGTGAGTCTCCTGCGGATGTACGCGTTGCGGCGGCGGCCCGGATTCCTGGACTCCTCCGCTAGCTTTTCGAGCCGCAGTGTTGCAAGGGCAAGCCACGCCATGTCGTCGTAGTAATGGTTCTCGAAGCGCAGCAGATTCCTCAGCCGGATGGTGGTGACCAGCCGCGAAGCCAGCCTTCCCGCGCTCGGGCGGGAGTCGCCGTCGAACTTCACCTTGGTGGCCAGCTCGCGGCGACCGGCATCCACCAAGCAGTCGACATAGTGTGCCTGCCACCAGTAATGCCATGGTCCCAGGCGGCCCTTGAGGCCAGTGATGGGGAGGCTGACCGCAGCGATGTGGGTGCCGGGCAGGAAGAGCAGCCGACGGCCGAAACCGTGAGTGACCGATCGTGCCGCCTGATCTGCGCGCGCAGCCCATTCAGTTGCGTCCGTGGTGGACGCGGGAAGGCTGCCCGGGTGGTCGTGGGTTGGCATGCCACCAGCCTAGCGGGACGGCCCGAGGTGCGCTGGCTCACAATTCCAGTTAACATGCATTAACGGATTCAGGTTCTGCATCAAGGAGGATGGATGGACATCAAGGGCACGGTCGCGCTGGTCACCGGCGGGGCGTCAGGGTTGGGGGCCGCCACCGCGAAGCGCTTGTTCGACGCCGGAGCGTCCGTGGTGCTGGTGGACCTGCCACAGTCGGCCGGCGAGGACTACGCGGCGCAACTCAACTCGGGTGATACCGGAGCCCGGGCCGTCTTCGCTCCCGCTGACGTCACCAACGAAGCCCAGGTCCAAGCCGCCGTCGATGCTGCGGTGTCGTTGGGACCACTCCGCATCGTCGTCAACTGCGCGGGAATAGCCACGCCCGGGAAAGTCCTGGGCCGCGAGGGTGTGCTGCCCCTCGAGACCTTCAACAAAGTCATCCAGATCAACCTTGTCGGCACCTTCAATGTGATCCGGCTCGCCGCCGCAGCCATGGTGGAAACCGAACCAGTCACCACCGAACTGGGAGGCCCGGAACGCGGGGTCATCATCAACACCGCCTCCGTCGCCGCCTTCGAAGGACAGATCGGACAGCCAGCCTACGCAGCGTCCAAAGGCGCCGTAGCCGCCATGACCCTGCCCCTGGCCCGCGAGTTTGCCCGGTCGCTGATCCGGGTAGCGACCATTGCGCCCGGCATCTTCGAAACACCCATGATGGCTGGACTTCCCCAAGCCGCCCAGGAATCGCTTGGACAGCAGGTCCCGCATCCGTCCCGTCTGGGCCGCGCAGCAGAATACGCCAACCTGGCCGCCCACATCGTGGAGAACGCTATGCTCAACGGCGAAACCATCAGGCTGGACGGCGCCATCCGCATGGGACCCAAATGATGGGCGACTACAGCGGTCACGGCGCTGCCCCGTCCGCAGGAGCACGCCCTGCGACATCCACAGGCACCCTCCCACCCTCCATAGCGGGGCTGCCCACGGCGGACTTTTTCGACTTCGAATCGCTGTTGAGCGTCCAGGAACAGCGGAAACTCAACGAACTGCGGGCCTTCCTCGAGTCCGAAATAGCTCCCTATGCCGGGCAATGGTGGGAAAAAGCCGAATTTCCGGAACACATCCTGCCTAAACTCGCGGCATTGCGCCTCAGCGCCCCCGCGCAGCGCGGCTACACGCACCTCTTCGCCGGCCTGGTGATCGCAGAGATGACACGGGTTGACACCTCGATTGCGACCTTCTTCATGGTCCACCACGATCTGTTCGTCGAATCGCTGTACGACTTCGGCAGCGACGCGCAACAGGACCGCTACCTTGACGATGCGTCCAACCTCCGGACCACAGGCGCTTTCGCCCTCACCGAACCAGACCACGGCTCCGACGTCGCCGGCGGCATGCAGACAACCGCGCGGAAAGTTCAGCGTGCAGAGTCCGACGGCGGCAACTACTGGGTGATCAACGGCGCCAAGCGTTGGATCGGGAACGGGACGTTCTGCGATTACATGCTGCTGTGGGCCAAAGACGAAGCCGATGGCTCTGTGCTCGCCTTCATCGTGGACGCGACACTGCCCGGTATCACCCGCAGCCGCATAGAAAACAAGATTGCCCTGCGGACCGTTCAGAACGCAGACATCGTGCTCCGGGACGTCGAAGTGGCGGAGGCGGACCGCTTTGCCGGCATCAGCAGTTTCGCGGACACCAACCACTTGCTGCGCGGCTCCCGGATCATGGTCGCCTGGCAGGCAGTAGGCCAGCAGCTGGCGGCGTTCGACGTCGCCCGGCAGTACGCCGTCGAACGTCTCCAGTTCGGCAAACCCCTGGCCAAGTTCCAGCTGATCCAACAGCACCTGGTGGACATGCTCGGAAACGCGGTGGCCAGCATGGGCATGATGGTCCGCATAGCGCAGCTGCAGGAGGGCATCTCCACGGATGCGCACGGCGTTCGGCACGGAGGCGCAGACATGGCCCAAGTAGCACTCGCGAAAGCCTACTGCAGTGCCAGAATGCGCGAAACCGTGGCCCTGGGGCGATCCATCCTAGGTGGGAACGGCATCGTCACCGACTACCGGATGGCCAAGATCTTTGCTGACGCCGAAGCCATCTACACCTACGAGGGATCCTACGAAATCAACTCCCTCATCGTCGGCCGTGCTGTGACGGGCGTGTCTGCCATCGCCTGATGCTCAGTCCTGGGGAAGTTTTTCGCCTGCCTCCACGCGGACATCGATCGAATTGCCGCGGACGGGCATAGGGCACGTGCCATACGGTGAAAAAGCGCTGGGGTAGTTGATGGTGCGGTTGAAGTCGATAACAACCGACCCGTCCGGGCGCGGACGCGGAATGAAGACCTTCCGCCACTCATCCGTGGAATCCCCGTTGGTTTCATCATGGAAGGTCACGTTCAGGGCGCCCAGCTTCTCTTCCTCCGCATGGAGGCGAATCTCATGAGGTACGCCCGGCACCCGGAAGACCACCTCACCCACTGATCGGTGAACACCATCAACCAACGGGTTGGCAGTGCCGATGGGGACGTCTACGGGCTCCGGGTATGCCTCGAACCGGCCGTCAATGACCCAAGCCGGGTTGTAGTCGTAGGTAGGAACAGCCTTGAACTCAGTCAGCACCGGCGAGCTGTTGTCCCGGGTGCGGATCGCGTACTTGTCCGCTCGCATGGCAAGTTCCACCACGACCTGGCGGCCATCCTCCCCGCCGAACTGGACCCACATCAGTGATTCTTCATCCTGCAGCACCGCGCTGACCGTTCCGTCAACCGGTTCCCCGGATTCGACGAACGAGAGGCCGTCGGCCGCGCTCGCGGTAAGGAATGCTGTTGTGCCGTCTGTGGACCAAAGACCTGGCACCAGTTCCAGATCGGAAGGCTCTGGCTGCAGCCATTGGAATGACGTCAGTGTCAGCCAGCCATAGTCAGCGGCCAACGCCGCGTTTCGACCCGAACGAAACCGTTCCCAACGGGCGCGTTGGGCATCAGTGGCGGTGGTGGGCGAGCTCATTGTTCTCCTCGGCTGGATTCGCATCGGTTGCACTTCCCTCAACTATGCGCTGAGCGTCAGCATTCCCGGAATGAACCGCCTCTGGAACGGCTCGCGCTGGCCCCCAACCCATGCCAGCGCGAGCCGCGATCAAAGGACCACATCGGCGGGCAGCATCATGTGCCAGCCCACCGACGTCGTCTCGCCCCTAGGGGCGTTGCGTCCGTTCTCTGTGAACGTCGATTAGTTGGTCCGCCGCCCCTTCCATCGGGCACTGGCGAAGGCCAGCAAGGATCCCGCGGCCAGCAAGGCTGCGGCGAGGAAGACGAAGGCCGATCCCTGAGCGCCCGTGCTGGCCAACTGTTCCGAGCCGCCACTCTCGGCGGCCCTGGATGGCTGCTCCGTTGGCACTACGAGTACCGGGCTGGACGCGCTGGCCACGGGTTCCGTAGTCACCGGAGGTAACGGTGTAGCCGTCGTCGCCGTGGGCGTAGGCGTAGGCGTAGCAATGGTGGGTGTCGGGGTGGGTGTTGCGCTTGGCGTGGGTGTGGGTGTGGGTGTGGGGGTTGCGGTAGGCGTAGGTGTTGCCGTTGTGGGCGTGGGCGTGGGCGTGGGTACTGCGGTTCCGTCGCCGGTGCCACCTGCCTGGGTGCGCCGAAGCTGGGCGACCACCGGGCTTTCCGTCCCGGCAATTGTCACCGTGCCGGTGTTCTCGTAGACGTCCAAGGACGGGTCAGTTACCCGGGTCACGACGAAGAGCTCAACGTGCTCGTCCTCGGGAAGGCCCGTCCACGTTACGGTGACTTTCTCCGGGGTGCACTCGATGGTGGCCGGGTACTGATCGTCATCGTAGGGTTCCACGATGGAGCCATCGCTGCCCACCACTTGACCGACACGGGGCGTGACCCGGGAGCAGTCGATCTCCATTCCCGCTGCTGGGGTGTCGGTGACCAGAACATCACTGGAGTCGGCAGCCATGGCAGGCATGGTGAAAACCGACCTGAGTTCAGTCTGGGCAGGGTCGACCCAGCTCATGGATTTACCGGCAGTGGTAGGTGCTTCGGGGTCACAATTCGTCTGGCACGGTTCGACTGCTACAGGCACGCGGACGACGCTGGATCCTACGGTGAACGTCAGTTCCTTCGTTTCGCCAACCGTGGGTACTTGGGAGTACTGCGTGCTGAAAGAACACGTTCCGCCCACGTTGAGGGGATGGGTCTTCACGAAGTCGCTGAGCGTGAAGACCACCAAGCCTGCGTCATTTGCGACCGCCGTGGCCACGGTGTCCCCGTTTGCGTTATCCAGGTCAAAGGACGCCTTGCCAAACCATCGGAGCTGGGAGGGCAGTTGGACACTGAAGGTGTCCCCGGGCTGTGAGTGGTCCGGGACGGACCACTCACAGCTCAGATCCACCTGGTCCCATTGGCTGGACACGACTGATTCTGTTGTGAGGGTGATTTCCGCATCCGGCAGGGTTGCGGCATTGGCTGGCAACGCCGTCATACCCAGCCCGAGGACAGCCGTGGCGATGGCTATCAAGGCGGCCACCATCGACACGGTTCTTAGATGGATTTGATTGTTCATGTGCTGGATGGTCCTTAAATCCGTGGTGAAAATGTTCCGTCAGACAATGAGTGTTCGTGTCATGTGGTTCGTGACGCCTTCGGACCTGAGCCCGGCGTACCGTGCTTCTGGGACGTCCCGTACGGGGCAATTGGTGTGGATGCCGCGGTTGCTGCCAGTGCTGAGGACAGTGGAAAAACCTTCATGTGTGCAGGGCTGAGGGCGCCGTCTTCCAGGGCTGCAATCACCGTTTTGCATTCGACCAGCCTGGAGAGGTTGCTCTCGCTGAGTGGAAAAAGCACATGGATGGCCGAGTCCTGATACATGGCCACGGCCCCCGTTCCGTGCAGTTGCCCTTTGACGGCTTCTCCCAGCCTGGCCAGCACGGTCCAGCAATGTGTTCGGCTTTGGCTGGGCCTCGACACAGAAATTACTGCGACTGCGTGCTGCCCCGAGCTGTCGGCGCCGAAGGTTGAGACCTCATGCAATCGGCGCTGGAAGTGCGCATGTGTGGCCAGGCCGGTGTAGACATCAGTGCACGAGATGGCGGGGGCCAGTTCGGCGACCTCGGCCCATCCTTCCGCCAATGACTGAAGAGCGTCGACGTCGAGGGACTGTTCCGCGGCTTCAAAGAGGGCCCGGAAGTCGGTCATTGTCTCGCTGATGCTGACACCGTTCATGGCGCGAGCGGCACCCAACGATTTTGCTGCCGGCGGAGGGACAGTGGAGCTTGTGACCAGGTATCTGACAACTGATCGGACTTCGGGCAGGAACCAGTCTGCGTGGAAGCGCCAACCCGTCCGATAACTGGTCGTCTGCCATCTACGCAGCAAAAGGTGGCGCGAGAACGCGCATTCTGCGAATGATTTTGTCCGAAACGATGTCATATCCGAATAGTGCTGCGGAGCTGACTTTCATGACGAAGCGATAGCCGATTCTCTTTAGCTAAAGACCTTGGACAAATTGCGTCATGAGTTGGGGGCTGCCACCACTTCTTATATATGGGCACGATTTATGACGTTTTTGGGGGGCCGTAAGTGGGCGCCAGGACAAGCACGGACAATATTTCGCAGGAAGGGATCGAAAGTGACGGTCACCTGATCGAGTTGGTTCGCGGCGGGGACATGGCCGCGTTCGACGCGCTGTATGAGCGGCATATTTCCATTGCATCGACGGTTGCCAAACGCAACGTGGACAACCCGAGCGACGCCGAGGACGTGGTGGCGGAGGCATTCCAGTCGGTCCTGCAGAGCCTGGTGGCAGGGAAGGGGCCGGATAATTTCTTCCGGGCTTACCTGCTGTCCACTGTGACCAGGTTGTCCCATCAGCGGAATCGAAAGAGCGGAAAGGTCCTCCCCAGTGGAGACGATGCTGTTCTGGACCAGACGACGGGTGAAGCCGACTCCGCCATAAGTGCTTTCGAATCCCACACGGTATCCAAGGCCTTCCGCGCCCTGCCGGAACGCTGGCAGGCGGTGCTCTGGTATCTGGACGTGGAACGCATGAAACCGGCCGCTGTGGCGCCAATCCTTGGACTGTCTCCAAATGCCGTTTCCGCGCTCGCCCTTCGTGCGCGCGAGGGACTCAGGCGACACTACCTCCAGTTCCACATCGCCGAACAACCTGACAGCAGATGTGCCGAGTACGCCTCCAAATTGGGAAGTTATGTCCGGGGTGGACTGTCCGCTTCCGCCGAGAGGAAAGTCCGGGAGCATCTGCGTGGCTGTTCCAAATGCACGGCTGCCTTGGCGGAGCTGAAGGACGTGCAAGGCAGCATGAGGGCGATCCTCCTTCCCTTGGTGACAGGCGTGCCTTTGGCCATGTGGGCAGGCAAGGGGGCCGGATTGGGTGTACTGGGCGGCACCCTGCCTGTAAAAGCCACCCTTGCTGTTCCAGCACTGGCGCAGCCGGCGGTGATGGCCGTCATCGCAGCGGCCGGAGTCGGGCTGGTTTTGGGGGCCGTGGGAATCGTGGACCAGCTGACCCCGGATGCCTATATGGAGCAGCGGGCAGTGGAAGCCACTGGCGATCAAGACCAAGGTGGCGCGCCACCAGTTAGCCCTACGCCATCAGTCCCGAGTCCATCAGCCTCCGCAGTTCCATTGCCTGCTGATCCCGCCCCCGCTCCGGAGCTTGTTGTCCCGGAGCCCGAGCCAACCCAGGAACCTGTACCACCGGCCGTTCCTGCGCCGACGCCCGTTGTGAGTGCACCTCCGTCGCCATCGGCGGTTCCCACGCCGGCTTCGCCTGTCCAGGTCAGCGGGTCCGCGGAGCGGAGCCGGGATCGGGGTTCCAACGGCACTTCCCTGCACATAGATTTTGAGGCTTCCGGGTCCGGGGCCCTGGGTGAAGGGAAGGCTGTGTTTTCGGTAGGGCAGAACACGTGGATTGAGGAGGGCACCGTACGGGCACCCCAGGGATGGAAATGTGCCTTGGAGAGCAGGAGCGTCGTTAGTTGCACGGCAACATCAATGCGCCGCGACGCTCTCCACTTTGACGTCACCACTGTCTCCAAGCGGGATCGCGGCGACCGGATCCTGACGTACTCCCTTGAGGGGACGGGCATCGCCCCGAACCAGTTCTCGTACAACTACTGAGAGGGCTGCAACTGGTGGAAGTGACACTGGACGCCACGCCAGTACCGTTCCGGCCGTTACCCTCCGGGCACATGTGATGGCAAGCGATGAGTTGTCGGGCGCAAAAATGCTCCTCCGATAACACGCTGGAAGGTGACGCCGGATTGTGAGACGTATTCCTTTGCTGTTGTTCCATGCGGGTAAGATCCCGTAGGAAACACAAGTAATCCGGCTCACAGTATCCAGCGCAGTGTACGGGCCAAAACCAGATCCGAAGGTATGTATCCATGGTTCACACTGCCCATCACGACACCGACCTCGCCGCGGAATTGCGGGCCGATGTTCGCCGCGTCTCCACACTTCTGGGCGAGTCACTTGTCCGTCAGCACGGTCCGGAGCTGCTCGAATTGGTGGAACAGGTACGCCTGTTGACCAAGGAGTCCAAGGAAGCCGCCCGTGGTGGTGCCGATGCCACCGGTCCGTGGAGCGCGCACGATGTCGTTGCCCAGGTCCGCGAACTTCTCGCCTCCCTGCCACTGGATCAAGCGACAGACCTGGTCCGCGCCTTCGCGTTCTACTTCCACCTCAGCAACGCGGCAGAGCAGGTGCATCGCGTCCGTGGACTCCGTACCCGCAAGGAAAAGGACGGGTGGCTCGCCAAGGCGGTTTCAGAGATTGCCGGGCAAGCGGGGCCACAGGTTCTGCAGGATGTCATCAACGAACTGGACGTGAGGCCCATCTTCACGGCCCATCCCACTGAGGCTTCACGCCGTTCAGTGCTGGACAAGGTCCGCAAGCTTTCCGACGTCCTTGCCGAGCCGACGGCAGAGGGAACCTCCGCCCGACGTCGCCAGGACCGTCAGCTCGCTGAAATCATCGACCAGATGTGGCAGACAGACGAGCTTCGCCAGGTGCGTCCCACGCCGGTGGATGAGGCACGAAACGCCATTTACTACCTGAACAGCATCCTGACGGATGCCATGCCTGAGATGCTGACGGACCTTTCGGAGCTTTTGGCGGAGAATGGCGTCACGCTGCCTGCTGCTGCCGCGCCCTTGCGGTTTGGTTCCTGGATTGGCGGCGATCGTGACGGCAACCCGAACGTTACCGCAGCGGTCACCCGTGAAATTCTTCAACTGCAGAACCAGAACGCCGTCCGCATCAGCATTGCCTTGATCGACGAACTCATCTCTGTCCTGTCCAACTCCACGGCACTCTTCGGCGCAGACCAAGAGTTGCTGGACTCCATTGACGTTGACCTGAAGAACCTCCCGGGGCTGGACAAGCGCATCCTTGAGCTGAACGCACAGGAGCCGTACCGGCTGAAACTAACGTGTATCAAAGCCAAGCTCATCAACACCGGCCGTCGCATTTCCGCGTCTACACATCACGAGCCGGGCCGCGACTACGCCACCACGCCCGAGCTGCTGGCCGAGTTCGGCCTGCTGGAAAATTCGCTGCGCAACCATTCGGCGGCCCTGGTGGCAGATGGCGCTTTGGCGCGGGTCCGCCGGGCCCTCGCCGCCTTTGGCCTGCACCTGGCGACGCTGGATATCCGCGAGCACGCCGACTATCACCACGATGCTGTCGGCCAGCTTGTGGATCGTCTCGGCACGGGGAAACCATACGGCGACTTGAGCCGGCAGGGGCGCTTCGAGTTCCTGGGCGCCGAATTGGCTTCCCGCCGTCCGCTCTCGGGTCATCCCATCAAGCTTCAGGGCACTGCCGACGGAACCTATGACGTGTTCCGGAGTATCCGCCAGGCCCTGCATACGTATGGCCCGGACGTCGTGGAAACCTACATCATCTCCATGACCCGGGGCGCGGACGACGTTCTTGCTGCGGCCGTCCTGGCCCGTGAAGCTGGTTTGATCGACCTGTTCGGCGCAAAGCCGCGGGCCAAGATTGGCTTCGCTCCGCTGTTGGAAACAGTGGAGGAGCTCCGGGCTTCGGCTGAGATCGTGGACCAGTTGTTGTCCGATCCCTCCTACCGCGAACTGGTCCGTCTCCGGGGCGACATCCAGGAGATCATGCTGGGCTACTCGGATTCCAACAAGGAATCCGGCGTGATGACGAGCCAATGGGAAATCCACAAAACCCAGCGCAAGCTCCGCGATGTTGCGGCCAAGCATGGCGTCCGTGTCCGGCTGTTCCACGGCCGCGGCGGTTCTGTTGGTCGTGGCGGCGGACCCACCTACGACGCCATCATGGCCCAGCCCAACGGCGTGCTTGAAGGTGAAATCAAGTTCACCGAGCAGGGAGAGGTCATCTCGGACAAGTACTCCTTGCCTGAACTTGCCCGCGAAAACCTGGAGCTGTCCCTGGCCGCGGTGATGCAGGGTTCGGCCCTGCACCGGACTCCGCGCACCTCCGAAGACGAGCGCGAGCGCTACGCCAACGTCATGGAAACCATTTCCGACGCCGCGTTCGCCCGGTACCGCACATTGATCGATGACCCGGAGCTGCCGGCTTACTTCCTGGCCTCCACCCCGGTGGAGCAGCTGGGTTCGTTGAACATTGGATCCCGTCCCTCCAAGCGCCCGGATTCGGGCGCGGGCCTGGGCGGACTACGGGCCATCCCGTGGGTTTTCGGATGGACCCAGTCGCGTCAGATCGTCCCGGGTTGGTTCGGGGTCGGTTCAGGTCTTAAGGCTGCCAGGGAGGCCGGAAACACCGGGCAGCTCGTGGAGATGATGGACCGCTGGCACTTCTTCCGGTCCGTCATCTCCAATGTGGAAATGACGTTGGCGAAGACGGACATGGAGATCGCAGGCCACTACGTTTCGTCATTGGTCCCCGAAGAACTGCACCGCCTGTTCCATATGATCCGCGATGAGTATGAACTCACAGTTGCCGAGATCGAGCGGCTCACGGGCGAGACCGAGTTGCTGGATGCCCAGCCGACACTGAAGCGTTCGCTGGAAATCCGGGACCAGTACCTGGACCCCATCAGCTACCTCCAGGTGGAACTCCTGCGCCGGGTGCGTGAAGAGTCGTTGTCCGGAGCTGAGATTGACGAGCGGCTCCAGCGGGCCATGCTCATTACGGTCAATGGGGTGGCCGCCGGACTGCGCAACACCGGCTAGCAAACCGTCTCTCACCTCCTGCGGGTTTATGGGGATCCCTCTCTCAACCGGTGAGGGAGGGATCCTCCCAAGGGCGCGATAGGTGAGGGAGGATCGGGCTTCAGGGCCACACAGAACGGGCGCTAGGGTAGTTGGATGCCTTCGTTCCAGACCAAGCTGAAGATCACTGGCCTCAAGCCGGGCAACCCGCCGGAGTCAGTCATGGCCGCGGCTGTCGAGGCCCTGGAGACCAGGCACCACGTGGAGTCGAACCAGCTGGACATCGTGAGCGGCGTACCCCAGATCAGCTTGCGTTTCACTGTCGGCGACCGCGATTACGCTGGTGAGAACGACGAGGCCCGGACGTCGGCCGCCATGATGCGTGACGCCGTCGAACGCGTGGCGCTGACCGGTAGCCTTTACGTGTTGCGCCGTAACCGCGGCCGATGGTCGCCCATCTAGGGCCAGGGGCGCTACTCGGGCCTGGGCGCGTCGCCGTCGTATGGCTCATCTACCGGTGAACGGTTGCCGCGGCGCCTCGTGACGATCAGGCCAACCACCACTCCGATGACCAACCCAACGCCGACGCCGATCAAGGAGCTGGCCCAGAACGGCAGCTTGGTTGTGGAGCCGGTGAAGTAGCCCAGGCCCACCTGCCAGACGGCCCACAACATGGCGCCCATGGCGGCGCAAAGGCTGAAACCGCGGATTGAGACATTGGCGATGCCCGATGCGGCGGACGTGGCGAGCCTGCCACCGGGGATGAACCGTCCGCCGATGATGGCGCCGTACGTTGAAGAGCGGCCTGCCTTGGCGATGGCAGCATGGATTCCGCGATGGACGCGCCTGCCCCACGACCAGCGATCCAACACGTGGCTGATGCGCCGCTTGAACAGCATGAACACCGCCATGTCACCCAGCCAGGAAGCGAAGGCAGCAAGGAAGAGGATCAGCCAGAAGTTCGCGTGACCGTCCGCAGCGAGCGCTCCACCGGTGATGACGACCATCTCGGAGGGGATCGGCGGGAAGAAGGCATCGCCCACCACGATGGGTATGACCCACAGGTAGATCGCGGATCCCCACGTCTCCGGGGCGGTGATGTCCATGGCCACAAGGTACCGCACTTGCTGCCCACCCCGCTCTGGGCGAGACTGTCGCCATGCGCATCGACATCCTGCACGGCGACATCACCACCCGCCCCGTGGACGTAATCGTCAATGCTGCCAACTCGTCCCTGCTCGGTGGAGGGGGAGTGGACGGCGCCATTCATCGGGCAGCCGGCCCGGAACTCCTGGAAGCGTGCCGGGGGCTTAGGCGTTCGGAATTGCCCGGTGGGTTGCCTGTGGGAGCAGCTGTTGCAACAGCGGGTTTCCGCCTCCCGGCACGTTGGGTGGTCCACACTGTGGGGCCCAACCGGCATGCCGGGCAGACGGATCCGGCGCTGCTGGCATCGTGCTTTGGCAAAAGCCTGAAGGCGGCGACTGGACTTGGTGCCCGGTCGATTGCCTTCCCCGCGATCAGCGCCGGAATTTATGGTTGGGATGCCCGTCAGGTCGCGGAAGTGGCGTTCGACGCCGTGAGGTCCTTTTGGTCGTCACCGGGTGCCGGGTCAGGCAGCCCGCTGGAGTTGGTGGAGTTCGTGCTGTTCTCCGAAGATACGACGGCGGTCTTCCGGGCCGCGTTTGAAGCCTCGCCGGGTTCCGGGGCCTGACGTTTGCGTCGCTGCACCAGGAAGTACAGGACCGTCACGAGGGCCAAGGACGGCAGGCCAAAGACCAGGGTCATGTTGAATGCCTCTGTTCCCAAGGTGCTGACGGCGATTGCGAACATGAGGATCGCGCCCAGGATGGTTCCTGCCGGGTAGAAGCGTGTTTTGTAGGAGAGTGCTGTGCCAGTGCGTTTCATGCTCCTGCGGAAGAACCAGTGCGTCACAAAGATCATGAACCAGGTGAACATTGCGCCGAACATGGAGATTGCCATCATGAATGTGAAGGCAGTCTCGGGGAACATGGCGTAGACGACGGTGGCGATTGCGATACCAGCGGTTGAGAGGATCAGGGCATTCACTGGGGCGCCGTTGCGGCGCAGCTTGCCGAAAATGGCGGGTGCGTCGCCGCTGCGGGAGAGGCTGAAGATCATCCGGGTGGAGATGTACAGCTGGCTGTTCATGGCTGAGAGCGCAGCGATGATCACAACGAATGTGAGCAGGCTGTCGGCGAAAGGGATGCCAAGGTTCTGCATGACGGTCACGAAGGGGCTGCCGCCAGACAGGATTCGGCTGACAGGTGCGATGGCCAGGATCAGGGCCAGGGTGACGATGTAAAACAGCAGGAGACGGACGATGGTGGTGCGGAACGCCTTCTTCACGGCGGTGGCGGGGTCCTTGGCCTCACCGGCGGCGATGGCGATCATTTCGATGCTTAGGTAGCTGAAAATGGAGACGATCACGGCGAACCAGGTACCGGACAGGCCGTTGGGGAAGAATCCGCCTTCGGCCGAGTAGTTCTGGAAGCCGGTGCCGTCGGTTCGGGCTCCGAAGACGATGTATGCGCCGAGCACTATGAAGGCGATGATTGCAAAGACCTTGATGCTGGAGAACCAGTATTCCAAAGTGCCGAACACCTTCACGTTCATGGTGTTCACCCCGATGAGTGCCGCCGAGAAGAAGACCACCCACAGCAGTGACGGGACATCCGGGAACCAGAGCTTCATGTATTCGCCTACCGCTGTGACCTCGGTCCCCACAGCCAGCACGATGCAGGACCAGTACATGTACTTGACAAGGAATCCGGCCAGTGGGCTGACGTAATGCTCGGCGAAGGCGCCGAATGAACCCGACGTGGGGTGTGCCACTGTCATCTCGGACAGGCTGCCCATCAGGAGCAGGGCGATCAGCCCGCCTATGGCGTAACTGATGATCACGCTGGGACCCGCCAAACCTATGGCGAACTTGCTGCCTAAGAACAGCCCGGTGCCGATTGCGCCGCCCAGCGCAATCATTGTCATCTGGCGTGAAGTGAGCTGCTTTTTCAGCCCGCCTTCACGTTCCTGGATCTTGTCGAAACCGTCCATCACGACCTCCTCGTCGATTCTGCAAATCGATTCAAGATAGAATCCAGTCCAATGTCCTGCCAACGATTCTGAAGAATCACAAAAAGAACAGGTGGTGTTTCGTGTCCGATTCAGC
The DNA here is from genome assembly GCF_031455195.1 of Paenarthrobacter nitroguajacolicus. Lineage (GTDB taxonomy): Bacteria > Actinomycetota > Actinomycetes > Actinomycetales > Micrococcaceae > Arthrobacter > Arthrobacter nitroguajacolicus_D. The sequence goes on along the minus strand of NZ_JAVDSH010000008.1, from coordinate 156,521 downwards.
TGTGAACCGAACACCAGCTGTGGTTCCGAATCCCGTTCGGCTGGATGGAACAGACCGCCTGATCCTCAGGGAACTGATGGCCGACGCCCGGATTCCCAACAATGTGCTGGCTTCCAAGGCCGGGATTGCGCCGTCAACCTGCCTTGGCCGGGTCCGGGCGCTCAAGGACGCCGGTGTTATCCGGGGTTTCCACGCCTCCGTTGATCTTGAGGCATTGGGTTTGCTGGTCTACGCGCTGATCTCCATCAGGGTGAACCCGCAGGCCCGCAACAAGATGCTGGCCATCGCGCAGCGGCTTAAGGCGCTGCCGAACGTGCAAAGTGTATTCCTGCTGGCTGGCGACCAGGACTTCCTGGTGCATGTGGCTTGCGGGACACCGACGGAATTGCGGGACTTCATTGCTGTCCACCTCGCATCGGATCCCGCCATCGCCAACACGCAAACCAACCTGGTGTTCGATCACCTGACGCCGGGGGAGTAGTGCCCCGTCAGTCGTGCGCTTCGCTGAGCTCCAACTGGCTCCGGTATTCCACGGACTTCCTGCTGATGGGGTCCACGAAGGTGATGCCGCGGGCCAGTAGCTGGAGGGGCTTGGCGTAGTTGTCCGGCGCTTTGTCCAGGAGGTCCGGGTAGAAGGCGTCGTTGACGATTCCTAGTCCGAGTGAGGCCATGTGCACGCGCAGTTGGTGGGTCTTTCCGGTGTGCGGTTCCAGCCGGTACAGCGCGCGTTGGTGGTTGCCGGCGTCGAACGTTCTTGTCTTTTCGATTCGCGTTTCGGCGTTTGGTTCGCCGTCGATGACTTCGGCGAGCAGGTAGCTGCGGGACTTGGTCATGCGGTTGCGGACTACTGCGGGGAAGTCGACGGCGGGAAAGCCGGGGGCAGGTGCCGCGGCGGACACGCACTCGTATTCCTTCTGGACCTGGCGCTTCTCGAAGAGCACCTGGTACTTGCCTCGCGTCTCCGGGTTGGTGGAGAGCAGCAGGAGGCCGGCGGTCATTCGGTCCAGGCGGTGCATGGGGATCAGGTCCGGGAGGTCAAGCAGGTTTCGGAGGCGGACCAGCGCGGACTCCTGGATGTAGGTGCCGCCCGGCGTGGTGGGGAGGAAGTGTGGTTTGTCGACCACGAGGATGTGCTCGTCCTGGTGGAGGATGTTGATTTCCACTGGGAGGCGGGTCTCCGGAGGGAGTGTGCGGTAGTACCAGATGAAGGTGTGGTCCTCGAGCCTGGTGTTGCGGTCCAGGGGGGTGCCGCCTTCGCCGACGATCTCGCCGGCGTCGAAGCGGTCCTCGATGCCCTGTGGGTCGATGTGTCCCCAGCGATGCATCATGTAGTCCATCGCAGTGCTCCAGGGGCCCTCGTCCGGGAGGCGGAGGCGGGTTGCGTTCACGCCGTCGCGCACGGGGAGGGGGGATTGCATCACGGGACAATTCTACCGGTGCTGCGTTGCGGGGCCCGCTCTGCGTGCCTGGGTGGCCCGAATGGGCGCAGAGCGGGCCTCACAACACCGAACAGAAAAAAGTTCTTGACAAGAAAAGTTGTCGGTGAACATACTTGAAGCATGTTGGACATCGAAGTGATCGAGGACCCGGCCGCGGCCGAAGCATCGCTGGACCCGATCCGCACTCGCATCCTCCAGGAGCTCGTTGAGCCCGCGTCCGCCACGCAGCTGGCCGGCAGGGTTGGACTGCCACGGCAGAAGGTGAACTACCACCTCAAAGCCCTCGAAAGGCATGGGTTGGTGGAGTTGGTGGAGGAGCGCCGCAAGGGCAACGTCACCGAACGGGTGTTGCGAGCCACCGCTGCCTCCTACGTCATCTCGCCCGCCGCACTGGCCTCCGTGGCGCCGGATCCACGGCGTTTCGCTGACCGGTTTTCGGCCTTCTGGCTGCTCTCGCTTGCCGCGCGCACAGTCCAGGAGATGGGCAAGCTCATCGCCGGGGCTGCCGTGGCCAGGAAGAAGCTGGCCAGCTTCGCTATCGACGGCGAGATCACCTTTCGCTCGGCCGCAGAACGCGCAGCGTTCGCAGAAGAGCTCGGGGTAGCGGTGACCCGGCTCGTGGATAAGTACCACGACGGCGGTGCTGCCGCAGTGGCGGGCGGGGCACGCAAGCACCGGCTCGTCGTCGTGCTCCACCCCGCACTCAAGACCCCCGCAACGGAACAATCAGCCTCCGGGCAAACAGCAGAAAAGGACCAAGGCAATGACTGACAACCGGAAATTCGAAATCGTGGCGGACGCCGAACTGCCGGGCACGCCGGAGCGGGTATGGAACGCCGTTACCGCAGACACCCCAGCCTGGATGTTTCCCACGGACCAGTGGCCGGCCGTGAAGACGGTGGAGGAGTACCCCAGCCACCTTGTTTCCCGGATGGATGGACCGGACGGCTGGTTCAACCAGTTGGAACACGTCCTTGAACCTCTCGAAGGCGGCCGCGCCAAGCTGCACTACGTCCATAGCGGCATCTTCGCGGACAACTGGGACGAACAGTATGACGGCGCCAGCAAGCACACTGAGTTCTACCTGCACACCCTGGGCCAGTACCTCCAGCACTTCGACGGCAGGCCCGTGGTGTTCACGGACATCCAGGGCCCGGCGACTTCCCAGGTTCCCGACGGCTTTGTGCAACTGAAGAAGGCACTCGGGATGGATGGCGTTGCTGCCGGTTCGCGTTTCGACGTGGACGTCGACGGCGTTGGCCGCTTGAGCGGCGAGGTGGACTTCGCCAACCAAAACTTCCTGGGCCTGCGGACCGCGGACACCATGTATCGCTTCTTCGGCCGAAATGCTTTTGGTGCTCCCGTCGGCATGACTGTGCACGACTTCAGCGGTTCCGGGGACTCCGAACTTACAGCCAAGACCTGGGGCGGATTCCTCGAAAAGGTCTACGCGTAAGGGCTGCTTAGGCGGCCCAGGCGCGCGCCACGGACGCGAGTGCGGTTTCGTAGATTCCGGGCCAGTCAGTGGCGGGGTCGTTCATCTGGGCCAGTTCCAGGCTGACCAGCCCATGGACCTGGCCCCAGATGGCCATCGCAACTACTGCGGGGTCTTCGGCGCGGAGCCTCCCCGCGGCCTGCGCCTCAGTGACCGCTTCCACCAGGGGGAGCATTGAATCCGAGGCGACGTCCGGCGTCGGCTTGCAATCCACATAGGCGGCCAGCGCACCACCGAACATGAGCCGGTAGAGGGCTGGGTGCTCAAGTGCCCAGGCGCGATAGGCCCTGCCGAGTCCCTGAAGACCGCCGTGGGCGGCTTCGCGTTGGGACTCGCCGAAGGTCCGGAAACCGTCGTCGACGGCGGCTGTCAGTAGTTGGGCTTTTCCGCCAAAGAGGGAGTAGATCGCGGTGGTTGAAGTGTCGGCTGCGGCGGCTACGTCCCGGAGGGTCACGCGGGCCGGACCTTCGCGGTCCACGAGTTCTGCGGTGACCGCCAGTAGCCGACGCCGGACCTGGAGATCATGAACAATGGGTCTTGCCATGCCTCCATGTTTCATAACATTGTTTCATAACGACGTTATGGAACTCGAAAAGTAATGAAACCAGGAATCTGACAGTGGGGTTCCTCAACCGAAGGAATTCACATGGCAAAGGAAATCTTCCCCGGCCGTTTCACCGCGGACATCGGGCGCGACACGGTCACTGTCTTCCTCATCGGGATGCGCGCCAACAGGTGGTGGAAGATGGGGCGTGTTGCCCAGGTGGCGTCGGCCATGACCACCATGCTTCGGCACTTGGCCACGAATCCAGAGGCCGGCCTGCTCAGTAGCGAGCAGTGGCTAGGGCGGACCACCATCCTGCTCACCTACTGGGAAAGCCCCGAACACCTGCGGCGTTTTGCCGCCGACAGGGAGTCGCCGCACCTGGCTCCCTGGCGGAAGTTCATGAAGGAAATGTCCGGCAACGGAGACGTGGGTGTGTGGCACGAGACCTACCAGGTTCCGGCGTCAGGCATTGAAGTGGTCTATAACGGCATGCCCCGGTTCGGCCTCGCAAAAGCCACGGCGCATGTACCCGTGGGTCCTGGCAGCAACACAGCCAAGCAGCGTATGGGCGCAGGGGTTGCCCGAACAGAAGCCGCCCGAATAGAAGGCTAGGCCACTGCCTCCGCCGCGGGACGTTCAGACTTGAGGGACCGTCGAAGGTGGGGCGAGGAGTCCAGCTTGTCCTGCGCTCCACGCAGGGCGAGGACTGCGAACTCCAACTGCTCAGGCGGCAAGGTGTAGGGGACGCGAAGGAAATGTTCAAAGGCTCCGCCCACGCCAAACCTGGGGCCGGCCGCCAATCGAAGCCCGAAGTCCGGCGCGAGGATGGTCAGCGCCGTGCTGCAGGGACTGGGCAGGCGGCACCATACGGTGAGTCCGCCCCGTGGCCGCTCCACTTCCCAGGCCGGCAGGTGTTCAGCCAGCAAGCCGAGGAGTGATTCCCGGTTGTGCCGCAGCTCCTCCAACCTGGCATCCAGGGGTTCGGCGAAGGATTGCACCAGCCGGGCTGCCGCCAGTTGCTCAACAACGGGACCGCCCAAATCCATGACGGTCCTCGTGGCCACAAAGCGGGAAATCAGGGCCTCATCGGCACGGATCCACCCTGTCCTGAGGCCCGCCCAATGGGATTTGCTCAGCGATCCTATGGACACCACGGCGGGACCGAAGGCCGACATCGGCGCGGTCCGGACGCCGTCGAGGTTTAATCCCCGGAGCGTTTCGTCCACCACCAGGACTGTGCCCGAGTCCCCGGCCGCGCGCACCAGGCGCCGACGTTGCAGATCGGACATGATGCGGCCTGTCGGATTGTGGAAATCCGGGACGAGGTAGGCCATCGCGGGTCGTTGCTGGTTCATGGTGGCCACCATGGCATCGATGTCCCAGGCTGGTGAGGCCCCCGCCGGCAAAGCGACGGGAAGGGGTTTGCAGCCCGCGGCCCGGATGGCGTCCAAGGCGTTGGGGTACGTGGGGTGCTCCACCAAAACCCGGTCCTGCTTGCCGGCCAGGGTGCGCAGCACAATGTTGAGGGCGTGTTGGGCGCCGGAAGTGACCAGGATCTGGCCCGGCCTGGTGGGTACTCCGTCTGCTGTGTACTTGTCCGCGATGGCTTCGCGGAGCGCCGGAACTCCTACGGCGTCGTAGCCAAAGCCGGGCAGGAGCGCGGGCAGTTCGGTCAGGGCGTCGGCGAAGGCACGATGCACTACTTCACCGGCAGCCGGCAGGGAGGCGTAGGCAAGATCGAGGAGGCCGTCGGGTACTGCCAGGCCGGGCGCACTCGCGGGGGCGGTGCGGTGGGGGATGCACGTCCGGCCCCGGCTTCCCTGGCCCGCGGTGAGGAACCCTTGCTCGCGGAGGTTCGCGTACGCGGCTGTGACGGTGGTCCGGCTCAGTCCAAGGGTCTGGGCCAGTGCCCGCTCGCTGGGCAGCGCGACGTCCAGTGGGATGCGCCCGTCCATCACCAGCAAACGCACGACGTCGGCCAGCTCGCGGTAGGCGGGCAGGGAGCCGGAGTTCCAGGAGCCGAGGAGCCGAACGAGGGCGGTGGGGTTCAGTGAGCCGGACATAAGACCAGTATTGCAAACTGGCTATGGAATACAAGGCCAGTTTTCCGTGACGATGGATTGCATGATGACCCGAAGAATCACTCAACTCCTGATCGGCCTCGCACTATATGGCATCTCCCTGGCCATTTTCATCCGGGCCGGCCTTGGCTTGGACCCTTGGGACGTTTTCCACCAAGGCGTGGCCACCAAGACCGGTTTCAGCATTGGCGTGGTGGTCATCGCAGTCAGCTTTATTGTTCTCCTCCTGTGGATCCCGCTGCGGCAGATGCCCGGGATAGGTACCGTTGCCAACGCCGTCTTGGTGGGCCTGTTCGCTGACCTGGGACTCTGGCTCATCCCGGCGGTCTCACACCTGGGCGGGCAGATCGCCATGCTGGCCGGAGCCGTGATCCTGAACGGCATCGCTTCTGCCTGCTACATCGGTGCACGTTTGGGGCCCGGCGCCCGTGACGGCCTGATGACCGGCCTGGTTCGTCGCACCGGCTGGTCGGTGCGCCTGGTCCGCACCGGCATCGAGGTTACTGTCCTGGCTGTGGGCCTCCTGCTGGGTGGCTCCGTGGGCGTGGGTACCGTTGTCTACGCCCTGGCCATCGGTCCGATCGTCCAAGTGTTGCTTCCCAGGTTCATGGTGCCCGAGCCCGTGCCCGCGCCGGGCTCGGATCCAGGCAGGGAAACAGCCACCACGGAAGCCGCTCCCGCCGCCTAGCGACACGCCTCCAAATCCTCCCCGTACCGCAACCAGTCCGGCAGGTCCTGGGTCAGCGCGTCACGGATGGCGGGCGATCCAGCGCTCCGCCAGTCGACGTCGTCGTTGATCTCAATCTCGTACTTCTTCCACTCGAACCAATTGATCATCTTCAACTGCGGATACTTTTGGTGCGTTTCGGCGGAAAAGACCTGGCGCCACCAAGCACGTTTGACGTCCAACTCGGAGGCCCCGCCGCGCGCAGGCGTGAAGATCGCGGCGGTCTCCGGGATGGCCACCGGCCGGTTGTGGTCCACGCCGTACACCTGGTAGAAATCCGGCACGGAACTGTCGTCGCCCGCCGTGCCGTTGTAGGTTCCGTTGAGCATGGCCAGGAACTTGCCCGGTTCAGCAATGTCGTTGTTTCCCCAAGGGCGCTGGTTGCCCCAGTGGTACAGCGACACTCCCACCCAGTCCACCGCGTCATCCCCCGGATAGTAGGGCGCATACGTGTCATCGGCCATGGTGAGGGTGCCGTCATGGTCAGTATCAAGCGCGGCGAAGTCCGGGGTGCCCGGACGGGCCGCGTACTGGCCACCGGTAAACGGATAGCCGCCCCCATAATTTGGCGCCCACATCATGGACGTGCCCGGCGCCTGGCTGTGCACGGCCGCCGCTACCTTACGGAAAACCTCCACATAGCGCGTCGGCTGCTGGCCCCAGGAATACCAGGAACCGTTCATCTCATGCGCAAAACGTACGACGACGGGCGTCCCCTGATCGTTGATGGCACGTAAGTCGGTGGCCAGCTTGGCGATCACCTCATCGCTCATGGTCGCCAAGCCGCCGTGCGGCTCCAGTGTCAGGAGCAGCACCCCGCCCGTCGCCCGGACCTGCGTGACGGCATTGGTGGTGTGCGCCCATGTTTCGTCGTCGTAGGGAATGTCGGAAAACTGCACCACGACTGCGGGGTCGTGCCCAAGATTGGCCTTGTGTTCGGCCAGGGTTTCGGTGTCCCAATCCAGGTTCACCCCGAGGAGCACGCCATCTTCAGGGATGATCGATGCCGCGTCGCCGGCCTTGCACAACGACAACGCCTGCACGATGGGAACCACCTCCTTGGAAGCGAAACCCAGCCCGGTAGCCGCCAGCGCTGTCACCAGCAGGGGAGCAACCAGGCTGGCTCGCCTCCGTTTGCGGTCCGGGTGCCCGGTGAAAGTGGGGGGAGTTGGCTTCTGCCGTGGCGGCCGCGGCACTACCGAGGTTGCGCGGGCCATGTCAGCCCCAACCCAAGCCACGACGCCGTCGGGCGAAGAGCGTGAGCCACCGGAATCCGGGCGCCTGGTGGCGTGCGCGCTCGAGTCTCTGGCCGCCGTCGACGGCTTCTTCGCGGGTGCCATAAATGCGGGCCACTTGCCCCAGATGGGCCTGGAGGCGGGTAGTTTCCAACGCTGCGGAGCTTCCGAAAAGGCGTAGGTCTCCACCGCGGGCGCGCAGGAGATGCAACACCTCAAGAAGGCCAACGACGCCGGAAGCGCCAACGCTTGTCACTGCCGCCACATCCAGCAGGACCAGGACGGGCCCGTCAGTAGCGGCCTTTGCAGACTCTTGACGAATGGCCAGGACGGTTGCTGCGTCCAAGGCGCCGGTGAGGGTCAGGTTGAAGGATGACAGGGACGTGGGCGTGGTGTTTGAAGCACGGGAAAGTGTGGACATGATGGTCGCTCCTGGCTGGGGGTTGGAACGGCGTTATGGGGGATGTGAGTGATCAGCGCCTGGCAGGCGGAGGGGTGAGCGTAGTTGCACCGAGGACGCTGGTGAGTTCATCGGGAGAAGGCATGGGATCCACCTGTTCCACTCCCGGGCCCCGGTACCTTGCGGCGCCGATGACCACGCTGAGCAAGGCAAGGTCCAAAGCCACCCAGGCGAGAGTGATGAGAGTCGGGTAAAGCGGTGCCTCGGCAGCGGTGACGCGGGCTATGCCGATGCCCGACGAGATAACCAGCACGGCCATCGCCACCAGCTGAAGCCGGACGTGATGGAAACCGCGTCCTGCCGCCTGCTTGCTCTTGGCCGTGACGGAAAACGTCAGATGCTTGCCCAGGAAGACCGCCGCAGCACCTGAACAGGTGGCCGCGATCCAGGTGGGGAAGAGCGCGAAGGACCACTGCTGGCCGCGCCACAAACCCTTGGACCCGTTGCCCGAAACCTGGAACAGGAGCTGGCATGAAAGGAAGAACGGCAGGAACAGGCAAAAGAACACCACCGGACTCGCCGTGAGGGGGTATGTGCCGGCCACCAGGAAAACCACCGGCGCCGCAATATAGCTCAGGGCGGCGAAACCGTTCAGGTAACTGGTCATGGTGCCCAAATACATGAGGCGCTGCGCCAGCGTGAGCCCACGCAGGAACAGCGGATTGTCATTGAAAAACACCTGCATGGTGCCGGCTGCCCAGCGGTGGCGCTGGGATAACATGGTGGACACATCCTCCGGGGCCAACCCGTGGACCAGGATTTCATGGTGGTAAATGCTGCCCCACCCCATGGCGTGAAGGTGCATGGCCGTGGCCATGTCCTCCGTAATGGTGGTGGTGTCCATCGGGTGGATGGCTAATGCCTGGTCGGTGTGGGCAACGTCCACCGACTCCAGGACAGCGTCGAGTTCCGGCACCACGTCCTCCGTGGCATCCGGGGCAGCCAACGCGGCCGCATGGAAGGAAACCCGGAGCTCGAACGTGATCTCCGCCAGTACATCGCCCCGGCGGAGCTGTTGTTCGGCCCGGGTAACCGCTGCCATGGCCTGTTCCACCACCGGCATGGCGGCCGGATGACGACGGCCCAGTTCCCCAAGGAGGTCCTGCAGCCGGGACCGGCCCCTGCGCAGGGCACTCCAGGTGTGCTCGGTGGCGGTCCGGGTGTAGCGCGTCAGGCCCAAGGCCATGAGGGCTTCCCTACGCAGGACCGCATTCGAACCGCAGAAGAACGCCGCGTCCCAACCGTCCTTGCCCTGCTGGATGGGTCCATAGAACAGTTCGGCCTGGCTGCCCAGAGGGTCCCGGTCCGGAACATTCCAGAAGTGCTGCGGGGTCTGGACGAAGGCCACTTCTTCGGCATCGAAGTAGCCGAGGACCCGGTCCAGGAACCGTGGTTCCGGGACTTGGTCCGCGTCCAGGATGGCCACGAATTCACCCGTGGTCATGGACAGTGCGTTGTTGACATTGCCCGCCTTGGCGAACCGCTGCCGGCCGTCCCACTCGGGACCACGGGTAATGTAGCCGACGCCGATCTGCCGGGCTGCGCTCGCGAACCCGCTGCGGTTCCCGTCGTCCAGGATCCATGTTTCGTGCGGATACTCCATGTCCCTGGCGGCGATCGCGGTCTTGAGGACAAGCTCAAGCGGCTCGTTGTAGGTGGCAATGAAAACGTCCACCGTCCGGCCCGGCAGGGCAGGCGGGGGCGGTGGCCGCCGTCGTGCGTTCCACATGGTGACGGCGTACAAGGTTGACTCGCCCAGGCTGTACGTTTCCGCGGCCACGAGTGGCAAGGAGATCCACCACGCGTCCCATGCGACGGTTCCTGACCAGCGCCAACTGATGTAAATCAATCCAAACGAAACCACGAGGACCGCAAGGATCCTTACCAATATCTGCTTGTGAATGCCCATGTTTAGCCTCCGGGTAACTGCTGGGGAAAAGGCAAAGGCGCGGCAGGCTGTCCCTACGCCCTGAAGGCGAAGTTGGGAGGACACGGCTGACGCGCCTGGAGCATGCATCGTTGATGCTCAGAGGAAGGAATTCAGTTGCGAACGGAATTTCCCTGAGCCACAGACTTGTTGGGCCAAGCCGATGGTTCCTCTTTCCACTTTCTCCCGCCTACATTTCGTCGCCGTTACGGGACTGATAAGTACTTTCGCGTTGATTATTTCCTCGCAGTGACATTTTGCGTGTCCTACCCAAAAGGCTTGCGCGCCGAATGACAAGGCAGTCAGAGTTGCCTTCATGAAGCGAAGACTCACGCCCTGGGTGATGGTCATCGTCGGATTTACCCTCATAGCGACACTCATCGCTCCTGAGCCTCCGGCGCTGGCAGCCGCCGGCATGCCGGCCCCTGGCCCGCTGGTGTGGAGCGATGAGTTCAACGGTCCCGCCGGAACCGCCCCGGACAACAGCAAATGGCTCCACGACACAGGAGGGTCGGGGTGGGGCAATGGCGAACTGCAGTACTACACCAGCAGTACGCGGAACGCTGCCATGGACGGCCACGGAAACATGGCCATCACGGCACGCCGCGAGAATCCCGACAACTACACCTGCCACTACGGAACATGCCAGTACACCTCCGCGCGGCTGTTGAGTGCGGGGAAGTTCAGCCGGAACCAAGGACGCTTCGAGGCACGACTCAAGCTGCCCAAAGGACAAGGAATGTGGCCCGCGTTCTGGATGCTGGGCGACAACGTCTTCACGGACGGCTGGCCCAACAGCGGCGAACTCGACGTGATGGAGAACGTCGGCAAGGAACCCGGAACCATTTGGGGAAGCATCCACGGCCCAGGCTATTCCGGCGCCAACTCGGTCAATGCCAGCTACACCCTGCCCAACGGCAAAGCCCTGGGGGACGCATTCCATACCTTCACCGTGGACTGGGGGCCGGAGTCCATCACCTGGTACATCGACGGCATTCCGTACTCGCATAAGACCAAAGCCAGCGTTCCAGGGCCCTGGGCTTTCGACCACAATTTCTTCCTTCTGCTCAACCTCGCCGTTGGCGGCAACTGGCCCGGAGCGCCGGACCCCGGGACGGCGTTACCCCAATCCCTGCTGGTGGACTACGTCCGGGTTTACGAACTCGCGGCCGCCCCATCGCCACCGGCCGCCGCAGCCAGCGTCCGGATCCAGGGTTACGCGGGCAAATGCATCGACGTCGCTGGCCGCCAGGCCATCGACGGTTCCCAACTCCAGTTGTGGGACTGCGATACCGCCGCCTCCGAACAATGGACTTTTGCGGGCAACGGGACCGTGCGGGCATTGGGCAAATGCATGGACGTGGCGTGGGGCTCCACGGCCAACGGTGCGCGGGTCCAGCTGACTACATGCAACGGAAGCGCGGCGCAGCAGTTCGTTCTTAACTCCGCCGGGGATTTAGTGAACCCACAGGCCAACAAATGCGTGGACGTCGCGGACTGGTCATCTGCGAATGGTGCACGCCTGCAACTATGGGATTGCGCCGGGTCCGCCAACCAAAAATGGTGGCGGACGGTGTAGAAAAACGTCCGACGGCGGCGCACACGTAGCGCGGGTCCGGCGACTATTGCTGGGGCGGCTGGGGAGCTTCCTGGAATAGTCGGCGGGACCTTTGCGCGAAGCGCGCCGCCGTCGCGGCGGTTACCGATGTGCCCGGCCGGGACGGTGCCCGGCCGGGTCACGGTTTCTGATGCTGGGCTGGCTACAGTGTTTGGTGCTGGGCCTGCTACGGCGCCGGCTGGCAGCGCGGACAGAAATAGATGTCCCGTTCCTCGGTTCCGTCAGGGCCGGCCAAGAGACCGCGCCGAACCGTGGTGCCGCAACGCCTGCACGGCTGGCGCTCCCTGCCATAGACCCAGTAGCCGGGCCGCAAGGCGCGGGGCCCCAAAGTAGTCCGGCGGCCAGGTCCAAGGTTTTCACCCAGGAGACGTTTGGCGTCGTTGACTGTCCTGGCCAGGTCAGGCACTTCACCGAGCGGCAGCGCCGGATGGATGCCGGAGAGGAAACATGCTTCACATCGGTAGATGTTGCCAATCCCTGCAAGCTTCCGCTGGTCCAACAGGGCGAAACCCACAGTAACGCCCGGTTCGGCCCGTAGCCTGCGTAGTGCTTCTTCTTCGTCCCAGTCCGGACCGAGGAGATCCGGGCCAAGATGTCCAACGATCTTTTCTTCCTCCGCCGTCGGCACAACTTCCAGGATGCCCAGCGAGAACCCCACCGCGTCAGCCGCGGCCGTGCGCAGGACGCACCGTGCCGTGTGGCCGGGCTTGGTCCAACGACCACCCGGTGGGTAGATCATCCAGTTGCCCTCCATCTTGAGGTGGGAATGGATGGTCAGTTCCCGGGGCTTCCTGCTGGCACCGGGATCTTCGTCAACCGGTCCGGCCGTGCGCATGAGCAGGTGCTTGCCCCGGGGGACCACTTCCTTCATGGTCCAGCCTGACAAGTTGAGGGTGGCGAAGCGTGGCACACGGAAATCCGACGCTGTGATGATTTGTCCGGCCAAAGCTTCGTTCAACCGTGACGCGGCCCGCCAAATGGAATCGCCTTCAGGCACGGATCCGCAGTCCCTTCGGAGTTGAGTACGCGCCTGCCGCCGCCAGGGCAACCGCGATGGGTGTTTCCAGGAGATCGTGGCCATTGACCTTCTCCATGAAGAGTTTGTCCACTGCTCCCCGCCGCACCACGTCCACCAACGCCTGGGCGGCGACCGTCAGCACAAGCTCATCCTGGCTGAAAGTGAGTAGCGTCTTACCGCCGCGTTCCACGTAAAGGACCAGCGCGCCGTCGACCATGACCACCAGCGCCCCGGCTTTTCGCCCCGGGCGGTGGCCGGACCCGGCGTCGACCGACAATGCCGGCCAGGGGAGCGCGGCACCGTAGGGGTTGGCTGGGTCCGTGGCGGCGAGTGCCAGCGCGGACGGTTCCGCCTTGGAGATGCGTGCATCCTCCGTGAACGACCGCAGGCGGTCCACGGTTGCGGGGACGGCGAACTGCGCAGCCCCCAAATGCTCGATGAAGTACCCGCGCCGGCATCGTCCGGCTTCCTCAAGCCGTGCAAGGACCTTATACATGAGCCCAAAACCGCCCAGGATGTTCTCAGCCATCACCGAACCGCGGGTTACGACGCCGTACCTGTCCAGCAGCAGCTCAGCTGTGCCCCGGGCATGGATGGTGGGGTCAAGCTCCGGCGCAGGCAATGCGGACCAGCGGCCGACGGCTGAAGGCGGCGCGGGTGCAACACCACCTGTTACTGAGCCATAGCGGCCACCGGCGAGTCCGGGTGATCCCAGCAGCCCTGTCCCGTGGGAACGGCCGAGCCTGCTCATGCGCGGTGCACGCGCCCTCGGCGCCTTGGCGACCTGGCGGTGGGCTGTTTTCCCGCCGGCAATCATGGCACGGACGGGGGCGAAAGTATCTCCAGTGACCCGCCCGGCCCAGACAAGGTCCCACAGCGCCGTCACCACGGCATCATCACTGAGCACCGTATCCATGCCACCAGCCACGTCCGTGAGTTGCCGGAAGAAGTAGCCGCCGCCCGCGCTGAAGTGCTCAAGGAGGCGCTGTTGGGCATCCCCCGGTTCGAAATCGGGAGAAGGATTGAGGGTCAGCTCCGCGGAGTCGGCAACGTGGAGGCTGATCCAGCCGTCGTTACCGGGCAGGGACCCGGCCCCGGACCAGAGGAGCTCTCCGGCGGCCATCAGTTCGTCAAGCATGGCGGGCTTGTAATCCGCCACCCGGCTCGCGAGTACCAACGGTTCCCATGCTGACGCCGGGATGGGCACGCCGGACAGTTGGTCCACGGCCGTGATGATTCCGTCCAGCCCGCGCAATGCCTGGCTCCGGGACTTGCCCGGTGTAGTCACGTTTTGCCACTCGGGAAGGAACCGACCATACGCGGCCGTGTCCACTGGTTCTACTTCGGCCCGCAGCGCAGCCAGCGAGCGACGCCGCAGCTTCCGCAGGACCTCGGCATCACACCATTCGCTGGCGGGAGGGGCGTCAACGGACATGAGCCCGGGGTCCGTTGCTTCGGCGGTTTGCTGTTCGGCCACTGCGTGCGGACGGAACTCGCCTTCTACCACGCGCCCATCGCCGGCCAGTCGCTTCAGCGCGCCATTGACGACAGCGACGCCCAGCCCCAGCCTGGTGGCAGCCTCGGCTGCAGTAAACGGTCCGTGGGTGCGGGCATACCGTGAAACGAGGTCGCCCAGGGGATCGTGGACCGGCTCAATGAACGCGAGGGGCACGCCCATGGGCAAGGGAACGCCAATAGCGTCGCGCAGCCTGGCCGCGTCCTCCACCGCAGCAAAGCGTTCGACTCCGCCGATTGTCACCTTCAGCGCGCGATTCGCTTTCTGGAGTGCGGCGAGGTGAAGGCTGGCGTCAGCAACGCTGCCGTGTGGTGCTGCCGCGGGGGTTTCCTCGATGTGGTCCGGATCCTCGGGGTCCGTTGGCTGGTCCAGAGCCGGTTGCAGGGAGGGTTCAGCCTGCTCCTGTCCTTGAAGCCGTTCCGCTACTTCCTCAACGCTGAGCGGGCCAAGCAGACGCAAAAGGTCCGCCACCCCCTCCATGGCACGAACCCGCCTGTCAGGCAGGAGCCGTTGCAACTCCAGCTCGGTCCGGTCAATGACGGACGCGTCCAGGAGTTCACGGAGTTCCACCCGCCCCAGGAGCTCATTGAGGAGTGTGGAGTCCAGTGCCAGGGCAGCGGCCCGCCGTTCGGCGAGCGGTGAATCGCCCTCGTAAAGGAACTGGGCCACGTAGCCAAACAGGAGGGACTTGGCGAACGGGGAAGGCTGCTGCGTGGTCGTTTCCACGATCCTGAGCTCGCGGCGCTCCACCGATGCCGCAATGTCTTTGAGCGCGGGCAGATCGTAAACATCCTGCAGGCACTCGCGGACTGCTTCGAGCACGATAGGGAAGGAAGGGTATTTCTTGGCGACGTCCAGCAACTGGGCAGAGCGCTGGCGCTGCTGCCAAAGTGGTTGCCGTTTGCCGGGGTTCTGGCGGGGCAACAGCAGTGCCCGGGCTGCGCATTCCCGGAACCGGGAAGCGAACAGGGCGCTGCCGCCCACTTCCGTCGTGACGATCTGCTCGAGTTCCTCGGGATCGAAAAGGAACAGGTCAGCGCCAGGCGGTTCGTCTTCCATCATGGGGACGCGCAGCACAATGCCGTCGTCCGCTGCCATGGCCGAACCATCCAGGCCGTAACGCTGCTGCAGGCGCTGGCCCACGGCTAGTGCCCACGGGGCATGAACGGGCATCCCGAACGGGCTGTGGAGGACAACGCGCCAGTCTCCAAGTTCGTCATGGAAGCGTTCCACCACCAACGTGCGGTCGCTGGGGACGATCTCCGTGGCTTCCTTCTGCTCCCTCAAGTACTGCAGCAGGTTGCTGGCAGCGAAGGCATCCAGCCCGCTGGCCTGGCAACGCTCCATGGCGGGTGCTTCGTCAGCGGCTGAAAGTTCCCGGATGAACGCCCCCAATGCGCGGCCCAGATCCACGGGACGGCCCAGCGAGTCACCCTTCCAAAAGGGCAGCTTGCCGGGTTGTCCGAAGGCGGGCGAGACCAGGACGCGATCGTGGGTGATGTCCTCGATCTTCCAACTGGTGGCGCCCAGGGCGAAGACGTCGCCCACCCGGGATTCATAAACCATTTCTTCGTCGAGTTCCCCGACGCGGCGTCCGCCCTTCGCAGCACGGGCCGAAGCAGTGGGCTCACTTCCGTCCGCGCTGCCGGGGGAGGAGGATCCCTCAACCTCGGTGCCGATGATGTACACACCGAACAGCCCACGGTCCGGGATGGTGCCACCTGAAGTAACGGCAAGGCGCTGGGCGCCAGGCCTACCCTCAATGGTCCCGGCGTGACGGTCCCAAATGATGCGCGGCCGGAGTTCGGCAAATTCGTCGGAGGGATAACGTCCAGCCAACAGGTCCAGCGTTGCTTCGAAAGCGGAGCGGGGAAGGCTCGCGAACGGCGCAGACCGACGCACTGTGCTGAACCAGTCCTCCACGTCGATGCTGCCCAGGGCGGTGGCGGCAACCGTCTGCTGGGCGAGGATGTCGAGCGGGTTGGCCGGAATGCTCAAGCGCTCGATCTGGCCGCTGAGCATACGTTCCACGGTGACGCTGGTATGCAGGAGGTCGGCGCGGTGCTTGGGGAAGAGTACGCCCTCGGAAATTTCGCCTACCTGGTGTCCGGCGCGGCCGACACGCTGGAGGCCACTGGCCACCGAGGGTGGTGACTCAACCTGGATGACCAGGTCCACGGCCCCCATGTCGATGCCAAGCTCCAGCGACGACGTGGCCACAACGCAGCGCAGCCTCCCGGATTTGAGGTCGTCCTCGATCATGGCCCGCTGGTCCTTGGACACCGAGCCGTGGTGTGCCCTGGCCAGGACCGGGTCCGCGCCGGTGGTACTGCCTGCCTGCGCCATCATGTGCGCTGGAGTCGCTGTGGATGCCGGCACTCCCGGGTTGTCATCCGGTGCCGCCCACGCTCCGCCTCCCACTGCCATGAGTTGGCGTTCGGCGTAGATCTCGTTAAGCCGGGCCGTTAGCCGCTCCGACAGCCTGCGGGAATTGGCAAACACAATGGTGGACTGCTTGGACAGGACCAGATCCACGATCTGTTCCTCCACATGCGGCCAGATGGAGGCCTGGGGTTGCAAACCCGAGGCCGGACCCGAGTCGAACGCCCCTGCCGCACCCTGGAGGTCCGACATGTCCTCAACAGGCACAGTAACTGTCAGGTTCCAGTTTTTCTTGGACGGAGGTGCGACGATCTCCACGGGCGCCTGGCCCGCCAGGAACTGCGCCACCAACTCACGGGGTTGGACCGTCGCAGAGAGGCCAATGCGCTGTGCGGGCTTCGGCAGGAGCGCATCCAGCCGTTCAAGCGATACCGCCAAGTGCGCACCGCGCTTGGTGCCGGCTACAGCGTGAACCTCATCAATGATGATGGTGTCCACTTCGCTGAGCGTTTCCCTGGCCCGGGACGTCAGCATGAGGAATAGGGATTCCGGAGTGGTGATAAGGATGTCCGGCGGGTTGGTCAGCAGCGTTCGGCGATCTGCCGCCGTCGTATCACCGGAGCGGACCCCGACAGTCACCAGCGGCGCCGGAAGCCCCAGCCTCTTGGCGGTCTGGGTGATGCCGATCAGCGGTGCGCGGAGGTTGCGCTCCACGTCCACGCCCAAGGCCTTGAGCGGTGAGATGTAGAGGACACGGGTCTTGGTTTTGGGGCGCTTGGCCCGGCCTTTGCCGTTGGCTGGAACCGTTTCGAGTCCGGGCAGCGTATCCGTTGGAGTGGCATGCAGCCGGTCCAAAGCCCAAAGGAACGCGGCGAGGGTCTTGCCGGAGCCCGTAGGCGCCACCACAAGGGCATGGGAGCCGGAGGAGATCGCATTCCAAGCGCCATCCTGCGCGGGCGTGGGCTCGGAAAAGGCGCCTAGGAACCATTCCCTGGTTGCCTGGCTGAAACGGCTGATGGCGCCCTCCGACGCCTGCGGCTCCTGCATTCCTCCATCATGCCCCACGGCTCCGACAGAATTAGCCGCAGCCGTGGGGGAGACAGCTAGACGGCCTGGAAGGCAGTGACGGTCAGGAGCTTGATCCCGGCATTGCTGCAAGCATCGTGGGGTTCGGCAACAAACAGCGAAGCCGTGTCATTTGGAGGGTAGATCCGGAATCCTGCTGCGGCAACGCGCGCGCAGTCGCCGTAGTTTCCGGCCTGCGTGTAGCGGATTTCAGCCCAGGCAGACTTACCCGGCGCCAGCTCGATCTTAGTAACCGGTGTGGTGGTTTCACGCGTTGCTGGCTCGCCGATCGGTTCACCGCTGGCGTCCGCGGTCAGCGAAACACCTGCAAATCCTTCAAGGACGCAGGTGGCCGTGCCGGAGTTCGTCAGGATCAGCTTTTCGTAGACACTGCCTGCTGCTCCGCCGCCGGTTGCATCGGTTGTTGCAGTGAGCGATGCTGCCTTGCACAGCGCGGGGGCTGCGGGTGCGGCGGACGTGGCTGTCGCGGAGGGCGACGGCGTCATCGTGGCCGTTTGGGACGGCATGGACGAAGCCGACGCCGACGGTGTCGTGCTCGCGGGCGGGGCGCTGCTGGATCCCGCGGGGCTGGGGCTGGGCCCACAGGCCGCAAGGAGCAGCAATGAGGCTGCTGCCGTCGTCGTCACAAGTCCGGTTTTGATGCGCTGAGTCCACATGGGCACCAGCCTTGCTTTGGCCGCGACATGAGTCAATTCAGCCACGGCCAAGTGCGCGGATTGGCGCCCGGATCGTGATATTCCGGACGCCAACCCGTGGGGGCGCTACTTGGTGTCGGCCTTGGCCACGGCAGGCTTCGCCGAACGGCTGCGGAAGAAGGCAGCCCCACCCAGGCCGAGTCCGGCAATGCCCGCGATCAGGCCCGCCCAGCTGCGGGCCTGCGAACCGTCCTCAGTCACCACTGATGCTTGCTCGGTGGAGACGGCGGTTGCAGCGTGGTGATCTCCTGCTGCGTCAGCGGCAGTGATGGTGACAGACGGGGCCGGTGCTTTGAGCTCGTGCTCATCCTGGCCCTCCTTGGCGATTTCGGACCAGTCAGTTTGACCCAGCTCACACGTCTGGAGCGTGGGGAAGTAGATCGTCTTGCCTGCTGCATCCGGCAATTTCACCGACAGAACCAAGGCGTCACGAAGGTGCGGGTCCAGCGGGGTCTTGGCCGTGTACACGATCTGGCTTGTGCGCTTGGTGATGGTGGTACCGTCGTCCAGCTTCTTGGGCTCGGCGAGGGTTTCGCTGACCTTTTCGACCGACCAGTTGGGGTTGACCGTCGGCTGGGCGTCGGTCAATTCCTGAGGCAGGTTGATGGTCACCTTTGTAGTGGGGGAGGTGTCACAACCGTGCGGAATGCCGAACGTCACCAGTGCATACGAGTTGGCTGCGGTCTTGTTCGGATCGGCCGAAACGTGGGCGGACGCCCCTGCCAGGCCAGCCATCATCAGGGCGGCGGTTCCACCGGCTACAGCGGTTGCGGACAGGGTACGACGGATCGAGGACGTCTTCATGGGATTGCCTTTCGGGTGCGCCGGCTGAGGCGGCGCGGGTACGGGTTTGGAGCCCGTCACCATGCAAGGCTTGTGCTGGCTTTGGTGCCGGGCGGAACTAGGAAGGTACGACGACGGCGGGCGGCCCGCGTCGGCTGTCTTGCCTGAGGTTCCGCCAGGGGCGGGGGATGTAGACGCCAGGTGCGCCAACTGCGATTGGTGACGCACCGGCGTCGGGCCTGAACACCAAGGTGGGCAGGGCGAGCAGCGGCCGCAACCAGACCGCCAGCTGCCAGAGCGCGTCCTCGCCCTTGGCCAGCAGAACAGCCGAGCCGATGATGGCGATGACGTGTGCCATCAGCATCAGGGCACCAAACGTTCCGCTGAGTTCATGGATATGGGCTGAAGCAATGTCCAAGCTTGGGGGCGGGGTTTCCGTGCCCAGGTGGTGGCTCGTTCCGTGTGCTGCAGCCACGATCGGCCCAAGGGCGGTGAACGCCTCGTGGAGTGCGATTTGGCCCGCACCCAACAGCGCGACCATGGTGACGATGTTGAGTTTGAAACGGGTGGCCAATGTGGTGGCCAACGAGGTCAGCGCGATAAGGGCGATCAGGACCGGTGCCGTGGGAAGCTCTCCGCCACCTACGACGTGTGCTCCAGCTGCCAGGAGAACAATGACCAGCGAGACGCTGGCAGACCGCAAAGCATGAAAGGGTGCCCGGGGCTGCGATATGCGCACGGGTCCACCCCTAACTCTTGTGTTGGCGTCTCTGGGTTGCTGGTTGGTCAGCGTCTTGATTCTATCGGGAGTTCGGAACCGGTCCGGCCTCGGATGGGTAGCTATGTGGACAACTGAGCCGGGAGCTAACCCCTCGCGCGCCGAACAAAAGTGGGTTTGGGAGGTTCAGGTATATTCCCCGCCATGCCGGAACGACGACGGCGGAGCTCCAGTTTCAGGCTCTCTTCGCCGCGCGCCATTGCCCAGTGGTGGTTGGCGGAGAATGCCGGTTTGAGGAGCCAACTGAGCCGGCGAAGAAGCGGCTTGGCTGTGCTGACCCTCCAGTCGTAAGTGATGACAACTTCCGGTCCGTCGGTCTCGAAGGTCCAACGGCCCATGCCGTTGAGGTCTCCCGTGGCGGTGAGGGCGAAGCCGTCGATCGTGACTGGCTCGGTAACAGTGAGCCGCCAACGCAGCGTGTAGGGGAGCCAGCCTTTGGTGTGGAGATCGAACGAGGCTCCAACGCCGTCCGGCCCACCTGGGTCCAACGGCGTCACGGTGAGGTACACAGCGGGCCACCATTGTTTGAGCGTCGCGGCGTTGCCGAGGACGTCAACTACTTCCTCGCGGGTTCCCGCCACCCGCCAGACTGTGACGAACTCGTAGTCAGTGCTTTTGCTTGTTCGTTGCGGTGACTTGGCCATGATTGCCTCCGCTTCCCATGGTACCGAGGGTGGGATCTCGTGGCTTTAAAGTGCTTGAAAGTCGCGAAAGCCAACCCCTCGGCGTCGCAAGCTAGTCCCCTGCGTTCTCCCGCGACGTGATGCCGAATGGCGCGGACTGGAGTTCAGTGAAGTTTCCAACGCTGGCCCGCACGGTGCACTGGGGAGTGATCTGCAGGGCCGTGACGGTGAGCCCCGAACTGTCTACAGCCAACGCCCCGCCGCAACCATCGGCGAATCGCAGACCCTTCTCGCCTCCGGTCACGGCGGCGAGCATTTGTGACGGTTTGCCCGACGAAGGGCTGACGTAGAGCGGGTTCAACTCGTCGGCACCGCCCGCCCACACAGGAACCAAAGTGATCTTCAGAGGGCTGGGCGTCACAACCCGGGCAGGCGTGCGCACCTCCACGCCCTTCAGGCGTTGTACGGGGTAGGCCGTTCCCTTGACTGCCGGGTCCTGGGTTGCAGCCTTGGTTGCCTCGGATCCTGAACGCAGCCAAGCATCCAGAGACTTCTGGTCCGTTGGTGCGACGGGCACTTTGGCGGTCGCCTGGATGGACCCGCCTGCGGGGATCTCCATTCCCGAGAGCTTCCAGCCGCACTCAACATCCAGGCCGGTGATGGAGACCTGGTTTCGGCTCGCGGTAGCACCATCCCATGTGACGGCTGGGCATGCATCATTCTCAGCCAAGCCGGGGATGACCTCAAGGAATTCACCGGACAGCGGTGCTTTCTGTGCCGAATAGGACACCGTCAAGCGGACCTGCCCGGAGGACGGCTCGTACGCGGCGCTCCGTGAAATGGTCAGGCCCGTGGGTGTGGCCGGGTCCTGCAACTGCGTTGACAACTGCTGTCCGGCGGGCGTCGGCGCTGCCTGCGGACTGGTGGGGGACAGGAGGATAAAGCCCACCACCATTGCCACGATGAGGAGAACCGCGCCCGCGGCCAGAAGCAGCGCCTTGCGTGTCCGCCAAAAGGGGGTGGTGTCCTTCTCCTCCGGACGATCGTCCATCCGGGATTGGACCTCACGGCGTGGCATGGGCCGGGCGATGGTGGCGCTGCCCGCCTGCCCAAGGTCCGGAACCACGGCATCGACGCCGGCAGCCGGGGCCGCCGCGAAGGCAGCGAGTTCGTCGTCAGTAAAGGCTCCGCGGACCACAGTGGCGTGACGTTCGACGTCGTCGAAGTCTTCCGGGGCTTCCACCCGGGCGATCGGGGCGGTACCGGCCAGTTTCGGTGCCAAACGCCGGAGCATCGAAACAGCCTCACCTGCCGTGGGGCGCTGGGCGGGATCCTTGGACAACAGTTGGTCGAGGATGCCCCACAGCGCTTCATCCACCGGAATGCGGGGCGGACGTGAAGAAACATGCCGGTAGGCAACACTGAAATCTGTTCCCGGTCCGGCGAACGGCGTACGGCCGGACAAAAGTTCGTAGAGCAGGACGCCCGTAGAGTAGACGTCGCCGAGAGGGCCGGACCGGCCTTGGCTGATGAGTTCAGGAGGCATGTACTGCGGAGTGCCGATCAGGCCAGTGGTCTGACGGATTTTTTCGCCCACAACATCGGAAATGCCGAAGTCGGAAACCCGGATGTCTCCGGTTTCACGCTCGGACCACGGACGAGCGAGGAGCACATTGTCCGGCTTGATATCCCGATGCGTTACGCCGCGCGAATGGGCGAATGCGAGGGCGTCGAAGATTTCAGCGGCCACGTTTACGGCATCTTCGGGTGCCAGCGGTCCGGCTTCCTTGACCACATCACGCAGCGAACCGCCCGCGATGAAGTCCATGACGATGGCAAGCCGTTCACCTTCCACCACCATGTCCCGCACGGTGACAATGTGGGAGTCCTGTAGGCCGAGCAACACCGATCGCTCGCGGACGAACCGCTCCACCAGGGACGGGTCATCGGCGTGCTCGGGGCGCAGCACTTTGGCTGCCAAGGTGCGGCCGTCCGTGGAGGTGACGGTCCAGACCTCGCCCACGGCGCCTGAGCCCACCCGCTCGCCGAAGCGGTAGGAGGCTCCCAGCGCCTGCCCAGTTTGTGCCATTTGCATGCGTACTCTCCCTAGCTGCCCGGGCTTATCGACTGGATCAGGGATATCTGCCCGCCCACCCCTAGATACCCGCGTCCGGCGGTCAAGGCTACAGGTGCCTTCCGCGGAAGAGTGGCACCCAGCAGTTCGCCGTCGTAATTGATGTCTGGCTGGAGCAGGACGCCCAGCCGTGACTTTCGGACCGTCTTGCTCCAGTGGCTGTACAGTCCACGGAGATCAGCGGCCCGTCCCGACGCAACGATGCAGAGCCCCGGGGGGCCGGAGGCCACGATCCCTGCGATGGACTGATCGGTGTCTTCAAAGCGTTCGGCGTCGTCGATCAACAAGAACACGGGGCCGCGTTCGATCCGCAGTGAGGCCAGCAACGCTGGAACCTCGTCCACGCCCACGGCTGTCCGGTCCAGATCAGCGGTGGCCAGCGGTGAGCGGCGGTCGCAGATGCCCCAGACCTGCGCGGGTCCCCGGGAGGTGGCCGTGCCCCGGACAGCATCGGCCAAGGCAAGGAGCAAGGTGGACTTTCCCGAACGGGCTGGTCCGGCGATCAGGGCATGCTCACCCTCGTAAATTTCCAGGAACGCAGGTGCGAGGTCCGTTTCGCGGATTCCCACGGGGATGTGCCAAGGCTCAGTTTCGAGTTGTGGCTTGACGCCCAAATCCGCCATGGTGACGTCGGTGGGCAGGCTCCGGATCGCAGTGGTCTTGGCGGGAGCATCTGCCCAGTCTTGCCGGACGCGGTCCACCGCAGCCTGCAGCCCGATCCCAGGCGTCGCAACGTGCATTTGCAGGGAAGTGCGGGGGTCCACGCAGCGCCCGGGGAGTGCCGCGGGGACATTCTTGGCCCGCACGCCCAGCGAAGAGTAATCGTAGTTATCAGCCAGCCGGAAGAGCCACTTCTGCAGCGTTACCTCGTTCATGACCGAGGGAACGGCTTTGGCGCGGGTGGTGGTCACGGCAAAGGACAGGCCAAGAGCGGGCCCGTCTGCGTAAGCCCGGTACAGCAGACCCAGCAGTTGCTGCCCCTCAAAGTCCTGGAATTCGTCGCGCAGGGATGCCAGGCCGTCCAGCAGAACCACGGTGCGACGGTGCGTGCCCGGTGCCGCGCGGCGGCTTTCCAACTCAGTGTTCAGGTGCCGCAGGAAACGAGCTTGTTGCTCCTTGGCGCCGGCACCGGTTCCCACATAGGCCACCGTGTGGGGCAGGCGTTTGAGCATCTCCAGGTCGCCGGAACCCATGTCCAGAATCATCAGGTCCATGTCGGCGGGATCTGTATTCTTCGCAAGGGTCAGCGCGATGGTCGCCAGGGTGGTGCTTGTACCGGAGCCCGCTACACCCATCAGCATCAGGTTGCCCATGGACATGTCCCATCCGGCCGCGGATTGGCGTTGCAGTTCAGGCTCGTCCAGCAGGGTCACCAGCACGTTGGACCCATGGACACGACCCACTGTCGGAAGGACCCGGGGGGAGTCATCCACAGAATCGGCTTCCATTGCGAAACCCTCAAGCTCTACCCGTTCGCCCAAGGCCTCGGGCCAAACCTGCCGCGGCGGGGTGTAGCCAGCCTCAGCGTTGGCTTCGACAACGGCGTCGATGAGGAGCTCCAGGTCGTTCTCGTCCGCAGCAGCGGACCGGGCAAGTGCCGGTGCGGGTGCGGGGACGCCGAACTGGCGGATGTCCCGGACATCGACGGCGGGACCGCCGTCGAGCTGTGCCTGTCCGGTGACCAGCGCGGTCTGGACTGGCGTGATGTCGTCCTGTCCGAGCTTCACGAAGGCACGGCCCATCTGTGCCCGGCCAATGGCCGACGCTGCGGGTACTCCGATGACGTTGTTGGAGTCATCGCGGCTCTGGACGCGCAACGCCACCCGGAGGTTGGTATTGGCGAGGATGTCATCGCTCACCACACCGGCCGGACGCTGCGTGGCCAGGATCATGTGGACTCCCAAGGTGCGGCCCACGGCGCCAATGCTGACAAGCGCAGTGAGCACATCCGGGTATTCCTTGGCCAGCATCGCGAACTCATCGACTACCAGCAGCAGGCGCGGCATCGGCTCGGCCGGGTTCGTTGCCAAGTAGGCACTCAGGTTGTCGATACCCTCGCCTGCCTCGGCGAAAACCCGCTGGCGGCGCTCCATCTCTGCTTCCAGGGCAATGAGTGCCCGGTCTGCAAGCTGCTCGTCCAGGTTGGAGATGGTTCCGATGGTGTGCGGAAGGCGCTCGCAGGCCTTGAAGGCGGCACCGCCTTTGAAGTCGACCAGAATGAAGTTGAGACGGGTCGGATCGTTGCGGGCGGCGAGGCCGGCTACGAGGGAGCGCAGGAATTCGGACTTTCCGGAACCGGTGGTACCGCCCACCAGCCCGTGCGGTCCGTCCTTGACGAGGTCCAGGGTCAATGGCCCGTTTTCCCCGGTGCCGATGGGTGTGGAGACTCCGGTGGGAGCCTGCCACATTCGGCGGATCGTGGCCGCGTCGGGTCGTTCGTAGCCGAGCAGGCTGGGCATCCGCACCAGGGAGGGCAAGGAGGCCCCGGGAACGCTGAGTTCCGGATCATCGAAGTGTGCCAAGCGTGTGGCGCAGCGCAAGGCTTCTTCCTGGTCGAGACCTGCCAGGATGACGTCCTCCACGCGGGTCAGATCCTCCGGCTGGTCCACGGTGGCTGCAGCGTCGGTCCCCACCTTGATGATGGTGGTGCAGGAGGCCGGCAGTTGCTCCTCGGACGTCGCTATGACGATTCCCGCCACACGGGGTGGGCGCTGCTGCGGGTTGACATGGCCGCCGGGCACGGAGCGGCCCATGCCGAGCAACGCGCGGGCCGGGGCGTCCCTGCCTTCCGTGAGAACGTCGGAATCGAGGACCACCATGAGAGCCGGGGTAGGCAATTCCTCCACGGCGTCCTTGAGTGAGCGCAGCATGGCCAGGCTTGTTTCGCGGTGCGCGGACATCCAGCGCTCGCCCAAGCTGCTGCCGGTTTGGCGTGTATGCGGCAGCCACGAGGCCCATTCCCATTCATCGGCCCGGCCGGCGTCGCAGAAAACGCCGATCGTCAGATCGGCCGGACCAACGTGCACTGCGGCCTGGGCTACAAGGGAGCGGGCCAACGCCAAAGCGCCGTCCCGCGAACCAACGATGCCCACCACGCCGGCGTCGGTCAGATCGACCAGCACGGGGGCTGCCAGGAGACGGGCTGCCGTAAGGGTTTCCTTGACCTTTTCGTCCGGACGCGAGCCTGCAGCCCGGTCAACCTCGGGCTTCCATGGCACATCACCGGTGCCGGCATGCAAGGCCAGGAAGTCCTCCGAGTCCGCGCGGCGCTGCCACAGTGAAGTGGCCGGAAGGGCTGGACGCCGAACCACTGTTGCGGGATCGGGAACCATCCGGTGGCGTCGGGCAGTTTCCACTTCGGCGGCCTTGCGGATCTGCTGCTCGAACTCCTTGAGCGCTCCATCGAAGCGCTCTGCCTCTTCCTTGAGGCCACGGGCATGGCGGCGCTTCTGCTCGAACCACATGCCCACCGCCATCACCGGACTAAGCATGGCGAACATGGCGAAACGCATGTCCCTCAAGATCATCACCATCGCGACCGCCATGACCAGCGGCGCCAGCACCGTGATATAGCTGAATTTGTTGGCTGGCGGAACGTCTTTTCGACTGGGTGGGACCAGCGGATCGCCAGCCGGGGCGCGGCCGGGTCGCGGAGGTCTGTTAAAGGGAGCCGTCGCTGCCGGCGTCAGGTTGTGCAGACTGCCGGGGGCCGGGGCAGGAGTCTCGTCCAGGGCCGGACGGAGCAGGAGCACTGTGCCGCCCGCAGTGATGGTGGCTGTCCGAGTGACCAGGACTCCGTCCTCGCCCACAGGCTCACCGTTGACCAAGGTGCCGTTGGTGGAGCCTCCATCCACCACCCGCAGCCCGTCCTCCTCGCTGCGAAGGCGGAAGTGATCCCACGAGGCACTTTCGGTGGGGAGACTGAGATCGGCATGGGGCGACCTGCCGACCAGCATGTCCCGCCCCTCCGGAACATCCACCACACCACCCGTACGCTGGCCGCCGGCCAGCGTCAGGCTCCAACCACGGACGCGGTGCGGGGCCGGCCACGGTGCGCGTGAGATGCGGCTGCCTTCCAGCAGGATCAGCTCGGATAACGGCGTGGCACCACGGACCTCTGTCTCATTGACAAACACCGGCTCGTCAGGGGCAACACGGGGTCCGCCTGCGGCTTCCACTAAGTCGGACACCGTGGTGGCGGGCGCAGCATGGGCAACCTCGCACTCAAAACGACGATCGTCCAAGTCGATCAGCACACGCACCGGGGCGCTCCTCCTGTAGTGGATCTGTTCCCTTAAGACGCGGGGACAGAAAGGTTGGTTACGGGCTGGCTGGCGCCGGTACCCAGACAAGCCGCGGGGCGTTTTCATCCGCCGGACGGAGACCGAGGTCCTGGGAGGATGCGTAGACCGGGGTTGGTTGAGCAGTGAGCGCTTGGGATTGCGAGAAGTCCAGCGCCGGCCCGGCGAGGCCCTCCCCGGGTCCGAAGGACAGGGTGCGCAGCGACGCTCCGACCTTCGATGGGTCGTTGCTCCCGGCCAGGGCAGCTGCGCGGACCAAGGCCACCACTGCGTCATGGCTGCGTGCGTCCGCGGCCCAGGCGTCCGCCGAGAACGGGGTATCGTCCGTCAGGTTCTTGATCTCCGGATTCCCGGTAGCCAGCCTGATGCCGGCGAGGAATGCAGACATACCCCGCCCCTGGGCGTCCTGCTGGAGCGCGACAGCGTCGCCGGTTGCCGGCGCAATGCTGACCAGCTGTCCTGAAGCAGTGCCGTCCAACTCCGAAAGCGAGGACGCGAACGCGGGGGTGGTGGCGCCGTCGGGAAGTATCAGCGGAACTGACACGTCCCGTGACTGGAGGGCTCGGACAAGCTGCGCCAGGCGCTGCGGCGTTGCCGCTGACACCACAACAGCGTCTGCGGGGTTGGCTGTCCGGGTGCCTTCGGCGTCCGCTGGCGCATCCTTGGACGGCGGACGGAGCTGGTCGCCTGTACGGATGGCGGCTTCCTGGGCCAAGCCGGACACGTCGGAGAAGCCCTCCAGCGTCAGTGTGTCAGCGGGAGTGACGGATGCCGGGACCTGGCCGCCGTCGCTGACCAGCAGCACCCGGCTCTTGCCGGCAAGTGCGGTCCCCAGGGCGGCTTGGACAGAGGCTGCCGTTGGTCCAGTGGTCCACGTCGTTTGGGTCGGTTCCGACGCCTCGCTGTAGGGCAAGATGACCGGGAGGCCCCGCTCCTCAGCGGCCTTCGCTGCTGCACGGGCTTGCGGCCCTGTGCTGGCAACGAGAACGCCGGACACACCCTGCTCGGCGAGTGTTGCGACGGCAGCACGGGCGCCGTCTTCGGTGCCTTGGTCGTTCTGGGTCGGCAGGGTGACTCTTGCGCCACTTTGGCCGAAACGCTGGGCTGCAACTACCGCACCCTGTGCTGCCCGGTTGTATTCGGTGCCGGGCTCACCGGACTGGCCGAATGTCATGACGACGCCGATCGAAAAGTCTGCCGGCAGGCCGTCAGCTTTCAGGGCAACGGGAACTGTGGCGGCCACAGGATCGGGCCGGGGAGCCTCCGTGGGGCGGTTCAATGTCATGGTCAGAACCACAGCAGCAGCAATCACGACGGCGGCTCCCGCAGCGATCAGGACGAAGAGACGGTTGCGGGGGTTCACGCGTTGCCGCCGATCTTCAGTGTGTACAGCGTCTGTGACGTCGCACCTGCAGGGACCTCGAGTTGGAACGGTGGCAGTTCATCCACTGCAGTGAGCGATGCCTTGAACTGGGCCTGGCGCAGGAGAAGTCCTGCAACGTCGCGGGAGCGTATGTTGGCGTAGCCTTCAGCGTTCTGCGTGGCTAACGCCAGTTGGAAGTCCGCTGTGTCCGCTTTCGCCGCGCTGGTGGCCATGGAGCCGAGCAGACCCGAGCCGTTGACCGTGCGGTCACCGAGATCCAGCATCACTTTATTGAGGCTGGAGGCGAGAAGGGCGCTGGCACCCTCGACGTCGCGGGTGGAGCCGGACGTGCTGGACGCGATGTTGTCCAGCGAAGACTGGGTGCTCTTGGACAGGGCTGCCGTGAGGTCGCCGCTTTGTCCGAGGAGTTCGTCGCGCTGTTTGTTGACCGTGCCCTCGGCGTCCTTCACAACGTCGTCCGAGGTGGACTTCAGCCCGGAAATGGACCGGTTGAAGGCTGTGGTCACGGCCTCAGAGCTGGCGTCGCCGATGTCGGCAACCTGGCGTACTTGTTCGCCGACGGTCTTGTAGACCTCGGCGGCGGTTTCAGCCGAAACGTCGCGGAGTGACTCTTTGATCTTGTCGCCGAGCATGTCCTGTTGCTCTTTCAACTTCGCGAGTGCGGTCGTCACTGTACCGGAGGAGTCAATCGCATCGGCAAGTGCAGCATCCAGCGCCTCAAGTCCCCGTTTGGTGCCATTGACGTTTCCTGTTGCGGCGCCGTCGAGCGTCTTGACGGCCGTCTTGATCGCTTCGAGCTTGGTGTCGGCGTCGTCGAACGTCGCTTCCAAAGCGGTGAACGCCTGGCCAATTGCCTGGTCGGCGGCAGTCGTGTCAGTGGCTGCAAGAACCTCGTCCCAAGCGGCTGACTGACCTTCCAGCCGCACGTCCAGTGGCTCCTTGAAGCCGGGGGGCGCATTCAGCGCGGGTGTGGGGTTCCCATTCGCATCCGTCGGTTCGCAAGGAACCGAAGTCAGGTAGGAACGCAGCCGCTCAACCTCCTTTGCGGACAGCTTGCCCTTGCCGGGGATGAGGCTGTCATCGGACAGCTTGCACAGCTCGTCCGCCACCTTCTGGTTCTGCTGCAGCATGGAGCCGTTCAGCCATGTTCCTTGACCGAGTTCGCCCTTGGACGCCTTGGCATTGGTGGCGACGGCGAGCAGTTTCTGCCGGAGGGCGTCAACGCTGGTCTGGGCTGCCGTGGCTGCTTTCCGCGTCGCGGCTGCAGAGTCGGCGGCGGACTTGATGGCCGTATCCAGTGCAGCCAGTGCCTTGCTGTAATCCTCGGACGTTCCAGAGCCGTCAAGCATCGCACCGAGGTCGGTGCGCACTTTTTCAAGTGCGACGGCGGAAGTTGCCTGGTCTTTGATCGCGCCTTCGATGACCTGCGGCTGGAGACCGGAGACGAGCTCGTCGCCCTTTTGCACCAGGCCCAGAAGCGCTCCGGTAACTGTCACAGCCGAACCATAAAGGGAGCAGGTCATGGAACCCTGCTCAGCGCATTCCGCTGGCGTGGGGTTTTCCGGTCCCATGGTGGCTTTGAGGGCGCCGGCAACGGTGTCCCGGCAACTCGCGCTGACTTTCGCGTAGGCATCCAGCTGTGAGGACATGGTGAGAACGCTGGAGTAAACGGTGGCTGCCGGCGCGGCCTTGGCCACCTCGGCGGTGCATCCGTCACCGGTGATGGGAGCTACGGGGGGTGTGGCGGAAGTGTCGCCCAGCATCGCGTCCACGGCGGAAACCGTTAGCTTCAACTGGGACATGGTGGTGGACTGGGTGGCAGTGGTTGAAGACTCCAAATCAGAGCCGAGAACCTGCAGCTGCTGCTTCAGGTCCGACATCGTTGCGGCAAGGGCCTGGGAGTTGTCCCGCAGTTCACCTGCTGTCTTGGCGCCGAGGGTCTGCGACGTTGCCTGCAGGTTCCGGCGAACCTCGGTGATGGTGGATCCGGCCTTGGCCAGGACCGTGTTGACGTCCGATACCACGGAGATGGTGCGGCGCTGCAGCTCCATCTCCGAGCCGGTTCCGGAGGAGAAGGCGCTGGCGAGCACTCCGTTGGCACTGAGGTCCGTGTTAAGGCCCGGCTGCACGGCCACATCGATTTCGGGAACCTGGAAGTCCTTCACGTCTGCGGCTAGACGCAGCGTCGTGCTCGCACCCGAACGTGGGGGAGCCAGGACCGTGGCCCACTGGACAACTGTGGCGCCGTCTTCGGTGCTGCTCAGGACCCCATTAGTACCTGTGGCGCCATCGGCGGAGCCCGGAGTTACGTCGTCCGCCCGGAGGCCCGGCAGTTTCGTCGATGCGGCGACGGTCAGGGGCGCGCCCACCAGGGCGGTGTCGGAACGGGCCTGGCCTGCGGCGTCGTACTGGATAGTCTGTGGCTTGACGGTGAGGTTCTCGAGCGTCAGGTTGATCTCCACCGGACCGGTGTGGCCTTTAAGGTCGGCGAGGTCGGAGCCGGACTTTTCCCCGGCGCGGTATTGCAGGCTCACACGCACCGGCAGTTCGCCCACTACTTGGGCGGCGTCGTAAGTGGTGTTCTCCGCGGAGGATTGGCCCGCCGCAGACACCGAGATGGTGGTGCCTTCTACCGTGTGCACTCCGGCGGCCGAGGTCAGGCCTACGCGGACGCTCTGCAGGAGCTTGACGGGGTTCTCTACCGGCTCAGGCTTGGGGGTCGAGGTGCATGACGTCGTCGCGATCATTCCCAGGGCAACCACTGCGATGCCTAGAGCCCGGCCCGGGGAGATGCGACGCCCCGGGTCGTACTGCTTAAAACTAGCCTGCCTGGGCATGGATCGTCCCCCTTATTCCGTTCACGGTGCCTTGAGTATCATAAGGGGTTGCGCTCCCGAATGGAGTAATCCGGTTGCGCGGGTATCGCTGCAGGTCGAAGTCATCTCGCGTCTATGGGGATTTGTTTCTCTGTTTGTTGGATTTATTAGGTGCTGTTGGTAGTTTAGGCATCGTCTGGTCGCCTGGGCTGGTTTTGGCTTGGGTGTTGCGATTGTTCTTATTGGGAGGAAAGTTCTATGTCGCGTGTGTTGTCTACTGAGCAAGCCAAGGCTGCTATTGGTCAGGTGCAGTCGATTATTACTGGTGGGTTTACGGATCAGATTTCGGCGTTGGATGCGCAGGGTCGTGTGTTGTCGGATCCGAATGTGTGGGATGGGCCGTTGGCTGCTGAGTTCCGTGGTTCGACGTGGCCGGAGACGAAGGCTGCGTTGGATAAGGCCAAGGAAGAGCTGGAGCAGTTGCGCGGTCAGTTGCAGAAGATTTCGCAGGATATTTTCTCTGCCGGTGGCGGGGCCTGATTTTGTAGTGGGTTTGGTGTGAGGGCCGGGTGATCGTGCCGCGCTGATGCGTGGTGTGGTTGCCCGGCCGTTGCGCTGTGGTGGTTGTGCGCTCTGTTGTGGTGCGGGTTTTGAGGGTTTGTTGGTTTTGTTCGCGTTCTTGTTCTGTGGGGGGCTGTGGTTGTGACCGAGTTCGTTGAGATGCCGTTGTTGCCGGATTCCGATGCTGGCCATGGTGGCCGGTTTGTGTATGGGGTTGCTGAGTCGGTGAAGGGTGCTTTTGAGTCCGCAGCGTCGCGGGTTTTGGAGCATTCGGGTTCGCGTGGGCCGTTGGTGACGGGGGCTGGGGAGGATTTCCGGGGGCATTTTTCGGAGGTGTTCGCGGCGAACGCGGCTACGGCGTCCCGGGACGCGGAGTCCCTGGCCGCGGCGTTGCGGACGGTGGCCGGGTATGTGGGGACGATGATTTCGGAGGCGCGGGACGAGGATGACCGGCGACGGCAGAACAATGAGTGGGTGCGCCGGCATAACAACCGGAACTGGCTTGAGCAGGTTGGTGACTGGTGGGGTGGTGAGGAGGCGCGGCCGAATATGGAGCCGGGCAGTGCGCCGTCGTTCCCGTCTGCGTCTGCTCCGTCGGGGCCGCGGGAGACCCCGGGCCCGGGTGGCGGGTATGGGGGCGGGGTGTCCTCGGCCCGTCCGGAGTCGTTGCGGAGTTTCGCTGCGGGTTCGCGTGGTCTGGATGAGGGTGTTTCGTCGGTGCCGGGGTCGCTGGAGGGGGAGTTGTCGTCGTTCGCGGACCGGTGCGGGTGGGGCCGGATCGAGGCTGCTGGTGTGGTGACAGCGTTCCGGGAGTATTTGCGGTTGAACGAAGCTGACGCGGCGTGGGCGGTGGTGGTGGCGGACGCGTTCGCTGCCGCCGGCAGCGAGGGCGCGGTCTCGACCCTGTCGGACGCGGCGGTGAACGAGGCACTGGCCGCGGCCGGGGTCTCGGCGAACCGGACCGGGTTGGTCATTGACCCGCCCACGGCGGCCGGGGCGATGCCCACCTCCGGGTATGCGAACGATCCGGTGAACACGGCCACGGGTAACTTCATTGAACCCGAAACGGATCTGGGGTTCGCCGGGGCCTGCTCGGACCTGGTTCTCACCCGGATGTATAACTCCCTCGGTTCTGCCTTGGACACTGTTGGGGTGTTTGGTCCTGGGTGGGCTTCGGTGTTGGACCAGCACCTGGTCTTGTCGGATGAGGGGTGCCGTTGGGTGATGGCTGACGGCCGGGCGGTGGATTTCCCCCGCGAAGGGGCCGGCTGGGCCCGCGCGGTCGGGGAGAATTACTGGCTCACCCGCCACCCCGCCACGACACCGTTCCTCGGGGAATTGACCTCCTTGCCGGAGGGCACCGTTGAGGTGTTGGTCGTGGCCGATAACCAGGGCGCCTGGTGGGCTTACACCACCGCGGGGGTGTGGCTTGGGACTGGGGCAGGGCCCGGCCGGACCGTCTCCGCCCACCGCGAAGCAGCGGCTTCGCCGGATGCGGAGGCAGCGGTCGACGGCGGCGGGCCGGGGGTGGTGTGCCGGTTGGTGCATGTGCGGGGCCGGTTCGTGGAGATCGATTATGTTGATGGTGTTGTCGGTGTGGTTCGTTCCTCGGATGGGCGCCGGGTCCAGTACGGGTACGACGCCGAGGGCCGGCTGACCAGTGTGGGTACGGAGACCGGGACCCGCATTTATCGGTGGAACGAGCAGGGCTTCATCGGTTCGGTGGTTTCTGCTGCGGGGGTGGTGGAGGCCGAGAACACGTATGACGAGGCCGGCCGGGTGGTTTTGCAGGTCACACAGCATGGGCGGCGGACGCGGTTCGCGTATTTACCGGGCCGGGTCACGGTGGTCTCCGATGAGGACGGGTCCCGGTCCAATTCCTGGGTTGCTGATGGCAAGGGCCGTCTGGTGGGGGTGCTGGACGCGGAGGACCGGCGCCAGTCCATGTCCTATGACGCGCACTCGAATCTGGTGTCGTTGACCGAGCGTGACGGTGCGGTCACTGTCCACGGCTACGACACCCGCGGACGGAAAATCCGCACCGTCACCCCCGAGGGCGCGGACCTGACGTATGGGTGGGACGAGCAGGACCGCATCACCACCCTGGTCACCGCGTCCGGCGCGACCGTGATGTATGAGTACGCCGATGACCTCTCCCGGGACCCCTCGGTGGTCGTGGACCCGTTGGGTGGCCGGACCGAGCTGCAGTGGCGGGACGGGCTCCTGACCCAGGTCACTGACCCGGTCGGGGTCAGCATTGGTTTTGAGTACGACACGTTCGGGGACCTCATCGGAACCCGCAACGCTGCCGGGGAGACCGCGAGGATCGTGCGGGACCAGGCGGGTCGTCCGGTGACGGCGTTGACCCCGTCGGGGGCCGTGACCCGGTTCAGTTATGACGATGCCGGGGTGTTGGTGCGCCGGGTGGATCCGGACGGGGCGGTGTGGGCGTTCGAGCACGACACCGCGGGCCGGACCACCGCAATGGTTGCCCCTGACGGGGGAAGGACGCTGTTCGAGTACGCCCCCAACGGGGAACTGTCCCGCACCACCGACCCGCTCGGCCGCAGTATCGAACGGGTAGTTGATGAGCTCGGGAACCTCACCGCCGCGGTGCTGCCGGACGGGGCGAAGTGGGGCTTCACCCACGACAACCTCTCCCGGCTCGTCGGGATCACGGACCCGGGCGGGCATGACTGGGTGCGGGAGTACGACACAGTCGGCGCCCTCACCGCCGTCGTGGATCCGACCGGTGTCCGCACCGGCGCGGTCACCGACAGGACCAGCGGCACCGCGACCCTGACCGACGCCTTCACCACGAATATTTACAGTTTTGATGAGTACGGCCGCCCCACAAAAGTCGAATCTGTCGACGGGTCCGCGGAGCTGGTGAGCTATGACGCGGCGGGGAACCCTGTCGAGTTGGTCGATGGTGAGGGCGGGTTGACGGTCCTGGGCCGCGACATTGCCGGGAAGATCACCTCGATCACCTCCCCGACCGGGGCGGTGACCCGGTTCGAATACGACCACTGCGGCCGCCCCTTCCGCAGTATTGACCCGGTCGGGGCGGTCACGGAACTGTCCTACGACCCCGACCAGCGCCTCACCGCCCGGACGCTGCCGACCGGGGAGGTCGAAACCTTCGCCTACGACGCCTGCGGGCGGTTGATCGCACGGCACACTCCGGGGGAGGGGACGGCCCGGTACGGGTACGACAAGGTCGGGCGGCTGAGTTTCGCCCAGGATTCCTGGTACGGGACCCGCCGCTTTGAATACAACCTTGCCGGGGAACTGATCGGGACCATCAACGGGGTCGGTGGCAGGACCCGGTTCGAGTACGACACCCGCGGCCGCCTCACCCGCATCACCGACCCCACCGGCGGGGTCACCACCCGGACCTACACGGCCACGGACCAGGTCGATAGTGTCACCGACCCGCTCGGGAGGGTCACGACTGCGACGTATGACCCGGCGGGGAGGCAGCTGTCGCAAACGGACCCGGACGGGCACACCACCACCTGGACCTACGACACCGCAGGACGGGAAGCGTCCACCTCGGTGGACGGGACACTGATCGCCGCCATCACCCGTGACCTTGCCGGTCGCAGGGTGGTCATCACCGACCACACAGCCGGGGCGGGGTACGCGGTGGAGCACGAACTGTGCTTTGACCGCCGCGGCCTCCTCACCCGAAAGTCCAACGGCAACGGCAACGGGAACGGGACCCAAGCGCTGTCGTGGGAGTACGACGGTGACGGGAACCGGACCGCGTTCACCGACCCCACCGGCACCACCACCCGCTACACCCGCGACCCCGCCGGCCGGGTCGTGAAGGTCTCCAACCCGTTGCTGGGGGACGCCGCCTTCACCCACGACCCCTCCGGCCGGATCACGTCCGCGACCACCGGGGACCTGGCCCAGGAATGGGTATACCGGGACGGGAACCTTGCAGAGCACACCCGCACCCACACCGCTAACCCAGGCGCAGCTGACGTGACCCTGATCGGCCGCGAGCCCGGGAGCGGGCGGATCACCGCCCTGACCCGGAACGGTGCCGTGACCCGGTACGGGTACGACACCGCCGGGCAAATGACCTCCGCCACCACCAGCACCGTGACTGACTCGGAGGCCTCGCCTTCGGTGTTGGGGTGGGAGTACGACGCCGGTGGGCGGCTTCTCCGCGAAACCACCCCGGCCGGGGCGCGCACCTTCGCCTATGACGCCGCAGGGCAGCTTCTTACTCTCACGGAACCTGATGGTGCCCGGACCGAGTTTGTGTATGACGGGTTGGGGCGTCGGGTGAGGGTGATCGGGGCGGAGGGGTCCTGGACCGAATACGCCTGGGGCCCCACCGGGTACCTTGCCGGGACCATCGAGAAGGATCGGGACGGGGCCGAGGTATCCCGGCACCGGCTCCACGTTGACGCGCTCGGTGAACTCGCCACCGTGGACGGGACACCGTTGTGGTGGGACACCGCCGCACCCGTGCCGACCCTGGCCGGTGCCAACACCACGCAGGTGTTGTCCCTGCCCGGCGGTGTCACCGGCATCGGCGAAGCGTGGACCGCGCCCGGGTGGCGTGCCGCCCGCCCCACCGACCAACACGACCCCTGGGCCGTCCTCGGCACCCCCACCACCCCCGCCCCGGGCGCCACCACAACAAACGGTGCAGGAGCTGGTGCCGGTGCTGGTGCGGGTTTGGGTGCCGGTGGTGTGTTGCCAGCCGGTATCGCCCTGACCGCCGGCGGCGGGATCGACATCGCCGGACTCGAATGGCTCGGCAAACGCGCCTACGACCCGGCTACCCGGGGCTTCCTTTCCACCGACCCTCTCGCCCCTGTCCTCGGCGCGGGCTGGGACGGGAACCCCTACGCCTACGCCGGGAACAACCCCCTCAACACTTCTGACCCCACCGGCCTGCGACCCCTGACCGACGCCGACCTGAAAGCCTACGACCAGTCGGCAGGTAGCCATTGGGAATACGTCGTGGCAGGACTGGCCGTGGCCGGTGGTATCGCTGCGATGTTCGTTCCAGGACTCAACATCATTGCGGCAGGAGCCATCGCCGGTGCGCTTACGTCCGGGGGTCTAACCGTTTTTTCGCAAAAGGCGCAGACCGGTGCTGTGGACTGGTGGTCGGTCCTCGGCAACACGGCAGTAGGAGCGGTCACTGGTGCTGCGGGGGGTGGTGCTGCCATGTGGACCAAGAGTATCCTCGCCGCCGCACCTGCTGGCCAAGCTGCCGCGGCGCTGGGAGCCAGTGCCGGTGCCAACGGTGTCATTGGTGCCGGCGCAAGCGGGGCTTCATATCTTGCTCAAAATGGCTGGCAAATCAAAAACGGGTGGGACTTCGCCGGGAAAGTCGCTGGTGGTGGCCTAGGCGGGGCCGTCGGCGGCTTGGCTGGGCCAGCTGGCGGAACGATTGCAAGGAGCATGACTCTTTCGGCTAGCGGCCTTGGTGCCAAGGTTGGAACAGCGGCCATCAGCGGTGTTGGTGCGGGTGCGGGCTCCATGCTCGAGAACGTGGTCTCCGGCGACCCGATTGACCCTACAAAGGCTGGCGTAACGGGTCTATTTGGGGCTGGCGCCTCAGGCCTATCGAGCACAATTGGCGCAGGCGCCTCTGCGCTGCCGGGGCGGCTTCCGAACCTCACCCAGAATGGTGTGGACACATTGCAGCAGATGCCCTATTTTGCGCCTCGAACCTTGAATGGCATGTTCAATCCCAACCAGACGAATACTGTAGGGCTGTGGAATGGTGGCGCCGTGGGTGGCGCCGTTGGATTCGGTGGGGATCTCTTGCAAGGCCGTCTTGGCTGGTGACAAAGGGGATTCAAGAAAGTTGGTAGTTGTGACAAAGAATCGGCGGAGCCCTTGGAAAGGCTTCCTGATCTTCAGTGGGGTGGTCTTGCTGGCCACGCTCTCTGTGATGGTGTTTGTGCCGAACGACAGAGTTCTGCTGGAGGTCGGGTCGTTACTTGTCGGTCTGGCTGCGGGTGCCTTGTTTCTTCGATTTGGCGTACCCCGGCAGTGGATGGGTTCCGTTGTTCTGGTTTTGTTCGTCGTGGTGTGGTTCGTCTTGGGCGTGTCTGGGTATGCCTGGTTTGGCGGCTTCCTCGCGGGAGCGTTTGCAGGTTTGGCATGGGGACGTGCTGCCAGGAGCCAAACGAGGGTCCCGGCGGCTCCTTGGACGGTGGATAAGCGTGGATTTGGTTCAGCGACGGAGGCCTGGCGGGTGGCGGATGAGGCCCTGCATTCCCTGGATGGGGCAAAGCGCGGGCGTTTGACGGTCGAGTACGGCTCAGCGCGTTTTGAAGTGGCTGGTGGTGTTGAAACAGGAATGGTGTGTCACCGGAATGCTGTTGCTGCTGATGACGGTTCGTGGGCAGTGTTGGTGCATCCCGCTGGACGGACGGACCAGTCCGTGGAGGTTCCCATGGGTGGTTTGGAGGGTTTAATGCCGATGTATCTGGTTAATAACTTGGACTCGGTTGAACGGGCCTTGGCTGATTTCTTCAGGAACCCCACGATGTCATCCTTTGGTCCGGAATGGCGGACGGGCGACGTGGCCGAGGCGACGCGGCTGACAGGCCGTTAGGACCATGTTCCGGGCCGGATGGGGTTCCTGGTTTGAGGAAATTTGGTATCAGGGAAATTAGTGGATAACCAAGAATCGCCTCGGCTCAAGGCCGCCAGCGGTCCCCGTGAGTTCTGGCTGCGAATGCTTATTCCGGCGGTCCTTATCATCGTCCTATTGATGGTTCTTGTCGGATCAAGGCCAGGCGACGACATGGTTCCGGCCATGTTGATCGTTGGAGTAGGACTTTTGGCGAGTGTCGCTGTGGGGCTTAGGACAGGTGCTACGGGACCAACTTGGGTGATCTATCTTCTGATATCGATCGAAGTGGCTGTGCTGCTCGTGCTTCCGGCCCCTTGGCGTGGGTTCGCCCTGGTATGCGTCCCGGTGTCGGCCATCGGGTTCCTGATGGGCAGAGAGATTGCTTTCCTTCGCGCTGACAGGCGTCATGAATTTTCGCCTACTTCGTGGATTGTGGCAGGGGAGCCGATCGCGGATGTTACAGCGGCCAAGCAGCAGGCGCTGTCCCGGCTGCGGAGTTGGGAGAGCCCACGGGACGGGCGTTTTATTGTTGTTCTCGGTCATCGACGGTTCGAGGCTTGGGGTGGTCATGGGGAAGGATTTGTGGTGCATGTCGCTAATAATGATCGGGATCTCTCCACAATGCATGTCCTTAACCGGGTGCCTCATCAGGATGGGGAAGTCTCAGTGGCGCTGGATGGGCACGGTTTGGTTGGCTGGGTGCCCAGCAGCGTCAAAGTCCCCACATCGGTGGCGGAACAAGCTCTCGATGGATTTTTTGAGACCCAAGGGGCAAAACCTCTAGCCGGATGGGATTGGGAAGGCGGCGCACAAGCTCAGGAGTTGCGCTTTCTCTAGAAGGCGGTCAACGAACTCGGAGTCTGCGCCACCTCTTGGGAGCCGTCGAGGAACGTGGCCAGAGGTGTAGTGAGCTGGGAGGGGCCGTGGTGCAGGGGCAATCCACGGAATCCCCAACCAACGTGGCATGTGCAACAGGGAGTGATGGACATCGAGGGAAACACATATCTGCGCTTGATCGCTGTGCCAGTTCGCAAAGGTCTGGGTACGAGACCCCCGCCCGCGCCCGCACTGGATAACAACCTTAACCTCGGCGTTCTTGACGTGAATCGAGCAGTAGCGGGTGGGCATAAGCTCGCCGGGGCGCTCGGTGGCCTGTCTGCAGTCCGCGGTGAGAGTGCGCCGCAACTCAATATTGTGGCTCACTCGTACGGGAGTACCACTGCCGCGGTGGCCCTGACTCAGCCGGGTATCAAGGTGGATAACTTCGTCACTCTCGGCTCGGCAGGGCTGCCCGATAACGTCCATACCGCCGCTGACCTCAACGCAGGACACGTATACTCCGGTCATGCGCGCGCCAAGATACCTGGCGAAACCGAAAGCGGTGACCAGTGGGCCTGGACCGGCCGGGAAAACAGCCGTGACCACCACGTGAACCCGATCAAACCGGAGTTTGGTTCCCACGCCTTCGGCACTGATACCGGCGGCGACGCCGGACGGCCCGTCACCGACCACAACGGTCTCATGTCTGATGGTGGCGAACAGGCCGGTATTTTGACGAGCAAACAGAGTCTCTAAGAAATGTAGCCTGGGCAATCAGGGGAGAAACCGAGAAGATCACCCCGTATGTCCCGCTGGGGCCGACTGATCTGCAAAAGGCCCTACTGGAAGGAATGTCGAATGCCAGCGGTTAAGACGCATATTAGGATCCTCACGGCCGTGACGGCCGTGCTAATGATGGGAATGACAATAACCGCATGCGCTGAGAAGGAGCCAAACGCGACAATGTCAGACAAAGCGACACCGGAAAAGACAACGAGTGCCAGAGAAGGACGGGACCGGGCGGTCGAACTCGTCATCAACACCACCAAGCAGCTCGACGTCACCGGCTGGTGGCCCCGTAACGGCGTCGCCGGAGCACAGGAGTGCTCCCTAGGGTCGGGCGAGAAGGGAGCCAGCTATCGTTACGACCATTGGGCACCCCAAGGAACGAACCATGTTGAAGACGCCAAACGCGTAGCCGAGTCTTGGAAATCCCTGGGCATGACCGTACGCACCGTGAACCCAACGACACACCCGACCGTCTTCGCAGAGGGTGGTCCTGTTCTTCGCGCTGAGTTCGATACTGATGCATCTGACAAGTCGTACAGCGTTGGTGCCACTGCTCCCTGCTCGCCGGGAGACGCTTGGGAGCTCAACGTTGAGGATCAGACCGAGCGGGATCAGGGCAAAGTACTCCCCGGGGACGAAGGCGTTGTCGTTCGGAAAGACCCGCCAAAATAACTTCACGAGTCAACCGCCTCGGACTCTGGCTGCCGGTCCCTAGCCGTTCCCACTGTTGATAGCGTTCTCCTTATGTCTGAAGACGATAAG
This sequence comes from Paenarthrobacter nitroguajacolicus, assembly GCF_031455195.1. Lineage (GTDB taxonomy): Bacteria > Actinomycetota > Actinomycetes > Actinomycetales > Micrococcaceae > Arthrobacter > Arthrobacter nitroguajacolicus_D. Next base: position 115,926 of record NZ_JAVDSH010000008.1, on the reverse strand, counting down.
CCGAGTCCGCGTTTCCTGACGATTGAGCAGGTGGCGGAGGAATTGGCGACCAGCGAGGTGCAAATCCGCGCGATGCTGAAGGACAAGGACGCAAAGACTCCGCGCAAGCCAAGGGGGCCACTCTCGTAATCCGGGCATGCGGGGTCCTCGCGGCAATACTGGATGATGCGGTAGCGGACCGCAGGACGATCAGCAATCCCGCCCGTGGCGTTACTCTGCCGCGCAAGGTCAAGAAACCTCACGTCTACCTCACTCACGTGCAGGTGCATGCCCTGGCTGCTGCCAGTAAGTATCCGGCGCTCGTGCTCACGTTGGCTTACTGCGGCCTGCGGTGGGGTGAGGCCACTGGGCTTAGGGTCAAACACCTGGACATGCTGCGGCGGCGCTTCATGGTGGAAGAGAACGCCGTCCAAGTAGGATCCGTGATTGAGGTGGTTACGCCTAAGAATCACAAGAAACGGACCGTTCCGTTCCGCGGTTCCTGAGTGAGCAGTTGGCGGCTCAATGCGAAGTGAAGGGGCGCGATGATCTGGTATTCCCAGGCGAGGATGGTCACCACCTGAGACTGGCGCAGGTCCACGAGGACAATATGAGTTGGTTCGCCAGTGCTGTGAAGCGTTCCGGGATCCCGCGCATTACACCTCATGACCTTCGGCACTCCGCAGCGAGCTTCGCGGTCTCTGCCGGTGCCAACGTGAAGGCAGTCCAAAAGATGCTGGGCCACAGTTCGGCAGCGATGACCTTGGATGTTTACGCAGACTTGTTTGATGGCGACCTGGACTCAGTTTCAGACGCTCTAGATCATGCAGTTACACAGTCGAGTGTGGGCAAAATGTGGGCAGACGCTCAGCCTAGACATGAAGAAAGGCCCCGCTTCCCTCATAAACAAAGGGAAGCAGGGCCTTTCTCATTGGCGGTGACGGTGGGATTTGAACCCACGTTGGCTTTTACACCAAACAACATTTCGAGTGTTGCACCTTCGGCCGCTCGGACACGTCACCAACTGAAATAGGCTACCCGAGATTGGCCCGGTTCCCCAAAACGAGCCCCTCTGAACCCTCCCCAAAAGGCACGTGGCGTGCCCTTCACTCCACGCCAACTTCCGTCCAAAGCCCCACACCGATAGATTCGTAAGCATCATGACGATTTCGCAGGAACACGAACGGAAACCAGAGCACGAAGCCCACGCCTACTGGGTCACTGAGACGGGCGATGGTGAGCTGCGCCCGGAAGGCCTGCCAGCAAGGAAAGAAGGCGAAGCCCTCGTCAGGACCCTGTACTCAGGCGTAAGCCGGGGCACCGAGCGCGTGGTCCACGAAGGCCGCGTCCCGGAACGGGTGGCTGACCTGATGCAGGCACCGCACCAGGAAGGCGAGTTCCCCGGTCCCGTGAAGTACGGCTACCTGAGCGTCGGCACGGTAGAGCAAGGCCCGGAGGAATGGATCGGCAAAACAGTCTTCAGCCTCCACCCGCACCAAGACCTCTACGTTGTTCCCACCAGCAACCTCACCGCCATTCCTGAGGATGTTCCGGCCAAGCGCGCCGTTCTCACCGGCATCGTCGAAGTCGCCATCAACGCCCTCTGGGAAGCGGGGCCGCGCCTGGGTGACCGTGTCGCCGTCGTCGGTGGCGGTTTGGTGGGCGGCGTCTTGGCGACGCTCCTGCGAAAGTACCCGCTCGGTCGCCTGCAGCTGGTGGATGCGGACCCGGAGAAGCGCAACCTCGCCGAAAAGCTCAGCATCGAATTCGCCGAGCCTGAAGACGCCAAAAACGATAACGACATCGTCTTCCACTGCTCCGCCTCCAACGAGGGCCTCAAGCTGAGCCTCCAACTGGCCGGCGACGACTCGGACGTCATCGAGCTCTCTTGGTTCGCGGACAAGGAAGTCACCCTCCCGCTCGGCGAGGACTTCCACGCCCGCAGGCTCAACATCCGCTCCAGCCAGGTCGGCGCCGTGGCCCTCCCGAGAAGGCACCGGCGAACCAACGCACAGCGCTTGCAAGAAGCGGCGAACCAGTTGAAAGATCCGCTGTTCGACACGTTCCTGACCAGCGAATGCCAGTTCCGGAACCTGCCCGCCACTCTCGCCAAACTATTCGAACAGCCCGGCGGCTTCTGCCATGTGGTCGCATACCCCAACCCGGAGGATTAATACATGTTCAGCCTGACCGTCCGACGCCACTTCATGGTCGCCCACAGCCTTCCCCGCGAAGCCTTCGGTCCCGCGCAAGGTCTCCACGGGGCCACGTTCGTTGCCGAAGTCAGCTTCCGCCGCCCGGACCTCAACGACGACGCGATCGTTCTGGACATCGGTGCCGCCGGCGGCATCCTGGAAGAAATCCTGGCGGACCTGAACTACAAGAACCTCGACGAGCACCCGGCTTTCAAGGGCAAGCTCTCCACCACCGAGGCACTCGCCAAGCACATCGCCGACGCCATGGCCGCCCGCATCCAGGACACAGAAGACGGCCCCGCGCTCAGCGGGATCGACGTCGTCCTCCGCGAAAACCCGGACGCTTGGGCCGGCTATTCGCTGGAGCTCCCGGCCAAGTAGATGCACGTCCGCTTCCTGGTCCCGGGGAACGTCCGCCACGGCTCCGGCGGCAACAAATACAACGCCAAACTCGCGGAGCGCCTGACCGCCTTAGGCGCGGACATCGAGACGGTAGTGGTCGACGGCGATTGGCCGGTTGGCAGCCCAGCGGACAGGCAGCGGTTCGCGGAAGCGCTCGACGGCGGTACAACAGTGATTGCCGACGGCCTTGTGGCGAGTGGGGCCCCGGATGAGGTTGCACGCGCAGTGGGTGATGGAACCAGGGTCTGGATCCTGTCCCACATGGCGTTGGCGGACCACGATGACCTTGAGGCCAAGGCGCTGGCTGCCGCCACGGGGATCATCTGCCCGAGCGCCCACGCCGCAGCGGAGCTTGAGACGAAGCACGGGACGCAGGATATAGTCATCGCCACGCCCGGGGCCGACAAAGCAGACCCCGCCAAAGGATCGCAGCCGCGGCACATCGTAGCCGTGGCCGCACTGCTGCCGAACAAGAGCCAAACACTCTTGGTAGAGGCCCTCAGCCATATAGCGGATCTGCCGTGGACGGCCGCCCTCATAGGCTCGGAGGACGCAGACCCGAGGTACGCAGCGGAGGTGAGGGCCGCCGTCGAAAGTCACGAACTCCAAAGACGCATCAGTATCACCGGCGAGTTGACGGGTGAGGCGTTCGAAGAGGAGTGGCACAAAGCTGACCTCAGCATCCTCCTGTCCCGCTCGGAGAGCTTTGGCATGGTGGTCACTGAATCGCTGGCGCATGGCGTCCCGGTGATTGTCCGGCGGGGGACCGGGGCAGTTGAAGCGCTCGGTGACACAGGAGCGGGCGCGGCGCTGGACCTCAGCGACCCCCACAACCTGACAATGACTCTCCGGAACTGGCTGACCGACCCCGCCCTTCAGCAGCGCTGGCGCGGAGCAGCCATCTCAGCCCGTGACAGCCTGCGGAGCTGGGACGCCACTGCCGCGACGGTCCTGAAAGCCATCACGTAGCAGCGGCTGAGGGTGCAGAATGGGGCCATGACCGCCACCGCGCCCGCCGCAGCCACCCTCACTCCCGAGCGCCTTCGGGCGTGGGCTTGGCACAAACAAGGCCTCGACGGCTCACTGATCGGCAAGACCTCCGAGGAAGTTCTTGACCACGCCGGATGGGCGCGTTCGGTGGGTGGGGCCAACCCGTACCTCACGCTCTTCGCGCGGGCGGGGATCAGCCGCGATCAGGCAGACCAGGACGTCAAAGCCCTGAAAATCCATGAACTCCCTACAGCCCGCGGATGCACCTACGTCCTGGGGCAGGCCGACTACGCGTGGGCCCTCCAGATCGGCCGCGACGCCGCGATTGCCCCGTTCAAAGTGCTGGCGAGGCTGGGCGTAGAGCGCGGCGAAGTCACCCTCCTTGAGGACGAAGTGGAGCATGCCCTCAAGGAATCCAGCAGCCCCATGGACCCCAAACAGCTCAGGGACGTACTGGGCGATTCGGTCCGCAGCCTGGGAGAGGAAGGCAAGAAGAGGGGTGCCTCCACCACACTGCCAACTGCTCTCGGGCTGCTGCAGGCGGACGGCCGTATCCGCCGCGTCCCCGTCAACGGCCGCCTCGATCAGCAGCGCTATGCCTACACCGGTTGGGGCCTGCAGCCCAGCGGGATGGACGACGACGGCGCCCGCCGCCTCCTGCTCGAACGGTACCTGCGCTGGACTGGCGGAGCGACCTTCAAGCAGACCCAGTGGTTCACCGCGTTTACCGTGGCGCAGAGCAAAGTGGCGCTCGCTGGCATCGGGGCTGTGGAGGTGCCAACAGCGAACGAGGACGTGCTCTGGATGCTGCCCGCAGACGTCGATCGTTTGGCGGACTTCGACGTGCCGGGCGACGAACAAATCCAGCTGCTGGCAGGCACCGATTCACTGGTCCTCCACAGGAGGAACTCTGCGGACATGTTCGACGACGAGGACAAAGGCAAGAAAGTCCTGGACACCACGCTTGCGCTTCAAGCCGACCTCCCGGATCACCCCATCCTGGACCGGGGGAGGATCATCGGGCTGTGGCAGTACGATCCCGGCAAGGAACGGATCGCCGCCTGGACCTTCGATCAGCCGACGGAGGCGGTCCGCGAGAGGATCACGCAGGTGGAAACGTGGATCCGGGAAGAACTCGGCGATTTCCGCTCGTTCAGCCTTGACTCGCCAGCATCACGCCAAGTGCGGATCGACGCCCTGGATGAGGCCGCCGAAAGCTGACGCCTTCAATGAACCAGCTCAGCCCGAACCGTACGGACGGGTGATCGCCTCAAGGAAGTGCCCGTCCGGATCGGAAAAGTAGATGCCGCGGCCGCCGTCGTTGTGGTTGATCTGTTGCGCGCGGGACCGGGCAGGGTCCGCCCAATAAGGAATGTGCTCGGCAGTGATCCGGAGGAAGATCTGGTCGAACTCCTCTTCGCTGACCAGAAAGGCGTAGTGCTGGGGCGCTATCTCCCCGGACGCCTCAAGGAAGTCCAACGCGACGCCGTTCTCCAAGGAAACAGTGACAAAGGACCACATGGGCTGCGGCTTGGGAAGTCCGAGAATGCGTGCCAGGAACTCGGCAGACGCGTGCTTGTCGGTTGCGTAAACGATGGTGTGGTTGAAGGAAACTGACATTGCTACTCCCACAAAGAAGAGGATCAGGCCGGGCGATTACCCCCGCCGGGCACGCGATGAGAGGCGAAGAACTCCTTGAGCAGGGCCGCGCATTCCTCCTCCCGCACGCCCGCGTAGACCTCCACCCAGTGATTGAGACGGCGCTCGCGGAGGATGTCGAACACGGATCCCACCGCTCCCGCCTTCTCGTCCCACGCGCCAAAAACGACGCGCGGAATCCGGGCCAGGACAATGGCCCCGGCGCACATGGCACATGGCTCCAAGGTGACCACCAGCGTGCAGTCCTCAAGCCGCCAGCCGTCACCGTCCGAGCCCGCCTCCGCCGCGCGCTGGCGCAGCGAAGCAGCCGCTTGGCGGATTGCAACCACCTCCGCGTGGGCGGTCGGGTCCCCATGCGCTTCCCGTTCGTTGCGACCGGAACCCAGCACGCCGCCGTCGGGCCCCAAGACGACCGCACCGATCGGTACGTCGTCCGTTTTCAGTGCCAGCCGGGCCTCGTCCAGGGCAAGGCCCATCCAGGCCGTGTGGTCTGCGTGATACGGCTCGGTGGCGTTCATGTCTCAATGATAGTTTTGGGGGATGCGCACACTCGTCGTGGACCACCCGCTGGTCGCTCACAAGCTCACCGTACTGCGGGATAAGAACACCCCTTCACCGGTCTTCCGGCAACTCACTGAAGAACTCGTCACCCTCCTGGCTTATGAAGCCACCCGCGAGGTCAAGACGCAACCAGTCGAGATCGAGACCCCCGTCACCACCACCATCGGCACGGCTTTCACCAAGCCCACTCCGCTGGTTGTCCCCATCCTGCGTGCAGGCCTTGGCATGCTTGAGGGCATGACCAAGCTGGTCCCCACGGCCGAGGTCGGCTTCCTGGGCATGGCCCGAGATGAAGAAACCCTGGACATCATCACCTACGCCGAGCGCCTCCCCGAAGACCTTACCGGTCGCCAAATCTTCGTCCTGGACCCCATGCTTGCAACCGGCGGCACCCTGCGCGAGGCCATCAAGTTCCTTTTCAAGCGCGGCGCCTCGGACGTCACCTGCATCTGCCTGCTGGCCGCTCCTGAGGGGTTGTCCAAGCTTGAGGAAGAGCTCTCCGACGCCAACGTGAAAATCGTCCTGGCCTCGATTGACGAGAAGCTCAACGAGAAGTCGTACATCGTGCCGGGCCTGGGCGACGCCGGCGACCGTCTTTACGGCGTGGCCGGCTGATCTCCACAGGGAACGATTGACCCCTACCGGTTTCCGGCGCGCCCCGTTAGCCTGTGGCGCATGGACTGGAAACTTGAACTGGTGTTTGTCCCTGTGTCCGACGTCGATCGCGCGAAGGACTTCTACGTCAATAAAGTTGGTTTCAACGCGGATTTCGATGAGCGTCCCTCGGACAGCATCCGCTTCGTGCAGCTGACTCCGCCGGGTTCGGCGTGTTCCATCGCCATAGGCGAGGGCCTGAGCGACGCCCCTCCCGGAACAGCCCCGAGCCTGCAAATCGTGGTCAGCGACATCAACAAAGCGCACCAGCAGCTCAAGGACAACGGAGTGGACGTCAGCGATGTCGACATCCAGGACTGGGGCCACTTCGTCTACTTTGCGGACCCAGACGGCAACAAATGGGCGTTGCAGTACCTTCCGCAGCGGCCCAACGGCTGAGTCACACTTCAACACCACACCCTGAGTGTGCGGCAGGATGGAACCATGAGCCATCCTGCCGCACCCGTGTTGACTGTTCGTGCCGTCCTCTTCGACATGGACGGCACGCTGGTTGATTCCACGGCGATCGTCGAGCAAGTGTGGCTGGAATTCGCTGAGCGATACGGCTTGGACTTCAACGAAATCCTGCGCACCTCCCATGGCGTCCAGGCCGGCGACACCGTGCGTCGGTACGCGCCGGCCGGTGCTGATTTCGAAGCACTGACAGCAGAGCTCGGCGAGATGGAGCGTTCACGCACGGACGGCGTGATCGCGCTTCCCGGTGCCGAGGCGCTTTTGAAGGCCCTTCCCGACGAAGCAATCGCGTTGGTTACCTCTGCTGACAGCATCCTCGCCGACATCCGTATGCGGGCAGCCGGGCTCACCATGCCGTCCACCACCGTGACCGCCGAGTCAGTTACCCGCGGCAAGCCCCACCCGGAGGGTTACCTCAAGGCTTCTGCGCTGCTGGGAGCCGACCCGGCCGACGTCGTGGTCTTCGAAGACGCACCCGCGGGCATTGCGGCAGCCCGCGCTGCCGGGATGCGAACCGTGGTGGTGGGCAACGCCGCTGCCAGGCACAATGCGGAACTGGAGCCGGGTATGTGGCGGATAGCGGATTATTCGGCCGTGACGGTCACCTCGGTAAAGGATGACGACGGCGGTCATCTCCTCACGCTGACCCTCTAGCACTGTTCGGCCCGGCTTGCCGGGAGTAGGCTGTGCGCATGTCTGCGATGCCGGAGGCGTACGGTAATGCATTGGGGCGGGCCATGGTGCACGCCGGAGATTGGCTCGCATCGGTGCCCACCCGCCCTGTCCGCCCGTCCTCCGATGCCGACCAAGTAGCGAAGAGCATTATCCCGCGACTGCCTGATGAAGCCACCGATGCCGCGGAAGTAGTGGATGAACTCGCCGCCTTGGCCGAACCCGGGCTGATGGCCATCCAGTCCGGCAGGTTCTTCGGTTGGGTCATGGGCGGAACCCTCCCCGCTGCCATGGCCGCAGATTGGCTTGTCTCCGCCTGGGATCAAAATACCGGGCTCCGCTTCGCCACTCCCGCCGCCGCCGCGATCGAGGAATCAGCTGCGGCTTGGCTTTTGGACCTTTTGCACCTGCCCGCAACCGCCGACGTTGGGTTCACCACGGGTGCCACCACCGCGAACTTTGTTGGGCTGGCGGCTGGTCGTCAGTATCTGATGGACGAGGCCGGCTGGGACCTCGAGGCGCTGGGACTCAACGGCGGCCCCCGGATCACCACGTTCGCAGGGCGGGAACGCCACGCCGCTGTGGACCTGGCGTTGCGGTACCTGGGTTTGGGGGCGTGCGTTCCCGTGGACGCTGATCGCGAGGGGCGGATCATTCCGGAAGCATTGGCCGAAGCCATGGATGAGCAACCGGGGCCAACACTGGTGTGCTTGCAAGCGGGCAACCTGCATTCGGGCGCTTTTGATCCCATGGCCGAAGCCATCGCCGTGGCGCACGACCGCGGAGCGTGGGTCCATGTGGACGGCGCGTTCGGCTTATGGGCAGCCATCAGCCCGACGCTGCGTGAACGGCTTGCCGGACTGGAGGAAGCCGACTCCTGGGCCACGGATGCCCACAAGACGCTGAACGTTCCGTACGACTGCGGGCTTGCCATAGTTTCCCGGCCCGAGTCCTTGAGGAGGGCCTTCAGCGTCCACACCAGTTACCTGATCGCCACCGAAACAGGGCTGGGCGACCCTCTGGAGAAGGTGCCGGAGATGTCCCGGCGCGCCCGCGGCATCCCGGTGTGGGCGGCCTTACGCCAACTGGGCCGCAACGGAGTGATCGCCATGGTGGAGCGGCTGGCAGCGAACGCCCGGGCACTGGCCGAAGGGCTGGCCGACATTCCTGGCGTCGAAGTCCTCAACGATGTCGTGTTCACGCAGGTCTCTGTGAGCTTCGGCAGCGACGACCGGACCCACCGCATCACCCGGCGACTGATGGCTGAGGGGGCGGTGTGGATGTCCGGGTCGTCCTGGCGCGGCCGGGAAATCCTCCGGATCTCGGTGAGCAATTGGTCCACCGACGCCGGAGACGTGGCCGCGTCCATAGCGGCAGTGCGGGGCGCAGTGGCGGCCGAGCCGGAAGCGTAGACCCAGCGGAACTCCTTTCACCTGACGAGCCATGGGGGCGTTGCCTTCCCACGGCTTTAGAGTGTCAGCATGGACAGTTTGCTGGTTGGCTTAGCCGTAGTTGTGGCCGTGATCCTCGCATTGGTCATCAGGGCAGCCCTTAGGCCAAGTAGGCCTGGCCGTCACAAAGGTGCCTATATTCCGGCCAAGGATCGCCCGACATGTCCAGAGGCAACCAACCACAGCGCCACCACAGATGCCACTGGACCTCGCTCCAAGAGATTCCCTGACCTGGAGCGGCGGTAGAACCCATCGCCATGTGCTGGGCCCTGGGCATGGCGGGTCCATCCATGCGGGACAGCAACTGCGCCAAGTGGTTTTTCAGTGCCTTGAGTTGCCGCACCTGCTGCTGAACCTGAAGGAGCTGCTGCCGGAGGAGGGCCCGGAAGGCGGTGATATCGTCTTCCGGTTTTTCCAATGCCTGAGCCACCGCGGCCAGGGGGAGCCCCAATGCCTGGAGTGCCCGGATCCGATAAAGTCGTCGAACGTCACTCTCCGTGTACTTTCGATGACCGGATGCAAGCCACAACGCTAAATCCCCACGTTACGTAAGGTTCAAGTCCTGCGGGCAATAATTCCGACCACCGCGGCGGTGAGGGCAGCGCCCACTATGGCTCCCCCTTCAAGCCAGCGGTCCGGCGTCGTGATGAGGGGCAACAGCAGGAGTGCACCGGAGCTGACCGCAAGCCCCGTCACGAAGCCGGGCAACCCCAGATGCGGGCGTACTGCCCAAGAGGCGAGGGCCAGGCCGAGGACGTTCGCCACAACCACATTGAGATAGCCGTTGCAGGCCAGGAAGATTCCGAGGTAAGCCAAGCTCCACGCCACAACAGGGACTACGCGTCCCAGAATGCTGCCCCGAGGAGAAGGGGCGGGTCCGGCAGACAGAGCAGCGCGAAGCTCGCGGACAGGAATGCGCCCGCGCCTCAGGTCCCGGGTCAGCCGCCCGATGCCGCGCAGGTCCGCAATGGCGGTTCGTACGACGTCGACACTTGAGTTTGGGTCTTGGGTCCAGTCGACGGGGACTTCATGAATGCGCAGACCGGAGCGCTCGGCGATGATCAGCAGCTCAGTGTCGAAAAACCAGGCCTCGTCTTTGACATGGGGGAGTAGCTGGTGGGCCACGTCCGCACGGATAGCTTTGAAGCCGCACTGGGCATCGGAGAATTCGGCCCCCAGGACGGTGCGCAACAGTGAGTTGTAGCTGCGGGCTACGAACTGGTGCCGGGGGCTGCGCGTAACGCGGGATGCCGGCACCAGTCGGGTGCCTATAGCGAGGTCGGAGTGGCCGGAGATCAGCGGGGCCAGCAGGGGAGCAACAGCGGACAGGTCCGTGGACAAGTCCGCTTCCATGTAGGCAAGCACAGGCGACGGCGACGCTAGCCAAACCTGCCGGAGTGCGTTTCCGCGTCCCCTTTGCTCAAACCGAACAACAAACACTTCAGGAAGTTCGCGGGCCAGTCGCTCGGCAATCCGCAAGGTGTTGTCCGTGCTGGCGTTGTCCGCAACGGTGATCCGGAAAGTATGAGGAAAGCTTTCTTTGAGATACCCGTGGAGCCTGCGCAGATTCTCTTCCAGACTGGCTTCATCATTGAAGGCAGGAATGGTGACGTCCAGGACCGGGGAGGGCGTACGGGTTTCAATAGGGGACCGCCGGGACCGCTGGGCGGGCTCTGGCGGCATCGCTAAATTCATGCCGTTATTTGCATGACGGGATGCGCAGGTCGAAGGATCAGTGAGCGTCATGCATCCAGCATGCGGCCGCCGATTATGAGTGTTTTAGGCGGAAGCTGTGACGTCACTGTGAAACGGCAAAGCCGCGCCCGATACCGCTTTTCGCTCCAGTGGGTACTGGTGCGAACGGCGGCATCGGGCGCGGCAGTCAAGCAGTCTGGCTTAGTACCAGTTGTTGGCCAAGTGGAAGGCCAGGGCAGCTGACGGGGATCCGTAGCGTTCCTTGATGTAGTTCAGGCCCCACTTGATCTGGGTCTGGTAGTTGGTCTGCCAGTCAGCACCTGCGGAGGCCATCTTGCCGGCCGGGAGGGACTGAACGATTCCGTAGGCCCCGCTGGATGCGTTGGTGGCTGTGGTCCTCCAGCCGGATTCCTTCTCCCATAGCGTGTTCAGCGCGGTCATTTCGCCCGCGCTCCAGCCGTAGCTGCCAAGGATGCTGGCGGCGTAGGCCTTTGCGGCGGCGGGATCGTCCACTGCCTTGGGGGCGGCGGCTGCAGCTGCAGCTTCCGCAGCGGCGGCGGCCTGGTCAGCAGCAGCCTTCTCTGCGGCAGCCTGCGCGGCAGCGGCCTGATCGGCGGCGAGCTTGTCGGCTGCGGCCTTGTCGGCGGCTGCCTTGTCAGCAGCAGCCCGGTCGGCTGCACCCTTGGCTGCGGCGGCGTCCATCGAAGCGGAAATTTCAGCGGACTTGTTGGTGCTGACCTGGGCGGCGGCCTGGGTGTCGGCTACGCGGCTTGCCTCGGGGAGGTTCAAAGCTGCGTTGGCGGCGGTTCCAAGCGATGCAACGCCCAGTGCTGCGGCCACAACGCCGGCTACAACCGACATGCGGTGGCCGGACTTACCCTGGCGGGCTGCGTTCTTAAGGATGGCCTGCGACTTGTTCAGCGGTGCGTTGTGTTCGTCGCGGTGACGCGCGGAAGGGCGCGTCTGATCGTTAAATTCAGACATAGTGATTACCTCTCAGCGCCTGCGGAGTTAGCTGTCGGGTTCGGATGAGGTCATCCGGCCGCGCATCACGCTGCGGCTTCACCCCAAGGGCCGGCAAAATGCCTGGCCCGGAGACTCTGGGTCCCCCGTCTCTGCCTCGGAGAAAGATCGGACTCCGGGAAGTGGCAGAGCTCGGCGCATCCCGGATGTGGGTCGGTTAGGGGCAACCCACCCTTTCGACGGTACAGGAGGTTTCCGCAGAAGTCACATTTAGGTAACAGAGATCACGAAAGCGGTGAGTCGTCTTGCCGGATTCGTTGCATGCGTTCGTTGTTGGTGGTTGGGAGTCGCAGGGCAAACTCGGTGCGCCCTGGCCGTGAGGTCACTTCAACACTGCCACCGTGCGCCGCAACGATGGAATCGACAATGGAGAGACCCAGCCCCGAGGTGCCCTCCGACCCCGATCTTGCGGCGTCAGCACGGGCAAATCGGGAGAAGATGCGGCTCTGGAAGTCCTGCGGAATGCCTGGACCGTTGTCCGTCACGGTCACCACTGCGCTGCCATCCGCTGAGAGCATGACTCCGGTGACCACCGTCGTTCCCGGGTCGGTGTGCTTGCGGGCGTTCGAGAGCAGGTTCGCCAGCACCTGATGCAATTGCGTGGCATCACCCCGGACGGTGATGGGCTCCCCAGGAAGTTGGAGTTGCCAGATGTGGTCCGGTGCCATGACTTTTTCGTCGCTGACGGTTTCGATCACCAGTTGGGTGAGGTCCACGTCTGTGACCTTCACGGGTTGACCCTCGTCCAGCCTTGCCAGCAACAGGAGATCTTCCACCAAGGTGGTCATGCGTTCTGACTGGCTTTGGACGCGGGCCAACGACTTCCTGCCGTCCTCGGTGAAATTCTCGGTCATCCGCAGCAGCTCCGTGTAGCCGCGGATGGCAGTCAGCGGGGTCCGCAGTTCGTGCGAAGCATCCGCCACAAACTGACGTACCTTGGTTTCGCTTTCCTGACGGGCCTCCAAGGCGCTGGAGACGTTGTTCAGCATTTGGTTCAGCGCATGGCCGACGCTGCCAACTTCCGTTCCAGGATGGGAGGCCGACGGCGGGACCCGCACCGCAAGGGCCACCTCGCCGGCGTCGAGAGGCAGTCGCGAAACCTTCGTGGCCACCTCGGAGAGCTGCTCCAGCGGCCGCATGGTCCGGCGGATGATGACCGTGCCCACGAGCCCAATCACCACGAGGCCGCCGAGCGACACCAGCACCATGGTCCAGACCAGCGAAGCCTCGGCGGTCTGCTTGTCCGCCAATGGCAGGCCTGTCACGATCACGTCGTCATACGTGGTTTTGACTGCCACCAGCCTGTAGTCGCCATTGGACAGGGAACGGTCCACGGGCCTGTTGTCCGTAGGGAGCGAGAGCAGGACCTGCTCATCGTCGTCCGAGAGGGACACGCGGTTTCCCTGGGCGTCGATCAGCCCCGAGCTCCGCACCGTTGATCCGTCGATCCGGGCGTTGAGCGTTCCCGCCGCCTGGCCGCGCGCCTCCAGCGGATCCGGCCTTCCGGACGGGGAAGAGGGAAAGTTCGACGGCGGCCTGCCGAAGTCACTCGCGCGGCTGGACGCCTGCTCCAACTGCCTGTCGAGCTGCTTGTTGAAGACCATGTCCATGGAGGCGTAGCTGACGATGCCTACCGCACCGCAGATCGCCACCAACAGGACCATGGCCACCAGAACCAAGCGGGTACGCAGGTGCCAGGTGGACGGGTTGAGCCAACTCCGCCGGGACGTTTTGGCCACTCCGGAAAGTGTGCTCAACGCCTAGTCCGCTGGCTTGATGACGTACCCGGCACCGCGAACGGTATGGATCATGGGCGGGTGGTCCGCTTCGATCTTCTTGCGCAGGTAGGAGATGTAGAGCTCAACTATGTTGGCCTGTCCGCCGAAATCGTAGTCCCATACACGGTCGAGGATCTGGGCTTTGCTGACAACCCGTTTGGGGTTCTCCATGAGGTAGCGGAGGAGTTCGAACTGTGTTGCAGTCAGCGCAATGTCCTGCCCGGCACGTGTCACCTCGCGGGTATCGACGTTAAGGGTCAGGTCTCCGACCACCAGCTCGGCCGTGTCCATGGCCGCTACCCCGGAGCGCTGGACCAGCCGGTGCAGTCGCAGGAGGACTTCCTCCATGCTGAACGGCTTGGTCACATAGTCGTCGCCACCGGCAGCCAAGCCGACGATCCTGTCCTGCACGGCGTCCTTGGCGGTGAGGAACAGGGCGGGAACTTCAGGAGCGAAAGCGCGGACCCGGTTGAGCACTTCGACACCATCGAATCCGGGCAGCATGACATCAAGCACCAGCACGTCGGGACGGAAATCCTTGGCCATCTTCACTGCCGCTGGTCCATCGCCTGCTACGGCGACAGACCAGCCTGCCATGCGCAGGCCCATACTCATGAGCTCGGCGAGGCTGGGTTCGTCATCCACCACCAACGCGCGGATGGGGGAGCCGTCCGGGTGGGAAAGCTGGGGAAGGTTGTTGGTCATGGAGTGCGAGGGGGCCATGGGACAACTCTCCGTTCTGCTGGTTAGCGGGCGCTTTGCCCGTCCTGTGAGGACGCTGTGAAGTCAACACTAGCGAGGTGGGAGTCGGCTGCAACCACGCGTTTCTACGGCTTGTAGCAGATTTGGGGCAAAAAATTATCGAGGGAGGCAACCGTCGATTGGACAGCAAGTGTTTCAGATCGTGAGATTCCGCGCGGAGTGGGTTGGCGGGAAGCGGGATCCACATCATGCCTGATCTGCCGAAGAAAATTCACTAAATGTCCTATATTTCTCCCCGGTGCCGAATGAAATGCCGTTCATTTCCAGCACCCCGTGAATTGTGATTTACGGCACAATAGACCTCAACGTCTCAAAATGTGGACGGTTCGGCGCTTTGTTACTTGCGTGTTGCCATTGTTACGTTGCACACTTCCAATGTGAACAAGAACTCAACAGCACCTGCAGCCGCAGCAACCTGGCCCAGCACACCCGCTGGCCATGATGACCGCTGTTGTCGAATGCAAGCCTAACTTTCCACCCCAAGAAGTTTCAGGCATTCGCCCCCTAGCCCAGCGTTGGGCGCCCCTCCCCAAACTCATTGCGGGGACAACCAGCATTCGAAGCCGCGATGACGGCTATTCACTTTTGAGGTAAGCACTCCATGTCAGTTGCATCTGGATACGTCCACATCTCCGTCCGTAACGCCAACAAGGCCGCGTCGAACGCAGGGCTTCGCCCCGGGTTCGGCAACCGTCCGGGCTATTCTCCGGCCCCACAGGGTGCTGCCCAGCAGGCTCCCGGTTATGTGCCGCAGGGTTACAACCCCAACTCCTATGGCCAGCTGCGGGCCGTGCCCACCACGGAGCCGGCACCCATGACGGCTCCCACGCCGGTGATTGCCCAGTCCGACCGGCTGCGCCCCGTTGCCAACGACAACGTAGCCCGCGGGTTCGTGCTTTACATGGGCATCGACGAAGAAACGGCAGCCGCCGCTGGAACGTCCATTGCCAAGCTTGCCCAGGAGATCCGCGCCTATGCGCAGTCCCTGGTGACCGGCGCCGAGAGCTACGCCGCCGTCGCAGTTGCCCCTGCCGGGGCACCCGGGTCCGCACTCGACGTCGTGCGTTCCACCTTCGGTGACCCCACGGTTGCCTCTCGGCAGCGCGCCGAAGCTGCCCGCCCGGCGCCGCAACAGGAATCCCGTCCCTCTGGCGTGCTGATCGACCTCGCTCGCCGTGAAGTTCACTTGGACGGCGAATCGCTGAACCTGACATTCAAGGAATTCGAGCTCCTCAACTACCTCGTTGAGAACGGCACCCGCACCGTGGGTCGCGACGAACTGCTCGAAGGCCTCTGGCGTAACGCCGAGGAAGTGCCGAACGAGCGCACCATCGACGTTCACATCCGCCGGCTGCGCTCCAAGCTGGGCCGCCTTGCCAACACCGTCCGCACGGTTCGCGGCCAAGGCTACCGCTTCTATGAGCACCCCGAAGTTATCGTGTGGGCCGCTCCGGAATACTCCATCTAACCTGCGGTTTCAGCTGAAAGCGTCCGCCCCCTTGGGGCGGGCGCTTTTGCTTTCGATAGGGTTGGGTCATGAGCGACCATCACCTTAAGCGCCTTGTGATCATGCGGCATGCCAAGGCGGACTGGCCGGTGGGCGTGCCCGATCATGAGCGCCCCTTGGAGGAGCGCGGCCACCGTGAGGCGCCGTTGGCTGGTCAGTGGCTGCTCAAGCACGGGGTTGTTCCGGATTTCATCCTGTGCTCTTCCGCCCTCAGGACCCGTCAGACATGCACCTGGGTGTGCAACGAACTGGGCGAGAAAGCTCCGACGCCGAAGCTCGAGGATGGCTTGTATGCTGCCTCAGCCAACCGCATGTTGACGGTGATCAACCATGTTCCGGACACCGTGACCACGCTGATGGTCATTTCGCACATGCCCGGCGTCCAGGACCTTGCCATGCATTTGGCGTCCCGCGATTCGGATCACGACGCCTACATGGATGCGGCCACGCGTTATCCCACCAGTGCGTTGACGGTGTTGGAGACGGAAAAATCGTGGGCTGAGCTGGACGGGCAGGACGCCCGGTTGACGAAGTTTAAGGTGCCCCGCCACTAGGAAGCTGGTCCGCAGCGACTTCCCGCAGCATGCGTACGGCCAGGCGGATGTTGGGGCTGGCTGTCATGGTCTTGCGGTACACCACTCCAACGGAGCGCTGCTGGGTGGGGTTCATCACCGGAATGGCAACCACGCCGGATGGGAGCGGAGGCCTGCCGAGGCGCGGAACAAGTGCCACGGCCACCCCCTGCTCCACCATGGCGATGTGCGTGGAAAAGTCGGGGTCGTACACGCGGATGTCAGGCACCCGCCCCAGTCCTGCGAAAATCTGCAGGAGCGCCTCGTTGCAGATTGCGCCCGCCGGGGTGCTGATCCAGGTCTCGTCCAGCAGGTCTTCACGCTCGACGGCGGCCCTCGCCGCGAGTGCGTGGGTGCTGTTGACGAGCACATCGGCTTGGTCCACGCACAGGTCCTCGTGTACCAGGTTCTCGGGGATGACCAAAGGCACCGAGTTCCAGTTGTGGACCACTGCGAGCTCAGCTTCTCCGGAGGCCACCCTTTGCACGGCCTCGCGGGGATCCTCTGCCAGCACAGTGATGTCCAGGGTGGGGTGGGAGGCGGCGAGTCGCCCGAGCATGGGTCCCACCAGTCCGCGGCAGGCGGTAGAGAATGCCACCATCCTCAGCATCCCCGTGGGTTTGGCGGGATCGGCCAGCAGAGTGGCCTGCAATTCCTCGAGCTCGCCCATGATGCGGCGGCCGTAGCCTGCCAGCGCCAGCCCCCGCTCCGTCAGGAGCACGCCGCGGCCGTTGCGTTCCAGGACGGCGACGCCCGTCTGCTTCTCCAGCTTCTTGATCTGCTGGGACACCGCTGACGGGCTGTAGCCCATCACGTCGGAGGCGGCCACTACCGATCCATGCTGTTCCACGGCAACGAGGGCCCTCAGGGCTGAGATATCGATCATGAAGCAAATCTACGTGGTTCCATGCATAAATCAATGCTGGTGCTTCAAGGTCAAGGGGGTCCAGAGTGTACTTGTGAACCTTCGCCACTCTGCCCTCGCCGTCCTGGTCGCCGTCCTCTGGGGCATCAACTTCGTTGCCATTGACCTCGGCCTGCACGCGAACGGCCGCGACGTGCCGCCGCTGCTCTTTGTCGCCATGCGCTTCCTGCTGGTCGTGTTCCCCTTCATCCTGTTCATCCGCAAACCCGACGTCGGCTGGAAGGCGATTGTCGGCGTCGGGCTCTTCATGAGCGCCGGCCAGTTCGGGCTCCTGTACCTCGGTATGGCACTTGGCATGCCAGCTGGCTTGGCCTCGCTGGTCCTCCAGGCACAGGTGCTGTTCACCATCCTGCTTGCCTCAAGATTCCTGGGCGAAAGGCCCAGTCGCCGCCAACTGGCCGGGGTGGTGCTTGGCATCGCAGGGTTGGGGGTGGTGGCGTTGGGCCGCAGTGCAGTGGCCCCGGTGCTGCCGCTCATGATTGTGCTGGCCGCAGCGTTGTCCTGGGCGGTGGGCAACGTGGTGGCGCGGCACTCGAAAGCTGCCTCCGGGCTTGGCCTGGTGGTATGGTCCGGCGCGGTGGTGCCCGTTCCCTTGGCGGGCTTGTCGCTGGTGGTGGACGGCCCGGACACTGTTTGGGCAACACTTTCCGACCTTCAACCCGCCACCATCCTGAGCGCGATCTACACCGCGGTGTTCGCCTCGCTGGTGGGCTACGGCATCTGGAACCGTCTGTTGTCGCTGTACCCGAGCTCCGACGTCGTGCCCTTCACGCTGTTGGTCCCGGTGGTGGGCATGACGGCGGCTTGGCTGGTCCTGAACGAGATTCCCACGCCAGCCGAAATCCTGGGCGGGCTGATCCTGCTGCTGGGCGTGGCGACCGCAGTGCTCGGCGTCACGCGGAAACCGGACATCCCCGTTGCGGGGCCCGCTTTGCGCGTTTAGCTCCCGCGATAGCGCGCAGAGCAGGCCCCGCAACGGGAGGGGATCAGCGCAAGGTGAAGATCGTGCGGTGCCAGTCCTTCTCCGCCAGGCCATCGAGCTCGAACATTACGTGCTTCACCTGGGTGTATTCCTCGAACGAGTAGGCGGACATGTCCTTCCCGAAACCCGACTGCTTAAACCCACCGTGGGGCATCTCGGAGATGATCGGGACGTGGTCGTTGACCCAGACGCAGCCTGCCTTGATCTCGCGGGTGGCACGCAGCGCCCGCTGAAGGTTGTTGGTCCAGGCTGATGCCGCCAGGCCGTAAACAGTGTCGTTGGCCAAGCGGATGCCTTCGTCATCCGTGTCGAACGGGATGACGGCCAAGACGGGACCGAAAACCTCGTCCTTCACGATTTCCGAGTCTGGAGCGGCGTCGACAACCAGCGTCGGCCGGTAAAACGCGCCCCTGCCAAGGCTGCCATCGCTTGGGGCGAAGCCGCCCGCCATGATCTTGCTGTAGCCGCGGGCGCGTTCCACCATCCCGGCCACGTGATCCCGCTGCTTGAAGGAAACCAGGGGGCCGAGGTCCGCCGCGGTGTCGTCCGGGGCGCCGAGGGTGATCGAATCGAAGCGCGCCGCGACCTTGGCCACGAACTCGTCGTACACGCTTCGGTGGACTATGGCCCGCGTGGCGGCCGTGCAATCCTGGCCCGTGTTGATGAGCGAACCTGCCACGGCGCCGTGCACCGCAGCGTCCACGTTGGCGTCGTCGAACACCACAAAAGGTGCCTTACCGCCCAACTCCAGGTGCACGCGTTTGGCGTTGACTGCGGCCGCTTCCAGCACTGTCCGGCCAACAGCGGTAGACCCCGTGAAGGAGACCATGTCCACATCGGGGTGGCGCATGAGTGCCGCCCCAACCGTGTGGCCGTCGCCCACCACCACGTTCACCACGCCGTCGGGCAGTCCCGCGTCCGTGAGCGCCTGCGCGAACATCAGCGATGTGAGGGGTGTGATTTCGGCAGGCTTAAGGACAATGGTGTTGCCCGCGGCGATGGCCGGCAGGATCTTCCACGCCGCCATCTGCAAGGGGTAGTTCCACGGCGCGATGGCCCCGACGACGCCGATGGCCTCGCGCCGGATGGAGGAGGTGTGCTGCGGGGAGTATTCCGCAGTGGCTTTGCCTTCGAGGTGCCGTGCAGCGCCTGCGAAGAAGTCGATGTTATCGATGGTGCCGGGAATGTCGAACTCCCGGGTCAGGCGCAATGGCTTGCCCGTCTGGGAACTCTCTACGCGGGAGAATTCGTCCGCGCGTTCCTCCACGATCCTGGCGAACTTCTGCAGGATTCCGGCTCGCTCGCCGGGCGCAGTCCGGGACCACGACGGGAAGGCGGAGCGGGCCGCGGCCACGGCCAGCTCGAGGTCCGCGAGCGAAGCGAGGCCTACACTCGCCACCACCTCGGAGGTGGCCGGATTGATGACGTCGATGCTCTTCCCTGACGTACCGGAGAACGAGTGCCCGGTGATGAACTGGTGCATGGTGCCGTGCTTTCCCTGCCGGACGGCGGTGTCCGGGCAGTACTGAAGGAACGACGCCGGAGGGTGTCGTTGTGCGGTTGGGTTCCAGTTGCGCTGGGCTGTGGGCCCGTTAGGCCTGCTTGCTTTCGCGCTCGGCGCTGTCCAGGATCGCCATAAGACCTGCCTGGAACGCCTTGAGTGAATCGAGGTTCTGCAACGCTGCGTGGTGTTTCTCAAGGAGCGGATGTCCGGTAATGCGGGTGAAGACCCGGGGGTTGATCCAGGGATCGTGGCCTTCGGAATCGGGAAGTCGCTGGATTTCCACTGCGATCCCCGCACCCAAGGCCAGGGTGTAGCTTTCGAGTGCTGCGTAGTAGTGCACCACGCGATCCTCTTCCAGCCCTGCGTCGGTGAGGCATTGCAGGACGAACTCGATGGCCTTCAACTCGCCCGGGCCGTAGGTGTCCGTGGCGAACGACTCGCTGCCAAGCGATGGGTGCTGCATGAAGACCCTGAGGAGTTCGTCGAGGTAGGCCTCAAGCCGGGCACGCCAGTTGTGGTCGCGTGCGGAGGCCAGGGTGCGCTCCACCGACATCATGAACAACTGGTCCAGTGCTGCCCTGACGATCGCGTCCCGGTTCCGGAAATGCCGGTAGACAGCAGTGGCGTCAACCTCAAGTTCCTGGCCCAGCCTCCGGACGGTCAGCCGCTCGCCGGGTTCCTCGCTGGAAATCCGCAGGACTGCGTCAATGATGGTGCCGGGGTCCAGGCGCGCTCGGCGGTCCGTCGACTGTGCTGGCTGCACCATCAGTTGTCCGCCTTCCACGCGATCCGGGTTGATATTCAACCTACATGATTCATGGCTGCCTCCTTCCACAGACAAGTCAAAGTCTTTGTCAGCACTGATGTCAACACTGTTGACTTTAGTGTGATCCGGCTCATAGTGTGTGCCGAAGAGTTGAATTTCCATGAAAGGACTCGACAGTGCACGCAGAGATTTTGTTTGAGAACGGATGGGTTTACACCGGCAACGACGCCGGACCCGTTCGTGCGGACCTGACCGTGGCCGCCGGCCGGATCATCGCCGTCGGAAGGCCCGAGGACCTCAACGGGACAGTCACCCCGGAGACCCGGAGGGTGGACTTGGACGGGCAGCTGGTGGTCCCCGGCTTCCAGGATGCGCACATCCACCCCATATTCGCCGGGATCGAAATGCTTCAGTGCGACCTCACCGAGGCTGCCAACGCACAAGAAGCTGTGGCGCTGGTTGCCCGCTACGCCGCCGGGAACCCCGATACTCCGTGGATCGTAGGCGCCGGTTGGTCCATGGACTTCTTCCCGGGTGGGACCCCGACGCGGGACCTGCTGGACGCCGTGGTGCCGGACCGGCCGGTGTATCTGGTGAACAGGGACCACCACGGAGCCTGGGCCAACACTGCTGCGTTCACAGCGGCTGGGATCACCCGGGAAACCCCGGATCCAGCGGGCGGGCGCCTGGAACGCGAGCCCGACGGCACCCCTGCCGGCACCATCCACGAGGGCGCCATGGACCTGTTCAACGACGTCAAGCCTGCGGTGCCCTACGAGCTGGCGTACCAGGGCCTGCTCGCCTCCCAGCAGCTTTTGCTGTCGCAGGGAATCACGGCCTGGCAGGATGCCTGGGTTCCCATCCCTGAGGGCGGACATGCCGACCACCTGGACGTCTACGTGGACGCGGCCAAGGCTGGAGACCTCAAAGTCCGGGTCACTGCGTGCCAGTGGTGGGACCGGACAGCCGGCATGTCGCAACTGGACCAGATCGTGAAGAGGCGGCAGCGCGTCGCTGAATCGAGTGACCCGCTCCTGCTCAATGCCAACACGGTCAAGGTCATGGTGGACGGTGTGGCGGAGAACTTCACCGCTGCCATGCACCACGTCTACCTGGATCATCACGGCCACCACACGGAGAACCGGGGCATCGAGTTCTTCGAAACAGGTGAGCTGCAGGAATTCGTCACAGCGATCGACGCCGCCGGCATGCAACTCCACTTCCATGCCCTGGGTGACCGTGCGGTGACCGACGCCCTGGACGCACTCCAGGCAGCACGCGACGCCAACGGCTCCAACGATCAGCGCCACCACCTCGCCCACCTCCAAGTGGTCCGCAGCGAGGACATTCCCCGTTTCGCGGAACTCGGAGCCGCGGCCAATGTGCAGGCACTCTGGGCCTGCCACGAGGAACAGCTGGACACCTTGACCCTGCCGTTCCTGGAACCCGGCGCAGAGGACAGGCACTACCCCTTCGGCGAACTCGCAGCAGCAGGTGCCCGCGTGGTTGCCGGCAGCGACTGGCCCGTCTCCACGGCAGACCCCATCGCCGCCATTCACGTAGCCGTTAACCGCACGGCACCGGGGGAGGACCTGCCGGCGCTCGGCCCCGAATCGCAAAAACTCAGCCTCAAGCAGATCATGGACGCCTACACCCACGGCACAGCCTGGATCAACCACTTGGACACGGACACCGGCACGTTGGAACCCGGCAAACTCGCCGACCTCGCTGTGCTTGACCACAACATTTTCGACGTCCCCGCCGAGGAACTGCACCGGGCGGTGGTGACGCAGACGTGGATTGGGGGCGAATGCGTCTACAACCGTTCAACCGACGCCACGGACCAGGACCGGAAGACCCGGGTACTGCAGTGAGGCCGCAACCAGCGCGGGGCGCGGTGCGAACCAAACAGCGGACGACGCCGTCGCGCATCACAGCGATCATTGCCGCCGCCGTCGTGGCCGGCTTGGTCCTGGCTGGCTGTGGTGCCCGGCCGGCCAGCGTGACCGAAGCCGGCGGAGGTCCCAAGTTCGCGCTGTCCGACTCAACGCCGGCACCGGCCAAGGACATCGACAACTTCACCTGGGCCATGTACGCGGAGCCGTTCTCGTTGGACTATGCCTACGCCTTCGACTACCCGGACAACACTGTCCTGTCCAACGTCTGCGAATCGCTTTTCCGCTGGAACGCGGACCTGTCCACATCGCCCGGACTGGCAACCGGCGTGGAGAATCCGGACCCCTTGACGTGGGTCTACACCATCCGGCAAGGCGTGAAATTCCACGACGGCAGCGAGATGACAGCAGACGATGTGGTGGCCTCCCTCAGCCGACACCTGAACCCCGCGGTGGGCTCCTTCTGGGCCTCCTCCTACCAGAATGTGGAGTCGATCGAAAAGACCGGCGAGTACCAGGTAACGGTCACCACCACGCGGCCCGACTACGTGTTCAATGCCTCGTTGGTGGGCGCGCCGGGTGTGGTGGAATCCGCTAAAACACTGGAAGCCGCAGGCAAGGACTATGGCAACTCCAGCACCGGCGTGAACTGCACAGGGCCGTTCAGTTTCGACGCTTGGGAGCCCGGCGAAAGCATCACCCTTAAGCGCTTCGACGAGTACTGGGATCCGGACCTCAAAGCCAAGTCCCGGCAGGTCACGTTCACCATGCTCCCGGACGCAACGTCCCGCATTAACGCCTTCCAGACCGGCGAGATCGACGGCGGTTTCGCGATTCCCTCCAACGCCATGGACATCCTGAAAGCCAACAAGGACGCAGGATCTGTCTACTTCGGCAAAGACACGTCAGTGCAGAGCATGGTCTTCACCAACCTCGGCGGCACCTTTAAGGACGTCAAGGTTCGGAAGGCACTCATGATGGCCATCAACCGGGAAGCCCTGATCAAGGCCGCGGAACAAGGCTACGCAAGCAAGACGGACGCATTGACCACCCGCAACGTGTGGAAGGACGCCTCCCACGAGACCACAGACGAAGCTTTCAACGGGTTGCTCGCCACACCTTATGACGTGGCGGAAGCCAAGAAACTGGTCAAGGAAGCAGGGGCCGAGGGAAGCAAGTTTGTCTTCGCCACCGCGTCGTTGAACGCAGCCTTCGACATCACAGCCCGGGCCATCGCCTCCGCGGCCAAGGAAATCGGCCTGGACCCGGAAATCCAGACCATGTCCAACGACAAATACACCACCCTCTTCTCCGACCCCGAAGCCCGCAAGAACGTAGACCTGCTGGTGACTTCCTGGTACCTGTCCAGCACCGAACCCCTGGAAATGTACAGCGTGCTGCGAACGGGCGACTTCAGCAACTACGGCGGCTGGAGCAACCCGGAATTCGACGACCTGGTCAACAGCGCCTACGGAGTGCAGGATCCTGATGCCCGCGGCAAGCTCACCGGGCAGGCGGCCAGGATCGCCAGCGAAGACGTCGTGTGGGGTCCGCTCTACGAAACTGTCACCACCATGTGGCTTGGCAAGCGAATCACCGGCGCCGACCCGTCCATCAACTACATGTACTTCCCGTGGGCAGCCAAGATCGGAGGTCTCTGACATGACCGTTGTGGATCAAGCAATGGCACCCGCGCCACCCCGCAAACCGGTAGCCAAAGGGAGCAAAGCAGCCCGTCCGGTGGTCTTCATCGCGAAGAAGGTGCTGGCGTTGCTGGCTACCCTGTTCGTGGCCTCACTGGCGGTGTTCTTCTCGCGCTTCCTGGTTCCGGGTGACCCGGCACGCTTCCTCCTCAGGGGCCGCAGCCCCAAACCCGAAGCATTGGAAGAAATCACCCGGCAGTTCGGCCTCGACAAGCCGGCCTGGGAACAGTACCTGAACTGGCTCGGCGGCATCCTCCACGGCGACTGGGGCCGTTCGCTGACCTACCGGCAGGACGTCTCGGACGTGTTGCTTGGACGGTTGCCCACCACCCTTCAACTCGTGGCTCTCGCCGCGGTGTTCATCACCATCCTGGGCCTGTTCGCCGGCATCGTGGCAAGCCTGAACAAAGGCTTCGGCGACCGTTTCATCCTTGTCACCCTCACCGCGGTCGGAGCCGTGCCGCCCTTCGTGGCGGCCATCGCCCTGGTGGCCCTCTTCTCCGTGGGATTAGGCTGGTTCCCCTCCTTTGGAAGCGGCGACGGCGGATGGGACCGGATCTGGCACCTCACCCTCCCGGCGCTCGCCTTGGGTATCACCTACATCGCCATGGTTGCCCGGGTAACCCGCTCCTCCATGAATGAGCAGCTGCTCCGCGAACACGTGGAAGTGGCAACCAGCCGGGGCCTCACCCGCGGCTCGGTGGTGGCACGCCACGTGCTCCGCAACGCGCTGGGGCCAATCCTGACGGTGAGCGGTGTCCTGGTGGCAGGGTTGCTGGTTTCAAGCGCCATCATCGAACGGACTTTCGGCCTGTCAGGAATCGGCCAGCTCCTGGTGCAGTCCATCGACAGGCTGGACTTCGCCGTGGTCCAGGCAATCGTCATGGTGGTTGTCACCGCCTTCGTCCTTGTGAACACCGTGGTGGACCTGGTCCAGCCCCTCATTGATCCGCGTATCGCGGCCGGAACGGAGTCCAGATGACCTTGGCGATGCAACTGCCACAGGCGGGTCTACGCCGTTACGGCAGCCTCCTGTCACCGATGGCGTGGGCGGCGCTCGCCGTTGCCGCCGCCGTCGTTCTTCTCTCGGTCTTTGCCCCGGTCCTGGCGCCGTACGACCCCGACTATGTGGACCTCAACAACGTCCTGGCCGGTCCCGGCGCACAACACCTGCTCGGTACGGACGCGCTGGGCCGGGACCTCCTTAGCCGACTGATGCACGGCGGCCGGACTTCACTGCTGGGACCCACCATTGTGGTGATCGGATCAACGGTGCTGGGCTTGCTGCTGGGCTTGGTTGCCGGCTGGTCCGAGGGTTGGCTGGGCAAGGTCCTGGGGCGGCTTTTCGACCTTCTCTTCGCTTTCCCTGCGCTCCTGATGGCCATGCTGGCAATTGCCCTCTTCGGCAAGGGACTGCTGGCCCCTATCCTCGCCATGACCATCGCCTACGTGCCCTACGTTGCCAGGCTGGCCCAGTCCCTGGTGGTGGCCGAGCGTGGCCGCCCTTACGTCCAGGCGTACCGGGTCCTCGGATTCCGGACACCTTGGGTGGTGCTGGGGCGGGTCCTGCCCAACCTCATTCCCACGGTGGGTGCGCAATCGACGTTGAACTTCGGCTACGTACTGGCCGACCTCGCCGCGCTCTCCTTCATCGGACTCGGAGTCCAGCCGCCCACCAGCGACTGGGGCGCCATGATCGAGGAATCCCGGGGCGCGCTGCTGGGCGGCTACGTGCTGCCCGCGTTCTGGCCCGCACTGGTGGTGGTCCTGGTGGTGGTGGCCGTCAACATCATCGGCGAAGAACTTTCAGACCGTATTGGAGGAAAACTGTCATGAGCCAGCTCCTGAAGATTCAAGACTTCACCCTCGGCTTCCCGGACAGGCCACCCCTCCTGGACGGCGTCACCCTGCACGTGGACGACGGCGAAGCCGTCGCCTTGGTGGGGGAGTCAGGCTCAGGGAAGTCCCTGACAACCCGGGCCGCCCTGGGGTTGTTCCCCGGAGGCACGCGGTACTCAGGAACCGTGTCCGTTAAGGGTCTCGATACCCTTACGGCCAGCAAACAACGCCTTATGGAGCTGCGGCGAGGCCACGCGTCCATGATCTTCCAGGACCCCAGGGCAGGCATCAACCCCGTCCGGACGGTGGGTGACTTCCTGACCGAGACGCTGCTGCGGTTCGACCGGCTGTCCCGTGCCGAAGCTACCGAACGGGCCGTGAAGCAACTCGAGCAGGTTGGACTGCGCCGGGCCAAGGAGCTCATGGACCAGCACCCGCACCAGCTGTCGGGCGGGATGCTCCAGCGCGTGATGATTGCCGCGGCGCTGCTCAATTCCCCCGACCTCCTGCTGTGCGACGAGCCCACCACTGCCCTGGATGTCACGACCCAGGCCGGAATAGTGCGGCTCCTCCGCGAAGAGCAGCAGTCACGGGGAATGGGCATGTTGTTCATTACCCACGACCTGAATCTCGCGGCCAGCCTCTGCGAACGCGTCTACGTGCTCCGTCGCGGCAAGGTGGTGGAGCAGGGTCCTACCCGGACGGTGTTCCAGATGCCGCAGCAGGAATACACCCGGGAACTGGTGGAGGCGACGCCCGTCATTGAGTTGGGCGACATCCCCGAACCACGTGCCGGGGCAAAGGCTTTGCTTGAAGTCTCCGGGCTGACCAAGAGCTACGAATTGCCCGGTGGCGAAGTCATTACCGCTTTGGACAACGCACGCTTCAGCCTCCCTGAAGGCGGTTCCCTGGGCGTGGTGGGGGAGTCGGGCTCCGGCAAATCCACCCTGGCCCGCCTAGTGGTGGCACTCGAAACCGCCACCGACGGCGAGCTCACACTGGGCGGTGTCCACAGGCCTCAGCGGGCACTGAAAGCCTCCGAGCGCAAGATTTTGGCCAAGGATGTCCAGATTGTCTTCCAGGACCCTTACCTGTCCCTGGATCCGCGAATACCGGTGGGCAACGCTGTGGCCGATGTGTACCGCCTCCACCACAGGCAAGGACGCAAGCAAGCCAGGGCCAGCGCCGCGGAACTCCTGGGCAGGGTGGGAATCGGACCTGAGCGGTTGGATGCGCGGCCGCGGGCGCTTTCGGGTGGCCAGCGGCAGCGCGTCGCCCTGGCCAAGGCGCTCGCAGCACGTCCCCGGCTCCTGGTTCTGGACGAAGCCACAAGTGCCCTGGATGTCTCCGTCCAAGCGCAGGTCCTGGAACTCGTGGAGGAACTGCGGGACCAGTTCGGGCTGACCATCCTGTTCGTGACCCATGACCTGGCAGTGGTCTCGCGCCTGTGCTCCCAGCTGCTTGTTATGCATCAGGGACGGATCGTAGAGCAAGGGCCCACGGTACGGATCCTGGAAGACCCTGGCGACGACTACACCAAGAACCTCATCGCCTCGCGTCCCCGGCCATTGTGGGACGCCGAGCCGGTCACTGCCTGAGCAGGGTATCGCCTGAGCAGGCCGGCCAAGAACCTACCCCAGAAGCAGGAGAGTTTCCCGTGAATACCACCGTTTTCGAACGGAATGTCCCGCAGGCCGATGTCGTAGCCAAAGCGCTGCAGGGTGCCGCCCACCGGCCTTTTTGGATCGACGACATGCAGGACCAATCAACGCAGTACCCACAGCTCGACGGCGATGCTGCCGCCGACCTGGTGATTGTTGGCGGCGGTTACACCGGGCTGTGGACAGCCCTGCGAGCCAAGGAACGAGACCCTGGCCGAACCGTGATCCTGCTCGAAGCCGAGCGGGTGGCGTGGGCGGCGTCGGGCCGCAACGGCGGTTTCTGCGAGGCCAGCCTGACCCACGGCCATGAGAACGGCAGGAACCGGTGGCCGGACGAATTGGACACCTTGGACCGGCTGGGCATGGAGAACCTGGACCGCATGCAGGAGGCCGTGGAGAAGTACGCCATGGACTGCGAGTGGGAGCGCACGGGCGAACTCAACGTGGCCGTTGAACCGCACCAGGTTGCCTGGCTCCGCGAGGACGACAGTCCCGGGAGCGTCTTCCTGGACCGGGACGCCATCCGGGCCGAGGTCAACTCACCCACCTACCTCGCGGGCCGTTGGCACCAGGACTCCGTGGCCATGGTCCACCCGTACAAACTCGGAGTCGAGTTGGCGCGCGTGGTCACGGACTTGGGCGTCCAGATCCATGAGGGTACCCGCGTCAGGGAGCTCAACGACCACGATCACGGCGTCACCGTCGTCACGGAGCGCGGCAACGTCGAAGCCGGTCAGGTGGTCCTGGGCACCAACGTGTTTCCGTCGTTGCTCAAGCGCAACCAGCTGATGACCGTGCCCGTGTACGACTATGCGCTCATGACCGAGCCCCTCAGCGCCGAACAGTTGGCATCCATCGGCTGGACCAAGCGCCAGGGCATTGGGGACGTCGCCAACCAGTTCCACTACTACCGGATCACCAAGGACCACAGGATCCTTTTCGGTGGCTACGATGCCCTCTACTTCTGGGGTCGGCGCGTGGACCAGCGGCACGAGCACCAACCCGCCACGTGGGAGAAGATCGCATCCCACTTCTTCACCACGTTCCCCCAACTCGAAGGCCTGAAGTTCACGCACAAGTGGGCCGGACCCATCGATTCGAGCACGCAGTTCTGCGCCTTCTTCGGCACCGCCCGCAAGAACAGGGTGGCTTACGCGGCCGGCTTCACAGGGCTCGGAGTTGGTGCAACGGCGTTCGCGGCCGACGTCCTCCTTGACCTGTTGACGGGCTTGGACACTGAGCGCACGCGCGTGGAAATGGTCAGGAAACGGCCACTGCCCTTCCCGCCCGAACCGTTGGCTTCCTTGGGCATCAACCTGACCCGATGGTCGATGGACAGGGCGGACCACAATCAGGGCAAACGGAACCTCATCCTCAAAGCGCTCGACGCCGTGGGGTTGGGTTTCGACTCCTGACCCACCCGTTGTGGGGCCCGCTTTGCGTGTTTAGCTCTCGCGTCAGCGCGCAGAGTGGGCCTCACAACGTGGCGTGGTTCCGTTGTGGGGCCTGCTTTGCGTGTTTAGCTCTCGCGTCAGCGCGCAGAGCGGGCCTCACAACGCAGGGCTTAGCGTTTGGGTGCCGGCCTGCGTTGGGAAGAAGAGCTCGACGCCGGTCGCTTGGCTGCCGCTGCAGGGGTCCGGGGTGCCGTGGGTCGCTTGGCGGCAGTGGGGTTGGCGGTTCCGGCGCCTCGGGGAGTCGTCGTAGCCGGGCGTTTGGCAGGTGTACCAGAACGAGCAACAGTCGTAGCTGGGCGCGGGGTGGGCTTGCGTGGAGCGGGACTTCGCTTGGCTCCGGATGCCGGCCGCTTGGCGGGAGCCACGGTCCGCGATCCGAAGGACGGCACCACGGCTCCGAGGAACATCACCGCCAAGGTGCCAGCACCGGCCACGGCGGCAAGGTAGAAGTAGATGTCTGAGTCTTCGGTGCTGACGGCACTTCCCATGGCGTTGGCGTCCTGGTTGAACGCCAGCCCCCACATCCGCAGGAAGGCGATGCTGAAGCCAATGAACAGGCTGGTCCCCACCGCCCCGAGAAGGACCACCAGGTACCTGCGTCGGTTGAAGAGCTGGACTATGCAGGCCAGATAACAAACCAGCACGGCGCCAAGGAAGAGGTATAGAACCAGTTCCTCGAGGACGACGGCGGCGAGAACCAACAGCCCGAGGGATACGAAGGCGGCAATAACCGCTAGCTTTCCGCTGTTCCCCATGTGACGCATGAGGTTAATCATCTCCGACCAAGTTGCCGCGCCACGCCGTCGTACATTGCAGTTGGATACCGTTGTGTGGCCCGCTCTGCAGGCTTAGGGCGCGCTATACCCCTCAAAGCGGGCCTCGCAACGTGTGTGAGGCTACTTGATGACGTACCCGTGCATGATGGTCATCACAGCGGCGACGCTCTGCTCGCGGGTGCGCTCGGGGTTGTAGGTTTGCCGGTCGAGGCCCACTACGAAGATCGCACCGAAGATGGCCGCTTCGAGGCTTCCGCGGGCGATCGACTCATCCACTGTGTACCCCTCCGCGACACGTGCCACCGCTGAGCCAATGACAGCCAGGAGTTCTGCGCGGAGTTCCGCGAACACCGCACTCCATTCGCCGGGCGTCCGCCAGTTTTCACTGACCCACAGCCGGGCGAACGACGGGTAGTCGTCCATGAACTCCATCGCCTGGCCCACCATGTTCTTCATGGATTCAAGCGGATCGCTGCTTTGTCCTTGGACATCCTGGAGCCGGACAAGCATGATGTCCACGCCATGCCGCAACAGCTGGGCGATGAGGTCCGACTTGCTGCCGAAGTTGTAATAGACGGTTCCCTTGGATACCCCGGCCGCCGCTGCGATTTCGTCCACTGTCACTCCGGCAGCGCCGCGTTCGCCGATCAGCTCCATGGATGCTTCGAACAACCGTTGCTTGGTGGCGTTGGTTCGTTCGGGGCGAAGCTTCTTGCCGCCGCCGACCACGGAATCGGAAGCGAGCGGCTCGGTGGTGCTCATACTGCGATCTCCGGCTTCAGGGTTTTCAGGGTCCACATCTTGTGCTTGCGGACGGCGAGGGTGGACAGTGCCGATCCCAGCAAAGTGTACCCAAGCAGGCCCAATACTGTGGGCCAGATCATGCTGAGCTCACCGCCGTAAATCAGGTGCCGCATGCCGGTAACGACGTAGCCCATCGGCAGGATTTCATGCACCACGTGCAACGGCATCGGGGTGGTCTGCCACGGGAACGTGCCACCGGAAGACACCAGCTGCAGGACCAGCAGGACCAGCACCACGAACTTGCCGGGCGTTCCCATCAGCGCCACGATCCCCTGGATGATCGCGCTGAACGCCATCACCGCGGCCAGCATGAACAGCCACATCCCGATCGGGTGGGCAGGGTTCAAGCCGAGCCCCAAATCCACCACCAGTGTCAGGATGGTCGCCTGCAGCACGGAGACCACGAAGAACGGCAGCCAGCCTCCGACGGCGATTTTCCAGGCGGGGGCGTTCGACGCCAGGGCCCGCTGGGTGATGGGCCGCATGGCCTGGACCAGCATGAACACACCGATCCAGAGCGCCAACGTCAGGAAGAACGGAGCCAGTCCTGCGCCGTAGGAGCCCGCCTTGGCCTGCGAGACGTTCTCCACTGCGACCGGATCAGCGATCACCTTGGACACGCTGCTCTTTTGCTCGTCGTTCGGGTTGGGGATATCGCCCGCGCCCTTGGCCAGTTCGGAGGCCAGGGTGTGCGAACCATCGGAGGCGGTCACTGCACCGCTTGCGAGCTGCCCGGCGCCGTCGTCCAGTTGGCGGGCGCCGTCGTCGAGCTTTACCGCCCCGTCAAGCGCCGACTGTTGGCCGGCGGCGAGGGTGGCTGCGCCGGTTTGGAGCTGGCCGGCGCCTGCGGCTGCCTTTGAGATGGCGTCCGTGAGCGTCGGTGTGGCGGCTGCAAGCTTGGAAGCTCCGGCGCTCACTGCGGCCGAGCCGTCAGAGAGTTGCTGGATCTTGGCAGCATCGCCGGAGATCTTCGCCTTGGCGTCCGTGACCGGGCTTGATGCAGCGGCGGCATCGAAATCGGCCAAGACCTTGTCAGCCTGCTCCTGCGTCAGCACACCTGCCGTGACGAGCCGGGCGTTGGACTCCACAACCCGGGTGCGCAGGCCCTTGTCTGCCGCTTCCAGCTGACCCACGACGTCCTGGACTTTCGCGTTCAGCTGGGCGTTTCCGGCAGCAACCTGCGCGGCGCCATCGGCCAGTTTTTGGGAGTCTGCGGGCAGCGTGGAGGTCTTGTTCTTGAGCTCTGTCAGGCCGGAACTCAGCTGGCTGGCCCCGGTGTTGAGCTGTACCGCGCCGTCGCGCAGTTTGGTTTGGCCGGCAACCAGCTGGTCTGCGCCCGTGACCAGCTGGGTGGTGCCGTCATGGAGCGTCGCGGCACCGTCGCTGAGTTTGCCGACACCGTCAGCGAGTTGTCCTGCGCCGTCCGCTGCTTTGACGATCGAAGCATGGATGGTGCCGAAACCGGTGAGCAGCTGGTTGGCTGTTTCTTCGCCAACCTCTTTGGCGACCGTGGAGTGCACCGCGGTGGTGAGTTTGTCCACGATGGTGCTCAGCAGGTAGTTGTTGGCGTCGTTGGTGGTGACGTGGAGCATGGCCTGGTTGGCGGCGTCGAAGCTGCCGGGGGAGACCAGGTTGGCGGAGAAGTCCTTGGGGATGCGCAGCGCGAAGGCGTATTCGCCCGTTTTGACGCCGGCGTCCGCATCTTCGGCACTGGCCACCTGCTTCCAGTTGAAGACGTGGCCTTCCACCAGGCTGTCGGCCACCTTCTTGCCGGCCTGTAGTTCGCTGCCGTCCTTGGAGGTGGCACCCGTGTCCTCCACCACCAGGGCGGCGTCGATTTGGTTCAGGTTGCCGTACGGATCCCAGTTCGCGTAGAGGTACACGGCGCCGTACAGCAACGGAACCATGGTCAGGGCGAGGATGGTCAGCTTGGGCAGGAGCCCGCCGGTCATGCGCTTGAGTTCGGAGCGGGCAAGCCGCAGAACAGTCACTTTGCAGTCCTTTGGAGGTTTTGGGTATCAGGTTCGGCGGCGGGTTCGGCCGCTTCGGGTGCTTCGGGTTCCGCTTCGGCTGCGTGCTTGGCGTGGGGCTCGGCGGCCGGCTGGGGCTCGACGGCTGCGTCCGGCTCGGGGGCCGAGTCCAGCTCAGGGGCTGAGGGGGTGGGTTCCAGTTCCGGTTCGGGCGGGTGCGAAACTGAGTTGCCGATCACCGCAGCGGCGCCGGTCCAGTTGTCCGGGAGGGCGCCGACGACGGCCACCACGGCAAGCGGCCGCCCGGCGTCGGACGCCAAAGCCTGCAAGCGGGGCAGCCACGCGGCAGGGTCGGCACTGTGCCGATCGGGGGAGTCGACCACCAGGAGGTCGGTGGCAGGATCCGCCAGGGCGAGCGCGGACAGGAGTTCGAGGCGTCGGCCCGCAGGTAGTTGTTCGATCCAGAGGCCGGCGATGTCTTCAAAGCTGTTGACCTTCAGCCAGGGCTTGCTCAGGAGAGCGCCCCGGTAGCGGCGTGGGATGAGCGAGAGGTCCTCGGTGACGAGGTCGCGCACGCTGAGGTGTTGCTCCGGCTCGTTGACTCCGGGGGAATCTACCAAGGCGCTCGCCAAGCGGATCTTCTTGGTCTTGGTGGTGTTGTCCCAGCTCAGGACGCCATTGCTGGGCTTCATGCGGCCGCTCAGGGCCAACGCCAAAGCTGTGCGCTGGTCTTGGCCCTCGCCAGCGACCAACAGGAGTTCACCACGGCCTACGGTGAGGGATGTTGCCGGAAGGAGATCGCCCCGGCGGCCTTTGATCTGGAGTTGCTGTACGGACAGCACAATGAAGCCTTTCGCAGAAATGGTGTCTACGAAAAGTCTAACTGAACTGACTGGTCAGTTCAAATAGATTCTAGAGCCCGTACTTCTCGAGCAGGCGCAACCAGATCTCGCTGATGGTCGGATACGACGGAACCGCGTGCCACAGCCTGTCCAAGGGGACTTCACCCACGATCGCGATGGTGGCGGAGTGGAGCAGCTCAGCCACGCCCGGCCCGACGAACGTTGCCCCAAGGATGACCTTCCGGTCCTCGTCTACCACCATCTGCGCCCAGCCCTTGTAGTCGGGGGAGTGCAACTGGGAACCGGATACATTGATGGGCAACTCGACGCCAGTGACGTTCTTTCCCTGCAAGAGGGCCTGCTCGAGGCTAAGCCCCACGGAAGCAACTTCGGGATCAGTGAACACGACGCTGGGTACGGCGTGGTCGTTGGCCGTGTGGGCCCAAGGACTCCATGGCTGCGGGGCGCCCTTGAGCTTGCCGTTGGCCCTGGCGACGATTGCATCCCCTGTAGCGCGCGCCTCATACTTGCCCTGGTGGGTCAAGAGCACCTTGCCGGCGGCATCCCCGGCAGCGTAAAGCCAAAGCCCACTGGTGCCATCGCTGGCGGGGCCCTCGACGAGACCACTCGCGTCCGTGGTGAGCTTGAGCGGTTTGCCGTTCGGTGCCTCGACGCCCACGCTTTCCAAGCCCAGGTTGGCCAAGGACGGGTGCCTTCCGGAGGCGACCAGGAGTTGATCGGCTTGGAGTGTCCCGCCGTCGAGCGTTACAGTCACCGAGCCGTCGTCGTTCTTCTCCACTTTCTCCACGTCGGTGTGGACGCGCACATCGATCCCGTCAGC
This sequence comes from Paenarthrobacter nitroguajacolicus, assembly GCF_031455195.1. Classification (GTDB taxonomy): domain Bacteria; phylum Actinomycetota; class Actinomycetes; order Actinomycetales; family Micrococcaceae; genus Arthrobacter; species Arthrobacter nitroguajacolicus_D. Next base: position 81,590 of record NZ_JAVDSH010000008.1, on the reverse strand, counting down.
GCGCAGGCCCGCCAGCACAAGATTGGCCGCTTCCTCCGGATAGCTGCTCAAGAGACGACCCCGGGCGACGACCGCCACATCGGATCCAAGCCGTGCAAACGCCTGCGCCATTTCCACGCCAGCCACCCCACCGCCCAGGACGACGAGGCGTTTGGGGACCTCTTTGGCTGCCGTGGCGCCGCGCGTCGTCCAGAACGGTACGTCCTCCAGGCCAGCAATTCCCGGGATGGTCGGCGTGGAACCCGTTGCTACCACCACGGCATGGTGTGCCTTCAAGGCGTAGCTGTTTCCGTCCAGGCCGTCTACCTGCACCTCCCGCGGTCCCGTGATTCTGCCGCGCCCACGGATGAGGTCGATGCCGGCGCTGTCCAGCCATTCGACCTGGCTGCTGTCTTCCCAGTTGTTGGTGAACCAGTCCCGGTGCTTCAATGCGGCCTCGGCGTCCACCACTCCGGTGATGGCCTCGGACGCGCCGGGGATGACCTGGGCCGCGTGCAGCACACTCCCCGGGCGGAGGAGCGCTTTGGAGGGAATACAGGCCCAGTAGGAGCACTCGCCGCCCACCAACTCGTTTTCCACGATCACCGCCGACAGGCCGCCCCGGACCACTCGGTCCGCCACGTTTTCCCCAACGGCGCCTGCGCCGATCACTATTACGTCGTACTCGCGGGAGCTCTCGGCAGTCATGGGGAAAGCCTACGCCGGGAGCCTCGCGTTGTGGGGCCTGGTGTGCGGGGTTGGTGTGGGTTTTGGGCCTCGCATGTGTGGGTGGTGCGTTGTGGGGCCTGGTGTGCGGGGTTGGTGTGGGTTTTGGGGCGCAGAGTGGGCCTCGCAACGCCTATGCTGCGACCAAATAGTGGGATTACGATCTCAAAGTATGGAACCGAGGGCTAGGCTGCTGTGCATGGAAGAAGAACTGAAGCCTTTCGTCGACTGGAGTTGGTGCGCGAATAACCTCGGGAAATTCGTTCTTGTGGACACACGCTGGTACCTGGACGGCTCCTCAGGGAAGGACGTTTACGACGCCGGACATCTCCCCGAAGCAGTTTTCATGGACATGGACCGATGGCTTTCCGGGCCGGCATCACCTGAGAAGGGACGGAATCCGCTACCAGACCCGGAAGTGTTTGCCCAAGGTATGCGGGAAGCAGGCATCAGCGACTCGGATACTGTCATCGCCTACGACGACGCAGGGGGAGTTATCGCGGCCCGGCTGGTGTGGATGCTCCGTTCGACGGGGCATCATGCGGCCATCCTCAATGGGGGTATCGAAGGTTACCCAGGGGACCTCAGTATCGAGGTGCCGCTACCGGCGAGGGGGAGCTTCGCAGCCCCAACCTGGCCCGCACGCCTGCTGGCGGATATTTCCGAAGCTTCTTCCGATGCCTTCGTAAGAGTAGATGCAAGGAATCGTGACCGTTTCGAAGGCTGCCAAGACCCTATCGATCCCCGTCCCGGACACATACCAGGGGCCACGAACGTCCCCTGCCGCGGCAACCTCGATTCCACGGGCAATTTGCTCCCGGAGCCGCGAATTCGCGCGAACTTCGAGCATGCCGGAGTGCTGACCGCGAAGAACACCATTTCCTATTGCGGTTCAGGAGTGACCGCATGCCACAACCTGTTGGTGATGGAGCACCTTGGCATGGGCATAGGCAAGCTATTTGTCGGAGGATGGTCCCAATATGGCCACGCACTGGACAGGCCCGTGGAGACGAAAATCTAGCCTGACACCGCGTTGTGGGGCCCGCTCTGCGGGCTTGTAGGGGGTTTTAGGGTGCAGAGCGGGCCTCACAACGCAGGCTTAAGCGTGCATCGCTCCCTTGAACCAGCCCGTGATGCTGGCCGGGTGGGTGATGGCCGTGCCAACAACTACGGCGAACGCGCCGGCGTCGAGGGCCTGACGGGCATGGGCGGGAGTATGGATACGGCCTTCCGCGATCAAAGGTTTCCCCAGGTCAGCGGCTGCAATCTTCTCAAGAAGCTCCAGATCCGGGCCATCAGTCTTGGCGCGCTCGCCGGAGTATCCCGCCAGGGTCGTGCCGATCAGGTCGGCTCCGGCTTCGACGGCGGCAACGGCGTCATCGAACGAGCCACAATCGGCCATGACCAGAGCATGAGATTCTGCGTGGATACCGGCAACGGTGGCGGACAAGGACAGCCCATCCGGCCGGGAACGCCGCGTGCCGTCGATCGCCACAACATGCGCTCCGGCATTCGCCACGGCAAGGGCGTGCCGGAGGGTTGGCGTGATGAAGACGCCGTCATGGCCGTCCTTCCACAGTCCGATGACAGGAACCTCGACGGCGGCACGCGTGAACTGCACGTCGGCCAACCCTTGGACGCGGATCGCCGCAGCCCCGCCGATGACGGCCGAAGCCGCCACTTGGCCGGTGGTCCGGGGATCACGCATGGGCTCACCCGGGTAGGCCTGGCAGGAAACAACCAGCTGGGACCGGAGGGCTTCAAGGTTTTCGGGGGTGAGGATCATGACTGTCTCCCTTAAAGAAGGACGAGTTTAGCGGCGCCAATAATGGCAGCGGAGTTGCCCAGGGACGCCTTGAGGACGGGTACGGCAGCCAAGGGTGCCAGGAGTTCCCGGCGCAGGGCAGCTTCCATGGGTTTCCACCAGAGCCCGCCGGCATCGGCCAGTCCTCCGGAGATCACCACGGTTTCAGGGTCCAGGATGTTGATGAGGCCGCCCACGGCTTGGCCGGCCGCAGCAGCACCTGCGTCGACGGCGCGCACAGCGGCGTCGCGGCTGGCCGCAAAGGAGGCACCGCCGTCGTGATTTTCAGCGGCGGCCAGCGCGAACACGCCACGAGTGTCCAACGCCTCGCTGGACGAGCCGCCAAACCGCAGGAAGGCCTCATAAATCGCAGGTCCTGAGGCGATCGCCTCAACGTGCCCGGTCGAACCACAAACACACGGCAACGGAACGCCGTCGGAAACCGCCAACGGCGACGCAAAATGCCCCACATGCCCGCCCACAAACCGGTGCCCAAGGACAGGGGCCCCGTCCAGCACGAAGCTTCCGCCCACCCCGGTTCCGAACGCGATCATCAATGAGCTGGCCGAACCGGCTGAAGCTCCAAACCACGCCTCGCCGAGGGCATGCGCGTGGACATCATTGACGGCCCGAACAGTGAGGCCGAGGCGTGAAGAAAGCCCGTCAACAAGCGCAGTCCCCGCCCACCCCGAAATCGCGTCGGTCGCGGACACCACAACCCCGGAAGAAGCGTCGATGACCCCAGCGGAGCCGACGCCGACACCGGACACTGAATGCCCGGCGTCGGCAGCGCGCTCCACCAGACCCGCGATCAGCGCTGCGGTGGCGTCGAGGATCGCTTCGCCGCCGGCCCGGTTCAACGTCGGAATGGTCTCCGTCATCAAAACTTCGCCAGAAGGGGAAACAACCCCGGCGGCAGTCTTGGTGCCGCCGAGGTCAACGCCGATCACGTGGGTCATGGAGGTCAGACCAGCCCGTTGCGTTCCAGGATCGAACGGATCGCAGCGGTCTCGGAATCATTCAGGGAGAGCATGGGCGAGCTCATGGTGTTCGACTCAATGACGCCCATGACCTGGAGTGCGGTCTTGAACGCACCCAGGCCGGCTGCGCCTCCGGAGACGCGTCCGTTGGGGGCGTAGACGATCTCGAAGACGTCGGCCAGACGGTCCTGTTCACGGGCCGCCGCAGCCCAGTCGCCAGCCTGCGCTGCGTCGAACAGGCGGCGGTAGCCGGCCGGGTCAACGTTGCCGAGGCCCGGAACAACGCCCTGGGCGCCGCCCAGGAGGGCGCCGTCCACCACTACTTCGTGACCGGTGAAGATGTCGAAATTGGGGATGTCCTTGGCAGCCAGGAGCAGCTGTCGGAAGGAGACGTCGTCGCCGGAGGAGTCCTTGACGCCGGCAATCACACCGTCGCGTCCCAGACGAACCAAGAGGTCCGTGGGCAGCTTGAAGTGGGTGCGGACGGGGACGTCGTAGGCGAAGATCGGCTTCTCGATGGCGGCGTGGATGCTGCGGAAGTGCGTTTCGGTCTCCGCGGCGTTGCCGATGGCGTAGTACATGGAGGTGACCACGATAGCGTCGGCACCCAGATCAACCACCTTGCGCGCTTCTTCTATGACGCGGGTGGTGGTTTGCTCGTTGGCGCCCACGATCAGTGGAACCGCCCCGGCGTTGGCGTCGGCGATGGTGGAGACCACCAGTTCACGCTCGTCGTTGGTCAGGTAGGGGACTTCGCCGGAGGAGCCCAGGACGAAAAGGCCGGACACACCGCCGTCGATCAAGTGCTTGGTGACGTTCTTCAGCGACGCCGTGTCGATGCTGCCGTCGGCGTGGCGGGGGGTGATGACCGGGGGAATGACGCCCTGGAATTGAGTGGACACAGAAATCTCCGTTGTTTGTAACTTGTGAAGGGAAAAACTAGATGTGAAGCAGGCTCGGCGCGGCGCCCAGCAGTTTCTTGGTGTAGTCGTTGCTCGGGTTATCAAAGACCTGCGCGGCGGATCCTTGCTCGACGATCTTGCCGAAGTACATGACGCAAATCCGGTCCGAGACGTAGCGGACGGTCTGGATGTCGTGCGAGATGAACACCATGCCGAGGTTCAGTTGGGTCTTCAGGTCGGAGAGCAGGTTCAGGACCTGCGCGCGGACCGAAACGTCCAGGGCCGACGTCGGTTCGTCCGCCACGATGATGTCCGGGTCCAGGGCCAACGCGCGGGCAATCGCCACGCGCTGGCGCTGGCCACCGGAAACCTGCGACGGCGTTACTTCGGCCGCCGATTGGGGCAGGCCTACCAGTGCCAACAGTTCCTTGACCTTGGCAGCGCGTGATGACGCGTTGCCGATGCCGTGGATTTGCAGCGGATCCGTGAGGATGTCCTGGATGGTCATGCGCGGGTTCAGCGCCGTGGCCGGGTCCTGGAAGACCACGGAGACGGAGCGTCCAAACTGCTTGCGCATGGCCGCGTTCCGCTTGATGGCGGGCTTTCCGTGGAACAAAACCTTGCCCGACGTCGGCGGCTGGAGTCCCACAAGCACTGACGCAAGCGTGGACTTGCCGCAGCCGGACTCACCGACGATGCCCACGGTTTCGCCGCGGCTGATGGTGAAGTCGACGCCGTCCACGGCTTTGACGATGTTCGGACGGAACAGGCCGCCGGTCCGTGCATGGTGGTAGACCTTGACGTCTTGGAGTTCGATGACCGGTTTCCCGGTGGAGTCACTCATTTCGCGTCCTCCTTCAGGTGGCTAGCCCAGTAGTGGTCGGCATCGTCGCCATTGGTACCGGCAACCGCGGTGAGGACCAGTTTCTGGTGGGGGTCGGCGTCGGCACGCAGTGAACGGGCCGCGAAGCGGTCGCCCGTGGCGAAGTCGCGCGGTGACGGGACCGTGCCGGGGATCTGGTGCAGGCGGACGGCGTCGGCTTCGATGGAAAGAACTGCGCCGAGCAGGCCACGGGTGTACTCGTGTTTGGGGTTCTGCAGGAGTTCGGATGCCTGTGCGGATTCCACCACCTGGCCGGCGTACATGACCGTGATCCGGTGGGCCAGGGACGCAACCAGGGCGAGATCGTGGCTGACGAAGACCATGGCGAAGCCGAGCTGTTCGCGAAGCTCGTTGAGCAGATCCACAACCTGCTTCTGGACGGTGACATCCAAGGCAGTGGTGGGTTCGTCCGCCACCACGATCTTCGGCGAACGGGACAACGCCATGGCTATCAGCACGCGTTGGCGCTGGCCACCGGAAAGCTCGTGCGGGTAGCTGGCCAAGGTCCGGACGGGATCAAGCTTGACCATTTCCAGCAGCTCGGCGGGAGTCTTGCGGCCGCCTCGCTTGGTGAGCTGCTCCAGCTGGTCCTTGATTTTCATGGACGGGTTAAGGGAGCTCAGTGCGTCCTGGTAGACCATGGCGATCTGTTCGCCGCGCAAGCCCACGTAGGCCTTGGGGTTGCTGTGCTTGGTGGTGGAATCCAGCAGTTCCTTGCCGTCGAACTTGATGGAGCCGGTGACTTGGGCGGTCTTGGGCAGCAGCCCCATGACAGCCAGCGAGGTGATCGACTTGCCGCAACCGGACTCGCCCACCAGGCCCATCGTTTCGCCTTCGCGGACGGTGAAGGACACGTTGTCCACGATCGCGATGTCGCCGAAGCGCCCGGGGAACCGGATGGACAGGTTCTTCACTTCAAGGACGTTGCGTGCGCCTGCCGGTACCTGGGGGAGGCGGTCGGTCCGGGTCGATTCGATCCGGGCCAGGAGTTCCAGTTCGCGGTCCAGCAGGAGGTGCGGGTTGGCGGCTGCGAGCTTCACATCGGTGAGGACGGCTGAGGCGCCAGCCTCGGAAGTGACGGCGTCAGCGGAAGCCGCCCGGACGCCGTCGAGCTCGTGTTCCTCAACCACCGAGGGATGGGCCACGGACGTACCAACTTCGGTGTCCACGGCAATGACTGCCGCCGAACCGTCGTCGTCCTTTACTACGGGCGCACGGCGGAGCTTCGGGTTCACCATGGCGTCGGTGAGGCCCTCAGCAAGGATGTTGAGGGAAAGCACCGTCAGGAGGATCGTTACACCGGCGAAGGTGGTGGCCCACCAGCCGCCGGACAGGACCAGGTTGCGGCCGTAGGAAATCACGTTGCCCCATGACGGCGCGGGGTCCTGGACGCCGGCGCCAAGGAAGGACAGCGAGGCTTCGAGGATGATGGCGTCGGCCACCATGACCGTGGCGAACACCAGCACCGGAGCGGCAGTGTTGCGGACGATGTGCTTGACCAGGATGTAGAAACGGCCTGCCCCGATCACGCGTTCGGCACGGACGTAGTCTTCGCCGTATTGTGCGAGCACGTTGGCGCGCACCACGCGGGCCAGTTGCGGCGTGTAGATGATGGCGATCGCGATGATGATGGTCGGCACCGAGTTACCGAAAGCAGCCAGCAGCACAGCGGCCAGGGCGATGCCCGGGAACGCCATCAGGATGTCCATGAGCCGCATGATGATCTCGTTCACGGATTTGCTGGACGTGGCCGCGAAAGAACCAAGGAGCGCACCGGCAAGGATGGCCAGGGCAACCGCGCCAAGGCCGATCATCAGCGACGACTGAGCACCGAACAGGAGGCGCGAGAAGATGTCGCGGCCAAGGCGGTCAGTGCCGAAGAAGTGCTCGGCGCCCGGCGGGGTGGCCGGAATGAAGGTTTCCAGCGGATCGTGCGGGGCAATGACCGGCGCGAAAATCGCGGCCAGGACAATCACGATGAGGAAAAGCAGGGCGATACGGGAGCCCCAGGGCAGGGCCTTGAAACGAATGCCCGGGGCACTTAGCCGTTCTGCGAGCTTGCTGCGCATGAGCTATACCGTCCTGATTCGGGGGTTGATGAGCAGGTAGAGAAGGTCCACCACGATGTTCACCAGAACAAAGGTGACCGAGATGGTGAGCACCACGCCCTGGACCAGGTTGACGTCCAGGTTGGTGATGCCGTTGAGGATCAGTTGGCCCATGCCGGGCAGGGCGAAAATCATTTCAATCACGACGGCGCCACCCAGCAGGTAGCCGACGCGGAGTCCCAGCACGGTGACCGGGGTGACGAGCGCGTTGCGGAGGACATTCTTGGAGACGACTTCGCGGTAGGGCACACCGTTGCCGATGGCGGTCCGGACGTAGTCGCGGTCCAGTTCTTCAACCATCGAGGTACGGACCACCCGGATCAGCGACGCCGAGACAGGGATGCCGAGCGCCAGGGCCGGGAGGGCCATCGAGTTGAGCCAACCGCCAAAGCCGGACTCCGGCGTCGCAATTCCACCCGAGGGGAACATCGGGTTCTCACCCAGGGCGAACCACTGGATCAGCAGGATGCCGAGCCAGAACGACGGGGTGGCGATCGCGGCGATCGAGAAGACGCGGACCAACTGGTCCTGCCACTTGTCGCGGTAGAGGGCGCCGAGGATGCCGAACGCCAGCGACAGCACAATGGCGATGAGTACGCCCAGGAAAGTGAGCTGCAGCGTCAGGGGGAACGCTGAGGCAATCATGGAAGCCACCGACTTGGCCGGCGGGGTGGTGGTGCCGAGGTCGAACTGCAGGAGCTTGCCGAGGAATCGGAAGTACTGCAGGACCAAGGGGTCGTTCAGGCCATTGTCCTGGCGGTATTGCTGCTTGGCTTCTTCGCTGGCGCCGTCACCGAGGGCGGAGCTTGCCTGATCGCCGGGAGCGGCCTGCAGGACGAGGAAGACGAGCAACGTGATGCCCAGGATCATCAATGGCAATGCTGCTAGCCTGCGGCCAAGCAGACGCAATATCGTGACCAATTTGTTCTCCGGTTGGTTGGGGGTGCTGCTGGTTGTGGGGCCCACTCTGCGGGGTATTTAGGGGTTCAACCCTGCATAGCGGGCCCCGCAACTTGAAGGGTGCTTAGGCAGTTCGTCCGACGCCGACGAATGACAGGCCGGTGGTGGGAAGGGGCTGGAAGCCGTTGAGCTTCTTTTCGTCCCAAGCGCTGGGAAGCTGGCGGTGGAAGACAGGATAGAGCGGCACTTCATCAGAAACCATGTCCACGATTTCGCCCACGATCTTCTTCGCGTCCTCGCCCGAGGCCTGCGAGCCCTTGTTCATGAGCTCCTGCAGTTTGGTGCGTTCCGGGGTGGTCCAGAAAGCACGCTTGTCCATCCAGGTGGCGCCCGAGTAGAACCAGCTCAGGAGAAGGTCTGCATCGTTACCGAAGACCGAGGGATCGCCCGGGGCTGCGACTACGGAGTAGTCACCCTTGCCAACACGGTCGCTGTACAAGGCGCCGGACTGGAGGCTCTTCACGGTGACCTTGACGCCGGGGATCTTGTTCCAGGATTCGAGGATCAGCGGGGCGACGTCCTTGACCCAGGCGGTGTCCGTGGTGAGGAGTTCGAACTCAAGGGTGGTGACACCCGCCTGCTTCAGCAGATCCTCGGCCTTTGAGGTATCGAAGCCGTAGACGTTCTTGGCCTTGACGTAGTCCGGGTGGCCTTCCTGGAAGTAGGAGGTGGCGGCCTTGGCGTTGCCGAACAGTGCCTTCTTGATGATGGCTTCTTTGTCCAGGCCGTAGTGCAGTGCCTGGCGGACCAGCTTGTTGTCGAACGGGGCCTTGGCGCAGTTGAACATGAGGAACAGCAGGCCGAAGGACTGGACGGATTCAACCTTCACCTTGGACTTCAGCCCATCGACGTCCAGGTAGGGAACGTCTTCGATGGCCTGGACGCGGCCGGACTGGACTGCGGTGACGCGGGCTGCAGCATCAGAGAGCAGCAGCCAGGTCATGCCCTTGGCCAGTGCAGGCTTGGGGCCGTTGTAGTCTGCGAATGCCTCGAAGACGATCTTGTCGTCCTTGACTGCGGAGATGAGTTTGTACGGTCCGGAGCCGACTGGCTTGGCGTCGAACGCCTTCAGGTCGGTAGCGAGTGCCTTGGGGACGATCTTGACCACGGAGATGCGGGGTCCGAAGCCGGGGAAGGCGTACTTAAGGGTGAATTCCACCGTCTTGGCATCGACGGGCTTGACGTCCTGGATGAAGGGGATGAACTGCGAGAAGAGCGACTTGTTCGCCGGGTCCATCACGCGGGTGAAGGAGAAAGCGACGTCCTCGGTGGTGACGGGGGAGCCGTCGTGGAATTTCGCACCCTCGCGGATGGTCACCTGGTAGGTGGTGTCGTTGACCTTTTTGGGATCCGCTGCGGCGAGGGCGTTGTACGGCTCGCGGGTGGCCGGGTGCAGTTCGATGAGGCCTTCGAAGATGTGCAGGTTGGCGGCCATCGGCGTTGCGCCCGAGGAGCTCAGCGGGTCGAAGCCTGTGGAGAGCGCGTAGGAAATACCTGCCTCGATGGTGAGGTCCTTGTTGACGGCGGCCGTGTTGGTGCCGGTACCGGTAGTGGTGCTGGCAGCGCCGCCGCACGCGGAGAGTGTTGCCGTGAAGGCGGCTGCTGCACCAACTGCGCCGCTTAGCTTCAGGAAGTTCCGGCGGCTGGCGTCATTGACCAGCGGCAGGCTGTGGATCGTCTTGCTCATAGGGTGCCTCACCATTCGCGTTTCGTGGGTTATCGGATGTAGGACGTCCGATGCTCGTATGGAAACTGTAAGGGCGGTCACAACGGAACGTCAAGTGAGAATTGGCGCCTTGGCCTGGTCCGCGCGCCTTGCGGTTCGCCGGCTGCGGCCGGTCCTGGGGGAAATCTCAGCGAAATCCCTGAACATACTTATCAAGGAGATGGGACATCCGATATTGTATGTTGCGAGTCACTCAATCTGCGGTGGGCACTAAGCTCGCCTCAATATTAACACCGCATCGCCCAGGCTTCCCGGGTGGTGCAGCGGCAAGGAGAAAGCCATGACAACTTCCGGTGTAGTTCCGCAGGCGCGGTTCAGTGCACAGGCCCGGCTGCGTGCTTTGCAGTCGGACATTATGGAATTGATCCTCGAGCGCGAGCTTGAGGCGGGCGATCCGTTGCCGACAGAGAGCGAGCTGTCCGTGGCGCTCGGAGTGGGGCGCAATACGCTGCGCGAATCACTCAAGGTCCTGCAGGCCCTGGGTGTCATCGAGATCCGGCATGGCTTCGGCATGTTCGTGGCCCCAAGCAATTTTGACGCCCTCGCCGACGGCCTCACCTTCAGGGGGCGGTTGTCGCTGCGGCATCAGGGACTTGAGGCATTGCAGCTCGTCGATGTTCGCCAGGCCTTGGAATCGGGCCTCATCGGCTCTTCCATGGACGTCATGACGCCCGAGCAGCTGGCCTCGATCGAAGAAGCGGTGAAGCAGATGGAGGAACTCGCCGCCGCCGGCGAAAACTTCGTGGCCGCGGATGCCGAATTCCACCGCAGGCTTTTCGAGCCGCTCAACAACGAGCTCCTGATCAACCTCATGGGTGTTTTCTGGAAGGTGTACCGGAAGATCCACGTAGAGATTGGTCCGGGCAACGAGGACCTCAAGAAGACCGCCGCCATGCACCGCAGCATCTACGCCGCTGTCGCTGCCGGCGACAAGGTATCGGCCTCCGAGCTGCTCAACCGGCACTTCGACGGAATCCGCCGCCGGATCGGCGAGGCCGTGGGCGACTGAACCTCCACGCGCAACGTGAACGGGCCGCCGTCGTACTTTCACCTGAAGTACGACGGCGGCCCTTTCCGTTTCTGCGTGCGGGTCACCCTACGCTGTGCGAACCGAACTAATGCTGGGCAAAACAAAAGACCCGCACCGGCGAACCGGTGCGGGTCTTCATTTGTGCGCCCAAAGGGATTCGAACCCCTGACCTTCTGTTCCGTAGACAGACGCTCTATCCAGCTGAGCTATGGGCGCATTTCGTGTGATTCTCGGCGGTCTGTTTCTCTGACCCCCTCGAACCTCAATAAACTTTACAGAAGTTCATGTGAAGTTCCAAATCGAAAAGCTGTAATCTAGGCAACTAGACCGGTCTACGTGACCTTAGTCACTTAAATCGCCTTCCTGAAACCCTTTCCCCTTGATTTCTAGGCGTTTTTGCTTTTCGGAGCCAGAGTTGTCCGATGTCTGACAGCGGATTGGTCTGGTCCGCGGCCCCTATCGTTTAGGACACACCACTGAACCCGAGGAAGGGAACCGCAATGGGCGATCTGGCGCGACTGCCGCTGCTTGAGAAGGCACCTACTACGCATGCACGCCTGCTGGCTTGGGTAGAGGAAGTTGCCGAGCTGACCCAGCCGGACCGCATCCACTGGGTCGATGGCAGCGAAGCAGAAAACAAGAAACTCACCGATGAACTGGTCGAGGCCGGCACGCTGAAGCGGCTGAACCCGGAAACATTCCCGAACTCCTTCGCGGCGTTCTCGGACCCCGCTGACGTTGCCCGTGTGGAAGAGCAGACCTTCATCTGCTCCGAAAAAGAGCGCGACGCAGGCTTTACCAATAACTGGATGGCCCCGGCCGAGATGAAGCAGAAGCTGCGCGGACTGTTCGCCGGCTCCATGCGCGGCCGCACCATGTACGTCATTCCGTTCGTCATGGGCCACCTGGATGCTGAAGACCCCAAGTTTGGCGTCGAGATCACCGACTCCGCCTACGTTGTTGCCTCCATGCGCATCATGGCCCGCATCGGTACGGACGTCTTGGACCGCATCACCGAAACCGATGCCTTCTTCGTCCCGGCCCTGCACTCACTCGGTGCCCCGCTGGAAGCCGGCCAGGCCGACGTCGCATGGCCCTGCAACCCGGACAAGTGGATTGTCCACTTCCCCGAAGAGCGCTCCATCTGGTCCTTCGGATCCGGTTACGGCGGAAACGCCCTCCTCGGCAAGAAGTGCTACGCACTCCGCATCGCTTCCGTCATGGCACGCGACGAAGGCTGGCTGGCTGAGCACATGCTCATCCTCAAGCTGACCTCCCCGGAGCAGAAGACCTACTACATCTCTGCTGCCTTCCCGTCCGCGTGCGGCAAGACCAACCTCGCGTTGCTCGACCCCACCATCAAGGGCTGGAAGGTGGAGACCCTCGGCGACGACATCACCTGGATGCGCTTCGGTAAAGAAGGCGAGCTCCGCGCCGTCAACCCCGAAGCCGGCCTGTTCGGCGTCGCTCCCGGCACCGGTTGGGGCACCAACCCCAACGCCATGCGTGCCATCGCCAAGGGCAACAGCATCTTCACCAACGTTGCACTGACCGATGACGGTGGCGTCTGGTGGGAAGGTATGACCGAGGAAACCCCGGCACACCTCACCGACTGGCGCGGCGAGTCCTGGACACCGGACTCCGACGCCCCGGCCGCGCACCCGAACTCCCGCTTCTGCACGCCGATCGACCAGATCGACATGCTGGCCGAAGAGTACTTCAGCCCGGAAGGCGTGGAACTGTCCGCCATCCTGTTCGGTGGTCGCCGCAAGACCACCATTCCGCTGGTTACCGAAGCCCGCAACTGGTCCAACGGCATCTTCATGGGTTCCACGCTGTCCTCGGAAACCACGGCTGCTGCCGCCGGTGCCGTCGGCGTTGTTCGCCGCGACCCCATGGCCATGCTGCCGTTCATCGGCTACGACGCAGGCGACTACCTGAACCACTGGGTTAACCTGTCCGCCAAGGCCAACCCGGAGCGCCTGCCCAAGATCTTCCTGGTCAACTGGTTCCGTCGCACGGATGAGGGTGGCTTCGCATGGCCTGGCTTCGGTGACAACGCCCGCGTCCTGAAGTGGGCCATCGAACGCCTCGAAGGCAAGGCTGACGCTGTGGAGACTCCGATCGGTTTCGTACCGACCGGCGAATCCATCGACCTTGAAGGGCTGGACATGACCCCGGCCGAGGTCGAGGCGGCAGTGCGCGTCGATCCTGCCGAGTGGGCAACCGAGCTGGCGTCCATCGAGGAATGGTTCGCCAACTTCGGCGAATCCCTCCCGGCGGCACTCCAGTCCGAGCTGGACGGTCTCAAGACCCGTCTGGGCTAGACCCCTTAGGAACAACGGCGTTCTTAAGTGAACGACGACGGCCCGTCACCTTTCGTTTGAAAGGTGGCGGGCCGCCGTCGTTCTTCGCGCGGGACGTGAAAGGTTCGTTCGGCGCGCGGTTAGGGCTGTTGGACAGGTGTCCTAAACTCCGGACGGAGCCCGATGGATTGAAACACCGGGTTCATCTGGCGCGGATGGGGAAGGGCGGAAATGACCACGGAATCGAGCTCGCGATAAAAGGCTTCCCTGGCGCGGGTCATGGCGTGGCGCAGTTCGCACTCGGTGATGAGCGGGCAATTCTTGGTGGGGGACTGGCATTCGGCCGGATCCTGCCGGCTGTCCAGGTGGCGCAGGACCTCGCCGACAGTGGCCCGCCGACCGTGTTCGCTGAGCCGCGAACCGCCCAGCCGGCCACGTTCGACATCGATGAAACCCAAAGCACGGAGCCGGACCATTGCCTTGCTGACGTGGTTGTACGGCGTCCCCACGGCGTCGGCCACCGCCTGCGTGGTCAACAACATGCCCTCGGGAGCCGCGGCCAACACCATGATGGCGCGGAGGCTAACGTCTGCGAACGCGTTGATTTTCATGGGATCAGCTCATATGAGTAGGGTCTAGTCCACCCAGATGGATGGCTCGTGGGTATCGGGCTCCATAGGACGGAAGGCAAAACCCTCCGTGGTGGGGGAGTACGGGATGATTGCTGCCCGGACTTCGCCATTCCTGTGTTCGGCGGCACCATGGATGCCGTCCGAACCATGGTCCGGCAACGTGACGTCACTGACAAGGGCCACCGCTTTGAAATCGTCGCGGCCTTGGCGCAGGAGGTGGTGGATATCGGTCAGCATCTGCCCGGCATCGACGTCACCATTTGCGTCCGGTTCGCCGGGAGCGATCATCACGATCCGGAATTCGCCATCGTTCGAAAGCGTAACGCCGAACGGAAAGAAACCGCCGTTCTGCTGGATGTGCTCTTGCGCGGTCCCCAACGCAGTGCCCAGTGTCTCCCGGAGCTCACGGTCCTGGGTGGATTCTTCTGGCAATGTTTCGCCAGTGGACTGGTCGGTCATGGCTGGGCCTAGGCCCGGACCAGCGCGAGGACGCGGTCGCGGATCTTTTCCATGGTGGGCTGGTCCTTGGCTTCTGCGTTCAGGCGCAGGAACGGTTCAGTGTTGGAAGGCCGCAAGTTGAACCACCAGCTGCCGTCCTTTGCCGTGAACGTGGAGCCGTCCATGTGGTCGATGTCCACGTCTTCGGATTCGAAGTCCACGCGGACGCGCTCGACGGCCCCGGCTTTGTCTTCGATTTCGGAGTTGATTTCGCCGGAAGAGACGTAGGGCTCGTATTGGCGCCCGAGCTCGGAGAGCGGGCCATCCTGCTCTCCAAGGGCAGCGAGGACGTGCATTGCTGCGAGCATGCCTGTGTCAGCGTTCCAGAAGTCCCGGAAGTAGAAGTGCGCGGAGTGCTCCCCGCCGAACACGGCGCCTTCTTCGGCCATGACCGCCTTGATGAAGGAGTGGCCCACACGGGTGCGTACGGCACGGCCGCCGTCCTTGGCCACCAGTTCCGGTACGGCCTTGGAGGTGAGGAGGTTGTGGATGATCACGGGGGTTTCCTCGCCTGCTGCCTGCGCACGGGCGATTTCACGCCGGGCAACCATGCCGGTGATGGCGGACGGGGAGACGGGCTTGCCCTTCTCGTCGATCACGAAGCAACGGTCAGCGTCACCATCGAATGCCAGGCCGATGTCGGCGCCGTGCTTGACCACGGCGGCCTGCAGGTCGCGGAGGTTTTCCGGCTCAAGGGGGTTGGCCGGGTGGTTCGGGAACGAACCATCGAGTTCGAAATAGAGCGGAACGATGTCGAAAGGCAAGGCAGGGAGCAGTTTGTCGCCGAGAACTGCCGGGGTAGTCAGGCCGGCCATGCCATTGCCTGCGTCCACCACGATCTTCAGGGGTCGCGAGCCGGAGAGGTCCACGAGCTGACGCAAGTATTCGGAGTAGTCCTTCAGGACGTCATGGACACTGATCTCACCGCGGGTTTCCGCAGCAGGAATGACGCCGGTGTTGAGGTATTCCTCGGCCAGGGCCTGGATTTCCTTCAGGCCCGACTCGGATGAGATGGGCTGCGCGCCGGCTTTGGCCATCTTGATGCCGTTGTATTCGGCTGGGTTGTGACTGGCCGTGAACGTGGCGCCGGCTGCGTTCAGGGCCCCGCAAGCGTAGTAGAGCTCGTCGGTGGAGATCAGGTCCAGCAATCGGACGTTGGCGCCGCGGGTGGCTGCCCCGTTGGCAAAGGCCTGGCTGAACTCAGGGGACGAAGGGCGCATGTCGCCGCCCACCAGCACGGTCCCGCCTTCAAGGCCCAGGACGTCGATGAACGCAGCGCCTACGGCCTCGACGATTTCAGCCGTGATGGATTCACCCACGATTCCCCGGACGTCATACGCCTTGAAGGATGCCGAGAGGTCGAATGTCTTGTTCTGCTCGCTAGTCACGCGCTCAATCCTACTGTGGCTGGGCAATTGGGCATGAACCGGGCGGAGGGCTATGTGGATAAATCACTATCCACAACTCCCGGTCCGCGGGTGATGAGCGTCGGGGGTGGCTGGAATACTGGGTTCATGGCCAACACTTCCCCGAACGCTGCCGTTTCCGTGCAATCACCTACCGAACAGCAAGCCCTGGCGTGCCTGCGGGAGTTGGTGGGACACCCTGAAGCCCAGTTCCATGACGGCCAGTACGAGGCCATTGAAGCGTTGGTGGATGCCGGCCGCAGGGCATTGGTGGTCCAGAGGACAGGCTGGGGTAAATCCGCCGTCTACTTCGTGGCGTCCTTGCTCCTACGCCGCCGTGGAGCCGGCCCGACGCTGATTGTTTCCCCGCTGCTGGCGCTCATGCGGGACCAGGTGGCCGCAGCGGCCCGTGCAGGGGTGCGCGCCGTGGCCATCAACTCTGCCAACGCCCTTGAATGGGATACCGTCCTGGCGCAGCTGGCCGCCGACGAAGTTGATGTACTCCTCGTTTCACCGGAGCGCCTCACCAACCCTTCTTTCCGGGAAAACCAGCTTCCGGAGCTCATTCGCAGGACCGGCCTCCTGGTCATTGACGAAGCCCACTGTATTTCGGATTGGGGTCACGACTTCCGGCCCGACTACCGGCGCATCGCGGACCTTATTGCCCAACTGCCGGAGTCGGTTCCGGTGCTGGCCACAACGGCAACGGCCAACTCCCGCGTGGTCCACGACATCGAGGAACAACTTGGTGCCGGAGTCCTGACCATCCGTGGGGCCTTGGGCCGGGAGTCCCTGCGGCTGGGTGTCCTGACCTTGCCTGACTCCCGGGACCGGTTGGGATGGCTGCTGACGCATCTTAAGGACATGCCCGGCAGCGGCATCATTTACACGCTCACCGTTTCGGCTGCCGAGGACACAGCCCGGCTCCTCGCTGAGGCCGGACACAACGTCCTGTCCTACACAGGCCGGACGGACCCTGCAGACCGGGAGCGCGCAGAACAACTGCTCAAGGACAACGAGGTGAAGGCACTTGTGGCCACATCTGCCCTGGGCATGGGTTTCGACAAGCCGGACCTGGGTTTTGTCATCCACCTTGGCGCGCCGTCATCGCCTGTTGCCTACTACCAGCAGGTCGGCCGCGCAGGCCGTGGAGCGGCCAACGCAGATGTCCTGCTGCTTCCGGGCTCCGAGGACCGCGAGATCTGGCAGTATTTTGCGACGGCTTCCATGCCGTCCGCTGAAAAGGCCGATGCCGTGCTTGGTGCCCTCGGGGAAGCAGGCTCAGCTTTGTCCACCGTCGCTCTGGAGGCCCGCGTGGACCTCCGCCGCACGCCTTTGGAACTCCTCCTCAAGGTCCTTGCCGTGGACGGGGCAGTTGAACGCGTAGGCGGCGGCTGGAGAGCAACCGGGAGCCCCTGGCATTACGACGCCGAGCGGTACGCACGCATCGCAGAGGCGCGGGTGGACGAGCAGGACTCCATGGTGATCTACCAGGACACGGCCGGCTGCCGCATGGAGTACATCACCTCCGTGCTCGACGACGAAACGGCAGCAGCCTGCGGTCGCTGCGACAATTGCGCCGGCCGATGGTTCCCTGTGGACGTGGCAGCCTCGGCAGCCGATGCCGCTGGCCAGACCCTGCGACGCGCCGGTATTGCCGTGGAGCCGCGACTCCAATGGCCCAGCGGCATGGATCGGCTGGGGGTGGCGGTCAAGGGGAAGATCAGGCCCGACCAAAGCGTCTCAGAAGGCCGGGTCCTGGCCAGGCTGACGGACCTGGGCTGGGGTGGTGCGCTGCGCGAATTGTTTGCCGCTGGTTCCCCGGACCGCGCCGTGGATCCCGCCATGCTGCAGGCCTGTGTCCAAGTGCTGCGCGAATGGTCGGGAGCCGAAGGCGGAACTCCGTGGAGCGGAGTGGGCCGCCCGGCGGCAGTGGTCAGCATCCCATCAAGGAGTAAGCCGCAGCTGGTGGAATCCCTGGCGCAGGGAATAGCCGGCATCGGGAGGATGCCGTACCTGGGCCAGCTGCAGCCCCAGCACGGTGGACCAACGGGAGCTCGTGGTGGCAACAGCGCTTACAGGCTTGCTGGCGTCTGGGACCGGCTTGTTGTGGGCCCGGACCTTGCCCAAGCCCTCGCTGGTACCGGCGGTCAGCCCGTGCTGCTGGTGGACGACCTCATCGATAGCCGCTGGACCATGACGGTTTCGGCCTTGGCCTTGCGCCAAGCCGGTGTGGGAGCAGTTCTACCCCTGGCCTTGGCGCAAGCGGGATAGGAGGGCGGGGTAAAGAACGTCATGTTGTGATCGCTCCCACTGTGCCTCTATAGGATCGAGCCAACACGCCAGCGGCCTCTCACGGGCCGCCAGCCAGATCCTGGACCGGAGCCATGAGCACAAACCCCAGCAACACAGAAGTCGACACCACCAGCGAAACCAGCTGGCGGCCGCGCCTGGCCCTGTTGGTGGCTGCAACGTTCTTCATGGAGTTCCTCGACGGCACCATCCTCACCACAGCAATTCCCAGCATCGCCTCCGATTTCCGCGTGGCACCGGCCGACATCAACATCACCATGACCGCGTACCTGGTGACAGTGGCAATGGGTATCCCGCTCAGCAGTTGGTTGGCTGAACGCTTCGGCGCTCGCCGGATCTTCTGCCTCGCCATATCGGTGTTCACCATCGCCTCCCTGCTCTGCGCCGTGAGCACTGACCTGTCCATGCTCACCCTCAGCAGGGTGGCACAGGGCATGGGCGGGGCCATGATGGTTCCCGTCGGCACTCTGGTGGTGTTACGCGGGACGCCGAAATCCGAGCTCCTCCGGGCCACCGCGTACCTGGTGTGGCCTGGCCTTCTTGCCCCGGTCCTGGCTCCGATGGTCGGTGGCGCGCTCACTACCTTCTTGTCCTGGCACTGGATCTTCATCATCAATGTGCCCCTTGGCCTCGTTGCCTTCATTGCCGCGCTCAGGCTGGTGCCGCGGACCCAGTTCGATTCCCAACGCCGCCTTGACTGGTTTGGGCTCATGCTGACCACCCTGGGTGTGGGTGCCCTGGTGGTGGGGTTGGAAACCTTGGGCGGCCACTCGTCCAACGTGCTTGCCATTGTGGTGGTCGCTGCGGGGGTGTTGTCGCTCGCGGGCGCTGTCTGGTGGATGCGGAATGCCAGCGTTCCCCTGTTCAACCTCAGCGTTTTCGGGACCAGGACGTTCAGGGCGACGTCGACGGGCGGCTTCATTTACCGGCTGACCATCAGTTCGGTGCCTTTCCTGTTGCCGCTGATGTTCCAGGACGGCTTTGGCTGGGATCCCCTCAAAGCCGGTGTCATGGTCGCCGCAGTATTCGTCGGCAATATTGGGATCAAGCCGGCCACGACGCCTCTGATCCGGCGTTTCGGTTTCAAGCCGGTGCTCGTTTTCGCATCGTTCGCCTCCGCCGTGACGTTTGCCCTGTGCGCGTTCCTGGATGCCCAAACTCCTGAGCCCGTGATTCTCGCTTTGCTGCTTTTCAGCGGAGCTTTCCGTTCCATCGGCTTCTCCGCGTACGCCTCGGTGCAGTACGCGGACATCGTTCCGGAACAGCTGCCCTCGGCTAACGCAATCTCTGCCACGCTGGTCCAGTTGGCGGCTGCGGCCGGGATCGCGGTGGGGGCTTTGTTCCTGCGCCTGCTCGAAACGACGCACCTTCTGGGCGGTGACCAGGTGGCGGCCTACAAGGGGGCGTTCCTTGCGATGGCCGTCCTGATGCTGATCAGCACCGTGGACAGCCTGACCCTCCACCGGCACGCGGGCGCGGAAGTGAGCGGCGGAGCGAAGCGCCGTTAAACGCAAAAGGTCCCGGTTCGAAAACCGGGACCTATTCGCGGAGACGGGGGGATTTGAACCCCCGGTGGAGTTGTGCCCCACACTTCATTAGCAGTGAAGCCCATTCGGCCGCTCTGGCACGTCTCCCTTTGCTATTGCTAGCCCACCAAGGATACGCAGAACGTGCCGTCGAGCGCAAAACAGGGGAAGTGTTAGTTGCTTCCGGCCAGCGAACGCCACAGGAAGTGGTTGCTCCGGGCCTGCAGTGCGGCAGCCTGCCGGTTGTCCGATGCTCCTGCGTGGCCGCCCTCCAAGGCCTCGTGGAACCAGACATTCGGGATGCCCATGGCTTGCATGCGGGCGGCCATCTTTCGGGCTTGGACGGGGCCTACCCGATCATCGGACGTGGCAGTCCAAATGAAGGTTTCCGGGTATTCCACGCCGTCATGCAGGAGGTGGTACGGCGAGAATGTGCGGATGAACTCCCACTGTCCAGGCACGTCCGGGTCGCCGTACTCGGCGATCCAGGAGTACCCGGCGGACAGCTTGGTGTAGCGGCGCATGTCCAGGAGCGGCACCCCGCACGACACAGCCCCGAACAGCTCCGGGTACTGGGTCAGCATGTTGCCTACCAGCAGCCCGCCGTTGGAACCACCGACGCAGCCCAGGCGGCGTCTGCTGGTGACGCCGCGGGAGATGAGGTCCTTCGCGACGGCGGCGAAGTCCTCGTAGGCGCGGTGGCGGTTTTCCTGGAGTGCGGCGCGGTGCCAGGACGGTCCGTATTCGCCGCCTCCACGGATGTTGGCCACCACGTACACGCCGCCACGCGAGTGCGCGGCAGCTCCGTCGTCGGACGCTACACCGGAGGTGCGCCGTTCAAGCCACGCCCGCCCGATCGTGCCGCTATACGCGGGCGTCCGGGAAATCTCGAAACCGCCGTAGCCGGAGAGCTGGGTGGGGTTCTGGCCGTCCAGGACCAGGTCCTTGGACGCGACCTGGAAGTAGGGGACCTTGGTTCCGTCCGCCGATTTGGCGAAGTGTTGCTGGACTTCATAGTCCGCTTCGTTGAAGAACGACGGCGATCGCTTCACCACTGCGTGTTGGCTCACCACGCCGCCGTCCGCACCCGAGGGCGATGCGGAGTCGAGTGTTCCGCGGGTCAGGGTGGTGGGCGTGGTGAAGCCGGTGGCCACGAGCCAGAAGTCGTTGCCGGCGGCTCCGGGGTCTTCATCGTCCACCGCGTAGGCGTTCACGTCGTGCAGGGGAGGGCAGGCGTCCAGGGCGGTTGAAGCCCACACTCCATCGGAGTCGACAACTGACGGATCCAAAACCCGGATTTCGGAGGAGACATCGCGGAGGAGGTTCAGCAGGAGGTAGTCCCTGGTCCAGCTCCAGGACTGCAAGGATGTGTGCTCATCGGGCGAAAACAGCACCACCAAAGAACGTGAGCCCGACAGGTAGTCCTCGAAGTTGGCCCCGAGCAAAGACCCTGCAGGGTAGACAACGCCGGCAACGTCCCAGTCCTTCTGCGGCCGGAACAGCAGCCAGTCGCGGTGGGCGCTGATGTTCACGTCGGTGGGTACATCAATGGCCACCCAGGACCCGTCCCGCAGCACCCACGTGCTTCGGTTGTAGAAGTCGATGTAGTCAACGGCGAAGGTGCGCTCAAAGCCTGGGGTGGAGTCGTGGGCCACCATGGCCAGCATGTGGTCCTCGGGGATTTCGAAGAGCTGTTCAGCATCGGCCAGGGCCTGGCCGCGTCGAAGCTTGACACCGGTCCGGGCGTAAGAGGAGGTCGTGGCAGGGAGCCCGTCGGCGGTGCTGGACACCAGCAGGGTGTCGGCATCGAGCCAGCTGACGTTGCCCTTGGCGGTGGGGAGGTCGAAGCCGCCCTCAACGAAGGTGCGCGATTCGACGTCGAACTCGCGGTGACGGTCCGCGTCGCCGCCGTCGGGGGACAGCGACACCATGGCCAGTCGGTACTCGCTCCCGTCCGCAGGACGGAGGAAACCGGCTCCATGGAATACCCATTCGACGCCCTCCGCAGCGGCAAGCGCATCAACGTCCAGGAGGACGTCCCATTCAGGTGCGTCGGTGAGGTAGCTCTCCCACGTGGTGCGGCGCCAGAGACCCTTGGGGTGTTCCTGGTCTTTCCAGAAGTTGTAATAGTGCTCCCCGCGCTTGGAGACCATGGCGATGCGGTCCGTGGAATCGAGGACC
The DNA here is from genome assembly GCF_031455195.1 of Paenarthrobacter nitroguajacolicus. Taxonomy (GTDB): domain Bacteria; phylum Actinomycetota; class Actinomycetes; order Actinomycetales; family Micrococcaceae; genus Arthrobacter; species Arthrobacter nitroguajacolicus_D. Next base: position 59,630 of record NZ_JAVDSH010000008.1, on the reverse strand, counting down.
TCAAGGATTCCGGCTTCGACGGCGGTGTATTCGGCGTCCTCAAGCAGTTCTTCGGTGCGCGCGTTTTGTTCCCGGACCCAAGCCAACTGCTCTTCGCCATGGATGTCTTCGAGCCAGACGTTTTCATCCGTGGGTTCAGGCGCAACCTCTGCGGCGTGGCGCGGACGGGCCGGCGCAGTGTCATTTTCGGGAAGTGGCGTCTGATCAGCTTCTGTGGTGGTCATCGCCCCATCCAAGCAACACTGTTCAACAGTAAGCAAGTAACGCAGAAGTTAGGCTTGAGCGTGGCTAAATCCCAAACCAACCGTGTCGCCCTGCTGGGGGCGGGCCCTCGGGGCACCAGCGTCCTTGAGCGGCTGCTCGCGAATTGGGCAGCTGGGGGCACCCCCGCGGAGCGCGCAGAGGGGACCAGCTTGCACATTGATGTGGTGGATCCCTTCCCCGCGGGTTCGGGCCACGTTTGGCAGCCGGGGCAGTCCCGGCTCTACCTGATGAACACCCAGTCGTTTTATCCGACGCTCATCCCTGAAGATCCCATGCTCGCTCCGCCGCTGGCAGGTGGTTCGTTCGACCAGTGGCGCGAGGCCCGGCGTCGTGATGGCTTGGGACTGGACGACGCCGAAAAGGCGGAGCTTGCCACCCTCGAATCACATGACTTCCCCAGCCGTGCCCTGTATGGGCGGTACTTGCGCCAGACCCTCGACGGCTTGCTCGAACGGCTGCCCGACGGCGTCGAGGTCACGTTCCATGAGACCTCAGCTGTGGCGGCGCGACCGGTGAAGGACGGAACCAAAGACGCGTTCGACGTCGAACTCGCCAACGGTGCGATCCTCACCGTCGGTTCCGTGGTCCTCGCGCTGGGTCATGTCGAGTCCCGGCTAAATCCCGAGCAGAGGTCTTTCAAGAGCGCCGCGGAGGAGCAAGGGCTGCTCTATTTCCCGCCAGCACCGCCGGCGGACGTCGACTGGGAGGCAGTGCCGGATAACGAGCCGGTGCTGATCCGCGGAATGGGTTTGAACTTCTTCGACGTCATGGGTCAGCTGACTGAGGGCCGTGGCGGCAAGTTCGTCGAGGCCGGTTCTCCCGGGGCAGGCGTGCTGGAGTATCGGGCATCGGGCAGGGAACCCAGGATCATTGCTGCCTCCCGGCGTGGCACTCCTTACCGTGCCAAGGCGGGGCTGGCTGGCTACTACCCCAGCAGCATCACCATGCGCTATCTGACCGAAGACGCCGTCGACCGGTTCCGTGCGGCCGGAATCCAGCCCGGTTTCGACCACGACCTTTGGCCGCTGCTCCACCGTGATGCACTGTGGGCGTATTACTCAACGCTGGCCCGTTCACAACCCACTGCGATCAAGGATCCTGCGCAATTCCTGGCGGACCTTGAGGACGCGCTCCAACCGCACGCGCACACCACCGCGAAATGGGAAATCGACGTGGGCGATCTCGTGGAAAAGCACGTCGTGGCTTCCCGCCGGCTGAACCTTCGCGGACTCGCCGCGCCGCTGGCTGGACGTACCTTTGCCTCAAGGCGGGAGCTGGACGCGGCTGTCACGGCGTACCTGGATGACGATGCGCGGCGATCGGCCCTGGGCGAATCGGACCCCGTGAAGATGGCCATCGGTGCACTCCACACCGGCCGCGCGATCCTGAAATCCGTGGTGGCTGATGGTGGCATCACGGACGAATCCTGGTTGGCTGGGCTTCGGGGCTGGTTCGAATCCTTCGTCGAAGGGCTGGCCAGTGGGGCGCCCGCGCTGCGTTCGGAGCAGCTGGCCGCCCTGGCGCGTGCCGGCGTCGTAAGTTTTGTTGGACCGGACCCAAAGTTCAGCGTGGACCGGAGCGCGAAACTGTTCCGGGCGGTTTCGCCGTGGGTACACGACGCTCCGGTGGAAGCGCGAACCCTGATCGAGGCGATGTCGCCCGCCAACAGGGTGGGCATCAACCTCTCTCCGCTCCTGGAACAGCTCATGGCTGACGGGCTGGTCCGCACCAAGATCATGATGAGCGTCGAAGGCACTCCCATGCAGACCACCGGCCTGGATGTTGTGCCGCATCCGTACCGGCCTTTGGCGGCCAACGGGTCGGTCACCGAAAACCTGTACGTTCTGGGTTTGCAGTTGTCCGCTTCACAGTGGGGCACGGCCATCGCGGCGGAGGCGCGGCCCCGGACCGGGCATGCCTATGCCAGCGGACAGCGGACCCTGCGGGACGCCGATGAGATTGCGCGTAGCATTCTGGCCCGCTGAGGACCCAGGGTTGCAGTGCCGCCCGGCCTTCGTTAGTGTGTGAGCTGCATCACCGAACTGGTGGTGCGCGCTTTTGATCCGCGGCGGGAGAGCCCTGCCGGTACATCACCACAGGCGCCGTAGGAGCAAACCCTCCCCAGGAATCTCTCAGGCCCATGTACCGCCGCGGCGAGGCAACTCTGGAAAGCAGTCCGGAACGCCGGGCTCACCGAAGGTGCAAGCAGGCCCACGCCTGCGGAAACTCTCAGGTCCATCTACAGAGCGGGGAGGAACCCGAATCTTGTGGCACCCAGTGCCGCCTGAACGATGGAGTTCCTTTGACGATTCAGCGCCCACCCTCAACCGGTACCGATTCACCGCATCTTGAGCGCCAGCTCAGCAACCGCCACATCCAGCTCATCGCCATCGGCGGAGCAATCGGAACAGGCCTTTTCATGGGTTCCGGCAAAACCATCTCCGCCGCCGGCCCGTCCGTCATCTTCGTGTACATGATCATCGGCTTCATGCTGTTCTTCGTCATGCGTGCCATGGGCGAACTGCTGCTCAGCAACCTGAACTACAAATCCTTCAGCGACTTCGCAGCTGACCTCCTGGGTCCTTGGGCCGGCTTCTTCACCGGTTGGACGTACTGGTTCTGCTGGGTCATCACGGGAATTGCGGACGTCATTGCGATCGCGGGTTACTCGCAGGAGCTGTGGCCTTCCCTTCCGCTCTGGGTGCCGGGGCTGATTACCATCGGCATCCTCCTGCTGCTGAACCTGGCAACGGTGAAGGCATTCGGCGAAACCGAGTTCTGGTTCGCCCTCATCAAGATCGTCGCCATCGCGGCCTTGATCATTGTTGGCCTGTTCATGATTTTTAGCGGCTTCCAGTCCGAAGCCGGCCCAGCCAGCTTCACCAACCTCTGGAGCCATGGAGGCTTCTTCCCGAACGAATTCATGGGCTTCGTCGCCGGATTCCAGATCGCGGTCTTCGCTTTCGTCGGCATCGAACTGGTGGGAACCACTGCGGCTGAGGCCAAGGACCCGGAAAAGAACCTGCCCAAGGCCATCAACTCGATTCCCATCCGCGTGCTCCTCTTCTACGTGGGCGCCCTGATCATCCTGATGTCCGTCACCCCGTGGACCCAGTTCGCTGCCGGTCACAGCCCGTTCATTGCCATGTTCTCCCTGGCCGGCCTGGGCGCAGCAGCCACGATCGTCAACCTGGTGGTCCTCACATCCGCCATGTCCTCAGCCAACTCAGGGATCTACTCCACGTCCCGCATGGTGTTCGGCCTCGCCCAGGAAGGCGATGCCCCCAAGGTGTTCGGCGCGCTCTCCGGACGCAAAGTACCCCGCAACGCACTGTTCCTGTCCTGCGTTCTGTTGCTGTCCGGCGTCGTGCTCATGTACGCCGGCCAGGACGTCGGTAAGGCGTTCGATATGGTGACCACCGTGTCTGCCGTCTGCTTCGTCTTCGTGTGGTCGATCATCCTGGCCAGCTACCTGGCCTTCCGGAAGCGCCGTCCCCACCTTCACGAATCTTCGGCGTTCAAGATGCCGGGTGGAGTGGCCATGGTGTGGGTGGTGTTCGCCTTCTTTGCCTTCGTGCTGTGGGCGCTGACCACCCAGCCGGACACCCTCGCAGCGTTGCTGGCCACGCCCCTGTGGTTCGTGTTTTTGGGGGTCGCTTGGGCGATACTCCGACGCCGTCCCGCCCACCTGGCCCGGTACGCCGCTTTCCAGGCCGAGCTGCGCAGCGATGCTGCCAGGGTCCAGGACCCGGAACCGGCAAACAAGTAACCACAAGACAGGCCCCTCACGAACCAATCGTGAGGGGCCTGTCTCTTGGGGCATGCTACGGGGCGCTTAGCCCCTCAGGCATTTCTGGTACTGCAACCATTCGATGCCGTACCGCAGCCATCCCACAATGTCGTACCACTTGGACGGCTTGGTGGGCGGGGTGCACTGCGGCGGGTTGGGTCCGCTCGCTGCCACCTTGACCAGGGCCTTCACTACCGTTCCGGACTCGACGGCGGTCAGCACCAGGGTGCCTGTACCCGCGACCGCTGCAGCGGGCACCTTCACGTTGACGGTCGCCGCGCCGGCGGATACGGGGACGTCCCCGAGTGCCACGGAGGCGCCCTTGGCGTCGACAAAGACCGCTTTCAGCAAGGTGTTCGCAGGGCTGCCGATGGAGGTCAGGTTCAGCTTGGAGACCGCCAGCGTGATGGATTCGCCAGCCTTGACCTCGGCTGCGGTGGAGTTTGCCACAGCAACTGAGCGGCGTGCGAAGTCCGGCGAGACCGGGTTGTGCGTTTGGAGGTACTTGATCCAAGCGTCACGGTCCACCAGGCCCGTGTCCTTCGTGTTGCTGCCCTCCTTGAAGATCCGGAAGTTGTCACCGCCTGTTGCCAGGAAGCTGAAGGTACCGATCCTGTACTGCTTTGCGGGGTCGATCACAGCGCCATTAACCCAGATGCCAGTGATCCGATCGCCCGCTGCACGGGCGGCGTCGTAGGTGTAGTTGACGTTCTTGGACACCCCCAGCTGCTGGTACGGGCGGCTTGGGATGGTGCCGTCCGGGTTGGTCTGCCACTGCTGCTCCAGGAGCGTCTTGAACTGCGCACCCGTCAGGGATGTGGTCCACAGGTTGTTCACGAACGGCAGGACCGCGTTGGCCTCGGCGTAGGTGATGGTCCCGTCCGGCGCGTAGTACAGCTCGTTGCGCAACCCGCCGGGGTTGACGACGCCGATTTCCGCCGCGCCGAGTTCGGGCGCCTTGAGCGTGTCCACCAGGGAGTCCGCTACCAGGTTGCCCAGCGTGGACTCGCTCGCGCGATCGTCCCGCTTGGGGGCGCCCCCAGCGGGGTCCGGGGTGAATGCTGTGGTGATATCAGCGGTCACTGCACCTACAGGCTGGTTGCCGATTTCCGCAGCCTGGGCCAGGGCCATGTCCACGATGGTTTTCACTGCCGCCACCCGCGGATAGGCCGCGACGAGGCTTTCAGCGGTTTCGGTGGTCCTGTCCACGACTGCTGCCTTGTAGGCGGTGACGGACTTGCTCGCGGTGTCTACGGTGAGCGTTACGCTGCCCACGTTCTCGCCGTAGTTGCCGGTCTGCACGATCGGGCGGGTCTTGCCGGTGGGTTGGCCGTTGGCGTCAAGTACGGGCGCGTCCCAGGCGTACTCCTTGTGGGTGTGCCCGGTGAAGATGGCAGCTACGTCCGGAGTGGTTTCGTTGACGAGCTTGGCAAACGGACCGCCCGCGGCCACTTCCTGCTCCAACGTGGCGCCCTCTGGGGTGCCGGACGCGGCGCCATCGTGGTTTTCCACGATGATCAGGTCTGCCAGCTTTTCGGCCTTGATCTTCGCGGCAACCCGGTTGATGGCCTCCACGGGATCGCCGAACTCAAGATCGGTGATGCCTGCGGGGGTTACCAGGGAAGGAACTTCCTGGGTGACCGTGCCGATGACCGCTACCTTCATGCCGTTCAGGTCCAGGACCTTGTACTCCGGCAGGACGGGGGTGGTGGTGCCCTTCTGGTAAACGTTGGCGCCCAGGTAGGCGAACTTTGCGTTGTTGCCTCCGGCTATGACGCGGTCGCGCAAGTCTGCCCAGCCGCCGTCGAACTCGTGGTTGCCCACAGCGGAAGCCTGCAGCTCGAGCGCGTTCAGGACGTCAAGGGTGGGCTGGTCCTTCGCCACGGAGGAAGCGAAGAGGGAGGCACCGATATTGTCGCCAGCGGAGATGAAGGCAGTCGCGCCGGGGGCTGCTGCCGCACGGAGCTTCTCCACGGTGCCTGCGAAGAGTACCGTGTTGGTGTCGATCCGGCCGTGGAAGTCGTTAATTCCCAGGAACTGCAGGTCAACAGTGGCCGGTGCGTCCGGAGCCAGGTTCAGGCCCACCACCACGGGGTCGTGGTCGCTGGCCCGGAACTCGTCCGCGGCATAGTAGTTGGTCACGTTGTTGTTATACCTGCTGTATTCCAGGGCGACGGACTCAACGGAGTTGATGTTCCAGATGTCGGTTCCCGTGACAACCTTGTGGGCGGCCGGGGATGCCAGGATGTGGTCGAGGGAGCCCACCATCCCGCCGAACAGGTAGGAGTGTTTGCCGGTGCCGACTTCGAGGTCGGTGTAGCCCGCGCCGGTGAGGACGTTGATGGGATCTTCCTTGGAATAGGCGTTGAAGTCACCGATCAGGAAGACCTTGTCAGTGCCCTTGGAGGCCTGGAGGTCCTTGGAGAAAGCCAGCAGGGATTCGGCCTGCTTGGTGCGGGCAATGTTGGAGGCGCCCTGGCCCTTGTCGGTATCGTCCGGCGTTGCTGCGGAGCCCTTGGACTTGAAGTGGTTCACGATCGCGATGAATTTCTTGTCATCGCTGCCGCCGACCGGCTTGAACACCTGGGCCAGCGGCTTACGGGCGCTGGCGAAGGCCACGGTGTCGTTGTGGATGATGGACTCGCCCAGAGGTTCGGCCGCGGCCTTTTTATAGATGAATGCGGTGCGGATCATGTCTTCATCGCTCAGCGGGGGAGCGTTCGCAGGCGTGCGCACGTAATCCCACACTCCGGGAGTCTTGACGTTGAGGGACTCCACGAGCTTGGACAGGGCGTCGTCGCGGTTCTTGCCGAACTGGGCCGAGTTCTCGATCTCTTCGAGGGACACGACGTCGGCGCCCGACTTGGTAATCGCGGCAACGATCTTGGCCTGCTGGCGCTCGAAGTTCTCCGCGTTGGCAGCACCGCGGGCGTTGCAGCCTTCCTTGACGGTGATCGGGTTGCCGTCGCGGTCGGTGTAGAAAACACAGCCAGCGAGTTGGTCACCCGTGGTGGGGAAGTAGTTCAGCACGTTGAAGGAGGCCAGCTTGAGGCTGCCACCCACGTCTGCAGGACCTTCTGGGCGGGTGGAGGTGAAGGTTGCGGGCTGGACGGACTCAGCGTTTGCAGGGCTCAGCGCCGTGAGCGGCTGGAACTTCCACGAGTTGTTCCCGTAGCCCAGGATGACGTCGGTTTTGAACGTGGCGGGCGAGCCAACACGTACGGGGTCCGAAGGGGTCAGATACGGCAATTGCTGGGCCTTGGTGGCCGCGTCCTTGAGGAAGTTGGTGGACGCGCCGTCGTCGAGCTTGATGCCGCGCAAGGCGTTATCTGCCACTACGGCGGCATACTCGGGCGAGCCGTAGGTTGCCACCGCCGTCGGCTGGACCAGCGGGGACTTGCCGGCCGCGAGGCCGATCTCGCCGTACTGGTTCAGGGAGTAGTTGTCAGTCACCGTGAAGTCACCCTGGGGTGAGACAAGCATGCCTTCGAGGCTTTCACGGGCTGCCTCGTTGGCCGGCAACGCGAACGGCGTGGACTTGACCTCGGGGGCCGCTTCGGTGAGCTTCTTCAGCCCCGCGGCTTCCACTGTGATCTGTGTTTGGTTGGCAAATTCGCTGACCACACCGGTGAGTTCCAGGTAGTCGCCCGGCTGGACCGTGGCCGCCGTCGTGGGTGAATAGACGAACAAAGCGTCCGACGCCGTCCTGGCCGCCGCTGCTGTTTCGCCGCCGGTACCCGGGGTCTGCACGTAGTAGCCGTTGAATCCGCCTGTCGCGTAGACGGCGGTGACCTTGCCTCGGGTGCTCACCGTGCTGCCGACCAACGGGCTGGCCATGCCGGTGCCTTGTATCTCCGCGATGGTCTTGGTGCCCGGTTGCGGACCAGGATCGGTGGGCGGCGTGGTGCCAGCCGAAGGCGTGGGGGTGATGGTGGCGCTGAGGGTGAAATCAGCGGCATTGGAGTCGGTGTCAACGCCGTTGGTCCGGTTGAGGCTCTTGACGTCTGAATTACTGGCGGGAGCCGTTGCAGGCGCGGTCTCAAAAGTGTTGGACGTTCCGTAACCCAGGAGGTCGGCGATGGCGGCGTTGGCCGTCACTGAGCCCGCGGGAAGTGGGGACACGGCGGTGCCCTGTTTCGCCAGGACCAGTGTCCCGGTGGTTCCGCTCGGGTTCAGGGTTCCGGAGGCCTGAACATCCGGCGTGGGGAGGGCCGGCGCCGTAGAGGAGGCGCTGTTGCTGGCCCCTTGGACCAGGAAGTAGCCCTTGGCCGGGATACTCCCTGTCAAGGGAGTGATCCCCGTTGGTGCTGCGGTAGCCGTGCCCGACCGGTATTGCAAGGACCAGCCAGCCAAGCTGACGGGTGCGTCCGAGGAGTTGTAGAGCTCCACGAATTTGTTCTTGAAGGCCGCGCCGCTGCTTCCGCCGCTGAGATAGGCCTCGTTGATGACCACCGGCGAGGTGCCCGCCGGCGTGGCGGGATCGTCCGCCGCCATGGCCGGGACAGCCGTCAACGGGGCTGCAAGCAACCCTGCCGACAAGGCCGTTCCCGCCAGTAATTTCCAATGGTGTTGGTGCATCCGCTCTAACTTTCATTAGGGAGCCCTGTATGGCCCTGTGGACGACGCCCACCTTCTTGTGAAGTGGGCGCTGTTCCCGGAAGTTACTCCGGGGTAAAGCTGCCTCAGACGTAGCAGAACACGAACGGATGAATGGGAAGTGGACCAGTGGTGGCCGGAGAGTGCCCGCCACTGGCCTTCTTTACTTGGCGGCGCCCTTGAGGGTCCCGGACGTAGCTGCGCCGGACGCGCCGCCGATCAGGCAGACGATCTCGCGGTCATCGGCCTTCCACGTATCGGTAGTGGGGTAGAAGTAGGTCAGTTCCAGGGTTGATGAATCAAAGGGCACGCCCACGAAGCTTGCGAACTCGGAACTGCAATACTCTTCGGATTGCTTCTCAACCTCGGACTGGCCCGGGTACGTGTCGGCCACAATGTCCTTGGCCGCATAAGCTTCGAGATCGTGCTCTTGGTCGCAGGGGATGACGGATACGTCCTTGACCTCAGTACCGGACGGCTCAGCGATGCAGTCACCCACCTTCACTTTGAAGGCATCCGCAACAGAAGACTCGGTAGGTTTGCCGGACTCGTCCCGTTTGGCATCCCCGCTGCTGATCAGCGAACATCCCGCCAGGGCTAAGGACGCCAGGCCCAACAGGGCGGTGGCTTTGATGGCTTGTGAAAGGTGCTGCAACTCAGGTCCTCGTTCCCCAGGGACCGCAGGTGGAGATCGGGGGATGCCCAGCCTGCGGCCAATCAATGAGGGACCGGTCAAAGCGCCCACGCCGAACGATCCCCCAGGATCGGCGGTGGGCGGGTGGGGCCGGGCGCCCCTGGGTAGGAGGCGCCGGGCACCACCCGGAAATCAAAAGTCTAAGCGGACTGACCCGTGTCCTGGATGATCTTGAATACTGCGCCGGTGGGATCAATGAGCGTCGCCAGGCGGCCGAACGGTGTTTCTTCCGCGGCATGCATGACTGTTGCTCCCAAGGCGAGGGCTTGCTCTACTGTGGCGTCGGTGTTCTCAACCGCGAAGTAGACGCTCCACATGGACGGTACTTCGTCAGAGAGTACGCCGGCGGCATCCATGATGCCCGCCTTCGCGTTGTCTCCTGCGCCCAGGGTGGTGTAGCGGAACTCCGGGGTATCACTCATGACATTCGTGTCCCAGCCGAAGACTTTCTGGTAGAAAGACACGGCTGAGTCGTAGTCCTTGGCAAGGAGCTCATGCCACGCCGGTGAACCCGGTTCCGCAGCTACTTCGAAACCCTTCATCTGACCGAACTGCCAGGCACCGATGGATGCGCCCGAGGAATCGCCGTACATGGCCATGCTGCCTTGCTCCGGAACATCCATGGGTTCCATGTAGACCTGGCCCCCGTTGGCCGCTGCGGCCTCTGTGGTCGCCTTGATGTCGTCCGTGCGCAGGTAAGTGGACCACAGGTCCGGCATGGCGCCCATGTCAGCCTGCTTCTGCATGATGCCGGCCACCAGCTTTCCGTCCTTGGACGCGGTGATGTAGCCGCCGTACGTCTCCTCATCACCGGCTTCGTACGTCCAGCCGAAGAGGACGTTGTAAAACTCCTTGGCTTTCTCTGTATCGGACGTCATCAGATCTATCCAGCACGGTGCGCCGGGTGTGATGTCAGGCGTTGGCATAGGTCAGGCTCCTGTTGTAGTTCCGCGGTAAAACTGCGGTTTAGGTCAGAGGTGTGGAGACAGGTAGAACACTATGCGGGGGGTCTGACAGTTTCAATGATGTTCCGGTTGCAGGTTCTCAGTTAGCCCGGACGCACTGGGACCGTGGGCACAAAAATGCCCCGGGTTTGGAACCCGGGGCATTCATTGGCGGAAGGTAAGGGATTTGAACCCTTGGTACGGGGTTACCGCACACTGGTTTTCAAGACCAGCTCCTTAGGCCGCTCGGACAACCTTCCTCGCCTAGTAGTGTTTCATAGGGAGTTGGCTGTTCCAAAACATCACGTCTGTCCGGTCCCCGCCCCGGGGCCGACGGACATGCAAGAAACCGGGAGTTCGTCATGAAAGCCGTCTACATCTCAGAGCCAGGCGGGCCCGAAGTCCTCGAGGTCCGCGACGTTCCTGCTCCGGTCCCGGGTGAGGGCGAAGTCCTGATCGATGTCGTCGCCGCAGGCCTGAACAGGGCCGATGTCCAGCAGCGACGCGGTTTCTACCCGCCACCCCCTGGGGCTTCAGAGATCCCCGGGCTTGAAGTGTCCGGCCGCATCGCCGCCTTCGGTCCCGGCGTCACCAAGGCATTCTCGGTAGGGGACAAAGTAGTTGCCCTTCTTTCCGGTGGCGGCTACGCCCAACAGGTAGCTGTGTCCGCCGAGCAAGTGCTCAGGGTTCCCGACGGCGTTGACCTCATCACCGCAGCCGCGCTGCCCGAGGTTGCCGCCACCGTTTACTCCAACCTGATCATGACCGCCCAACTGCAACCAGGCGAGACGGTGCTCATCCACGGGGCAACGGGCGGCATCGGCACCATGGCCATCCAGCTGGCCAAGGCCTACGGCGCAAAAGTGGCTGCCACAGCCGGCACGGACGAGAAGGTCGGCACCGCCAAGGCCTTCCTCGGTGCGGACATCGCCATCAACTACACCGAAGAGGACTTCGCTGAAAGCCTGCGGGCGCAAAACGGTGGCAAAGGCGCGGACGTGATCCTCGACGTCGTCGGTGCCAAATACCTGCAGCAGAACATCGACGCCCTTGGCGACTACGGCAGGCTCATCGTCATCGGGCTCCAGGGCGGCGCCACAGCGGAAATCAACCTCGGCCAGCTCCTCAGCAAACGGGCCGCCGTTATCGGAACGGCCCTCCGGCCCCGGTCCGTGGCCGAGAAGGGCATCATCATGTCCGCCGTGCGCGAGTCCGTATGGCCCATGATCACCGATGGCAGGATCCGGCCCCTGGTGGCCAAGTCCTTCCCGCTGGACCAAGTGCAGGACGCGCACCGGTACTTTGACTCCGGCGACCACGTGGGCAAGGTCCTGCTTCTGCTCTGACCAGTCAATCCACCGCAGCGAGGAGTCCAATGTCCATCCGGCACAGCCTGCTGGCCCTGCTCCAGGACCAGCCGCGGTACGGCTATGAGCTGCGGGTCGAATTCGAGGACCGAACAGCTGCCGCCTGGCCGCTGAACATCGGGCAGGTCTACACCACCCTGGACCGCCTGGAGCGTGACGGCCTGGTCAGCAAGGACGGCGACGACGGCGGTGGGCACGTCGTCTACAGCATCACTGACGCCGGGGCTGAGGAAGTCGTGGCGTGGTTCGCGGGGGCGGTTGACCGGGGCAGTCCGCCGCGGAACGAAATCGCCATCAAGCTGGCGCTCGCCGTTACCCTTCCTGGTGTGGACGCCTCGGAAGTGATCCAGTCACAGCGCGAAGTGTCACTCCGTGCCCTGCAGGAACATACGCAGGCCCGTAAGGCGGTTTCCGCCAATCAGCGATCGTCCGATACTGCATGGCTGCTGGTGCTGGACTCGCTGATTTTTCAGGCCGAAGCGGAGGTGCGCTGGCTGGACCTTTGTGAGGCACGGATGGTCCAGGCGCAGGGCAACGCGGGAGCGGTTTAGCGTCTTCCGGTGCGAGACGCGAGTTTGCTGGGCGTCCAGGAACGGTCGTCCGTCGCATGGCTGTGACCGCTCACCGCGGGCCAGGGTCCCGCACGCGTGTACGGCCTTTACTTGTCGGTAGCAGTTGTTACTGTGCTGGAAGGCACGTGGCGAAGCGGTCCCTACCGCAGTTTTCGCCACAACAGCATTTCCCATCACCGCAGCAGTTCTCAAGGAGGAGATATGGGCAAGGTTCCTGACCAAACCGGACTCGCGGAAGGACTGGATCCCACACTGCCATCGCCGGCCGTGGATGATTCCGTTAGTGAGGCTGAAGAGCGTAACTGGACGCCGGCCAAGATTGGGCTCTGGGTGGCGATTTCGCTCCTTGGGGCGGTGGCATGGTTCATGGTCGCGTTGGTCCGTGGCGAAACAGTGAATGCCATCTGGTTCGTTTTCGCCGCGGTGTGCACGTACTTGATCGGCTACCGGTTCTACTCGAAGGTCATAGAGCGGTACCTGCTCAAACCGGACGACCGCCGGGCCACTCCTGCTGAGTACAAGGCGGATGGCAAGGACTATGTCCGAACAGACCGCAACGTGCTCTTCGGCCACCACTTCGCTGCCATTGCAGGCGCTGGCCCGCTGGTAGGACCTGTCATCGCGGCCCAAATGGGCTATCTGCCGGGCACTATCTGGATCATCCTCGGCGTCGTTCTTGCCGGCGCGGTGCAGGACTATCTGGTGATGTTCTTCTCCATGCGCCGCGGTGGACGGTCCCTGGGCCAAATGGCCCGTGAAGAACTTGGTGTTATTGGCGGTACCGCAGCGCTGGTCGCCACGCTGCTGATCATGATCATCATCGTGGCCATCCTCGCGCTCGTGGTGGTCAACGCCCTTGGTGAGAGCCCGTGGGGTGTGTTCTCCGTCGGCATGACTATCCCCATCGCACTGTTCATGGGTGTTTACCTGCGCTTTATCCGGCCGGGCAAGGTCATGGAAGTCTCCATCATCGGGTTCGTCCTCCTCATGGCCGCCATCATTGGCGGCGGTGCGGTGGCTGGCACCGAGTGGGGTGCGGCCTTCTTCCACCTGGATAAGGTGACCATCGCGTGGGGCCTTATCATCTACGGGTTCATCGCCGCGATCCTGCCCGTTTGGCTGCTCCTTGCGCCGCGGGACTACCTTTCGACGTTCATGAAGATCGGCGTGATCGTGATGCTCGCGCTTGCCATCATCGTGGTCCGTCCGGAAATCACGGTCCCGGCGTTCAGCGAGTTCGCCAGCCGCGAGAACGGGCCGGTCTTCTCCGGTGCACTGTTCCCGTTCCTGTTCGTGACCATCGCCTGTGGCGCGTTGTCCGGTTTCCACGCGCTCATTTCCTCGGGCACCACCCCCAAGCTGATCGAGAAGGAGCGGCAGACGCGCTTCATCGGTTACGGCGGCATGCTGATGGAGTCCTTCGTGGCCATCATGGCGCTCGTAGCAGCGATCTCGATCGATCGCGGCGTCTACTTCGCCATGAACGCTCCGTTGGCCCTGACCGGCGGCACGGTTGAAACCGCAGCCACTTGGGTCAACAGCCTGGGCCTGGCCAACGTGAACATCACCCCCGACGTCCTGGCCCAGACAGCGAAGGACGTGGGCGAGGAGAGCATCATCTCGCGCTCCGGTGGTGCCCCGACGCTGGCTGTTGGCCTGGCGCACATCATGCAGCAGTTCATCGGCGGCCCCGGCATGATGGCTTTCTGGTACCACTTCGCCATCATGTTCGAGGCACTCTTCATCCTGACCGCAGTGGACGCGGGCACGCGTGTTGCCCGGTTCATGCTGCAGGACTCCATCGGCAACTTTGTTCCCAAGTTCAAGGAAGCCTCATGGCGGCCCGGTGCATGGTTGTGCACGGCAATCATGGTGGCAGCCTGGGGTGCGGTGCTGATCATGGGTGTCACGGATCCTTTGGGTGGCATCAACACCCTCTTCCCGCTGTTCGGTATTGCCAACCAGCTTCTCGCCGCAATCGCCTTGGCGGTGTGCATGGCCATTGTGGCCAAACGGGGCACCTTCAAATGGCTGTGGATCGTCGCTGTCCCGTTGGCGTTCGCCGCCGTCGTCACCATCACGGCCAGCTTCCATAAGATCTTCTCGCCCGTCCCGGCCGTAGGATACTTTGCCAACAACCAGGCGTTCTCCAAGGCCTTGGCTGATGGGAAGACGGAATTCGGAACCGCCAAATCGGTGGCGGCCATGGAAGCGGTGATCCGGAATACGGCTATCCAGGGGTGGCTGTCAGTGATCTTTGTGGTCTTGAGCATCATCGTGATTCTCACCGCCCTCCTGGCCACCATCAAAGCCATCCGCGCCGGTGGGGGACAGGGTCACGAGGACCCGGCTGTCCCTTCAAAGGTCTTCGCCCCCGCGGGGCTGATCCCCACTGCGGCGGAGAAGGCTTTGCTCGCCGAATGGAACGCCCTACCCGTTGGGAAACGCACTGAGAAAGCCGGACACCACTGATGAACGCCATCGCCAACGGCTTCCGGGGCTTCGCGGCATACATGGGTTCGCTTATGGGTGCTGATGCGTACGCGAAGTATCTTGAGCATTTCGCTGCTACCGGCCATGCCGGTCCCGCCATGACCGAACGTGAGTTCTGGCGGGACCGGATGGACCGGCAGGACAGCAACCCGCAGGGAAGGTGCTGCTGACACCAGCGCCGGTGGTCGCCTGTTTCGCTACGAACGAAGTCCAAAAATGATGACTCGGACCTGGGTTCGCCCGAACCACATGAGAGTATGAACCAATGAGCGATCTGAACGACATTCAGCCCAAGGATGAGGCTTCGGACGACACCCCCGTGGAGGGCACCATGCTGGACGAGGGCGAGGCACAGGCCCCTGGCCAGCCACAGACTCAAGGGCAACCTGCGGACGATGCCAAGCCCAGGAGCGGTGGCCTCCACGAACTGGTGGACGAGCCCGCCAAGGTGATGCGGATCGGCACCATGGTCCGGCAGCTCCTGGAAGAAGTTAAGGCAGCACCGTTGGACGATGCTGCCCGCGGACGCCTGGCAGAAATCCACGAACGCTCCATCAAGGAACTCGAAGATGGGCTTGCGCCGGAACTCATCGAGGAACTGGAGCGCATCAGCCTTCCGTTCCCCGAGGAAAAGGCGCCTTCCGACGCCGAACTCCGCATCGCCCAAGCCCAGCTGGTGGGCTGGCTTGAGGGTCTTTTCCATGGGATCCAGGCCGCCATTGCGGCCCAACAAGCCGCCAAGGAACACGCAGCCGCCCAGATGCACCTGCGGCAGCTCCCACCTGGAACCGTCATCGCTCCGGGAATCGTTATCGGGGAAAATGGGCAACCGCAGCGGGCCGCCGCGCCTGGCGCGCCCGGCGTTCCGCAGGGACGTCCCGAAGATCCCGACCACGGCCCGGGCCAGTACCTCTGAGTCTGGGGGTGGGTTTCTTTGGGGCCGTCCGGCAGGGGCGGAAAGACGATGTGGAGCTCGGCAAGGGGCTTTGGCGCCGCGCCCACGACCGCTTCCATCGGGGATTGGACCGGTACCACCAGGTACTTGAGGGCGTAGATGACGAGCAGTTGTACAACGAACTGGTGGTGATCGCCAATGAACTGGCCGGGTTGTCGCCGCGTGTCAGGGCTATTTGCGTTGAGGCGCAACGACGTTCGCCCAGTGACGGTTTGGACGTTCCTGGGGCGCTTGCCGGCGTGCACCGGGCGCTATCGAAGGCGGGGAACTCCTTGGCCACCACGGCTGAAGCGGCGGCAATGCTGAGGCTGGCCGTTGGGCCGGTGCCGGTGGGTGCGCTGTCCGTCCATCGGCGCGCGGAGGCCGTCTTCGAGCAGGTTGCCGATGCCGAGCGGGAACTTTCCAAGGAAGCATAGTGTGCAGCGTCCGCAACTACAGGCGTGCGCCCTTATTCATCCGATGCAATAAGTTAAGCGCATAGCTGATCTGCGTAACAATTGGCGCTTTCCAACGCGCCGTGCTGGCAGTATGGCAAGCATGACTTCGTCACCAACACTTACTTTCAACGACGGCAACACCATCCCCCAGCTCGGCTACGGGGTGTGGCAAGTTGAAGACGATGTAGCCGAAAAGGTGGTGCGCCAGGCTTTCGAGGCTGGGTTCCGCCACATCGACACAGCAAAGATCTACGGCAACGAGGCAGGCGTCGGCCGTGCCATTGCCTCCTCCGGCCTTTCCGCCGAGGACATCTTCATCACCACCAAGCTGTGGAATGCAGACCAGGGCTACGAGTCCACGCTGGAGGCTTTCGAGGCTTCCATGGACCGTCTCGGCCTGGAGACGCTGGACCTCTACCTCATCCACTGGCAGCAGCCCAAGCAGGAAAAGTACGTTGATACCTGGAAGGCCCTCATCGAGCTCAAGAAGCGCGGCCGGGTCAAGTCCATCGGTGTTTCCAACTTCACCAAGGAAGGCCTGCAGCACATCATTGATGAAACCGGCGTTGTGCCGGCCATCAACCAGGTGGAACTGCACCCGTTCTTCAACCAGTCCGAGCTGCGCGAGTTCAACGCGTCCAAGGGAATCCTGACCCAGGCTTGGTCCCCTCTGGGCCAGGGTGGCGAGCTGTTGGAGAGCGCCACCATCGCTGAAATCGCTGCCAAGCACGACGCCACGCCGGCGCAGGTTGTCATCGCCTGGCACCTGGCCATCGGCAACGTCGTGATCCCCAAGTCCGTTACCGAGTCGCGTATCCGGGAAAACTTCGCTGCCCTGGACGTCACGCTGGACGCCACCGACGTCGAGGCCATCAACGGCCTGGACCGCGGCGCCGAGGGCCGCATCGGCCCGGACCCGGCAGTCTCCGACTTCGCCTAAGCCTGACGGTTTGTGCAGGTGCCCCGCTCCCTTCTTGGGGGCGGGGCACCTGCCGTTAACGTTCGACGCCGGCACCTGCCGTTAACGTTCGACGCCGGCACCTGGCCGGGGCGCCCAAGGTGACCGGCCGCCGTCGCACCCTTACGAGGCGGTCGGCCGTTCCGCCCGCCCGGCTCCAGCTGTCCCCGGACAGGCCAAAGGCAGGACGCCCTGGGAGCGTCCTGCCTTTGTCTTTAGCGCATGGGGTCCCTGCGCCCGTCCGTCGGGTTTCCTGTTGCGATGGAGTACAGGGCCTTCCCGCGCTTGCCGGACATTGGTCCGGCAGGCTGTGCCGCATCCGCTGTAAACCCAGCGGGATGGAAGCCGGTGCAGGTGGGTTACATGATGCCGGTGGGTACCAGCAGGGCCCAGGCCAGTGCCGGGGCAACCAGGACGACTCCACCGGCGTACATCATCAGCTGCTTGTAGACGCGCTGGCGGTCGTGCTCGCGTGCGTTGGCTACTACCAAGGCGCCGTCAGTGGAGAACGGTGAAACGTCTACCACCGTGGCTGCAATTGCAAGAGCCGCGACGGTTCCGGAGGCGCTGAGTGAGCTGGTTGCCAGCAAAGGGCCGGCCAGCGGGATGAACGCGGTCAGCAATGCCGTGGACGAGGCGAAGGCCGATCCGACGCCAATGACGTAGCAAAGGACCAATGCGATCAGCAGGGGTGCGCCCAAGGCGAGGGCCTGTTCGGCGAGGGTGTCGATGACGCCGACGTGCTGGAGCAGCGAGACGTACGTGATCATGCCGGCCACCAGCAGGACGGTAGACCAAGAGATGCCGCCGATGAACGTCTGGTGCTCCTTGATGTTCACCAGTGCCAGGAGAAGGCCGGCGGACAGGGCAACGAAGCCGATAGGCATGTGGAAGCCCAACGTGCACACGAGGATTGCGAGAATCAGGGCCAAGGTCAGGAGCTGCTGCCCGTTGGGGCGTCCGATCCGCGGCGAATCCAGTGCGGAGTACTCGTTGGCGTGCTTGTCACGGAGTTTGCCGAGCAGCCCAAACAGCACGATGGTCAGCGCCGAAAGGATGAAGTTCAGGGCGAAGCTCGCCAGGAAAAGTGCCCCCTGGTCGATGGGAAAGCCGTTCTTAGTGGCGATGTCGTGAACCAGGACGCCGGCCACGGACAGGGGCGAGAAGCCGCCGGCATGGGCGCCATTGATGACGAAGGCCCCCATCAGGACCGGATGGATGCGCGACTCGTAGGCAAGCCCGAGCGCGGCCGGTGCCAGGAGTGCCACGGCCGCGGGGGAGAACGTCCCCAGTGCGGTCAGGGCTGCGGCCATGAGGAAGAAGACCCAGG
Organism: Paenarthrobacter nitroguajacolicus; assembly: GCF_031455195.1. GTDB lineage: Bacteria > Actinomycetota > Actinomycetes > Actinomycetales > Micrococcaceae > Arthrobacter > Arthrobacter nitroguajacolicus_D. Next base: position 41,230 of record NZ_JAVDSH010000008.1, on the reverse strand, counting down.
GCAGCAGCATGGTCTTGCCCCGGACCAGTCGGACGCATGTCTGCACAATGATGTCGATGGAGCCGTTCCGCTGGGCCATGCTGAAGAAGTAGGTGACGCCGATGATCGTCAGTACGATGCTGGCCGGGAATTCTTCCAGGATCTGCTTGTCAGTCATGCCCAGTACGAAATAGCCGACGCCGAAGGAAGCAACCAGCCCCATCACGCCGATGTTGAGCGGCCACTTGGTTGCCACCACGAACATCACCACCAGGATGACGAGCGGGATGATCTGCGTTGCGGTCATGGTCGGCTCCGATCCCGAGGCCGCCGCGGGGCTGCCAAGGACACCTCCGAGCAGGAGGGCGGCGAGACCCAGGACGGTGATGGCGACAGCCGTCACCAGCAGGATACGACGGCGGCGCTTGGGCCGCGCTTCAACTGGGGGGTTGGGGGCAGTCTTCTCTGCGGTCTTAGTCATGGTGCTCTCTCTTCATTGAGTAGCGCTGGCTGTTCAGCGGGTAGCGCCGGCAAGGGAGGCGTCGACGGTGTTGTCGAGCGTCTCGGGGAGGTGGATGGTGGTGGTTGCGATGGTGCGGGCTGTCCGATCCACACCGATGATCAGGGAACCGTCCTTTTCCTCACTCCACGTCTCGATCACGCCGGCTGGTGTGCGCAGCCTCAGCGTTGGCCGCAGGTTGTGTTCGGTGATGTCGTACAGAACGGTGCCCGGTGTGCGGGCTGCAAGCGTCAGTGCGATGCTGCCCGTGATGGCGAGGGCGGGGTGCGGCTTGCCCATGGAGAGCATCATGACGCTGACATCGCTGCCTGCATCGGACTGGGCCGGTGGAGCGACGATGGCAACTTTCGGGATGGCTCGTGCCGCTTCGCTGGTGGTTGCGGCGAGGCCCATGCGTACTGCCGCTTGGCGTCGGATCTGTTCGAGCGTCTCCAATTGCAGTTCGACGCCAGCAAACCAGCTATCGTAGCGTTCCGGGTCCAAGCCGAGCTCCTCGGCTCGCAGAATTACTACTGGCGCTCCGGCGTCGACAAGGGAAGCGGTCCAGCGTGTCCCGCCTGCGCTGATCGTCTCTGCCGCGGATCCAGTGGGAAGCAAGCTCCCAGTGGTTTTACCGGCGGGGTCCTGGAAACCAAGCCCCACCCGGTACCCGGGGAAGGGGACGCCGGGCATCTCTGCCTGCGGGACGATGGGAAGGGCACCGGCCGGGGTGGATACCCGCTGGATGATGATCTGGCCAGTGTTGGTATTCCGGGTGACGATCCGGGTGATGTCACTGGTGGGCGTAACCCAACCCTTCTCGATGGCGTACAAGCCCACCACCGCCGAGCAGTTACCGCAATTGCTGCCCCAGTCAACGGCAGCTTCTTCAATTCCTACCTGGGCAAACGTGAACTCGACATCAATATCGTCGTCCGCTGGACGGTGGACGATCATGGCTTTGCTGGTTGTCGAAGTTGCGCCACCCACACCGTCGATCTGCCGGTGGTCGGGGCTGCCGAACAGTCGCGGGAGCAACGCGTCCGGACTGGTTTCAGTGTCACCGAATTGCCCGCTTTCGAAGACCCAGCACTTGCTGGTGCCTCCGCGCATCCATTCCGCTTCGATGTTCATGGTCGGTTCCTTGCTTCTCTGTCGCCCAGGTTTGTTCAAGGGCTTACTTCGAGATTGAGGCACATCACATTTGAAGACAATGTTGAATATCTTGGGTGGGATGAAGCAATACTTCATTCACCGATTGCTTTGGGTGGGATCGTCCGCTGAAGATAAGGAATGGCCTTCCTGGATGCCAACTCTTCCTTGGTATTGGCTGCTGCCTGTATAGAATTAACCAATTCCTAGGAAGGGTGAACCGTTGCTTAACGATGCGAGCCAGGATCTTTTTGATATTCGACGGCTGGCGCTGCTGGTTGAGGTTGTTGAGCAGGGTTCCATAACCGCCGCCGCCGAACTCATGCTCTACTCTCCTTCGGCAGTTTCCCAGCAGCTGCGGAAACTGGAACAGGAAGTGGGGCAACCACTCCTCAACCGCCGCTCCCGTGGGGTAGTGCCCACCGAAGCGGGGCAGGTGCTGGCTGGCCACGCCCGCAAGATCGTCAGTCAAATGCGGGCAGCACAGTCGGACCTTGACCAAATCGCCGGACTCAAGCGCGGCTCCCTGACGGTCGGAACATTCCCGACTCTTGCCGGGTCATTCCTCCCCATAGTCATCAGGGCCTTCAAGAAGCGGTACCCGGCCATTGGCCTGTCCGTGCGCAGTGCGCGTTTCGATGACCTGGTATCGGACCTGCAGTCCGGGGTTACTGGCCTATGCCTCCTCTGGGACTACCCCTGGAACAGATTCCAGGACGACTCAATTCGCGTCACCGAGGTCTTCCAGGAGAGCACGGTGATCCTGGTTTCCCGAGGACACGCTCTGGCCGGGCGCGAAGAGATCCGAATGGAGGAGCTCCGCAAGGAGTCGTGGATAGTGCGGGCTGAGGCCCATCCCGTGGTGGAAGTGCTGCAACGTTCTGCCCACGAAGCCGGGTTCGAACCAACCATCGGGTTCCTGGCCAACGACTATCAGGAAGCCCAGGCAATGGTGAGCGTTGGGATGGGCGTGGCCATGGTGCCGAAAACCGCCGTCGCACTCCAACATCCCGACGTGAGGGTCATCAGCCTGGGTTCCGCCGCCCCCTTGCGGCGGGTGCTGCTGGCACAACGCCAGGACAAGGTCTACGCGCCGGCGGAAGTCGCCTTTCACTCCACTCTGCTGGAGATAGCGCGGGAGCGCGCGGGGGACTACCTGTAGCAGCGGCACCAGGGGTATGTCGCCGTCGACTTACCGCCGGGACATTTTAAGGATGACCCGATAGCCGTCCGCGGGCCATTCTTCTTCCACTATGCATACTTCGTCCGTGCCGCCTCCGTCGCGGTCGTTTTCTTTGATGCAGCCGTCCTCCGACAGCTTCGATTTGCTGACATCCATCCCTATGCGGGTCGCAACGTCATTGAGGCTGACTCTATGATCAACCTTCCACTCCGCGCGCAGCCTGACGCAGGAGGTGTCGATGGAGAGACAGCCGGCCTCTACCTTCGGATCGCTCCGGTGCGTGAGAACCCAGTCGTCCTCCGGTGCATTGTCGGCCGCGGCCATGACAGCTTTGGCCTTCTCGGCGTGGCTCCCACCGCCGTTGATGGAGTTGACCAGGGCGGAGCACCCCGCGAACAGGAGGATCAGCACGAAAATGCCGATGCCACCGAGAATCCACCCGAGTTTGCTCTTCTTTTTGGGCTGCGGCGGACCGTACTGCTGTGGCGGGCCGTACTGCTGTGGCGGCCCGTACTGCGGCGGTGGGCCGTACTGCGGGCGCTGCTGGGGATGCTGGCCGGGAAACGGTTGAGGTGGCGGTGGTCCGTACGGTTCCATGCAGCGAATGTCTCCTGGGTCGTCGTCAAGGACAGTAGTTGTGGAGGCTGATGACAATGGCGCCATGACCGTCCTCCAAAACAGCGTAAGGGTTCATGCGCGCTGTCATGCCTCCCGCCGTCGGCTTCGACGTGTTTCTGCCCAAAGTTGTCCCTAAACTGTGGCAGGACCCAATATCGTGGCGTTCGCACAGAGGAGCCCCCGGGCACATACGCCCAGTTCACCAGCACAGACCGGATGGAGCCCGCATGGCGGTGTTTGACGCATTGGAGCGGCAGATCGTGGCTGCCCTGCAACTGGATCCCAGATGTCCTTGGCGCAAGATGGCCGCCGTGCTGGGGGAGGCCGAGCGGACCGTCGCCCGACGCGGATCGCAGTTGCTGGAGTCCGGTGCCGTAGCGGTAGTGGGAATCCGGCCAAGGCCCGCCGTGGTGTTGGTGGAGATGCGGTGCCTGCCCGGGACAGTGCGCGCAGCCGCGAATGCCCTTTCCCAGCGCGGTGACACCACGTTCGTCTACACCACAACGGGCACGGGCGACTGCGTGGCCGAAGTCCTCACTGAACCTGCCCGGATGGGAGATGTCCTGTCCGATGAATTACCTTCCACTATCGGACTCAGGGACTCAACCAGCTACCCGGTGCTCCGGTACTTCCGGACTATTCGTGGCTGGCGGCCGGAGGTCCTTCCGGTAGACAAAGCCGAGGCGCTGCGTTCCAACCTCGCGCAGGACTCCGGCATCCTGGTCCGGCAACAGCAAATGAGCCGCCAGGATAATGAACTCATCGACGCGCTGTGCGCCGATGGCAGGATGAGCTTCGAAGCACTGGGGCGTCGGGTTGGCGTGTCGGAGGCTACTGCGCGGCGACGAAGCGAATGGCTCCTGACCAACAACCAGGTCCATGTGCGGGCGATAGTTGAGCCCGCGTCCTTTGGCCTCGCTGTTGAGGCGCTGCTCTGGATCAGGGCTTCGCCGCAGCACGTTGAGCGTGTGGGGAAGAGCCTCGCTGAGCTTCCCACAGTTCGGTATGCCGCCGCCATCGCGGGCAACTACCAGATCATGGCCGATGTCACTGTGGAGGACATGTCCTCCCTTTACCGTTTCATCACGGACTCAGAGTGGGCCCAAGAGGCCACCGGCGTGGACGTGTCCATCCTGTTGGACGCGCGAAAGCGCGGGGGACGGGTCATGCGCTCGCCGTCGTGAGGGGCTCGGCTTCCACGGCAGGTGCGACGGCGGCATACCCGGTCTGCTGCTCGAAGGCATGGCCGTAGCGGAGCAGTTGCATATCCGTGTAGTGGTTGCTGGCCAGTTGCAGGCCTATGGGCAGCCCGGCGGAACTGAAGCCTGCCGGAACGCTGAGTACAGGGAGGCCGGTGGCCGAGAGCAGGCAGGCCGATCGCATCCAGTCCAGATAAGTCTCGGAGGGCACGCCGGCAACCTCCATGGGATAGCGGAGCGAGGCGTCGAAGGGGAGCACTTGGGCGCAGGGACTGGCGAACAGCTCGTAGCGTCCAAAAAAGTCCTGGACGTTGCGCTCGAGCCGGGTGCGGGCGGCGGCAGTTTCGATGAGGTCCCGGGCCGTCAATGCGAATCCCTTATTCACGTTCCAGTGCACTTCAGGCTTAACGACATCCCCTGCGCGAGCCAGGAGAGGACCCAGGCCAGCGGCGAAGTCCATGGCGCGCGTGTTGCCGAACACCAGGTCCGCTTCGCTGAAATCCGGAGTCGCTTCTTCCACGATCGCCCCGAGCTCCTCGAAAACGGAAAGCTGCCGTTCCAGGTGCTCCACAATTTCAGGCTCCACAGGCACACCGATGCCAAAGTCGCGGGACCAGCCGATCCGTACGCCGCGCATGTCCGTCGCCAGCGACGTCCGGAAAACATTCGGATCGAGGCCTTCCGGGTGCGGAACCCGCGGATCCTTGCCGGCGGTTACGGACATGAACAACGCAATGTCCTCCACACTCCGGGCCATGGGTCCGGTCCTTCCCAACCACGCGAAAGCATTGACGTCCGACGGCATGGGGATGACCGCCGTCGACGGCCTGAACCCCACCACGTTGCAGAAGGAAGCCGGGATGCGGAGCGAACCGCCCATGTCGCTGCCGTCGCCGATGCTCTGGACTCGGGAGGCAACGACGGCGGCCACCCCGCCGCTGCTGCCGCCGGCACTCAAGGTCGGGGCGTAAGGGTTGGTGGTAGTTCCGAAGAGGTCGTTGAAGGTATGCGAGCCCGCACCAAATTCGGGAACATTCGTCTTTCCCGTGCTGACCACCCCGGCCTCCTTGAGCCGCGCAATGATGAGGTCGTCGGCGTCGGGAACGAAGTCACGCAAGGCGAGCGAGCCCTGGGTGGTGCGCATCCCGGCGGTGTTGTTCGTGTCCTTGTGCGTCATGGGCAGGCCGTGGAGGGGTGGGAGGTCCGCCCCCGATGCCGTCAGCTGGTCGGCACGATGGGCCAAGGCGTGGGCACCGTCGGCATCGAGGGTAACCACCGCGTTGATCACCGGGTTCACTTCGGAAATGCGGGCCAGGTGTTCGGCCAGGGCTTCGCGGGCCGAGATTTTCTTCCCGCGGATTGCAGCGGAAAGTTCGACGGCGGACAGCTCGCCAATGGTGTCGGACATGGTGCTCCTTTGCTGGATGTCTACTGCCTGACAGTGTGCCGGGTCACACAGAGGTGGGGAAGCCACGACCCCAGTCAAGGCAAGCTTTGACCGATTCGGCCATTCAGGCGGCTGATTCCGTCAGCTATTGTGTGTGATCCGGCTCATAGCAGATGGTGTTGGTAACCCGCTGGCCGATCCGGTCGGTGGGTAAGGATTAGCCCCTCAGCGCCGCATGCCGCACAGCGTGGTTCGGTCGCGGAGTTGCCGCGGGGCCAACACCCGGAGGTTCCTTTGTTCCAACCCCTGGCACTTCAACCGCTCGCCCCCACTGACTCCACCGACATCATGGCCATCGCCAACAATCCCGTGCTGTGGATCTGCGTGGCCGGCGTCTTCGGCGTCATCATCATCCAATCCGTGATCTTCATGAATGCGGCCCGACGCGCAGCCCCCTCCGTGGACATGAGTACGCAGGACATCAAGACCTCATTCCGTTCAGGTGCCGTATCAGCCATAGGCCCGTCCCTGGCGGTTTCACTGGTAGCCATTGCACTCCTGGGCCTTTTTGGAGCCCCGGCCGTCCTGTCCCGGATCGGCCTGATCGGTTCCGCAGCCTACGACGTTTCGGCCGCTGGCATCGCAGCAGGTTCCATGGGCGCCAAGCTCGGGGACGCCAGTTACACCCAAAGCGTTTTCGCAGTCGCGTTCTTCGCCATGAGCATCGGCGGGGCCATGTGGATGCTCGCCACCCTGATCCTGACGCCCCTGCTGCGCAAGGGCGACGCCAAGATCCGCTCCATCAACCCCGCGGCTATGGCCATCGTCCCGGCGGCGGCACTGATCGGAGCCTTCTCCTGCCTGGGGCTCACCGAGCTGCCCAAGTCCGGCATCCATGTGCTCTCCTTCATCGTCTCCGCAGCCGTCATGGGGACATGCCTGCTGCTGGCCAAAAAGCTGGGCAAGAGCTGGCTGCGGGAGTGGGGGCTCGGGATTTCCATCGTCATCGGCCTGGCCGCCGCGTATCTCGCCGCCGGCGCCTGAGCCGGCCCGCCGCCGTCGTCCTCCACTCCGGTACCTGACCCGGGCACGAAAGGAACACCCGCATGTCTTCCATCACCTCTGATCCCACCACTACCAACACAGCCTCCATGGCGGACTTCAACCGCACCACATCCCGCTGGGGCCAGATCACCATGATCGCCGGACTGCTGATCTCGGTTGCCGGTCCGCTGTACCTCGTCTTCGCTAGCGGCCTCGATATAGGCCCATCGCAGCTCTGGATCGCCTTTGCGGCCGTCGCCGCAACCTTCGGCATCATCTGGATCGTGGAGCCACTCACCTACTATCCGATCCTGGGACCGGCCGCGATGTACCAGGCGTTCATGATCGGCAACATCTCCAACAAGCTCCTGCCGGCTGCCTTGATCGCCCAAACCAACATTGGTGCCAAGCCGGGCAGCAAGCGGGCCGAACTGGCCGCCGTCGTCGCCATCTGCGGCGCCGCCGTCGTTCACCTGACCTCGCTGGCGATCTTCGTCGGGCTTCTGGGCACGTGGTTGATCAGCGTCATCCCGCCTTCCGTATTGCTGGTCACGCGGTTGTACGTGCTTCCCACCGTTCTGGGTGCCGTGCTGGTACAGGCCATCGTCTCCATGAAGCAGCCCCGCACCACCGTGTTCGCCCTGCTGGTCTCGGCCGTCGTCGTTTTCGTGCTGTTGCCCCTGGTGCCGTCGCTCGCCATGGTGTCCACCGCCATTGCAGTGCTGGGGACCATCCTGCTGGCATGGTTCTTCCGCGGCAAGGCCGACGTCCCGGCAGCGAAGCCCATCCACATCGAGTAGCAGCAGCGCCCGGAACAGAGCCAGCACCCGCAAAGGAAGACAGGAACCATGACAACGACAGCTACGGCCCTCACGCTCGACACCAACCAGACCGCCAAGCTCCATGAGTTGTACCGGCACCTTCACTCGCACCCGGAACTGTCCATGCAGGAGTTCGCCACCGCCACCCTGATCGAGGAGCAACTGGACGGCCTTGGCATCGAGCACTTCCGCTGCGGAGGAACCGGTGTCGTTGGCATCCTGCGGAACGGAGACGGGCCAGTGGTGGCCTTCCGGGCCGACTCTGACGGCCTGCCCATCGAGGAAGCCACCGGGCTGGAATATGCCAGCACTGACACGGGCACGCTGCCGGACGGCACGGTGGTTCCGGTGATGCACGGTTGTGGCCACGACACGCACGTAGCCAGCCTGCTCGGTGCCGCTGAAGTGCTTTCGGGCAACCAGGACGCCTGGTCAGGAACGCTGGTGCTGATCTTCCAGCCCGGCGAGGAGACTGCAGCTGGCGCGCTTGCCATGCTCGACGACGGACTATGGGACAAGGCGCCGCGGCCAGAAGTGGTGTTCGGGCAGCACGTGATGCCCCGGCGGGTGGGCACGGTCGCGATTTCCAGCGGGCCTGTCGCGGCCATGGCGGACTCGCTGAGGGTCACTGTGCATGGACAGCAATCGCATGGTTCGCAGCCCCAGGATTCCATTGATCCAATCGTCATGGCCGCGCACATGGTCACCCGTCTGCAGGGGATCGTGTCCCGCGAGCTGGACCCACGGAAGTCCGCCGTCGTCACCGTTGGGACATTCCACGCCGGCCTCAAGGAGAACATCATCCCGGCCTCGGCCGAGTTCACCCTCAACATCCGCACGTTCGACGAAGACGTCCGCGGCCAGGTCCTTGCCGCGGTCCGTCGCATCATCGCGGCCGAGGCCGCCGCGTCGGGGGCGCCCCAGCCGGACATCGAGGAAATGTACCGTTTCCCGCAGTGCTTCAACGACCCCAACGCCGTCCCTTCGGTTGTGGAGGCCCTGCGGCTGGCACTGGGGCACGAGTCGGTGGAAATCACTCCGCCGATGATGGGCAGCGAGGACTTCGGGCATTTGGGGACGGCCATCGGCGTGCCATCAGTGTTCTGGATGTTCGGCGGGACACCGGTTGCCGGACTCGAAGGGCCCACTCCGGTCAACCACTCCCCGTTCTTCGCTCCCGAGTTGGAGGGTTCGTTGGCCGGGGGAGTCTCTGCCGCCGTCGCGGTGCTGTTGTCCCGGCTGGGGAACTGAGGGGCGCATGTGCCGGGTTGTCAGTGTGAGGCGGCCCGGCACTGGCGACCCGGGAAGGTGTCAGTCTTCCCGCGCCAGGGCCCGCCTGGCTGCCAACGGTAGGGATAAGGACAACAGGATTGAACCGGCACCGTAGGCGGCCAGCGCCTGCGGGTCGTACTGGAAGGACAGCTTGAGGCCGTTACCGCGCAGTTCACCGATGCGGTCTCCACGCAGGTACACGTCCAGGCTGCGGCGGGGGCTCATGGTTGCACGTGCAGTTTCGAAAAGCGCGGCACAAGGGCCACATCGCGGCCCATCGCCCTGATGGCCCGCATGGCCACGACCATGGAGACAGCATCGCCGGCTTCAAGGCGCACGATGGTGCCGCGGGTGACGCCCAGTTTCACGGCAAGGTCGTGTTGGGTGAGTGCTGCCTCCTTGCGTGCTTGGGCGATGGACCGCCCAAGAGAAGCAGCATCGACAGCCCGGTAAAACGGGGTTAGCTCGTCAGAGTGTTCCATATATCGATCATACGATCGAAACCTCTAATGTCTTTTATTTTGAACATTTCCGATGTTTTGACAGAAGTTCGATATTCCGATCATGCCGAGGTTGCGTGGGTTCGCGCCATCCCACTTTCCTTTGGAACACAGGACTTAAAAAGTGAAAACCCCGGCAGCCCTAGGACAAGGGCCGCCGGGGTTTATCCCGAGCTTCCTATCAGAATCGAACTGATGACCTTTTCATTACGAGTGAAACGCTCTACCGACTGAGCTAAGGAAGCACCGCGTTCATCACCGGTTTCCCGGGCGATCACGCAAGACATAACTGTAATAGAGGCAGCGCGCCCGGGTCAAAACGAGGGTGGCGGCGGTCGTTGCGGGGATGTTCACCCGTATGTCGGGCCGGGTTCAGGCTGCGGTCTCCCGGCGGCCTGAAGCTGGGGAACCAACCGTGCCACGCACACAAGCCGAAGGAGCCGCCCAATGACCGGGGACGCATTGACCATGGACGCCAGCCACACACCCAACAGGCTGCGGCTCGCAGTGGTGGACATGGTGGGCACCACCATCACCGATGATGGCCGCACCGAGCGCGCCATGTCGCGGGCGCTTGTGGAACACGGCATAGAGCCCGGCAGCAGCCGGTACGAGAGCATGCTTGGCTACGCCCGTGACACCATGGGATTCTCGAAATTGACGGTCTTCAGCCACCTTTTCGATGATGCAGCCACGGCCGATAGCGCCAACAAGGTCTTCGAGAAGGCCTACGACGAGATGATCGACGACGGCGGCGTCCGCGCCATTCCGGGGGCGGAGGACGCCATCCTTTGGATGCGTGAATCCGGCATGCAGATCTGCCTTGCAACCGGCTTTGGCCGCCACACGCAGAACACCGTGCTCGAATCTCTCGGCTGGATGGGGCTTGCGGATCTCAGCCTTTGCCCTGCGGACGCCGGACGGGGCCGACCGTACCCGGACATGATCCTGACCGCCGTGCTCGCGTTGGATCTCGACGACGTCCGCGAAGTGGCAGTCGTTGGCGACACAAGTTCGGACATGTTGTCGGGCGTACGTTCAGGGGCGTCGCTCATCGCCGGTGTGCTGACCGGCTCGCATTCGGAGGCCACCCTGCGCGCCGCCGGCGCCACCGCCGTGGTGGATTCCATCAAGCAGCTCCCGCTCCTGGTGGAGAAGCGTGAGGCCGGGCACCTCTAGCATTTCAGGCCGTCTTGCGGCAGCTTCCCATCAACAAAGTAGTCGTCGACGGCGGTGCTGACGCAGGTGTTGCTGCGGCCGTAGGCCGTGTGCCCCTCACCTTCCCACGTGACCAGGGAAGCGGTCCCAAGTTGTTTGCGCAACGACTCGGACCATTCAAGGGGCGTGGCGGGGTCGCCCGTTGTGCCGACCACCACGATCGGCGCGGATCCCTTGTACTCAACAGGTGCCGGTGTCCGTGTGTGCGGGTACGGCCAGTCCCTGCAGTTGACACCCCCGTAGGCGAAGAAGGAACCGAACGTGGGAGAGTCCTGCTTGAGCTGGGCTTCCTCCGCCCGCATTGCCGCGGCATCGCTGACCATGGGGTAGTCGAGGCAGTTGATGGCCTGGAAGGCGAGGGCGGAATTGGAGCTGTAGGTGCCGTTGGCTTCGCGGTCCGCACCAAGGTCGGCGAGCCGCATCATGGGGGAAACGTCGCCGGAAAACGCAGCGTCAAGTGCCTGGGTGAGGGCGGGCCAGCTTTGGTCGTTGTACAACGGGAGGATCAGCCCATTGACGAAGTCGTTGCTGGTCACCAGGCGGCCGTCCTTGGCGGTTTGGGGGTTCTGGTCCACCGCGTTGATGAGGTCCCTGATCTCCTGGACGCCGTTGTCCACTGACCCGCTGAGCGGGCATGGGTTTTGCTGCTGGCAGCTGGCCACATAGGTGTGAATGGCACGCTCGAAGGCCTTGGCCTGGCCGGCCGTCAGCTCCTCGTTGCTGATGGAGGGATCCACCGCTCCATCCAGGACCAGGCGGCCCACATTGTCCGGGAAGAGCGACGCGTAGGTGGAGCCGAGGAAGGTGCCGTACGAGAAACCGAGGTAGTTGAGTTTGGCGTCGTTCAGGACGGCGCGCAGGACGTCCAGGTCCTTGGCGGCGCTCACGGTGTCGATGTGCCCCAGTACGGCACCGGTCTGTTGGGAGCACTGCTGTGCCAACGTCTTGTTGAAGGCGAAGGCGGCCTCCAGTCCTTCGTCGGTGTCTTTCCTGAAGACCTTTGCACGGGCAGCATCCCGTTCAGCATCGGTCATGCAGGTCACGGGAGCTGAGCGGCCCACGCCCCTCGGATCGAAGCCCACCACGTCGAAGTTGGCCCGCAGCTTCTCCGTGAGGAGGGTCTTTCCGGCATCCTTCACGAAGTCGACGCCCGATCCGCCCGGACCGCCCGGGTTGACCAGGACGGATCCCTGTTTGTTGCTGGTGCTGGGCAGCTTGATGATGGACAGCGAGATGTCACCGGCGCCGGGGTTGGCGTAATCCAAGGGCACCTGGACTTTGGCGCAATGGAATCCGTCCTCACACGAACTCCATTCCACCGACTGGGAGTAGAACTTCTCCAAACCCTTGGGAGCCGAAGCGGCGATGGACGGATCCACCGTGCTGGTGGACGGCTTCGCGGTGGGAGTCGGCATGAACGGAAGGGTGCAGGCGCTCAGTACCAGCAAGGAAGCGAGAGCGACGCACAGCGCTGCGAACCGGCGTGGTGCGGACTTCATGGATTCTCCTATTGCTGGATGAGGCTGGTGGCCATGGACTCGACTGCCAACAGCGGGGCCACGTTGGTGGTGGTGATGCGGACGCGTGCTTTGTTGATGGCGTCCATCCGGGCAAGGGTAGTTTCAGGGGTAGAACGGCCGGCGTATTCCTCCAGCTCGCCCTTGAGCTCAACGTTGACCAGTTCCACGGCGTTCCCCAACTGGATGATCAGCACGTCCCGGTAGAAGGACAGCAAATCCGTCAGCGTGCGGTCCAGTGAGTCCGTGATGGAGCGCTTGGCGCGCCGTTTCTGGTCGTCCTCAAGCTGTTTCACTTGGCTGCGCATGGAGGGCGGCAGCGTGCCGGATTCCGGGGCGCCAAGGCTGGCGAGCAGCGCAATTTTCTCTGCCGCGTCGCGTTCGTCGTTGGAGCTGTTGGCTTCGTCGGTGGCGATCTTCACGAGTTTCTCGGCCATCATCACGGCAGCCGTGACACCCCGGAGGCCCAGCGGGATACGAACGGTTTCCAGGCGGCGTTCCCTCGCATCGGCATCGCGCGCCAGACGCCTGGCGATACCGATGTGGCTCTGGGCAGCACGGGCCGCACGGTCCGCGAGTTGGCGATCGACGCCGTCGCGCCTCACCAGAAGGTCCGCGACATCGGACGCCGGGGGAAGCCGCAGGCTCACGGGGCGGCATCGGGACCGGATGGTAACAAGGACGTCGGCCGGCGAAGGAGCGCACAGCATCCAGATGGTGCGTGGCGTCGGTTCCTCGATGGCCTTCAGCAATACGTTGGTGGTGCGCTCCGCCATGCGGTCCGCGTCCTCCACCACAATGATCCGCCAACGGCCCGTGGCTGGCCGGTCTCCGGCCTTCGAAACGAGTTCACGCGCTTCGTCGATGGTGATGGTGACTTTTTCGGTCCGCACGAAGGTCACATCCGAGTGCGTCTCGCCCAGGATCGTGTGGCAGGCCGCGCACTCGCCACAGCCGCGCCGGGTGACGTCGTCCTGCTCGCAGTTCAGTGCTGCAGCGAACGCTTTGGCTGCATTGGAACGGCCGGAGCCCGGGGGACCGGTGAAAAGCCAGGCGTGGGTGAGGCCGGTTTCGCCCTGCGCCGCCTGCTTCAACTGCGCGACCACGGGCGCCTGCCCCTGGAGGTCGTCCCAGACACTCACGGGCGCACGTCCGAAACATGCGCGTCCGGAACACCGACACGCAGCAGTGATTCCACCCGGTCCAGAATTTTGGCGGCCAGCGAATCGATGTCAGCGTTGGCCGGCAGGACCAAGTAGCTCGAGGGAGCCGCCGCTGCCCGGTCCAGGAAAGCATGGCGGATGGTGGAATGAAACTGGTCCGGTTCCGACTCGAGCCTGTCCTCCGCGGCATCACCGGCGGTACGACGCTGGCGGCCGTCAGCGGGATCGACGTCGAGCAGTACGGTCAGGTCCGGATGCAGGCCTTCAGTGGCCCACTCATTAAGGGTCAACACGCCCTCGGCGCCCAAGCCGCGGCCGGCGCCCTGATAAGCAACTGACGAGTCGACATAGCGGTCAGTGATGACCACCGTCCCCTGCGCAAGGGCTGGACGGATGACCTGGCTGGCGTGGGCAGCGCGGGCAGCGGCAAACATGAGGGCTTCGGTGCGCGCATCGATGGTGCCGTGCCCGTGGTCCAGGACAAGGGAGCGAAGTTTCTCGCCAATGGGAGTGCCCCCGGGTTCCCGGGTGCGCAGCACGGAAAGTCCGCGTGACTCAAGGGCATCAGAGAGCCGGGCGGCCTGCGTGGACTTGCCCGCGCCGTCCCCGCCTTCGAAGGCGATAAAAAGACCTGCTCTCTGAATACTCACGCGTCTAGCCTACCGAGATTCACTGACATCAAGGCGCGTAACGCCTTTCATCCACAGCCTTGGCCGCGACTACGCTGAAACCATGAGCCTCTCCGATCAGCACGCCGCCGAATTGTCTCCGGAAACCGTTGTGGTGGCTGCCGGCCGCCCTGAGCGCGCACACGATGAGCCCGTGAATCCGCCCATCGTCCTGTCCTCCACATACTTCGGTACTGGCTCCTTGAACGACGGGGATCGCGGCTACGGGCGGTACGCCAACCCCACATGGGACCCTTTTGAGGACGCCCTGGCCAAGTTGGAGGGCGCATCGCTTCCCGGACTGCTCTACGCATCCGGCCTGGCGGCCGTCAGTTCGGCGCTTTCGCTGGTTCCGGCCGGCGGTGTAGTGGTCATGCCTTCGCACAGCTACTCAGGCTCGCTGGTGATGGCCACCGAGTTGGCGGAGAAAGGCTTCCTGGAGCTCCGCACCGTTGACATCACGGACACGGACGCGGTCAAGGCCCTCATCAGCCCCGAGGAAGGCAAGAAAGCCAACCTGCTCTGGCTTGAGAGCCCCACCAACCCCATGCTCGGCATCGCCGACGTCCGCGCCCTCGCGGACGCAGCCCACGCCGTGGGCGCCCTCGTGGTCACGGACAATACTTTCTCGACGCCCTTGGTGCAGCAGCCCCTCAGCCTGGGTTCCGACGTCGTCCTTCACTCGGTGACCAAGTACCTGGCCGGACATTCCGACGTCGTCCTCGGTGCGTTGGTGACGTCCGACCCGGAACTGCGGGCCACGCTCCTGCACCACCGGATCATCCACGGCGGCATCGCGGGTCCTTTTGAAGCGTGGCTCGCCCTGCGCGGCCTGCGTACCCTGGCGCTGCGGATCGAGCGTTCGCAGGCATCGGCCGCCACGCTCGCCGAACGCCTCAGCACCCACCCTCGCGTGGAAACCATCCGTTTCCCTGGCCTGCCCACCGACCCGGGCCACGAGCGTGCCAAGGACCAGATGAAGGGCTTCGGCTCCATTCTGTGTATCCAGATCGCCGGCGACACCCACCGAAGCGGCGCTGACGCAGCGGATGAACTGGTCCGTGCGCTGCAGCTCTGGCTTCCTGCTACCTCGCTGGGTGGGGTGGAGTCCCTTATAGAACGACGACGCCGGCACGCGGCTGAGCCGGTCAGCGTACCGGAGAACCTGGTGCGGCTGAGCGTCGGAATCGAAAACGTGGAAGACCTCTGGCAGGACCTTGAGCAAGCGCTGAAGGCTTTGGACGGCTAGGCTAAAGGGCGTGGACGGAAAATTCTTGATCGCCATTGTCACCAACGCGGTCTACTTCATTTTGGGATTGGTGGCCCTCGCCCTTGAAGTGTGGGCTTTCGCGGACTGCCTGCGGCACCGGCCCACCCTGTTCGTGGCCGCGTCCAAGCGCACCAAGACGTTCTGGCTCGCCCTCACGGGTGTCGCCTTCGCCATCGGGGCGCTGACGGTCTTCACCGGCGGCAGCGGGCTTGGCCTGTTCGGCATCGCAGCGGTCACCGCAGCGTGCGTCTACCTCGCAGATGTCCGTCCCGCCCTGCGCGAGGCCGGCAGCGGCGGCAACCGCAACGTCGGCCCGTACGGGCCCTGGTAACCAGCGCTACAGGCAACCAGCGCTAGCGTGGCGCCACCGCGTCCCACGCCACTGTCAGCTCGCCAAGGCGCCACCGCGCGGGGCCATCCTGGAGCGGCCAGCCAGCATCGCGCAGTGAACGGCACATAGCCGTCCAGCGCTGCCGGTTCCCGAACGACGCCAACGGCGCAGCTTCCAGCCAAGCCTTGTCCATGGCCTGCAGGAACGCATGAACCGCTTCGCCGGGCACGTTGCGGTGGATAAGCGCTTTCGGCAGCCGCTCAGCAACTTCCGACGGCAGCTCGAAACTACCGAATCGTACGGAAAAGCTCAGGCTCAACGGTCGCTCGGCATCCAGCGCCACCCAGGTGACGCGCCTGCCGATTTCATCGCAGGTTCCGTCGATGAAAAGGCCTCCGGGGGCCAACCGTGACTGCACCAAGGCCCAGATCGCGGCGACGTCCGCTTCTTCATATTGCCGGAGCACGTTGAAGGCCCGGACCAGCACGGGATTCCCAGGAACGGGGAGCTCGAAGCCGCCCACGTGGAAGCTCAGCCCGGGTCTTTCCAGGGCCTTGGCGCTGCGGACACGTTCCGGTTCAATCTCGATCCCGCAGACCCGCACATCGGGGCGGACGGCCTGGAGCCGTTCAAAAAGCTCGACGGCGGTGGTCGGCGAAGCGCCGTAGCCCAGGTCAATGACGAGAGGCTCGACGGCGGCCCGCAACCGCCACGCCTGCGGCCCGGCCAGCCAACGGTCCAGGCGGCGCATCCGGTTGGGGTTGGTGGTGCCGCGGGTGATGTTGCCAACAGGCTTCCCGCCCCGACTGCGGGGAGAGCCCACCCGTTCCGCTTTTTGCACCACGGCCAACACTTTATCGCCTTCCCTTGCCTCGCATCCTTTGCCGCCGTACGCACCCCCGATCTCGGGTGCGCCGGGCGGGAGCAGCTGCGCTCCAAAGGTGGAATCAGTGCGTGCGGCGTAACGCCGGGCACGGCACCGGAGCCCTCAGCTAGGATGAAAACCATGACTTACAAGCTGATCCTGCTGCGCCACGGCCACAGCGACTGGAACGCCAAGAACCTGTTCACCGGTTGGGTGGACGTTGACCTGAACGACCAAGGCCGCGAAGAAGCAGTGCGCGGTGGGGAACTCCTGGTTGAGAACAACATCCTCCCGGACATCCTCTACACCTCGCTCCTGAAGCGCGCCATCAACACCGCCAACATGGCGCTGGACAAGGCCAACCGCGGCTGGATCCCCGTCAAGCGCGACTGGCGCCTCAA
Organism: Paenarthrobacter nitroguajacolicus; assembly: GCF_031455195.1. Taxonomy (GTDB): domain Bacteria; phylum Actinomycetota; class Actinomycetes; order Actinomycetales; family Micrococcaceae; genus Arthrobacter; species Arthrobacter nitroguajacolicus_D. The sequence continues at coordinate 24,143 of NZ_JAVDSH010000008.1, read as the reverse complement.
CGAACGCCACTACGGCGCCCTCCAGGGCAAGGACAAGGCCCAGACCCTCGCCGAGTTCGGTGAAGAGCAGTTCATGGAATGGCGCCGCAGCTACGACACCCCGCCGCCGCCCCTGTCCGACGACAGCGAATTCTCCCAGGCCCACGACCCCCGCTACGCGGACCTCGGCGACGCCCTGCCGCGCACCGAATGCCTCAAGGACGTCCTTGTCCGCCTCCTCCCGTACTGGGAATCGGACATCAAGGAAGACCTCAAGGCCGGCAAGACCGTCCTGGTCACCGCACACGGCAACTCCCTGCGCGCCCTGGTCAAGCACTTGGACGGCATCAGCGACGAAGCCATCGCCTCGCTGAACATCCCCACGGGCATCCCGCTCGTGTACGAACTGGACGACAACTTCAAGCCCATCAACCCGGGCGGAACCTACCTCGACCCCGAGGCAGCAGCGCAGGCCATCCTCGCAGTGGCCAACCAAGGCAAGAAATAGGCAAACGACGGCGGCCGGTCACCTTGGGTGACCGGCCGCCGTCGTCGTATCTGCGGTTGTGAAGGCTAGAAGCCCTCGGGCTGCCATTCGCCTGTCACCAGGTAGGTGACCTTCCGGGCAACGGAGACGCCGTGATCGGCGAAGCGCTCGAAGTAGCGGCTGGCCAATGCGACGTCCACGGTGGTGGACGGGCTTTCGCTCCAGTCCGGGGAAGCGATCGCCTTGAAGACGCTGAGGTGGAGGTCGTCCACGGCGATGTTGATCTTGAGGATGTCGCGGGCAACCTCAAGATCGCGGGTTTCGAGGAGCTCGATGACCTTGGCGGTGATCTCGATGTCGTGCTGGGCCATGGCCTTGAAGGTCTGGGTCAGCGATGCGGGGATGACCGTTGCGGGGTAGCGGAGGCGCGCCAGCTGGGCTACATGGCGGGCGAGGTCGCCCATGCGTTCCAACGAAGCGCTCATGCGAAGCGAACCGACGATCATGCGGAGGTCGCTGGCCACGGGGCCCTGCAACGCCAGGATGTCGATGGCGCGCTCGTCGAGGCTGTTCTGCAGGAAGTCGATGCGCGCGTCTGCTGCGATGACGTCCTGGGCCAGGTCCACGTCGGCGCCTTCGAAGGACGTTGTGGCCTTCGTGATTGCTTCGTGAACCAGCTTGGAGATCTCGATGAGGTCGTCACCTACCTGGGTGAGTTCCTCCTGAAAAACCTTGCGCACTAAGGCGTCCTTTCCTTGGAAATCCCGTTCCCGTGATGGGGGTCGGATTTCAAAACCATTGACAGTCCAACCAGTAACTGTGTCAGGGGTCAGTGAACTGTTCGGCACCTTTAGATGAACGTTAGTTGAACCGTCCGCGTTTGGCACCGGATCCATGCTCGGCCGTGTTTCAACAGCATAAGCTGGACCCGTGGATCCATTGCTCATAGGTGTCGTCGCAGGCCTGGTTGGCCTGTCATTGGGCGTCTTTGGCATGCTCGCATTCAAGATCAGCGAACGCCAGCGGAGCATCGTTGACCTCGACGTCACTGAACCCCTGCTTCCTGAAGGCGCAGCGGAAGTCCTTGCCGTCGTCGGGCGTGCCTTCGTCGTGGTCGATGCGATCGATGGCGTGGTCCGGGCAAGTCCGGCCGCCTACGCCTACGGCTTGGTCCGCGGACACACCGTGGTGCACAAGCAACTCCTGGACATGACCGCGAAGGTCCGCCGCGACGGTGTGATCCTGGAGGAACAGTACGAGCTGCCACGTGGCCCGCTGGGCAAAGGCACCATTGTGGTCCAGGTCCGTGCTGCCATGCTGGGCTGGGAATACATCGTGCTCCTGGCCGACGACCGCACCGAAATCACCCGCACGGAGGAGATCCGCAACGACTTCGTGGCCAACGTCTCGCACGAACTCAAGACGCCCGTGGGCGCTATTTCGCTGCTTGCCGAGGCGTTGGAAGCCTCGCCCGACGACGAAGAAGCGGTCCGCCGCTTTGCCAAGCGCATGCACAAGGAGTCCGGCAGGCTGGCGGCACTGGTCCAGGACATTATTGAACTTTCGCGCCTGCAGGGTGCCAACGTGGCGCAGCAGGGGCACGCCGTGGATATCAACACCGTCATCACCGAAGCCGTGGACCGCTCGCAGCTCCCGGCCGAAAGCAAGAACATCCAGATTGTTGTAGGCGGCCATTCTGAGTCCCTGGTTTTCGGCGACCGGGACCTCCTGGTGACGGCCCTGCGCAACCTGATCGACAACGCTATCCGCTATTCGCCCGAAAACACGCGGGTGGGCGTCGGCGTCAGGACCCGCGAAGGCGTCGTTGCCGTTTCCGTCACGGACCAAGGCGAGGGCTTGACTCCCGAGGACCAGGAGCGCGTTTTCGAGCGCTTCTACCGCGTGGACGCAGCACGTTCCAGGCACACCGGCGGCACGGGCCTTGGCCTGAGCATCGTCAAGCACGTGGTCTCCAACCATGGCGGCGAGGTGACCGTTTGGTCCCAGCCCGGTCAAGGCTCCACGTTTACCCTCCGACTGCCGGAGATGGAAGGCCAGGACGACGACGCCGGCCTGCCGCCCGCCGCAGCGGCGCACGAACTTCCGGCGGCTGCTGCCGCCGTCGAACCCCATCACGCGAGCCAACACGCGAGTGAAAAGACGGGCGCCAGCGGCGCCCAAGAGCAAGGAGCCAGCGCTTGAGCCGGATTTTGATAGTTGAGGACGAAGAGTCCTTTAGCGATCCCCTTTCCTATTTGCTGGGCAAGGAGGGTTTCGACGTTGAGGTTGTGGACAACGGCAGCGACGCTTTGGTTGAGTTTGACCGGAATGGTGCGGACCTGGTCCTCCTGGACCTCCAGCTGCCGGGCACGCCGGGCACCGAAGTCTGCCGCCAACTGCGTCAGCGCTCCAGTGTTCCTGTGATCATGCTGACCGCCAAGGACTCGGAAATCGACAAGGTAGTGGGCCTGGAACTCGGCGCCGATGACTACGTCACCAAGCCCTACTCCTCGAGGGAGCTTGTGGCCCGTGTCCGCGCCGTCCTTCGCCGCCAAGGGGAACCGGAAGAGCTCATTACGTCTACCGTGCAGGCCGGACCTGTCCGCATGGACATCGAGCGCCACGTGGTGAGCGTGAACGGTGAGCAGGTGTCCCTGCCGCTCAAGGAGTTCGAGCTGTTGGAAATGCTGCTCCGGAACTCGGGCAGGGTCCTGACGCGTGGTCAATTGATCGACCGCGTATGGGGTTCGGACTATGTGGGTGACACCAAGACGCTGGATGTCCACGTCAAACGGCTCCGCAGCAAGATTGAGCCCGATCCCTCGCTGCCGCGGTACCTGGTGACGGTGCGGGGCCTGGGCTACAAGTTCGAGCCGTAAACCTTTAGCCCTGGCGACTCGCATATTCGTGCCCGCCAAAAATCCCGGCTGATGACACCCAAATATCGGTGTCATTATCCCGTTGCCGTGGCACCAGCATTAAACGAAAGGAAGGGTCCCGCCGAAGCGGAACCCTTCCTTTGTTGTATAGCCGCTTGTTAGTGGCCGGCTGCTGCGGACTCCGTGGAGGTAGCAGTAGTGGACGGGGTGGCCGATCCGCTCGGCGAAGGCGTTGCAGAGCTGGACGGAAGGTACTTCTGGTATTCCGGCAGTGTGCCGTTCACTACGGGGATGTTGATCTGGGCGGAATCGGAACCGCTCCGGACCGTTACTTTCGCCAGGCCGCCGGGCGCAGCGCCGGCCGTGCTGAGCACGGCAGAGTCGCTTTCTTCGTTCAGGTACGTCTCCGACTTTGCCTTGACGGGAACCTCTGTCTGGGCACCGTCCGCTCCACTGATGGTCAGCGTTGCGTCCGAGTTGGACTGGTTGAACACGGCGCCGATGACGCGGCCCGACTCTTTCTCGCCCGAAGCAACAATCAGCATGTTGCGCAGCTGCAGCTGGCCGAGATCAGCTTTGATCCCGTCCGATGCCGAGTACTGGTGGGTAGTCTGCTGGGCGTTGACGAATCCACAGCCGGTGACGGACAGAAGACCGACGCCGATTGCAGCCGCCGCAATTGCCAGCTTGCCGCGCTGGACAGGGTTCATCGCAGTATTGCGCACGACACCTACTCCTCAAGAGTCATTGGAACACTTTTCAGCCATAGCCTATCGGCAAACCCGTCGAAATAAGGATTCGGGGAGGGTTTGTGGCGCAGCCAACGGGCGGGATTTGTTCGACGGGTTCCGCGTTCGATGCATCTTTCCCGGAATACGTCAAGAGGTTGGACGAACCCGTTTAGGGCCTCTTTCCCAGTATTGGCGCGGCTGGAGCGGCCATTCGGTGCCAGTCGTATGCCTTAATCGTGATAGACTAATCTGCGGGAAAGGGGAAAGTCCACATGGTTTTTGAGGTCGGCGAGACAGTAGTTTACCCTCACCACGGTGCAGCAAAAATTGAGGAAATCAAGATGCGCACCATCAAGGGCGAAGAGAAGATGTATCTCAAGCTCAAGGTGGCTCAGGGTGATCTGACCATTGAAGTTCCAGCAGAGAACGTTGACCTTGTTGGGGTCCGGGACGTAGTGGGCAAAGAAGGCTTGGAGCACGTTTTTGACGTTCTTCGCGCCGAGTTCACTGAAGAGCCTACCAACTGGTCGCGTCGTTACAAGGCGAACCTGGAGAAGCTTGCTTCGGGCGATGTCATCAAGGTGGCAGAGGTCGTCCGCGATCTTTGGCGTCGTGATCACGATCGCGGCCTTTCCGCAGGCGAGAAGCGGATGCTGGCCAAGGCGCGGCAGATTCTGATTTCAGAACTGGCCCTGGCTGAGAAGACGGACGAAGAGAAGGCTGCAAGCGTTCTTGACGAGGTCTTGGCTTCCTAAGAATTGAGCCCCGGTGGTGCGAAAGCGCCGCCGGGTTTCTTTTTGCCACAAAGTACGCTGGTGACCATGAGTATTCCTTCCAAGCGCGCCGTCACTGCCGTGATCGTGGTTGCAGCCGGTTCCGGTGAACGCCTCGGTTACGGCATGCCCAAAGCCCAGGTTCCGCTGGGCGGAGAAACCATCCTGATGCACGCCCTCCGCGGTGTGGTGGCATCCGACGTCGCACGCCAGGTCTGCATCGCCGTGCCCAAGGGCGACACTGCCCTTCGCGCGCTGATCGCCGAATTCACCGTTGACCTTGTTGACGGCGGTCCCGAAATTTCAGTCGTCGACGGCGGAACCTCCCGCGCGGATTCCGTCCGGGCCGCTTTGGCCGTTTTGGAGGACGGGACAGAGTTCGTCCTGGTGCATGATGCCGCGCGTGCCCTGGCCCCCGAGCGCATCTTCGAACGGGTGTCCGAGGCGTTGGCAGCAGGCGCAAAGGCTGTTATCCCCACGTTGCCGGTGGTGGACACCATCAAGACGGTCGCTGAAACTGACGGCGCGGATGCTTCCATCGCCCCTGAGGTGGTCACCGGCACGGCCCCCCGCGAGCAACTCCGCGCTGTGCAGACCCCACAGGGCTTCGAGTTGGCTACGTTGGTCCGAGCCCACGAGGCCGCCGGGCTCTTCGACGAGAAGCAGGCCGCTGCGGTCACCGACGATGCCATGCTGGTCGAGCTCCTGGGAGTCCCGGTCCACGCCGTTCGCGGGGCCAGCCAGTCCCTGAAGATCACGACGCCGCTGGACCTGATCATCGCTGAAGGTCTCCTCGAAGGTCCCTTGGGCATCCGGTGGGTGGAGGGATAGTGGCCTCGGAGAACATGCTGTTGCCCCGGACCGGCATCGGCATCGATGTCCACGCCTTTGCCCCCGACGACGACCCCCAGCCGCTCTGGTTGGGCGGGCTTTTTTGGGAAGGCGAACAAGGGCTGTCAGGCCATTCCGACGGCGATTGCGTCGCCCACGCAGCCGCAGACGCACTCTTCTCCGCCTGCGGCATCGGCGACCTCGGAACCCACTTCGGCACGGACCGCCCCGACTTCGCCGGCGCCTCCGGTGTAAAGCTTCTCGGGGAAGCCGCCAGGATCGTGCGTGAGGCAGGCTTTGAAATCGGCAACGTCGCCGTCCAATTCGTAGCCAACAGACCGAAGTTCGGCCCCCGGCGCGAGGAATCCCAGCGGGTTTTGAGCCAGGCCGCCAACGCTCCGGTCAGTGTCACGGCCACCACCAGCGACGGTTTGGGTTTCACCGGACGCGGAGAGGGTATCTCCGCCGTCGCCACAGCCCTGGTGTACCCAGCTGCCAGCCCCCACCCGGGACCCGCGAAAGGTGCCCCGCATGCCTAAGCCCAGTACCGGCGTCGTGCGTTCCGCCGTGCTGCTGTCCGCAGGCCTGGCCGCCGCGCTCCTGCTGGGAGGCTGTGCGGGGACGCCAAGGATGGACGTGAAGGCTAGTTGCGACTTCCTGAATGGTGACGCCTTCAAACCGGACGGTAACCAACAGCAGCAGTCAAAGCAGCTCGCTGAGCACTACCACGAGCTGGGGGAGAAGCTGGCTCCTGAAATCGCCGATCCCATCAAGGAGATGGCCGCGATCATGGACAAGGCAGCCGCCTCCTCGCTGGGGGCAGCGACGCAGGAGCAACAAGAAAAGCTCAAGGTGCAGTTCAACAAGATCGGCGAATTCTGCAAGTAGGCAGGTCACGCCGCGTCATCGGCTAATCTGGAGCGGTGACCCTGCGCTTCTATGACACCGCCTCCGCCGAAGTCCGCGACTTCGTTCCCCTCGAAGACGGCAAGGCCAGCGTCTACTACTGCGGGGCCACCGTCCAGGGAATGCCCCACGTTGGTCACGTCCGGTCCGCCATCGCCTTCGACCAACTGACCCGCTGGCTGGAATTCCGCGGCCTTCGCGTCACCGTTGTGCGCAACGTCACCGACATTGATGACAAGATCCTGGCCAAGTCCGAGCAGTCGTTTGGCCCGGATTGGGACGCTGAACCCACGGCACGCCAGGCCGAGGAGTGGTGGGCCCTGGCGTACCGCTACGAGCAGGAATTCGAGAACGCCTACGACTCCCTGGGCGTCCAACGGCCCACCTATGAGCCCCGGGCAACGGGCCACATCCCGGAAATGCATGCCCTCATCCAGCGCCTCATCGACCGGGGCCACGCATACCCCGCCCTGGACGACTCCGGTGATGTCTACTTCGATGTCCGCTCGTGGAGCAAGTACGGCTCCCTGACGCGGCAGAACATTGATGATATGCAAGGAGCAGCCGACGCCGACCCTCGCGGAAAGCGCGATGCCCGCGACTTCGCCCTGTGGAAGGGTTACAAGGAAGGCGAGCCGGAGACGGCCAGTTGGGCATCGCCGTGGGGTGCCGGGCGTCCCGGCTGGCACCTCGAGTGCTCCGCCATGGTTACCAAGTACCTTGGCACGCGTTTCGATATCCACGGTGGGGGACTGGACCTCCGTTTCCCGCACCACGAGAACGAAATGGCCCAATCCCAGGCTGCAGGCGACGAGTTTGCCAACTTCTGGATGCACAACGGCATGGTCACTTTCGAAGGCGAAAAGATGTCCAAGTCGATTGGCAATACAGTGAGCCCGGCCGAGATGCTCGAACTCGCTTCACCACGCGTGGTCCGTTACTACCTGGGCCAGGCGCACTACCGCTCAATCCTGGACTACCGGCCCACCTCGCTTCAGGAAGCTGCCGCGGCCGTGGAGCGCATTGACGGGTTCATTTCCAAAGCAAAGGCAAAGGTGGGCATGGACGCCGTCGAGGTTGCACCTCAGGCCAACATGCCCGCAGCCTTCATCGCCGCCATGGATGACGACCTCAACGTGCCCCAGGCGCTCGGCGTGCTGCACGAAACCGTGCGTGCCGGAAATACGGCCCTGGCATCAGGCGACCTCCATGCGTCCAAGTCTGCCCTTGATGCCGTGCTGTCCATGACCGAGGTCCTCGGCCTGGACTCCGTCAAACAGCCCGAAGCCGTCCAAGGCCGGGAACACGCCGCGCTCACCGTTCTGGTGGAAGCCCAACTTCAGGCCCGCGCCGCAGCCAGGGCCAACAAGGACTGGGCCGCTTCGGACGCCATCCGTGACACGCTCGCCGCCGCCGGCGTCGTCGTCGAAGATGGTGCGGACGGTGCCACCTGGAGCCTGAAGCGCGACTGACAAAGGGCCTCGACAGCCGAATTGCATTGGGTCAGTAGACTTGATTCCAGACTTACTCACAAAATCAAGGATGGAATCTCATGGCCAATAATGGTCGCCGGTCGGTCAAGCAGAAGAAGGGCCCCACCACCGGAACCGGTGGCCACGGCCGCAAGGCCCTGGAGGGCAAGGGTCCTACGCCCAAGGCGGAGGAACGGACCTACCACAAGGCATACAAGAACAAGCAGCTGGCTGAGCGCTCGGCTGCCAAGCGCGGGCCAGCACGTCCGGGCACGGGCGCACGCTCAGGTCCCAAGGGGCGCGCAACGGAAGAACTGGTCACAGGCCGTAACTCGGTTGTCGAGGCACTCCGCGCCGGTATCCCGGCCAAGGCCCTGCACGTAGCCATCCGCATCGAGATGGACGACCGTGTCAAGGAGTCCCTCAAGCTCGCTGCCGAGCGCGGCATCCCGCTGCTCGAAACCGGCAAGCCCGAGCTCGATCGCATGACCGAGGACGCCGTTCACCAGGGCCTGGTACTTCAGATCCCGCCGTACGAGTACCAGGACGCCTACGACCTCGCCGAGGAAACCCTCGCCAAATGGAAGAAGGGGCACATCTCCAACGCCCCCATCTTCGTGGCCCTGGACGGAATTACCGACCCCCGCAACCTCGGCGCGATCATCCGCTCCGTCTCCGCGTTCAGCGGGCACGGCGTCATCGTCCCTGAGCGTCGCTCCGTCGGCGTCACGGCGTCCGCTTGGAAGACCAGCGCCGGTGCCGCTGTCCGCGTGCCCGTGGCCCGCGCGTCGAACCTCAACAACGCACTCAAGCAGTTCAAGAACATGGGCATCTACGTCCTGGGCCTGGACGGCGATGGAGATGTTTCGTTGCCCGACCTCACCGTAGCCACGGAACCGGTCTGCATCGTGGTTGGCTCCGAAGGCAAGGGCCTCAGCCGTTTGGTCCGCGAAAACTGCGACCAGATCGTGTCGATCCCGATCGACTCCGCCATGGAGTCGCTCAACGCTTCCATGGCCGTAGGCATCTCGCTGTACGAAGTGTCGAGGCAGCGCGCCGCCAAGTAGGTCCTGATGAGGCGCCGCAAGCGCCATCCTCCGCGTGCTCGCTCGTCCCTCGCTTAGACGCACGCTTCCGGATGACGCCTGCGGCGCCTTTCGTGTGTCTGCACCCAACGCTCTCTCACATCCCGCCGGTTTGGGGCGGACGCTCTCTCACATCCCGCCGGGATGTGGAGGAGCGTCGGGCTCAAGGGGTAGGGATGTGCGAGAGGGTTAGAAGTCGCGGCGGTTGGCCAGGACGGGGAGTTTTTGGCGGGCTTCTTGGACTTCGGCGGGGTCGAGGTCGGCGAAGATGAGGCCCGGTTCGCTTTCGAGCGCTTCAAGGACCTGGCCGAATGGGGATACGACGGCGGAGTACCCGACCCCCGTTGGCGCGGCACCTTTGGCTTCGATGCCTTGGGTGGCTGGGTCGCCCTGGCCGCACGCGAGCACGAATGTGGTGGTGTCCACGGCGCGGGCCCTGGCCAGGAGCTGCCATTGCTCAGCCTTGCCGGGGCCGGATCCCCAAGACGCCGACACAATGTTCACCACCGCGCCGCGTTGGGCGTTGGCCGTGAAAAGGGCCGGGAAACGGATGTCGTAGCAGGTGGCCAAACCAAAGGTGACGCCACCGGCGTCGAACGTCACCGGGTCAGTACCCGCTTCGACCGTGTCCGACTCCGCGAAGCCGAACGCGTCGAACAGGTGGATCTTGTCGTAGCTGGCCTCCACGCCGGGTCCGGTTGCCAGAAGGGTGTTCCGCACCCGCGGGTTTCCCGAATCGGAGGGAGTGCCGGGCGTGAACATGCCCGCGACGATCACCAGCTGCAACTCCTCAGCGAGGGAGCGCACGCGGCTGGCCCACGGTCCGTCAAGGGGCTCGGCGATGTCCAACAGCGAGTTTCCGAAAGCACGCATCATCGCCTCGGGGAAAACCACAAGCTCGGCTCCACCCTCCTTGGCCCGGCGGGCGTACTCCTCCAGGAGCCGCAGATTCCCGGCCAGATCCCGGCCGGTGATGACTTGGGCGAGTGCGACGCGCACCATTGGACCTCCAGTTGTCTCCGTTCCAGTATGCCAAGTAATGAAATCACTGCACTGAACGTCGTCACATGAGCGCCTGGCGCGGCACATAGTGGGCGTGGAACTAAACTTGCAATCAATGGTTATGCCTATTTTTGACACAGCAGCTGCCGTCGATGCGTCGCGGCCACGGCCCCTCGGACTGAGCACACCCCAGCCCGGCCTCTCAGATGCGGTGAAAACGCAGGACCATGAAGTGAATGTGGCCGTCTTTGCGCCGGACCTGGAACAGGTGGAGGTGGCCTTCCAAGCACCCGGCGGGACGTGGCGCGCCCAGGTTCTTCCCAACATTGAGGACGGCGTGCATTTCGGCCTGATCGCCGGGATGCCCCCGGGCACCCGCTATGGTTTCCGCGAGGCGCCTTCGGAAGCTGGCCTCCCCATGCCGGTTCCCGCCTTGGATTTGGACGACGACGGCGAGCACCGGCTGCTGCTCGATCCCTATGGTCGCGCTGTGGACCAGCGGGGCGAGTTCCTCACGAGCGTCCACGTGGACAACAGTTTTGATTGGGGCGACGACCAGCCGCCCAGGACACCGATGCGGACGTCCGTGATTTATGAAGCCCACGTCCGCGGCCAGACCATGCTTCACCCGGAGATCCCGGAACACCTTCGCGGAACGTACGCGGGGATGGCGCACCCTGTGATGATCCAGCACCTCACGGAACTGGGCATTACCGCGGTTCAGTTGCTGCCCATCCACTTCCACTTGGATGAGTCGCACCTCCAGGACCTCGGCATGACCAACTACTGGGGCTACAACACGGCTGCGTTCTTTGCCCCGCATGCCGACTACGCCACTGAGGCCGCCCGGAACGCCGGCCCGCACGCGGTGCAGGACGAGCTCAAGGGCATGATCAAGTTGCTGCATGCGGCCGGCATCGAGGTCATCCTCGACGTTGTGTACAACCACACGGCCGAGGCCGGGCCTGATGGGCCCGCCATCAGCTTCCGGGGGTTGGCGGAGCAGCGCTACTACCGGCACGACGCCCATGGACGCTACCTGGACACCACCGGCTGCGGAAACACCCTGGACTTCAGCGATCCCGTGGTGGTGGACCTTGCCCTGGATTCCCTGCGCTACTGGGTGAACGACTTCCATGTGGACGGGTTCCGCTTCGACCTCGCGGTCACCCTGTGCCGCGACGCCGGGAACACGTTCGACCCCCAGCACCCGTTCCTTCAGGCCATCGCCGAGGACCCGGTGTTGTCGGGAGTGAAACTCATCGCTGAACCGTGGGATGTGGGCTACGGCGGCTGGCAAACAGGCCGTTTTCCGCAGGGGTGGTCGGACTGGAATGACCACTTCCGCGACGGCGTACGCCGCTTTTGGCTCTCCGACCGCGCCGCCATTGAGGCTGGCGGCCAAGGCGGCTCCGTGGCGTCGTTGGCGGAACTCATGGCTGGTTCAGCCAACCTCTTCGCATCGTCCGGGCGGACGCGCTTGGCCTCGGTCAACTTCATCACGGCCCACGACGGCTTCACGTTGAAGGACCTGGTTAGCTACGACCGTAAGCACAATGAGGCCAACGGGGAGCAGAACCGCGACGGCCACGGCGACAACCGTAGCTATAACCATGGCGTGGAAGGCCGCAGCGAGAATGAGGCGATTGTTGCCGCCCGTTCGTTGTCCATCCGCAACCTGATGGCCACGTTGCTGTTGTCCTTCGGTGTACCGATGATCACGGCCGGCGACGAGCTTGGCCGGACGCAGCAGGGCAACAACAACGCGTACTGCCAGGACAATCCAACGGCTTGGCTGGATTGGAGCCGCACGCAGGAAGCCAACGCCATGTTCCGGACTACACGGGAGCTGGTCAGGCTTCGCCGTTGGTTCCTGCGGCACCAGCCGGAAAGCTTCCCCGGCAAAGCGAACGACGCCAGCCTGCAGTGGTTCGACGACAAGGGCAAACGGATGACTCCAGCCCGCTGGAACGACCCCAACGTCCGCTCGGTCCAACTGCTGATGGGCCACGAGGACAGCGAGGTCCGGGGCCTGATTGTCGTGAACGGCAGCAACCAGGACGTGAAGATGGTCCTGCCGGAGATCCTCAGCGAAACGGGCATCGGCAAACGGATGTTTGAACTGCGCTTCACCACGTCAGTGCTGCATGAGCGCCGCAAGGGTGCGTTGGTGGCGTCAGGTGAGCGGGATATCCTGCAAGCCAACACCATCAACATCTACCGCACCTAGCCACTGATCGAACAGGGAGTTCCTCCACATGAACCGCAGCCGCAGCAAACTGGTGGCTTTCGCGGGACTGGTGATCGCCGTCGTCGTGCTTGTGGTTGCCATGGTGGGCGGCGGCGCCCTGACGGCCCCCTCCACCGCACCGCCGGCGCCTTCAAGCGCACAAACCACGACGGAACCTGGCTCCGTTTCGACGACACGTGCCGCCGTGGCGAACCCGTCTACGCTTCCCACGATCAACGCGTCGCAACTCCCCAAGGAGGCACGGCAGACGCTGGCACTCATCGCGAAAGGCGGCCCGTATCCATACGATCGTGACGGCGTAAACTTCGGCAACTTCGAAGGCCTCCTGCCCAAAAAGCCAGGGGGCTTCTATCAGGAATACACCGTTGAGACGCCCGGAGAGTCGGACCGCGGCGCCCGCCGGATCATCGTGGGCAAGGACACCGCGAAGTACTACACCGCCGACCATTACGTGTCGTTCAAGTTCATTGTCGAAGGCAAGTAGGAGCCCATGAAAATCTATTCATCAGACACCTGGACCCTCGAAGAACTCCAGGAACAGGTCTCCGACGCTGGCCGCCGCACCCTCCTGGTACCGCCGGCCAACACCAAGCAGTCAGTGCTGGAAGTCTTCGCCCAGGTCCTCGACTTCCCCGAGTTCTACGGCGTGAACCTGGACGCCTTGAATGACTCCCTGCACGACTACGCGGACGCCTTGTCAGAGGACGACGGCGGCCCGGTCACCATGATCTGGCAGGTCCCGGCAGCCTACCGAACGGACCGCTCCTTCGGCGTGGTCTGCGAGATCCTGCAAGACGCAGAGCGCTACGCCGGACGCGATCTGGCAGTCATCGCGGTTTTCGAGAACTGAACAGCTCAAGTCGCAGCGCACCCGCTAGCTGGACAACAAAGCCGGATGCCAGTTATCCGGAAGCGTGCGTCAAAGGCGAGGAACGAGCCAGCACGCGGAGGATGACTGACATCCGGCGGATGTCGATTGGCTAAGGACTAGGCGTTCGCGATCAATCCGAGTTCAGCCTTGGAAGCCAACGCCGAGTGCTTCGGGAACACGCGGACGGTGTAGCCGAAGGAGCCTGAGCGGTTGATGACCAGGGAGCCGTTGAAGAGGTGGCGTCCGTTGCCGAGGTCCTCCACGGAGTCCAGTTCGGCCACCACGATGTCTTCGAGCTCATCCGATTCCTCGGCGCGGCCGAAGGCGACCTCCACGGAGACGTCGTCGGGTGTCAGGTTGTTGAGGGCTACGTAGGCGTTGACCTGCAGTGTGTCGCCTACCTGGGGTTCTTCGGAAACACCGACGGAGTCCACGTGTTCCACCACAACCTCGGGCCAGGCGTTCCGTACCTTGGTGGTCCAGGCCGCGAGTTCCTTGGCTTCCTTGTGGGCTTCGGCGACGGCCCTGCGCCCGGATACGGCGGCCGGGCAGTAGAGGTTGTTGACGTAGTCGTGGAGCATGCGTTCCGCTGATACGGCCGGGCCGAGGTTGGCCAGGGTGTGCTTGATCATGGACACCCAGTGGGTGGGCACGGTTTCGCGGCTGGATTCGGATGGACCTGCGGCCCCGGCACCCTGGGCTACGGTGGTGCCGTAGAAGCGCGGTGCCACCTGGGTTTCCAGCAGCTCGTACAGCGCGGATGCTTCGATGTCGTCGCGCTCGTCGGCGGTGGCGTTGTTGTTGGCAGTGGGGATGGCCCAGCCGTTTTCGCCGTCGTACATTTCGTCCCACCAGCCGTCAAGGACGGACAGGTTGAGCGAGCCGTTGATGGCTGCCTTCATGCCGGAGGTGCCGCAGGCTTCGAGCGGGCGGAGCGGGTTGTTGAGCCAGACGTCGCAGCCCGGGAAGAGGGTCCGGGCCATGGCGATGTCGTAGTTGGGCAGGAACACGATCCTGTGCCGGACTGCGGGGTCGTCGGTGAAGCGGACCAGGTCCTGGATCATTTTCTTGCCGGCGTCGTCCGCGGGGTGGGACTTGCCCGCGATGACCAGTTGGATGGGGTGCTTGGGGTCCAGGAGCAGGGCCTTCAGGCGTGCGGGGTCGCGCAGCATAAGGGTGAGCCGCTTGTAGGTGGGCACGCGGCGGGCGAAGCCGATGGTGAGGACGTCGGGGTCCAGCACTGAGTCGGTCCACCCGAGTTCGGCGTCTGCGGCTCCACGCTTCTTCCACGAAGCCCGGAGGCGGCGTCGAACGTCGTCGATGAGCTGGGCGCGCAGGTCGCGGCGGAGCGCCCACACGTCCTCGTCGCTGACGTTGTAGGCCAGGTCCCAGCGTCCCAGCGCTTCCGCTTCGGCGCCGAACTGGTGCCGGGCCAGGGAGGAGATGCGCGGGTCCACCCAGGTGGGGACGTGGACCCCGTTCGTGACGGAGGTGATGGGAATTTCGGAGTGGTCGAATCCGGGCCAGAGGCCGGCGAACATTTCGCGTGAAACCACGCCGTGCAGTTTGGCGACGCCGTTGGCCCGCTGCGCGAGGCGCAGGCCCATGACGGCCATGTTGAAAACGGAGGGGTTGCCGCCGTCGTAGTTTTCCCGGCCGAGCTCCAGGATCCGGTCGGTTGGCACTGCGGGCGCCAGGCCGGCGTCGAAGAAGTGCTTGATCTGCACGGTTTCGAAGCGGTCAATGCCTGCGGGCACGGGCGTGTGCGTGGTGAAGACGGTGGAGGCGCGTCCCGCGGCGAGGGCTTCGTCCCAGCTGAGGGGATCGGAGGGGTCCGACATCGCTTCCTGGATGCGTTCGATTCCCAGGAAACCTGCGTGGCCCTCATTGGTGTGGAACACTTCGGGCGCGGGCGTGCCGGTGAGCTCCTGGTAGACGCGCAGCGCCTTGACGCCACCCATACCGAGAAGCAGTTCCTGCTGCAGGCGGTGGTCGCCCCCGCCGCCGTAGAGGCGGTCAGTAATGCCACGGGCAGCTTCGTCATTGGACGGAACGTTGGAGTCCAGCAGCAGCAGCGGAACGCGTCCGACGTCGGCACGCCACACGTGCGCGTGAAGCTCACGGCCGTTGGGCAGCGGCAGGGAGATGTGGACGGGCTTGCCGGGCACGCCGTCCTTGCCCGGGTGGCGAAGAAGGGTCAGGGGAAGGCCGTCGGGGTCCAGCACCGGATAGGTTTCCTGCTGCCACGCATCACGGGACAGGGACTGCTTGAAATAGCCAGCCTGGTAGAGGAGGCCGACGCCGATCAACGGCACGCCGAGGTCGGAGGCGGCTTTGAGGTGGTCGCCTGCCAGGATGCCGAGGCCACCGGAGTACTGTGGCAGGACCTCGGTGATGCCGAATTCCGGTGAGAAGTAGGCGATGCAGGCCGGAGCGTCGTCCCCAAGTCCCTGGTACCACCGCGGTTCGCTGAGGTATCGGTCGAGGTCGGATGCGGCGTGTTGTACGCGTTCCACTACCTCCCCGTTGTTGGCGAGGTCCTGCAGCTGTTCGCGGCTGATCGACCCCAGGAGGGCTATGGGGTCGTGTTGCGAGGCCTCCCAGAGAGCCGGGTTGAGGCTCGCAAAAAGTTCCCTGGTGGGCCTGTGCCAGGACCAGCGCAAGTTGGTCGCCAAGCGGGCCAGGGGCCTGATGGGCTCAGGGAGGACGGTACGGACTGTAAACCTTCGAATTGCCTTCACGAGCGCCACACTAACTGACTGGCATGGCTGCCGGAACTGCTTTGGGTTTCTTTTAGGTAAAAGACATCTTGCGCAGAGGAGAAAGGTCGTGTGCTTAGCATTTCGGGATTTTTGTCGCTAACGTCGTGCTTGTGACGAATACCGTGCGAAACATCACCGCCCTGAAATCCAAGACGAAAACGGACATCACCGACGGACTTCGTTTCGGCCGGTTCCCCATCACCGCTGTTCAGCCGGTGGTTGAGGGTGGCCGTTTCCCGGCGAAGGCTTTGCCGGGGGAGGACCTTGTGGTTGGTGCCACGGTCTTCCGCGAAGGCCATGACCAGCTCGGCGTGTCCGCTGTGCTGCTCGACCCCAGGGGTCGGGAGCGCCAGCGCGTGCGCCTCAGCCCCGCCCAGGGCGAGCAGTGGAAGGGCCTTGACCGCTGGGAGGGCCTCATTACCCCCGGCGGCACGGGCGCGTGGTCTTTCGTCATCGAGGCATGGCATGACCGCTACGGAACGTGGCACCACAACGCAGAGGTGAAGATCGGCGCCGGCATCGACGTCGAATTGATGCTCGCCGAAGGCGCGGCCCTCCTCGCCGAAGCAGCCGACGACGCCGGGCGCGGCGGTGCGGACAAGCGCACCCTGCGTGCCGCTTCTGTCGTGCTCGCCGATACCTCCAAGTCTGCCGAGGAGCGCCTTGCCGCAGGGTTCAGCGCCGAGGTGCTGGCCGCCGTCGGACGCCTTCCGATCCGCGAGTTGGTGACCGTTTCCGAACGTTTTCCCCTGCAGGTGGAACGTGACCTGGCGGGACGGGCAGCCTGGTACGAGTTCTTCCCCCGTTCTGAGGGCGCAGTCTTCGACCACAACACCGGGGTGTGGACGTCCGGCAATTTCCGTACTGCGGCGAAGCGGCTCGATGCCGTGGCGGAGATGGGGTTCGACGTCATTTACATGCCGCCCATCCACCCGATCGGCTTCCAGCACCGGAAGGGACGCAACAACACCCTGACTCCGGGGCCCAACGACCCGGGTTCGCCGTGGGCCATTGGCTCCAAGGACGGTGGCCACGACGCCATCCACCCCGAGCTGGGGACGTTTGAGGATTTTGATGCTTTTGTTGCGCGCGCCAACGAGCTGGGACTCGAGGTGGCGCTGGACCTCGCCTTGCAGGCAGCCCCTGACCACCCTTGGGTGACGTCGAACCCTGAATGGTTCACCACGCGTGTGGACGGTTCCATTGCCTACGCCGAGAACCCGCCCAAGAAGTACCAGGACATCTACCCGCTGAACTTTGACAACGATCCCGCCGGCCTGTCGAAGGAAATCCTGCGGATCGTGCTCTTGTGGATCAGCCACGGGGTGAAGGTCTTCCGCGTGGACAACCCGCACACCAAGCCCGTCTGGTTCTGGGAGTGGCTGATCGGGAAGGTCAACAAGAAGCACCCCGACGTCGTTTTCCTCGCCGAAGCTTTCACCCGCCCGCCCATGATGCATGCCCTGGGCCGGGCCGGTTTCCAGCAGTCCTACACGTATTTCACGTGGCGCAACACCAAGACGGAGCTGGAAGAGTACTTCTACGAGGTCAGCCACGTCAGCCCGGCGTATTTCCGGCCCAACTTCTTCGTCAACACCCCTGACATCCTCACCGAGTACCTGCAGTACGGTGGTCCGGCGGCTTTCAAGATCCGCGCAGCCCTGGCTTCCACAGCCAGCCCGTTGTGGGGCGTGTACGCAGGCTACGAACTGTATGAGCATGTGGCACGCCCAGGCGCCGAGGAGTATATCGACAACGAAAAGTTCGAGATCAAGGCGCGGGACTGGGAGGGTGCGGCCGAGTCCGGGCGGACCCTTGCTCCGTACATCACGCGGCTCAACGCCATCCGCAAGGACCACGTGGCGTTGGGGGACCTGCAGAACCTGACGTTGCACCACAGCACGGACGACGCCACGATTGTCTACTCCAAGCACAAGACTCTTCCGGACGGCACCAAGGACACGTTAATCATTGTGGTCAACGTGGATCCGCACAGCACCCGGGAGAGCACGGTGTCCCTGGACCTGGCAGCGTTGCAGCTGGACCCTGAGGACTTCAACGAGGACGGCCGCTTCCGCGTGGACGACCTGATCAGCGGACAGAGCTGGGAGTGGGGCGAGCACAACTACGTCCGCCTGGACGCCCATGTTGAACCCGCACACATCCTGAGCATCCGGAGGCAGCTTTAGTGAGTTTTTCTCCGCAAAACCCCAGCCAGTACTTCACTCCGAAGAACACCTTCGAGTTGAACGCCCCAGGTCTCCAGCACGATCCGAACTGGTACCGCAAGGCAGTCTTCTATGAGGTACTGGTGCGGGCCTTTGCGGATGCCAACGGGGACGGCTCGGGCGACTTCCATGGGCTGATCGAGAAGTTGGACTACCTGCAGTGGCTGGGCGTGGATTGCCTGTGGCTGCCGCCGTTCTTCCATTCCCCGTTGCGTGATGGCGGCTACGACATCGCGGACTACACCTCGGTGCTGGATGAATTCGGCACCATCAGCGATTTCAAACGCTTGGTGGCTGAGGCGCACGCCCGCGGCGTCAGGGTGATCATCGATCTTCCGTTGAATCACACCTCGGACCAGCACCCTTGGTTCCAGGAATCACGCAAGGACCCCACGGGCCCGTACGGAGATTTCTATGTGTGGAGCGATACGGATGAGAAGTACCAGGACGCGCGCATCATCTTCGTTGATACGGAGGAGTCGAACTGGACCTTCGACCCCATCCGCCGCCAGTTCTTCTGGCACCGGTTCTTCAGCCACCAACCCGACCTGAACTTCGAGAACCCGAAGGTCATCGAGGCCCTCTATGACGTTGTCAGGTTCTGGTTGGACCAGGGGATCGACGGCTTCCGTGCCGATGCCATCCCGTACCTGTTCGAAGAGGAGGGCACCAACTGCGAGAACCTGCCGGCAACGCACGCCTTCCTGCAGGACCTTCGCCGGATGGTGGACGCGAACTACCCGGGCCGGGTGATCATCGCGGAGGCCAACCAGCCGCCGCATGAAGTGGTGGAGTATTTCGGCACGGAGGAAGCCCCCGAATGCCATATGGCCTTCCACTTCCCCATCATGCCGCGGTTGTATTACGCCCTGCGCGACCAGAAGGCCGCGCCGATCATCGAGACGTTGCGGGAAACCCCCGAGATCCCCAAGGGTGCCCAGTGGGGTACCTTCCTCAGGAACCACGACGAGCTCACCCTGGAGATGGTGCCCGCCGAGGAACGTGCCGCGATGCTGGGCTGGTATGCACCGGACCCGCGCATGCGCGCCAACATCGGCATCAGGCGCAGGCTGGCCCCGCTGCTGGATAATTCCCGCGCGGAAATCGAGCTGATCAACGCGTTGCTGCTGTCCTTGCCTGGCAGTCCTTTCCTGTATTACGGGGATGAGATCGGCATGGGAGACAACATCTGGTTGGATGACCGCGATGCCGTCCGCACGCCCATGCAGTGGAACCCAGACCGTAACGCCGGATTTTCCGGAGCGGATCCGGGCAAGCTGTACCTGCCGGTCATCCAGTCGCTGGTCTACAACTACAGCATGGCCAACGTTGAGGCTCAGGCGGCCCACTCGGGCTCGCTGCTGCGTTGGACGCGGCAGATCCTCAGCGTTCGCAAGAACCATCCGGTGTTCGGCTTGGGCGGCTTCCGCCACATAGGGGCGGACCATGAGGTGGTGTTGGCTTACGTGCGGGAGTTGCCGCCCGGTAATCCGGAGGGGGAGGACGCCGAAACCATACTGTGTGTCTTCAACCTTTCCCAGCACCCCGTGGCAGCCACCTTGGACCTTCCTGAGTTTGCGGGCCGCGGCCTGCGCGATATTTTCGGCGGTCAGCCTTTCCCGGCCGTCGGTGAGAACGGCAACCTGACCGTGATGCTGGGCAGCCACAGCTTCTATTGGCTGCGTGTGCGCTCGGCGTCTTCCAATCCATCGTCGCCTTTTACGCAGGCGATCCCCGTGGTGTCGACCAAAGGATGAGATGAGCAAGGGAACAAGAAACCCCGCCATTGAAAGTCTTCTCCGGACCTGGCTCCCCACCAAGCGCTGGTTCCCGGTGAAGAGCCCCGATTTTGCCCTCGAGCAGGTGGGTGGGTTCAGACTCCCCGCCCCTGGCGATGATGCGGTGTTTGAGGTGGTGTTGTTGGCAGTCACCTACCGGACGGCCGACGGCGGTCCACGGACTGACGTTGTCCAGGTGCCGTTGAGCTTCCACAGCCGGCCGCTGGTGGACGCGCCTTCAGCGCTTTTGGGGGAGTTCACCGATCCCGACCGTGGGCTTCAACTGGTGTACGACGCCGTCTACGATTCTGCGTTCGTTTCCGCCTGGCTGGAGTTCATGCGCAGCGAAGCCTCCTTGGAGGACAACCTGGCGCAGGGCCATCTCACCCACGGCAAGGTGTCACTCCCCAAGAACCCCGTTTCTGCGCGGGTCCTCTCCGGTGAGCAATCGAACACCTCTGTCATCATCGACGACGGCGACTCGGCCGCCATCCTCAAGGTTTTCCGCGTGCTGGCGGCTGGCAAGAACCCGGAGGTGGAGCTGGGCGCCGCACTGACGGCGGCCGGAACCAGCGAGGTTCCCGCGACGCTTGGTTGGATTACCGGCTCCTGGAACGAACCGGCGTCGGACGGCTCCACAACCGCCACCGGTGAGCTGACCGTCGCCCACGAATTCCTCCTGGGCGGGCAGGACGCATGGCGCCTGGCCGTTGACGCAGCGGCGGCCGGGGAAGATTTCACCGCAGAAGCCCGCGGCCTGGGAGCGGCGACCGCTACGGTCCACGCACGGCTCGCGGAGACGTTCGGCGTTCTGGACGGTCAGGCGCAGGGCCCGGACATTATCGCCACTGTTGCCCGGCGGGTCCGTCAGTCGTGGGCGGAGGCCGCCTCCGCCGTCGGGCATTACGACAACAACCTCGACGAATTGTTGGCCACTCTGGACCCGCGCGACGTCGGGCAGCTGCAGCGCGTACATGGCGACCTCCACCTCGGGCAGATCCTTTGGGTCCCGGGGGCGGACGACCGGGCAGGCCGCTGGGCCATCCTGGACTTCGAAGGAGAGCCGCTGCGCACCATTGACGAACGCAATATGCCCGACCTTCCCTTGCGGGACGTGTCGGGAATGCTGCGGTCCTTCGACTACGCCGCGGGCGCCGCCACGCGCGAGAATGCGGACGCCAAGGTGCCCGAAACCTGGGTGGATGACTGCGCTGCCGCCTTCCTTGAGGGTTACAGCGACGTCACCCCGGGAACCATAGACCGCCGGTCGCCGCTCTTTGTGGCATTGTGGCTGGACAAGGCCTTATACGAGGTGGTCTACGAGCTGCGAAACCGGCCCGACTGGCTGTCGATCCCGGTCAACGCATCGAGACGAATCCTCGACAACACAAGCCGCGGCAAGCATGCGGCAGCTACAGCGGAAGGTAATGACATGACTGGCTCTGCACGCACCGAACGGCCCCGAGTCCCACTGCACGTGGACTCCGAGACCTTGGAACGCGTGGCAGCGGGGGCTTACCACGCACCGCACTCCGTGCTCGGCGCGCACCTGGATGATCACGGCCACGTCACCGTTCGCACGGTGAAGCACCTCGCTAAATCGGTGGCAGTGGTGACCGAGGCCGGACGTACGGAGATGACCCACGAGGCACACGGTGTGTGGGCTGCCGTCCTGGAACCGCTGCAGGCGGGCCATGTGCCGGACTACCGTTTGGAAGTGGTGTACGACGCCGAACCGGTCACCATCGACGACCCGTACCACTACCTGCCTACCGTGGGTGAGGTGGACCTCCACCTGATCGGCGAAGGCCGGCACGAGCGGCTGTGGGATGTCCTGGGTGCACACGTCCAGCACTACCGTTCGGCGTTGAGCGAGGTGGACGGTGTCTCGTTCGCGGTGTGGGCTCCGAACGCCCAGGCTGTACGCGTCAAGGGTGACTTCAACGGTTGGGATGGCCGTTCGCACGGTATGCGTTCGCTGGGTTCCTCGGGCGTATGGGAACTCTTCATTCCGGGTGTTGTAGCAGGGGCGTGCTACAAATACGAGATCCTGACCAAGGCCGGAAACTGGGTGGAGAAAGCGGACCCCTTGGCCTTCGGCACCGAAGTTCCGCCCCTGACCGCCTCGCGTGTAGTTGATCCGAGCTACCGCTTCAAGGACGCGGAGTGGATGGCTGCCCGTGCCCAACGGGATCCGCACAATTCGCCGATGAGCGTCTACGAAGTCCACCTCGGCTCGTGGCGCCTGGGCCTTGGTTATAAGGAACTGGCCAAGGAACTCGTCGATTATGTGAAGTGGCTTGGCTTCTCCCACGTCGAGTTCATGCCCGTGGCTGAGCACCCCTTCGGTGGATCGTGGGGCTACCAGGTGACGTCCTACTTCGCTCCGACCTCCCGGTTCGGGCACCCGGACGAGTTCCGGTTCCTCGTGGATTCCTTGCACCAGGCAGGCATTGGCGTGCTGCTGGACTGGGTTCCGGCCCACTTCCCCAAGGACGCATGGGCTTTGGCGCAGTTCGACGGCCAGCCCCTGTATGAGCACTCCGACCCGGCCCTCGGGGAGCACCCGGACTGGGGAACACTGATCTTCGACTTCGGACGCAGCGAGGTCCGGAACTTCCTGGTGGCCAATGCGCTGTACTGGCTGGAGGAGTTCCACATCGACGGCCTGCGCGTTGACGCGGTGGCATCCATGATCTACCTGGATTACTCCCGCGAAGAAGGACAGTGGCGCCCCAACAAGTTCGGCGGCCGCGAAAACCTTGAGGCCATCTCCTTCATGCAGGAAGTCAACGCCACGGTCTACAAGTCCCACCCGGGAGCCATCATCATCGCCGAAGAGTCCACGGCATTCCCCGGCGTGACGGCACCGACCAACCACGGCGGCCTTGGTTTTGGGCTCAAATGGAACATGGGCTGGATGCACGATTCGCTGAAGTACATCTCTGAAGACCCCATCAACCGCAAGTGGCACCATGGCACCATCACGTTCTCCCTGGTCTATGCGTTCACGGAAAACTTCCTGCTGCCCATCAGCCACGATGAAGTTGTTCACGGCAAGGGCTCCATGCTGCGGAAGATGCCGGGTGACCGCTGGCAGCAACTGGCAAACCTCCGTGCCTTCTTCGCCTATCAGTGGGCGCACCCGGGCAAGCAGCTCATCTTCATGGGCACCGAGTTCGGGCAGGAAGCCGAATGGTCCGAGCAGTACGGCTTGGACTGGTTCCTTGCAGATATCCCGGCGCACCGCGGGCTGCAGCTCCTGGTCAAGGACCTCAACGGGCTCTACACGTCCACGCCGGCCCTGTACCAGCGGGACAACGAAGCTGGAGGTTTTCAGTGGATCAACGGCGGAGATGCGGACCATAACGTCCTCACGTTCATCCGGTGGGACCAGGACGGCAAACCGCTCGTTTGCGCAGTGAACTTCTCCGGTGGCCCGCACAAGGACTACATCCTGGGTGTGCCGGCAGCAGGGGAGTGGGTGGAAGTACTGAACACCGACTCGGAAACGTATGGGGGCTCGGGCGTCGTCAACGCGGGTACCTTGAAGGCGACCGCGCCGGGAACCGATGGACAGCCGGCCGCGCTCACCATCACGCTTCCGCCGCTTGGGGCCTCCTGGTTCGCGCCGGCCAAGTAGCCAACGCTCGCTCACGTAATGACCCCTTCCAGCCAACGCTCGCTCACGTAATGACCCCTTCCAGCCAACGCTCGCTCACGTAATGACCCCTTCCAGCTAACGCTCCTCCACCGTGGTGGGGGAGCGTTGCCTGTTCAGCTTGGGTCAAGCGTTCGACGGCGGTTGCCGGCCGTGGCGCTTGGCTTCCGATCAGCCCGGCGAGCCCTGGTTCTCCGACCGGCTAGCCCGTCCCGATACGGGTCTTTGCCAAGCCCGCAGAGTGTGTGTATAGTTAATACCCGCGCTGCTCCCCGGTGGAGGAAGGCGAAACCGACATGAATCCTTAAGGAAAATCAAGTCAACTTCGCCGATTTGACCCGGAGGCGGGCAGCGGGTAAGTTTGAAAAGTTGCTCCGGAGCGATCCTGGACCCTTTGGTGGGTGTGGGTGGTGCCGGTTAGTGTCTGTTGTTTGAGAACTCAATAGT